>NZ_JBEZGB010000001.1:0-1169121 GCF_040649755.1 Nonomuraea sp. NPDC048882
AGCAGCTGCTGGCCGACCGCGGCTACGACCCCGTCATGGGCGCCCGGCCGCTGCGCCGGACGATCCAGCGCGAGCTGGAGGACTCCCTGTCGGAGCAGATCCTCTACGGCGATCTCCGGCCCGGTCACATCGCCAAGGTCACCGTTGACGCACTCGGGTTCGTCTTCACCACCGAGGACGAGCCCAGCAGGCCGGATCGGAAGGTGACGGCCCCCGCTTGAGATCGCGGCGGGCCCGTCAGCCCTTCTGCTCGGGTTCCTTCCCCTGAGGCACGGCCCGCGCCGGCGGTTCTGGGGGTGGTCCTGGGGGCGGTCCTGCCGGAAGGGGGATCGGATCGTCCTTGAAGAGCTCGGGCACGGCGCGGTAGAGGATGGCGGTGATCGGCACGGCCACGACGGCGCCCGCGATCCCGGCGAGGATGCCGCCGACGGCCAGCACGATGATGATCGCCAGCGGGTGGAAGTGCAGCACCCGGCCCACGATCAGCGGCTGGAGCACGTGGTTCTCCAGTTGCTGCTCGACGATCAGGATGCCGATGAAGATCAGCGCGTAGATCGGGCCCTTCGCGCCGAGCGTGACCAGCGTCGCGACCGCGCCGGCGAACAGGATGCCGACGATCGGGATGAAGCTGGCCAGGAAGATCAGCACGGCGAGTGCCGCCCAGAGCGGGACGCCCATGACGGCCAGCACCACGCCCATGAGCACGCCGTGCACCGCGGCCACGGCCACCGTGCCCTGCACGTAGTGCGACAGCGTGGTCCAGGCGGTCCGCCCGGCCCGGTCGACCCGCGGCGCCATCCGGCCGAACGCCTTGAGGAACCAGGACCAGATCTGGTCACCGTCCTTGAGCAGGAAGAACGTCACGAACAGCAGGAGCACGATCGAGGCCAGCACCTCCACCACGACCACGGTGCCCGCCAGGACCGTCGAGGTGATCTGCTGCTGCCGCTCGGTGACGAACTTGGCGATCTCGTCCACCCAGCCGCTGAGCTGGATCGGCTCCAGGTGCAAAGGACCGGTGTAGAGCCAGCCCTCCACCGTCTTGGCCGTCTGCCTGACCTGTGTCACCAGGCCGGGGAACTCCTCGTTGGCCCGGACGCCGACGATCCAGCCCGTCCCGCCCAGCACGGCGAAGGCGACGAGCATGGTCACCCAGGTGGCGTAGATCGGCCGCAGGCCCGACGCGTGCAGGCGCCGGGTGAGCGGGAACAGCAACGCGGTCAGCAACAGGGCGACCGCCACCGGCAGGGCGACGATGCGCATCGTCGCCACGAAACCGAACACGTAGTTGGCCACGATGCCGATGACGATCAGGCACGCGCACCACGCGGCCATCCTCGCCAAGGTCGCAGGAACCAACCGCAACAGGCGCTCCTGACGTGGATCCATATCCGTGAACTTCCCCACCGGCCGGAGATAGGCACTCTTTCAAGCTTCAAACAAGGGAAATGCCGGAGAGCAGCCCGGCAGGGGCCGCGCTCGCCGGGGCCGCCCTTCCGGCGGTCGGCGCGTGCCTCGCCGGCCGCCGGGGCCGCATCATCCGTCGTGCTTCGCCGGGTTGTTTCTGGCCTGTCGCGTGATGTGCCGTTGCGCCCAGTAGACGACGTGGTCGGCGACCTTCTCCCATTGGGGGGCACCGAGGGAGAAGTGCGGCATGCGGGCGAACTCCTGGTAGTCGGTGACCGCACGGGACTTGCGGTAGAGCTGGTAGATCGCCCGTACCAGCGTGACGGGGACGGTGTGGTCGGCGCCGCCGGCGATCAGGAGGAGCGGGGCACGCGTGTCGTTGCGCACATCGACCCGGGTGGCGGCATGCCGCCGCAGGTTGGCGGTGGCGGCCTGGAACAGCGGCCGGCCGGGGGCCGGCACGTGGTAGCGCTGGTAGATCGCCTCGGACTCCTGCGCGGTCAGGGTGTTGGTGAACGCGTAGTGGAACTGTTCGGCGCTGAGCGCCACGGTCCTGGACCGGTTACGGGGGTTGGCCAGGACCGGGAGGGCCGAACGCAGGCTGCTGAGCGGCAACCGCAGCACGCCCTTGATCGGGGCGGAGGAGATCGCGACGCCGGCGACGCCGAGGCCGCGATCCAGCAGGATCTGCGTGATCAGGCCGCCGAAGGAGTGGCCGACGATGATGGGTGGCCGCGTCTGCTCGCGGACGACCTTCTCGTAGAAGTCGGCCACTTCGGTCACGCCCAGGCCGTTCATGACGGAAGGATTCTTGCGCAGGGCTTCGACCTCGATCTCCATGCCCGGCCAGGCCGGAGCGGACACCTGGTGGCCGAGCGCGGTGTAGCGGGCTATCCAGTGTTCCCAGGCACGCGGGGTCAGCCACAGCCCATGAATGAGGACGATGGGACACTTGCTGTCTGTGCTCTCGTTCATGGGGTTTCTCCTGCCAGGTCATCGATAGGACAGCCGGTAGAGATCGGGATCCGCGCTGTCCCCTTCAGCGCACAGGAATGGACGGCCGAAGGAAACGGGCAATTCATGCACTGCTCATCTCCTGAGCTGATAACCGGAGCCTCGGATGACGAGACCGGACCTGCTCAGAGTTCAAGGACGGCAAGGTGAATGATGTCGAACACGCGACCTCCGCGGTGGGCGGATCCCGCCAACGGCGCGGACCAGGCCCTGGCCGGCGTCCTGAAGGCGATCGGCGAAGCCTCGCGAGCCCTCACCCTGCGGAACGCGATCGGCCTGGCCCGCACCGCCGACCGGCAGCGGCTCGCCGTCTACCTGGAGACGATGACGACTGACCAGCTCGCCGGAATGGCCGACGCCGCACAACTGCTCAGCGTCGAGGCCGGCCGGGCGCTGGCCAGGAGGGCCCGGGACGGGGGCGCGTCACCGGCCGGCGCGGCCTCCGGCGACCTCTGACCGCCTGCCCCTTCGTGACCGGGCGGCGGCGTCAGGCGGGAGCGTCCGTGGGGCCGATGGCGGCGCCCGGAGCGCCTTCGACGGATGCGGGCCCGGTGGCCGGGCTGACGGGTTCGAGCCAGCCGAGCCGCCCGGCCAGGTTCCGGGCGCTCTCGATGACGGCGGCGATGTGAGGTGAGGGGTTGTCCTGGTGCCACAGCAGTGACCAGGGATAGTGCGTGGCGGGCTCGATCAGGGGCCGCCAGGTGGTGCCCGGCCGGTTGGAGGTGCGGAAGGAGGAGGGGACGCAGTGCACGCAGCGATGCTGGAGGACGAGATCGGCGGCGGCGCGGCTGCTCTGCACCGTGCCCTCGTAGAGGGTGGGGGCGAACCCGGCCGAGCGGCACAGCGTGAAGACGAACTGGTTGAGCTCCGGCGTCTGTGACTCCTCACCGAGCAGCAGAAGCTCATCGGCCAGAGCGGCCACGGGTACGCCGTCGGACTCGGCGAAGCGGTGCTCGTCGGGCACCAGCACACCGAGCGGATCGAGCCTGATCAGCTTGGAGGTCACCTCGCCCGGAGCCTGGGATGCCTGCCCGATGGCGATGTCCAGGCGGCCGTCGGCCAGTTGCCGGTACTGCTCGGGGGTACCCGCTTCGACCTGGTGGATCGTGATGCCGAGATGGGTGCGCTGCAGTTCGCGCAGGATCTGCGGCATGGTGTCGTAACCCGCGTCGATGATGCCGGCGCGCAGCGTGGGTACGGGCGCGGCGGCGTTGCGAGCCACCTGCGCGGCCCTGCCCATGCGATCGAGGATCTGCCGGGCTTCGACGAGGAAGGCGGCACCGGCCGGGGTCAGGTCGACGTGGTGTGTGCTGCGGTCCAGCAGCCGCACCCCCAGCTCGCGTTCCAGCCGCTGGATCTGCTGGCTCAGCGCGGACTGCACGATGTGCTCGCGCTCGGCTGCCCGGCCGAAGTGCAACTCCTCGGCTAGCGTGACAAAATAGCGCAACTGCCGAAATTCCATACACACCACCCCTTCCCGGCCGGGCGGCGACTATCCGGGCCTTCTCCTCCCACTCTAAGTGCCACGGGAGGGCGTGGCCCGTGCGGACAGAGGCCGTCCGTCAGTCTCCAGCCGGGGCGCGAGCCTGATCCCGCCGGGCGACGCGGCGGCGTTCGAGGCGCTCCTGATCGGGCCAGTGCACGTTGCTCACCCAGCCCAGCCGTTCGAACAGGCCGATCACGGCGGCGGACGGGTCGAGCTGGCCGCGATCCACGCCGTGGCGGGCGCAGGAGGGCTCGCTGTGATGACCGTTGTGCCAGCTCTCCCCGAAGGACAGCAGCGCCAGCGGCCACAGGTTGGTGGAGCGGTCGTGCCGGCGCGTCTTGAACGGCCGGTTGCCGAGCACGTGGCACAGCGAGTTCACGCTCCAGGTGACGTGCTGCAGGAGCGCGACCCTGATCAGGCCGGCCCAGAGGAAGGCGGTCAGGGCGCCGTACAACGTGCCGGTGATCGCCCAGCCGGCCAGGAACGGCAGCGCCAGCGACAACGCGCACAGCGCGGGGAAGGCGCGCGCCACCCGCGTCATGGCCGGATCGTCCAGCAGATCAGGGACGTAGCGCTGGGCCGGGGTCTGGTCGTCGATGAACAACCAGCCCAGATGGGCGTGGGCAAGCCCCCGAAGCTGCCCGCGCAGGCCCGTGCCGTACCGGTAGGGAGAGTGCGGGTCGCCCGGCCGGTCGGTGAAGGCGTGATGACGGCGGTGCACCGCCACCCAGTCGATCACGTTCCCCTGAAAGCCCATCGATCCGGCGACCGCCAGCGCCACGCGCAACCATGGCCGGGCCGTGAAGGAGGCATGGGTCAGCAGCCGATGGAAACCGACCGTCACCCCCAGGCCGGTCACCGTATAGAGCACCACGGCGAGCAGGAGGTCGGTGAGCGTCAATCCCCGCCCCCACGCCAGGAAGATCGCGACGCCGAGCGCGAGGAACGGCGCCACCACGATCGCCCCTGTCAGTCCCACCTGGAGCCTGCCTGCCGGAACGTGCTCTTCCGCCTCGGGGAAGGGCGATGCGCCGTCGTAGTCCTGACGGCGTTCCACCGCCTGTTCGGAAATGGTCATAAGTCTCTCTCGTCTCGTCTACACGGTGCGGCGGTGCACGTAGCACCAGCGCCAGTTCGATCGCGATGCCAGGGTGGCGACGACCGGATGGTCGGTCTCCTCGTAGTGGGCGCGGGAGTGACCGCCTCGTGCATCGTCGGAACAGGCCACCCACCCGCAGGTCAGGCACACCAGCAACCGCGCCCACGCGCGGCCCAGCTCAAGGCATCCCTTGCATTCGGGCGGCCCGGGCTCCACTGTCGGAAGCTGGTCGATGTGATCACAGCGCGGGGCCTGACCGTTCAGGCCGGCGCGGTCGGTCGCGTTCGCTCCTTGTGCGTCCAGGGCCATGACGACCCCCTCACGATGACAGCGACGCAAGCTGCGCCGTCTGTTCATCCACCAGTCAAGGCGACCGGCGAACAGGCGGAAACGCGCAATCGCAGCAAGGCTCATCATCTGCCGCGATAAAGGGCCTCCCGGTGGACGTCGTCCGGTCCGGCCCCAGCACCGCCCGGCTCAGTCCTCCGGCTTCTCCTCGGGCGATTTCCCGTCGGCTCCGGAGTCGAGGAGATGGGCCCCGGCGTCGTGCAGGGTGATGCCGTGACCCAGCACGTGGCCGGAACCCGGCCCTTCGGATGTCACGCCGGTCGCCTTGAAGCGGGTGTCGCGGGTCGGGCCGTCGCCGACGAGGTGACCGCGCAGCCGATGGGCGCGGTCGTACACGGCCCACCGACCTGCGCCCACCTGAGGCATGGAGTCCGGATTGTCCTTGAGCCACTGCGCGTTGGCCGCGTGATCGGGCCGCTCGTCAGCTTCTTCCTGCTGGGAGGGGGCCTCTGTGGCATGATCTTCGATCCTGCGAGCACTGCTCATGTCGCGTCTCGCTCTCTGGTGATGGCTGTCGCCTCCGAGACGTCGAAGGAGCGTTCTCAGCCTTGCACCACAGGGTATGGCACTCGCCCGCCCCGCACAGGTGATCACGGGTGATGCGTGGCCGTGGAGCCTCTTGCCGCAGCTCCCCGGTCATCAGCCGTGGTGATGACCGCTTGCCGCATCAGCGGTTACCGGCCGGCGCACCGTGGCGTTGACTCGGCTGGGACAGGGCAGGAAGCCGAAGCGTGGGACGCGTCCGCGGTGGTCCTGCTGTCACTGCCATCGAGGGTTCTCGCGGAACCGCACCCCAGGGAGAGAAGGCGCCAAAAATGCCGGACATACGCCGGAGCGAAACCTCCGTCACGTGAGGATAGCGCTGCTGGGACCGATCGCCTGGCGCACGCCTCCACGTCATTACGGCCCATGGGAGCAGGTGACGAGCCTGCTCGCCGAGGGGCTCAGCGCCGCCGGGGCCGATGTGACGCTGTTCGCCACCTTGGACTCCGTCACCTCCGGGGCACTGGACGGTGTGTGCCCGCGCGGGTACGCCGACGATCCGTCGCTCGACGGGCGGGTGTGGGAGGCGATGCACGTCGCGCACGCGTTGGGCCGTTCCGGCGAGTTCGACGTCGTCCACAGCCATCTCGACTGGCTGCCGCTGGCCTTCGCCGAGCACTGCCGGGCGCCTCTGCTCACCACGGTCCACGGATTCTCCGGCATGGGCATCCTGCCCGCCTACGCCCGCGCCCGGTCCGCCTACGTGTCCATCTCGGACGCGGACCGTGCCCCTGAGCTGGACTACGTCGCCACCGTGCACCACGGCATCGAGCTGGACGCGTTCCCCTTCGACCCCGTGGGCGGCCGGCGACTGGTCGCGTTCGGCCGCGTTCATCCCGACAAGGGAACGCACACGGCCATCGAGATCGCCCGGCGGTCCGGGATGCCGCTGACGATCTGCGGCATCGTCCAGGACGAGCGGTACTTCGAGGAGGAGATCGTGCCGAAGATCGACGGCGAGCGGGTCAGCTTCCTCGGCTCCGTCGGGCCGGAGTCGCGTGGCCGGATCCTCGGCGGCGCCGCCGCGCTGCTGCATCCCATCGCGTTCGACGAGCCTTTCGGCCTGTCGGTGGTCGAGGCAATGGCCTGCGGCACTCCCGTCGTCGCCTACCGGCGCGGGTCGATGGCCGAAGTCGTGGATCCGGGCGTGACGGGTTTCCTGGTGGACTCACTCGACGAGGCGGTCACCGCCGTGGCACGCGTCGCGACGATCGACCGTGCGAGCTGCCGCGCGCAGGCGCGACGCAGGTTCAGTGCCGATCGAATGGTGGGGAGTTATCTGAGCATTTATCGCGAAATGTTAGGACAAAGTTAGCGACTGATAGTGTCGGGCGTACGCGAACCACGCCATCAGCTGATCGGTCGCGTCGGCCGGGCCCCCGAATGAGGACGGGCCCCCGGTGAAGTCTCCAGGTTCCCCCGCAGACGCGCAGGCAGACGGGTAGCCGTCTTCACCGAGCGAGCAGCACCCGAGTCCATCTTGGTGCGGCCGGATGACCGAAAGGCGAGACAGTTGGCCCTCACATACGGGTTTCTCAGCACCCACCCGCCCACCCAGTGCGGGCTCGCGACCTTCAACTCCGCCCTGGCCGCGCAGCTGGCCAGGGGCGAAAGGTCCGGCGGGATCGTCCGGGTCACCACGGAAGGTGACGACGAACGGCCGCAGCCCGGAGTCGTGCACACCTGGACTCCCGGCGGGCTCGGCGGCTGGCAGGGGGCGGCGACCGCTCTCGAGGACTTCGACGTGGCCATCGTGCAGCACGAGTACGGCATCTACCCCGGACCGGACGGTCAGGACGTCCTGCCGTTGCTGCGCTCCCTCACCGTGCCGAGCATCGTGGTCCTGCACACCGTCCTGGTCCGGCCCACTCCCCCGCAGAAGGCCCTGCTCGAAGAGATCGCGGACGCCGCCGGCGCGATCGTGACCATGACCGGCACCGCTCGTGACCGGTTGACGGCCGGTTACCGGGTGGATGCCGGCAAGGTGTTCGTCATTCCGCACGGGGCCGCCGACCACTTGCGAGTCCCGGCGCGGCGGCGCGCCCGTCCGCACCTGCTCACCTGGGGGCTGCTCGGCCCCGGCAAAGGGATCGAATGGGCGGTGCGCGCACTCGCGCTCCTGGCCGGCCTCGACCCCGCACCGAGCTACACGATCGCCGGCAAGACCCATCCCAAGGTGCTGGAGTTCCAGGGCGAGGCCTATCGCGAAGGCCTGCACGATCTCGCCGCCCGGCTGGGAGTGTCCGCGGCCGTGCGGCACGACCCCGTCTACCGGGATCAGGACTCGCTGAGCCGGCTGATCCGCTCGGCGGACGTCGTCGTCCTGCCTTATGACTCGGCGGAGCAGGTGACGTCCGGTGTCCTCATCGAGGCCGTGGCCGCCGGCGTGCCGGTCGTCGCCACCTCCTTCCCGCACGCCGTGGAACTGCTCACCAACGGGCCGGGGTTGCTCGTTCCCCACGGCGACCCCGCCGCGCTCGCCTCCGCCATCCGCCGCGTCCTCACCCAGCCCCGGCTGGCCCAGCACCTCACCGGGCGTACCCGCGCCCTGCTCCCGACGCTGCTGTGGCCGTCGGTCGCGGCCCGGTACGACGGGCTCGGCCGCTCGCTCGTCGCCGCGCGACCGGCCGCGATGCTGCCGTGAGCGCCGGCCCACCGGGTTTCGGGCATCTGCTCAGGATGAGCGACGACACCGGCCTGTTCGAGCACGCCCGGCACGCCGTCGTGCGCCGGGAGCACGGCTACTGCACCGACGACGTCGCCCGCGGCCTCGTCGTCGCCAGCCGCGAGCCCCACCCCGGCCGGCCACTGGCCCGGCTGGCCGAGTGCTACCTCGCGTTCCTCACCCACGCGCAGGATCGTTCCGGCGCGTTCCGCAACCGGCTCACCTTCGGCCGTCGCTGGATCGAGCCTCCGGGTGTGGGCGACTGGTGGGGACGGGCGATGTGGGGTCTGGGCACCGCGGCGGCCCGCAACGCCATGCCCTGGATCAGGGAGGAGGCGCTGCACACCTTCGTGCGCGGCGCCGAACAGCGCTCCCCGCATCCGCGCGCCATGGCCTTCGCCGGGCTCGGCGCGGCGGAGGTCCTGCGCACCACCCCGGACAGCACGGTGGCCGCCTCCCTGCTGATGGACGCCGTGGCGGCGATCGGCACACCCTCGGAGCAGCCCACCTGGCCGTGGCCGCAACCCCAGCTGACCTACGCCAACGCCGCCCTCGCGGAAGTGATCATCGCCGCCGGGGAGCTGAGCGATGACCGGCAACTGCTCACCACCGGCCTGCGCATGCTGACCTGGCTGTCGGACCTCCAGACCGAGGACGGCCGGCTCGCCGTCGTGCCCGCCACCGGCTGGCGGCAGGACGCGCCTCGGGCCCGCTACGACCAGCAGCCGATCGAGGTGGCCGCGCTCGCCGACGCCTGCGCCACCGCGGCCTGCGTGACCGGCGACGACGCGTGGCACGAGCGGGTACGACGGTCGGTCGCCTGGTTCGAGGGAGCCAACGACGCCCACGTCCCGATGTGGGACCCGGCGACCGGCGGCGGCTACGACGGCCTGACCGAGCACGGTCCGAACCTCAACCAGGGAGCGGAGTCCACCATCGCGCTGATCTCCACCATGCAGCATGCCAGGCGGCTCCCGTGACCATCAGGGATCTGGCCACCCGGCTCGGCCCGGCCCTCACTCCCGACCCGCGCCGAGTGATCATCAAGCTCTTCGTGCCCGGCGAGGACGCCGCGCTCACCCGTACCAGGGCCGCCGCGCTGATCGACCGCATCATGCTCCTCGACGAGGACCAGACCGCCGACATGCTCCAGGAGACGCTGCGCCGGTTCGGCGATCGGCACCACGACCTCGAAACGACCTTCGCCCATCACCACGACCTGGTCCGCCATCGCGTCCCGCGCGACGTCGGCCTGTCCCTGCCGGCCCGCCTCCTCGTGGGCGCCTACTTCAGTCACGAGTACGCCGTGGAGGGCGCGGCGGTGTGCAACCCCTCCATGGTCCCTCATCCCGACCAGTCCGGCCTGCGCCCCGGTCAGCTCCGTGTGGCGATCAGCCTGCGGCAGATCGGGGAGGGGCACCTGTCCTCGATCGGCTTCGCCACGGCGGTGCTCGGCCCCGGCTCCGAGCTGGCGATCGCCGACCGCTCGGGGACGCTGTCCGTCGGATGCCGGCGCCGCATCCGCCATCGGCGCGACCTGCTCGCCGCCGGGCTCAGCGACGGCGCCCGGGACAACGAGGTGACGGCCGCCGTCCTGCGGTCCCTGCCGGAACGCTTCGACGACGACGACTTCGAGCACGCGATCGCCCGGCTTCCCGGCGACCTGCTCACCCGCACCTCCACGCAACCGACCCTGGAAGAGATGCGCCGCGCTACGCACTCCGACTACGCCGTGGTCTTCCCTGCCGACCTCCCCCTGCACCGGCGCGTGCTCTGGCCCTCGACCGCGGCCGAGTCCAACGGCATGGAGGACGCGCGATTCGTCCGGATCGTCGACCGGGACGGCGCACCTTCGTACCGGGCCACCTACACCGCCTACGACGGGCGGCACATCCGCTCGCACCTGATCGCCAGCGACGACCTGCGTCACTTCGCGATCACTCCCATGCGCGGCCCGGCCGCCGTCAACAAGGGCATGGCGCTCTTCCCGCGACCGGTCGGCGGGCGGACGCTGGCGCTGTGCCGCTCCGACGGCGAGACCATCGGGCTCACCGCCCTCGACCGGCACAACAGCTGGCAGCCGCCGACGCCCCTGCACAGTCCCCGCCGGGACTGGGAACTCATCCAGGTGGGCAACTGCGGATCCCCCATCGAGACCGGCGCCGGCTGGCTCGTCCTGACCCATGGCGTCGGCCCCATGCGCGACTACTCCATCGGCGCCCTGCTGCTCGACCTGGACGAGCCGCACCGTGTCATCGCCGAGCTTCCCGGAACGCTCCTCACCGCCGACGGCACCGAGCGCGACGGCTATGTGCCCAACGTCGTGTACTCCTGCGGCGGCCTGCTGCACGATGACGCCGTGTGGTTGCCCTACGGGGCGAGCGACACCCGCGTCGGATTCGCCCGGGTGCCGCTCGGCACCCTCGTCAACGCGATGCGTCCACCGTGGTGAGCCACTGCGGTGATTCCACTGCGGTGAGCCACCGTCATGAGCGCAGGTGCCGGAGCAGGGTGTCGAGGACGACCGCGTCCTCCCCCGGCTCCAGCGTCTGCGGGTTCAGCGCGATCGCGTCGTCGGGGACGCCGGACACGCCGACCGCGATCCGCGGGTCCCCGTCCCACAGGGCTCGCACCAGCGCGTCCCTGGTCCAGCCGCTGGCCGGCCGCAGCCGGACGATCGCTCGCCCGTGCGGCTGGCCCGCCTCGCTCGGGTAGCCGCGCTCGGCGACGACGCCCGGCAGGCCGCGCAGGCCGGCGATCCACCGGTCGACGATCTGCTCGTAACCCGCCAGCAGGGCCCGCTCGTCCTGCTCCAGGGTCCATTCGACGGCGGCGTACAGTGCGAGCAGCTCTTCCTTGCCGACCTTCATGCCGCGCCCGATCTCCTGGTTCGGCGAGGCGTGGGCCCGGCACCGGTCGACGATCCAGCGCCTTCCCAGCACCAGCCCGCTGGCCTGGGGGCCGCGGAGTCCTTTGCCGCCGCTGAAGATCACGGCGTCGGCGCCGAGGTCCGTGGTGAAGTGCCACAGCGAGGAGACGGGCGGGATCTGGGCCGCCGCGTCCACGATCACCGGTACGGCCGGGTCGAGCTCCCGCGCGGCTCGGAGCACGTCCGCGATCGGCAGCGCGCCCGCCGCGTAGTGGGCGCCGGCGAACCACAGGACGCAGGCGGGGCGGCGGGCCAGGGCCGCCCTGAGCTCCGCGATCGACGGGCCGATCTCGACGACGCGGGCGCCGGTCAGGCGGGCCGCGTAGTCGTAGCCGTTGCGCTGACCGGTGAACATGACGACCTCGGCCTCGGCCGGGAACGCCTGCGCCGGGCCCCCGACGCAGGAGGCGACCGTGAGCGTGATCCCCGCCGCCGCGCCGGACGTCACGCAGGCCGCCTCGTTGCGGGTGAGCGCGGCCAGGCGCTCGCCGACCCGGTCGTGCAGTTCGGGCAGGTCGACGAAGCAGGCCGCGGCCTGCGTCATCGCCTTCAGCGCCGGGGGCGGCATCAGCGAGCCGCCCAGCGCGGTGAGCGTCGCGGAGGCGTTGACGACGGGCCGGACGCCGAAGGGGTTGCTCATCTGACGAACTTCGACATCGCCGGGACGCCGCAGAGCTCGGCCATCCAGGCGTCCAGGTAGTCGTTGTCGGTGCCGTCGAGATGGGTCAGCCGGTAGACGGTCGCGGCGGGCAGGGCGTCGATGAGGTCCGCGCACCAGCCGGGGTCGTCCACGGCGAGCAGCGTGCGGGCGGTCACGGCGGGGGCGTGCCGTACCGGGTCGAAGTAGGACAGGGTCTCGCCGATGGTCCGCTCCGACGAGCCGGCCCGCAGGTGGTCGTTGAGCTCCTCCAGCGGGTAGTGGCTCGACTTCAGCCGGGCCTCCATCGCCCGGTGGAACAGCAGCTCCGACAGCCGGACCGCGCTGAACCCCGGCCGCCTGGCGGCCGTCAGCAGGGCCAGGTCGTCGCCGCGCACGGCCACCCGCGCCGGATCGACCTCGGCCAGGCTCATCAGGAACTCCGCGGCCCGCAGGCAGTCCGCGGCGATCGCGCGATAGACGTACGATGCCGGGTCGTCGATGCCCATCGTGAGCAGCCCCGGGTACGCCGCCGCGAAGCCTTCGTCGGCCAGCCGCTGGCCCCGGTGCATCAGGCCGAACAGCACGTACCGGCTCCGGTCGTTCGGATGTGGCATGTCGTTGACGCTGCCGTGGCGCGGTATCTGCAGCAGCGCGGGGAACGGCCCGTCACCGGCCGGGATGCTCAGCCAGCCGGTGACGCGGTACGGCCCGACGCTGGTGAGCCGGACGGTGTAGCTGGTCGCCTCGTCCGTCGTCCGAGCAGGCACCGGGTCGAGCACGGGCCGGGCCGGGATCGCGGCCAGTTCCTCGTCCACGGCGGACCAGTAGGCGTCGAAGGTCATCGGTTCACCGTCCCGGGGTGAGGTGTGCGGCAAGGAAGTCCTCCACGATGCGCATCACGCCGGGCAGCCCGGCGTGATGCGCGCAGTGCGGGTAGGCGTGCAGGGTGGTCTCGCAGGTCAGCGCCCGGCGCAGCGCGAACCCGGTCTCCGGCGGGCACACGTCGTCCTCCATCCCGACGTAGAGCAGCGTCGGCGCCTGGACCTTGGGCGCGAAGTTGAGCCCGTCGTAGTACGCGACCGTCTCCCGCACCCGGCCGGCGTCCTCCGGGTGCAGCCGCAGGTACTCGTTGATCTCCTCGTACGGGTACGACCGGGTCAGCGTCGTCGCGGCCATGATCCCGCACAGGTACGGCGCCCCCGCCGCGACACACCGGATCACGTCCGGCATGAGCGCGGCCGTCGAGATCCCGAGGCCGCCGCCCTGGCTCGACCCCTGCAGCCCGATCCGCGAGCCGTCGACCTCGGGGCGTTCCAGCAGCACCTCGACCGCCCGCACCACGTCGAGGTAGAACCCGCGGTACCCGTAGGTCTGGGGGTCGGCGATGTTGTGCGTGAGCAGGCCCGGATAACCCGGGTTGAACAGGTCGTTCGAGCGCAGTTTCCCGCGCGGCGCCACCGCGAGCGCCGCGTACCCCAGCTCGGACCACTCCTTCGGGATCGTCGGCTCGGAGATGTAGCCGGGGATCGTGACCAGTGCCGGATACGGGCCGGAAGATCCGCGCGGCACGGTGTACCAGCCGGCCACCCGCAGCCCGCCGTAACTGGTGTACCGCAGGTCGTAGACGGTCACCTTGTCCGTGGACAACGCGGGCAGCTCGGTGAGGACGGGGTCCAGCGGGTACGACGCGCAGTCCGCCAGCCCGGCCGCCCAGAAGTCGTCGAAGTCGTCCGGCAGCTCGACCTCGACGACCGCGTTCTCAGGGTCTCTCAAAGTGGTCCTTTCCATCAGTCAAACGCGCTGCGGCGCATGCAGCGCGGTGCCGTCGGAAGCCTTGAACAGGTGCAGGCGCTCCTGGTTGAAGCCGACGTACACCGTGCTGTCATGACCCAGCCGGAACGGCACCGGCACCCGGGCCTTCAGCAGCTCGCCACCGATCCGGACGGTGACGAGAACGTCCGGGCCGAGCGGCTCGGACACGAACACCTTCCCGGGCTGGTACCCCTCGACCGGCGTCGGCGACAGCGTCACGTCCTCCGGCCGCACGCCCAGGACGACGGCCGGGTCGTCCGGCGCGGCCTCGTACGGTCCCAGCTCCTGGGTCAGCGCGCCGCTGCGGAAGACCCGGACGCCCTCGACGTCGGCCAGCTCACCGGTGACGAAGTTCATCGGCGGCGAGCCCATGAACGAGGCCACGAACCGGTTGGCGGGGCGTTCGTAGATGTCCCCCGGCGTCGCGCACTGCTGGACCACGCCGTCGCGCATCACCGCGATCCGGTCCGACATCGTCATCGCCTCGACCTGGTCGTGGGTGACGTAGATGAACGTGCGGGCGACGTCCACGTGCAGCCGCTTGATCTCCGCCCGCATCAGCACGCGCAGCTGCGCGTCCAGGTTGGACAGCGGCTCGTCGAGCAGGTACGCCCCGGCGTCCCGCACGATCGCGCGGCCGAGCGCGACCCGCTGCCGCTGCCCGCCCGACAGCTCGCGCGGCTTGCGGTCCAGCAGGTCCTCGATGTCCAGCGTCCTGGCCGCCTGCAGCACCTGCTCGTCGATCGTCGCCTTGGGCACCCGCATCATCTTCAGCGCGAACCCGATGTTCTGCCGCACCGTCTTGTGCGGGTAGAGCGCGTAGCTCTGGAACACCATCGCGACGTCGCGCTTGTTGGCCGGCAGCCAGCTCACCGGCTTGCCGTCGAAGAAGACGTTCCCCTTCGTGGGCCGTTCCAGGCCGCAGATCATCCGCAGGGTCGTCGACTTGCCGCAGCCGGACGGGCCGACCAAGGTAAGGAACTCCTGGTCCTCGATGGTCAGATTCAGGTCGTCCACCACGGTCTTGCCGCCGAACGCCTTGGTGATGCCTTCGAGTCGTACCTCTGCCATCTGTCAGCCCTTCACGGATCCGGCGGCCATGCCCTGGACCAGCTTGCGCTGGAAGAGCAGGGCCAGCACCAGGGGTGGGACGACCGCGAGCACGCCGGCCGCGGCCATCACGGTGAACTGGGTGTTGAAGTCGGTGGCGAAGTTCGCCGCCACAACCGGGATCGTCTTCGCCGCCTCGGTGCTGGTCAGGAACAACGCGAACATGAACTCGTTCCAGGCGGTCATGAACGCGAACACGGCGGCCGCGACCAGCCCAGGCGCCGCGACCGGCAGGAACACCGACCACATGGTGCGGAACCAGCCGCACCGGTCCACCCTGGCCGCCTCCTCCAGCTCGCGCGGCACCGAGCGGAAGAAGTCCTTCAGGATCCAGATCGTGATCGGCAGCGCGAACGTCGTGTACGACAGGATCAGCGCCAGATAGGTGTCCAGCAGCCCGAACGTCCGCATCAGCAGGTAGAACGGGATGATGATCGCGATGCCCGGCACCATCCTGGTGAGCAGGTAGAGCACCAGCAGCACCTGGCTGCCGCGGAACTTCAGCCGCGAGAACGAGTACGCCGCGAACGTGGCCAGCACCAGGTTCAGCACCGCCGTCGAGGTGGCCACGATCAGGCTGTTGCGCAGCGAGTACGGCGTCTCGTCGATCGCCCGGCCGCCGACGAGCTGCTGCGCCTCGTTCGGATTGACGAAGCCGAGATAGTTCTCCAGCGTCGCGGGATTCGGGATCCAGTGCGGCGGGACGGAGATCGCGTCCACCTCGCGCATGAAGCTCATCGCGACGATCCAGTAGAACGGCAGCACCAGGTACAGCCCGAACGCGACCGCCAGCACGTACAGGACGATCTTCTTCCAGGGGATGCGGTACCGCAGGGGGACCTTGACCACGGTGCTCATACCTCGAAGTTCCCCTTCCGGTAGAGCAGGCCGATGTAACCGATCGAGATCAGCAGGGTGATCGCGGTGATGACCCAGGCGTAGGCGCTGCCCAGGCCGAAGTCGGTGAAGGTGAGCACGGTCTGCACGTCGAGCAGGGCGATGGTGGTGGTCGCGTCGCCGGGGCCGCCGCCGGTCAGCACGTAGATGGTGTCGAAGGCGCGGAACGCGTTCATCGTCTCCAGGATCAGCACGATGAGCAGGGGGTGCAGCAGCCACGGCAGGGTCACGTGGACGAAGCGCCGCAGCCCGCCCGCGCGGTCGACGGTGGCGGCGTCGTACAGCTCCGCGGGGATGGTCGACAGCCCGGCGAGCAGGATGATGACCGAGAACGGGAGCGTGTTCCACACCTGGGCCAGCGCGGTGAACAGGAACGCGCCGGTCCCGGAGGTCAGCCAGGCGTGATAACTGTCGATCAGCCCGAGCTGGGTCAGCAGGCCGTTCAGCGCGCCGGTCTTGGCGTCGAAGATGGTCCGCCACATCAGGCCGTTCACCACGCCGGGCATCGCCCACGGCAGCAGCGCCAGGCTGAGCAGCAGGCCGCGGCCGCGGAACCGCTCGTTCAGCACCAGCGCGAGGATGAGCGCGAGGACCACGGTCATCCCGAGCACGAGGAGCACGAACAGGGCCGACACCTTGAGCGCGGACAGGAACGCCTGGTCGCTGAGCAGGCCCGTGTAGTTGTCGAGGCCGACGAACTTGGTCGCCCGCGGGCGCTTGAGATTGTGCCGCTGCAGGCTGACCCAGAACGAGTACGCGATGGGGTAGGCGATCAGCAGCGAGATGACGATGATGGCCGGCGCGTTCAGGGCCCACGCCTTGGCGTTGTCGCCCAGAGGCCGGCGTTCGGCGAGTGCGGCCATCCTCAGTTGTACTTCTTCTTCAGCGTCTCGACGGTCTGCGCCAGGCCCGCCACCGCCGCGGCCGGCTGCACCTGGTTGCTGAGCACGCCCTGCACGACCTTGTGCATCTCGATCTCGAACTCGGTGTACCAGGGCACGCCGAGCACGTTGCGCGGGGTGGCGATCTCGCCGAGGTGGGCGTAGACCTTCGGGTCGGCGAACTTCTCCAGCGCCGCGGTGACCTCCGGGTCGGTCGCCATCGACTTGTAAGCGAACCCGAGGCCGCGCTGCAGGAACCAGAACTTCGCGGTGTACGGCTGCTTGTTCGCGTCCAGCCCGCCCAGGTAGGTGAGCAGCTTGAACGCGTTGTCCTTGACCTCGGTGTCCTTGGCCAGCGCGTAGAGCCGGGTGTTGCTGACCGTCCCGTGTTCCTTTCCGTCGAGGCTCGGCACGAGCGCCAGCCGGATCTTGCCCGCGGCCTTGGACTTGGCGGCGTCGTTGTAGTCGCGGCTGGCGTAGCGGGCGCCGATCGTGTACGCGTACCGGTTGGCCTTCATCGCGTTGTCGACCGGGATCGCGAGCAGTTGCAGGCAGGCCGGGTCGATCACCTTCGACTTGGTCGCCGCCTGCTGCAGCCAGGCGAAGACGTCCTTCACCACGGTGTCGGTGGTGTTCATGATCGGCGCCTGCCGCTCGTCGAACATGTTGCCGCCGCTGCCGAAGATCAGCGCCCACACCCAGGCCCACCAGGTGTCGGACAGCTGCGCCGGCACGCCGATGGGGTATTCGAGCAGGCCCGCCTCCTTGATCTTGACGGCCTGCGCCTCCAGCTCCTCCAGGCTGGCCGGAGGCTTCTTGATGCCGGCCTTCTCCAGGATCTCGGTGTTGTAGAGCAGGCAGTTGGAGTCGGTGTAGTACGGCAGGCCGTAACGCTTGCCCTGGTACGTCATCGCGGCCGCGTTGCCCGGGTAGATGGCGTCGTACACCTCGTCCACGCCGGGCAGGCCGTCGAGCGGCTGCAGGTAGTCGCCGTCGACCCAGGCCGCCAGGGAGTCGTCGTAAACATAGAGGGCGTCGGGGCCGCCGCCCGCGGTGAATTCGGCCACTACCTTCTGCACGTACTGCGCGCTGGTGATGGGGGTGTAGTCGACCTTGATGTTGGTGGTCTTGGTGAAGTTGTCCAGGTTCTGCTGGACGAGGGCGGCCTCGTAGTCCCAGCCCTCGAACTTCACGGTGCCGTCGCCCGACCCGCCCGAGCCGCCTGAGCCGCCGCCGGAGCAGGCGGCCAGCAGGGGCGATACGGCGGGCAGGGCCAGCCCGAGTCCTGCGTACTTCAGGATCTGGCGGCGGTTGAGCTCCATGGTTGTCCCTTCAACGCGATGAGCGCAGTAACGCTTGGGCGATGCGTAGCCGGTACAGACGCGTCGGCCGTCCCTTGGGGTGGTGCTGGGCGGTGCCTTCGACGCTCACCAGGCCGCCGGCGTCGAGGGTGCGGATCAGCCGCCGGCCGCTCTGATCCGTGATGCCGAGATGCCCGGCGAGCTCGCCGGGGGAGATCGCGCGGCCTTCCAGTTCGTGGTCCAGCGCCGCCAGGCGGGAGACGGTGGCGGCGCTGAGGCCGACGGACTTCGCCAGCCGTTCGACGTGGTCGCCGTGCTCGCGGTAGGAGTAACTGAGCGCGGCCCGGACCGGGCCCATCGGCCCGATGATCACCCCGCTGTCCTCGATCAGGTAGCCGCACGGCTCGCTCTCCCGCTCCGCGCGGGCGGCGGCCTGCTCGGCCAGGGCCACGCAGTTGCGGGCGGACGCGCCGACGCCGAACCCGGCCGAGACCTGCGCGCCGAGCGCCGCGGCCGCCTCGGCCAGTGCGGGCACGGCCACCCAGTTGCGGGTGATGCGCTCGAACAGGGCCTTGTGGGCGAAGACGACGACGCCGCGCCGGCCGCGGTCCTCGATCCAGGCGCCGGCGAACTCGGGGGTGTTGAGCAGCAGATTCATCAGGCCGATCCGGGCCCGTTCCTCGTCCTGCGAGTGCGAGATGAGGAAGACTCCGGCGGCGAAGCGTTGTGCGCTCGCGCGCTCGGACTCGATCCTGAGCGCGAGCTCGTGCAGCTCGGTCCTGATCGTGGCCGGCACCGGCATGCCACTCATGATCGGCAGCTCGCCGGACAGCAGCTCGCGGGCGGCGGCGCGGACGCTGATCACGTAGCCGCGGCCGCCGAAACGGCGGTGGGCGGAGCGGTGGAACTCGACGATGTCCTCCACGGATTGCGTGGGGGCGTACGGCAGGAATTCGATGGCGCCGGTGTCGAGTTCGAGCGCGGTGGCGACCGCCTCGACCGCCTCGGCGGGAAAGGTGTCGATGCTGACCGGGGTCCGGCCCCAGCCGCGTTCCTGGGCGCGGTAGAGCGCGAGGGTCAGGTCGAGCGCCGACGAACGGATCACGCCGACGGGAAGGCCGGGCGGGAGCAGCTCGCGGCTGGCCGTGTACGGGACCGGGCCCGCCAGGAAGCCGTCCAGCCGGGTGGTGCTGAGGAACTCGGCGACCTTGGCGTGGATCTCGTCCTCGTGGTCGTAACTGACCCATTCCAGGTCGACTCCACCGAGTGTGTTCGCGGCTTCCCGGAACAACTCACCGTGCAGCGAGTGGGTCACCACTCCGATCACAATGGCCACGACACCCCTTTACGAACCATGTTCGTAAATGACTCGTAAATCCGATGCTGACAAACTTCCCCCTCCCGGGGGCCCAGGTCAAGAGCGCGGCCGAAGAAATTCGCCGGTAACAAACCGGGAGGTCCAGGAAAACGGCGCCACCGAACCGGCTTATCGGGCCATCCAGTCCGATTTATGTAGATATCTTTCATTGGCGCTCGCGTCTTGGTTAGATACTTTCGTCCGTGCTTCCCCTCGACCCCCAGGAGGGATCAGCTCGTGAACGTCATCACTCGCTTATCGGCCGCCGTCGTGGCGGCCTGTCTGGCCCTGCTCGGCACGACGGCCCCCGTTTCTGCCGCGACCACCACGGTCGACAACGCCACCGCCGGCCGGTTCACCGCCGGCCCCGACTGGGGCACCTCGGCCTGGTCGGCGCAGCGGTACGAGGCGGACTACCGCTTCGCGAACCCCAACACCACCGCGAGCGACGCCGCCTGGTTCAAGGCCGCCATCGCGGCGGCCGGACCCCACCTGGTCGAGGTCTGGTATCCAGCCGATCCCGGCTACAACAGCGCCACCCCGTTCCTGGTGGCGAGCGCCGACGGCACCCGCAGCGTGGTCGTCGACCAGCGCGCCAACGGGGGCCGCTGGGTCAGCCTGGGCACATTCACCCTGGCCGCGGGCGACTACAACGTGGTCGGCGTCAGCCGCTGGACCAGCCAGCCGGGCTACGTCGTCGCCGACGCCGTCCGGATCACCTCGTCCACCGGATCGCCCGCCTTCTCGCTGCCCCTTCCGCGCACCGCGCTGCCGCGCGGTGAGTACGACGACCCGCACCACGACTATCCCGCGATCGACCTGCCGGTCGGCACCGGCACCCCGGCCTACGCGGTGCGCCCCGGCACGGTGACGATCATCGACGACAGCCTGTGCGGGCGCGGCATCAACCTGACCGGGAACGACGGCGCCATCTACACCTACTGTCACTTCTCGTCGTGGTCGGTCGCCAACGGCGCGTCGGTCGGCACCGGGCAGCAGATCGGGCTGACCGGCAACACCGGCAACTCGACAGGCCCGCACCTGCACTTCGGCATCCGCACCGGCAGCACCCGCCGGTGCCCGCAGAACTTCCTGCTCGCCCTGTACGACGGCGTCAACCCGCCGGCGGCGAGCAGCCTGCCCACCTCGGGCTGCTCCTACGTCAGCCGGTCGGCCGAGCCGGTCATCCCGCTCGGCTGAGGCCGGGGCTCGGCCCTGGGCTCTTCGCCCGCCGGCGTCGTACGGCGCCGGCGGGTCCGATCCGCCCCCCGCCGGTTGCGCTTTCCGCGCCGGTCGAAGGTCGCGTACAGGAAGATCTGCCTCCTGGAGATGACGCGAAGTTGCCATGATATGACGTGTGGCGAAGAGCGATGGGCCGCAGCGGCGCAGGCGCCTGGGCGCGCTGGCGCTGACCGTGCTCCTGTTGGGCGTCGGGTTCGGCCTGGCCGCCATCCTGCAGCGGCAGGGACTCCAGACCGCGGCGAACTGGGCCCAGCTCGCCTCGATCGTGTTCGCCGCCGCGCCGTCACTCCCGCTGATCATCCGGGCCTGGCGACCGCCCGGCGTCCACGAGCAGGCGGTGTGCTCGCGCGAGCAGCTCGACCAGGCCCAGCAGATCCTCGCCCGGCTGGTGCTGAAACAGTGGCGTGAGGAGATCGGCATCCGCCGGCTCGACGACCCCGCTCCGCTCGCGGTGCGCTGGCGCCTCACCGAACTGCCCGTCATGGACCATCCCGGTCACCTCGTCCGGCCCATGACCCTGCAGTCGCTGCTCGCCCGGGGCCGGCCGCGCTTCACCGGGCGTACCGACCGCATCTCCGACCTGGCCGCCGCCTTCCGCGGCCTCACCCGCCGGCGGCTGGTCATCGCCGGTGATCCCGGCATGGGCAAGACCACCCTGGCGGTCCTGCTGCTGCGTCAGCTCCTGCAACATCCGCTGCCGGGCGAGCCCGTTCCCGTCATGGTCCCGCTGACGGGATGGGATCCCGCGACCGAGCGCTTCCGCGACTGGCTGGCCCGCGGCCTCGCGAAGACCTACCCTGCGCTGTGCTCCCCCGCCCTGGGCCCCGACCTGCCCCTGGCCCTGGTCACCGAACGCCGCGTCCTGCCCATCCTCGACGGCCTCGACGAACTCCCGGAACCCTTACGCCCGCAGGTCCTCAGCGCGCTGAACGACACGTTCATGGACCCCCTCATCCTCACCTGCCGCATGACCGAGTACCGCGCGGCGGTGCACTCCCCCGGCGGTGACGTCCTCACCGCCGCGGCCGTCATCGAACCCCGGCCGCTTCGTCCGGCCGACGCCGCCGCGTACCTCACCCGAGTGCTGCCGCCGCGGCCCGCGGGCGCCTGGCCCGCCCTGCTCGACGTCCTCGCCCGGGACACGACCGCGCCGCTCACCCGGGCCCTGGCCACGCCGCTGACCCTGTGGCTGGTGCGGCGCGTCTACGTCGACACCGGTACGGATCCCGCGCCGCTCCTGTCGCCCGGCCGCTTCACCACCCCTGGCGAGATCACCGACCACCTCTTCGACCACCTCGTCCAGGCCGTCATCACCACGAACCGGCCGCAGCACCTCGCCGACGCCCAGCCGCACCACCCCTTCCGGCCGCACCGGAGCTGGGCGCCCGAGGACGCCCGGCGCTGGCTGTCCTTCCTCGCCGACCACCTCGACACCGGTGACACGACCGACCTCGCCTGGTGGCGGGTGCACCAGACGCTGCCTCGCCGGACGCTCAGGCTCCTCATCGCGATCACCGGCGGGCTCACGTACGGGTTCGCCTTCGGGCTCGTGTTCGGGTCGGAGGGCGGGGCCGCGTACGGGATCACGTTCGGGGTCGCGGGCGGGCTCACGGTCGCGCTGCTGCACTGGCCGGCGACGTCCACCCCCACCGGGCCGAATGCCGAGCCCGCCTATGCGGACCTGCGGTTGCGGGGCCGGATCCGCTCGCTGATCGGCCATCTCGCCGCGCGGCTCGCCTTCGGCCTCGTCTTCGGGCTCATGGGCGGGCTGGTGGGCGGGCTGGTGGGCTGGCTCGCGGGCGGACTCGTCCCCGGCTCGGCGGGCGGACGAGGCCTTTCGGGTGGGCTCGTCCCCGGCCTCACGGGTGGGCTCGTCGTCGCGCTCGCGGGCGGGCTCGCCTTCGGACTGTCGGAATGGGCGAAGAACTCCCAGGCCAGCGAGACCGCGCAGACCCCGCCCGACTCCCTGCACCGCGACCTGCGCACAGCGCTGCTCAACGCGCTCGCGTTCGGGCTCACCGGCGGGCTGGCGGGCGGGCTCGTCGTCGGCGTCACCTCGGGGCCCGCGGTCGGCCTGGCCGTCGGGCTGGCGTTCGGGCTCACCGTGGGGCTCTCGTTCGGCCGTACGGTCTGGCTCGTGTCCGGCCTCGCGGGCGCGTGCGCCGGCGGGCTCGCCGGGGGACTCACCTCGAAGCTCTCGGTGGGCCTCGCGGTCGGGCTGATGTCGGGGCTCGCCAGCGGCCTCGCCGGTGGCCTGGCGAGCTCCAGCGTCATCTATCTCATCACCCTGACCTGTCTGTCCGTCCGCCGCAGAACGCCGGTGCGGCTGATGGCGTTCTTGCAGGACGCCCACCGGCTCGGGCTGCTCCGGCAGACCGGGGCCGTGTATCAGTTCCGGCACATCGACCTGCAGAAACGCCTCGCCACCCTGAACACGTCGCCGCCGAAACGTCATGCCGTACGAGAGCCGTACGCGACCGATCGAGCCGCGGACGACACGACTAACTGATCACCCCAAACCAGAACCGACCCCGACACTCCTCCTCCGACCTCACAACCGGGACCTCAGCACATCCACCTCACAACCCGGTGCGAACGGGTCGAAACCATGCTCGACCAGCCAGCGAATCGCCAGCAGGCTCCGCATCGACCACCACCCGCGAATCACGTCGAGATCGTCGTCGCCGCCATAGCCGGCCACGAGGTCACCGAGGTGCCTCTCATGCCCAAGCGTCAGAATGGCCAGGTCGAACAGGCCATCGCCCCGGCCCGCCTCGGACCAGTCGATGATGCCCGTGACCTCGTCGTCGCCGTCGACGAACACGTGCGAGATCTGCAGGTCGCCGTGCGTGAACACCGGAGTCCACGGCCGGAGCGCGGCCTCGGCGACCTGCCGGTTGCGGGTGACCAGGTCGGCGGGCAGGACGCCGTTCGTCACGAGCCACCCGCACTCCTCGTCGAGCTCCGCCGCCAGCTCCTCGACACTCCGGCCGGCCCGGCCGAGCCGGGGCGGCAACGGCGCGTCATGCAGCTTCCGGACGGCGGCGCCCGCCGCGGCCCACGCCGCCGGGGACGCGGGCTCCGGCTGCCCGAGGCGACCGAGCGCCGTCCCCGGGACCGCGGCGATGGCCAGTACGGGCGGCCGGTGCCACAGGACCTCCGGGGTCGGGACCGGCGCCAGGGCCATCGCCTCGACCTCGGCCTCGATACGCGCCCGATCGGCGTCGACCTTCAGGAACACGTCGCCGACGCGCAGGGTCGCCCGCTCGGAATGCGCGACGATCACTTCGACCTCATCCATGGCCGACCAGTATTCCCGGGGACGATCGCCGACGTCACCGGGTTTTTCGCAGGTGGCGCCCAGCCACAACGCCCCGGATTCAGCACACTCGCGCACACCGCTCAGCGGCTTCGGTAGACCAGGCCGCGGCGTTCGTACTCCAGGACCATTTCCACGTTCATCGACATCTCGGGCCCGTAGGTGCGTTCGACGAACCACAGGGCCAGCTCCAGCCCGCTGGTGATGCCGGCCGAGGTGAGCAGGTCGCCGTCGTCGACCACCCGCGGTCCCGGCGTGCTGGGGCCCGGCGCGTTGATGACCTTCCCGCCCTGCTCGGCCAGTTGCTCCTTGGCGCCGTGGTGCGTGGTGCACGGGCGGCCACGGACCAGCCCGGCGGCGCCGAGCAGCAGCGCGCCGGTGCACACCGACGCCATGATCAGTCCCGGCCGGCGGGCGGCCCGCAGCGCGGCGGGGATCGTTCCCCGCCGGATCTCCGCCGCGACGCCGGGCTTGTCGGGGTCCCTGCCGGTCCCGCCGCCGGGCACCAGGATCAGGTCGGCCGCGTCGGGGGCCCAGGCGCCGTCCGCCTTGATCTCGGTGCCGTGGCTGGCCCGTACGCTGCGCGGCCCGTCCACGGCGACCAGGGTGATCTCGATCGGCGCGCCGAATCGGCCCGCGATGCCCAGGGACTGCAGGGGCGCCGCGAAGTCCAGTTCCTCGACGCCGTCGAAGAGCACGATGTGCACGCGTCGCCTTCCACCGGGCGCCGTCCGTCCGGCCGCCTGTGCGGACGCGTCGTCGGACAGGGCGATGGCTCCGGCCGCCGCCGCGGCGGTCGCCTGAATGAGGTGTCTGCGTTTCATGATCGGAAGTGTCGGCCCACGGCGACGCCCCGGACCAGCGGCGGCCGTGCCGATCTCCGCTACATTCTGGTCATGCTGCACAGCGTGGCCGTCCTCGCCTTCGACGGGGTGGTGGCCTTCGATCTGGTGGTGCCGTGTCAGGTCTTCTCCGCGGCCAGGCCGGGTGGAGAACCCCGGTACGAGATCAAGGTGTGTGGTCAGCAGGAGGTCAACGCCCACGCCGTGCAGGCATCCTGTTTCCGGATAAGCTGCGATTTTCCCCTCGAAAGCGCCCTCGATGCCGACAGCATCGTGATCCCCGGCCTCTCCCCGCCCACCCAGCCGCCACCGCCACCGGTGCTGGACCTGCTGCGCGACGCGGCCGCCCGGGGCGTCCGCATCGCCTCCATCTGCACGGGCGCGTTCGTCCTCGGCGCCGCCGGCCTGCTGGACGGCCGCCGGGTCACCACCCACTGGAGTTTCGCGGACCAGCTCGCGCGGGCTTTCCCCCTTGCGACGGTCGACCCGTCCGTCCTGTACGTCGACAGCGGCCAGGTGCTGACCTCCGCGGGCGTCGCGGCGGGCCTCGACCTGTGCCTGCACATGATCCGCGCCGACCACGGCGCCGCCGTCGCGGCCGAGGCCGCCCGCGCCGTGGTCATGGCACCCCATCGGCAGGGCGGCCAGGCCCAGTTCATCCACCACCCCGCCCCCGAGCCCGACGGCGCCGCGCTCCAGCCGCTGCTCCAGTGGATGCAGCACAACCTGCACCACCCGCTGACCCTGGCCGACCTGGCCGGCCGGGCCCGGGTGAGCGTCCGCACCCTCAACCGCCAGTTCCGCGCCCAGACCGGCACGACCCCGCTGCAGTGGCTGCTGGCGGCGCGCCTGGACCGCGCCCGGGAGATCCTGGAAACCTCAGACGCTCCGATCGACCGCGTCGCCGACCTGACCGGCTTCGGCTCCCCGGTCACTCTGCGCCGCCACTTCACCGAACGCCTCGGCGTAAGCCCCAGCGCCTACCGCGCCGCACACCGGCAACAGCACCACCCACTCCACTGAGCCCCCGCACTCCATGCGCCATCACCGCTCGCGGCAGCTCCGCAGCAGAAAGGCCCGCTCCGCGTATCACCCCGCTCGGCCGGTCATGCCGTCCCGTGAGTGGCCAAGCCCATGTGGTCGAGTTTGCCTACCTCGACCACTCGCGGACGTGAAATACGGCCTTAGTCAGGACAATGGCGGAAAATGACCGAATTGCCGACTAAGCAGACCCCTCCCGCAAGCCGACTCCACGACCCCAACCCGAAGGAATTATGCCGCGTCTCTGAGCAAAACCGCTGATCAGGCACCGGCAACAACGTCAAAAAGGCTCCACCTGAGCGGCGAATCCAGCATCCTGGGCACAACCAGAAACTGGCCCGAGCAGAGTTCTCCCTCTCCGGTTCCCCCTTTCTTTGAAGAGGTCTCCGTGACTCGGTATGCCATCGACCGTGCCCACAACACGCTCCTCGCCCAGTGGAGCACCGGCATCGGCGACACCGCCATCGTCGTGGCGAGGCTCACCCACGACCAGCTGCACCGCAACACCTGCCGGCTCGCCGCCGAGCTCACCCGCCTGTCGCACATCTGCTGGCGCTCCTACACCCACCCCCCGAGCGCCGCCGACCGGCACGGCCCCAACAGCCTCGGCTGGCACCGCCAGCAAGAACGCGACGCGTTCGACAAGATCCTCCCCGCCCTCACCGAGTCCAGCAACAAACTCCTCAACACCAAGGTCGAACAGAGCGCCCACGCCGTCGCCCGTACCCTGCGCACGCTCGACAGCTCCCAGCTCACCACCCACATCACCACCGACGTCGCCGCCGAACTGGCCGCCATCGAACGGGCCGAACGCGGCGACCTGTCCGAACGCGCCCAGCAGGCCACGGCCCTCAGCCGCGAAGACGCCTCACCCCTGCAAATCTCCCAAGCCGACCGCCTCCTCCGCGACAGCCCTTTCGGCAGCCACGACCTCTTCACCCAAGTGGACCCCACAGCAGCCGCCATCGCCGCCGCCCACTGGTATTACGCCGCCGTCACCATCACCGCCCAGCGCACCGGCATCCACCCCGTCCACATCGTCGCCAGCGCCGAACAACACGACAAACCTCTCACCCTCGAAAGCCTCACCGACATCACCACCGCCATGGACGCCGGCATGCGAGCCCGCCACGTCGTCATGCCCCTCATCCGCAACGCCCTCCACGTCGCCGACGGCCACCTCCATGGCATCCAGGAAATCGAGCAACGCCTCACCGCCGCCCACGAAATCATCTCCAGAGCCCACGCCGACCACCCAGAAATCGACATCACCCCCGACACCATCTACCTCCCCCTCACCTCCCTCGACCCCACCCGCCCCGCCCCCGACCTCCTCGACGCCCTCCTCCACGGCATCCACATCTGCTGGAACCTCTACTACCACCACCACACCAGCCCCACCCTCGAGCATCCTCGAACACCACACCAACAACTACGCCAAGAATTCCTCACCGCCACCCGCCACGAAACATCCGCCAGAAGCGAACGACTGCTCTAGCAGCCCATTCGCCGAAAACCGCCGCATGACAGAGATCAACCCGGTGACCGACGAGTTGATCCCCCAGGCCGCTCATTTCCTCGGCATGACCAAAAGAGATCAACCCGGTGACCGACGAGTTGATCCCCCAGGCCGCTCATTTCCTCGGCATGACCAAAAAGGCCCTCGTGTCCGAAGCCGTCAGAGATCACCTGGAGCAGCGCCGTGAGGAGATCCGCAAAGGCATGATCGAGTCGATGAGGGTACTGGACGGCTCGCTCAGTTCAAGTGTCGCCGCACTCACCGGACTGTCACGCGAGAAGATCGAAGAACTCGGCGGCGTCGGCGAGTGGGAGGACCGATCTCACGACTCGCTGCAGGGTGCCGGCATGGTCAGCATCCTCAGCCAGCTGCGCGACGGGCACAACGCCCGGCATGAAGGCCGTCCGTTCCCCGCGTCCGTGGTGCTGTGCGGGGTGCGCGACATGCCCGACTACAGGGTCACCTCCGGAGGCAACCCCGATTGGTCGGATCCGGCCAGCCCGTTCACCGTCATCACCAAGTCGCTGCGCCAGAATGATTTCACCGCCGATCAGATCGCCGAACTGTACGACCAGCACACCCAAGCAACCGGCCAGGAATTCACCAAAGACGCGGTCGACCGAGTCCACGAGCTGACCCAAGGACAACCCTGGCTGGTCAACGCCCTCGCCTACGAAATCACCTTCAAGATGCGAGTGACCGACACCATCACCGTCGAGTCGGTGGACGTTGCCAAGGAACGGCTGATCCGAGCTCGCAGCACCCACCTCGACTCCCTGGCGGCCCGGCTGCAGGACCCCCGAGTCATGCGGGTCATCGAACCGATCGTGGCCGGCATGTCGCCGGACACGGACATGTCCTTCGACCACGCCGTCTCCTACGTCCACGATCTGGGCCTCATCCGAGACACCCGAACCCTGGACATCGCCAACCCCATCTACCGGGAGGTCCTGCTCCGGGTAGTGGGCGATCGCACGGAGCGGTTCATACGCGCCGACCCGCGCAGTTTCGTCCCGCCCGACGGCCGGTTCGACCTGACGCGCGTACTTGAAGAGTTCGTCGTGTTCTGGCGCGAACACGACGAAGTCCTCATCCAGCAAGAGGGCTACCACGAAGCCGCCTGCCAGATCATCCTCATGGCCTTCATGCACCGCCTCGTCAACGGCGGCGGCCAACTCGACCGCGAATACGCCGCCGGCAGCAAACGCCTCCACATGCTGATCCGCTGGTTCTACCCCGGCCCCAACGGCGAACGGCTCGTACAACGCCAGGCCATGGAACTCAAAGTCTGGCGACCGGGCGAGAACGACCCGACCCCCGAGGGCCTCACCCAACTCGACAACTACCTCGACCGCCTCACCCTCGACACCGGCGTACCGGTGATGTTCAACCGACGCTCCAAAGCCCCGCCCTGGGCCGAACGAGGCGCCTTCGAGCAGGCCACCACACCGTCCGGCCGCCAGGTCACCGTCCTGCGCGTGTGATGGTGTCCGATCTTCAATGGAAACTGGCCCTGTCGGCTTGGACGATGTGCTGATTTCCCGCCCGCAGGATTGGATCACGCCGTCGCAAGCGTCTGCATGAAAGGGGCGACCGGCACAGAAGGGATCCGATGCCCGAGGGCTTGTCCAGTCGATCTGAACGAGACGATTTCGAGCAGGCGACCACGTCGGCCGGTCGCCACGTTGATCAGGCGCTCACCTTCAATTGATGGACTCGCTGCTTGGACAAACCCATGACACGTGCCGTGTCCGGTTCCGACCAATGGCTCGTGAGTACTTTCGCGGCTTTTACGGCGAGTTCCGCGGCACGCTGAGTGTGAGCTTCCGCCAGTTTCCTTTCACGGCTGTATTCCGCCACCACCCCTGCGATCCCCTCGGGAAGATCGAAGACGAACTCCACGCCGGGGGTTTCCGCAGGCCAGGCCCAGGCATGGATCTCCGCCAAATCGCGCTCCAGTTGGGACAAGGAGCTTGCCACACCGACTCCTTCGACCTCGCCTGTCGGGCAGCGCGCCACCCACCGCTTGTTCTCGAAGGTGACGACATACGTGATCATCTTGCTCATCGGCTCATCCTTTCTACGACCGCCTCCAGACGCTTGAGGGCTTCGCGAAAGAGCTCCGGGTCGCGATCCGGGTCGGCAGGGATCATGACAGGTACCGAGATGATGCCGTCCTTGATCACACGCAGCGCACACATGTCGCCCTTGAGGTGGTACAGCCAGTCGGCCGTGGCACCTGCGGCCGCCACGATCGTGGCTACCTCAGCAAGTTGACGCATGTGTGGAGGAAGGACCTCGGCCATAATGAGAAGCATATCTCATTAGGAGCTGTCCTCCTAGTCCAGTAGGAGGATCAGGAGGTAGATGTTCTGATCACGCCTACGCACGAGCACGGCATCTCTTCCGCGACCCGCTGATATCTGACCTGGATCAGGACCAGCGAATCCGACGACGCCTTCGACGGCCTGGTCCAGCGTTGCGGTGGAGATCCGCAACATCACGCATACCGCAGTATGATTATTACTGCATGGCGGACACGACGCGCATCACGGTAACCCTGCCGAATGACCAGGTCGCCGAGCTCAGAAAGCTCACCGATAACATCTCCGGCTACGTCGCCGAGGCAGTGGCACGCCAGCTGCGGCACCAGCTTCTCGGAGCCGAGCTGATGCGCTACCAAGAGGAGCATGGCGAGTTCACCGACGAGGAACTCATCGAGGCCCACACTCGAATCTTCGGCGAGGCGGACCCTGGTGGTTCGGTGGGCGCGGCGTGATCGACCATGTCGAAACCGTCGTTCTCGATTCCCAAGGGCTTTCCGCCTTTATTGCGCAAGACCGAAAGGTCATTGCGATGTTCCATGTCTTCCACACCATGGGCGCCGATCTGGTGATCGGCGCCAACACCATCGTGGAGGTCACCCACACGCGAGTGAACATGCCTCGGCTGCGGTGGGTGCTCTCCCGCGTCAAGGTCGAACCGGTCACCGAACGTACGGCGAAGGCGTCCGCGGATCTGCTCAGGACGGCCGGTTTGCACGGTCACGAACACGCGGTCGACGCGACAGTCGCCGAAATGGCGCTCCGGCAGCCCGGTCCCGTCGCCATGCTCACCTCGGACATCGATGACATGGCTCGACTGTGCGGCCGTCATGTCAGGCTCATCGGCGTCTGAAAGGGCGACTCGCTGTCCTGCCCGACGAGACGAGCGGCCGGACGACATACCGGGGCCCTTCGACGCGCACGACGGAGCTTCTCCATGTCAAGTCGCGAATAGGGAGAGATCGGCCGGAGCGCTCCTTTCGTACGGGAAGATCAGGTAACGGTCTGGCCTGTGGGCCGACTTGATAGAACGGGCTTATTTCGCGGTAAATCGTGACATGACAGGAATGGAGCAGCTCGTGGCCGATCCCTCCCCTTCCGATGCCTTCGATCGGATCGACACCACCCGCCCCAGCCAGGCCAGGGCGTGGAACTACTGGCTGGGTGGCAAGGACTACTACCCGGTCGACAAAGAGCTCGCCGACATGCTGGAGCAGACCTATCCCGGGATGCAGGAGATCGCGCTGCACACGCGGGCCTTCCTGCGGCGTACCGTGCGTCATCTGGCCGAGCGGGAGGGCATCCGGCAGTTCCTGGACATCGGGACCGGTCTGCCCACCGTGGACAACACGCACGAGGTGGCGCAGCGGGTCGATCCTGCCAGCCGGATCGTCTACGTCGACAACGACCCGGTCGTGCTGGTGCACGCCCGCGCGCTGCTGACCAGCCATCCGGACGGGGCCTGCGACTACCTGGACGCCGACGTACGCGATCCCGACGACATCCTGGGCCGGGCGGCGCGCACGCTGGACTTCGCCGAGCCGATCGCGGTGCTGATGCTCGGCGTCATGGGCACCGTGCGGGACGACGACGAGGCCTGCGCGCTCATCGGCCGCTACCTGAACGCCGTGCCGGCCGGCAGTTTCCTGGTCGTCGAGGACGGCACCAACGTGGTCAAGCCGCAGGCGGCCGCGCAGGCCGAGCAGTTGCGCGACGAGGGCCAGGTCTACTCGTACGAACTGCGCACGCCGGAACGCATCGCCCGTTTCTTCGACGGCCTGGAGCTGCTCGAACCGGGCGTCGTGTCGGTGTCGCGCTGGCGTTACGAGGGCGAGGCCATCGACGGTGTGCCGGACGAGGTGGACGCCTTCGGCGGCGTGGCGCGAAAGAGCTGACCCTCGCCCATCCTCCTCAGCCGCCGATGAGGTCGCGGGCCAGCGCCGCCGTCGCCGAGGCCGGCAGCGCGGCCACGCTGAGCTGGTCCATCAGGACGTGGTAGGGCAGCACGTCCGTGCTCTTGGTGAGGTATTGCGCCGTCGTCAGGTGTTCCATGCAGACGACGTCGGACAGCTCCTGCTGCGGGAAGCGCAGGATCGTGACGGGGCCGATGCCGCCGACGATGCCGCCGGAGGTGAACGGCAGCACCTGCACGCTCACATGCGGCTGCTCGGCCATCCGCGCCAGGTGCTCCCACTGGGCGTCCATCACGTCGTCGTCGGCCACGCGGCGGTGCAGGACGGCCTCGTCCATGACCACCCACAGCCGGTGCGCGTCCGGCCGGGCGAGCAGGCGCTGACGGCGCGCGCGCAGCGCGAGCCGCCGCTCTACCTGCCTGGGGGACGGCTTCGGCGAGCTCTGGCTGATCACCGCGCGGGCGTAGTCCTCGGTCTGCAGCAGGGCGGGCACCACGTGGACCGCGTAGGTGCGGATCAGGCAGGTGTCCTGCTCCAGCCCGAGGTACGACTCGAACCAGTCGGGGATCACGTCCCGGTATTCCTGCCACCATCGAGGCGCGTTGGCCTGCTCGACCATGGCGAGCAGGGTGCCTCGCTCGGCCTCGTCGCTGACGCCGTACAGGGTGAGCAGGTCGGCGATGTCGCGCGCCTTGAAGCCGGTGCGGCCGGCCTCCATCCGGCTGAGCTTCGACGCCGAGGCCCTGATGGCGTATCCGGCCTGCTCGCGGTCCATGCCACAGGCTTCGCGATGCTTACGGAGCTGTACGCCGATCAGAAGGCGGACGGCCGTGGACCCCGACCACGCGGGGGCCTCACGGGTGACGTCGCTGAGATCGTCGTCAGTCGTCGGCATGCAGTCTCCTCTATCGGGCGTGCCCCACCGCAGTTCATCCCTGAAACCCATCCTGCCACGCGAAAAACGTGTGTCGATCTCTTCGGCGGAAGTCGGCCTGTGACGCCGGGCCGGGCGCGCCGGGCGGACGGCCCGGCGTCAGCGCAACCGCGCGATCGCGGCCCTGAGGAAGTGGTCACGCCGGAGGGTGGCGTGGTGGCTGTACATCTCGGTCGGGGTGTTGAGCGCGGCCACGGCGTCCCAGTACGCGATGTCGTCGGCGCTCGTTCCGCGGGCCCGTCGCCAGCCCTCCAGTACATGGCCGGGGGCGTCGTCGTCGTAGCGGATCGCTACCTGTTTGCGCAGTTCGCCGAGGTCAACGCCGGGGTTGCCGACGCCGGCGGTCTTCCAGTCGATCAGGCCGCGCATCCCGTTGCCGGCGACCACCGTGTTGCCGGGCCACACGTCGCCGTGCACGAAGACGGCCGGCGTGCCGGGAGGCTCGATCGCCCGGACTCGGTCGTCGGCCAGGTCGAGCAGGGCGGTGGTCGGCATCCGTCCGGCTCGGCGGTCCTGGGCGAAATCGTCGACCGCGATGGGACGGGGGCGGAACGGGAGGTGCGGCGTCGGGTCGAGCGTGCCGGCGTGGACCCGGGCGAGCGCGGCGCCCGCCGCGAGGAGAAGTTCGGTGGAAGGCGCGGCAGGCCAGATGCTCGTCCCTGGCACGATGGTCTCCAGGCTCGCCGGCGTACCGGCCGCGCGGCCGTCGAGGTCGGCCGCGAGCAGGCGGGGCGCCGGCAGGCCGCGCTGCTCGGCAACGGCGAGTGCGGCTACGTTCGTCGCGATCTGGTCTGATGAGATGCGACTGCTCGGGGATCGGAGGACCACCGAGCGGGCCGAGCCCGAACAAAAAACCGCCGAACCGGTCGTGCCACCTCGCATCGTCAGGTCGATCCACCACGGGCTTTCGCCGCCGTGGAGGGAGCGGATGGCGCTGATCGCCGTCCGGCTGTCCAGTTGCTCCGCCAGCCAGGCGCGCAACTGCTCCGTCGGGCCTGGACCGTGTCTTCTACCCTTCCCGCACTGGACGACTGTGATCCGGATGCGGGTGTCTGTCAAGACCGTCCCGGACCCGGCGCGGCAAAGGGGCGCACACTTCGTGGGTCCGTGCGTCGATCTGCACACGGCACGCGGGCCCGCGTCGATTCGTGTACGTCGCGGGCCCGCGCTTCCGTGTCGGGGTCCGTTACCGCTGGTCGGCGATGACGATGTCGTCGAGGTGGAGGGAGTTGCCGGTGGCGCCGGTGCCGCTGGTCAGTTCCAGTGCGACGGTGGCGGTCCCCGCGGGTGCGGTGAACGAGGCCGTGAACTCCTGCCAGCTCGTGCTCAGCCCGCCGAGCGTGATCTCGTCGCTCCCCAGCGGCTGCTGACCGGAGTCGTACCAGCGCAACCGCAGCGTCGCCGTGGAGATCCCGGGAGTGCCCTGCCGGGCCCACACGCTGACCCGCTTGGCGCCGGGGATGGCGTCGAAGCCGGGCCAGTTGCCCAGTTGCACGCCCCATCCCCCGCCCTCGGTGACGTCGATCCGCAGGCCGTAAGCGCCCCCGTGGGCGGCTTCCGCGGCTCGCTGCACGGCGGAGCCGTACCAGGCGTCCCACTGGCCGATCGAGCCTTCGAGGGTCGCGGTGTCGGCGTCGAGGGCGTTGGGCACGGGCGGCGGCTCGGTCACGCCGTTGAGGGTGCTGTTGGCCTCCTGGTTGTACGGGGCCGAGCGCCAGGCGTTCCAGGAGATGGTCTCGCCCCAGCCCTTGGCGAACTTCCAGTTGCCCACGTAGGTGTTGTCGTGGAAGCTGTTGCCGCTGGTGTGCATGACGCTCTGCTGAATCTCCGCGACCGTGTACGGCATCCAGGGCAGATTGTCGGCCCCCTGGGCGTAAAGAGCCTGCACGCCGCAGTACGTTCCGGCGCAGGGCACGTTCGCCTGGTCGAAGCGGAACTCGTTGCCGAACACCTTGACGTTCTGCGAATGCCAGCGGCAGTCGCTGCGGAACGGCTCGTTCGCGATGGACGTGTAGCAGGGGTGAGTCGCGTTGATCGGGTCGAGATAGTCGCCGTCGTGCGGCGTGGGAATCACCGTGGGGGTGACGAACGGCGTGCAGTAACCCGTGCTGGTGTTTCCGTTGGAATTGCAGAAACGATTGGTGTTCTCGAAGATCGTGATGCCGGAGAAGTTGTCCTCGAAATAGTTGTCGTTGATGTTCAGGTCCGAGCTGCCGCTCGTTTCCGACGCGAGCCGGGCGTCACCGCCTGATTCCGAGATGTAGATGGCCGGGGCCGGCGAGCCCAGGTTCTCGTTGCCGGTCACCCAGGCGTTCCGCTTGAAGACGTTGCGGGTGATGGTGGCGTTGTAGCTGATCTCGTACCAGAGGCCGATGCTCTCGTTGTGCTCGATCCAGTTGCGGTCGAAGCGGAAGTCGATGTTGTTCGTGTCGGCCCAGAGGCCGACGCTCAGGTTGTCGTGGACGTAGTTCTCCGTGACGGTGGCACCGTTGACGTCCCAGAACTTCGCGCCGCCGGTGCAGCCGCACCCCTCGATCTCGCTCTCCCAGTCGTGCTGGTTGTTGGCGGCGATCTCGTTGTGGTGCACGACGAGGTTTTTGAGCGCGGAATCGCCTTCGACCGGGTCCTTGTACATGCTGATGCCGTACTGGCCGTTGTCTTTCAGGCAACTATTGCGGATCGTGTTGGCGCTGCCGAGGAACACCGCCGCGCCGTCGTTGTGGTGGGCGTAGAGGTTCTCCATCACCCAGCCGGTGCCGGAGTCGTGGTTGACGACGCCTTCGTTGTGGTTCCTGGTTTCGCCGCCGAAGTTGCGGATTTCCAGGTACGCGATGCGCACGTCGGAGGCGACGCCGCCGAAGGCGTATTTGTTGAGTCTCCTGCCGTCGAGGACGGCGCCCGGAGCTCCGATGAAGGCGCTGTTGTCACCGGGCATGATCTGGCTGAACTCGCCGTCGCCCAGCGTGTGCGTGCCCGGGGCGAACCAGTAGGTCTTGCCGGCCTGGCCGAAGTCGAGGCCGAGGTTGTCGCCCGCCGGGACCACGATGGCGCCTGACGGTGCGCTGGACGGGCCGTCCTGCCAGGTGGCGTTGTCACAGACTTTCATGGAGGCGGGTAACTCGGTGTACCAGCCGCCGGACGCCCGTTCCGCCTGAGCGGCGGGGGCGGCACTGGCCGGGGTGGCCCACAGGCCGGCGACCACCATGAGTAACGCGCCCACGACAACAGGGTGTCGCATGAATGCTCCCGTTCTACCGCTGACGTTCCTGCCGGCGGAGAGCTGACGATGTTGCCAGCGAAGATTAGCGCCAAGATCGCCTACGGGCTGGCGATTAACGTCAAGTCACACGGTCAAGAACCGTGACGACCGCCCTTGGCCTCGGGAAACAGGATTGACCATGATCAAGCCGCCCGGGTGCCCACCGTGGTCAATCCATCGCGGCGCCCGCTCTGATCGCCTCGCGGATGCGGAAATACGTACCGCAGCGGCAGATGTTACGCAGCCCGTCGAGATCGGCGTCGGTGATCTCGCGGCCTTCCTCGGCGACGCGGCGGACCAGCGCCACAGCGGCCATGATCTGGCCGGGCTGGCAGTAGCCGCACTGGGCGACGTCGTGGTCGAGCCAGGCCCGCTGCATGGGGTGCAGGTCCGCGCCGGCCGTGGCCGCGAGTCCTTCGATGGTCGTCACCTCGTCCGTCGGACGCAGCTCCTGCACGGGGATCGCGCAGGGGTTGATCGCCTTGCCGTTGAGGTGGCTGGTGCACGCCTTGCAGACGTTGATGCCGCAGCCGTACTTCGGGCCGGTGATGCCGAGAATGTCGCGCAGCACCCACAGCAGGCGCACGTCACCGGGGACGTCCACGGTGACCTGCTCGCCGTTGACGCGGAAGGTGTACTCGGGCACGTGGCGCTCCTCGCTTCAGCGGGCGTGGTCCAGGCCGTCGGCCGGGGACGGGGGGATGGGCGGGACGGTGGGTTTGGGGGTGAAAGAGAGCGTGCCGTGGCTGATCGGGAAGCTGGTCGGCATCGTTCCCGTGGCGCGGCCGTACGCGCACGCGACGGCGGCGGTGGAGGCGGCCACGGCCAGTTCGCCGGCGCCGCCGGGCTGCTCCGAGGTGCTGGGCATGACGATGATCCGCAGGTCGGGCGGGCTGTTCCACTGCCGGGTGTAGAAGTAGTTGTCCCAGCTCGCCTCGAGGAAGTGGCCGTCGCGCAGGTGCAGGCCGGCGGTCAGGGCCAGCGCGATGCCGTCCATGACGCCGCCCATCATCTGCGCCTCCAGGCCGCGCGGGTTGACGGCGAGGCCGACGTCCACGGCGAAGACGGCCTTGGTGACGCGCGGCCCGGACACGCCGTCGCGGATCGGGCGGTTGACGGTCTCCGGCCGGCAGTCGATCTCCACCAGGGCGGCGCTGACCGACTTGTACTCGGCGTGGAACGCGATGCCCTGCGCGGTGCCGGCCGGCATCGGCCGCCCCCATTCGCCGGCCTCGGCCACCCTCGCCAGCACCGCCCGCGCGCGGTCGTCGCGCAGGAAGTCGCGCCGGAACCGGTACGCGTCCTTGCCCGTCTTCGCGGCGAGCCGGTCCATGACGAGCTCACGGGCGCAGGCGACGTCGGGCGAGTAGACGTTGCGCATGCTGCCGGTGTTGAAGCCCTTGCCCGTCTCGCTGAGGAGTTGGCCGACGACGCCGAACGCGTACGGCATCTCCTGACTGAGCTGGAAGAACGTCTGCGCGAACCCGATGTCGCCCACCGGCAGCCGCGCGGCCATCGCGGTGATGATCTCGCCGAGGCCGTGGCCGAGGTCGGTGGAGACGCTGGTGTGGCGCTGCTCGTAGCCGAGCACGACGCCGCCGAGGTAGGCGACACGGACCCGCGAGGTGGCCATCGGATGAGTACGGCCCTGGCGGGAGTCGTCGGCGCGGTGCCACATGAGTTTGACGGGTTTGCCGACCTTCTGCGACACCTCGGCGGCTTCGAGCGCGGCGTCGAAGAAGAGCTTGCGCCCGAAGGAGCCGCCGCCTTCGACGACGTGCACGGTGACCTGGCCGGGCGGCATTCCGAGCCGCGCGGCGATGGCCTGGCGGGCCACGATGGGCGACTTCAGCGCGGACCAGATCTCGGCGCGATCGGCCCGTACGTCGGCGATGGCGCAGTTGGGCTCCAGCGCGCTGTTGCTGCGGAAGGCGAAGGTGAACGTGCCTTCGACGACCGGGGTGGGCGGTCTGGGGCCGAGCGGCAGTTCCGCGGCCTTCAGCTCCCGCAGCACGCTTTCGTCGGACTTGCCGTCCACGGTGCCGGGCCTCCAGGAGACCCGCAGAGCGCGTACGGCGTCGATGCACTGGCCGAACGTTTCGGCGCGGACCGCCACCCCCGTGGAGATCACCACGGCGTCGGTGACGCCCGGCATGGCCAGGACCTCGGCGAGGTTGGCCACCGAGCCGACCTTGCCGTTGATGGTCGGCGGCCGGCACACCATCGTGGGTTTCGCGCCCGGGACGTCCAGGTCCATGGTGAACTTCTTGCGCCCGGTCACCGCGTCCAGCGCGTCGATCCGGTTGTGCGGTGCGCCGATGACGGTGAAGTTCCGGCGTGGCGTGAGCTCCACCGCCACCCGCTCGGTGCGCGTGCCGGCGGCCTTCTCCGCGAGGGCGCCGATGCCGACGCGGTTGCCGGAGCGGTCGGTGATCGTCCCGGCCCGCAGGGTGAGATCGGTGACCGGCGAGCCGAGCTCGGCCGCCGCCGCTGCCAGCAGCCGGAGCCGGGCCACGGCGGCGGCGACGCGGATCGGGGTGTAGGTCGCGAAGGTCGTGTTCGATCCGCCGGTGAGCTGGTTGAAGACCAGTTCGGGGCGGGCGTCGGCGAGCGTGACCCGGACCCTTTCCACCGGTACGGACAGCTCCTCCGCGATCAGCATGGCCGTGGAGGTGGTGATGCCCTGCCCCACCTCGGCGCGCGGCAGCGCGAACGACACGGTGCCGTCCCCGTTCACCTCGACCGAGATGAGGCCCGAGGTCGGCAACGCCGCCGCGGTCATCAGGTCGTTGAGATCGAGCAGGTCCGTCAACTGCACTGAAGCCGCCGAATCAGGTCCTGAGGCAGGCGCCAGGTCGAGTCCGGCGGCCGTCACCAGCGTCGGCGCCGCCAGCACGTACCCGAGGAAGCGCCGCCGCCCGATGCCGTCGTCCGCGTGCGGTCCCGTCATCGCGCCGCTCACCCGGGCCGGTTGGCGGTGGGGATGTCGATCCTGGTCTCCTCGCCCTTGGTGAGGAAGAACAGGATGTACTGCCGTACGGCCTCGTCGATGACCCAGGCGACCTCCGGCACCAGCGGCAGTGGAATGAGCCCTTCGCGGAACCGGACGAGCTTCGGCCAGGTGGCGGCGATCAGCGGGTCCCACACCGGCTCGCGCCTGATGCCGTCCCAGTCGGCCACCTGGTTGCCGACCAGATAGCGGGCGAGCGCGTTGCACAGGGGCCGGCTGACGCTGAGCGGGCTGGTCTGCTCGGCGAGCTGGCCGAGCAGGATGTCGGTGAGGATGACGCCCTCGGGCGTCGGCCCCATGTTGCGGGGCAGGATCTGGTCGGACTGGGCGTTGGCGGCGTCCCAGGTGGCGGGGGTGTATTCGTCCTTGATGCCGAGCATGTGCGCGGTCACCTGCCACACGTGCAGGTACGCCTCCGACTCGGCGGCGCTGATCGGCACCTTCCATTCGCGCATCTTGCGCATCGCGAAGGTGGGCAGCGTGTGCCAGGTGACCAGCATGTCCTCCTGGCTGATCGGGATGTCGCCGTTCCAGTGGGGCGACTGCTGCAGCAGGTGCCGTACGGCCGCGTGCACCAGGCGGGTCTTCACCGCCTGGACCGCGCAGGAGCCGCCCGGCCGGTACGCGTTGAGCGACCCGACGGCGAACCCGAGGATGCTCGTCTTGGCGACCCGGTCCTCCATGTCGGCGCCGCCCTTGGAGTAGTAGACCGCGCGCGCCTCCTTGGGAATGGCGGTGCTGAGCATGCCGCCGCCCACGCCGTTGAGCAGGTTGAGGTAGAGCCCTCTGGACTTGTTGAACTCGGCCGCGGCCTCCAGTTTGCCCTGGTCCGCCCACGAGGGCAGCTGACGGGCCCGCTCCATGAACGCGCGCAGGTCCTCCGGCAGCCCGGCGGGTAACGGCTGGTCGTTGCGGTTCCAGTCCCACAGCAGCCGGTTGACCTCGGGCACGGCGCCGCGGTCGAGCAGCGAGGCGACCAGCGGGTCGGCCTCCTCGTCCCACACCCAGCGCGGGTCGGCGCCGGCGCCGGACCCGGCGACCGAGCCGGCCGGCGACCAGGTCCAGGGACGCGCGTGCGCCGGTGACGCCATGCCCAGCGCTCCGAGGGCTCCCAGGGCTCCGCCCGTCATCAGCATCTTGCGTCTGCTCAGCTCCGCCATGCTCTCGAACTCCTTTCGCGATCCCCCATGGACAGGCCCCCACGTCAGGACGGGCGGTTCGTCTCCGGAATCTCGATCCGGATCGGCCGCGCCTCCGACAGGAAGAGCAGCGCGGCCTTGCGCAGGAACTCGTCGAACAGCCAGTACGCCTCCGGCGCCAGCGGGAACGGCAGCAGCCCCTCGCGCACGGCGACGAACGGCCGCCAGGACAGCCTGAGCAGCGGGTCCCAGATCGGCTCCCTCGGGATTCTCAGCCAGCCGGCGATCTGGTCGCCGAGCATGAAGCGGGTGAACGCGCCGAGGATGGGCTTGGACAGGATGCCGGCGTCGACCGGGGTGCCGAGACCGAGCAGGATGTCGGCCAGCTTGATCCCCTCGGGCGTCGGCGCGAGCACCGGGTCCAGGACCTCCCGGGCCTGGGCGTCGGCCTCGGCCCACGACGCGGGGATGTACTCGTCCTTGATGCCGAGCATGTGCGCGGCCAGCTGCCACGAGTGCAGGAACGCCTCCGACTCGGCGGCCGGGATCGGCACCCTCCACGCGGTCAGCTTCTGCATGACGGTCGTGGGCAGGCTGTGCCAGGTGACCATCATGTCCCGCTGGCTGATCGGGATCTCCTCGTCGGCGACCTGCGGCCAGTGCGGCGACTGTGGCAGCAGGTGCCGTACGGCCGCGTGCACCAGCCGGGTCTTGACGCAGGTCACGATCATCTCGCCGTCGGGCGCGTAGGCGTTGCGCGACCCGACGTCGTAGCCGAGCTTGGCGGTCTTGGAGATGCGGTCCTTCATGTCCGCGCCGCCCTGGGAGTAGTAGACCGCGCGCGCCTCCTTGGGGATGACGGTGCTCATCATGCCGCTGGCCAGCCCGTACAGGACGCCGAGGTAGAGCCCGCGCTTCTCGTTGAACGTGAACGCGGTCGCGAGCTTGCCGTGGTCGGCCCACGCGGGCAGTTGCCTGGCCCGCTCCATGAAGTCACGCAGGTCCGCCGGCAGTCCGGCGGGCAGCGGCTGGCCGTTCTTGGTCCAGGTGCGTAACAGCTCGTTGACCCTGGGCACGTCGCCCCGGTCGAGCAGCGAGGCGACCAGTGGATCGGCCTCCTCGTCCCACACCCAGCGCGGATCGGTACCCGCCCCGGCGCCCGCCACCGAGCCTTCGGCCGACCACGTCCACGGGCCCTGCGCGTACGCCGGCACCGCCGCGCTCAGCGCGCCGAGCGCGCCCAGCGCACCACCGGCCATCAGCATGTCGCGCCTGCTGACCCTACCGTCGCGGCCGCCGCTCTCTCTGTCCATGCCCTGGTTCCTCCTCGCCGGAGTGGAGCACCCGTTGATACGATGAAACAAGAACCGCTTCTGTGTATCATGCTCATGACAGCACACTGTGAGGGGGATCACAAGAGCGCGCCGGCGACGGTGCGGAATGATGCAGAATCAACCGCAGGAGGTGATCGTGGAATCCGCGTGGTCAGGGCTCATGACGCCGTCGGACTCGGAGTCGCTGCTGGAACGTGCCTACCTCGACGCCGTCGAACAGGTCGATGACAGCGACGAGCTCCGCGCCCGCATCCTCGACGCCGCCTACGAGCAGTTCTGCCGGATGGGCATCAGGCGCTCCACGATGGAGGACGTCGCCCGCCGGGCCAAGGTCTCGCGCATCACCGTCTACCGGCGCTTCGCCACGAAGGACGCCCTGGTCGAGCACGTCGTGCGCCGGGAGTTCCGCCGCTACTTCGACCGCTTCCTCATCGACATCGAGCGGGCCGGCACCGCCGCCGACCGCGTGGTCCTGGGCTTCGTCAGCTCACTACGCGCCATCAGGAGCAACCCGCTGATCGGCGGCCTGATCACCGCCGAGCCCGACCTGCTCGTGCCCTCCATGATCGCCGACGGGGGCCGCACCCTCGCCACCGTGCGCCAGTTCGTGGCCGGCCAGCTCCGCCACGAGCAACGGGCGGGCCACGTCTCCGCCGACCTCGACACCGACCTCGTGGCCGAGATAATGGTCCGGATCTCCGCCTCGTTCCTGGCCACACCCAGCCAGGTCATCGACCTCGACGACGACGCCCAGCTCGCCGCCGTCGCCCGCCAGTTCCTGGTCCCCATGCTGCAACCCGCGACCGTGTCGACCCGCCCTAGCCGGAGGCCGACTCGATCGGGACGGTGAGCCGGCGTCTGACGGGTGCGGGCTCCCTGCGTTCGCCGAGCAGGTCCATGAGCTGGTCCATGGCGACCTCACCGAGCCGTTCGCCGTCCACGTCGATCGAGGGCACGTCGTGCAGGCCGAGGCTCTCGACGACCATGCGTTCCGAGCTGACCACCACGTCGCGGATCCCCCGGTTGAGCAGGGCGAACATGAGGCCGAGGCCGATCGAGGTGGCGTAGGGGACGACGGCGGTGGCTCGGGCGGCCACCACGGCGTCGGCGGCGTCCACGCCGGCGGCGAACGTCGAGGGGCAGGGGCCGAGCATGGTCAGCGTCGCGCCGCTCGGCTCGGCCGCGGCACGGATGGCGGCCTGGCGCTGGCGGTCCTGCCAGGAGCCTGCCGGGCCGCCGATGTAGACGATGCGCTCGTGGCCCTTGCCGGTGAACCAGGTGACGAGCGCGCCGAAGGCGGTGGCGGTGTCGGCGACGGCCGAGGTCATGCCGTCGATCTCGCGGTCGATGAGCACGGTCGGCTTGTACGACGCGGCGGCGCGGACGATCTCGTCCGACCCCCGGGGCGCGGTGAACAGGAAGCCGTCGACCTGGTGCGCGAGGTGTTCGACCGCGGCGAGCTGGGCCGGGTGCTCCAGGGAGTGCACCGCGATGGTCAGCTGCACGCCCGAGCCGGCCGCGCGAGCCTGGGCGCCGCCGATGATCGGGTTGAAGAAGGTGTTGTCGAGCGTCGGCACCACGACGGCGACCACCCCGGTCTTGCCCCGGGCCAGCTGGGTGGCGGCCCGGTTGGGGACGAATCCGAGCTGCTCGGCGGCGGCGCGGACGCGGGCCACCGTCTCGGGGGCGGCCAGGTCGGGCCGGCCCAGGGCGCGGGAGGCCGTCGCCTTGGAAACCCCGGCCAGCGCGGCGACGTCCGCGAGTGTGGGCACTGATGCTCCCTTGAGTCGTTACCTGGATTTCACACAGGGGTTTGTGCGCGAGGCCCCCCATAATCTATGGTCAGGCTCCTGGAACCGGTTCCGCAACCGGTTCCGCCCTACCGTACGCCATGCCAGAAAGGACGCCGACATCTCACGCTCATCGGCCCTTCTCCTGGTGCCCGGTCTCGTCCTGCTCGTCGTGGGTTTCCTCATCCCCTCGGCCGCGATGCTCTTCGCGCCGCCGGACGTGCCGACCGGCGAGATCTTCACGCGCCTGGGCGAGATGCTCACGGATCCGTACGACCTGGAGGTGATCGGGCGCACGGTCGGGCTCGCCCTGGCGGTCACGGTCATCTGCGTCGTCCTCGGTTTCCCCATCGCCTACTGGCTGGCCCGCTCGCCGTCGCGCTGGAGCGGCGTCCTGCTGGCAGTGGCGATCTTCCCACTGATGCTGAGCAACGTGGTGCGCACGTTCGGCTGGCTCGTGATCCTCGGCTCGAAAGGGGCGCTCGGGCGGCTGCTCGTGCAGCTCGGCGTCGTGGACGTGGCGCCGCAGCTGCTCTACACCAAGCCGGCGATCATCCTCGGCCTCACCCAGCTGTTCCTGCCGCTGGCGATCATCTCCTGCTACTCGGCCGTGGCCCAGGTCGATCCTGGCCTGGACGACGCCTCGCGCGGGCTCGGCGGGAGCCGGACGCGGACGATGTGGAGCATCGTCATCCCGCTCACCATGCCGGGCATCGTGGTGGCCGCGACCCTCGTCTTCGCGGGCTCCGTCACCGCCTACACCACGCCGTACCTGCTCGGCGGGTCGAGTCAGCGCATGCTCTCCACGCAGCTGTACTCGTACGCGACCACCACCGTCGACTGGGCGTCTGCCTCGGCGACGGCGCTCATCATGACGGTGCTGGTCTTCCTGGTCTCCGGGCTGTCGTCGCTGATCGGGCGGAAGGGGGCCACCTCGTGAAGCGGCCGATCACGGCGGCGCTGGCGGTCGTCGGTTACGTCATCATGATCGTGCCGATCGTCTTCGTGGTCGCCACCGCCTTCACCTCCGGCAGCACGCTGCGGTTCCCGCCCGACGGGTTCTCGCTGCGCTGGTTCGGCGAGGCGTTCGCGTACGAGCCGTTCGTCGAGGCCACGATCTCCAGCGTGCAGCTGGCCGTGCTCGCCGCCGCGCTCGCGCTGCTGATCGGCGTGCCCGCCACGCTCGCCATCCACCGGGGCAAGATCCCCGGCAAGGGGCTGGTGGAGGGGCTGTTCCTGTCGCCGCTCATCGTCCCGGAGCTGGTCGTCGGCCTCGCGCTGTTCCAGCAGCTCATGGTCGGCCTGGACCTGGACAACTTCACCGCCCTGCTGGTCGGGCACACGGCGCTGATGCTGCCGTACGCGGTGCGCGTCACCGGCGCCTCGCTCGCGCTGGCCGATCCCGCGCTGGAGGAGGCCGCCAGAGGTCTCGGCGCCTCGCCGCTGCGCGCGTTCCTCAACGTGACGCTGCCCGTCCTGCGGCCGGGGATCTTCTCCGCCGGGCTGCTCAGCGTGGTCACGTCGTTCAACAACGTGCCGCTGTCGCTGCTGCTGCAGGGACGCGACTTCCGGACGCTGCCGGTGACGATGCTCGACTACGTGCAGCAGTCCTACGACCCGATGGTCGCCGCCGCGTCCACCCTCATCCTGGCCGCGACTGTGGTCATCGCCGTGATCGCCGAGCGCACGGTCGGATTCGCCAAGATCTTCGGAGGGATCAGCAAATGACCGCCGCCGCCGAGTTGATCGGGGTCACGCAGAGGTTCGGCTCCTTCACCGCCGTGGACGCCGTCGATCTCGCCGTCCCGCCGGGCAAGCTGACGACGCTGCTGGGGCCGAGCGGCTGCGGCAAGACCACCACGCTCAGGATGATCGCGGGCTACTCGGCGCCGACGTCGGGGACGATCCGCATCGACGGGATCGACAGCACCCGCACGCCGCCGGAGAAGCGGAACCTCGGGATGGTCTTCCAGTCGTACGCGCTGTTCCCGCACATGACGGTGGCCGACAACGTCGGGTACGGGCTCAGGCTGCGCAAGGTGCCGGCCGCGGAGCGACGGGCGCGGGTGATGGAGACGCTCGAACTCGTCGGGCTCGCGCACCTGGCCGGCCGCAAGCCGAAGAAGCTGTCCGGTGGCCAGCAGCAGCGGGTGGCGCTGGCCAGGGCCATCGCGATCAGGCCCAAGCTGCTGCTGCTCGACGAGCCGCTGTCCAACCTCGACGCCCGCCTGCGGGTCCAGATGCGGACCGAGATCAGGCGCATCCAGGCCGAGACCGAGCTGACCGTCATCCTCGTCACCCATGACCAGGACGAGGCACTGGAGATGTCCGACGAGATGGTCATCATGAACGAGGGCAGGATCGTCCAGCAGGGCGCCCCTCAGCAGGTCTTCCCGCGCCCGGCCGACCGCTTCGTGGCCGAGTTCCTCGGTTACGAGAACTTCCTCACCGCGGCGGACGGCACTCCGCTGACCATCCGGCCCGAGCACCTGCGCATCGCCGAGCAGGGGCCCGGCCTGGCCGCGACGGTGGCCGACGTGGCCTTCCGCGGCGTCGACCTGCTGGTCTCGCTCGACGTCGTCGATCCGTCGGGGGCGACCGTCAGGCTGCTCGCCGACGTCCGTGGCGGCGCGGCTCCCGCCCCTGGGTCGAGCGTCACGGTGACCATGCCGGACGAGCACCTGATCCCGCTCCCTCGCTGAACCCCGACGAACCCGCCGAACCTCGCGAACCTCGCTGAACCCGCCGAAAGAAGGAATCCCATGCCCACGCGCCGCGCCGTACTGGCCGCCGCCCTGATGGTGCTCGCCGCGGCCGGATGCTCCGGCTCGAACTCCGGCGAGCAGCAGGCGGAGGCGAACACCGTCGTCGTCAGCACCTTCCCCTTCGGGGTGAAGGAGTTCGAGCAGGCGGTCATCACCCCGTTCACCAAGCAGACCGGGATCAAGGTCGAGCTGGACACCGGGTCGAACGCCGACCGGCTGTCGAAGCTGAAGCTGGCCAAGGGCGAGCCGGAGGCGGACGTGGTGCTGATCTCCGACTACTTCGCCGCGCTCGGGCAGAAGGACGGCCTGTTCCAGAAGGTCGACGTGCCCAACATCAAGGAGCTGGCGCCGTTCGCGACCGAGGGCGGTTACGAGGGGCCGGCCTACACCCACCAGCTCAACGGGATTATCTACAACACCGACCAGCTCGACCAGAAGCAGGCCGCCGACTGGAACCTCTTCGCGGACGCCGCGAACAAGGGCAAGGTGGCGCTGCCCGACATCTCGGTGACCGCCGGGCAGCTGATGATCTCCGGGGTCGGCGAGGCGTACGGCAAGGGCCCGTACGACATCGACACCTCGCTGCGCACGCTGGCCGGCTGGGCCCCGAACGTGCTGCAGTTCTACACCTCCTCCACCGAGGTCACGAACCTGCTCACCCAGGGCGAGATCGTCGCCGCCGACGCGCTGAGCGGCTTCGCCACCAAGCTCGTCTCCTCCGGCGAGCCGATCGCCTGGACGGCGCCCGCCAAGGGCCGCTACATGGCCACGAACCGGGCGATGATCCCCAAGGGCGCGCGCAACCCCGAGGGGGCGGCGAAGCTGATCGACTACATGCTGTCGGCCGAGGCGCAGAGCGCGATGGCGAAGACCGTCGGCGACCTGCCCACGAACCCGAAGGCGGAGATCCCGCCCGAGATCGCCAAGGTGACCGGTGAGGCGGCGAAGGACCCGGTGGCCGCCGGGTTCAAGACCCTCGACCCCGCGCAGCTCGTCGACACCCGCGCCACGTGGGTGGACCGCTTCACCCGGGAGGTGGCCGGCAAGTGAGGCTCGACCTGATGCCCAAGGTCGATCTGCACTGTCACCTCATCGGCACCGTGCGCGCCTCGACCTTCGCCGAGCTGGCCAGGCGGGAGCGGCTCGGCCTGCCCGCCCCGCCGGAGCGGATCTACGCGGACGTGAACTCGCTGCCGCCGGACCCGGCGCTCTACCTGGACACCAGGATCCCGGTGCCGCAGGGCAGGAGCGCGGACGAGCCGGAGGTGTCGTACTCGCTGTTCCAGGTGTCGTCGTGGGTGCTCGAGGTGCTGCGCGACGCCGACGACCTGACCAGGATCACGTACGAGGCGTTCGAGGACGCGCACAGGACGAGTGCCACCCGGCATCTGGAGGTGTCGTTCGACGCGCTGACCGAGCATCAGGAGAAGCTCGGTTACGCGACGGTGGTCGAGGCGTACGCCGAGGGCATCAGGATGGCCGAGCGCGACTTCGGCATGTCGGGCCGGCTCATCGCGGCCGTCGACCGGAGCAGGACGGGCGAGGAAGCGCTCTCCTGGGTGCGCACGGTCGTGGAGCATCCGCACGACTACGTGGCCGGCATCGGGCTGGACAACCTGGAGACGGCCGGTCCTCCCGAGCGGTTCGAGGCCGCTTTCCGGCTGGCCGGGGCGGCCGGGCTGCGCCGTACCGCGCACTCCTCCGAGCACGCGCCGGTCGCCGTCAACACGATCACCTGCCTGGACGTGCTCGGCTGCGACCGGATCGACCACGGCTACTTCGTCCTGGAGGACGACGAGGTCGTGGCCAGGCTGAGGGACGAGCAGGTGCCGTTCACCGTCATCTCGACCACCTCGCGGCGCTCGTGGCGGCCGTGGCGGCGGGCGTCGATCGCGGCGATGCTCGCGGCCGGGCTGAACGTCATCCCGGCCTCCGACGATCCCGGGATGTTCCCGACGTCGCTGGCGCAGGAGTACCGGATCCTGGCCGACGAGCTCGCCGTGCCCGAGGAGCGGTTGCGGGCGATGGCGCTGGCCGGGGTGGAGGCGTGCTGGCTGCCCGAGCCCGAGAAGGCCGCGCTGCGCGAGCGCTTCGAGCGCGAGCTGGCCGTCTCGGAGTGACCCGCCCCCGCGCCGGCCGACGTGGGGGCGGCCGGCGCGGGGGCCTGCGGTGCTTTCTCCCGGCTCAGGTGATCGCGTCGTGGGGCAGGACGGCGTGCACGCCCCACGTCTCGTTCGCCACCTGAGTGACGCGCAGGTCCACGACCGTGCTGGCCAGGGCCGTGGCGGTGCCCCTGTCCAGGTCGTACAGGTGCTGCATCCAGGTGAGCATCGCGGCGAGCGCCTCCATCATCGCCGCGTTGAGGTCGGCGTCGAACCCGAACGTGACCCGCCCGCCCGGCGTCACCGCGTGCGGGCCGGGCACGGGAGGGGCGGTGACGACGTCGAGCGTCACCTCCGTCGTCATCGGGCACTCGATCGCGGTGCCGCACACCTCACCGTCGCCCTGCGCGGCGTGCCCGTCGCCGAGGTGCAGCAGCGCGCCGGGCACGGTGACCGGCAGGAACAGCGTCGCCCCCGCGGTCAGCTCACGGCAGTCGATGTTGCCGCCGCCGGCCGCGCGCGGCGGGATCGTGGAGTGCGGTCCTGGCTCGGCGGGCGGCAGGCCGATCACGCCGAGGAACGGCGCGGTCCGTACGGTGTGGCCTCGGTCGCTGGTGGCGGTCCCGGCGTCGGCGTCGATCTCCCACAGCAGCCAGGACGGCTCCCCGGTGAGCCCGAGCGCCCGGTTCAGCGCGTTGTCCTTGGCGCCCGCGATGGTCCAGCCCCACTCCCCCGGCCTGACCGAGTCGATGCGGACGGCCAGCACGTCGCCCGGTGCCGCGCCGCGCACCTCGACGGGACCGGTGAGGCAGTGGCCGCGCCGGTCCGTGAACATGGTCGGCCGCCGCTCCCCCGGCGTGCGCTGGCGTTCGAGGTGGCCGGAGGCGTCGAGCGAGCCGACGACGACGGTGTCACCCGGGTCCACGCTGAGCGCGGGCGGCGTGTCGCGGTCGAACACGTCGATCGTGGTTCCCGACCCGGGATGCAGTTCGTGAATGGTCAAGCCGGCTCCTCGTTCTCGTGGGGGCCGACGACGATCTCCGGCGACGCGGCCCGCGACACACAGGCCACCATGGTCCCAAGCCGCTCTTCCGCGCTGGACACCGCGTCACGGTGATCCACCTCGCCGTCGAGGACCGCGAGCCGGCACGTACCGCAGCTGCCCGCCTCGCAGGACGATTCGACGCGCACGCCGTCACGGCGCAGCGCGGCCAGCAGCGACAGGTGCGCGGGCACGTGCACCCGGCGCCCGTCGGGAGCCCAGACGGCGGTGAACGGCAGCGACATCCCGGTGCCGGCGGCCGTGAACTCCTCCATGTGGATCCGGCTCGCCCGCCAGTGCGCGGTCAGCGTCCGCACGGCCCGCATGAGCGGAGCGGGCCCGCAGCAGTAGACGCGCACGTCGTCGTCCGGCACGGCGAGGTGGGGCCACAGGTCGAGCGGCCCGTGGTCGTCGCTGTGGTGCACGGTGTCCTCGGGGCCGCGGAACTCGTGCAGGAACGGGGTCTCCGCCGCCGACCGCGTCAGGTACAGCAGCCGTACGCCGGTGCGGCCCCCGGCGCGCAGCCGGCGCAGCATCGCCCTGATCGGCGTGATGCCGATGCCGCCGGCGATGAACAGGTAGCGGAGCGACGGTTCGAGCGGGAACCCGTTGGCCGGGGCGGAGACCACGAGTTCGCTCCCCGCCGTCACGTCGTGGTGCATGCTCGCGGACCCGCCCCGGCCGGCGTCGTCGCGGCGCACGCACACGACGTACTCCCTGGGCCGGGGGCCGCCCGGTTCGACCAGGCTGTAGCCGCGTCTGTGCCCGGCCGGGGTGGTCACCACGACATGTGCGCCCGGCTCGTACGCCGGCAGCACGCCTCCGTCCGGGTCCCGCAGGACGAAACGGCGCACGGTCGGCGTGAGGTCGATCGCCTCGCAGACCCGAAGGCGCAGCTCAGAGGACGAGCGCACTGTCCCGCTCCACGCGTCCGGCGGTGAGAACCTCCAGGTGCACGCCCATGAGCTGGTGCCCGTACGTTCTGTCGATCATGGTGACCACCGGCAGGTCGCGGCGGCCGGTGTCCGGATCGACCTCGGTCGCGGCGCAGCGCCTGGTCCGGTGCACGGCTCGGACGCGCACACCGCCCAAGGCGAACTCCCGGCCGATCAGCTCCAGCTCGGACCAGGCGGGCAGGCCGTCCACGAGGACGTTGGCCCGGAACCTGCGCGGATCGATCACGCTGCCCGTACGTGACTCCAGGTCGCGCACCGAGGCCAGGTTGACCAGCGAGATCCAGCCCATCGGCCCGTCCCCGGCCGCGGCCGCGTCGGTGAAGCGCCGGCCCGGCTCCCGCGCGAGCAGCGGCGTCACCCCGGCGGGCAGGTCGAGGACGCGGGCGAAGAAGCGCTCCGCGCCGTCGCGCCCCCGCTCGGTGCGCAGGTCGGCCCTGAGCACTTCGTGGCCGGCGACGCGGGCGGTGAGGACGTCGGTCGCGGTGTCGAGGTGGGTGCCGAGCCCGGCCAGGCGGTGGTCCGAGACCAGGGCGAAGAACTCCCGCTTCGACAGCCCCTCTTGGATTCCCGGCCGGTACGCGCCGTCCGGGCGGGCGAGGGCGTACCTCCGGTCGTACCGAAACCCTTCGCCCGGCCGCAGCTCGGCGCGCTCCAGCGGTTGCGCGCTGAGCCCCTTCACCGGGTAGACGAACAGCTCGCGCACCCGGCCCCGGGTCCCGGTCATGACCTGCTCCTCAGCCGGTGGTCGTCTCAGCGACGGCGCCGCCGCGCCGGCGCAGATGGCGGACGGCCTCGATGACGCCGGTGACCAGGAACGCGAGCGCAAGCCCGACGGCGATGGCGAGCAGCGTGTTGTCCTGGAAGATGACGCCGCCGAGATAGCCGGTGAGCACGGTGTAGGCGCTCCAGGTGGCGGTGGCGAACCCGACGAAGGCCATGTACGCGCCCAGCGGGTAACCGACAATCCCTGTGGACAAGGTGGCCAGATAGCGCCCGACCGGGATGAACCGGGTGGTCACCAGGACGAAGCCGCCACGGGCGTCGAGCTGCCGGGTGAACCAGTCGTGTGCCCGCCGCCGCTTGGTGCCGGGCGGCAGCCGTTTGAGCACGCGCGGCCCGAGCAGCCGGCCGACGACGTACGGGACCATGTCGCCGAGGAACGCGCCGAGCGTTGTGGCGGCGATGACGAGCAGGAGGTCGGTCTTGCCGGTGGCGGCGTAGACGCCGGCGACGACCACGACGGCCTCGCTCGGGATCAGCGGGAGGAAGGAGTCGAGGCAGGACACGGCGATGAGCACCGCGTACAGCCAGGGTGAGGTGATGAGCGATTCGGCGAGCTCCAGCCAGTCGATCATGGGGTGCCGCCTGTCGTCGTCGGGGAGTGCGGATGGATCGTCACGGGGAGTCCCTCCGGAAGGTCCGGTGCGTCGCACCGGCGGATCGTGTCGGTGCGTCAGGGGGAGTGAGGCCGGGGAGCTGGTCGTCGCGCCATTCGGCGCTCGCCCCTGCGCCGTCGGCCAGCTCCCGCTCCCGGTTCCTGAGCTCGACGCGCCGGATCTTGCCGGAGATGGTCTTGGGCAGGTCGTAGAACTCGATCCGCCGGACCCGCTGGTAAGGGGCGAGGTGCTCACGGGCGTACCGCAGGATCGACAGCGCCGTCTCCCGCGTCGGCTCGTGACCGGGCGCCAGCGCGACGTACGCCTTGGGCACGGCCAGCCGGACCGGGTCCGGCGCGGGCACGATCGCGGCCTCGGCGACCGCCGGATGCTCGATGAGCACCGATTCGAGCTCGAACGGGCTGATCTTGTAGTCGCTCGCCTTGAACACGTCGTCGGTGCGGCCGATGTAGGTGATGTAGCCGTCGGCGTCGCGGGCGGCCACGTCACCGGTGTGGTAGTAGCCGCCGCTCATCGCGCCGGCGGCGCGGCCGGCGTCGTCCCGGTAGCCGGTCATGAGCGGCAGTGGCCGGGCCGACAGGTCGAGGCACAGCTCCCCTTCGCCCGCTCCCGTGACCAGGCCGCCGGCGACCGGGTCCACCAGGACGACCGGGACGCCGGGCAGCGGCCGTCCCATCGATCCGGCCCGGACCGCGGCGCCTGGAGGGTTGCCCACCTGGGCGGTGGTCTCGGTCTGGCCGAACCCGTCGCGCACGGTCAGGCCCCAGGCGCGGCGTACCCGTTCGATGACCTCGGGGTTGAGCGGCTCCCCCGCACTGATCACCTCGCGCAGCGCGGCCGGGCGCGCGCCGAGGTCGGCGTTGATCAGCATCCGCCAGACGGTCGGCGGGGCGCAGAACGAGCTGACCTCACGATCGCGCAGCTGCTCCAGCAGCGTCACCGGGTCGAAGCGGCGGTAGTCGCAGACGACGACGGTCGCCTCGGCGATCCACGGCGCGAAGAAGCTGGACCAGGCGTGCTTGGCCCAGCCGGGTGAGGAGAGGTTCAGGTGCACATCGCCGGGGCGCAGGCCCAGCCAGTACATCGTGGACAGGTGGCCGACCGGGTAGGACACCTGCGTGTGCTCGACCAGCTTGGGCCGTGACGTGGTGCCGGAGGTGAAGTAGAGCAGCAGCGGGTCGTCCGGCGCGGTGCCCGGGTGCGCGACCCTCGTGTGCTCCAGCTCCGCGGCCGCCCGCAGGTCGGACCAGCCCTCGGCGGCGCCGGCGCTGATCCGCGTGTAGCCGCCGGGCACCCGGTCGAACGCGCCGGTGTGCGCGGCGTCGCAGATCACGTGCCGGACGCGGCCACGGGAGATCCGGTCCGTGAGGTCCTCGGGACCCATCGCGGTCGTGGTGGGCAGGATGACCGCGCCCAGCTTCATGACGGCCAGCATCGACTCCCACAGCTCGACCTGGTTGCCGAGCATCAGCAGGACCGGGTCGCCCTTGCGGACGCCGGCCGTGGCCAGCCAGGTCGCCAGGCGGTCGGAGGCGCGGGACATTTCGGCGAAGGTGCGTTCTGTCGCGGAGCCGTCCTCCCGTACGACGACGAGGGCCGGGCGGTCGTCGCCGCTCGCGACGGCGTCGAACCAGTCCACCGCCCAGTTGAACCGCGTCCCGAGCTCCGGCCAGCGGAACTCGGCCACGGCGCGGTCGTGCTCCTCGCGCAGGCGCAGCAGCTGGTCCCGGCTCTGCCGGTACGCGGCGGTCACGTTCACGGTGTGTCCTCCTCGGTACGGGTACGGGGCACGGCGTTCGGCGGGGTCGGGCGTGCCCGGGTCAGGTGTTCGGCGGGTCACGTGTTCGGCGGGTCAGCGGAGTGCGGAGCCGGGGGCGGGTTCCAGCCTGGTCATGGACTCGCTTCCGTCCGTCAGCTCGGCGACGGTCTCGGCCACGGCCGCGCACCGGGGATCACCGTGGACGGCCTCCAGGACGCGTTCGCGGTCGGCGGTGTCTTCGAAGCGGCGGATCCAGACGAACGCGTCCTCGTCGCCGATCACGGTGAACGCGCCTGCCACGCGCATCCCCAGCTCCTGGTGCAGCGGGATGACGACCTCGTCCATGTAGCTCGCCAGCTCGGCGCCGCGGCCGGGGCGGGCGTGCTCGGTGCGGATCTCGTAGAACATCGGTGCTCATCCTTCGGGGCGGTCGTCGGAGCGGGGAGTGACACGGGCGGCGGCGAGCGCGTAGGCGTCGGGAGATCCCTCCCACGGGCCCGTGCGCACCACCGCCCAGTGGGTGATCAGCCAGCGTCCGCCGAGCTTGCGCAGCCTGAGCTGCCAGTAGCCGCGCATCGTGCAGTGGTCGACGACACCGGGGTCCGCGGGGACGTGGTGGTAGGCGACCATGTGCGTACGGCACTCCGCCTCGCCGTCCGAGAGCCGTACGACGAGGTTGGAGGCGGCGTGGTGGGTGCAGTCGAAGCCGTCCAGCGTCTTTCTGGCCAGCTCGACCAGGTCGGGGGCCGTCACGGTCGTCGGCGGCCGGCCGTGGTGGTGGGTCGACAGGTCCAGCAGCACCTCGTCGGCGAACAGCCGGCGCAGAGCCGTCCAGTCGCGGTCGTCCTGGGCGTGGGCGAGACCGGCGACGACGTCGGCCACGGCCGCCCGGTCGGCCAGCTCCTCCAGCGTGGTCATGGCCGTGCCTCCGCTTCCGCGATCTTCGTTGTGGGTTCCGAGTCCGCCCGTTCCAGGGCCGCGTGTTCTGGGTCCGGGCGTTCTGGCTCGGGGCGTTCCGGGCTGGGGCGTTCGATCAGGGGCAGGACCAGGCGGCTGGGATGGCGCGGGCCGTGGTGGACCCGGTTGACCGCCACGACCAGGTCGTCCGGGCCGTCGGTGGCGATCGTCGTGCCCGTGTTGGTGTTGCGGTCGTAGCGGGGGAAGTTGCTGCTGGAGACCTCCAGCAGGATGCGGTGCCCGGGCAGGAAGACGTTCGAGGTGACGCCCAGGTCGATGCTCAGCTCGTAAACGGTCCCCGGCTCCATCAGCGCGGGCTCGGTGAGCGACCCCCGGTAGCGGGCGCGCTGGATGCCCTCGCACAGCAGGATCGCCCTGCCGTCGGGGTGCACGTCCACGAGCTTGCCGGTGAAGTCGGTGTCCGGGGCGGAGGAGGAGACGTGCAGGACCAGGCTGACGTGGCCGGTGACCTCGACGGGACGATCCAGGACGGGGGTGGCGAAGCACAGCACGTCCTCGCGCGCCTCGGCCGCCGCCTGGTCGGCCGGTCCCGGGTAGGAGCCGGGTACGGCGGCCAGCACGGTGCCGCCCAGTGTCGGAACCGGGTGGCGCGGGTCGTACCGGAAGGTGTCGGCCGCCTCCGTCTCCGGGACGTCGTGCGTCAGGAGGCCGTCTCCGGCGGCGGTGTTGGCGCGACCGGCTCCGTCGAGGAAGAAGGGGGTGTGGCGGGTGCCGGGCAACGGCCAGTCCACCTCGTCACGCCACCGGTCGACGCCCATGACGAAGATGCGCACCCTGTGCGTGTCGTCGGAGGCACCGGCACCGGCGCCGCCGGCGCTGGCGGGGTTGGCGGGGTTGGCGTCGTCGGGGGTGTCCGTTCGGTCGCGGACCCAGCGGTCGAAGAAGCGCAGGTGTGCGCCCGTGACGTCGGCGGTCTTGATGCTCCCTTCGAGCCCGAACGACCGGTCGGGGAAGGTGCCGAGGTCCATGCCGTCGGCGTGGCACCAGGGGCCGATGACCATCCGCTGGCCGTCCCGGGCGTCCGCGCTGCCGCCGTGGCGGCGCATCATCGTGTACGACCGGACGGTCTCGCGGATGAACACGTCGTACCAGCCGCCCACGTGCAGCGCGGGGACGGTGATGTCGGCGCAGCGGTCGATCGCGGCGATCTCCTGCCAGAACGCGTCCCGTTCCGGATGCCCGAGCACCTGGCCGGCCCAGGGCAGGTGCCGGGTCAGCGCGACACGGTCGGCGAGCGGCAGCGGGTCGTGCAGCAGCCCAGGATCGGACAACCCCGACATGAGCCTGCCGACATCGGCGACGTCATCGTGCCCGTGACCATCACCGTCGCCGTGACCCTGCCCGCCATCCTGCCCGCCATCTTGCCCGCCATCTTGCCCGTCACCCTGCCCGCCATGACCGTCGCCGGCACCGTGACCCGCATCGTCGCCGTGCCCGTCAGCGCCGCCGTCGCCTTTCTTGTCGGCGAGGGTGCGGCGCAGGTTGCGCAGGGCCGAGAGGGTGGCCCAGGTCAGGACGGCGTCCTGTGACAGCGCACCGCCCGGCGAATACCACGGCGCCGCGTACGGATCGGCGGAGCTCATCACGGGCGCGATGGCCCGCAGCGCCGGCGCCCCGAGCACGGCCGCCTCCCACTGCGCGAACCCCATGTACGACCCGCCCCACATCCCGACCGCCCCGTCGCACCACGGCTGCGCGGCCAGCCAGGCGAGCGTGTCGGCGCCGTCGCGGCCCTCGTTCGCGTGCGGCACGAAGATCCCCGGCGAGCGCGAGGTCCCCCGGACGTCCTGCGCCACCACCGCGTAACCGGCGGCCACGAAGGCGAACACGTCCGGCAGTTTCGGGTTGCCGTACAGTCCGGCGTCGTCCTTTCCGTAGGGGGTGCGGACCAGCAGCGCGGGAAACGGTCCCGGGCCCGCGGGCCGCCAGACGTTGGTGGCGAGGGCGATGCCGTCACGCATCGGCACCGGCACGTCCACCTCGACGGTGAACGTCATGCCGTCTCCACCCGCTGGGGAGTGATCATCCAGTGGCTGAAGGCGGCGTAGTTCCGCGCGAAGTCCCGCGGCGTGGGCGCGTGCTCGACCGCCGCCGACAGTCGCGCGACGTGCGCGTACCTCGGGATCTGGGCGGCCTCGTAGGCGGCGAGCGCGGCGGGTACGTCGCAGCCGGGGCTGAGCAGGCGCCCGAGCAGGGCGGCGTCCTCGATGCCCAGTGTCGCGCCGGCGGTGATGTGCGGCGACATCGCGTGGGCCGAGTCGCCGGCCAGCACGACCCGCCCGGAGACCCAGTGCGGCAGCGGCGGCACGAGCATGATCTGGTTGTGCAGGATCACCTCGTCCGGCGTGGCGGCGATCAGCCGGCTCAGGGTCCCGTCGCGCCCGTCCTCCTCCAGGTGGGCGGCCCGTTCCAGGGCCTGCTGCTTCGGGGTGCCGGTCAGCGGGGGCGAGTTGAACTGGTTGACCAGCCAGTAGACGTTCCCGTCCTGGGTGCGCAGGTAGCCGCCCCGGCAGCCGTTGCCGCCCAGGATCAGCCGGTCGGCCGGCACGGGGATGCCGGCCGGGGCCGGGAAGACCGCGCGCCAGGCGTGATGGCCCTCGTGCTCGCGGGCCTCCGCGCCCGGCACGAGTTGCGCGCGTACCGCCGAGTACGCCCCGTCCGCCCCGACGAGCACGTCGCCCTTCTCCTCGCTGCCGTCGGACAGCCGGACCGTGACGTGGTCCGCGTGCTCGTCGTAGGCGTGAAACCCGGTGTCCAGGCGGATGTTGGCGCGCCCCACGGCCTCGGCGAGCAGGTCGTTCAGCTTCGCCCGGTGCACCAGCAGGTACCGATGGTCCTCGGCCCCGAACTCCGGGGTTTCGAGCAGCCGCCCGGCCGGGTCGTGGAAGTACATCTCGGCGGGTTTGCCGACGGCGCGTACCTCGTCGCCGATGCCGAGTTCGTCGAACACCGCAAGCGCGTTGGCCCACAGCCCCAGCCCGGCCCCCGCGGCGCGGATCTCCGGCGCCTGCTCACAGATCACCACCTCGATCCCGGCACGGCGCAGCGCGAGCCCGGTCGTCAAGCCCACGATCCCGCCACCGATCAGCACAGCCCGCATCACAGCCCCCTTGGTCGTTCTCGGCACACGTTCCTTGTCGCGCTGCCCACCGTAGGAACGGCTCCGGATTAGCACCAGTGCAACATCGGTATGGAGTCTTTTCGCGTGTGATAATCGGCGGATGGACCACGTCGATCTCAACCTGATCGAGGCGCTGGACGCGCTGCTCGCCGAGAACAGCGTGACGAAGGCGGCGGCGCGCCTGCACACGTCGGCGCCGGCGATGAGCCGGGCCCTGTCGCGGCTGCGCCGCGCCTTCGACGATCCGCTGCTCGTACGCGCCGGGCGCGATCTCGTGCCCACGCCCCGGGCCCTGGAGCTGCGCGGCGAGGCCCACGCGATCGCCACCCGGGCGCGGGCCCTGTTCGCGCCTTCGACAGCGGCCGATCCGCGTACGGCGGTGCGCGTGTTCGACATCCAGGTCACCGACATGTTGTCCACGACGTTCATCCCGGCCCTCATCGACGACCTGCGCGTCGAGGCGCCGGGCATCTCGCTGCGGCTGCGGCCGGAGAACCTGGAGGACACCCCGGCCCTGCGCGAAGGGCTGGTCGATCTGGAGATCGGGATGATCCGCCCCGGCGATCCCGAGATCCGCATGGCGACGCTGGTCACGGAGGAGCTGGTCGGCGCGGTGCGGCCGGGCCACCCGCTGGCGGAGGCGGCGGCCGTCACGCCCGAGGGGTTCGCCGCGGCCGATCACATCGTGGTGTCGCGGCGCGGGCGGGCGCACGGCCCGATCGACGAGCAGCTGGCCGGCCTGGACCTGCGCCGGCGGGTGGTCGCCGTGGTGCCGACGTTCGCGGGGGCGCTGTTCCTGGCCCGCGAGACCGACGTCGTCTGCGTGGCTCCGGGCCGGCTGGGGCGGCCGATGCTGGACACGCTCGGGCTGCGTACGTTCCCGATCCCGTTGACGTTGCCCGCCGTGACGATCGGCATGGCGTGGCATCCCCGCAACCACCACGACCGCACGCATCAGCTGCTCCGCGAGCGCATCCGCCACATCATGGCCGCCGTGGCCGGCCTGGAGTGAAGCCACGGATTGCGTCTCGGTAAATCATTCGTTCCATCAGTTGCATTTGCCGTTATTTAGCTGAGTGCCTAGCGTCTCGGGCATGCATCTCACCGTTCTCGCGGCCTCGGGCCGTACCGGACTCGCCCTCACCCGGCAGGCGCTGCGGCGCGGCCACACCGTCACGGCCATCGCCCGCGACCCCGCGCGCATCGCGCTGCCCGACACGCCCGGCCTGACCAAGGTGGCCGGTGACGTGCACGATCCGGCGAGCATCGCCGCGATCGTCGGCGGCGACTCCGTCGTCCTGTCCGCACTCGGCACCGAGCAGGCGGGCGTCCTGCTCGCCGGCGCCAAGTCGGTCCTCGCGGCCGGGCCGCGGCGGGTCATCTGGCTCGGCGCCTACGGCACGGGCGACTCCGCCGGCGTGGCGGGACCGGGCGCGGGCGTCCTCGTGCGGTTGCTGGGCGACCGGCTCGCGGACAAGGTCGCGGCCGACGGCGCCGTGCTCGCCGCTGGGGGCACGGTCTTCCACGCCGGGGTGCTCGGCGACGGGCCGGAGGATCCGGGCAGGCGCACGGTCGGGCTGGACGCCGCGCCACCGTTCGACCTCGGCGCGAAGGTCAGCCGCGAGAGCGTCGCGGCGGCCATGCTGGACGAGGCCGAGTCGCCCCGCTTCCCCGGCGCCGTGGCCCTGCCGCTGCCCGCTTAGACGATCTCCGCCAGGCAGGCCCGTACCTGGTCGCGCAGCCAGGCGTGGGCGGGGTCGGAGTCGTAGCGCTGGTGCCAGTTACAGCTGATCACCGCCGCCGGGAACTCCACCGGCAGCGGCCGGACGACCAGCCCGAACGCCTCGACGTACGGGCGGCTGAGCCGCTCCGTGCAGGTGACCAGCACCTCGCTCCCGCGCGCCATGAGCAGGGCCACGGGCAGGCTCGCCACGGCCGCGACCACCCGGCGGCGCAGGCCCTGGGCGGTCAGCACGTCGTCGATCGGCGCGGTGAGACGGCCCCGCCGCGAGACCACCACGTGCGGTCGCGCCGCGTACGCGCGCACGTCGAGGCCGCCGGCGCACGGGTGGTCAGGGCGCATCGCCACGACGAGCGGATCGTGCCCGAGCGGCTGCGACCTGAACTCGGGCTGATCGGGCCGGCCGCCGCCGAGTTCCAGGTCGACGCGCCCGTGCCGCAGGTCGTCGGTGTCGGCGGAGTGCTCGCCCAGGACCCGGAGCCGTACGGCGGGGGCCTGCTCCTGGATCCTGGCGACCAGCGCGGGCACGAGCGTGGCGGCGAGCGCGTCGTGGCACCGGATCGTGAACGTGCGTTCCAGCGTGGCCAGGTCGGGGCGGCGGGCCGGCGCGAGCACGTCGTGCGCCTGCCCGACCAGCCGGTGCACGTCCTCCCTGATCGCCAGCGCGTACGGGGTAGGGGTCATCGTGTGACCGGTACGGACGAGAATGTCGTCGCCGGTGACCTTGCGCAGCCTGCCGAGGGTCCGGCTGACCGCGGGCGACGACAATCCCAGCCGCTCGGCCGCCCCCATCACGCTGCCCTCTTCGAGCAGGGCGTCGAGCACGGTGAGCAGGTTCAGGTCCACGTGCATGCCGGTGATTCTCCTCGTCCGTGCCTTCGTCGCACCGCGGTCGCACCCGCCGGCGGAGCGCCGTCAGCGGATCACCAGCACCAGCCTGCCCCGTACGTGACCATGCTCGCTGACATGACGGGCCCGGGCGATCTCGGCGAGCGGGAAGGTCCGCTCCACGGGGAGCCAGAACCGCCCGCTTGCAATGAGTTCGCCCACCTCGGCCAGCGAGTGGAAGGCGTGCCCGTCGACGAACCCGTTGCTGAAGTGCACGCCGTGCTCCTTGGCGCCGTCGAGCGCGGCGTCGACGCCGCCGGGGGCCAGGGCTCGGTCGCCCACGGCCACGGCGGTCACGCCCGCGCCGACCTCGTCGACGACCCCGGCGACGTCGCGGCCGGTCGTCTGGGGCAGCTCCGCGCCGAACGTCAGCGTGCCCGCGCGCAGCTTGACGTCCGTCGCGCTGATCCCGGCCGCGTGCACCACGATCCGGACCTGGCCGGGGCCTGGATGCGGGTCGGGAAGGTCCACGATCTCCAGGACCTCCGGCCCTCCGTACCGGCTGAACTGTGCTGCCTTCATGATGCTCCTTCTCCTGTACGCATGCCGGACACGCATGCCGGACGCGCATGCCGACGCACGGTCCGTCTTATGGAGTGAGGCCGCCGAAGAGCAGGCCGAGGGTGAAGTCGAACCGCGCGTGGCCCTCGCCTGAGGTCAGCTCCTCCGCGTGCGCGACCGTGATCGGGAAGCGGTCCGGCGGCAGCATGCCCAGGCGCTCGACGACCTCGGCCCTGGTCGCGGCCTGTTCGCCGGCGTCCTCCTCGGGATAGCGCCGCAGCGACACGGCGCTGTAGGCGCCGACGTAGAGGAACGCCGCGTCCGCCGCCCACGCGGCGCTCCGCAACGACGCCCCTCCGGCCAGCAGGATCGCCAGCATCCCCTCGTTGAGCCGGAGCGTGTGCAGGCTGTGCGGGGCGGCGGCGAGCGCGGCGCGCGAGATTCCCGGGTAGCGGAGATACTGGTCGCGCAGCTGCCCGCACACGTCAATGGCCTGCTCGGTCCACCGCGCGGGATCCGGCCGGGGCAGCGTCACCCGTGAGCACAGCTCGCCGATCATCAGGTCGTCGAGTTCCGCCTTGTCACGCACGTGCACGTACAGCGCTCCGGGGCTGGCCTTCAGCGCGGCGGCGACCCGGCGCATCGTCAGCTCGTCGAACCCTTCCGCCTCGACCAGCTCCAGCGCGGCGGCCACGATCCGGCCGGCCGTGAGGGGTTCCCTGCGGGGACGTGACGCACCGGGCGTCTCGGTCAGCGCCGCGACCTGTGCCGCCCACTCGTCACGGGAGACGATGCCGCGCGACGTGCTCTTCTTGGCCATGACCCGACGATAGCACCAAATGAACACCGTTCATATAAAGAATAATAGTCATTCGATGAACATCGTTCATCGACAGTGGCGCTCCCAGGAGCGAGGGCCGGGTTCAGGAGTCGCCGAGGAGGTCGACCGTGAGGCCGAGGTCGCGTCGTTCGGCTTCGCGGTAGGCCAGCAGGCTGAGGGCGAGGTCCTGCCAGGGCAGGCCCACCGGACCGTACACCGTGACCTGATCGGGGTCGGTGCGGCCCGGGTGGTCGCCGCGCAGGATCTCGCCGAGAGTGGCGTGCGCCGCCTCCGCCGGCAGGTCCGCCGCGGCGAGGACGCCCATGGCGGCGGCGAGCGGCCGATCATCTACGGCGAGTACGTCGGCGGCCCGCAGCATGGACGGCGCCAGTTCCTGCTTGCCCGGTTCGTCCACGCCGAGTGTGGTCAGGTGCCGGCCGGGGCGGACGTCGGAGAGGGTCAGCAGCGGGGTACGGGACCAGGTGGCGAGCACCACGATGGAGGCGTGGGCGGCGACCTCGGCCGCCGAGCCCGCGAGCCGGCCGCCGTGCCGGTCGCGGAAGGCGGCGGCCCGTTCCGGGGACACGTCATGAATGATCAGGTCGCTGACGGGACGCAGCCGCCGCAGTCCGGTCACCACCAGGTCCGCCTGAGCCCCCGCACCGACCACACCCACGACATCGCCCACGCCGTCGCCCGAGACCTGCCCCGCGACCTCGCCCGAGCCGTCGCCCGCGAGATCGCTTCCCCGGGCGGCCAGGGCGTCGGTGCCGAGGGCGGCGGCCAGGCCGGTGCGCCACGCCGTGATGGTGGCGCTGTCGAGCAGCGCCAGGAGCTCGCCGTCCTGGCCGTCGTGCAGGCAGATGACCCCGCGCAGCGCCGGGCGGGCCGCCGGGAACTTGGCGTTGACCTTCACCGTGTACGCGTCGATCCCGGGCAGCAGACCGGGGATCAGCGCGGTGGCCGTACCGGGGAACGGTAGCTCCGTCCGGATCCTCTGCCCGGGAAACCCTGCGTCACCGTCTTGAACGAAACCGTCGCGCAGGGCCGCGAGACAGGCGTCAGGATCGAGCAGGGTGAGCAGGTCGCCACGGGTGAGGATTCTGGTCATGGCGGTCATGATGACAGGCGCGGCACACCCGGGAGCCCCCGCCCCCGCACAGGTCAGGCGCGCAGTTTGACCACGTAACGGTAGCGGTCGCCGCGGGCCGCCGAGCGGGTGTACTCCACCGGCCGCCCCGCCCGGTCGTACGTCCACCGCCTGATGACGATGAGCGGGCTGCCGACCGGGACGCCGAGCACGCCCGCCTCCCGCTCGTCGGCGGCCTCGGCGTGGATGCTCTCGGTGGCCTCCGCGACCCGGGTGTCGAGGTCCTCGGCGAGGGAGGCGTAGAGCGACTGGCGCTCCGCCAGCACCTCGGGGTCGATGCGGGAGCCGATCCGGTCGGGGAGCCAGGAGTCGAGCAGCGCGAACGGGGAGCCGGAGCCCGTGCGCACCCTGCGGACCAGCCACACGGCCTCGGAGGGGAGGAAGCCGAGGATCTCCAGCGGCGGGGCGGGGTCGCGGCGGATCTCGACCCCGGTGATGCCCGGCTCAAGCCCGAGGTCGCGCAGCAGCGTGGTGAAGCTGCGCAGGCTGCCGAGCGAGTGGCTGATGCCGATCTCCACGTTGACGTAGCTGCCCGAGCCGCGGCGCCGGGTGATGAGGTTGGCCGCGGCCAGGCGGTCGAGCGCCACTCTGACGGTGTTCCTGCTGACGCCGTACTCGTCGGTGAGCGCCTCCTCCGACGGCAGCCGCTCGCCTGGTTTGTACCGGCCGTCCAGGATCTGCGTGCGCAGAGAATCGGCGACGATCTCGTGCGCGTGGCGCTTGGTCATCCGGGCATCTCCCTCGCTCACACAAAGCCGGCGCAGACCGAAGTATCAGTAACAGTCGACCAACACAACTTATACCAACAGAAATCAGATTAGTACCTACAACTCTTGACATTGTTAGGTACTGATTTCTAGCCTGGGGCCCACAGGCGGCACGGGGCGCGCCTTCGTGACCAGTCAGTCGTCTCGTGAGGATGCGATATGCGAAAGATCAGAGCCGGGATCGTGGCCACCCTGTCGGCGTTCGCGCTGGCGGCCTGCTCGACGGTGGGCGGTTCGGCCAGCCCGAGCGCCGCGCCGGACGGCGGCGGTGGTGGCGAAGGGGGCAAGAAGGTCGCCTTCGTCTCCCAGGTGGAGGGAGTCCCCTACTTCTCCGCCTTCAAGCAGGGCGCCACGGAGACGGCGAGCTCGCTCGGCATGTCGTACACCCAGGCCGGCCCGGCCACGGCGGACGCGACCGAGCAGGTCCGCATCTTCAACAGCCTGGTCCAGCAGGGCTACGCCGCCATCGCGGTCTCCCCGCTCGACCCGCGCTCCATGAACCCCGCCATCGCGGCGGCGCGCAAGAAGGGCATCGTGGTCATCACCTCCGACGCCGACGCGCCCGACAGCGAACGCCAGGTCTTCGTGCAGCAGGCCACCGACGCCGCTCTCGGCGCGACCGTCATGGACCAGATCGCCGAGAAGGTGGGCGGCCAGGGCAAGTACGGCATCGTCTCCGGCGCGGCCGACACGCAGACGTTCAACAGCTGGGTGGCCGAGGCGCGCAAGCGGCAGGAGGCGGCGTACCCGAAGATGCAGCTCGTGGGCGGAGTGCGCTACACCACCGACACCGCGCAGGCGCTCAAGGAGGCACAAGACCTCATGACCGCCAACCCCGACCTCAAGGGGCTCATCGCGGTGCCCTCGACGGCCGTGCCCGGCGTGGCGCAGGCCGTCCAGAACGCCGGCAAGGCCGGGCAGATCGCCGTCTCCGGTTTCGGTTCGCCGAAGACCGCGCGCACGTACGTCGACTCGGGCGCGATGACCTCCACGGTGCTGTGGGACGTGCCGCAGCTCGGCATCCTGACCGTCTGGGCGATGAAGCAGCTCCTGGACGGCAAGGAGTTCACCGCGGACAACACCGTGCCGGGGCTCAAGCAGCCGGTGAAGTACGACGCCGGCCACAAGACCCTGGTGCTGGGCCCGCCCATGGTCTTCACCAAGTCGAACATCGCGCAGTTCGACTACTAGGAGCGACGTGCGCACGATCCTCTCGGTGACCGGGCTCTCCAAGAGCTTCGGAGCCACCGCCGCGCTCACCGATGTCGGCTTCACGCTGGCGGCCGGTGAGCGGCTGGCCCTGCTCGGCGAGAACGGCGCCGGCAAGTCCACCCTGATCAAGCTGATCGCCGGCGTGCACCGGCCGGACGCCGGCGAGATGACGCTCGACGGCGAACCGCACCGGCCCGCCTCGCCCGGCGACGCGCTGGCCGCCGGCGTCAGCGTCGTCTACCAGGAGCCGTCGTTCTTCCCGCGCCTGTCGGTGCTGGAGAACCTCTTCGTCGGCCGGGAGCCGCGCGACCGCCTGACCCAGGTCGACTGGGGCGAGATGCGCAGGCGCGGCGTGGAGCTCTTCGGGCGGCTCGGCCTGCCCGTGGAGCTGCTGAACCGGCGGATGGACTCGCTCAGCCTGGCCGAGCAGCAGCTCGCCCTGATCACCAGGGCCGTGGACGTGGACGCCAAGGTGCTGATCCTGGACGAGCCCACCTCGATCCTGACCGACGCCGAGGCCCGCCGGCTCTTCCGTGTGGTCCAGCGCCTGTCGGAGGCGGGCGTGGCCATCCTCTACATCACCCACCGCTTCGAGGAGCTGGAACACGTCGCGGACCGGTTCCTCGTGCTGAAGGACGGGCACCTGGCCGGCGACCTGCCCGCGGCGGCGGCCGACCACGACCGGATCCTGGAGATGATGTCCGGCCGTCCGGTCAACGCCACGATCAGCCGGACGGTCGCCGACCCGGGCCCCGTGGTGCTGGAGGCCGACGGGATCACGGTGCCGGGCTCGCTGTCCGGCGTCGGGCTAACCGTGCGCGAGAGCGAGGTCGTCGGCCTGTACGGCCTGGTCGGCGCCGGGCGTACGGAGCTGGCCCTGACCGTCTTCGGCATGCTGCACCCCACGGCCGGGTCGATGCGGGTGCGGGGCGAGCCGTACGCGCCGAAGAGCCCGCGCGACGCCATGGCGCGCGGGATCGCCTACCTGCCCGAGGACAGGAAGACGCTGGGGCTCTTCCCCGGAATGGACACGATGAGCAACCTGACGGCCGTGCTGCTGCCCGCCCTGCTGGGGCGCTTCGGCGTCATCCGGCGGGCCAAGGAACGCGAGCTCGCCTCCACGTGGGTGCGCTCGCTGCGGATCAAGGCCCCGACGCTCGACTTCCCCGTCACCGGCCTGTCCGGCGGGCACCAGCAGAAGGTGCTCTTCGCCCGGCAGCTCGTCACCGGCCCGGAGATCCTCATCCTGGACGAGCCGACCCGCGGCATCGACGTGGCCACCAAGACCGACATCCAGCAGCGGCTGGTGGAGGTCGCCCGCGAGGGCACGGCGGTGCTGGTCATCTCCAGCGACCTGCCGGAGCTGCTGGCCGTGTCCGACCGCGTCTACGTCATGCGCGAGGGCCGGATGGCCGCCGAGCTGCACGGCGACGACCTGACCGAGGACGCCGTGCTGCGTGCCACGATGGGGGTGAGCCGGTGAGCACCACCGCCCTGTCCCCCGTGACGGCGCCGTCGGCGCGCGGGCTGACCCTGCTGCGCGACGCCCTGCTGCCGATCCTCCTCGTGGCCGAGGTGATCTTCTTCGGTCTGGCCGCCCCCGACTTCCTGTCCGCCTCCAACCTCGCCAACGTGGTGATCAACTCGGCCGACCTGGCTCTGCTCGCGGCCGGGATGACGCTGGTCGTGCTGCTGGCCGGGATCGACGTGTCGGTCGGCCCGATGCTGGGCGTGGTCGCCTGGGTCGGCGCCTCGCTGTTCGTGGCCGGCCTGCCACCGCTGCTCGTGGTGCTCGCCTCGGTGCTGCTCGGCGGGCTGCTCGGCGCGGTCAACGCCGGGCTGATCGTCGGCGGGCGGATCTCCCCCATCATCGCCACGCTGGGCACCGCCGCCATCTTCAAGACCGTGCTGTTCGTCCTGTGGAACAGCACCGACGTGTTCGCCGGGCCCGTCGTGCCGGTGCTCGGGCCCGCGCGGGCGGGCGGCGTGCCCCTGGTGGGCGTGGTCGTCCTGGTGGTGTTCGGGATCTTCGCGTACGTCCTGCGTCATCGCGTGTTCGGCCGGCGGCTGTTCGCCATCGGCAACGACGCCGAGGGCGCGCGGCTGCTGGGCGTGCCCGTCGGCCGTACCTCGTTCGCTGCGTACGTGCTGGTGGGAGCCCTCGTCGGCATCGCGGCCCTGATCTACGTGGGCCGGGTCGGCGTGGTGCAGGCCACCGCCGGGCAGGAGCTGACCCTGCCCGCCATCGCCGCCGTGGTCGTCGGCGGCACCAGCATCCTGGGCGGCGAGGGCGGCGTGCTGCGCACCCTCGGCGGCCTGGTCTTCATCGCCTTGCTACAGAACGGGGTCGTCCTCATGGGCGTGCCCCCGCTGTGGAACGGGGTGCTGGTCGGCCTGGCCGTCGCCCTCGCGGTGGCCTTCGACGTCCTGACCAGACGCACCCTCGACAAGCGGATCGGAGCGCGTAAATGACAACGACAGCCGTGGCCAGGCGCTCGCTGCGCGACCGGCTGAGCGACCGCCGGACGTTCCTCGCGGTGCTCGTCGTCGCGCTCGGCGCCCTGATGAGCGTGCTGTCGCCGTACTTCCTCCAGGTGAGCAACCTCCTGGCGATGACGCAGTACGGCGCGGTCATCGGCCTGCTGGCCCTCGGCCAGGCGTTCGTCATCCTGGGCGGCAGGGGCGGCATCGACCTGTCCGTGGGGTCGGTGCTGAGCCTGTCGGGCATCGTCATGGGGCTGCTCGCGCAGGACCTCGGTCTCAGCCCGTGGCTGGCCGCGCTGGTCACCGTCGCCGGCGGCGGCCTGCTCGGCTCGGTGAACGGCTTCATGATCGCCCGGCTCGGCCTGCCGCCGCTCATCGTCACGCTGAGCACGCTCTTCCTGTACGGGGCCCTCGCGCAGGTGCTGACCGGCGGCGGCCAGCTCGGCGGGTTCGACGGGGGCGGCTTCCCCGCGCTCGGGCAGAGCGCGATCCTCGGCGTCCCCACCCAGGTGCTCCTGGTCCTGGCGCCGATGTACGCCGTGGCCATCTGGGCGCAGAACCGCACAGCGTTCGGCCGCCGCCTGCACCAGGCCGGCACCAGCGACCGGGCCGCGGGCCTGGCCGGGATCGACGTGCAGCGGCTGCGGTTCCGGCTCTACGTGCTGTCGGGCGCGCTGGCCGCGCTCGGCGCCGTGGTGACCAACGCGTGGCTGCTCACCGCCAGGCCCAGCGCGGGCACCGGGATGGAGCTGCAGGCGATCACCATCGCGGTGCTCGGCGGCATCGACATCTTCGGCGGCCGGGGGCATCTCAGCGGGGTCCTGCTGGCGCTCGCCGTCGTGGTCGTCCTGTCGTGGGGGCTGCAGCTGGCGCAGGTCGGCAACTCGGTGCAGACCGGCATCCTCGGCCTGGTGCTCGTCGGCGCGGCCCTGCTGAACAACCTGATCGGCAGGAAGGCCGCCGGATGACACCCCAGAACGACCAGCCCTCGGACGACCGGGCCTCGGACGACCAGCCCGTGAACGACCGGCTCCCGGACGCCCGGCGATCGGGCGACCGAGCCTCGGACGACCGGCCCGTGGATGACCGGCCCGTGGATGACCGGCCCGTGGATGACCGGCCCGTGGATGTGCTGGCCGTCGGTGACGCCAGTGTCGACTACTTCGTACACGTGCCGCACATCGCGGTGGCCGACGACAAGGCGATCGGCCGGCTGGCCGGCGTGCACGGCGGCGGCATGAGCGCCAACCTGGCCGCCGCCGCGAGCTTCGCCGGGGCCCGCGCGGCGCTGGCCACGGCGGTGGGCGCGGACGACCTCGGCCGCCAGGCCCTCGACCGCCTCGCGGCCCAGGGCGTGGACGTCTCCCCCAGCGTCCGCGTACCCGGCGGGCACACCTGGTTCTGCGTGATCCAGCTCGACCCCAGCGGCGAGAAGTCCCTCGTCGGCGCGGTGACCGAGGTGAAGATCCCGGAGGTCGGCCAGATCTCCGACGAGCTGCTCCGCACGGCGCGGCTGGTCGCGCCGCTGGCCGACGACCTCGACTGGGCCATCGGCCTGGCCGGGCGGGCCAGGGCGGGCGGCGCGAAGGTGGCCGTGGACCTGGAGCCCGACGCGGTCGCCGGCCGGCTCGATCAGGTGCGGGAGCTGGCCCGGCTCAGCGACCTCGTCTTCTGCAACCAGCGCGCCGCCGACGTGCTGGCCGGCGGCGACCCCGAGCGCTGCGCCGCGCTGCTGCTCGCGGCCGGCGCCGGCGCCGTCGTGGTGACCAGGGGGCGTGACGGCGCCCTCTGCTTCGCCCCCGGGCAGAGCTGGTCGGCGCGCGGGCCGCGGGTCGAGGTCGTGGACACCACCGGCGCGGGCGACACGCTGGCCGGGGCGTTCACCGGGTCCTGGATCCGCGGGCGCTCCCTCGCCGACAGCCTGCGCGCCGGGGTCGCCGCGGCCTCGCTCTGCGTCGGCCATCTCGGCTCACGCGCCTATCTCGATGCCGGAACCGGCATCGACTCCCTCATGCGGAACGTCACCCTCGACGCCGCTCCTCCCCTGCAAGGATTCTGATGATCACTCTTCTGGACCGCATCCACGGCAGCCTGGCCGCCGCCTGCATCGCCGACGCCCTCGGTGCCCCCACCGAGGAACGCTCCATCCCGGAGATCAGGCGGCTGTTCGGCCGGCGGGTGGAGAGCTTCCACGCGCCGCTGCCCGACGCGCCGTACGCGGTCGGGCGCGGGCCGGCCCAGATCACCGACGACTCCAGCCAGATGCTGCTGCTGGCCGAGGCGTTCATCGCGCACGACGGGGAGGTCACCCCCGAGGTCATGGCGGACCTGCTCATCGGCTGGTCCGGCAACCCCGACTATTTCCCCCACTTCGCCGGACCCACCACGCGCCGGGCGATCGAGCGGCTCAAGGCCGGCGAGGACCCCTGGGAGGTCGGCCGGTCGGGCCGCATCATGAGCGAGGGCGCCAGCAACGGCGGGGCCATGCGGGTCGCCCCCGCCGGTCTGGTGCACCCCGGTGACATCGAGGGCGCCGTGCGTGCCGCGCACCTGACGTGCGTGCCCAGCCACCACACGAACATCGGCGTCGCCGGGGCCGCGGCCATCGCCGCCGCCACCGCCGCGGCGTGCGTGGACGGCGCCGACCTGTTCCAGGTCGTCCGGGCCGCGCGGCACGGCGCGGAGCTCGGCGAGCGGCTGGGCTCCGAGCAGGGCCGGCACGTCCCGGGGCCGTCGGTGGCCGAGCGGATCGACCTCGCGGTCACGCTCGCCGTGCAGTCGCGCGACCTGGACGACGCCATCGAACGGATCGCGGCCGTGATCGGCACCGGGTTGCCCGCGGCCGAGGCGTGCCCGGCCGCCATCGGCCTGCTCGTGGCGGCCGGCGGCGACCCGTTCCAGACGGCGGTCGCGGCGGCCACCGCCGGCGGCGACTCCGACACGGTGGGCTGCATGGCGGCGGCCGTCGCCGGCGCGCTCAACGGCGTCGCCGCCCTGCCCACCGAATCCGTCGCCCGGGTCGAGCAGGCCAACAAGCTCGACCTGGCCGGCGTGGCGGCCCGCCTGACGGCGGTCGCCCGCCCGGTGCCCGCGGGCCTGGTCAGCCCGTCCTGAGCTGGTCGAGGAGCGGGGTGCGGATGTCGCAGTTGGCGAGTGCGAACGAGTCGGCGAGCGCGATCAGGTCGTCGTCGCCGAGCCCCCGGAACAGCTCGGCGTACTCGTACGCCAGCGGTTGCGCGACCGCGATGTTGAGGATGAGCGTCCTGACCCAGTCGAAGCGGCCCCACGGATAGGGGTCGAAGCCGGGGACCTCGCGCGCGATCAACTCCTGGAACGGCTCGGTCACCTCCGCGACGCCCCGGCCGTCGCTGCCCCACTGGTCGGCGCCCAGGCGGTTCTTCTTCGCCACGAAGTCCCCGAACCGGGTCAGGTACGCGGAGTCCGGCCGGACCATGACCACGCCCTGCCGGCCGAGGTCCTTGTACATCCAGATCGACCACCCTGCCCCGTCCTGGCGGTAGATGTCGAGCTGGTCGTCGAGGAGTCGCCGGCGCATGGCGTCGATCCGCTCGTCACCGGTGTAGATGGGGCCGAACTCCCCCACCCAGACCGGCGTCCCGGTCCGGCGGCAGTACGCGGTGCGTTCGGCGTACTTGGCCGCCAGCGCCGCCTTGTCGTAGTGCCTGCCGTCGGTGAGCCCCGGGTAGTCACCGCCGCGCCCCAGGCCGGGGGCGGCGTAGTCGTGGCAGGCGTAGACGGTGTTCTCCCAGGGCTCGGCGAAGACGTCGAACTCGGTCGAGTACGTGTTGCCGTCGAGGAACAGGATGTGCCGCTCGTCGATCTTCCTGATGGCCTCGACCAGACGCCGGTAGAAGGGCCCGACCACGGCTCGCGACTCGTCCGCCGGCTCGTTGATCGGGTTGTACCCGGCCACCCACGGGTTGTCCTTGTAGTGGTCGGCGATGCGCTCCCACATCGCCACCACGCGGTCCTGGAAGTGCGGATGCTCCCAGAACGCGGCCCGGTGCGTGGGGTTGTCGGAGTGCCAGTGGTGGTTCTGCCCGCCCGGCAGCGCGTGCAGGTCGATGACCGAGTAGACGCCGTGCCGCGCGCACGCCTCGACGGCCCGGTCGAGGTGCCGGAACCCGTCCTCCTTGAACACGAACGGCGCACTGTCGTCCTCGAAGTGGTGGTAGTTGACCGGGATCCTGACGCAGTTCAGTCCGGCGCCGGCCAGCAGTTCCGCGTCGGCGTCGGCGAAGAACGCGGTCAGCAGCCGGTCGAAGAAGAGCTCGTAACGCTCGTCGCCGAGCACGGCCCGGACGGTGGCGCGCATCAGCGACTCGTTGCCGGAGTAGCCGGTGATGAAGTTCTCCATGTTGAGCCAGCCGCCCACGGCGACGCCGCGCAGCCGTACGGTGGCGCCGCTCTCGTCGACGAACCGGCGGCCCTCGGTGCGAAGAAACGTCATGCCCTCTCCTACTTCAGGGCGCCGGCCGCCAGGCCGCGCTCGAACAGTCCTTGCAGGCAGAGATAGGCCGCGATCTCGGGGATCGCAGTGATCACCGCGCTGGCCAGGACCTTGGTCTGGTCGTTGCTGAACTGGCTGACGAAGAACTGCGGCAGCAGCGTGATCGTCTGCTTGGCCGGGTCCTGGATGAGGACCAGCGGCAGCAGGTACGAGTTCCACGCGCCGATCAGCGTCAGCACGATGATCGCCGCGCCGATGGGCCGCGTCATGGGCAGGACGATGTAGCGGAAGGCGGTAAAAACGCCGGCGCCGTCCACCCGCGCGGCGTCGAACAGCGAGTCGGGCACCCCGTCGATGAACTTGCGAGTGAGCAGCACGGCGAAGGGGATCTGCAGCGCCGCCAGCGGCAGCACGACCGCCCAGTACGTGTCGTACACGCCGAGGGCCAGCGTGGTCGCGAACAGCGGGGTGAGCAGGACGACCTCGGGCAGCGTGAGCGCGGCCAGGATCAGCCAGAAGTAGACCTCCTTGCCGCGGATGCGCAGCTTGGAGAAGCCGAACGCGGCCAGCATGGTCAGCACGTACACGATCACGATGGTCGAGACGGCGATGATCGCGCTGTTCCTGAAGAACGTCCCGACCGCGCCGACCGCGAACACCGCCTGGTAGTTGCCCAGCCCCTCGCCCGCCAGCGAGCCCTGGACCATGGCGACCAGGGGGAACACGTACGGGATGATCAGCAGGGTCGCGAAGAGCTGGAGGAGCAGCCGCGTCGAGCGGCGACGGGCCTCAAACACCGGGCTCACGGTCCTTCCTGTTGGCACGGGCGGCGACGGCGATCGCGCCGAGCAGCGCCAGGACGAGCAGCATCACCGACAGCGCCGCCCCGTAACCGACGTGCGCCTGCGGGATGCTGACCCGGTAGATGTAGGTGCCGAGGAACTCGGTGGCGTAGTTGGGCCCGCCGATGGTCACCAGGTACGGCACGTCGAACGTCTTCAGCGCCCCGATCACGCCGAGCATGGCGAGGGCCACCGTCGTCCCCCTGACGCCGGGCCAGACGATGCTGACCAGGATCCGCAGGTTGCCCGCGCCGTCGGTGCGGGCCGCCTCCAGGGTCTCCGGGTCGATCTGCCCCATGGCCGCGTAGTAGAGGACGAAGGTCAGGCCGGTGAACTCCCAGACGGTGATGAACATGATGACCGGCATCGCCGTGCTCGACTGGGCCAGCCACGGCTGGGCCAGGAAGCCCAGCCCGAGGTGCTCCAGGGTCCAGTTGAGCTGGCCGTCGGCGGCGAACATCTGCCGGAACACCGGCGCCATCGTGGCCGGCGCGATGACGACCGGGGTGAACACGAGCACCTTGTAGACGGCGGTGAGCCTGATCTTCGAGTGCAGCACCGCCGCGAAGACGAACCCGATGAGGGTCTGCACGGCGAACGTCACCACGAAGAACAGCACCGTGTGCCAGAGCGCGAGCCAGAACACCGGATCGGCCAGGATCTCGGCGTAGTTGCGCGCGCCCACCGGCGTCGGGGTCGGGCTCGTGCCGTCCCAGTCGAGCGTCGAGAGGTAACCGGTCTCGATGATGCAGTAGTAGATGAGGCCGACGACGAGCACGAAGGCCGGGGAGATCCACGGCAGGCCGGAAGGACGCAGGTTCTTCCTGTTCCGGCGGGCCGTGGGAGGTGTGGCGGACGGAGGGCGACGGGTCTTGGTGATGGAGGTCATGAGCTTCCCGCGCGGCTACTTGATCTTCTCGGCGGTGCTCTGCAGAGTCTTCGCCGCCTCTTCCGGCGTGGCCTGCCCGGCGGCCACGGTGGTGGACGCGACGCCGATCGCGGTCTGCAGGTCGGCGCTCACGGTCGCCAGCCGCGGCTCGCTCGACTTGCCCGCGTCCGTGATCAGCTTCTCCAGCGCCGGCCGCTGCACCTCGGGGTTGACCAGCTTGACCGCGTCCCAGTTCGGCTGGGCGGTGGTCAGCGCGGGGATGTCGTTGAGAATGTCGGCCACGGCCTGCTGGCCCTCCTTCGAGGTGCCGAGCCAGGTGACGAAGGTGGTGGCGGCGGCAATGGACTTGGATCTCTTGTTGACGGCCAGCCCGAAGTCCGCGTCACCGTAGAGTGCGCCGACGTTGCCGGTGCCCGCCACGTCGGGGAACGGGATCGGGAGCTGGGTGAACGGCTTCGGGTTCGCCACCCCGGCGCCGGAGATGGCGTTCGTGCTGCCTTCGACCGTGGAGTACTGCATGTACCAGGTGCCCATCATCACCATGGCGTACTTGCCGGACATGAAGCCGTTGTTGGCGTCCGGGTACTGCTGCACCCCGAGCGCGCCCTCCTGCATGATCCCGTCGTCGAACAGCTTCTTCCAGATGGTCAGCGCCTCGACGATGGCCGGGTCGGTCCAGGAGGCCTCGCCCTTGAGCGCCTTCTCCCACACGCCCGGCTTGACGTTGTCGGTGATCGCCTGCAGCGTGTCCTCGTTGAACGCGGGCTGGCCGGCGCCCTGCACGAAGCAGCCGACGTCGTGGGACTTGAAGGTCGCGCAGACCTTCTTCCACTCGTCGTACGTCTTCGGCGGGGTGAGCTGGTACTTGTCGAACAGGTCCTTGTTGATCCAGACCGTGCCGGCGAAGACCGAGCCGACCGACAGGCCGGCGAGCTTGCCGTCCGTGGTCAGGCTCGACACCCCGATCGGGGCCAGCTTGGACTTCCAGTCCGATCCGAGGGCCTTCTCCACGGCGGGCGTGAGGTCGACGGCGTTGACCCCGTAGATGCCGACCGAGCCGTTGGCCGCGCCGGGCGCGACGGCGAAGACGTCCGGGCCGACCGTCGAGGCCAGCGCCGGCCGGATGGCGGCGTCATAGCCGTCGATGGTCAGCTTCTTGAAGGTGACCTTGATCTTCGGATACGCCTTGTTGAACGCCTTGATGTACGTTTCGGCGGGCGCGGCGTCGGGCGTCCACCCCCACCAGGTGATCTCGCCCGAGTCGGCCGCGCCCTTGTCCGCGGTCTCGGTCGAAACTCCGCCCGCACACCCGGCGAGCGCCAGCCCGGTGGCCACGAACAGGGCGGCGGTCCTGCGGAGGCGGCGATTCCTGGGTCGAGGGGATCCCAGCATGTGATCTCTCCTTGCACGTGATGGCACGTACGGGTCGTTTCGACGCCGGGCCACCCGCCGGGGAAACGACGCGGGTCGGGCTCGGGCTCGTGGAGACAGAACGGCCGGACGAACGAGGCCGGGCGGCTCTGCGGTATCAGAAAGTTTCGAAAAGGGTCTGTGCTCGTGAGCAGCGAAACACCGGACGACGTACAGTGTCAAGAACCTCACTCGAATTCGTTTCCGAGAAGTTTCGAAGAACGCACGGTCAAATGCCCTCGTTCCGACGGGGTCGGGACGGGCGCACGAGATGGCGTCACCGCCGGGCGCTTCGGTGAATATCCCGCTTCACCTGGCCTTATATGCTCGCGGACGGAGCCGGTGACTCGGCCGGCGGCGGTGCTACGGTGAAAGAAAGTTTCCGAACCTTCCAGCCTGAGAATGATGAGAGGTGTCGTGGCGACCGAGCAGGAGGAGACCGGCGCGCGGAAGCAGGTGCGGCACGTGGCGCGGCGCCGGGGCGGCGACCGCGTCACGATCGCGGAGGTCGCCCGCGCGGCGGGCGTGTCCGTGCCGACCGTGAGCAAGGTGCTCAACGGGCATGACGCGGTCGGCCCGCGGACCCGCCGCCGGGTCGAGGACGCCCTGGCCGCGACCGGCTACCGCCGCCGCGGCAGGTCCGAGCCCGGCCGGGCCGGCCTGGTGGACTTCGTGATCACCGAGCTGGACACCGCGTGGGCCTGTGAGCTGCTGCGGGGCGCCGAGCAGGAGGCGTACCGGCTGGGTGCCCGCCTGGTGCTGACCGTCACCCACGACCGTCAGGCCCATCCGCGCGAGTGGTTCAGGAGCCTCGCCTCCCGGCGCACCGACGGCGTCGTCCTCGTGCTGTCCAGCCGTACCCGCCTGATCGCCGCCGAGCGGCTGCGCTCGATCGACGCGCCGGTGGTCGTGATCGACCAGATGGGCGGCTACGACCAGGACGTTCCCGCGATCGGGGCCGCCAACTGGGCGGGCGGCTTCGCGGCCACCGAGCACCTGACCGGGCTCGGGCACCGCCGCATCGGCATGATCACCGGCCCCGACGACGTGCCGTGCGGCCTTGAACGGCTCGACGGCTACCGCGCCGCGCTCGGCCGGGCCGGGCTGTCGCCCGAGGAGGAGCTGGTGCGGCGGGGCGACTTCTACACCAGGGGCGGGCGCCGCGGCGCGGCCGAGCTGCTCGACCTGCCCGACCCGCCCACCGCCGTCTTCGCCGGGTCCGACCAGCAGGCGATGGGCGTGTACGACGAGGCCAGGGCCAGGGGCCTGCGCATTCCCGCCGACCTCAGCGTGGTCGGGTTCGACGACGTCGACATGTGCGAGTGGGTGACGCCGCGGCTGACCACGGTGAGGCAGCCGCTCGCCGAGATGGCCGTGCTCGCGGTGCGCAGCGTGCTGGAGGGCGGGCACGCGCCGGGCGAGCCGCCGCCGCGCCTTGAGCTGTCCACCCGGCTGGTGGTGCGGGAGAGCACCGCGCCGTGGCGACCGCCGGCGCGGGCCGCCCGCCGACGCAGGTGAAGGCTTTGACGGCAGGTCAGGGCCGGCGGGTCAGGGTTGCGGGATCAGGCTGCGCGGTCAGGGCTGGGGGACGCCGAGGGCCTCGCGCCAGGTGTGGCGTGGTTCGTAGCCCAGCTCTTCGCGGGCCTTCGCGCTGCTCAGCAGGCTCTCGTACCCCTCCAGCGGGCGACGGGCCGGCACGCCGGGGAACATCGACTCCACCAGCTCGGCCGAGGGCCGGTCCATGAGCGTGTCACGCGCGGCGATGACGTACGCGGGAGCGCCCGTGACCTCGGCGGACAGCGCCAGCCGGCAGGCCAGGGCGGCGTCGCGGACGTCCACGTAGCTCCACAGGTTGAACGCCCGCGCCAGCGGATCGTCCCAGCAGGACGGGAGCTTGCGGTAGTCGGCGGCGTCGTGCACGTTGGACAGCCGCAGGCCGACGATCGGGATGCCGGACCAGGCCGAGACGTGCTCGGCCAGCGTCTCACCGATGACCTTCGACAGCGCGTACGCCGAGTGCGGGTGCGGGTAGTGCTCCTCGTCCACGGGCAGGTAGCGCGGCGGCGCCTGCGGCCCGAACGGGAACCCGAGCGTGGTCTCGCTCGACGTCCACACGACCCTGCGCAGGCCGAGCTTGGCCGCGGCCAGGAAGACGTTGCTGTTCATGGCCGTGTTGTCGGTGAACGTGCGGGCCTCGGGGGCGAAGCCGGGCGCGGGGATGGCGGCGAGGTGGACGACGGCGTCCATGCCGGTCAGCGCGTCGACGGTGTCGCCGTAGTCGGTCAGGTCGGCCCGCATCAGCGGGGTGCCCAGCTCTTCGAAGAAGGGGCCGCGGTCGCCGGGCGCGCCGGTCACGTCCACGGCACGGACGTCGTGCCCGTGCGCCAGCAGATCCTGGACCACGGCGCGCCCGGCCTTGCCGTTCGCCCCTGTCACCGCGATGTTCACGGCCAGCCTCGCTTTCCCGATGGTGTCGATGGGTACGGGTGAGTCGTCGATGCAGTGTCGCAGATCCGGCCGATTCGTCGAAACTCTCCGCATGGGTTCGGTCGCCGCAGGAAGGGCTCTGACCGGCGAAGACACGGCTGGAGCCGGGGAATCTCGGTGGGCCTGCTCCCTTGACGTGCTTCGACATCCGGCTCTACGTTGTGAACGAGCGGTAGAAGTTTCGGAGACATTTTCGAAACGTTTCGACGCGATCCGGAGCCCGAGCCGAGCGCGTCAGGACGACTCACAGATTCCGGAGACTCGTAGTGAAGGTTCTCTACATCGGCGGCACCGGCACGATCAGCTCGTCCTGCGTGGCCGAGTCGGTGCGCCAGGGCATGGATGTGCACGTGCTGAACCGGGGCCGCACCGCCGGTGTCCGGCCGCTCCCCGACGGCGTCACCACCGTCACCGGCGACGTGCACGACCCGGAGTCCATGCGCGCCGCCCTCGACGGCTCCTCGTACGACGTCGTGATCAACTTCCTCAGCTACGGCGCCGAGGACGCCGCGGCCTGGGTGGACCTGCTGGCGGGCCGGATCGGCCAGTACATCCACATCAGCACCGCCTCGATGTACCACAAGCCGGTGCGCAAGGTGCCGATCGTGGAGTCGACCACGCGGTACAACCCCTACTCGACCTACTCCCAGGACAAGATCGCCGCCGAGGACGTGCTGCGGCGCGCGTACGAGGAGCGCGGCTTCCCCGTCACCATCGTGCGGCCCTCGCACACCTACGACGACGCGCGCCCGCCGCTGCCCGGCGACTGGACGGCATGGGACCGGATCGTGCGCGGCGACGAGCTGGTCGTCCCCGGCGACGGCACCAGCCTGTGGACGTTGACGCACGCCGAGGACTTCGCCGTGGGCCTGGTCGGCCTGGCCGGGAACTGGCCGGCGATCGGCGAGGACTTCCACATCACCTCCGACGAGGTGCTCACCTGGAACGAGATCTACGACGTCATCGCGAAGACGGCGGGGGCCGAGGCGCGGCTGCTGCACCTGCCGTCGGAGTTCCTGCCGATCGTGGCTCCCGACTGGTTCTGGTCCAGCCTGATCGTCGGCGACCTGTCGCACAGCGCGGTGTTCGACAACAGCAAGATCAAGCGGTTCGTGCCCGCGTTCCGTCCGGTGATCACCTGGCCGGCCGGCGCCAGGCGGCTGCTGGAGTGGCGGGCCGGGCACGCCGAGCACGCCCGCCCCGACGCCGGGACGGACGCGCTGCTCGGCCGCCTCGTCGAAGGACACCAGGCCGCGGTGTCCGCGGTACGCAAGCTGGCGCCGTGACGCGGCGTACCGGAATGGACTCAGGATCGCTCGCAGAGGCGACGCGATCGTCCCGGCACGGCGGCCGGGTGGCGAAAGGATTCGTGGACTGACATGGCAGGTGACCGCACCTCCCGCGAGGAGCTCGTCGAGAGCCTGGTCGCCCGGATGAGCCTGGCCGAGAAGGTCGCGCAGCTCTACGGCGTCTGGGTGGGCATCGACGGCGCCGACAGCGAGATGGCTCCGCACCAGCACGAGTTCGCTAGGCTGCACACCGCGTGGGACGACCTGGTGCGCGACGGCCTCGGCCAGCTCACCCGGCCGTTCGGCACCACTCCCGTCGGCGTCCGCACGGGCGCGGCGACACTGGCGAAGACGCAGCGCGAGATCATGGCGGCCGGGCGGTGGGGCATCCCCGCCCTGGTGCACGAGGAGACCCTGACCGGGCTGGCCGCCTGGCGGGCCGCCGTCTACCCGTCCCCGCTGTGCTGGGGCGCGAGCTTCGATCCCGCGCTGGTCGAACGCATGGGCGCGCAGATCGGCGCCACCATGCGGCGGCTCGGCGTGCACCAGGGCCTGGCCCCGGTCATGGACGTCGCCCGCGACCTGCGCTGGGGGCGCGTCGAGGAGACCATCGGCGAGGATCCCCTGCTGGTGGGCACGATCGGCAGCGCCTACGTGCGCGGGATGCAGTCGGCGGGCGTGCTGGCCACGCTCAAGCACTTCGTCGGCTACTCGGCGTCGAAGGGCGGCCGCAACCTGGCCCCCGTGTCGGCCGGCCGCCGCGAGATCGCCGACGTGCTGCTGCCGCCGTTCGAGATGGCGCTGCGGGCGGGCGCCGACTCGGTGATGAACTCCTACGCGGACGTGGACGGGATGCCGGTCGCGGCCGATCCTGCCCTGCTCACCGATCTGCTCCGCGACACCTACGGCTTCACCGGCACGGTCGTGGCCGACTACTTCTCGATCGCGTTCCTGCAGACCCTGCACAACGTGGCGGGTTCACCCGGCGAGGCGGCCGGGCTGGCGCTCGCGGCCGGGATCGACGTCGAGCTGCCCACCGTGCACTGCTACGGCCCGCCCCTGGTCGAGGCGGTCGAGCGCGGCGAGGTGGACGTCGCCCTGGTCGATCGTGCCCTGCGGCGTGTGCTGTGGCAGAAGGCCCGGCTCGGCCTGCTGGACGAGGACTGGACGCCGGAGCCCGACGTGCTCGACGCCGAGGAGGACGCCGAGTCGGGTGACGTCGTGCTGGACGACGCGGAGGCCCGGGCCCTGGCCGGGGAGCTGGCCCGCCGGTCCGTGGTGCTGCTGCGCAACACCGGGACACTGCCGCTGGCGCCGGGCCTGCGGCTGGCCGTCGTCGGGCCGCGCGCCGACACTCCGCAGGCCATGATGGGCTGCTACTCGTTCCCGATGCACGTCGGCGTGCACCACCCCGGCGTGGGCCTCGGCATCGAGGTGCCGACGCTGGTCGAGGCGCTGCGCGGCGACGCGGCCGGCTACGACGTCCGTTACGAGCAGGGATGTCCCGTGACCGGCGGGGACGACGCCGGGATCGCCGCCGCGGCCGGGCTGGCGGCGGACGCGGACGTCTGCGTGGCCGTGCTCGGCGACCAGGCGGGGCTGTTCGGCGGCGGCACCTCGGGCGAGGGCTGCGACGCGACGAGCCTGCGCCTGCCCGGGCGGCAGGAGGAGCTGCTGGAGGCCGTCCTCGCCACCGGCACGCCGGTCGTGCTGGTGCTGCTGGTCGGGCGGCCGTACGAGCTGGAGCGGCAGGTGGACCGGCTGGCGGCCGTGGTGTGCGGGTTCTTCCCCGGCGAGGAGGGCGCGCACGCCCTGGCCGACGTGCTGTCCGGCCGGACCGATCCCATGGGACGGCTGCCGGTGAGCTTCCCCGGCTCCGGCGGCAACCAGCCCGCCACCTACCTCGCCGCGCCGCTGGCCCGGCGCAGCAAGGTGAGCACCGTGGACCCGACGCCGCTGTTCGCCTTCGGCCACGGCCTCTCCTACACCCCGATCGAGTGGACGGCCGTCGCCTCGGACCCGTCGGGGACGTGGGCCACGGACGGCACCTTCGACGTGCGGGTCACGCTGCGGAACGGCGCGGCCGGCACGGTGTCCGAGGTCGTCCAGGTGTACCTGCACGACCCGGTCGCCGAGGTGGCCAGACCCGTGCAGTCGCTGCTCGCCGCGCCCCGGGTGGATCTGGCGCCCGGGGAGACGCGCGAGGTGACGATCACGCTGCACGCCGACCAGACCTCCTACACGGGCGCGTCGGGGCGGCGGCAGGTCGATTCGGGCGCGGTCGAACTACGGGTGGGGGCGTCCAGCGCCGACATCCGCGAGGTCATCGAGGTCTCGATGACCGGTCCGCGGCGGTACGTCGGCTTCGACCGGGTGATGGAGGCGACAGTCAGCCAGGGCTGATAGAGCCGTGTGTCCGGCCGGCGCCCGCAGGGGGCGTCGGCCGGATGCGCGTCATTCGGTCGCCAGCACGACGGCCGGTACCCGCGTCATTCGGCCGGCGCCGCGACACGAACGCCGGCCGTATGTGCGTCATTCGCCGGGATAGCGCAGCCCGATCTGGGCGCGTACCTCGTCCATCGTGCCCATGATCTGGCAGACCTCGTCCGACGGCAGCACCGGGCTCTCCAGCAGGCCCGCGCGCACGCACCGCGCCACCTCCTCGGTCTGGAAGCGCAGCCCGCTGCCCGGCACCGAAAACTCGTAACGCTCGGTCGCTCCGCCGCGCGTGGTCAGCGTGAACGTGGTCGCGCGGTACCACATGGTGTCGATGTCGATGCGCGCCTCGGTGCACGCGATCGTCGCCCGGTTGGGCAGCCACGCCTCCATGGAGGTGGTCGCCACCGCCTGGCGGCCCTCGTCATACCCCAGGACGACGGCGGTCTGCGCGTCCACCCCGGTGTCGCCGGCGTGCGAGGAGGCCAGCACGGACGAGGGACGGCCGAGCACCATGGACATGAAGGACAGCGGATAGACCCCCAGGTCGAGCAGCGCGCCGCCACCGAGGTGCGGGTCGAACATCCGGTGGGCCGGGTTCCGCCGGAACCACACGCCGTGCTCGGCGGTCACCAGCCTGACGTCCCCGAGCCGCCCCTGCGCGAGCAGTTCCCTGATCCGGACCATGTGCGGCAGGAAGCGCGTCCACATGGCCTCCATCAGGAACACGCCGCGCGAGCGGGCCAGCTTCACCAGCTCCTCCGCCTGGGCGCGATTGACCGTGAACGGCTTCTCCACCAGCACGGCCTTGCCGGCCTCGATCGCCGCCACCGCCACGTCCCTGTGCGCGGTGTGCGGCACCGCGACGTAGACGGCGTCGATGTCGTCCGACTCCAGCAGCGCCGCGTGGGTGCCGTGGCAGCGGGGCGCGGAGGTGCGCGCGGCGAACGCCTCGGCCCGCGCGGTGGAGCGGGAGGCCACCGCGACCAGCTCTCCCTCGTCGGAGTGGCGCAGGTCGTCGGCGAACTGCCCGGCGATGCCGCCGGTACCGATGATCCCCCACCGCAGCGGCCCCGGCCTGTAGGTCTTCGTCAACGCAACCACGTCCCGCTCGGCGGAGTCAGCTTGTCCAGTTCGGCCCACAGGTCGCCGGGGATGTCGAGCGAGGCGAGCTCCAGCGTGTGCGCGAGGCGTTCAGGCCTGGTGATGCCGACGACGGTCGTGCTGATCCGCGGGTCACGCATGGAGAACTGCAGCGCGGCGGCGGCCAGCGGCACCCCGGCCCGTTCGCAGGCGCGCCACATCCCGGCGGCGCTCTCCTTGACCTCGTCCGACGCCATCCGGTACGCGTACCGCGGAGCCGTGTCGGGGCCCTTGACGAGCATGCCGCCGCCGAACGGCGCGGCGTTGAGCACGGCCACGCCGGCCTCGGCGCACTGGTCGAGCAGGGGTTCGGCCGACCGGTCGAGCAGCGTGAACCGGTTGTGCGTGATGACCGCCTGGAACACGCCGAGGTTCACGAAGCGCCGCAGCATGTCGACCGGCCCGCCGGCCACGCCGAGGTGGCCGACGAGCCCTTCCTCCTGTGCCTGGACGAGCGCCTCGACCGGGCCGCCGGGGGCCGTGGCCTGGTCGAACGTGATGCGCTCCGGGTCGTGCAGGTAGACGAGCGGCAGGTGGTCCATGCCGAGCCGTTCCATGCTCTCGGCCAGCGACGCCCTGACCCGCGCGCCGGAGAAGTCGCCGCTCGCGTCGGGGTCGACCTTGGTGCTCAGCAGGAAGTCCGCCGGCACGCCGCCGATCTCGCGCAGCACCACGCCGATCCGTCTCTCGCTCTCCCCGCCGCCGTAACTGTTGGAGGTGTCCAGGAACCGGATCGGCCCGTCGAACACCGCCCGCAGCGTGCGCAGGGCCTGGTCGCGGTCCACCTCGTAGCCGTAGATGCCCGGGATGCTGCCGATCGCGCTGGTGCCGATGCACAGCGGCGGGGCCATCAGCCCGGTGGAGCCCAGGGGGCGCTTGGTGAGCATGCTCCTCGTCCTTTCTTCGCGTCCCGCCCTCGCCGTGCGAGGGGTTTCTCGCGTCCCGCCCGCGCCGTCCGTGCGCCGGGTCAGGGCGGGGTTCAGCCGCCGAAGCCGTCCTGGGCGTGGGCGCGCAGGTAGTCGATGTCGAAGTCCAGTCCGAGCCCGGGGCCCGCCGGCAACTTGAGCCTGCCGCCGCTGTTGTCCAGCGGCGTGCGCAGGAACCGGTTGTAGGCCGCCAGGTCGTGACCGCTCGACTCGATGCGGTAGAAGTTCGGCACGGTGATCATCACGTGGCCGCCGGCGACCAGGTTGACAGGACCGCTCGCGTCGTGGGGAGACACCGGCACGTAGTACGCCTCGGCCATGGTGGCGATCTTCTTGAGCTCGGAGATGCCGCCGGTCCAGGTCACGTCGGGCATGACGAAGTCGGCGAGCCCGTTCTCCAGGACCGGGACGAAGTCCCACCGGGTGTGCAGCCGCTCCCCCACCGAGATCGGCACCCGGACCCGCTCGCGCACCTGCTTGAGCGCGTGGTAGCTCTCCGGCGGCACCGGCTCCTCGTACCAGTGGATGCCGCCCGCCTCGTCCAGCGACTGGCCGAGCCGGATGGCCGTGGGCACGTCGAACCGGCCGTGCGCGTCGATCAGCAGCTCCACGTCGGGCCCGGCGACCTCGCGGATGAGCGCGGTCAGCTCCATCGCCTCGCGCTCGTGCGCGCGGCTCAGCCGGCCGTCGAGGTAGCGGTCGTTGCTCTCCGGCTCGCCGGGCGCGTGCGGGAACGGGTCGAACTTGATGGCCGTGTGGCCCGAGTCGACGATCTTCCTGATCTCGTCCTCGACCCCGTCGCGGGTGCCGAAACGGCTCTGGTCGGGGTGGGTGTAGAGGAGCAGGTCGTCCCGTACGGTGCCGCCGAGCAGGTCGCAGACCGGCTGGCCGAGCACCTTGCCGCGGATGTCCCACAGGGCGATGTCGATGGCGCTGGTCACGTTCGTCCCGGCGCCGCGGCTGCCCATGTAGGTGAAGGCGCGGAACACCTTGTGCCAGATGTCCTCGATCTTGGCGGGGTCGTCGCCGACGAGCAGTTCGGTGGCCTGACGCACCATGGCGGCGATGCCGCGGTTGGCCGTGCGCGTGGTGGTGGTGATCTCGCCCCAGCCGTCGACGCCCTCGTCCGTGCGGACCTGGACGAACAGGAACTCACCCCAGTAGGAACCGCCCGACCGGATCAGCCAGGGAACGAGCTCCACGATCTTCATCCGCGCCATCCTCTCACTCGGCCCGCCGCCTCAGGCGGAAGCGCCGCCGTCCGCGTCCCGGCCGCCCGCGCGCACGTCCAGGCTCTCCGCGTCCCGGCCGTCCGCGCCCTGTCCGTTGGCGTCCTGTCCGTTGGCGTCCCCGCCCGCCTGCGCGTCGCGCCAGCGTTCGTACTCGGGGCGGGCCTCCTCCGACAGCGGGTAGTAGGTGCGCAGGTCGCCGCCCTGCGACAGCCGCAGCCGGGAGAACTCCTCCCACTCCGCGTGGCTGCCCGCCTCCGCCAGCAGCGCAGGGGCGAGTTTGATCGGCACGACCACCGCGCCGTCGTCGTCGGCGACGATGATGTCGCCGGGCTCCACGACGGTGTTGCCGCACGCCACGGGCACGTTGACGGCCGTGGGGAAGATGTCGGTCTGCGAGTGGAAGTTCGGCGTCGTGCCGCGCAGCCACAGCCCGAGGCCGAGCTCACGCACCTTGCCGAGGTCGCGGATGCAGCCGTCCACGACCACGCCGACACCCCCGCGCTGCTTGAAGTAGATCATCATCATCTCGCCGAAGACGCCGCTGGCCATGTCGCCGCGCGCGTCCACCACCACGATGTCGCCAGGCCGGGTGTGGTAGAGCACGTGCCGGTGCAACTGCTTCTCCGGCTCGGCGTACTCGTCGACCTGGTAGAGGTCCTCGCGCTTCGGCATGAACTGCAGGGTCAGCGCCGGGCCGGCGACGCAGGTGCCCGGCGTGAACGAGACCGGGCCGCGGATGTGCGCGCTGCGGACCCCGAGCCGGTTGAGCTCGCTGCTCGCGGTCGCGCTCCCGATGGCCGCCAGAGCGCTGACGAGCTCCTCGGGAGGGCGAACGATGTCGTGGGTCTCGATCACGTCGGTTCTCTTTCGGGTCGTGAGCCGGGCCGGCGGTCAGGATTAGTTTCGGAGAAGTTTCGATACTGTGGCTGCAGGTCATCGTAACCCGATCGGCGCCCGAGCGCGATACCCGTGGATCATTCCTCCAGGTCGCCGGGCTGCCCGAGCCGCTTCTCCGCAGGTCGATGTCGGTCCTGAAGAGCCGCGCTGAGCGGTGATCCGGCGCCCGGAGGGCCGGGTGAGGTCTTGACGTCGTATTTTCGCCGCCGTAACTTGGCTCGAACGCAGTCGAAACTCGAACCGACCGCTTCGAAACTTCAGCCGAAGTCTTTCCGGCGGCTCCTCCTCTCCTTCCCTCCACCCTCCCCCTCCAAGAAATGGGTCGACATGAAGCGCAAACATCCGGTCGCGCTGACGATCGTGGCGGTTTCGGTCCTGCTCGGCGGATGCGGTGGTGGCGGAGGTGGCGGCGGCTCCCCCAGCGGCACTCCCGTCTCCGGGGGCACGTTCACGATGAACCTCGGCACCGATCCGGGGACGATCAACCCGTACAAGACCACGGGCGGCACCAACCGGCAGATCTTCGCCTTCAGCTACGACACGCTCGTCGGGCGGATGCCCGACGGCAGCGTGGCCCCGCAGCTGGCCACCGAGTGGAAGGTGGCGCCCGACCAGGTCACCTACACCTTGCGCAAGGGCGTCACCTGCGAGGACGGCACCCCGCTCAAGGCCAGTGACGTCGCCGCGGACTTCGACTACGTCAAGGACCCCAAGACGCTCTCCCCCTGGGTCAACCTCACCATCCCGCTGCCGTACACGGTGACCTCGGACGACGCGGCGGGCACCGTGACCGTCAAGACGAAGACGCCGTTCGGGTTCCTGCTGGAGGGCGCGGGCTCGCTGCCCATCGTCTGCCCGGCGGGGCTGAAGGATCCCGCCTCCATCGAGCACGCCTCCAACGGGACGGGCCCGTACAAGGTGACCGACTACGTCCCGGGCGACCACTACACGCTCGAAGCGCGGCCCGGCTACGCGTGGGGCCCGAAGGGGGCAGGGAACGCGGAGGCGGGCAGCCCGAAGACGGTGAAGATCGCCTTCGTGCAGAACGAGTCCACCTCCGCCAACCAGCTGCTCTCCGGCCAGATCAACGCCGCCCAGATCACCGGCCCCGACCGCGCCCGCCTGGACGCCACCCCCACGCTGAAGAAGTTCGACGTGCCGGTGATGGTCGGCGAGATGAACCTGAACGAGGCCAAGGGCCGCGTGTTCGCCGACCCCGAGGTGCGACTGGCCATGGCCGCGGCGCTCGACCGCGCGCAGGTCACCAAGGTCGGCACCAGCGGCACCGGCCAGGTCGCCGACAACATGATGGTGGAGAAGCCCGTCTCCTGCCCCGGCGACGAGACCACCGGCACGCTGCCCGCGTTCGACCCGGCCGCGGCGAACCAGCGGCTCGACGCCGCCGGGTACGCCAAGGGCGCCGACGGCATCCGTGCCAAGGACGGCAAGAAGCTGACCGTCAACCTGCTCTACCAGGTCGGCGCGCCGCAGACGGTCTCCGCGGTGGAGCTGATCGGCCAGCAGCTCATGGCCGTCGGCATCGGCACGAACCTCAAGGGCCTCACCCAGGCGGCGTTCCTCGAAGCGCTCTACACCACGCAGGATTTCGACGCCTACTACAGCGGGATCAACCTGGAGTTCCCCTTCATGATGACCGCGTACTGGGGCGGCGCGACCCCTGACAAGGGCGGTCGCAACACCGGCAGCATCCAGAACGAGGAGTTCGACAGCCTGTCGGCCAAGGCGCTGGCCGCCTCCGGGGCGGAGGGGTGCGAGCTGTGGAAGCAGGCGCACCAGGCGCTGCTGAAGCGGGTGGACGTGCTGCCGATCTCCGTCGGCAACCGGCCGTTCTACACCTCGAAGTCCTCGCTGCAGACCGTCGGCCTGTTCGCGGTGCCGACGAGCCTGCGGCTGTACCAGTGAGCGCGGGCCACGAGGCCGCGCAGGTGCGGCCTTTGCACGACGGGGCGCAGGACGGGGCTGAGCCGCCGGCGCGAGAGGGGGCGCGCCGGCGGTCCGGGGCCGGCCGCTGGGTGATGTTCGCCGGCAGGCGGCTGGTCCGGCTCGTGCTGTCGCTGCTCGTCCTGGTGGCGGCGACGTTCATCATGGTCCACCTGATCCCCGGCGATCCGGTGCAGACCGCGCTCGGCGACCAGGCCACGCCGCAGATGGTGGCCCAGCGCCGGCACGAGCTGGGCCTCGACCTGCCGCTGCCCGAGCAGTTCTGGCGGTACGTGGCAGGCGTCGTGACCGGCGACTTCGGCCGCTCCATCGTGACCGAGGCCCCGGTGGCCGACCTGCTGACCACCCGGTTCCCGAACACGCTGCGGCTGGCCGGACCGGCGTTCCTGCTGGTCGTGCTGATCGCGATGCCGGTCGGGCTGCTCACGGCGGTGCGGACGAGGGGCGGGCGCGGGCGGCACGTGCGCGGCTGGTTCGTGAACGTGACCGGCCTGCTCAACTCGATCCCCGACTACGTGCTGGCCACCGTGCTCAGCCTCGTGTTCGTGGTGACGATCAAGGCGTTTCCCGCGGCGGGCGACGAGGGGCTCAGCTCGTACGTGCTGCCCGTCGCGGCGCTCATCGCGGGCCCGGCGGCCTCGCTGTCCAGGATCGTCAGGGTGGAGGCGCTCAAGGTGCTGGACGCGGAGTACGTCAGGGCCGCCAAGGCGCGCCGCGTGCCGACGGCCCTGCGTTACTGGCGTTACGTGCTGCCGAACATGATGACCGCCTCCCTGACCTACGGCACCATGATCCTGGCCGGCCTGATCGCCGGAACCGTGCTGGTGGAGAACGTCTTCGGCTGGCCCGGGGTCGGCACGGTGATCTCGCAGGCGGTCATCCAGAAGGACTATCCGCTGATCCAGGGCATCCTGCTGGTCCTCGGCACCGCCGTCCTGCTGCTCAACATGGTCGTGGACGTCGTGCTCGGCGTGCTCGATCCGCGATCCCGGCTGGGGGAGGTCTGACATGACCGTTTCGACGGCTGCCTTCCGGGGCCTGCGTCCCGGCCGCCTGGTGTCCGGCGGCGTACCCCTGCTCCTGATCCTGCTGTTCGTCTTCCTCTCGGTCGCCGGCCCGTCGATCTGGGGGCAGTCCGCGTCGGCGAGCAACGTGGCCGAGGCCAACCAGTCGATCAGCGCCGCGCACTGGATGGGCACCGACGACCTGGGGCGCGACATCCTGGCCAGGACGCTCGTGGCGACGCGCAACTCGCTGGTGCTGGCCGTGGTCGCCACGATCGTGGGCGGCTGCGTCGGCATCGGGCTCGGGCTGATGTCCGCGATGTCGCGCCGCCTGGGCCGCGTGCTCGGCGCGCTGATCAACGTGCTGATCGCGTTCCCTGCGCTGCTGCTGGCGATCTTCTTCGCAGTGCTGTTCGGGATCGGCTCGGTGGGCAGCGTGCTCGCGGTGGGCGCCTCGTTCGCGCCGGGCTTCGCCCGTATCACGCAGACGCTCACGGCGTCGGTGGTGTCCAAGGAGTACGTCGAGGCGTCCCGTGTGCTGGGCAGAGGCCCGATCTACCGGACGTTCCGCCACATCCTCCCCAACATCGCCGAGCCGATCGTCCTGTACTCGACCATCCACATCGGGACGGCGGTGCTGGCGCTGTCCGGTCTGAGCTTCCTCGGGCTGGGCGTGCAGCCGCCCGTCTACGACTGGGGACGGCTGCTCAACGACGGGCTCACCCGTATCTACGTGACCCCCGGTGTGGCCATCGCGCCGTCCATCGCGATCGTGCTGGCCGGCCTGACGTTCAACCTGGCCGGCGAGCGGCTGTCCGACCTCATCGCCGGCCGCCGCTCCGCGCCGCCCACCCGGCGCCCCCTGCCGCGCCCGGCGGAGCCGGCGGCCGGCCCGGCGGAGGACGGCGGCGGCGCGCTCGTGGACGTCCGCCACCTGCGCGTCACCTACACCTCGCCGGACGGCCGCGTCACCACGCCCGTCCGCGACGTGTCCTTCACCCTCGCCCCGAAGGAGCGGGTCGGCATCGTCGGCGAGTCCGGGTCGGGCAAGAGCCTGACCGCCGCCGCCATCGCCCAGCTCATCGAGGAGCCCGGCCACGTGGAGGCGGAGCGGCTGCGCTTCATGGACGCCGACCTGCTCGCGCCGGACGCCGCCACCCAGCGCGTCCTCGGCCGCAACATGGCCATGGTCTTCCAGGACCCCGGCGAAGCGCTGAACCCCGCCATCAAGATCGGCACGCACCTCGTCGAACCGGCCGTCATCCACCTGGGCGAGAGCAAGCCGGACGCCAAGCGCAAGGCGCTGGACGCGCTGCGCGCGGTGGCCATCACCGACCCGGCCCGCCGCTTCGAGCAGCACCGGCACGAGCTGTCCGGCGGCATGAAGCAGCGGGTCGGCATCGCCATCGGCCTGATGGGCGAGTCGCGGCTGCTCATCGCGGACGAGCCGACCACCGCGCTCGACGTCACCGTGCAGCGGCAGATCCTGCGGCTGGTCGACCGGCTCGGCGCGCGGACGGAGGCGGGCCTGCTGTTCATCTCGCACGACATCGCCGTCGTGTCCGAGCTCTGCGACCGGATCATCGTCATGTACGCGGGCTTCATCGTGGAGGAGGCGACGACGGCCGATCTGCTCGACTCGCCCGCGCACCCGTACACGTCGGTGCTGCTCGCGGCCAGCCCGCGCATGGGGCTGGACAAGAGCCGGCCGCTGGTCGCCATCGACGGCCGCATGCCGGGCCCTGACACCGATCTGCCCGGCTGCTACTTCGCGGCGCGCTGCCCCCGCGCCGACGCCACCTGCCTGTCCAGCCGCCCGCCCCTGCGCGAGCTGGCCGACGGCCGCCGCGCCGCCTGCTGGCATCCGCTCACCGAACCCGGGGACGTGCCGACCAGCGAAGGAGCGACGATCTGATGACCGCCTCCGACGCCCTGACGGCCGTTCCCGACGCGCTGACCAGCGAAGGAGTGTCGATCTGATGGCCGCTCTGTCGGTCGAGGACCTCACCGTCCGGTACGGCTCCGTCACGGCCGTCCGCGGCGTCTCCTTCGACGTCGCCGCTGGCTCCGTACTCGGCCTCGTGGGCGAGTCGGGCTCGGGCAAGAGCACGGTGGCCCGCGCCCTCGTCGGGCTGACGCCGGCCACGGGCAGCATGCGGATCGACGGCGCCGACCTGTCGTCCCGTCAGGCGCGCCGCCGGGTGCAGCTCGTCTTCCAGGACTCGCGCAGCTCGCTGGACCCGCGTTTCACCGTGGAGCAGTGCGTGACGGAGGGGCTCACGGGGGTGCGCGGGCGGGACGCCTCGGCGCGGGTGGCCGAGCTGCTCGACCTGGTCTCGCTCGATCCCGCCGTCGCCAGGTCCCGTCCCGGCGACCTGTCCGGCGGTCAGCGGCAGCGGGTGGCCATCGCCAGGGCGCTCGCGGCCCGTCCCGACGTGGTGATCGCCGACGAGGTGACCGCTTCGCTGGACGTGTCGGTGCAGGCGGTCGTGCTGAACCTGCTCCGCCGGCTGCGGGCCGAGCTGGGGCTGACCATGATCTTCATCAGTCACAACCTCGCCGTCGTGGAGTACATGTGCGACGACCTGGCCGTGATGTTCGACGGCCGCATCGTCGAGTACGGGGCCGTGGACGAGGTCATCGGGCGGCCCGAGCATCCGTACACGCGGTCCCTGCTGGCGGCCGTACCGGAGATCGGGCAGCGCCGGCTGCTGTCGGAGGCCGACGTGGAGGCGTCAGCGGTCACCGATCCGGCCTCGGCGGGAGGATGCGCCTACCGGCTGCGCTGCCCGATCGGGCCGGCCGCGCACCCGGAGCGGGAGATCTGCGTGACCACGGAACCGGCCGCCACGGCCGCGCACGCGCACCGGGCCGCCTGCCACTTCGCCCGCGAACTGGACGACCCGGTCGGCCCGCGCGCCTGAGCCGTCGCCCGCCTCAGCGGGCGGGTGGGGCGGTGCTGGCGCGGACGATCAGTTTCGTGGACAGCTCGACGCGGCCCTGCGGCAGGTCGGCGCCCTCCTCGTGGGCGAGGAGGGTGCGGATGGCCAGCGCGCCCAGCTCGGCGATCGGCTGCCGCACCGTCGTCAGCGGCGGTGAGATCCACTGCGCCACCGGCACGTCGTCGAAGCCCACCACGCTCATGTCGTGGGGCACGGACAGGCCCCGCTGCTGGATCGCGGCGTAGACGCCGGTCGCCTGCTCGTCGTTGGCGGCGAAGATCGCCGTGGGCGGGTCGGGCAGGTCGAGCAGGGTCAGCGCCGACTTCAGACCGGAGGAGTAGTGGAAGTCGCCGTGCTCGACGAGCCCGTCGTCCGGCGGGATGCCCGCCCGCTCCAGCGCGGCCCGGTAGCCGGCCAGGCGGGCCTGGCTGCACAGGAAGCGCATCGGCCCGGTGATCGCCGCGATGCGCCGGTGGCCGAGCTCGATCAGGTGCCGGGTGGCGGCCAGCCCGCCGCCCCAGTTGCCCGCGCCGATCGACGGGTCGTCGGAGTCGACGTCGCCGACCGGATCGACGAGGATCACCGGCACGCCGAGCTGCGCGATCCGCTTGTGGTCGGCCGGCGACAGCTCCGACAGCGCGAGGACGATGCCGCGCGAGCCCCGGTCGGAGACGTCCTCCAGCCACTGCTGGGCCCGTCTCGGCCCGCTGTCGAGCACCGAGACGACGATGCCGACCCGCGCGGCCCGCGCAGCCGCCTCCCCGCCGCGGATCATCTCGGCGGCCCAGGGCGTGCTCGCGTCGTTGAAGAGCATCTCGATCAGGCCGCCGCGCCGGCCCGCCGCCACGGCGCGCTTCGTGCGTTTGGTGGGGACGTAGCCGCGTTCGACCAGCATCGTTTCGATCTGGGCCCGCGTGGCCGGCGCCACGTCCGCGCGACCGTTGAGCACCTTCGACACGGTGGCGCGCGAGACGCCGGCCGCGGCGGCGATATCGGCGACGGTGACCCGCCGTTCGACTGAGTCAGACACCAAGACATGCTCCATTGCGGAAACCGGGCTTCACTGTCGCAGCTACCATCGTAGGGGCCGTGAGACAGCCGGACCGAACCTCGCGAACGCCGGTACGACCGCGACGCGCCGGCCACCTGGAACCCGCGCGCAGGCGCGCCGGACGCCGGGTCACCGCGTTCACATCCATCCGCCGTCGACGATCCAGTTCTGGCCCGTGCACATCGCACTGTCGTCGGCCGCCAGCCACAACACCATGCGTGCCACGTCAGCGGGCATGACGTGCTCGCGCAGCGACTGGGCCCCGCGTACCTTCTCCAGCGTCTCGGGTGTGGCCCACAGCGCGAGCTGCCGTTCGGTGAGGACCCAGCCGGGGATGACGCAGTTGACCCGGATCCGGTCGGGGCCCACCTCCCGTGCCAGGGTGCGGGTCATGCCCTCGATGGCGGCCTTGGCCGCGATGTAGACCGGCAGCCCGACGAAGTCCGCGTGCGCGCTGATCGAGCCCAGGTTGATGATCGAGCCGCCGCCGAGCTCGCGCATGCCGGCGGTGACCGCCTGGATGGCGAAGAAGTGGTGGCGCAGGTTGACCGCCATCCCGTTGTCCCAGAACGCCTCGTCCACGGCCGCGCTGTCGTGGCGTTCGTCGTTGGCGGCGTTGTTGACCAGGATCGAGATCGGCCCGAGCTCCGTCTCCACCGCCGCCACCGCCGCGCGTACCTGCTCGACGTCGCGCACGTCGGCGGGGACGAACACGGGCTTCGGGCAGTCGAGCTCGGCGATCCGGGCGAGCAGCCGTTCGGCACCCTCGGCGTCGATGTCCGCGAAACCGACGCGGGCGCCCTGCGCGGCGAGGGCGGCGACGAACTCCGAGCCCAGCCCGGTCGAGCCGCCGCTGACGAAGGCGACGCGGTCGCGCAGGCTGGGGTAGACGGCGTAGCGCGGCTTCCCGGCCTCGGCGGCCTCGGCGGCTTGTGGTGCGATGGTCATGGCGACCCCCAGGGCAGTAGCACTCCTCGGCCGACCGAGCCGCCGGCCAGGTCGGCGAAGGCCGTGTTGACGTGGTCCAGCGGGTAGCTCCGGCCGATGAGCGCGTCGAGCGGCAGGCGGCCCGCGAGGTAGAGGTCGAAGATCCGGGGCAGGTCGATGAGCGGGTTGGCGGAGCCGTACAGGCTGCCCACCACCCGCTTCTCCCGCTGCACCAGCAGGTTCAGCGGGACCGCGAACGTCGTGCCGACCGCGCCCAGGCCGACCGCCACCAGCGTGCCGCCGGGGCGGAGCACGTCGATGGCCGTCTCCAGCGTGGCAGGCCGGCCGATGGCCTCGATCGCCCATTCGGCGCCGCGCGGCCGGACGGCCCTGATGGCGGCGGCGACGTCCTGGCTGGAGGCGTCCACGGTGTGCGTGGCGCCGAGCCGGGCCGCCATGGCGAGGCGTTCGGGGACGACGTCGACGACGATGATCGGGTTCGCGCCGGCCAGCCGGGCGCCGAGCACGCTCGACAGCCCGACGCCGCCCGCGCCGAAGATCACGATGGCGTCGCCCGCGCACTCTCCCACGGCGTTGAGCACCGCGCCGACGCCGGTGATGACGGCGCACCCGGCGATGGCCGCGATCTCGGGCGGCACGTCGGACGGAACGGGCACCACGGCGCGCTCGGAGACCACGCAGTATTCGGCGAAGCAGGACACGCCCAGCAGGTGATGGACGCGTGCGTCGCCGTCCCTGAGCCGGGTGGTGCCGTCGAGCAGGCCGCCCGAACTGGCCTGGATGCCCGCCGCCTCGCACAGGGCGGGCCGTCCTGCCAGGCAGTAGGGGCACTGACCGCACCGGGGCCGCCACATCAGGCAGACCCGGTCACCGGGCTTCACCCCGGTGACGCCGGGGCCGACCTCCTCGATCACGCCGGCGCCCTCGTGCCCCGGCACGACCGGGAGCGGGGCGCGCAGGTCGCCGGTCAGGTAGTGCTGGTCGCTGTGGCAGACGCCCGCCGCCTCGACCCGGACCAGGACCTCTCCCGCGTGCGGCGGGTCGAGTTGTAGTTCGCGGACGGCAAGGGGGGATCCGACGTGTTCCAGCAGCGCGGCTCTCATCTGCCCCCTCCGGTCGCCCTCGCAGCCGGCCGGTGAACGAGGAGACGGCGTACTCGTCCGGCAACGTGCTGCTCAGGTCTTGACTCGATCGTTGTAACGGTAGATGTCACGAACACTTGACGTCAACAGTTTCGGAACTTTCGACCGTGGTGGTCGCAGGATGCCGGACCGCCGTCCGGGTGTCCATCGGCGTCGGACGGCGGCGGTCTGGCGGGTGATGGCCTTTCGACATGGGGATATGCCGGGCCGACGGATGGGTTCCGGCACCCGTCGCACGGATCGCGACGTCTCGAAACTCGTCTCGACAGGATCGGAACTGTCCATCCGGCCGGGCCGCTCCCCGGCCGCCGATCGCGGTGTCCCGGGAGCGGGCCGGTCATCGTGGGTATCCTCCGGAAATGCCCCAGAGGACCGTGCTGACCTGCCCCCAGTCCGAACTCGTCGCGGTCTACGAGGCCGCCCTGCGCAACCTGCTCGACGTCAACACGATCGGCGGGATCATCCGCGCCGGCGGCGGCTATCCGACCCCGTGGACCAGGGACGCCTCGATCAACTCCTGGTACGCCGCCAGCCTCCTGTCACCGGACGCGGCCCGCGACACCCTCATGGCCGTCACCGACGGGGGGCTCGTCCAGCAGGACGACCAGTGGTGGGACCAGATCATCTGGGCCGTCGCCGCCTGGAACCACGTGCTGGTGACCGGCGACGAGGAGTTCCTGGCCCGCGCGTACCCGATCGCCGCGGCGACGATGGAGGTCCTGGACAAGGAGCGGCTCGACGGAAGGTACGGGCTCTATCGCGGTGGCTCCGTCATGCAGGACGGCATCTCCGGCTACCCGGAGCCGCCCAACGACCCCGCCATCGGCTCCAGTTTCGTGCTGGACTACCCGGAGGCGCACCGGATCATGTGCCTGTCCACCAACGCCGTCTACGCCGGGGCGCACCGGGCGCTCGGCCGGATGGCGGCCGCGCTCGGCGCCGACGCGCGACCCCACCTGGAGCGGGCCGACGCCACGGCCGCCGCGGTGAACCGGTGGCTGTGGCGGGAGGACGCCGGCCTGTACGGCTACTTCCTGCACGAGGACGGCCGCCTGGATCCGCACCAGGAGGCCCTGGGGCTGGCCATGGCGATCCTGTTCGGGGTGGCGCACGAGCGGCGGGCGGCCCTCGTCGCGGCGAACACGCACCGCGAGCCGCGCGGCGTGGTCAACGTCTGGCCGCATTTCGACCGGTACAGCCAGGAACGTCCAGGCCGCCACAACGCGATCTGCTGGCCGATGGTGATGGGCGTGTGGGGCGACGCGATGGCGCGCGGCGGTCATCCGGACCGCTTCCTCGAAACGCTGACGGACCTGCTCGGCCTGTTCACCGGCGTCCCGGCCGACGCGGCTACGACCGACGGTGGCCCGGCCAGCGCGGGTGGGCTGTACGAGGTCTACCACGCGATCACCGGCGTGCCCGACGGCGGCTGGCAGCAGGGCAGGCCATGGCCGTCGGAGCCCGACCAGACCTGGTCGGCCACCACCCTGCTCGGCCTGGTGCACCACGGCCTGTTCGGGCTCAGGTTCGAGCCGGAAGGACTGCGCTTCTCCCCCGCCATGCCCGCGCACTGGACCGAGGCCACGCTGAGCGGCCTGCGCTACCGCCACATGACCCTGGACCTCACCGTCTCAGGGGGCGGCACACGCGTACGGGACGTCCGCCTCGACGGACGCGAGGCGGACCTGATCCCGGCGGACCTCACCGGCCACCACGACGTCCGGATCACACTCGCCTGAAGCGCCTGGTGAGAAGCCCGATGCCCGCGCGACGAAAGGAGCAAAAAGCTCTCCGGCTATTCACGTGATCGCTTGCGCCACCTAACGTCTTTTCCTATCGGGGTCCTCCATCGGGCACACAGAAGGGGAGGAGATGGCCGACATGACGGATACGGCGGCGCAAGATGGCACGGCTTCCGACGACGGGTTAGCCCGCGACGACTACGCACTGCAGCGGGTCCCCCAGCAGGCCCGCTACGGCTGGCTCACCGTCGCCGTACAACGGTTCGGCATGCTGTCCGCGCTGTCGCAGTTCCTGCTCGGCGCCACACTCGGCATGGGCATGCGTTTCTGGGACGCCGTGCTCGCCATCACCCTCGGCGCGGTCATCCTCGAAGTGGTGGCCATCGCGATCGGCATCGCCGGCATGCGCGAGGGCCTGTCCACCGCCGTGCTCGCCCGCTGGTCGGGCTTCGGCCGGTACGGCTCCGGGATCATCGGCGTGGTGATCGCGGTGTGCCTGCTCGGCTGGTTCGGCGTGCAGTCCGGCGTCCTCGCCCAGGGGCTCGCCTCCCTCCTCGGCGGACCTCCGGTGTGGGTGTGGGCGATCCTGTCCGGGCTCGCCATCACCGCCATCGTCGTGCACGGGTTCGCCGGCATGGCCTGGACCGCGTGGATCACCGTACCGGCGTTCCTCGCGCTGGCCGGCTGGGCCATCGCGGTCGAGCTGGGCAGGCAGGACCTGGGCAGCCTGATGGCCTCGGCGCCGCCAGGACCGGCCCTGAGCCTGGCCCAGGCCACCACCATCGTGGCCGGCGGCTTCATCGTCGGCGCGGTCATCTCGCCGGACATGACCCGGTGGAACCGCAGCGCCGCCGACGTCGTCAAGCAGACCGTGCTCGGCATCACGCTCGGCGAGTACGTGATCGCCCTGGTCGGCGTGCTGCTGGCGCACGCGCTGCGCACTGGCGACGTGATCGCCATCGTCACCACCACCTCCGGCGCCGTCGGCACGATCGTGCTCGTCAGCGCCACCCTCAAGATCAACGACTGGAACCTGTACGCCGCCAGCCTCGGCACCACCAACGCCCTGCACACCGCGTTCGGCATGCGAGCCAACCGCGCGGTCGTCACCGTCGCACTCGGCGTCGTCGGCACGGGTCTGGCCGCGGCCGGCATCCTCGACCACCTCATCGGCTTCTTCACCCTGCTCGGCGTGGCCATCCCCCCGATCGCGGGCATCATGGTCGCCGAGTACTACGTGGTGCGCCACTGGCGCGCCGAACTCGACGCCTCCCGCGCCTCGGGAGAGCTGCCCGCGTCCGCGCCCGGCTGGGTTCCGGCCGCGCTGGTGATCTGGCTCGTCTCCTCCCTCGTGGGCCACTATCTGACGTGGGGCATCCCCGCGCTCAACGCCCTGCTCGTCGCGTTCGTCCTGTACGCCGCCGCGGGCCGCCTCCACCTCACCGGCTCCCCCTCCCGCACCACCACCTCCGCCTGACCCGACCCCCGCTTCGCCCCCTTTCAGACAGGAGTTCTTCGTGCGCGTTGGGATCGACGTGGGCGGCACCCACACCGACGCCGTCCTCATGGACGGGTCCACGGTGGTCGCCGAGGTCAAGGCCGCGACCACGGCCGACGTGACCGGGGGCATCGTCACCGCGTCGCGGCGCCTCCTCGACGGCGGCGGCGTCGACCGGAGCGCCGTCGACGGCGTCATGATCGGCACCACGCACTTCACCAACGCCCTGGTGACCGGCCGCCGGCTGGCGCCCACCGGGATCGTCCGGCTGGCGCTGCCGGCGACCGCCGCCCTGCCACCGCTGGTCGACTGGCCGGAGCGGCTGGTGGCGGCGATCCGCCCGAGCGTGCACCTGTGCCACGGCGGCCACGAGTTCGACGGCCGCCCGATCTCACCGCTCGACCCGGACGAGCTCAAGCGCGCGGCCGCCGACCTGGCCGCGCGGGACATCCGTACCGTCGCCATCAGCTCGGTCTTCTCCCCCGTCAACGCCGAGCTGGAGGAGGAGGCGGCGGCGATCCTGCTCGCGGAGCTGCCGCACCTGCACGTCAGCCTCTCGCATCAGATCGGCCGAATCGGGCTGCTGGAACGCGAGAACGCCACCATCGTCAACGCCTGCCTGCGCGATCTCGCCGGCGAGATCGTGGACGCCTTCGCCCAGGCCCTGGCCACGGTCGGTGTGAGCGCGCCGCTGTTCCTGTCGCAGAACGACGGCACGCTCATGGACGCCGGGCACACCCGCCGCTACCCGGTGCGCACGTTCGCGTCCGGCCCCACCAACAGCATGCGCGGCGCGGCGTTCCTGTCGGGGCTGAGCGACTGCGCGGTGGTCGACATCGGCGGCACGACCACCGACGTCGGCATGCTGTCCGGCGGCTATCCCCGGCAGGCGAGCGGCGAGGTCGACATCGGCGGCGTACGGACGAACTTCCGCATGCCGGACGTGCTGTCGATCGGGCTGGGCGGCGGCAGCCGGGTCACCGGCACGCCGGAGCCGGACATCGGCCCCGACAGCGTCGGCTACCAGCTCACCGAGCACGCGCTGGTGTTCGGCGGCCAGGTGCTGACCGCGACCGACCTGGCCGTGGCCGCCGGGCTGGCCGACGTCGGCGACACCTCCCTCGTCCGCGGCCTGGACCCCGAGCTGGTCCGCCGCGGTGTGGCCCGGATGTCCGCGACGGTCGCCGACCTGGTGGACCGGATGCGGGTCACCCCCGAGCCGCTGCCGGTGGTCATCGTGGGCGGCGGCGGCGTGCTGATGCCGTCCGAGCTGCCCGGCATCCCCGCGACGCACCGGCCGGAGCACGGCGCGGTGGCCAACGCCATCGGCGCCGCGATCGGGCAGATCGGCGGGGACGTGGACCGGTTGTTCGCCGTCACGCCCTCCGTCACCCGCGAGGACGTCCTCGAACAGGCCCGCGCCGAGGCCGTCGAACGGGCCGTCGCGGCGGGCGCCGCACCGGACAGCGTGCGGATCGTCGACGTCAACGAGGTGCACGTGCCCTACCTGCCCGGCAACGCCGTGCGCGTACGGGTCAAAGCGGTCGGCGATCTGGACCTGAGCGCGAAGACGTCCCCAGACGAGGAACAGGAGCAGCAGTGGGCTACGAGCTGACCGTCGAAGGGCTGCGGGACCTCGCCGAGGGCGCCGCCGTGCTGGGCACGGGCGGCGGCGGCGATCCGTACATCGGCCGGCTGCTGGTGGAACAGCAGCTCCGCGCCGGGCGCACCATCCGCGTCATCGGCGTGGACGAGCTGCCCGACGACGCGCTCGTGCTGCCCAGCGCCATGATGGGCGCTCCCACGGTGTTCGTGGAGAAGGCGCCGTCGGGGGCGGGCAACGTGATCGCGCTGCGGGCGCTGGAACGGCACCTGGGCCGTACGGCGGCCGCCACGATGCCGATCGAGTGCGGCGGGATCAACTCCATGATGCCGCTGCTGCTCGGCGCCCAGACCGGGCTGCCCGTGGTGGACGCCGACGGCATGGGCCGGGCCTTCCCCGAGCTGCAGATGGAGACGTTCGCCGTGTACGGGGTGCCGGGCTCGCCCATGTCGATCGCCTCCGACCACGGCGACAGCGGCATCATCGACGCCGTGGACAACCTGCGCATGGAGCGGCTGGCCCGGGTGATGACCGTGGAGATGGGCGGGGCCGCCTACATCTGCGACTACCCGATGGACGCGGCGACCGTCCGCCGCACCGCCATCCCGGGGACGCTCTCCCTCGCCATGAAGCTCGGCGCCGCGCTGCGCGTGGCCCGCGCCGAGCACGCCGACCCGTTCGAGCGGCTGAGCGAGGCGCTGGCCGGCACGATCTACACGCACGGCATCGTGCTGTTCACCGGCAAGGTGGTGGACGTCGACCGCCGCACGACCGGCGGCTTCGCCCGCGGCACGGTCACGCTGGCGGCCAACGACGATCCGGCCGACGAGATGGTGATCACGTTCCAGAACGAGCACCTGATCGCCCGCCGCGGCGGGCGCGTGGCCGCGATCGTGCCCGACCTGATCTGCACCCTCAACAGCGAGACCGGGCAGCCGGTCACCACGGAGGCGCTCGCCTACGGCCAGCGGCTCGCCGTCTACGCGATCTCGACGCCCGGCATCATGCGCACCCCTGAGGCGCTGGCCTGCTTCGGCCCGGAGGCGTTCGGGCTGAGCGAGCCGTACGTCCCGGTCGAGCGGCTGACCGGCGAACCTGTGTGATCGGCCATCATGGGGTGATGACACGTGGCACGGTGAAGTTCTGGAAGGCCGACAGGGGCTGGGGAGCGATCTCCTCCCCTGAGCTTCCGGCAGGGCGCGACGCGTTCGCGCACTTCAGCGAGGTCGTGGGCGAGGGATACCGGGTCCTGGAGGAGGGCGACGAGGTCGAGTTCGACCTCGTCGAACGGCCGCAGGACAGCTTCGACTACGTGGCCGAGAACATCCGCAAGCGGTGACGGCCGTTCCTTCGTGGGACGGGGACGCCCGCGCTCAGCTGCCTACCGACGGATGCCTCAGCTGGATTCGCGGTCACGACCTGGACGAGGTGGTGCGGATCCTCGGTGGTGACCCGGCCTCGATCTCCCCGGCGACGTTCGCGGAGGTCGAGGAGGAGGCCAGGGACCTGCTCGGCGAGGAGGACGGCGCGGAGACCGAGCGGGGCGGTGATGCTGGCGGCGCGGCACGGCGGCTGGATCGTCGTGCTGGAGATCTTCCACGCGCGGGCACCGGAACACCTGCCCGAACTGTCGGCCACGGGTGCGGCGCTGACCGTGCGATGGCTGCTTCACCGGCCCACCATGCTCGCCTACGCCGAGGCCGGGCGGCCGATCGCCGGCCCAGGAGGGTGGCCGCGATTCCGCGCAGCGGGCCGCTGAGCAGTTGCAGGCGCTGGGGCTGGAGCCGGAGGACGGGATGAAGGCCGCCCTGCTGCGGGACCTCGCCTACTACCTCGCCCACGGAAAGAATGCCTGAGCGCGCCGGTCAGCAGTGCAGGGACGACGCCGAGGGCTGGGTGGGGGCGGGCTGGGGCAGGGTCAGGACGAAGCCGCTGGCGGGGAGGGTGGGGATGCGGCGCAGGGAGATGGTGAGGTCCTGCTCGGGAACGTCGTAGTCGAGCCGGGCCAGGCGGACCGCGAGGGCCTGGATTAGGGCGAGGGTGATGTCATCCCCCGGGCAGCGGTGGCCGGTGAGCGGGTCGCCGCCGCCCTGCGGGATCAGCTCGTACGGGCCGAGCTCGCGGCCGGCGAAGCGCCCCGGGTTGAAGGTGTACGGCTCGGCCCACAGCTCGGGGTCGTGGTTCTGCCCGAAGACGTCGAGCAGCACCAGGGTTCCCTCGGGGATGCGTTCCCCGGCCCACGTCAGGTCGCGGGCCGCGACGCCGGCGACGAAGGGCGCGAACGGGTAGAACCGCCGCACCTCCTGGGCGAACGCCTCGGTGTGGGCCGCGTCCCCGTCGCGCAGCGCCTTGCGGTGTTCGGGCCAGCGGTGCAGGGCGTGGGCGGCGAACGTCACGTACCAGGCCACCGCCGCGGTCGGGCGGATGATGTTGAGCAGCTCCACCGCCGCCGTACGGGCGTCGAGCGGCCTGCCGCCGGCGTCGCGGCAGTTGACGATCACGTCGAGGGCCGAGCCCGCCGGCGCGGTGTCGGTACCGTCGCGCAGGTCGCCGACCAGGTCGGCCAGCCACGCCTCGCGGCGGATCCTGGCCAGCCGGCCGCGCCAGTGCCGTGGCCCTGCGCTGCCGAACCCGTCCACCATGGCCGTGAGGTCGGCGGCCAGGTCGGGCACCTCGGCGTCGCAGACCGGCATGCCCGCCCACCGGCACACGCCCGCCGTCAGGACTTGCGCGGCCTGCTCGAAGAGCACGACCCGGCGGCCGTCGCCCCACGTGCCGGCCGCCTCGTCCCAGGCCGCGCCCGTGTGCGCCGCGAGTGAGCCGACGCCGACGCCGGTCAGCACCGACATGAACACCGCCTTGCGCACGCGGTGGCAGGCGCCGTCCAGGGTGTGCACCGCGCCGGGCCCGGCCAGCGTGCTCCTGACCGGCTCGGGCAGCGCCGTGCCGCGGCGGACGTTGCCGTCCTCGTAGAAGAAGCGTGCCACCTCCGGCCCGCGCAGGCCCACGGCCCGCCGTCCGAGCAGCCGGGTGTGCGCCACCGGCCCGTGGGAGCGCCGCAGCAGGCCGGGCAGCCACCCGTAGCCGTCGAGGAGGAGGAAGATCGTGTCGTCCAGCACCAGCATGAGATCAGTCCCCGCCTTCAAGGTCACCGGCGAAACGGCCGCGCCCGGCCGCGCGCAGGTCAGACGCGGTCATGATCGGAGCCGCCGCGTCCGTCACGAGGGCGGGCCGCCGGGATGAGATCCGCGCCGCGCAGCCCCGAGTACGGGCCGGCCGCGCCCAGCCCCGCGGTCTGGATGACCCGGCTGATGTCGGTGGGGGTGATCAGGCCGATCAGGCGTCCTGCGGGATCCAGCACCACGGCGCGCCCGTCCGTGCAGCCGCCCATCCGGTCGAGCAGGTCGGTCAGCGCCTCCTCAGGAGCGGCCCGCGGCACGTCCTGCGGGGAGCAGGCGATGTCGCGCAGCAGGGTGTGAGGCCGGCGTTCCGGGCTCACCCGGCGGATGCGGTTGAGCGTCACCAGCCCGACGAACGCGCCGTTCTCGTCCACGAGGGGGTACGTGGACAGGCGCTGACGCATCACGACCCGTTCGATGAGGCTCGACACGCTCTCGTCGGGATGGGCGGCGACAGGCGGGCCGGACATCACGTCGGCCACCCGCACCCCGTACAGTGCCGTGCCCAGCCGGGCGTGCTGCTCCTCGGCGCTGGCCGCGTTGACCAGGAACAGGCCGATCAGGGCGAGCCACAGCCCCTCGAACCCGCTGCCGGTGACGACCTGGAGGAAGCCGAGGGCGATGAGCACGTACCCGAACACGCGGCCGGCGCGCGCCGCGGCGATGGCCGCCCGCGCCCGGTCTCCCCAGCGCGCCCACAGGGCCGCGCGCAGCACCCGGCCGCCGTCCAGCGGCGCCGCCGGGATGAGGTTGAAGATCGCGAGCAGCACGTTCACCGCGGCGAGGTAGGAGAACATGCCGGCCAGCAGCGCCGCGCCTCCCGTGGCCCCGACCAGCCCCGCCAGCACGCCGAAGACCAGCCCGGCCAGCAGGCTCGCCCCCGGCCCCACGACGGCGATCCTCAGGTCGGCGCCCGGCGAACGGGGTTCCCCGTGCAGCTCGGCCACCCCGCCGAGCAGCCACAACGTGATCCGCTCGACCTCGATGCCGTTGCGTCGCGCCGTCACGGCGTGGGCCAGCTCGTGCGCGAGCAGGGACGCCAGGAACAGCACCGCCGAGGCCAGCCCGGCCAGCAGATACACCACCGGCGAGTAGCCGGGGAAGACCACGGGGAAGCGCCCGAGGGCCAGCCCCGCCACCAGGATGACGACGATGACGAGCACGCTCAGGTTGAGGCCGACCTGGACGCCGGCAATGCGGCCCAGCGGGATCGAGGAGCGCATCATTCCTCCTGCCGTTCGGTGTCCGCTTCCCGTACCCGGGCGTGACGGGAGGTCACGCGGCGTGCACGTTGCTCTCCTCCTACCCCGGCATAACGGGAGGTCACACGGCAAATACCGCGATCTCCGCGTCCTCTCTGATATCGCTTTTCTTGGACGTACTTGGACGTACGGCGCGCTCAGTCGAGGAGCTCGACGTACCCGTTCGTTCCGTGCACGCGGATGCGCTGACCGTCCCTGATCAGCCGGGTGGCCCGCTCGACCCCCACCACGGCCGGCAGCCCGTACTCCCTGGCGACCACCGCGCCGTGCGTCATGATGCCGCCCACCTCCGTCACCAGCCCGGCGGCGGTCACGAACAGCGGGGTCCAGCTCGGGTCGGTGTAGGCGGTGACCAGGATGTCGCCCGGCTCCAGGTCGGCGTGCGCCATGTCGGTGACGACCCGAGCACGGCCCTCGACCGTCCCCGCCGAGACCGGGAGCCCGATCAGTGCGCCCTCGGGGGCGTCGTCATGCCGGTACTGGCCGGTGAGGGCCTCGCCGTCCGAGGTGAGGACGCGGGGCGGGGTGAGCGTCTCGTACGAACGGAACTCCTCCCGCCTTGTCTGGATGAGTCCGGCGTCCACGTCACCGGTGCGGACGACCTCGCGCAGTTCCTCGAACCGGAGGAAGAAGATGTCCTCCCGCTCCTGGAGGACGCCGGAGTCGACGAGGCGATCGGCTTCGCGGAGCAACGCCTGCTTGTAGGCGAAATAGCGGCTGATCATGCCGTATTTCGGATATTCCCGGTAGCCGGCGAAGGCGCGGACGCGGTCGATCATGCGCTTGGTCTCCTCGGCCTTCTCCTCCCCGTCCGGCAGGGCGCGCAGGCGGGCCAGCACGTCCCGCTCCTTCCGCCGCGCCTCCTCCAGCCCCTGCTCGAAGTGCCGCTTTGCGGCGCCGGGCGCGAAGTTCCTGACGTTGCCGAGGAGTGCGGGCAGGAGCATGGCCGGGTTCTCGCTCCAGCGCGTCCTGGTGATGTCGATCTCGCCCGGGCAGCGCATGCCGTACTTGCCGAGATAGCTCCGGATGGCATCGCGCGCCTCCCGGCCGCCGTCCAGCGCGGCCAGCTCGTCCAGGAAGGCGTCCCCCTCTCTGCCCTCGTCCACGCCCTCGTCCACGACGCGGTGCAGGAGTGCGACGAGCTGGGCGTGCGGCCTGATCGTGTCGGCGACGTCGAGCAGCTCCAGGCCCATCTCCGACGTGACGTTGTACGGGACGGACTGCGTGAGCACGTCGGCCGCGTTCTTCTCGCCCAGCCACTCCTCAAGGTGCTCGTTGAGCCACCAGCTCGCGTCCATCCCCGCCATGATCAGGGGGAGGCTGCGCGGGTCGAACAGGACGCGCCTCAGCTCGGCGATGTCCGCCAGGACGAAGTCGAGCAGCTCCGTCCCGGACAGTTTCTCGATGTCGTGCCGCAGGGTGAGCAGGGACTCCTCACCGCGCCTGATCAGCTCGGCGACGAGCGCGGGGTCGGGGTCTTCGCCGGCCTTGGTGAGATCAGTGGGTACGGCCTTGGCCGGGGCGTCGGCGGGGTCGTCGTCCGGGGTCGTGCGGATGAAGTCGCCGCGGTCGAGGACGGCCCGCAGCGCGTCCCGCATCAGCGGATCCGACTTCCCCACCATCTCCAGCATGGTCGCCCGGCCCGACGGCGTCCTCAGCTTGGGCGCCATGTCGACGAACAGCCGCCCGCCCGCCTCGTACATCGGCTGCAGCGTCGTCCGCTGCCACACGGACAGCCCCAGCGGCTTCATCGCGTCCGTCATCATCTGCTGGTGGCCGACGGAGACGTAGACGTGGTTCTCCTGGTCGCCGGCCTCGGGGATGGGGAACAGGGTAGTGATCGGCCGGCTCTGGACGATGTGGAAATCCTCGCCCACCAGGCACCATTCGATGTCCTGGGGCCGGCCGAAGTGCGCCTCGATGTGCCGGCCCAGCCGTACCAGCCGCAGGACCTGGGCGTCGGTCAGCGCCGGCTCCGTCTGCCGCCTGGCCTCGACCGGCGCGTCCTCGACGCCGCCTTCGCGCGCCGCCAGGACCGAACGGGTCTTGGTGGCGACCGCCGTGCCGATGACCTGGTCGTCGCGCACCGTGTAGACGTCCCCGGCGACCAGCCCGGCGACGAGCGCCTCGCCGAGCCCCCACCCGGCCTCCACGGTGGCGACCTTCCGGTTCGAGGTCACCGGGTCCGCGGTGAACAGGATCCCGGCCGCGTCGGGGAACACCATCCGCTGCACGACCACCGCCATGCGTACCTTGCGGTCGTCGAAGCCGTTGCGGCGCCGGTAGGTCACCGCGCGTTCGGTGAACAGCGAGGCCCAGCACCGCCGGACGTGCAGCAGGACCGCGTCCAGACCCGCGACGTTGAGGTAGGAGTCCTGCTGGCCGGCGAAGGACGCGGTCGGCAGGTCCTCGGCCGTGGCGCTGGACCGTACCGCGCAGGCGGCCCCCTCTCCCAGCCGGGCGAGCGCCGCGCCGATCTCCGCCACGAGGTCGCCGGGCAGCGTGACGCCCTCGACGACCCGGCGGATCTCGGCGCTCAGGGCGCCGATCGCCTCGCGGTCATCCGGTTCGGCCCGCGCGAGCTGGTCGAGCTGGGCGTCGAGCGACGGCGTCGCGGCCATGACCCGCTGGAACGCGTCCGTCGTGACGCAGAAGCCGTCCGGCACGCGGACGCCCTCGACCGTGGAAAGCTCCCCGAGCTGCGCCCCCTTGCCGCCGACCTCCGCGACCTTCGTCGAGTCGATCTGATCGAAATGCATGACGTAAGCCAATTTCCGTCGCTCCATCGCTCGTCTGGTCGATTGGCAACCGGCAGTATGGAGCACTTTTCGATTTCTCATGAGGCGGGAGCATCTGCTATAACCTGAAACTGACGGGGAGAAGGCTTACCTCCCGTTTTGACGCCGCTCGCACGGCTCGTCTCACGTGTTACGACGCGCGTACGACCACGCTCCCACGACGAGCGCGCAGCCCAGCCCGCCGAAGGCCATCCCGCCGAAGAGGATCATCCACGTCACGTCCCCGCTGCTGGTGAACGGCGCCGGCGGCGCGAACGGCGGGATCACCCCGACCAGGCTGAGCGGTACCATGACCAGCAGGACGATCCCGTACCCGCCCAGGCACAACCCCACGCCCCAGGCCGGGACCAGCGGCAGGAGAGCCGGCACCCGCCGCCCGGCGACCAGCGGCACCCACCGCGGGAACACCTTCCCCCACCGGTGCACCAGCCCAAGGGCCAGGAAGACGCCGAGCAATGCCGCCAGCACGGTCAGATCGACGCCGACGGCCGCCAGCGCCTGGTAGACGGCGCCCCCGTCACTCTCGATCCCCCGCCGCCAGTCCCGGCCGGTCACGCCCAGGACATCACCCCCGAGGGTCCACACGGTCTTCACCGCCGCCCACGGCACCAGCCCGCACAGCAGCAACCAGACCGTCACCCTGACCCGCGACGAAGCGGCCACATCGCCCTCCAGACCTCGAACACCCGCCCCAAGCGTCCAGCTTTCGACAACGTGCGCGCCTCCCCCGCACGGGGGGAGACATTCACCCTTGGGAGCCTGGCCCCTGCCGCTCGCGCGCGTTGTCTCCGGCCACTTCACTGATGTCGCGCTGTCGTTCGAATGGCCGTGAATTCTGCGGACACGGCGCGAGCCGGATGACACAATGTGACCATGCGACCACCCCGAGCGAAGTACTTCAACACCACCGGTCCCTGTGATCCGCGGCTGCACTACATGCTGCCTCCCACGCCACGGCTTCCCGAGGCGCGGGCGCTGATCGAGATGGACCGCTATTTCGTGTTGCACGCGCCCCGGCAGACCGGCAAGACGACCATGCTGGACACCCTGGCATCCGAGCTGACCGCTCAGGGCGACATCGCCGCCCTGTCGTTCTCCTGCGAACGCGCCAAAGTAGCAGGCGACGACGTCGGCTGGGCGGAGGAGATGCTGCTGGACTCCATCCGCCAGGCCGCCGCGCAGTCGGGATGGCCGAAGAAACTGCTGCCGCCGGATCCCTGGCCGCAGATCAGGCCGGGCAGCCAGTTCATCAAGGCGCTGAGCGAGTGGTGCCGCCACAGCCCCCGCCGGGTCGTGCTGCTCATCGACGAGATCGACGCCCTGCAGGGCGACAGTCTGGTCAGCATCCTCAGCCAGCTCCGCGACGGCCACAACGCGCGGCACAAGGGACACCCGTTTCCTGCCTCGGTGGTGCTCTGCGGGCTGCGCGACCTGCGCGACTACAAGATCGCCTCCGGCAGCACCCCCGACCAGTTCAACCCGGCCAGCCCGTTCAACATCCTCGCCGACTCACTACGCCTGGGCGACTTCACCGCCGATCAGATCGCCGAACTCTACGACCAGCACACCCAGGCAACCGGCCAGGAATTCACCAAAGACGCGGTCGACCGAGTCCACGAGCTGACCCAGGGACAACCCTGGCTGGTCAACGCCCTCGCCCACGAGATCACCTTCAAGATGGGAGTGACCGGCACCATCACCGTCGAGTCGGTGGACGTTGCCAAGGAACGGCTGATCCGAGCTCGCAGCACCCACCTCGACTCCCTGGCGGCCCGGCTGCAGGACCCCCGAGTCATGCGGGTCATCGAACCGATCGTGGCCGGCATGTCGCCGGACACGGACATGTCCTTCGACCACGCCGTCTCCTACGTCCACGATCTGGGCCTCATCCGAGACACCCGAACCCTGGACATCGCCAACCCCATCTACCGGGAGGTCCTGCTCCGGGTACTGGGCGATCGCACGGAGCGGTTCATACGCGCCGACCCGCGCAGTTTCGTCCCGCCCGACGGCCGGTTCGACCTGACGCGCGTACTTGAAGAGTTCGTCGTGTTCTGGCGCGAACACGACGAAGTCCTCATCCAGCAAGAGGGCTACCACGAAGCCCCTGCCAGATCATCCTCATGGCCTTCATGCACCGCCTCGTCAACGGCGGCGGCCAACTCGACCGCGAATACGCCACCGGCAGCAAACGCCTCCACATGCTGATCCGCTGGTTCTACCCCGGCCCCAACGGCGAACGGCTCGTACAACGCCAGGCCATGGAACTCAAAGTCTGGCGACCGGGCGAGAACGACCCGACCCCCGAGGGCCTCACCCAACTCGACAACTACCACGACCGCCTCACCCTCGACACCGGCGTACCGGTGATGTTCAACCGACGCTCCAAAGCCCCGCCCTGGGCCGAACGAGGCGCCTTCGAGCAGGCCACCACACCGTCCGGCCGCCAGGTCACCGTCCTGCGCGTGTGAGGCCGACGCGGCCGTACGCCCGCTGTGTGATGCTTTCACTGGACGGCCTGCCGGATCCCTGGACCATCACACCGCCCCCGCGCGCGAGACGGTGCGCCCGAACGGGGCCACTGCGGCATCTCGCGGCCGAGTTGTTGCAGGATCCGATCGGCGGCGTGGCGGACTGAGCCCCGCCGGGCGACAACCCGCCGCAGGCCTCGCACCGTACGGCCACAGCACGCCTCGACCACCGCTGACCAGCGCTCTCACCGCCTCGGGCAACACCCTTCCGGTGTATGGAGGAACGCGAACGGCCGGGCAGGCAGCCTCCCCCAACCCCGCGATGAAAGTTTCACGGCTCGTTGACACGAGGAAAGCGCTTTCCTACGGTCACCCCGGGCACTGACGCAAACCCACGACCGGCCCGCCGCCGCGCCCCCCGCGGCCATCGGCCCATGCCTGGGAGCGCGCCAGGGACCGTGAGAAACGCATGCGGCATCCGACGACGAAGGCGGGACGAGCATGAGACGAGCAGTCGTGTTACGACTCGGGGCGGCGCTGGCCGCGGCGGCCACGGCGGCCGCCGCCGCGGTGGCCCTGCCGATGATGCAGGCGTCGGCGGCGGTCGGCACCGTCACCGGGTACGCCAGCGCCAACGGCGGGACCACCGGCGGCGCGGGCGGGCAGACGGTGCGGGCCACGACGGGGACCGCGATCCACGCGGCCCTGTGCGGCCGGGCCAGCAGCAGCACCCCGATCACCATCGAGGTCGAGGGGACGATCAACCACGGCAACACCTCCAAGGTGTCGGGCGGGAGCTGCAACACCGCCGCCGGCGTGATCGAGCTCAAGCAGATCAGCAACGTCACGATCATCGGCGTCGGCAACGGCGCCGTCTTCGACCAGCTGGGCATCCACATCCGCGAGGCCCGCAACATCATCATCCAGAACGTGACCGTCAGGAACGTCAAGAAGTCGGGCTCCCCCACGTCGAACGGCGGCGACGCCATCGGCATGGAGAGCGGCGTGCGCAACGTGTGGGTCGATCACGTCACCCTGGAGGCGTCGGGCGGCGAGCCGGAGGGCTTCGACGGCCTCTTCGACATGAAGGACGACACCCAGTACGTGACCCTGTCGTACAGCACCCTGCGCAACTCCGGCCGCGGCGGGCTCATCGGGTCCAGCGAGAGCGACCGTTCGAACGGCTACGTCACCTTCCACCACAACCTGTACGAGAACATCGACTCCCGCACACCCCTGCTGCGGGGCGGCATCGCCCACATCTACAACAACCACTACGCGGACCTGCACGAGTCGGGCATCAACTCCCGGGCCGGCGGCCGTGCCAAAGTGGACAACAACTACTTCGAGGACTCCAAGGACGTTCTCGGCACCTTCTACACCGACGAGGCCGGCTACTGGCAGGTCAGCGGCAACATCTTCGACAACGTGACCTGGTCCAGCCGCAGCGGCGACAACAACCCCGCCGGTCCCAACCCGCAGTCGAACACGTCCGTCAGTGTCCCGTACTCCTACAGTCTCGACGGGGAGAACTGCGTGCCGGACGTCGTCCGCCAGACGGCGGGCGCCAACAAGGGGCTGCGGGTGTCGGACGGCTCCTGCACGCCCCAGACACCCACGACCACCCCGACGGTGACGCCGACCGTGACGCCGACGGTCACCCCTCCGCCCGGCGGGACCAACCTCAGCATCGGGGCCGGCTCCGACGGCTCCAGCAAGGCGAGCGGGACGAGCTACGGCAACGTGCGCGACGGCGACATGAGCACCTACTGGTCGCCCTCCGGCTCGACCGGTGACATCTCGATCAAGTGGGGCTCCGCCACGACGGTCTCCAGCGTCGTCATCCGCGAGCCGTCGGGGTCGAGCGGTGGCATCGGGTCCTGGCAACTGCTCAACGCCGGCAACGGCGCGGTGCTGAAGTCGGGCACGGGGGCGGGCGCGATCACTTTCACGCCGACCTCGCTGAGCAAGATCACGTTCCGGATCACCAGCTCGAACGGCACGCCAAGGGTCGCCGAGTTCGAGACCTACGCCGGGTAGTGGGCTCAGGTCGGGCGGAGGCCGTCGGTCCGACGGCCTCCGCGGCCGCCGGCCGCCTCGGAAAGCGCCGTCACCGAGAAATGCGCGCGTTTGGCGAGCTCGCGGTAGCTGGGCTGCCCGGCCTTGACCCGCAGCTGTCTGAGCTCGTGCGCGAACCTGTGCAGCGGGTCGTTGTCCGGATCCAGCACCCGCTCAGGACGTGCCGTCTCCCGCATCCCCCGTGACAGTGAAGGTGAATCGGCGGGCGCGCCTATTCGGGGAAAAGTGCGGGCGGGGCAGGGTCGTGGTCGCGCAGCCTCGCCCGTACGTCGTCGGCCGCGGGGTGCCCCAGCTCGACCAGGACGGCCAGGGAGCGGCGCCAGGTGTCCGCCGCCTGGCCGGGCCGGCCGGCGGCCTGGAGCGTGTCGCCGAGGTGGAGCAGGATCTCGGCCTCGTCGTAGCGGTGGCCGAGCGCACCGCACGAGGCCAGGGCGCGCCGGTAGTGCGCGACCGCCTCGTCGTGCTCGCCCCGGTGGTGCCGGATCATCCCCAGCGTGTCGAGGATGTGGCCCTGCACGGACTCGTCGCCCCGTTCGGTGGCGATGGCCAGCGCCTTCTCGGCGGCTTGCAGCGCCTGCTCGTGGTCGCCGAGCGCGCGCCGGCACCAGGCGATCAGGTTCAGGACGTAGGCCTCCGTGACGGTCAGGCGGGCGGCGCGCAGGGGTTCGAGCGCGGCCAGCGCGTGACCCAACGCCTCCTCCATCCGTCCACCGTGGACGCAGGCCAGGCCGATGTCGAAGAGCGAGAACGTCTCCTCGGCCAGGTCGCCGACCTCGCGGGCGTACGCGATCGCCCGGCGGAAGTGTGTGTAGGCCTGGTCGGCCTGGCCGCGTTCGGCGGTCACCGGGATGAGCCAGCGGTGCGTGGCCGCCCGCGCCCGCTGGTCGCCCGTGCGGGCGGCCGCCTCCAGCGCCGTGTGCAGGCAGTCGAGGTGTTCCTGCCGGTGTCCCTGGCGCAGCAGCCAGAACTGCAGGGCCGAGACCAGCCGGACCGCCTGGGCGTACCGGCCGCCGGTCATGGCTTGGCGGAGCACGGCCGCGAGGACCGCGTGCTCGGCCTGGAACCAGGCCAGCGCCTGCCGGCGCCCGGCCGGGGATTCGGCCCGGACGCCGGGCGCGGGTGGCTCGGAGGGCAGCAGCCACTCGGCGGGCACGTGCAGGCGCAGCGCGGCCTCGTACGCGGTGTGCAGGTAGTGATCCACGACCCGGCCCGCCGCCGCCCCGATCTCGTCGCCGGTGCTCTCCGTCAGCTCCAGCGCGAAGGCGCGGAGCAGGTCGTGGCAGGCGTAGCGGCCGTGCGTGACCTCCATGACCAGGTGCGCGTCGAGCAGGGCGGCGAGCAGTTCCTTCACCCGCGCCTCGTCGATGCCCGCCAGGCTGGCCGCCGCCGGCGCGGTGAGGTCGGGCCCGGGGTGGACGGCGAGCAGCCGGAACAGGCCGGCCACGTCACCGGGCAGCACGTCGTAGGAGCGGGCCAGGACGAGCCGCAGGCTGGTGGCCGGGTCGCCGGTGGTCAGCCCGCCCAGGTCGCCGCCACCCCGCCGCAGGTCCGCGGCCAGGGCGTCGAGCGGCAGGACGGGGCTGGTGACCGCCCGTCCCGCGGCGATGGCCAGGGCCAGGGGCAGGCGCGCGCACGCGTCGATGATCTCGTCGGTGGCGGCGGGGGCCGCCTCGATCCGGCTCCGGCCGAGGCGGTGGGCGAGCAGGTCGCGTGACTCCGTACGGGAGAGCAGGTCCAGCGTGACGAGACCGGCTCCTTCGGCGGTGATCAGGCCGCTCAGGCTGTGCCGGCTGGTGACGATGACGCAGCAGCCGGGGCCGCCGGGCAGCAGCCAGCGCACCTGCTCGGCGTCGCGGGCGTTGTCGAGCACGACCAGGACGCGCTTGTCGGCCAGCGTCGTCCGGTACAGCGCGGCCCTGGCCGCCAGTTCCTCGGGGACGCGCCGTGTCGGCACGCCCATGGCCTCCAGGAACGCCCCGAGCGCATCGCGCGGATCGACCGCGTCGCCCGCCGGGCCGAACCCCTGGAGGTTCAGATAGAGCTCGCCGTCCTCGAACCGGCCGCGCCCCCGGTGAGCCCGATGGTGAGCCCAGTGCAGCGCCAGCGACGTCTTGCCGACGCCGGCCGTGCCGGAGACGACGCAGATCCTCGTGCCTCCCGCGCCCGGGTCGAGGTGGCGGTCCAGCTCTTCCAGCGCGCCGGTGCGCCCGGCGAACCCGGTCACGCCGACCGGGAGCTGCCGGGGGCGCGGCGGCTCCTCGATGTCCGTCCCATCAAGCTCCACGGCCGGTGTACGCGCCGCGGCGGTGAGCACGTCCCGTTCGCGCGGGTCCAGCCCGAGCGCGTCGGCCAGCAGCCGGAGCGAGGCCGCGCGGGGCCGCTCCACGGCGTCGCCTTCGAGCCGCCGAATGGTCCTGACGTTGACGCCCGCCCGGTCTGCGAGCTGTTCCTGGGTCAGCAGCGCCCGGTCCCTCCAGGCCCGCAGCAGCGTTCCCAGGCTGCGGCCCGCCTCGCCGGCGCCCTCTGCCGTCCCAGCTGACATGACACTCCCTCGATCCCGGCGGCGGGCACCCGCCATGACACCACAATGTCATGCGGCCGTTCGCCCGGCGGTCGGGATCAAGCCCGGCTCGCGCCGGGGACAGGCCTGTTCGAGGGGGGTCAGCGGCGGGTCCGGTCCTTTCCTCTGCCGATCCTCCAGGCGATGGTGAGGGCGATCATGATGCCGATGGCGGAGATGATCCAGCCTGCGGTGTCCATTGAGCCTCCTTCGCGTCGTCGGACGGACGCTCGGCGGCGCCGTCAGGCGGTCGTGTCGTCCGCGTTCCGCCGGCGGGCCGCCGATCCCGCAAGGTGGTAGCGCTGCCCCGATCCGCGCCGGGCCAAACAGGACCGTTCCCGCGCGTCAGTTCACGGCACGGTCGGATTCGGGCAGTGACTCCTCCTCGGGCGGGGCCGACGGGGTGATTCTCGTGGGGCGGATCCGGCCGCCCAGCTTCGTCCGCCAGTACGGACGTCCCCGCCGTGCCCCGCCGCCCGGGCCGTCCCCCGTACCGCCATCTGAGCCGTCTCCTGGGTCGTTCTCCGGCCCGCTCGCCGGGAGGGGCTCGGCGCGGGCCGGTGAGACCGGCGTCGTCGATGCCGGCGCGCCGGTCGGACCGGAGCCGCCAGGCTCGGCGTCGCCCTGTCCGCCGTGCCAGTCGGCCAGCCGCCCGCCCCTGCCGACGGCGCGCAGCCGCTGCTCGACCCGGTCACGGGTGCCGGGCGTGGTGACGATCAGGACCTCGTCCCCTTCGCACAGGAGCGTTCCCGGCTCGGGTACGAGCGTGTCACCGTCGCGGACGATGAGGGTGACGATGGACGGTTTCGGCAGCCGCAGCTCGAAGATCTCCACGCCGTGCAGCCGCGAACCGGGCGGAATGGTGAGGGTGAGCAGCTCGGCGGCCAGGACGTCGAGCGGCGCGGACTCGATGTCGACCTCCCTGGCCTGGTGCGGCGCGGCGATGCCGAGCACGCGGGCGAGCAGCGGCAGGGTCGGCCCCTGCAGCAGCGTGAACAGGACGACCAGGACGAAGACGATGTTGAGCAGCTGATGACTGCCCGGCACCTCGGCGACGATCGGGTAGGTGGCCAGCACGATCGGCACCGCGCCGCGCAGCCCGGCCCAGGAGATGAAGACGTGGTCGCGCCAGCCGGTGCGAAAGGGGAACAGGCTGGCCAGTACGGACGCGGGCCGGGACACCAACAGCAGGACCGCGCCGATGATGACGGCGGGCAGCAGCACGCCGGGCAGCTCGTGCGGGGTGACCAGCAGGCCGAGCATGACGAACAGGCCGATCTGAGCCAGCCAGCCGATGCCGTCGGCGAAGGAGCGCGTGGCGGCGCGGTGCGGCAGGACGGCGTTGCCGAGCACGAGGCCGGCCAGGTAGGCGGCGATGAAGCCGGAGGCGTGCACGAAGCCCGCCGCGGCGAAGGAGATGATGCCCAGGCCGACGGTGGCCAGCGGATAGAGGCCGGTGGCGGGCAGGGCCACGTAGCGCAGCGCGAGGGTGCCGGCCCAGCCGCAGGTCAGCCCGATCGCGGCGCCCGCCGCGAGTTCGAACGAGATCTGCCCGGCGATGGAGAGCGGATCGCCCAGATTGTCGGGGGCGGCGGAGAACACCAGCACCAGGATGACGGTGGGGGCGTCGTTGAAGCCGGATTCGGCCTCCACGATGCCCGCGACGCGGCGGGGCAGGGGCAGCACGCGCAGGACGGAGAAGACGGCGGCGGCGTCGGTGGAGGAGATGATCGCGCCCAGCAGCAGCGCCAGTTGCAGGTTCATGCCGAGCAGGTAGTGCGCTCCGGCGGCCGTGATCACCACGCTGACCGTGACGCCGACCGTCGCCAGCAGGGCCGACGGCAGCAGCAACCGGCGGATGTCGGCCCACCGGGTGCTCAGCCCGCCTTCGACGAGGATGATGGCCAGCGCCGAGGTGCCGAGAGTCTGGGCCAGCTGGGCGTCGTCGAAGTCGATGCCGAGCACGTCTTCGCCGAGCAGCACGCCGAGAGCCAGGAACAACAGCAGGCTGGGCAGGCCGAGCCTGCTGGCGGTGCGTGCGGCGGCGATGCCGGCGAGCAGCACCATCCCGCCGGCCAGTAACACCCCGTACAGCTGCAGCAGACTCATCGTAAACCCTTACGTGACGGCGGAAAGTGTCTGGATCTGTGACGATACGGGGCATAGCGTCGCATCGGCACTTACCGGATCACGGTGTCGTGGATGCGATGCCGGCGCGCGGACGGCGTGACGTCGGCACCATCCCGGGGCTGTACCCATCGGGAGTGGAAGTGATGTCCACGGTTTTGGCCAGGTACGGTCTCGGAAATGATCGGGATGCGGGCGCGGTCCATGCGTACCGGGACAGGACGTGAGGTGGCCGGTGGAGATCGAGCAGACGGCGTTGCCAGGGATCGGACTACGACATTTGTTCGGGACGAGCTCCGGGCGGCGCATCGGGGTGGTCTCCTACCGCACCGGCCGCCGCGACCTGGTGATCTACGACGCCGACGATCCTGACCAGGCGGGCGCGGTCGTCGTGCTGAACGACGACGAGGCCGACGCCCTGGCCGAACTGCTCGGCGCGCCGCGCATCGTCCGGCGGCTCGATGAGCTGCACCACCAGGTGGAGGGGCTGGTCAGCGAGAAGCTCCCGATCCCGGCCGATTCCCCGTACGCCGGCCGGCCGATGGGCGACGCGCGGGTGCGCAGCCGTACGGGCGCGTCGATCGTGGCGGTGGTGCGCGGCGCGCAGATCGTCTCCAGCCCGGGGCCCGAGTTCACGCTGGACGCCGGCGACGTGATCGTCGTCGTGGGCAGCGAGGAGAGCGTGCAGGAGGTCGCGGACATCCTGACGCACGGGTAGACACGGAGGGACGGGGGGCACGGGTCCTGGTCGTGCCGGCGCCGCCTCGCATCCGTCCTACGATGTGCTGCGGCCGACACCCGACGTACGACGACCAGGAGTGCTTCATGGAGCTGGACCTCGGCGCCGTCAGGACCTTTCTCGCCGTCGTCGAGGACGGGCACTTCACCGACGCGGCCGCCCGCGTGGGCATGAGCCAGCAGGCCGTGTCCAAGCGGATCGCCAAGCTCGAATCCGACCTGGGCGTGGCCCTGCTGCTCAGGTCCCGTGCCGGGGTCAGGCCGACCGAGGACGGCGCGGCCTTCCTCCCGCACGCCAGGGCGCTGATCAGCATGGCCGACCAGGCCGCGGCGATGCTGCGGGCGCGCCGCCGCGCCCTGCGCATCGACGTGCTCGGCCGCGACACGGCCTCCATGGACCTGGTCAGGGCCTTCTACGAGGCGGGCGACGTGGACGTCGACATCGTGGTCTCCCGTGGCGCCGGCTCGCGGGGGTCGATGCTCGCCGACGGCTCGGTCGACGCGGCGTTCGGCCGCGCCATGGAGCCGCTCGCTCCGGGGATCCGGCGCGTCCCCGCCTGCCTGGAGCCGATCCCGGTCCTGGTCGGCCGCCGGCACCGGCTGGCCAGGCGCAGGCGGGTGCGGATGGAGGAGCTGTCGGGCTCGACGGCGTGGATGCCGGGCAACGCCGCCCACGACAGCGAGTGGTCGGACTTCTACCGGTTCCTCAGCGCCGAGTTCGGGGTGCGCATCGACAGCTCGGGGCCGTTCTTCGGGCGTGATCACATCGCGGAGCGGGTGGCGGGCTCGCCGGACGTCGTCACGTTCGGGAACAAGCGGCAGTATCCGACGCCTCCTGACGTCGTCGAGATCCCGATCATCGATCCCACGCCGGTGTACCCGTGGTCGCTCATGTGGCACGAGGCGAACCGGCATCCGTCGCTGCCGCTGCTCATCGCCTACGTGAAGGACCGCTTCCGCCCGTACTCCGCCGGGACCCACTGGCTGCCCGGCCCGGACCGCGCCTTCTTCCCCGTTTCGTGATCGATCGGGCGGCTCGGGCCGTGGGGGCATGGACATCGCGCGGTCCGGCGGGCTCAATGGTGCTCGGGACGCAGGTTCGGCGGAGGGGGCCGGGATGCCGTACGACGGAGATCAGCGGGTCGAGCCGGCTCCGGCATGGGCGGACGATCTCGACGCCTTACGCGGGATGGCCGCGCTGCTGGCCACGGAGCTGCGCTGCTCCCCCGCCGACCTGGACGCGAACCGGGCAGGCCTGCTGGCCCCCCGGCAGCGGCGCCGGTTGATCCGGCGCCTCGCCCGCCACGTGGCCGGGCTGGTCCTGAGCGGCGCGGTGGTGCTGGTGCTGCTCGTCATCCCCTTGGTGTCCGCCCTGATCAATGTGGTGACCGGCGCGCCGCGCACCGGCGACAGCCTGTTCGTCCTCTTCTTCTTCGGCCCGACCATCGTGCTCCTCCTCATGGGCATGGCCGCGGGCCTGCCCCAGAGCCAGGCCCGCGACCTGCTCGACGTGCTGCGCGCGGCGGCACCCGTCCAGCGGGTGGTGGGTGAGGTACGCGACGGGGACGGCGGGCGGGAGGTGCGGCTGGGCCCCTTGACGTACTCGCTGACGGCGAGGGTGGACGCGGGGCTGCTGGCCCCGGGGCGGTACGCGGCCTACCACGTCGGCTCCCCGTTCGACTCACCCATCCTGCTCGCGGCCGAACTGCTCGCGGCCGAGACACCCGACTGAGCGCCGGCACGGTGCGAAGCCCGGCACGGTCTGAGCCCTCGTCACTCCCGGAGCAGTTCGGCGAGCACGGCCGCCTCGCTGATCTCCGCCTGCTTGGTCGCGGTGAGCAGGGTCAGCACGCCGCCCTGCGCGAGCTCGCGCAGGTGCGCCAGCGCGGCCGCCCGTCCCGGCTCGGTGAGCTCCTCGCGGTAGCGGCGGCCGAACTCGGCGAACAGGTCGGGGTCGTGGTGGTACCAGGTACGCAGCTCCGTCGAGGGGGCGACCTCCTTGCACCACTCGTCGAGGTGCGCCCTGTCCTTGCTCAGCCCGCGCGGCCAGATCCGGTCCACCAGCACCCTGGTACCGTCGTCGTCGGCCGGCTCCTCGTAGACCCGGCGCACCCGGACTCTGCCGTCATGATGCGCCTCTTCCCGCCGGGGCCCGCCCGCCGTCGTTCCTCTCATGCCCCGACGCTACGCCGACGGACGTCAAGCCGAGTTCAGAGACTCCTCCGCGACGATGCAGCTCCCTGACAAGGGGGTCACCGTACGGCCTCACTTGGGATGGATCTCCTGTGGCGATCGGCTGACGCTGTCGGCGAACCAGCGGGTGATGGTCGTGGGATGGGTGATGGCGGTGCCGACGACGACGGCGTGCGCGCCCGCCTCCACGGCCGCGGCGGCCTGCTCAGGCGTGTGGATCCGGCCCTCGGCGATCACCGGGACAGGCAGGTCGTGGCTGAGCGCGGCGACCAGCTCAAGGTCGGGGCCCGCCCCGGGCCTGGAGTACGGCGTGTGCCCGGCCAGCGTCGTCCCGACCACGTCCGCGCCCGCCTCGGCGGCGGCGACGCCCTCCTCGTAGGTGGAGACGTCCGCCATGACGAGCCTGCCCGTACGGTCGTGCACGGCGACGACGATCTCCGCGAACGTCCGGCCGCCGGGGCGCGGCCGGAGGGTGCCGTCCACCGCCACGATGTCAGCCCCTGTTTCGGCGACGGCGAGGGCGTGATCCAGGGTCGGCGTGATGAACACCTCGCCGTCGCCGTCCTTCCACAGACCGATGAGCGGCAGGTCGAGCGCGGCCCTGATGCGGCGCAGGTCCTCGATCCCCTGAGCCCGGATCCCAGCGGCCCCACCGGCAGCGGCCGCCTGCGCGATGCGGCACATGGTGCCGGGGTCACGCATCGGCTCACCGGGGTAGGCCTGACCCGCCTCCGCCGGGCCTGCGGCTGTGGCCGTGGCTGTGGTGGTTGCCCAGGGCGTCGGTGTGGTGGTCAGGGCCAGGAGGGCGGCGGTCGCGGAGAGGGCGGCGGGCACGATCGGGACGTCGCGCAGGGCGGGCAGCGTTTCGGCGGCGATGGCCGCGCGTACCGGCTGCCACCAGGGGTCGCCGCAGCCGGCGACGCCTCCCCCGATGACCAGATCTCCGGGTCGATGACGTTCATCAGCCCGCCGATCGCCTGGCCCAGTGCGGTCCCGCCGGTGGCCAGGACGTCCGTGGCCAGCGGGTCACCGGCGGCGGCGAGCCGAGCAACCCCGGCGAGGTCGGTGGCCCGCGTCCCACCCCTGCGGCGGTACTCGGCGAGCAGCGCGGGGCCGGACGCGACCGCCTCCACGTGTCCTGTGCCGCCGCATGGGCAGGGCGCGCCGGCCGCCGCCGGCACGGGCATGTGGCCCGCGTGCCCGGCCACGGAGCGCGGCCCGTACCGTACCTTTCCGCCGAGCACGATGGACGCGCCGACACCGGTGCCGACGGCGACCAGCAGCACGTCCGCGCACCCGGCTGCGGCGCCGCGCCACTGCTCGCCGAGGGCGTGCGCGTGCACGTCGTTGCCGGTCGCGACGGGCAGGCCGCCGAGCCTGCGGGACAGGCCGCCGCGCAGATCGGTGCCCGCCCAGCCGGCCAGGGCGCTGGTGGCGGAGACCACCACCCCGCGTTCCGGGTCGATGACTCCCGCGCTGCCGACGCCGACCGCGGTAATGCTCCCCCATCGGTCGCCGGCGACGGAACGGACGAGCTCGGCGGCGGTGTCGAGGATTGCCTCGCGTCCCTCTGCGGCGGGGGTCGGCCGGGTTGCGGTGACCAGCACGACACCGGACGGATCGACCAGCCCGGCAGCGGTCTTCGTCCCACCGATGTCCACCCCGACGGCGGCCTCCATCCCCTCAACGACCCCTGCGACCGGGCCGGCCGCACGCCTCATCTCTGGGGCCTTCACAGCGGCGTCCTTCCTCCGCTCTTTTCGGAGCTCACGTCAGACGGGCGCATTCCGGGCACAGCGTCGGGGGGCGGGGTCATGGGGGTGATGCCGAGGGCGGCGAGGGCGGAGGTGCCGCGTTCGGCGTGGTCGCCGCCTGCGAGCAGCAGGGTTCGTGCGGACTGATACGGGCAGCCGGCGGCGGCGAACGCGTCCGCCGTGGCGACCAGCGCTTCCCCGTCGCCGCCGAGCAGGGCCTGGGCTCGGTGCACGATGGCGGAGGCGACCGGGTTGCCCGCGACGAGGTCCCCTGCCTCGGTCAGCCGGACGCGGGCGTCGGGGCTTCCGGCGAGTACGGCCGCTTCGGCCCGGAGCGCGACGTACCAGTGGAGCCAGATCCAGGTGACCCACTTCCACACCTGGTGGGGCTCAGGAGCCATCCGCTCCAGCGCTTCCGCTGCCTGTCCGTGGTGCAACAGGAGTATCGCGTCGAAGACCGCCCCGTAGCCGTAGGTGTGCTCCGGTGGGGTGCCGAGCAGTTCCAGGACCTCCTGCCATTCGCGCCGGGCGTCGTGGTCGCCGCGGAGGCCATGGATCATCGCCACGCCGGCCGCCGCCGGGGACAGTATCGACCGGGAGGGGCTGCCTGCCCGCCGCCATGAGTCGAGGAACCGGACGCTGCCGGTGAGCACCTCGCCGACGTCGCCCGCCAGAGCGTCGACCATCAGCAGCCGACAGGTGGCGCGGTGGCCTGCCTCCGCCAGCGACGGATGCTCGGCCAGCCGGCGCGCCCACTGGCGGGCGCCGAGCACGTCCCCCGCACCCAGACCGGCCTCGACGGCGATGCCGAGCGCGTCGATCATCTCGTGCGTCGCGGCCGGGGAGATCATCTCGTGGGTGCCCGACGACGACATCGGCTCGCGGGTACCGGTCGGCGAGAGCACCTCACGGGTGCGGCCCGGCGAGAACACCCCGCGCGTACTGGCCGGTGGGATCGGCAGGGACGACAGGAGTGCGATCCGGTGCCGGGCCGTGGCCGCTGTGGCGAACGTGTCGCCGGCCCAGCTCTGGGCGCCGGTGAGCGCGTCGAGTGCGGCCGACTCGGCGAGCGGGTCGCCGGTCTCGCGGGCCAGCTCGACCGCCCGCTCGGCGCGCGCGTTCGTCTCCTGTACGGCGTTGCCCGGCGGCCCCTGGGCGGCCCCGAACGCGTCCGTGAGCACCGCCGCCTCAGCCAGCGCCAGCGCAGCCCGCACGGCCGGATCCGCTCCGGCCAAGCTCTCGTAGGCCGCACCCGCACTGGCCGGACCCACGCCAACGAGACCCGCACCGGCCGAACCCTTGTCAGCCGGGCCCTCGCCGACCGCACGCCCACCGGCCGGTTGCTCGGTGACCGTCTTCCGGGCCTCGGCGATCAAGGTGAGGGCTTCGTCGCGGGTCGGGAGCCGGGTGAACGTGCTTGAGAAGCGGAACGCGATGGTGGCGGCGGTCGCCAGGTCGACGGCGGCGCCCGCCGTGTCCCCCGCCTCGCGGGCGGCCGTCGCGGCGGCGCGGCGCAGGCGGTACATGTCGTCGCCGGCGGTCCGGCAGCCGGCCACGGCCGCGGCCTGGCGGAGCATCGAGGCGGCGACGGCGGGGTCGGCCGCGAGTTCGGCCGCCTGTTCGTAGCGCCGCTGGGACTCACCGGTCAGGTTGCGGGTGAAGGTCAGCTCCGCCAGGCGCCGGGCCAGGTCGCAGGCGCCGGCGCGCTGCTCCGGCTGGTCGGCGGCCCATGCCAGGGCCGCGCGGAGGTCGTCGGCCACCAGGTCGAACCTGGCCCGCCAGTCCTGCCGCACTACGGCCAGTCCGGCGGCCTGGGCCAGGCACCAGCGCAGGTGCCGGGTTCGGGCGTCGGCCAGCTCGCCGGTCTCGGTGAGGCGTTCCGTTCCGTACTGGCGGATGGTCTCCAGCGCGCGGTACTCCGTGCCGGCGGCGGAGGCCGTCACCGTGAGCAGGCTCTGCTCGGCGAGCCGGGCCAGTCCGTCGGCGACCAGGCCCTCCTCCGCTCCGGTCACCTCGGCCACCGCTATGACGGTGAACGGCGACACGAACACCGACACCCGCCGCAGCAGCGCCCGGTCGGACGGCTCCAGCAGGGCATGGCTCCAGTCCAGCGCCGCCCGCATCGAACGGTGCCGCTCGTCGGCCCGCGAGCCGCCGGTGAGCATCCTGAGCGGATGGGACAGGGCCGCGGTGATGCCGTCCAGCCCGAGGGTGGGATACCGGGCGGCGGCCAGCTCGATCGCCAGCGCCATCCCGTCCAGGCGCTCGCAGATCACGGAGATCCGCTCCCTGAGCGACACACCCGGAACGTAGTCCGGCGCCGGATCATCGATCCTGGGATCCAGCCTGCGGGCCGGCTCGGGATCGGTTCCGGGGTTCGGGGCGGGGGTGAGGGTCAGGGGGTGGCCGGCTGCTGCGGCTCGTTCCAGGAACAGGGCGACCGCGTCCGAGCTGCCGTCGGTGCTCAGCGAGAGGCGCGGGACCGGATACACCCGTTCGAACGGGACCATCAGCCGCGCCCGGCTGGTGGCCAGGACCGTCACGCGGGGGCAGGCCGCGAGCAGTCGTTCGAGGAACAGGGCCACCCCGTCCACCACCTGCTCGCAGTTGTCCAGGATGAGCAGGGCGTGCCGGTCGCCCAGGGCGGCGAGGACGGACTCGGTGAGGTCGCGGCCGGGCTGTTCGCCGAGGCCGAGCGCGCCGGCGACCGCGGTGGCGATCATGCCGGGGTCGGCGACCGGCACCAGGTCGACGAACCAGACGCCGTCGGGGTGGTCGCCGGCGGCGTCCGCGGCCACGGCCAGTGCGAGCCGGGTCTTGCCCACCCCGCCTGGCCCGACGGCGGTGACCTGGCGGTGGGTTCTGATGAGTTCGGTCAGCTGGGCCCGCTCGTTCACCCGGCCGACGAACGAGGTCAGCGGGGCCGGCAGCACCGGGGCCGGGCGCGAGGGGCCGGAGCCGGGCGGCTCGGGTGCGCGCTGGGCCAGCGCCCGCCGGTCCGGCGCCTCCAGCTTGCGCAGCAGTGAGGAGACGTGGCTCTCCACGGTACGGACCGAGATGCACAGCCTGGCCGCGATCTCGGCGTTGCTGAGATGGGCACCGACCAGCTCCAGGACCTCGGCTTCACGAGGTGATATCTCCACTTCTGCCAGCACCGTCCTAGTTTGCCGTATCCGGCACTGACACTCCCTTCGCCCCGCCCCCGCCGCACGCCCCCGTGCATCCGTGGCCCCCATCCGTGGCCCCCACCCGTGGTGCGAATCCGTGGTCGATTCCGTGGTCGGTTCCGTGGTCGCCACGGATGTGGGACTACCGGCCCGGACGCCAGGCTGAGGACACGAAGACAGCGGGCCGGCGGCGGCCCCCGACCGCAAGGAGCGACCATGACCACCTCGTCCCCCCAGGGCATCAAGACCGTGCTGCACCCCGTCTCCGACCTGGCGAAGGCCAAGGCCGTGTACGCGGCCCTGCTCGGCGTCCAGCCGCAGACCGACGCGTCCTACTACGTCGGCTTCGATGTCGCCGGCCAGCACATCGGCCTGGTGCCGAACGGCGGGCCGCAGGGCATGACGGCGCCGGTGGCGTACTGGCACGTCCCGGACATCGAGGCGAAGCTGGCCGAGCTGACCGCCGCCGGCGCCACCGTGCGGGAGCCCGTGCACGAGGTCGGCGGCGGCCGGGTGACGGCTACCGTGACCGACCCCGACGGCAACGTCCTCGGGCTGCTCCAAGACCGCTAAATGCCCCCATATCACGACAAATCTGGAAGGACCAATCATGACCACCATGTTCGCCTCCGTCACCCTGGAGACCCCCGACCCCGCGGCCGCGGACGCCTTCTACGCGGCGTTCGGCCTGAGCCCGTACGTGAGCGTGCGCGCGTCGGACGCGCCGGCGGCCGGGTTCCGCGGATTCGCGCTGTCCCTCGTGGTCTCCCAGCCGGGAGACGTGGACGCCCTGGTCGGCGTCGCGCTCGACGCCGGCGCGACGACGCTGAAGCCGGCCACGAAGGGGTTCTGGGGGTACGGCGCCGTCGTCCGCGCCCCCGACGGCACGATCTGCAAGATCGCCACCTCGAAGAAGAAGGACTCCGGGCCCGTCACCCGGCGCATCGACCAGGTCGCGCTGCTGCTGGGCGTGGCGGACGTCAAGGCCAGCAAGCGCTTCTACGTCGATCGCGGCCTGGCCGTGGCCAGGAGCTTCGGCGGCAAGTACGTCGAGTTCGACACCCCGTCCTCGGCCGTCACGCTGGCGCTCTACCCGCGCCGCGCGCTCGCCAAGGACACCGGCATGCCCCAGGAGGAGGGCACCGGCTCGCACGGGATCGTGATGGGCGGAGCCGCCGGTCCCTTCACCGACCCCGACGGTTTCGTCTGGGAAGCGGAGACGGAGTACGCCCTCTGACGTGCGGTGATGTCTTCCGGGCTCGCCAGTGGGTAGGTGACCACGCGTTAGCGCGCTCCCCCCGCAGGCAGGGCCGGACGCCGTGCCCGCCGATCGGAGGGAACTTGAGATGACATCACCGGCTGACGGGCGGCCCGACGCCGAGCGGCGGATGCTGGGCGGGGCGCCGGGTGAGCCCGCGCTCGGGCGCGGGCCCGCCCCCGACGGCTACTCGCGCCACGACTACCACCATCCGGCCGCCGGCTGGGGTGCGTCGCGCAGCGTGGCGCACGTGTTGCGGCGCGCGGGCGAGCCCGTGGAGGGCCTGCGCGCCATGCTCGTGATGAACCACGAGGACGGCGGGTTCGACTGTCCCGGCTGCGCGTGGCCGGACGACCCGAGCGGGCTGCGGCTGGACATCTGCGAGAACGGCATCAAGCACGCGACCTGGGAGCTGGCGCCGGCCAACGCCGATCGTGACTTCTTCGCCGCCCACACCGTCGCCGAGCTGTCCCAATGGAACGACCACGACCTGGAGGCCGTGGGGCGGCTGGCCGAGCCGATGTCGTACGACCCCGGCAGCGACACGTACCGGCCCATCTCGTGGGAGGACGCGTTCGCCCTGGTCGGCGAGGCGTTGCGCGGGCTGGACAGCCCGCATCGGGCCGCGTTCTACACCTCGGGGCGGCTCGGCAACGAGGCGACCTTCCTCTACCAGCTCTGGGTCCGCGAGTACGGCACGAACAACCTGCCGGACTGCTCGAACATGTGCCACGAGGCGAGCGGCCGGGCGCTGACTGCGGCGATCGGCACCGGCAAGGGCACGGTCGACCTCAACGACTGGGAGCAGGCCGACGCGATCTGGCTGATGGGCGACAACGCCGCGACGAACGCGCCGCGGATGCTGACGTGGCTGGCCGAGGCCGACCGGCGCGGCGCGCAACTCATTCACGTCAATCCGCTGATCGAGGCGGCGTCGCGGCGGACGATCGTGCCGCACGAGTTCATCGACATGGCGACCTTCCGTACGACCAGGACCGGCACGATGAACGTCCAGGTGCGCATCGGCGGCGACCTGGCCCTGATGCGCGGTGTCGCCAAGGCCGTGCTGGAGCGGGCGGAGCAGTCACCCGAGGTCCTCGACCGCGACTTCATCGCCCGCTACACGCACGGCTTCGAGGAGTACCGCGCGGCCGTGGCCGCCACCCCCTGGGCGGACCTGGTCAGCGGGTCGGGCGTGGAGGAGCAGGCGATCCGCCGGCTGGCCGACTCCTATCTGTCGTCGGAACGGGTGATCATCGCCTGGTGCCTGGGCCTGACGCAGCACGAGCACGGCGTGGACACCATCAGGGAGATCGTCAACGTGCTGATGCTGCGGGGCAACCTCGGCCGCGAGGGGGCCGGGCCGTGCCCCGTCCGCGGGCACAGCAACGTGCAGGGCAACCGCACCTGCGGCGTCGACAACCGTCCCGGCGCGGCGTTCCTCGACCGGCTGGCGGAGGTCTGCGGGATCGATCCGCCGCGCGAGCCCGGTCTGGGCACCGTGGGCACGATCGAGGCGATGCGCCGGGGCGAGGTGAAGGTGTTCGTCGCGCTCGGCGGCAACTTCGCGCTGGCCACGCCCGACCAGGCGTACACGTTCGAGGCGCTGCGCGCGTGCGACCTGACGGTGCAGGTGAGCACCAAGCTCAACCGCAGTCACCTCGTGCACGGGCGGCGCGCGCTCATCCTGCCCTGCCTGGCCAGGACCGACGAGGACCACCAGGCCGGCGGGGTGCAGGGTGTCACGGTCGAGGACTCGATGTCGATGGTGCACATCTCGTACGGGATGAAGCCCCCGGCCTCGCCGCACCTGCGCTCCGAGTGCGCGATCATCGCGGGCATGGCCAAGGCGACGCTGCCGGGCAGCCGGACGCCGTGGCAGGACTACGTGGACGACTACGACCGGATCAGGGACACGATGGCCCGGGTGCTGGACGGGTTCGAGGACTTCAACGCGCGCGCCCGCCATCCGCACGGCTTCCGCATCCGGCAACTGGCCCGCGAGCGGGTCTTCCTGACACCGTCGGGACGGGCCGAGTTCGCGTGCCCGCCGCTGCCCGGCGACACCGATCCCGGCGAGGGGCGGCTGCTGCTGACCACGGTGCGCTCACACGACCAGTTCAACACCACCATCTACTCCAACGACGACCGCTACCGGGGCGTCAAGGGGCTGCGCACGATCGTGTTCATGAACGAAGGCGACATGCGCGAGCGCGGGCTCGGGGAGTTCGACCTGGTCGACATCACCAGCTTCTCCAAGGACGGATCGCGGCGGACGGTGCACGGCTACCGGGCCGTCCGCTACGAGATCCCGCCGGGGTGCGCCGCGGGGTACATGCCGGAGCTCAACGTGCTGTGCGGGATCGCCGACGTCAGTACGCAGAGCGCGCAGCCCGTCACGAAACACCTGGTCGTGGAGGTGACGCCCGCGCGCGAGGCCCCGGCACCGGCCGTCTGACGGCGGCGTTCCAGCTCGGGGCGGCGTGTCGCCGCCCCTGTCAGGGCTCCGCCGCTGCGAGGGTGAACGTGGCCACGGCGCAGGCGACCAGCAGGATCACGCCGACGGCGAGGACCCAGCCGGGACCGGCCAGGACGGTCATGGCCACGCCCAGGACCAGCGTGACCCCGGCGAACGCCGCGTGCCGGCGGCGCGGGACCACACCGGCGGCGGACCGTCCGGCGGGCTCGGCGGCGGTGGGGGCGGTGGGGGCGGCGCCGTGGTCGAGGTCGCCGCGCAGGAAGAGCCGGAACAGCAGGAAAAGCGCCGGAAACAACACGACCACCCCGATCACGGCCGTGACGACCACGGCCGTCAGGGTCGAGTGCCCGGCCGCGGCCTGGTCGAGCGTGAGCCCGCGCAGCACGTACGGCCGCTGCGCCAGAGCCCACCCGGCGACCATGGCCGCGACGGCGAGCGCCGCCGAGGCGCGGGCAGGGCCGAAGCGGTGCCGCCAGACCAGCGCCAGGGTGGCCAGGCCCGCCAGGCCGGAGACGGCGACCATCACCGCGCCTCCGTCGCTGGTCAGCCCGGCGGACAGCGCGGGCGCGTCGTACCGGACAACGATGAGCCCGGCCAGGGCGATCGCGCCCGCGCAGCCGCCCGCGACGAGGGCGCGGTCACGGAAGGCGAGCTCCAGCGACTTGGACCCCAGCCGGTCGGCGTCGGCGGCCAGGTAGACGGCCGACAGGTAGGCGCCGGCGGCGACGGCGAGCGCGCCGATGAGCACCGAGGTGGGGTTCAGCCAGCTGGTGACCAGGTCTCCCGCGGCGTTGCCGACGGGGACGCGCCCCGAGGCGATCCCGCCCGCGACCGTGCCCAGCGCGAACGGCGTCAGGATCGAGGAGAGGGCGAACAGGTACTCGACCGGCCGCTCGCCGGGAGCGCCTTCGAGCTGGCCGCGCAGCGCGTAGGAGGCGCCGCGCAGGATGATCCCGACGGCCGCGATGAACAGCGGCACCGCCAGCGTGGACATGATCGAGCCGAACGCGACCGGGTACGCCGTCCAGCACACGACCAGCACGAAGACCAGCCACACGTGGTTGGCCTCCCAGACGGGCCCCATCGCGTGCCGCGCGTAGTGTCGCAGGTCGTCGCCGCTCCCCCGTCCGCCGGCCAGCAGCGTCCACAGGCCCGCGCCGAAGTCCGCGCCGGCCAGCACGGTGTAGGCGGCGAGTCCGGCGAGGATGAGCAGCATCGGGATCTCAGTCATGGTGCTCCTCCAGCGGCACACGGCTGAACCGGTGCAGCAGCCACCAGACCCCGCCAGCGAGTCCCAGGTAGACGACGATCAGTGTGCCGTAGCCGATGGGGATGCCGGACGCGCCGGTCACCGCCTGGCCGGTGCGCATCACCCCGTACACGACCCAGGGTTGCCGCCCGACCTCCGTGGTGACCCAGCCGGCGAGGAGGGCGACGACCGACAGGGGCCCGGCCGCGACGACCGCGCGGTAGAACCAGGGCGAGCGGGGCAGCCGTTTGTGGCGCAGCCGTACGTAGAGGAAGACCGCGCCGAGCAGGGCCAGCAGCGTGCCGATGCCGATCATGCTCTGGAAGGCGATCCGGACCACGTTGACCGGCGGGAGGTCCTGCGCCGGCACCGTGTTCAGGCCGATGACCGTCGCGTCGGGGTCGTGGAAGGCGAGCAGGGACAGCAGCCGCGGGATCTCGATGCCGTAGACGACCTCGGAGCCGTTGTACCAGCCCAGCAGGTGCTCGGACGCGCCGCGCGTGGTCCGTCCGAGTCCTTCGAGCGCGGCCAGCTTCACCGGCTGGTGCCGGGCGATCTCGCGCGCGGCCCAGTCGCCGATGACGATCTGCAGCGGCGCGGCGACCGCCGCGGCCGACAGCGCGACCGTCAGGGCCGTGCGGTGGTAGCGGCTCCAGCGGCCGCGCAGGAAGCCCCACGCGTACGGGACGGCGATGAGGAAGCCGGCGACGATGTACCCGGCGAAGTACATGTGCACGAACTCGTGCCAGAAGAACTCGTTGGCGAACAGCGCCGCCCACGGGCGCGCCTCGACGGCCCGGCCGTCCCTCAGCACGAAGCCGCCTGGATGGTTCATCCAGCCGTTGACGGAGATCACGAACCACGACCCCGTGATTCCGGCGGCCACCACCGGGATGCCCATGAGGAAGTGCGTACGCGGACGCAGCCGGTCCCAGCCGTAGACGTAGATCGCGATGAAGATGGCCTCGATGAAGAACGAGAAGCCCTCCATGGTGAAGCCGAGGCCGAAGACGTTGCCGAAGCTCGCCATGAAGCCCGGCCACAGCAGCCCCAACTCGAAGCTGAGGATCGTGCCCGTCACGACGCCGATGGCGAACAGCGCCAGCATCACCTTCGACCAGCGCCGGGCCAGCGTGCGGTAGAGCTCGTCGCCGGTCCGCAGCCAGCGCCACTCGCAGAACAGCACCATCGCCGGGAAGGCGATGCCGAAGCACACCAGCGGGATGTGCACGACGAACGAAAGCGCCTGCATCTGCCGCGCCTCGAACAGGTACTCCTGGTCCACTGCCGCGAACGCGCCCGCGACGGCCGTGATCATCCGCATTCCCCCTCGCTGTGTGCCTGGCCGGCACGCGGGGGAGGTCAGAGCTGCGTACGGCCCCGTTTCCGCAGGTTACGCCGCAGGTAGGGGTGAGAGGGCGTTCTCGCGTGGTGTGTCGCGGTTCCGCTCAGCCGGACTGCGGGGCTTCGAGCGGGACGCGGCCCACGCCGCCCAGGATGCCGCCCTTGTCCAGGCCGGGGACGACGATCGGGTCGTCGTTGCGCCAGTCCTGGACCGGCACGAGGCCGGGTTCGAGCAGCTCCAGCCCGTCGAAGTAGGAGCGCACCATGGCGCGGTCGCGCCAGTGCAGCACGCCGGAGGTCGTGCGCCGGTAGACCTCCTCGGTGCCGGCCTTGCGCTCGCCGGAACTCTGCCCCTCCTCCACGTACGCGTGCGAGATGATCAGATGGCTGCCCGGCACCAGCGGCTCGCGCAGCGTCCTGACGATGCCGGCCACCTCGTCGTCGTCGGAGAGGTAGTGGAACAGCGCGACGGCCAGAACCGCCACCGGCTCGTTGAAGTCGAGGTGGCGGGCGGCGGCGTCGAGCAGGCCCTTGGGGTCGTGCGCGTCGCCTTCGACGATCACCGTGTGGGGGTCGCCGGTCAGCAGCGCACGGGCGTGGACCAGCACGACCGGGTCGTTGTCGGAGTAGACGACCTTGGCGTCGGGGATGATCCGGTGGGCGACCTGGTGCACGTTGTCCTGGGTGGGCAGGCCGGTGCCGATGTCGAGGAACTGGCGCACGCCTGCCTTGGCGGCCGCCTCCACCGCGCGGACCAGGAAGCCGCGGTTCGCCCGCGCCATCTCCCGTACGTCGGCGCCGCCCTTGCTGCTCAACTGCAGGATGCGCTCGGCGGCTTCACGGTCGGCGGGGAAGTTGTCCTTGCCGCCCAGAAAGTAGTCGTACATCCGGGCGACGGTGGGGACGTTCGGGTCGATCTTCCCCGCGGGTCGCTCACTCTCGGTCACGCGTCACCCTTCTCTGCCTTATGACCGCATCTTAGGGGGAATCGCCGTTCTGTGATCGGATCTTTCGCGGTCTTCCTCCCGGTTTTCCCGCCGGCCCCCAGGCGTTCAGGACGGGACCACCGAGACGGGCGCGACGCGATGGGCCGCTTCGGCGGAAGGCGGTGTCACACCTGTGATAGAGTTCTACGTGTTGCAGTTATGGCACCCATAGTGACTTTGCGCGCCTGACAGATGTGATCTGCAGGCGCGTTTTTCGTTTACCGGTCTTCTCCGGATGGGCTCATCGCGGCGACACGAGATCCGCGCGGTGCGGATTCTCTCGTTCCTGCAATTTCTGAAGGAGATCGACATGGCTACTGGAACCGTGAAGTGGTTCAACTCCGAAAAGGGCTTCGGCTTCATCGCGCAGGACGGCGGCGGCGCCGACGTCTTCGCGCACTACTCCAACATCGTCTCGAACGGTGGCTACCGCGAGCTGACCGAGGGTCAGAAGGTGTCGTTCGACGTCGTGCAGGGTCAGAAGGGCCCGCAGGCGGAGAACATCGTAGCCGCCTGATCGGGCGAGCAGCATGAGGGCGGGCCCGCTCCCTTCGGGGGGCGGGCCCGTTCTCGTACCTCAGCGGGACGTTCTCGTTCCTCCAGCGGGCCGCTCCAGGGGCCCGGCGGGCAACCGAAAGGTCTGCTTACCGGCACTTCTCGGCCGGCTCCGCCGGGCCAAGGTATGAATTCCACCAGTATCTGATGGTTTCGGTCGCTTTATCTCCCGGTAAGGACCATAATCAAGCCAATGAGGCCCTATCAAGCCGCCACCCGGCGCCAGCTGCCTACCAGCCCCTTCAAAGTCCCCGACGTACCCCCGCCGCCGCTGGAGCAATTCGTCACGGGCGACCGGGTGAGTCACGACAAATACGGCCTTGGCCGCGTGATCGCCGTGCACCAGGACGTCGCCGTGATCGTCGACTTCGGCTCGGAGACCTACCGGCTGACCGCACCGTACGCCAAGCTCGAGAAGCTGTAGTCACCGCGCGCGACCACTGAACGCCGTCGGCACCGCGCGATCCGCAGGCGCGGTGGCCAGCGCACCGCAGGCGACGGAGCCGGCGCAGGCGCGGTGATGCAGTGATGTCGTGGTGCAGTGATGTTCGTGATGCCGTGCGATTTGAGCTCCGAGCGAGCGAAAGGCGGGCACGGGCCGCAGCTCGCACCCGCCCCCAGTCGTCCTAGCCGCAGTGCTCGGACGGACTGTCGTAGACGTTCGTCCCGGCCTTACCGCCCCACTTGACGCACTGGCCGGCCGCCGAGGCGCGCACCGGGCCCGCGTAGTAGGCGAAGTTGCCGCTGTCGGTGACCCGAGCCTTGCCCTTGACCTCCAGGTACGCGCTGGTCGCGCTGGCCGTGCCGATCGAGGTCTTCTTGATCGTGGCCACGCAGTTGTAGCCGTTGGCCGTGTTGTAGAGCAGGTAGACCGTGCCGGCCGAGCCCAGGGCGGCCGAGTCGATCACCTTGTAGCCGCTGCCGCACACCGATTCCGGCGTGTGCGGGTTGGTGGGTCCGCCGCCGCCACCAGTGACGTACTGCATATACGTGTTCCAGTTCCAGTTGCCGCCCGGGTCCGTGTGGTCGGTGCCCGGGACCTGGCTGTGGCCGACGATGTGCGTACGGTCCTTGGGGATGCCGTACCGGTCGGCGATGTTGCGGGTCAGCGCGGCCGAGGAGCGGTACATCGCGTCGGTGAACCACGACGCGTCGTTCACGAAGCCCTCGTGCTCGATGCCGACCGAGCGCCGGTTGTAGTCGCCGGCGTGGAAGGCCCGGTCCTTCTCCCGCACCATCTGGGTGACGGCGCCGTCCGACGAGCGCACCACGTAGTGGGAGCTGACCTTCGCGGCCGGGTTCTGGAACCAGGAGATCGTCCCGGCGTAGGAGCCCTGCGCCACGTGGATGACGATCCGGTCGATCGTGTCGCTGGACGGGCGGCTGGACACCGCGTAGTTGGCGCTGTTGGCCGCCACCCACGCGGCCTGCGGGTAGTCGACCGCGGCGGCGGCGAGCGTGCTGGGGCCGTCCAGGTCCTTGGCCTTGGCGTACGCGCCGCGGTCGGGCTCGACGGTGCGCGGCTTGACCGTGACGCTCTCGCCGCCGGTCGTGGTGGCGCGCACGCCCTGCGCCATCAGGTCGTAGACGGTGTCGGCGTACAGGCGGGCCACGTCGGGGGAGGTGGCGCCGCCGTAGCGGGCGACGGCTCCGTACCAGCGGGCCGGGTCCTTGCGGGCGGCGGCGTCCAGCCCGGCCTCGTCGGCGTAGGCGCGCAGCACGGCGGCGCCGCCGGCGATGTTGGCGGCGTCGTCGCTCTTGAGCGCGGAGACGGGCCGCTCGGTGAGCTTGGCCGCGCTCTCCAGCGTGCGGGAGGTGACGAGGTGCATCACGCCGTAGCCGCCGCTGGCGCTGGGCTCGCCGGCATGTCCGTCTAAATGGGTCTCGGCGTAGGCGAGGGAGACCAGCAGGTCACGCGGCACCTCGTACGTGGCCGCCGCCTTGGCGAACGCCCCTGTCACGGGCTCCGCGGCGGACGTGGCCGCGGCGGGATGGCCGATCAGCAGCGAGGCGGGGATCAGCGCGCCGGTCAGCAGCACGGCTGAGCGGCGCAGTCGGGCTCGCACAGTGTTCTCTCCTCAGGAAGGAAGGGGGTGTCGTTCGGGAACGCCGGTGCGGGGGGCGCGCCGGCGCGTTTCGATCCGACGCTCCGCACCCGGGCGCGGAGTACGCGCGGGCGCGGCGCGCTGTCAATCGCAGTGCGGTGTCAGTCGCAGTGCGGTGTCAGTCGCAGTGCGGTGTCAGTCGCAGTGCTCGAACGCGCTGGTGTACGTGCTCGACCCGGCCTTGCCGCCCCACTTGACGCACGTGCCGGACGCGGAGGCCCGCACCGGCCCCGCGTAGTAGCCGAAGTTGCCGCTGTCGGTGACCCGGGTCTTACCCTTGACCTCCAGGAACGCGCTGGTCGCGGTGTTCTTGCCGAGCGAGGTCTTCTTGATCGTGGCCACGCAGTTGTTGCCGTTGCCCGCGTTGTAGAGCAGGTAGGCGGTGCCGGCTGAGCCCAGGGCGGCGGAGTCGATCACCTTGTAGCCGCTGCCGCACACGGACGCCGCGGTGTGCGGGTTGGTGCCGCCGCCACCGCCGCAGCTGTTCTTCGAGGTCAGCGTCTGGTTCGGGTAGCCGAACGTGACGCCGTTGAAGACGGCCTTGCGGATGTTGGCCGGGTAGCTGGCGCCGTTGCGGATCTCGAAGTGCAGGTGCGGGCTGATGTTGTTGCCCGGCTTGCTGGTGTTGCCGAGCGTGCCGAGCTTCTGGCCCTGGCGGACCTGGGTGCCGGCGCTGACGGAGCGCGCGTTCAGGTGCGCGTAGTACGACGTCCAGCCGCCCCCGTGGTCGAGCTTGACCAGGTTGCCGTAGCCGTTCGTGGAGCCCTGGTGGGCGGAGATGACCACGGTGCCTGCCGCGGCGGCCACGACGGTGTCGCCGAGGTCGGCGTTGGCGGTGCTGCCGCGGTTGAAGTCGATCTCGTACGAGCGGTGCGCGCTGCTGCCGCTGGAGTTGCCGGTCCAGCTCTGGCCGCAGGGGAAGGGCAGCTGGAAACTGGGCGCGGCCAGGGTGGAGACGTCGGGCACGTCCACCTGGTCCTGCGGGTTGTTCTGGTCCTGCCCCGGGCCCGTGGTCGGCGTAGCGGTCGTGGTCGCGCTCGGCGTTGGAGCGGGCGTCGGGGCGGCGGTGGCGGCCTGTCCGGCCATGAGCCCGCACGTTAAGACGAACCCCACCGTAAGCACCCTGCTGGCTCTCATAAGGATCCTTTCCGTACGGCTCCGGCGACGAGGCCGGCCCGGAGCCGAGCATGATCAAATGGATCTCAGGACGTGCGCTTGCTGGGGGTCAAGATTGCGAGTACGGCATACAGAGAACATCCAAAATCGGTATAAAGACGAAGCCAGCCCGAACGAACAACCCGGCAATGGTTGCAATACCTCCAGCTGAGGAGTAGGTGCGGTCATAGTGGTTGATCAGCCAACCTTCGCGGTCCTGGGCCCGTTACAGGTCAGGGCCGCGGACCAGAGCGTGCGCATCGCGGGCACCAAGCCGCGGCTGCTGCTCGCCACGCTGCTGCTCGACGCGAACCAGGTGGTCGCCTCCGACGCCCTGATCGAAGTGCTGTGGACCGGCAACCCGCCCTCGTCCGCCACGGCCAACCTGCGCACGTACGTCAGCTCCTTACGCGGCGTCCTCGGCGCGGTGGAGGCGCGCATCGCCGCCCATCCGTCCGGTTACGCCATCGAGGTGGAGGCGGAACGGCTGGACCTGCTGCTGTTCGAGGACCTGGTGGCCAGGGCGCGGGCGAGCGCGCGTACCGAGGAGGCGGCCGCCCGGCTGCGCCGGGCGCTCGCGCTGTGGCGCGGCACCCCGCTCGGCGACCTGCCCGCCAGCCCCGTGTGGGACGCGCGGCTGCGCTCGCTCACCCAGGCCAGGCTGGCCGCGGCCGAGGAGCTGATCGCGGTCAAGCTCGCCGCCGGCGAGCACACCTCCGCCGTCGAGGACCTGCGCGAGCTGATCGGCGAGCACCCCTACCGCGAGGACCTCTGGCAGCGGCTCATCCTGGCCCTGCACCACACCGGCAGGCGAGCCGAGGCGCTGCACGCCTACACCGCCGTCAGACGGCAGCTCATCGAGGATCTCGGCGTCGAACCCGGCCAGGACCTGCGCGAGGCGCACGCCCTCGTCCTGGCCGGAGAGCGCGTCCTGGCCGGAGAGCGCGTCCTGGCCGGAGAGTCCATGCTCGCCTCCATGCCCGTGCCCGTAGCCGTGCCCGCGTCCGTCGCGGGCCCTCCCCCGCCCTACCAGTTGCCTGCCGACATCCCCGACTTCACCGGCCGGGCCGCGGCCGTCGCCGCCCTGACCAGATCGCTGTCCGCCCAGGAGCTCGCGCCCGAGGGGCCGCCGTCGATCGCCATGGTCGTCGGGCCGCCCGGGGTCGGCAAGACCGCGCTGGCCGTGCACTGCGCCCACGCCGTACGGGGCGGCTACCCGGCCGGGCAACTGCACCTGTGTCTCGGCGGCACCGACGCGACCCCCGCCGACCCGGCGGAGCTGCTGGCCGAGGCGCTGCGCGCGCTGGGCGTCGGCGACGCCGCGCTGCCGCCCACCGTGCACGAACGCTCCGCGCTCTACCGCTCCTTGCTGGCCGAGCGGCCGATGCTCGTCTTCCTCGACGACGCGGCCGACGCCGCCCAGGTCCGCGCCCTGCTGCCCGGCAACGGCTGCGCCGTCCTGGTCACGAGCCGCCGCCGGATCACCGAGCTGCCCGGCACGCGGCTGCTGGAGCTGGACGTCCTGCCGCCCGAGGAGGCCGAGGAGCTGCTCGGGCGCATCGTCGGCCCGTCGCGGCTGGCCGCAGAACGGCAGGCGGCCCTGGCCATCCTCGACTCCTGCGGCCACCTGCCCCTGGCCGTCCGGGTCGCCGGCGCCCGCCTGGCCGGCCGTCCCGGCTGGCCGCTCAGCGTGCTCCAGCAGCGCCTGGCCGACGAGTCCAGCAGGCTCGACGAGCTGCGCGCGGGCGACCTGGAGGTACGCGGCTCCTTCGAACGCAGCACCCGCCGCCTGACCAGCGAGGCGGCCACCACCTTCCGCGCGCTCGGCCTGCTCGGCCCCGCCTCCGTGCCGGGCTGGGTGGCCGACGCCGTGCTCGGCCGGCACCGCAGCGAGGCCGTCGTGGACTCCCTCGTGGACGCCAACCTCGTCCGCCTGGACGGCACCGACGCCCTCGGCCAGCCCCGCTACCGGCTGTACGACCTGATGCGCTGCCAGGCCAGGCAGCAGAGCGGCGGCGAGGCGGAGCGGCAGGCGCTCGCCCGCGTGCTCGGCGGCTGGACCAGCGCCACCGGTCACGCCACGGCCCGCCTGCCCACCACCCTGTTCAGCCTGACCCCCGAGGAGCCGGCCCCCTGGAGCCTGCCGGACGAGACTCTGGCCCGGCTGACCTCCGACCCGCTGTCGTGGTTCGAGGCCGAGCGCCAGTCGCTGGTGGAGGCCGTGCAACTGGCCGCCGGGACCGGGCTGGCCACCTCCGCGTGGGGGCTGGCCGCCGCCCTCGTCCCCTACTTCGACCTGCACTGCCGCTTCGAGGAGTGGCAGCTCACGCACCGGCTGGCGCTCGACAGCGCCCGCGCGGCCGGCGACCGCCGCGGCGAGGCCGCCATGCTCCGCGGTCTCGGCCAGGTCTGCCTCTACCAGGACCGCTACGCCGAGGCCTGCGACATGCTCCAGCGCGCCCGGACGATCTTCCGCGAGCTGGGGGACGTACGCGGCGAGGCGATCTCGATCTGCGGGCTGGGCGCGGCCAGCCAGTTCTCCGGCGAGCACCTGCGGGCGCTCGGGTCCTTCCGGCACGCCCTGGCCATGTTCCTGGCCGTCGGCGACCGCAGCGGCGAGGCGTACGCGCGGCAGGCGATCGGGCGCATCTACCTGTCGCTGCAGGACCTGCGCCAGGCGTCCAGGTGGCTGTCCGAGGCGCTGCGGCTGGCCAGGGAGCTCGGCGACGCCCACCGCGAGGGCTGCGTCTCGATGCACCTGGGCCGGCTGCACGACCTGAAGGCCGACGCCGACGAGGCGATGCGCTGCCAAGGGCGGGCCCTGGACATCTTCGAGACGCTCGGCGACCGGCACTGCGGGGCGTACGCGATGCAGAGCCTGGGCGGCCTCCAGGTGGCCAGGGGCGAGCGGTCCGACGGCTCCGACCGCCTGCGGGCCTCGCTGGCGGTCTTCCAGCAGCTCGGCGACCGCAGCGGGGAGGCGGCCTCGTTCCAGACGCTCGGCGAGCTGTACCGCTCGGCCGGGCGGACCGCGCTGGCCTCCAACTACCTGCACCGGGCCGTCGAGCTGCGCCAGGAGCTGCGCGAGGGCGCCGGTCTGCGATGACGGCGCCCGGGGTCGCGTACGGCGCCGGCGCGAAGGCGGCGTGCTATGCCGGCGCGGAGCCGGCGTGCGATGCCGACGGGCGGTGGCGCCTGCCGGAGGGCCACCGGAAGCCGACGGGAGGTTACGTCAGGATCGTCCTCACGGCTCTGTACGCTGCCCCTCCGTCTCGCTACCGTAGGGATCGACAGCGGCCGGTCAGGCCGCTTCCGGCTCCTCATCTCAGGGGAGGGTGCACGTGCGGGAATTGACGTTCGCCACACAGAGACTGCCCGGGGTGAGCGTGATCTCCGTCGCGGGTGAGATCGACGCCATCACCGCCGGTCAGCTCGACCGCTACCTTCAGGCGAGCCGGCGCGCGCCGCACGAACATCTGGTCATCGATCTCAGCGACGCGCAGGTGCTGGGCAGCGCCGGTCTCCGGGTCCTGCTCAACACGCACGCCTTCGCCCGCCAGCACGGCGGAAGCCTGCGGCTGGCCGCGCCGCATCCCAAGCTGGCCAGCATGATGCGGATCACCTGCGCGCACACCGTGCTGAGCGTCCACGACTCGGTCGAGCAGGCCGTCCTGGCCGCGCTGCAGTCCGGCGAGCCCGCCGCCGCCGCGCAGGTGTGAGCGGCTACAGGTCCCGTACGACACGTCCGGACGCGTCCGGCCGGGAACACGCCAGACCCGCCGTCCCGGGGCGGATGTCATCCCGGTCCGGCGGGTCAGCGCACTGGCGTGGCAGCGAGCGTCCCTGACGAAGGTCAGTCCAGCTCTTCCGGCCACCACCAGTTACCGTCGTCCCACTTGTCCGGCTTGACCTCGTCCTTGACCGGCACTTCCTTGACCGGCACTTCCTTGACCGGCTTCACCGTCTTCACCGGAGTCGGCTTGACCGCCTCGTGATGACGCTCGAAGTGGTGCCTCGGGTTGCGGTTGCGCGAGTGGTTGCGGTTGTCGACGATGACGTCGATCCGCGGCGGGCGGTAGTGCGGGTTGCGCAGGATCGGCTTCTCCCGCGGGACGTACCTCGGCCTGTAGACGGGCTTGCTCGGCGCCGGCGGGCCTCCGGCCTGGACCGTGGAGAAGCCGGCGTTCGCGCTGGCCACCCCCATGCCCAGAGGCAGAAGCATGGCGGTGGCGGCCGCACCTGTCAGAGCTAGCGCCGCGAACAGCCCATGGCGCGGCGCGCGCGATTGCGGAATTCTAGTATTCACGTGCTCTCGTTTCCGTTCATGGATATTTCGGCCAGAAGCCGGCGTCCGCTTAATTCGCGGGCGCCCAGACGGAAGCAGACGTACCCATGCAGATGTTCTCAGTTACCTCCTTAAACCCAAACAACCCGTCAAAGCCCACAGACCCCATTCGTTGCGAGCGTCCCGCAGCGCCACGAACCGCCACTCTTGTCGCCCAGCGCATCGCCACTCGGGCGGGCCTGTCGTGCGCGTCGTCAGGCCGGGTCAGGCCGGGTCGTGAGGCGTGAGGCGTGAGGCCGGGTCAGCCGCCGGTCGACTCGCGGGCGACCAGGGAGAACGGGCTGACGAACTCGCGCGGCGCCTGCCTGGCCTTGCCCTTCTCCGCCATCCGCTTGACCAGGAACCCGACGGCCGTGCCGGCCATGAGCGCGTGGTCGGGGTCGATCGACGACAGCGACGGCACGCTGTAGGCCCCTTCGGCGATGTTGTCGAAGCCGATGACCTTGACGTCGTGCGGCACCCGCAGCCCGCTGTCGGCCAGGCCGCGCAGCGCGCCGATCGCGACCGTGTCGGTCACGCAGAAGACGCCGTCGAACCCGGCCTCCGACCCGGCCAGGCGGCGCGCTGCCGCCGCCCCCTGCTCCATGGTCAGCTGCTCGATGGGGGCCACGAGCCGCGGGTCGAACGGGATGCCCGCCTCGTCGAGCGCCTCGCGGTAGCCGTCGTAACGCAGGCTGGAGACGTCGACCTCGCCCCGCTGCGGGCCGTCGATGAGCGCGACGCGGCGGCAGCCCCGCTCGACGAGGTGACGGGTCGCGGCCCTGGCGCCCGCGCTGTTGGGCATCGCCACGTGGTCCACGGGCCCGTCGAAGATGCGCTCCCCCAGGATCACCACGGGATGGTCGACCCTGAGCAGGTCGGTGTCGGCCGGGCCGAGCCCGACCGTGCTGAGGATGAGGCCGTCGTAGAGCCGGTTGCGGGACAGGGCGAGGGCGGCGAGCTCGCCCTCGCGTGAGGCGCCGGTCTGCTCGATGGCGACCCTGAGGTGGTGTCCTGCCGCCACCTTGATGATCTCGGCGGCGAGCTGACCGTAGTAGGGGCGGTCGATCTCGGGGACGGCCAGGCCGATCGTCCCGGTACGCCCGGTGCGCAGGTTGCGGGCCGCGACGTTGACCCGGTAGTCGAGCTCGTCGATGGCCCGCAGCACGCGCTCGCGCGTCTCGCTCTTGACGTGCGGGTGGTCGTTGATGACGTGGGAGACGGTCATGGGCGAGACTCCTGCGGCCTTCGCCACGTCCTGTATCGTCACCACGCCAGCATCCTTTCACGCCCCCGGAACCCGCCCGCCCCAGCGCCGCTCTGCCGTCATTTAGGCGCGAATATCGGCCTTTTTTGCAGTAAGTTGCGATTTGTGATGTTGCGAGAGCTTTCATGAGTGCCCACGACATCGAGGTGATGCGGCAGGCGGTGCTGCGCTTTCTCGGCTCGCTCGACCCGGAGCGAAAGGCCGCGGCGACGGCGGCGTTCGGCTCGCCCGAGCGTACCGAGTGGTTCTACCTGCCCGGCCCCCGTCCGGGGCTGCCGCTGGTCGAGATGACCTCGGCCCAGGAGGAGCTGGCCCTCGCCCTGCTGGAGATCGGCTGCGGCGCCGGCGGCGCGCGTACGGCCATGGGCGTGATCGAGCTCGAACGCGTCCGCCGCCGCCTGGTGACCGGCGTGGACGAGATCGACGGCGACCGCTACTGGTTCCGGGTGTTCGGCGATCCGGCCGGCCCGGCCCCGTGGATGTGGCGGATCAACGGCCACCACCTCGCCGTGCACGTCACGGTCGTCGGCGACGCGATCACGGTCACGCCGAGCTTCCTCGGCGCCGAGCCGGCCATGGTGCCGTCCGGGCCGCAGCGGGGCCTGCGGCTGCTCGCCGAGGAGGAGGAGCTGGGCCGGGCGCTGCTCGCCGACCTCGCGCCGCACCAGCGTTCGATCGCGATCACCAGCGCGGTCGCTCCCGACGACGTCCTGACCCGCAACGACCCCGCGGCCGACGCCGCCCTCATCCCCTCCGGGCTCCCGTACGCCGACATGCAGGACTCGTCGCGGGGCATGCTCGAACGGCTCGTCCGCCGCTACTTCGACCGCGCCCCCGGCTGGTACGGCGAGACCTGCTGGCAGGACGCGCTCGACGCCGGGCTCGACAAGGTGACCTTCGCCTGGATGGGTTCGGATCAGCGCGGTCAGGGCCACTACTACTGCGTGACCGGGCCGACGTTCCTGCTGGAGTACGACAACACGCAGGACGAGGCCAACCACGTCCACTCCGTATGGCGCGACCTGCGCCACGACTGGGGCGGCGACCTGCTGGCCCGGCACTACGCCGACCACCACTGACCACCGCTTCGGTCAGAAAGGCCGACCCGGCGCAGTGGCAGGGCCCAGCCGCGCGGCACGCCGGGGGCGGCGGCGGGCAGGTGCAGCCGCCCCCTGGCCGCCTGCCAGGAGGCGACGATCACGAACGTGACGCTGACCAGCAGCGCCCACGCCCCGAACTTGGCCGGATGCACCAGTTGCCAGGTCTCCCGCTGGTACGGGTACTGCCAGGCGCCGAGGTAGGTCGCCAGGTTCTCGGCCACCCACAGGAAGAACCCGATGAGCGTCAGCGCCAGCGCCAGCGGCATCTGGTAGCGGTGCGCGCCCACGGTGAAGTGCACCACCGTCCCCCAGGTCACCAGGACGAGCAGGACGGCCAGCGGCAGCCGCAGGTCGATCCACCAGTGCTGGCTGACGAAGTTCACGTAGATCGCCACCGCCACCAGAGTGACCGGCACGGTGCGGTAGGCCACCAGGCGCAGCGAGAAGATCCGCCAGGCCGCGCAGACGTAACTGCCCACCGCCGCGTAGAGGAACCCGCTGTAGAGCGGCACCCCGCCGAGCTTGGTGTAGGCCGGCTCCGGGTAGCTCCACGACCCGAGCCGTACCTTGATCAGCTCGAAGGCCAGCCCGACCAGGTGGAACCCGGCGATGACGGCCGTCTCACCGCTGCTCTCCCAGCGCAGCGCGCGCAGCGTCACGGTGACGGCCACGGCGTAGATCAGCAGCGCGTCGTAACGCGGAACGGGCAGCGGCACGACGGACGAGGCGGCCAGACCGGCGAACATGGCCACCGCGAACACGCACGACCTGGCCTCGGCCCAGGCGAACCGGAACAGCTGCGCGACGAAGAACCTCACGCCCATATCCGACCATCCGCACCCTGCGAGAATTGCTCGGGTTTCGGGGAGGTCCTGTGAAGAAACGGACTCCGGATCGCGCCCCGTAGGAAAGCCTGAAGAAATCCGTAAACGGCCTGCGCCATGCTGGAGCCCTCCACCTCGGAGAGACCTTCACCTCACAGACAAGGAACAACGGACATGGCGAGCAGACTGGTGGTCGGCACCTTCGTGACCCTCGACGGCATCATGCAGGCGCCCGGCGGGCCCGGCGAGGATCCCTCCGGCGGCTTCGAGCACGAGGGCTGGCTGCCCCCGTACGTCGACGAGGGGTTCGGCCGCATCATGGGCCCGCTGCTCGACCGCGCGGACGGCATGCTGCTGGGCCGCAGGTCGTACGACATCCTCAGCGCCCACTGGCCGAACGTCCCGGACGAGGAGGGCGGCGCCAAGATCAACGGCATGCCGAAGTACGTCACCACGCGCACGCCGATGACCGCTGCCTGGCGCAACACCGAGGTCCTGGTCGGTGAGGCCGCCGAGACCGTGGCCGAGCTCAAGCGGCGCACCGACGGCACGATCCTCGTCCAGGGCAGCAGCGACCTGCTTCGCACCCTGCAGAGCGCCGAGCTGGTCGACGAATACCACCTGCTGGTCTTCCCCGTCGTCCTCGGGCGGGGCAAGCGGCTGTTCGCGGAGGGGGCCACGCCGGCCGGGCTGAAGCTGACCGGTTCGAGCGCGACGGAGGCCGGCGTCGTCTACGTCACCTACGAGTGGGCGGGCAAACCGTCCTACGGCACCGTCGCCTGAGCCGCCCCACGGCGCGCTCTACAGGCTGTAGAGTAAGCCGGGACATCGGACGGAAGGGTGGATCGTGCTGCGCTGGTTTCGACTCGTGGCGGTGGCCGAGGCGTGCTCGTGGGCGGGGCTGCTGGTCGGGATGTTCTTCAAGTACGTGACGGAGACCGGCGAGCTCGGGGTGAAGGTGTTCGGGCCGATCCACGGGGCGCTGTTCGTGCTGTACGCGGCCGGGGTGCTGCTGTCGGCGCGGGAGGCGGGCTGGAGCCGGGGCACGGTGGTGCTGGGCCTGGCCTGCGCGATTCCGCCGTTCACCTCGGTCTGGTTCGAACGCCGGATGGCGGCACGCACGGCGGTGGCGGCGGCCCCCGCCGCCTGACCGGAACACGACCCTCCGGCGGCGGCCGGCGCCTGACCAGTCCGCACCGACCGGCCGGCGCGGTGCCGCCCGTCCGGGCGAACGCCTCCGCCCGCCGGTTCCGGGTGCTAGAACATCTGGGACACGGCCACGATGATGGCGATCAGTGTGATCGGGCCCATCACGGCGGTCGAGACGACGATCGCGCTGCGGCCGGGCAGGACGCGGGCGAGCGCTCCCGAGGCGGCTCTGCGCACCGGCGCCGCGCCCGGCAGCACGAACAGCCCCAGCGTGAACAGGCCGGCGGCCAGGCTCTCGGCGTGGCCGGCGTTCAGTCGTCCGGCCATGTGGAGCAGCCCTCCTGCGGCCAGCCCGAACGCCACCGACAGCAGCAGGTGGCCCACGGTCACGAGACCGGCCGTGGACAGCGGCGGCCGCTCCTCGGCGAAGTAGTGGTCGGCGGCGCGCAGCACCAGCGAGAGCGCCGCCGCCCCGAGCCCGCCGGAGACCGGGTTCATCACGGTCAGCGCCATCAGCGTCACGAGCATGAGCACGCCGACGAACCCGCTGCCGTGCACGAACCGCCGCAGGTCGAACGGCTCCGCGGGAGGCGCGGGCCGGCGCCACCGCGCGGGCCGTTCGGACTGCTCGGACTGCTCGGACTGCTCGGACCAGTCGGAGTGCAGGGTCGGCGCGGGGACGAGGGACCGCTCCTCCTGCGGCCTGGCGTAAGTGACCGGCGGCAGCAGGTCGGAAAGGGTGTCCATGGCCTGGGTGCGGTCAGGGCGGCGCGGCGCGCCGCTCGCCGGGTCGAGCGCCCTGGCCGTGCGCAGCAGCTCGCGGGCGTCGGGCCGGGCGGTGTGATCGACCTGGAGGGCGCTGCTCAGCCACCCCCGCAGCCAGGCCGGCGCCTTGTCGATCTGCGAGCGCCCTTCCATGGTGTTGTAGCAGACCGACTCGAACGTCCCCGTGCCGAACGGCGGCAGCCCCGTGGCGGCGAAGAACACCGTCGAGGCCAGCGAGTGCACGTCGGCCGCCTGGGTGACGTGGGAGGCACGGATGATCTCGGGCGCCAGATAGCCGGGCGTCCCCACGACCATGCCGGTCGCCGTCAGCCGGGCCGCGTCCACCAGGTGCGCGATGCCGAAGTCGATGACCAGCGGCTGGCCGCCGACCAGCATGACGTTGGACGGCTTGAGGTCGCGGTGGATCACCCCGGCCTCGTGGATGTCCACCAGCGCCTGGGCCAGCCCCTGGGCGAGCGTGACGACCTCGTGCGCTGCCAGCGGGCCCTCGGTCAGCACGGTGTCCTCCAGCGTGCGGCCAGGGGCGAACCTGGTCACCACGTAGGGCTTGCCGCCGGCCAGCTCGGCGTCGATCACCTCGGCGACGAAGCGGCTGCGGACCCGCCGCATGGTCTCCACCTCGCGGAACAGCCGGTCGCGCGCCTTCAGGTCGGCCGCGACGTGCGGGTGCAGCACTTTGATCGCGACTTCCCGGCCCGCCGCGTCGAGACCGAGGTGGGCGACCCCCATGCCGCCCTCGCCGATCTTCCGGATCATCCGGTACGGGCCGAGTTGTTCCTGTGTCTGAGCACCCATTCCCGACTTCATCCTCCGTGTTCCCCCGGAACGCCGCGGTCCCGCCTCTCGGGACGGCCCGGACATTCTCCCGTAATGCATCCCCCGAGATGCACAGTAAGCGAAGATCTGCCCGGGTGCGGCGGGCTTGGCGAAGCCGGCCCCACCGAAGGCCCCGTCAGAAGGGTCCGCCCGACCTGTCCGCCCGACCTGCCCGCCAGAAGGGCCCCGTTCAGCCGGCGTAGGGGAAGTTGGCGCGGAAGGTGCCGTGCGGGTTGTGCCGGCGTTCGAGCTCGCGCAGGCGCCGGAGTGCGGCGGGAGCGAAGGCGTCGGCGGGCGTCTCGCCGGCGCTGAGGAACGTGAGGGGTTTGCGGCCGCTCACCGGGAGCGCGCCGGCGAGCGCTTGCTGCTTGACGGCGATGGCCGCGGCCGTCGCCGGGTCGGCCGGCACGCCGAACAGGTAGAGCGCGTACGGCTCGGTCAGCGGGCCGTGGGGGCTGTCGGACGGACGGGCGAACGCGCCGCCCAGATGGCGCAGCTGCACGTTCATCAGCGGCGCGATCGGGTCGGCCAGCAGGGTCTTGGCCACCGCGTCGTCCAGCTCGGTGAGCAGTTCGGCACGCGCGGCGCCTGGGCTGGGCTCGGTGGGCTCCGCGGTGATGGCGCCGAGCTCGGCCACCGTCATGGTCCGCCTGCTGTCGGCGAGGGGGCGGGGCAGCCGGTCCAGCGGGGCGAGCAGGTCGCGGGCCGCGTCGTCAGGGCCGAGGTAGGTGGCGTCGACGGCGACGAGGGGGTCGGAGCCGGGGAAGTGCAGCAGGTCCAGCCAGAGGGTCAGCTCGTCGGGCGCGGTCGCGGTGATCCGGCGGTAGGCGTCCATCACGTCCTGGGCGAGCTCGGCCGGCCACATCATCCGGCCGCCGTACAGATGCGGCGCGGGGTGCAGGGCGAGCTCCAGGGCGGTGACGACCGCGAACGACCCGCCGCCGCCGCGCAGGGCCCAGAAGAGGCCGGGGTCGGTGTCGCCGGTGACGCGCCGCCGCTCGCCCTCCGCGTCCACGACGTCGAACGCGGTGACGCTGTCGGCGACCCAGCCGTGCCTGCGGCCGAACCAGCTGAGCCCGCCGCCGAGCGCGACCCCGGCGACGCTGACGACCGGGGAGCTGCCGGGCAGGCCGGTCAGGCCGTGCGCCGCCGCGGCGGCCTGAAGGACGCCTGAGGGCACGCCCGCGCCGACGCGGGCCCGCCGGGCGGCCGGATCGATCTCGACGGAGTCCAGGCGGCGGGTGCGCAGCAGGATGGCGCCGCCGAGGCTCGTCGTGGCGCCGTGGCCGTTCGGCTGGGCCGCGACGGCCAGGCCGCGGGCGCGGGCGAAGCGGACCACGGCCGCGACGTCGGCGGCGTCGGCCGCCTCGACCACGGCGGGAACGAGGTGTTCGACGGCCCGGTTCCAGGGGCGCCCGGCCTCGTCGAACCCGTCATCCCCTGGGAGCAGCACCCGGCCGCTGACAAGGGTGCGCAGGTCGTGCAACGCGTCGGTCATCTGTCATCCCATCGTGAATTGGGGGGAACGGGGCAACGGGGGAACGTCGCCGTGCGGGTGGGCGCGTTCCATGGTGGTGGGTGAGAAGGCGCCGATCAATGTGATTCTGTGCGGGAATCGTCAAGCCGGCGCGCCGGACCGGGGTGCCTTCCCCGTCGGGACGTTCCGTGAATTAGGGGCCCGGCTGTAACGGCGGGCACTGGCAGGAGGGCGGGCGCTGCTCACGATGGGTGGCGGAATCCAGCACCCAACGGAAGGTGAAATCGTGCGTCTGCTCGCCGGGTTGACGATGAGTACCGTACTCGCCGCCGGGCTTCTGGCGGCCCCGCCCGCCCTGGCCGCCGCCGCCCAGGCTGTCCCCTTCTCCGCTGACTCGGGCGACTCGTGCCGCCGCGGGTTCACGGAGGGTCAGATCGAACGGTACGACGGGCCGGTGATCCGGCCCCGCGTCGACGTCGAAGGGTTACTCTCCGACGAAGCCACCCCGACCATCTGCACGCCCGACGACCTGCACTCCCTGGCCACCTTCAGCGCCTACCGAGGCAGCGAACTGATCGACAGCGTCACGCAGAAGGCGGACGACGCGCAGGTCAAGTTCGCGTTCTCGCTGTCCGACAGGGGGTCGGTGCGCACCATCGACCGGGTGGTCGTGCAGGTGTGCCGCCGGAGCAACTCGCCGATCGGGATCGGGTACTGCGGCAAGGCGCAGGAGTACAGGATCCCGTAGAGCGCCGGTCGGGTGACGAGCCCTCTCCCCTCCCGGGGAGGGGGCTCGCCTGTCTCCATGGGGGGGTGTCCATGGGGTGCTGCCCCATGCAGGCCGGCGTCGGGTCGCCGCACCGTGGTCGCCGCACCGTGGTCGCCGTTCCGTGATCACCGGGGTGTGATCGCGTAGCCTGGGGCGCATGGTGCGCTTCGCGGTCGGGCTGCCGAACCTCGGCGAGTTCGGGGATCCTCAGGTGTTGGTCGAGCTCGCCGTGGCGGCCGAGGAACGGGGCTGGGACGGCGTCTATCTCTGGGACCACCTGCTCTACCACGACCGCGACTGGCCCGTGGTCAACCCGACGGTGGTGCTGTCGGCCGTCGCGGCCCGTACCAGCCGGATCAGGATCGGCGTGCTCATGACGGCGCTGCCCCGGCGGCGGGTGCAGATGGTGGCGAAGGAGACCGCGACGCTGGACGTGCTGTCCGGAGGGCGGCTGGTCGTCGGCGCGGGTCTCGGATCGGTCGACGCGGAATACGCCGATTTCGGGGAGGACCCCGATCTGAAGGTCCGTGCCGCCAAGCTGGACCGGGGTCTGGAGGAGCTGACGCGGCTGTGGAAGGAGCTGCCGCCGTCGCCGGTCCAGCGCCCGCGCATCCCGATCTGGTGCCCGGGGCGCTGGCCGACCAAGGTCGGCTTCCGGCGGGCGGCCCGGTGGGACGGCGCGATGCCGACCTTCCACGAGTACGGGCAGGAGCTGCCACCGGTGCCCGTCTCCGAGTTCGCGCGGGTGGTGGACTTCCTGGCCGAGCAGCGGGGCTCGCTGGACGGCTTCGACATCGCGTTGGAGGGCCGTGCGGCGGACGGGCTGGTCGACGGGTACGCGGCGGCGGGCATGACGTGGTGGGTGGAGGCGATGGGCTGGTGGCGCGGCGGCGTCGAGGACGCCCGAGCCACCATTGCCGCCGGCCCGCCACGCTAGCGCCGGCTCCGCCACGGTAGCCGAGCGGCCCAGGCGGCCGGGCCAGGCCGGACGGTCCCAGGTAGGCAGATCGGGCCGGGCGGGTAGACCAGGTGGGCCCGGCGGTCAGTGGGCTCTGGCGGTGGTGCCTCGGGGGACGAGGACCGGGGTCGGTGCCGGGCCGTGCTCCGTCTCACCCCTGCCGACGAGGTCCATGAGGCGGCGCGTGACCTCGGCGCCGAAGGCGAACACGTCGTGGCTCATGGCCGACAGCGGCGGGTGGGTGAGCCGGCAGAGCTGGGAGTCGTCCCAGGCCAGCAGGGACAGCTCGGCGGGCACGGGCACGCCCATCTCGGTGGCCACCGACAGGCCGGCCACGGCCATGATGTCGTTGTCGTACAGGATCGCGGTGGGCCGCCGGGCGGAGGAGAGCAGCGCGCGGGTGGCGCGGGCGCCCTGCTCGCCCGAGAAGTCGGTGGTCAGGATGCGGGCGGGTTCGAGTTTCAGGTCCGCGACCGCCTGGGTGAACGCCTCGCTGCGCAGCGCCGTGTGCCCGAGCCTGGCGGGACCGCCCACGCGGGCCAGGCGCCGGTGGCCGAGCGCCGCCAGGTAGCGGACGGCCTCGGTGACGGCCGCGGCGTCGTCGGTCCAGACGGACGGCAGCCCGCCGGTCAGTGACGGATGCCCGACGGCGATCACCGGCAGGCCCAGCGCCGCCACGGCGGCGACGCGCGGGTCGTCGAGGGTGAAGTCGACCATGATGGAGCCGCTGATCTGCTTGCTGCGGCTCCATCCGTCGAGCACGTCGATCTCCTCCCGCACATCCCGTACGAGCCGCAGCAGCAACGAGTGGGACCGCTCGGCCAGCACGCTCTCGATGCCGGAGACGAACTCCATGTAGAACGGTTCGAGCCCGAGCATGCGGGCCGGCCGGGCGATGACCAGGCCCACGTTGCTCACCTGTGTGGTGGCCGACGAGAGCGACCTGGCGGCCTGGTTGGGCAGCCAGCCCAGCTCGCGGGCGGCCTCGCGCACCTTTTTCCGCGTGGCGGCGGAGACGCCCGGCTTGTCGTTCATGGCCAGAGAGACCGAGCCCTTGGACACCCCGGCCAGCTGGGCGACCTCGGCGATCGTCACCTTGCCCGCCGGCCGGGCGGCGCGCGTCATGGCCGGGCGGCCTCCTCCGCCGCGTTGACGCTGAACAGCGCCGCCCGCACCGCGGCCTCGTCGATCGCGTCGATGCCGCCAGGGCCGCCGGTTTCGCCGGTGCCGCCGGTTCCGTCGACGTCGCCCGCCGCCCCGGCCCCGTCGGTTCCCCGGGCGTCCAGGCCGGTCACGGTGATCGTGACGGTCTCGCCGGGCAGCAGCGTGACCAGCCCGCGGTCCGCCACCGCGCCGGGACCGAGCCGGTCGGCCTGCAGCAGCAGGTCGCGGACGAAGGCGCGGGCGGTGATCACGACGCCGAGCGTATCGCCCGAGGGGTCGAGCCGCAGGTCGAGGTCGGGCGCCGGGTAGGCGAAGTCCTTGTCCGGGCGGCCGAGCACGACGTCGCGCAGCCCGTCCGCCTCCGCCACCAGCAGTTCCTCGCTCGCGTCCTTGAACTCGGCGACCGTCAGGGGCAGCAGCGCGACCGTGCGCGCGGGCACGTCGAACGGCACCCGTTCCTCCGCCAGCGCCGTCCCGTCCGCGCGCAGCCTGCGGACGAGTGCGCTGCCCTGCCACGGCTCGGGCGACTGGTTGTCGACGGCGAGCACGCGGGCGTCGTCCCGATGCTGGAACGTCAGCAGCCGGTCGGCGTACAGGCGGCGCAGCTCGTAATAGAGCGGCTTGGGCCGGGCCTGGCCGTCGACGGCGGCCCACGAGGTGACCGGCCAGCAGTCGTTCAGCTGCCAGACGACGGTGCCCGCGCAGAGCGGCCAGTGAGAGCGCCAGTGCGCGACGCCGGTCGCGATGGCGCGGGCCTGATTGACCTGGGTGAGGTAGTGCCAGTGGTCGAAGCCGGCCGGCGAGGTGAAGTGGTGGGCCAGGCCCCGGTTCAGCTTGCCGTTGCCGTCCTCGGCCTTCTGGTGGTGCAGCATGGCGGGCGAGGAGGCGTCGAGCTGGTCGTCGCCGAGCCATTCGCGCAGCGTGGCGTGCGCGGGCGGCGCCTGCCAGCCGAACTCGGCGGCGAAGCGCGGCACGTCGTCGAGGTAGCCGCTGTAGTCGCGCCGGTTCCACACCTCCCAGGAGTGGGACGGGCCGTGCGCCGGGTCGTTGGGATGACGGTCCCATGAGCCGGACCAGGGGCTGCCCGCCTGGTACGGGCGGGTCGGGTCGAGGTCGGCCACCACGCGCGGCAGCAGCCCGAGGTAGTAGCCCTCGCCCCAGCTGGCGCCGGCCAGCTCCCGCTCCCAGCCCCAGTCGCGAAAGCCCCACAGGTTCTCGTTGTTGCCGTTCCACAGCACCAGACTGGGGTGGGGGGCGAGCCTGACGACGTTCTCGCGCGCCTCGGCCTCGACCTCGCCGCGCAGCGGCTGCTCCTCCGGGTAGGCGGCGCAGGCGAACAGGAAGTCCTGCCACACCATCAGGCCCAGCTCGTCGCAGGCGTCGTAGAAGGCGTGGTCCTCGTAGATGCCGCCGCCCCAGACGCGGACCAGGTCGACGCCCGCCTCGGCGGCCTGGGTGAGCCGGTGCCGGTAGCGCTCGGGGGTGAGGCGGGCGGGCAGGGCGTCGTCGGGGATCCAGTTGACGCCGCGGGCGAAGATCGGCCGGCCGTTGACGCGGAAGGTGAACGCGGTTCCGTGCTCGTCCTGGGTTCTGTCGAGCTCGATCGTGCGGAAGCCGACGCGCCGCCGCCAGGTGTCCAGGACCTGACCGGTGGTGGCGTCGGACAGGACCACCGCGCACTCGTACAGGGGCTGGCCGCCGTGCCCGCGCGGCCACCACAGGTCCGGCGCGGGGATCTCCAGGACCGCGACGGCGCTGCCCGCGCCGGCGGGGACCGTCTGGGTGGCCGTCTGGCCTCCCGCCTCGATCGTCAGCGTCAGCTCGCGGCCGGCGCCGGTCTCGGTGCGTTCCAGCTCGACGTGCGCCTCGATCCTGCCGTCGCCGCTGCCGGTTCCGCCGGTGACCGTGACCAGCGGCCTGACCTGCGCCAGGCGGGCGGTGCTCCAGTTCTCCAGCCGGACGGGCCGCCAGATGCCGGCGGTGACGAGCGTGGGTCCCCAGTCCCAGCCGAAGCTGGCGGCCATCTTCCTGACGAAGTTGAACGGCTCCGCGTAGGCGTTCGGCCGCGCGCCCAGCCGTTCCTGCTGCGCCTCGGCCTCGGTGTACGCGGAGGTGAACAGCACCGACAGGACCGAGCCCTCGCGTACCCGCCCGGTCACGTCGAACCGGTACGAACGGTGCATGTTCCTGGTCCGGCCCAGCTCCTCCCCATCCAGCAGCACCCTGGCGACCGTGTCGAGCCCGTCGAAGACCAGGTCCGTACGCTCGAAACCGGCCGGCGCCGCCGCCAGCGCCGTCTCGTAGCGCCAGTCGGCCCGGCCGACCCAGGCCACCTCCAGCTCGTTGAGCCCCGCGTACGGATCCGGGATCAGCCCCGCCGTCAGAAGGTCCGCGTGCACGCAGCCGGGCACCCGGGCCGGCACGGCCTCGTTCGTGAGCCGGCCGGCGGCTGCCTCACCACCCGCCAGGCGGAGCGTCCATCCCGAGTGCAACGACGTGCTCTGCTTCGCCAAGTCCTGCTCCTCAATCACGAGAATGGGGCAAATGTCCCGATAAGTCCTGATCAACGTACCGAGCCGCCCCTGAACCTGTCTAGACCGTTTCAGTCCAGCACGGAACCCTGGCCCAAGACACCCCCGTGCGCCGGTCCCCTTGACGCGCTTACCCGGTAAAGCGAATAACGGCCGCTACCCCACCCACACCCCAGCCCGCGCGGCGGCCAGCGCCGTCTCCGCCGCCCGCTCGGCCGCCGCCTCGTCCAGGGGTTCCCCGGTGTTCAGCAGCGCGTAGTACAGGGGCGCGGAGACGCCGGCGATCACGCGCCGGGGATCGGTCCCCGGGGGCAGCTCGCCCCGTTCGACGGCGTCCGCGACGCACCCGGCCCACTCGTCGATGCGCACGGCGTAGAAGCGGCGCAGCGCCATGGCCGCCTGCTCGTCGCAGAGCGAGGCGGCGATGAGCGCCTTGAACAGCCGCCCCTGGCGCGGATCCGTCAGGGTTCTGACCACCAGGCGGGCGTTCTCCCGCAGGTCGTCGCGGACGTTCCCGGTCCTGGACCGGGGCAGGGACTGCGCGGCCATGTCGTCGAGGAGGTCGGCGGCGAGCACCCCCGGGCTGCCCCAGCGGCGGTAGATGGTGGTCTTGCCCACCTCCGCCACCCGGGCGATCTCGGCCAGGTCGAGCGCGTCGAACCCCTTCTCCACCAGGGTGTCGGCGGCGGCCCGCAGCACGGACTCGCGCACGCGCGCCGTACGCCCACCGGGACGGACGGCCCCGCGCGGCGGCACGTCGTCGGCCATACAGGACTCCTTATCGGGACTCTAGTTCCATTAGTAGCCATCACAGTGCTACATTCACCCTAACGGAACCAGGGACCCGTTAAGGGCCGTCCCTGCGTCCGGCGACTCCCCCATGTCCAGGAAGGACGTCCCGTCATGTCCACCCTCGCCTCCGCCGACGGAATCACCCCCGCACCACCACGGCTCACCGGCCGGCTCAAACTCGTCCTCGCGGTCCTGCTGGTTGCCCAGTTCACGCTCGCCGTCGACTTCTCGATCCTGAACGTCGCCCTCCCCCTCATCGGCGACGGCCTCGGCTTCTCCCTGGCGAACCTGCAGTGGATCGCCACCGCCTTCGCCCTGTCGGCGGCCGGGTTCACCCTGCTCTTCGGCCGGGTCGGCGACCTCGTCGGCCGCAAGCGGATCTTCCTCGCCAGCCTCGCCCTGCTGGGCCTGGCCTCCCTCGCCGGCGGCCTCGCGCCGACCCCCGAGGTCCTCATCGCCGCCCGCGTCGCCCAGGGGCTCGCGACGGCCGCCGCCACCCCGGCGGGCCTGGCCCTGCTCACCACCGCCTTCCCCGAGGGACCGCTGCGGCAGAAGGCGCTCGGGCTGAACGGCGCCCTGATGTCGGCCGGGTTCACCACCGGCGCGATCCTCGGCGGCGTGCTGACCGACCTGCTCTCCTGGCGCTGGGCCTTCTTCGTCAACGTGCCCGTCGCGCTCGCCGTCCTGCTGGTCGCGCCCGCCGCCATCAAGGAGTCGCGCCCGGCCGACCGGCCCAGGATCGACCTGCCCGGCGCGCTGTCCGTCACCCTCGGCCTGCTCGCCCTGGTCTACGGCCTCACCCAGGCGGGCGAGCACGGCTGGACCCATCCCGCCACGCTCACGGGCCTGCTCGCCGGCGCCGTCCTGCTGGTGGTCTTCTACGCGGTCGAGAGCCGGGCGGCGCAGCCGCTCATCCCCCTGCACGTGCTGAAGAAGCGCACCGTGGCCTGGGGCAACGTGCTCGGCCTGCTGGCGTTCGTGACCGAGACGTCGCTGGTGTACCTGCTCACTCTCTACATGCAGAAGACACTCGGCTTCTCCGCCCTGGCCGCCGGGGTCTCCTTCGCCCTGCTCGGCCTCGGGACGGTGCTCGGCGGCCTGCTCGCCCCCAGGGTCATCGGCCGCACCTCCGCGCGGGCCGCGCTGATCGGTGGCGGGCTGCTGCAGGCGGCCTTCACCGCCGCCCTGCTCCTCCTCGGCGGTACGCCGGCCTCGCTGTGGCTGCAACTGCCCGCCACCTTCCTCGGCGGGGTCGGCAACATGCTGGTCATCGTGGGCTTCATGGTCACCGCCACGGCGGGGCTGCCCGATCGCGAGCAGGGGCTGGCCACCGGGCTGGCGTCGATGTCCCAGCAGGTCGGCATCACCATGGGCACGCCGATCATGTCGGCGATCGTCACCGCCACCACGGCGGGGGTGGTCACCGCCGGGGCGGTGCTGGACGGCGTCAGGGCCGCCGTCGCGGTCAACGCCGCCCTGGTCCTCCTCGGCGTGCTCATCGCCGCCGTCGCCCTCGGCGGGGCGGGCGACAGGGGCGCGACAGCGACGCGTTAACGTACATCTGTAGGCTATCTTTGCCGTCGGAACCACATCGAATGGGGAGAATTTTGACGATTGACCCCGCTGCGACGCTCGAAACCACCCGCGGCTGCCCGTACGCCCCACCCGAGCAGCACCTGCGTCTTCTGCGGGAGCAGCCGGTCGCCAAGGTCACGCTGCCGACAGGCGGCGAGGCCTGGGTCGCGGCCCGCTACGACGACATCAGGACGATCCTGACCGACCCGCGCTTCACCGCCGACCGCCGCCATCCGAGCATGCCGCGGCTGGCCGAGGACACCGGGAGCGGGCTGGCCGAGTCGCCGCTGCCCAAGATGATGCTGGAGATGGACCCGCCCGAGCACGGTCCCGCCCGGCGCGCCGTGGTCGGCGAGTTCACCGTCCGGCGCATGGCGGCGCTGCGCCCGCGCATCCAGCAGATCGTGGACGAGCACCTGGACGCCATGCTCGACGGCCCGAAGCCGGCCGACCTGGTGCGCGCCCTGGCGCTGCCGGTGCCCTCGCTGGTGATCTGCGAGCTGCTCGGCGTGCCGTACGCCGACCACGACTTCTTCCAGATCCACTCGGCGCAGCTGCTGAACCGCCGGGCCACGGAGGACGAACGCCGGCACGCCATCCTGGAGCTGGCCGTCTACCTGGACAAGCTGATCAAGACCAAGGAGCAGGAGCCCGCCGACGACCTGCTCGGCCGGCAGATCGCCAAGCAGCGCGAGAAGGACGGCGCGGTGGACGGCCCGGCGCTGCTCAGCCTGGCGTTCCTGCTGCTGATCGCCGGGCACGAGACCACGGCCAACATGATCTCGCTCGGCACGTACCAGCTGCTGCGCGACCCGGAGACGCTGGCCGCGCTGCGCGCGGACCCGGCCAAGACGGTGAACGCCGTCGAGGAGATGCTGCGGTACTTCACCATCGCCGAGTTCGCCATGGTGCGGGTGGCCACGGCCGACGTCGAGCTCGGCGGCACGGTCATCCCGGCGAACTCCGGGGTGTTCATGCTGGCCAACGCCGGCAACCGCGACCCGGAGGTGTTCGCGGACGCGCAGCGCTTCGACATCGACCGCGGCGCGCGCAACCACCTCGCCTTCGGCTACGGCGCCCACCAGTGCCTGGGACAGAACCTGGCCAGGGTGGAGCTGGAGATCGTCTTCGAGACGCTGCTGCGGCGGGTGCCCGGCCTGCAGCTGGCCGTTCCCGAGGAGCAGCTGGCGTTCAAGGAGGACTCGACGGTGTACGGCATGCACGAGCTGCCGGTCACCTGGTGATCCTGTCCCTTCGGGGTGAGGAACGCTAGTTTCAGCTAGTTTCCGATAGCTGTCGAAAACTCGCGGCACGTATGCCCTGCACAGCAACATGAGCTAGAGCCGGCCCTCCGAAACATTTCGGAGTCTCGTTGACACCTTTCGGAGGGCTTTCCACACTGATCGCCAACGCCCCCACCCGGGAGGGAGAGCTCTGGTGATCATCAGCTTGGCCCGCTCCACAATGCTGCCGCGAGTCGCCGCACTGGCGGCCGCGACGACGCTCTTGTTCGCCGGAGCGGCACCGGTGGCGGCGAACGTGACGGTGGACGTGACGGTGGACGCAGCGGCGCCGCCCGCCCTGGCCGCCGGGACGCACGGAGCCGCCCGGACGCACGGAGCCGGCGCGACCACAGGCGCCTTCGCGGACGCGGGTGACGAGAACGAGGGCGCCGACTGCGTGGTGCCCGGCCTGCCCGACGCCGGCTCCCTGCCGTCGAACTCCCGGCTGCCCGACCCGTTCAGAAAGCTGAACGGGTCGCGCATCACCAGCAGAGCCGACTGGCGGTGCCTGCGCGAGGAGACCAAGCGGCTCGCCGAGAAGTTCGTCTACGGCGAGAAGCCGCCCAAGCCGTCGAGCGTCACGGGGACGGTCACGAGCACCGGCATCACCGTGAACGTGAGCCACAACGGCAGAAGCGCCGGTTTCTCGGCGAGCGTCTCGCTGCCGAGCGGCACCGGCCCCTTCCCCGCCGTCGTCGTCATCGGCGGGTTCGGCGCGGACACGGCCGCCATCAGGGCCGCCGGCGCCGCCGTCATCAGCTACGACCCCTACGCGGTCGGCCGGGAGGGCACGCCGCGCAGCAACAAGCAGGGCGCCTTCTACACCATCTACGGCTCCTCCAGCAGCACCGGACTGCTGCTCGCCTGGAGCTGGGGCGTGAGCCGGATCATCGACGTCATCGAGCAGTCGGGTGGCGACCTGCTCAAGGCGGACGCCACCGGCGTCACCGGCTGCTCGCGCTTCGGCAAGGGCGCCTTCGTGGCCGGCGCCTTCGACCAGCGCATCGCGCTCACCATGCCGATCGAGTCGGGCAGCGCCGGCGCGCCGATCTTCCGTGGCATCCCCGGTGAGGGCGCCCAGAGCCTGAGCAGCGCGTACGGCGAGCAGCCGTGGCTGGGCGACGCGTTCGGCTCCTTCACCGGCAGCCCGGCCCGGCTGCCCGTGGACACCCACCAGATCGTGGCCATGGTCGCGCCGCGCGGCCTGTTCGTCATGGACAATCCGCAGATCACCAACCTCGGCCCCAGGTCCGCGAGCGTGGCGGCGCTGGGCGGGGCCGAGGTGTACAAGGCGCTCGGGGCGGGCGAGGACATCACGTACTGGTCCGACGTGCAGGACGGCAGCCACTGCGCCAACCGGCCCGAATGGCGGACCCCGCTGCAGCAGCACATCCAGAAGTTCCTGCTGCGGACGGGCAACGCGCCCGGCGCCATGCGGATCTCGTCCAGGGCGGCCGGCAACCTGGCGGAGTGGCGCGACTGGCAGACGCCCGCGCTCGGCGGCGGCTCCGGCGACACGACCGCGCCGAGCACGCCCGGCACGTTGGCCGCGTCCGGCGTCACCGCCACCGGCGCCACCCTGACCTGGGCCGCCTCGACCGACGACGTCGGCGTCACCGGGTACGACGTCCTGCGCGCGCCCGGCGCGAGCGGCGGCACGTTCACGCAGGCCGGCTCCTCGGCCACGACCTCGTTCAGCGACACGGGGCTGACGCCGAACACCACCTACCGCTACCAGGTCAGGGCGCGGGACGCCGCGGGCAACGCCTCGCCGGTCTCGAACACCGTCCAGGTCACCACCCAGCCCGGCCCCGCCACCGGGGGCTGCACGGCCCTCGCCACCGTGCAGACCCAGTGGGCCACCGGGTACGTCGTCCAGCCCCTGACCGTCACCAACACCGGCACGTCCGCCATCAGCGGCTGGACGGTCACCTTCACGCTGCCGGCCGGGCACACGCTGACCGGCTCGTGGAACGTCACCGCCACCGTCAGCGGGCAGAACGTGACCTTCAGGAACACCGGCCACAACGGCTCGCTCGCCCCCGGGGCGGCCACCACCAGCGTCGGCTTCCAGGTGAGCCGCCCGAACGGCGACACCACCCTTCCGTCCGGGTACGCCTGCACCTGACCATCCCCCGCGCTTCCGTTTTCCGGACCTCCCGGCCCGCCCGCCCGCGGGCCGGTGGGTCAGCTGGTGACGGTCACGTCGCGCAGCAGGAAGTAGCTCATGGAGTCGGCCTGCATGTACAGGTGGAACTTCTCGGCCCTGGCCTTGGCCGTCTTGTCCGCGGTGACGATGGTGACGACCACGTACTTCTTCGTGGGGTTCGTCCGGATCGCCCCGTAGGCGAACGTGGAGAAGGTCATGTCGCTGCGGATGTTCACCGCGTTCGAGGAGAGCTTGGCCAGCCGGGTCGCCGCGGCCTTGGCGGCCTCGTCCGTCGGGAACATCATCATGACCTGCACCGCCTTGAGGTGCCCGCGATAAGCGGTGTAGGCGACCTGGACGGCGCGCGTGCACTTGTTCTTGGCCAGCACGCCCCGCCCGTCCACGGGGTCGCAGCTGTCGTACGTCCAGCCGGCGACCTTGGCGGCGGAGAACCTGATCCCGGTCACGTTGAACTTCCAGTCGCCGAACTCGGTGTGCGCGATCGGCGAGCCCGGCTGGGCGCGGCCGGAGGCGGGCGGGGTGGCCGTGGGGTCGGTGGCCGGCTCCGACTGCTCGCCCGACGGCTCCCCCGACGGCTCGCCGGAGGCCCCGGCGGACGCCTCGTCCGCGGGTCCGCCCGACGGCTCGCCATCGGCCGCCTCGCCGGCCGCGTCACCGGACCCGTCGGAGGGGGCGTCGGACTGCCACGGGGCCGTGGTCGGGAACGAGGTCGCGCTGCTCGGCAGGGCGGCGGGGGTCTCCGGGGAGCCGAGGTAGGTCACCGCGCCCACCGTGCCGCCGGCCAGCAGGATCAGGCCCAGGCCGATGGACAGGCCGATGACCAGGGTGTTGCCGCGCCGGGGCGCCGTGCCGTAGTCGTGCTGGGGCAGCCCGTAGAGGTCGGCCTGCCCGTACTGGGTCGCCTGCCCGTAGGCATCGCCCCGCCCGTAAGCATCGCCGTGCCCGTAGGAGTCGGGCTGTCCGTGCTGGGCCGGTCGGCCGTATCGGTCCTGGGGTTCGTACGGGCCCGCCTGCCCGTGCCGGCCCGACCGGCCGTACTGGTCCCCCGGGTCGTACGACCCCGCCTGCCCGCGCCGGCCGTAAGGATCCTCCCGCTCATACGAGCCCGCCTGGCCATGACGGCCCGATCGGCCGTACTGGTCCGGCTGCTCGTACGGGCCCGGCGGGCCGGGTAAGCGGGGTGTGCCGAAGTCGGGGGGCGGGCCGCCCTGACGGGGCTGTGGGCCGTTGCCGGGCCGCCCGGGGCTCTGACCGGCCGACCGGGGCCCGTGGCCCGGCCATGGGGCGGCGGGACCAGGTTGCGGCCCGCCGTCCGTGGAGCCCTGCGAGGCCCTGGGATCTTGCGGATGTTGAGGTGGAGGGTAGGTCATGGCCCCATTGTGGGGCGGCGATCCGGCCTAGAACCGGCTCCACGGCAGTCCGGCATCAGAGTGAACCAGGCCCGCGCGGCCGTACGTACTAGAGCGATACCCGCACGCGACGGCGGTGGGAGATGCGGCGAGCGGCCGAGAGCACGGGAGGAATCCCGGCGATCCGTCCCGGCCGCCCGGCGCGGGTCAGGAGTTGCAGCCGCAGCTGCAACCGGCGGCACATGAGCAGGACGATCCGTGTCCGCAGGAGCAGGAGTTCTTCGTGGTTGCCGTCATGCCGCATTTATTGCGCGAAGTGAGGGCCGGCTAACTCTCCGCGAAGCGACAAACCCCCTCCCTTCCCGCGACAAGCCCCTGCACACCGCCGTCCTCCCCCATCCGGGCATCTCGCGGTCATCGTGACCGGAGGCGTCCCGTGTGAGGGCAGGACGCGCGGGCAGGACACGCCTCACGGCCCGCCGACGCGGGGGCCGACGCGGGGGCCAACGAGGGGGGATCCGTCATGAAGGGAAACGTCGGCAGAATGCGCGCGGTCGCGTACCGGAAGAGCCTTCCGGTGGACGACGGCGAGAGCCTGGTGGACGTCGAGCTGCCCGTCCCCGAGCCGGGACCGACCGACCTGCTCGTCCGGGTGGAGGCCATCGCGGTCAACCCCGTCGACTACCAGACGCGCCGGGACGTCGACCCGGGCGGCGAACCCAAGGTGCTCGGCTGGGACGCGGCGGGCACGGTCGTCGCGACCGGCGACCGGGCCGAGCTGTTCGGGCCCGGTGACGAGGTCTACTACGCGGGCGCGTTCGACCGTCCCGGCTGCGATTCCCAATACCACGTCGTGGACGAGCGGCTCGTCGCCCGCAAGCCCGCCACGCTGACCTTCACCGAGGCCGCCGCGCTGCCCCTGACCTCCCTGACCGCGTGGGAGGGCCTGTTCGAGCGGCTGGGCCTGCGCCACGCTCCGCTGGAGCGGACCGGGGCGCTGCTGGTCACCGCGGCGGCGGGCGGCGTCGGCTCGATGGTGGTGCAGCTCGCCGGGACACTCACCTCGCTCACCGTGATCGGCACCGCCTCGCGTCCCGAGACCGTGGAGTTCGCCAGGCGCATGGGCGCCCATCACCTGGTCGACCATCACGAGCCGCTGCCGCCGCAGGTGGCCGAGGTGGCGCCGGACGGTCTCGATCTCGTCTTCAGCACCGCCGGCACGGACCGGAACCTGCCGGCGTACGCCGAGATGCTCAGGCCGTTCGGCGGCATCGTCGTGGTCGACGACCACGACACGCTGCCCGTCGGAGTGCTGCAGTCGAAGTCGATCTCGCTCCACTGGGAGCTGATGTTCACCCGCTCGCTCTTCCGCACGCCCGACCAGATCGCGCAGCACCACATCCTGACCCAGGTCGCCCGGCTGGTGGACCGGGGCGTGCTGACCACCACGGCGACCAGGGACCTGGGCCGGATCGACGCCGCCCACCTGCGCGAGGCGCACCGGATCATGGAGTCAGGCACGGCCGTCGGCAAGGTGACGCTCACCGGTTTCGGCGACTGACCGGCCCTCCCGACGAGGCCGGCCCGCACAAAGCCGGCCGGCCCCACGAGGCCGGCCCGCACAAGGCCGGCCCGCGCAAGCGTCAGTCGACCTCCACGGCGGCCTGGGCGAACTGGGCCGAGTACAGCCGGGCGTAGGCGCCCTCCGCCGCCAGCAGCGACTCGTGCGTGCCCTGCTCGACGATCCGCCCGTTCTCCATGACCAGGATCAGGCTGGCGTCGCGGATGGTGGACAGGCGATGGGCGATCACGAAGCTGGTCCGCCCCTCGCGCAGCGAGCTCATCGCCCGCTGGATGAGCACCTCGGTCCTGGTGTCCACCGAGCTGGTCGCCTCGTCCAGGATGAGGATGGCCGGCTCGGCCAGGAAGGCGCGGGCGATCGTGATCAGCTGCTTCTCGCCCGCGCTGACCGTGTTGCCCTCCTCGTCGACGACGGTGTCGTAGCCGTCGGGCAGCGTGTGGGCGACGCGGTCCACGTGGGCGGCCCGCGCGGCGGCCTCGATCCGCTCCTTCGTGGCGTCCTCGGCCCCGTAGCCGATGTTCTCCGCGATGGTGCCGCCGAACAGCCAGGTGTCCTGCAGCACCATGCCGATGTTGGCGCGCAGCTCCTCCCTGGACATCTCGGCGATGTCGACGCCGTCCAGCGTGATGCGCCCGCCGGTCACCTCGTAGAAGCGCATGACGAGGTTGACCAGCGTCGTCTTGCCGGCGCCTGTCGGGCCGACGATGGCCACGGTCTGGCCGGGCTCGACGGTCAGCGACAGGTCGTCGATCAGCGGCCGGTCGGGCGCGTAGCGGAAGGACACGTTCTCGAACGCGACCCGTCCCCGCACCTGGGCGGGCCTGGAGGGCTCGGCCGGCTCGGCCGACTGCTCGTCGGCTTCGAGCAGCTCGAAGACCCGCTCGGCGGAGGCGACGCCCGACTGCACGAGGTTCGCCATGCCGGCCACCTGGGTCAGCGGCTGGCTGAACTGCCGCGAGTACTGGACGAACGCCTGCACGTCGCCCAGCGAAATGGAGCCCGAGGCCACCTTGAGCCCGCCCACCACGGCGACCAGCACGTAGTTGAGGTTGCCGATGAACATCATGGCCGGCTGGATCATCCCGGAGATGAACTGGGCCTTGAAACTGGAGTTGAACAGGTCCTGGTTGTGCTCGGCGAAGGTGTCGGCGGCCTCCTTCTGCCGGCCGAACACCTTGACCAGCGTGTGGCCGCCGTACATCTCCTCGATGTGGCCGTTGAGCTTGCCGGTGGAGGACCACTGCTTGATGAACTGCGGCTGCGACCGCTTGCCGATCACGGCGGTGACGTAGACCGACAGCGGCACCGAGATCAGCGCGATGAGCGCGAGCACCGGCGAGATCCAGAACATGACGACCAGCACCGCGATGACCGTCAGCAGCGAGGAGATGAGCTGGCTCATCGTCTGCTGCAGCGACTGGGCGATGTTGTCGGTGTCGTTGGTGGCGCGGCTGAGGATCTCGCCGCGCGGCTGGCCGTCGAAGTAGCTCAGCGGCAGCCGGCCCAGCTTGGCCTCGATCCGCTCGCGCAGCCGGGACGCGGCCCGCTGGACCACGATCGTGGTGAGCCTGAACTGCACGATGCCGAGCAGCCCCGCCAGCACGTAGACCGCCAGCACCCAGCCGAGCACCTGGGCCAGCGCGGTGAAGTCGATGCCCTGGCCGGGCACGACGCTCATCGCCGAGACCATGTCGGCGAAGGTGTCCTGGCCGCGGGCGCGCAGCCCGGCCACGGCCTGCGCCTTGGTGCTCCCGGCGGGCAGCTGGGCGCCGATGATGCCGGAGAAGATCAGGTCGGTGGCGTAGCCGAGGATCTTGGGGCCGGACACGGTCAGCGCCACGCTGGCCGTGCCGAGGGCCAGGATGACGGCCAGCATCGCCCGCTCGGGGCGCAGCAGGCTGACCAGGCGGCGCAGGGTGCCGCCGAAGTCGAGGGCCTTCTCGGCGGGCCCGCTCAGCATCCGGCCTGGGCCGAATCCTGGCTGGGGACGGCGCGGGGGCGCCTGGGTGGTCACGCCGCGGCCTCCTGTTCGGTGAGCTGAGACAGCACGATCTCCCGGTACGTCGGGCACGTGCTCATGAGTTCGGCGTGGTCGCCGCTGCCGATGATCCGGCCTTCCTCGATGACGAGGATGCGGTCGGCGTCGCGGATGGTGTTCACCCGCTGGGCCACGATGACGATGGTGGCGTCGGTGATCTCCTCGGCCAGGGCGGCGCGCAGCCGGGCGTCGGTGGCGTAGTCGAGGGCGGAGAAGGAGTCGTCGAAGAGGTAGATCTCGGGCCGGTGCACCAGGGTCCTGGCGATGGCCAGGCGCTGGCGCTGGCCGCCGGAGACGTTCGTGCCGCCCTGGGAGATGGGCTCGTCCAGGCCGCCGGGCATCGCCTCGACGAACTCGCGGGCCTGGGCCACCTCCAGGGCCCGCCACAGCTCCTCGTCGGTCGCGTCGGGCTTGCCGTAGCGCAGGTTGGAGGCGATGGTGCCGGAGAAGAGGTAGGGCGACTGCGGGACGAGCCCGACCGCGCGGGCCAGTGCGGCGGGGTCGAGGTCGCGCACGCTGACGCCGTCGACCAGGACCTCGCCGGAGGTCGCGTCGAACAGGCGGGGGATGAGGTTGAGCAGGGTCGTCTTGCCGCTGCCCGTACTGCCGATGATCGCGGTCGTCCGGCCGGGCCGGGCCGTGAAGGTCACGTCGCTCAGCACCGGGACCTCTGCGCCCGGGTATTGGAAGGCCACCGAGCGCAGCTCCAGCTCGCCTATCTGGCGGTCGGGGGTGACGGGCGTGGCCGGCGGGTGGACGGTCGGCTCGGTGCCGAGCACCTCCTCGATGCGCTCGGCGCAGACCTCGGCCCGCGGGATCATCATGAACATGAACATGGCCATCATCACCGACATGAGGATCTGCATCAGGTAGGAGATGACCGCGGTCAGCGCGCCGACCTGCATGCTCCCGTCGGCGATGCGATGGCCGCCGAACCACACCACGGCGACGCTGGAGAGGTTCACCACGAGCATGACGGTGGGGAACATCAGCGCCATCAGCCGCCCGACCCGCAGCGACACGTCCGTCAGCTGCTCGTTGGCCACCGCGAAGCGCTCGCGCTCGTGCCGGTCGCGGACGAAGGCCCTGATCACCCGGATGCCGGTGATCTGCTCGCGCAGCACCTGGTTGATCCGGTCGATGCGCTCCTGCATCGTACGGAACAGCGGCCGCATCAGCACCACGATGGTGCCCACGACGGCAATCATCAGGGGCAGCACGACGAGCAGCAGCGAGGACAGCGTCGTGTCCTGATTCAACGCCAGCACGATCCCGCCGACGCACATGATCGGCGCCGCCACCATCATCGTGAACGTCATGAGCACGAGCAGCTGGATCTGCTGCACGTCGTTGGTGGTCCTGGTGATCAGGGACGGCGGCCCGAACCGGCTGACCTCCTGGGCGGAGAAGTCCTGCACCCGGTGGAAGATCGCGGCCCGCAGGTCGCGGCCCAGGGCCATCGAGGTGCGGGCGCCGTAGTAGACGGCGACGATCGAGCAGACGATCTGGACCAGCGTGACGGCCAGCATCACCATCCCGACGCGCATGATGTAACCGGTGTCGCCCTTGACGACGCCGTCGTCGATGATGTCGGCGTTGAGGGTGGGGAGATAGAGCGTGGCCAGCGTCTGTACGAACTGGAAGAGGACGACGAGCGTGATCTCTTTCCCGTACGGCTTGAGCTGGGCCCGCAGCAGGCGGAGCAGCATCAGTGGGGGCTTTCTGTCAAAGGGGTGAGATCGGGCCGCGCGAGCAGCCCGTCGAGCAGCACGGAGACGATCTCCTCGTCGTCCATGCCGGCCAGGTCGTCTCCGCCGAGGCCGCCGAGGCCGTGGTGGACGGTGACGGCGACCAGCATGAGCAGCAGTTGTGCCGTGGCGCCAGGAGAGCGGCGCAGCCGCTCGCGGTCGGGCTCGACCAGGGCCACGATGGCTTCCATGATCTGCCGGCGGCTCTCCAGCATGCGCTCGCCGAACTCGGGGTCGTCGGCCAGCAGTGTCTTCGGCGCGGTGTACAGCTTGGCGTTGGCGTGCATGCCCTTACGCAGCATCGACACGGCCGCGCACAGCCGCGCGCGCAGCTCCAGTGTGGTGCCGACGGAGGCCAGGGCGGCCACCGCCGGCGCCGGGTCGAACGCGGCCATCAGGGCGGCGCGCAGCAGTGAGATCTTGTCGGGGAAGACGCCGAAGATCGTGCCCTCGGCCACGCCGGCGGCCTCGGCGATCTGGCGGGTGGTGACGGCGGTGCCGTGTTCGCGCAGGAGCGGGACGGTGGCGGCGATGAGCGCGGCCCTGCGGTCTTCAGGCGCCATGGCCGGCACCCTTCGCCTTCTGGTCATGGGGACGAATCGTAATGAGCGAGTACTCACTCGTTCAAATCGTTTTCGCGTGTATCGCCGTGCGCGCAGGGGGTCCCGCGTTAAAGTGACCAGGTCAGCGGGCTGATCGTGGGGGGAATGCCGATGCTGGACGTGGTGGGTTCCGGGGCAGAACTGACGGAAACGGACCGACAGGACCTGGCCGCCGCCGGGGTGGCCGGGGTCACGATCGTGTGGGCCGACAACAACGGCATCCCCCGCTCCCGTACGGTGCCGGCCGGCCAGTACGGCGCCGCCGTCGAGCGCGGGGTCGGGATCACGCCGCTGTTCGCGGTCTTCGACTCCCACGACGGCATCACCTTCGAGCACGCCCCGCTGGGCACCCCCTCGGGCGACATCCGGCTGATGCCCGTCGCCGACCGGCTCGTCCGGCTCGCCGGGCAGCCCGGGTTCGCGTGGGTGCCGGGGCGGCAGGTGGCGGCCGACGGCTCCGCGTGGCCGTACGACCAGCGAGGCGTCCTGGAACGGCAGGTCGCCAGGGCCGCGGCGCTCGGGCTCGACCTCCTGGCGGGCTACGAGATGGAGTTCCACCTCAGCCGGGCGAGCGACGAAGGCGACGGCGACGTGCGTCCCGTCTACGACGGCCCCTCCTACGGCCCGGCCAAGATGCTGGCCGTGGACGCCTTCGCCGACCAACTGCTGCGCGACCTCGACCGCAACGGCGTCCCCGTCGGCCAGTTCCACGGCGAGTACGGCCCCGGGCAGTTCGAGTTCAACATCGCCCCCGCCGACCCGGTCACCGCGGCCGACCGGCAACTGCTGGCCCGGCAGACCGTGCACGCGGCGGCCCGCGCCCACGGCCTGCGGGCCGGCTTCGCCCCGTTGGTCACGCTCGGCCAGGTGGGCAACGGCTGGCATCTGCACACGTCGGTGTCCCGCGCGGGAAGCAACCTGCTGTCGGGCGGCGACGGCCCCGGCGGCATGACCGCCGAGGGTGGCGCCTACCTGGCCGGCCTGCTGCGCGACCTGCCCGCGATCGTGGCCGTCACCGCGCCGAGCCTGTCGTCGCTGCAGCGCAGGCGGCCCGGCTACTGGTGTGGCGCCTACACCTTCTGGGGCATCGAGAACCGGGAGGCGTCGCTGCGGTTCGTACCGGCCACTCCCCTGCTCGGGGCCCGGCACGCCAACGTCGAGCTCAAGCCGTCCGACGCCTCCGCGAACCCCTACCTCGCGCTGGCCGCCGTGATCGCGGCGGGCGTCGCCGGCGTCGAGGACGGCCTCACGCCGCCCGATCCGGTGCAGGAGGACCCCGGCGGCTGGAGCGAGGACCGGCGTGCGGCGCAGGGCATCCGCCGGCTGCCCGTCACGGTCGAGGAGCAGCTCGCCGAGCTGCGGGACAACGAGCGCATCCGCGCGGCGCTGGGCGAGGAGCTGGTCGGCGCCTTCATCGCGGTACGCGAGTCCGACGCCGCCCGCGCCGCAGGCCGGGACGCGGCGGACGTGGTGCGCTCGTACCGCTGGCTCTACTGACGACGCCGACGGGGTGGCGCACCCCTACTGACCAGTGGGGTGCGCCTCTTCCAGGTCAGTGCGGGTGGGCCTCTTCGAGGGGCAGCCCGGCCAGCCTGGCCTCCAGGGCGGCGGTGAAGTTGCGGCAGGCGGGCAGTTCGTCGTGCGGGCAGCCGAGCGCGTGGGCGACGGCCTTCCTGGCGATCTGGGCCCTGGCGATCTGCTCGTCGAGCTCGGCGAGCTTGCGCCGGATCAGCTCCCGCCAGTCGTCGCCGCGCGTGTGCGTGGCGAGGAACTCCTTGCACTCGTGCAGCGTGAACCCGCAGTCGCGCAGCAGCAGGATCGTGCCGACGAGTGCCGTGGCCGACTCCGGGTAGCGGCGCTGCCCGGAGATTCGCGTGGGGGCCGGGATCAGGCCGAGCTCCTCGTAGTAACGCAGCGCAGAGGTGGCGACGCCGGTGCTCCTCGCCAGCTCGCCGATCGTCAGATGCCGTTCGCCCATGCCGCTTCCGAGCGTACGCCAGGAGGTGAGTCCGAACACTGCGGGCCGACGAGGAGCGCTCGCACATGCGCACCCGGGTGCTGGGTGACGGCGAGGCGGCGCTGACCCGGGGTGGCGATCTGGCAGGGCTGACGCCGGCGCCGCTCGGCCCCGGGCCCACCACGACGCTGATGATCGTTAGCCAGGACGACTTCGGATACATGGGGGCCAGTGGCGGGCTCATCGGACACTCCGAGGAGACCCCCGCCTTCAGACGGAGGAGGAATTGGTCGAAGGACGCTGCGGGGCGTTGGTTCGTGTCCCTGCTGATCGAGGAGAAGATCAGCCCGCTGCCGCCCGTCACGGCGATGGTGGGGATCGACGCCGGGATCACCGTGCTGGCCACCCTGTCCACCGGTGAGAAGGTCGTCAATCCTCGTCACGAGCGCCGCGACCGGCGCAGACTCGCCAAGGCTCAGCGGGCGCTGGCTTGTACCCACCAACGTGCCGTGCCGTACACACCCAGGGCGACGCCGAACTGTTCCCGCACACCCGGCACAAGGTGCGTCCCGCTGGGGCGCGGGCCGGTGCGTGCTGCTCGGTGACGCCGCGCACGGGATGCCGCCCTTCATGGCACAGGGCACGAACCAGGCGCTGGAGGACGTGGCGACCCTGGTGAGCTGCCTGGACACCGTGCCCGATCCGTCCCGGGTGGTCGGCGTCTACTCCGCGAAACGGAAACGGCGCGCGGCCCTCGCCTCCACGATGGCCACGCACGGCCTCGCGGTGTCGGGTCCGCGGGCGTTGATGCAGAGCGAGTACGTGATGCGGATGAACGCCGCCGCCTCACCCCGCCTGGCCACCCGCGCCTTCGGCCACCTGCTCAGCACCCTCAGCAACCGGCTCTGACACCTTCTCGGACTGTCCCGCGTCGAGGTGACGATCTACGATGCGGGCATGCGACTGGTCGATATCCGGATTTATCCGGTTAAGTCCGGGGCTGGGTTGCCCGTAGCGGACGCCGCCGTGGAGCCATGGGGGCTGGCCGGTGACCGCCGGTGGGCGGTCGTCGATGAGGCGGGTGCGCACATCTGGCTGGGCGACTACCCCCGGATGGTCTCGGTCCTGGCACGCAACCTCGACGGCGGCGGCCTCCTGCTCTCCGCCCCTGGACGGCCCGATCTGGAGGTCCCCCAGGCCACGGGCGAGCCGGTCCCCGTGAAGTTCAGCGGGCTGGATCGCGCGGTCGCCGCCGATGACGCCGCCTGCGCCTGGTTCACCGAACTGCTCGGCCGGCCCGCCCGGCTCGTCTGGCTGGACGATCCCGGCCGCCGGGCCATCGACCCCGCGCACGGCGGCCTGCCCGGCGAGGTGGTCAGTTTCGCCTGGGACGCCCCGCTGCTGCTGACGTCCGCCGCCTCGCTCCGCCTCCTGGACGAGCAGATCGGCGGCGACGCGCCGCTCGACATGGCGCGGTTCCGGCCGAGCGTGGTCGTGGACGGCGGCGAGCCGTACGCCGAGGACGCCTGGAAGGAGGTCAGGATCGGCGAGGTGGACTTCCGCGTCTCGGAGGCGTGCGACCGATGCGCGGTCACCACCATCGACCCGGCCACCGGCGCCAGGGGCAAGGAGCCGCTCAGGACGCTCGCCCGGCATCGCCTCCGGGACGGCAAGACGTGGTTCGGCATCCGCCTCGTGCCCAGGGGGCCCGGCCGGATCCGGCTCGGCGATCCGGTGACCGCCTGAGAGGACGGCGGCCGGGGTCAGGCGGTGGCCTGGTCGAGGAGTTCCAGCAGGTGCTGGTACGGCTTTCCGGTGGCCCGGGTCATGCCGAGCTCGCACGTACGGTTCACCGAGGCGTGCGCCGCGAAGTCCCCGGCCGTCACGGCGGCGGCCTCGGCGCGGGTGGCGGAGGCGGTGAGCTCGGGGTGGAGCAGGCCGCGGTCCCCGGCGAAGGCGCAGCACTGCCAGCCCTCGGGGATCACCACCTCGTCGGCGACCGCTCGCGCGATGCTCGCGATGGCGGCGTCCAGGCCCAGCCGGGTGGAGGAGCAGGTGGGGTGCAGGGCCAGCGACGGCAGCCGGCGGGCGGCCGGGAGGTGGGGCAGGAGGTGCTCGGCGGTGTAGGCGACCGCGTCGAGCACCTTCAGATCGGGGACGAGGTGCGCGTACCCCTCGGTGCACGAGGCGGCGTCGGTGACGACCGGGACACTGCCGTCCCTGGTGGCCCGCGCGAGGGCGTCGCGGACGCGTCCGGCCATCGTCTCGTGGCCGTCGGCGTACCCCTTGGACGACCAGGGGGTGCCGCAGCACAGGCCGGCGATCTCGGCGGGCACGCGCAGCGTGATGCCGGCTCGGGCGGCCAGGCGCTGGAAGGCGGTCATGACGCCGGGCCCGTCGCCGGCGGGGGCGAACATCGTGTTCAGGCAGGAGGGCAGGTAGACGGCGTCGGGATCGGCGGCGGGGACCGGGCGGCGCCGGGTGCCGCCCCTGGGCAGGTCGCGGGTCCACTGCGGCACCGTCTCCGAGCCCGCCAGCGCGCGGGTGGCCCGGCTGCCGGCCTCGGGGAGGGCGGGCGGGGTCGCCGCGGCGGCGTCCAGGGCCAGGTTCATCGCGCGGGTGAGGCCGTCCCAGTGCTTGGCGGCGCTGTTCCAGCCCTGCTTCGCGGCACGGCCGTGGCGTTCGGCGCGTAGACGTTTGGTCAGGTCGCCGGTGTTGATCAGGACGGGACAGGCGGTGGCGCACATGCCGTCGACGGCGCACGTGTCCACGGCGTCGTAGCCGTAGTCCGCCTCCAGCGCGCGGACCAGGGCGTGATCGCCGGCCGCCTCGGCGGCGGCCATCTCCCGGCGCAGCACGATGCGCTGGCGCGGGGTGGTGGTCAGGTCGCGGCTGGGGCAGACGGGCTCGCAGTAGCCGCACTCGACGCAGCGGTCGACCTCGGGCTCGACCGTGACGACCTGCTTGAGGTCGCGCAGGTGGGCGTCGTCGCGGTCGGTGAGCACGACGCCGGGGTTGAGCGTGCCCGCCGGGTCGCACAGGCGCTTGATCTCACGCATGACGTCGTAGAGCTCGTCGCCGTACTGGCGGCGGACGAACGGGGCCATGACACGGCCGGTGCCGTGCTCGGCCTTGAGCGTGCCGCCGCGGCCCAGTACGGCCTCGACCATGTCCTCGGTGAAGTCGGCGTAACGCCGCAGCTCGGTGCCGAAGCGCTCGTTCAGCATGAAGTGCAGGTTGCCGTCCTTGGCGTGGCCGAAGATGACGCTGCGCTCGTAGCGGTGCTTGGCGAACAGCTCGGTGAGGTCGTCGCACAGGTCCGCGAGCACGGGTACGGGGACGGCCACGTCCTCCAGCAGGGCGGTGGTACCGCTGGGCCGGGCGCCGGCCACGGACGCGTACAGACCCTTGCGGATGTGCCACAGCGCGGCCCTGACGCCGGCCTCCCTGCCGAGCCGGGCGGGGACGGACAGGCGCAGCCCGGCGAACGCCCGCTCGGCGGCGCGCTCGCGCTCGGTGAGCAGGTCGGCGTCGGACTCCTGCCACTCGACCAGCAGCGCGGCGTGCCCGGCGACGTCGAGGGAGCGCAGCACGTCGTCGGCCTTGGGGTCGGTCTGGGCCACCCGCAGCGACTCGGCGTCCAGCAGCTCGACCGCGGCCGGCCCGGCGGCGACCAGTTCAGGCATCGCGGCCATCGCCTCACGCAGGGTGGGCAGGACGAGCAGGCCGGTGGCGGCCAGGCGGTGCGCGGGGACCGTGCGGAAGACCGCCTCGGCGACGAAGCCGAGCGTGCCCTCGCTGCCGATGATCAGGTGGGCGAGGATCTGCGCGGGCGAGTCGTGGTCGAGGAGGCTGTTGAGGCCGTACCCCATGGTGTTCTTGAGCGAGAACTGGGCGGTGATACGGCGCACCGACTCGGCGTCGCCGCGCACGCGGTCGCGCAGCCGGGCCAGCCCGTCGGCGAGCGCGGGCTCCAGCGCCCGCAGCCGCTCGTCGGCGTCGGGGGCGCCGGTGTCGATCACGGTGCCGCTGGGCAGCACGACCGTCATCGACTCCAGCGTCCGGTACGTGTTGGCGTGCGTGCCGCAGGTCATGCCGCTGGAGTTGTTGGCCACCACGCCGCCGATCGTGCACGCCGACTCGCTGGCCGGGTCGGGGCCGAGCTTGCGGCCGTAGGGGGCCAGGCGGGCGTTGACCTGCCGCAGCACCGCGCCCGGCTGGACGCGGACGCGTTCGCCGCCGTCCAGCACCTCGATGCCGCGGAAGTGCCGGCGCGTGTCCACCAGCAGGTGCTCGCTGACGCCCTGCCCGCTCAGGCTGGTGCCGCCGGAGCGGAAGGTGAGCGGCAGGCCCGTCCGCAGCAGCGCGGCGACCTGCTCGGCGCTCTCCGGTACCAGGACGGCCTGCGGGGTGAGCAGGTAGTGGGAGGCGTCGTGAGCCATGCCGAGCCGGTCGCCGGCCCGGGTACGGGCGATTCCCGGCACGGCGGCCTCCACCGTGTCCAGGACTGCGGAATCCGGCGCTTTCATCACGTTTCCTACTCTTTCATCGGCACGAACGGCGACGAGCTCCGGCTCAGCGGTGCGGGTCTATGTGGATCTTGGGGCCGGGGCCGGCGCCGGGCGGGCGGTGGCCGGCCAGGACCCCGGGGGTCTCGGCCAGGCCGACCGTGGCGGCCACCAGCGGCCTGGCGTCCACCGAGCCGTCGGCATAGGCGGCCGCCGCCGCGGCCAGTCCGGCCGAGCCGCCCAGGATACCCACGGCCGTGACGTCCTTGAGCAGCAGGTCACGGGTGTCGAGGGTGCTCGGCGTACCGGCCAGGCCGATGTAGACCACGCGCCCGGCCGGCTCGACCAGGTCGAGGGCGAGCGCGGGTAACTCGGGCGCGTTGGAGGCGTCCACGACCGCGTCCCACGCCGGCGGCGGCAGCTCGGGCCTGGTCCAGACGCCGGCGAAGCCGAGCGAGGCGGCCAGGCGCAGCCCTTCCCGGTCGCGGCCCATCAGGTGCGTCTCGATCCCCTGGGCCCGCGCGAACAGTGCCGCCAGCAGGCCGATCGTGCCGGTCCCGAGGATGAGCAGCCGCTGACCTTTGCCGAGCGCGGCGGCGCCGACGGCGCGCAGGGCGTTGCCGCCGGGCTCCACCAGCGCGCCGAGCGCGGGGTCGAGCTCGGCGGGCAGCGGACGCAGGGCCGTGACCGGTACAACGAGCCGTTCGGCGAGGGCTCCGGCGAAGCCGCGGCTGATGCCGACCTCGGCCAGGTCCGCGCACACGTGGTGGCGGCCGGTCCGGCAGCGTTCGCAGTGCCCGCAGCCGAGCATGGTGTCGCCGGTGACCCGGCGGCCCAGCCACTCGCGCGCCACGCCCGCGCCGGTCTCGGTGACGATCCCGCACCACTCGTGGCCGGGGCGCAGCGGATACCAGGAGCGGCCGGTACGCAGGTAGCTCATCTCGCCGCTGAACAGCTCGACGTCGGTGCCGCACACGCCGGCCCGCTCCACGTCCACGACGACCTGTCCAGGCCCGGCGACCGGCGGCTCGACGTCGTGCACCGCGGCCTCGCCGGGGCCGGTGATGACCAGGGCGCGCACCTAGCGGGCTCCCACGACCCGCTGACGCTGGCTGCCCAGGCCGTCGATGCCCAGCTCCATCACGTCGCCGGGCTGGAGCCAGAGCTGCGGTTTGTGGCCCATGCCGACGCCGGGCGGGGTGCCGGTGTTGATCAGGTCACCCGGCTCCAGCACCATGAACTGGCTCAGGTGGTGGACGAGGAAGTACGGGTCGAAGATCATCGTCGCGGTGCTGCCGGTCTGGCGGCGGGTGCCGCTGACGTCCAGCCACATGCCCAGGTTCTTGACGTCGGCGATCTCGTCGGGGGTGACCAGCCACGGCCCGGCCGGGTTGAACGTCTCGGCCGACTTGCCCTTGCTCCACTGGCCGCCGCGCTCCATCTGGAAGGCACGCTCGCTGACGTCGTTGACCACGCAGTAGCCGGCGATGGCGGCGCGGGCCTCCTCGACGGAATCGAGGTAGGAGGTACGCCGGCCGATGACGATGCCCAGCTCCACCTCCCAGTCGGTCTTGGTGGCGCCGCGCGGGATGCGGACGTCGTCGTACGGGCCGATGAGCGTGTTGGGCGGCTTGGTGAACAGGATCGGCTCGTCCGGCACGGCCTGGCCGGTCTCGGCGGCGTGGTCGCTGTAGTTGAGCCCGATGCACAGGATCTGGTGCGGCCTGGCGATCGGCGCGCCGATCCGCTCACCGGCGAACGCGCGCCGCTCCCCTGTCGCCACCCGCTCGGCGAGCAGCGCCGGGCCGCCCGCGGCGAAGAATCGCTCGTCGAAGTCGGGGGTGACGTCCGAGACGTCGACGTAGTGGCTGTCGTCCACGCGGACGACGGGCTTCTCGGCGCCGGGCGGGCCGATGCGCATCAGGTACACGAAGATCTCCGCTGTCAGGAGTGCGGCGGGGTCGGCGAGGTCGGGCGAACCGGGACCGCCGCGCGACTGACGCCTGGCTCGTCCACCGTTTCGGGCATGTTCCGCACCTTAGACCACGGTTCAGGAAGCCGGAATACGGGGGTGATTCAGGCGAACCGCACCTCGGCGCTCACGAGCGCGCCGCCTTCGGCGTCGAGCACCCACAGCCGCGCCCCGTCCGGCTCGGGCCGCCCGGCCAGCCTGACGGGGGTCCCGAGATGGACGGGGGCGAGGGCGCGCATGGAGTACGTCGCCGGGGTCCGGCCCGGGTTTCTGCGCAGGGCGAGGTCGAGCAGCAGCATGCTGGTGAGCGGGCCGTGGACGAGCAGGCCCGGCTGCCGCTCCACCTCGCGCGCCCACGGGTCGTTGTAGTGGATGAGGTGGCTGTTGTAGGTCAGCGCGGAGTAGCGGAACAGGTGCACGGGGCCCAGGTCGAGCGGCTCGTCCCAGGCCAGCTCGGCCGGCTCGGGGCCCGGCTGGGGGCGGGCTGGGCCGGTGGGGCCGAGGAAGACGTCGTGCTGGCGCACGGTCACGGCAGGGCCGTCCGGCCCGGCGATCGTCCTTTCGATGGTGACGAACACGAGCCTGCCGCTGCGGCCCCGCTTGTCGTCCATCCGGTCGAGCGTGGCGGTCAGGTCGAGCGTCTCGCCGTAGCGGATCGGGCGGTGGAAGGTCATCTCCTCCCCCGCGAACAGCCGGCGCGGCAGGTCGATGTCGGGCACGACGCCGTCGCGGGCCGGGGTGCCGTCGGGACGCAGCGCGTCGAGCGCGAGGTCGGGCAGGAAGTAGAGCCCGTGCCGGCCCGGCGGCAGCACCCCGCCCTCGACCGGCTCGGGGTCCTCGCGCGCGAACGTGTCCCGATAGGCCCGCGCGGGCCACAGGCGGATGGTGTCGGTCCGGGTGATCGTGGTCACAGAGCTCTCCCGTGCGGGACGTCGGTCCGGATGGTGGTCACAAGGCCCTCGCGTGCGACACGCCCAGTCGCAGGACCCCCGTGCCGGATACCGGTCGCAGGGCCCCCTGTGTCGGACGCCCGGTCACAGGTTTCTCCAGGTCCAGCGGCCGGCGAGCAAGGTGCCCGCGACGGGCATCGTGCGGAGGTCGTCGCGGTCGGCGGTGGTCGGGTCGCGGTCGAGGACGACCAGGTCGGCGGGGTCGCCGACGGCGAAGCCGGTGCGTCCGCGGGAGGCGGCGGCCAGGGCCGCGCCGTGTGGCAGGCGCTGCTCGGGATGCCACGGCTCGCGCTCGCCGCGGCTGCGGCTGATCGCGGAGGCGACGGCCTGCCACGGGTCCAGCGGCGCGACGGGGGCGTCGGAGCCGAGCCGCAGGGCGACCCCGGCCTCGTGCAGCGAGGCGAAGGCGAAAGCGCGGCCCGTCCGCCCCTCCCACAGCCGGTCGGCGACGTCGCGGTCGTCCATGGCGTGCTCCGGCTGGACGCTCGCTACGAGCCCGAGCCGGGCGAAGCGGGCGAAGTCCTCGGCCCGGACGAGCTGCGCGTGCTCGATCACCCCCGGCCGCCCCAGCTCCTCGAACACGTCGATGACCTGCGTGTTCGCCCGGTCTCCAATGGCGTGCACGGCGGCCTCGATCCCGCCGGGCCAGGCCAGGACGAGCAGGTCGCGCAGCTCCGCGGCGGTGTAGCTCTCGATGCCGCACGCGTGCGGGTCGCCGGGGTCGAGCCCGGGGTACGGGTCCCAGCACAGCGCGGTCCTGGTGTTGAGCGAGCCGTCCACGACGACCTTCAGCCGCCCGACGGTCACCAGCCCACCGGGGTCCAGCGGCGCGCCGGTGCGCAGGCCCCGCGCGAGGGCGTCGTCCAGCCGGTCGGGCCAGATGGACGCCTCCACCCGCAGGCTCGTCACCCCGCCCGCGACCCGCTCGGGCCACAGCCGGACGTTGTCGGCGTGCTCGAAGTCGACGATGCCGACGACCCCGCGCCGGGCCGCCGCCCGCGCCGCGTCGCGGTAGTCGGCCACCGTCAGCGAGCCCTCCGCGTCCAGGCCGGGCGAGTCGATCCAGTCGCCCTCGCGCAGCACCCCCGACTCGTCCACGCTCACGCCCATCCGGGCGGCGGCGGCCGAGTTGATCCAGCCGCAGTGCAGGTCGCCGCTGACGAGGACGACCGGGGTGCCGGGGGCGGCCTCGTCGAGGGCGCGCAAGGTGGGCCGGTCGGGCCAGAGCGCGTCGCGGAAGCCGTACCCGGACAGGACTCCCCCTGCGGGCACGGGCGTGCGGGCGAGCGCCGCGCGGACGAGGGCGGCGGTCTCGGCGGCGCTGGTCGCGCCGGACAGGTCCACGCGGCGGCTCTGGACCACCCACTGGGTGAAGTGCACATGTTCGTCCCACAGGCCGGGCCCGAGGTGGCGCCCGCCGAGGTCCACCGGCTCGGCGCCGGGGGCGGGCACCGTGCCTGCCGGACCGGCCGCGACGATCCGCCCGCCGCGTACGTGCACGTCGGTGAGGGTGTCGTCACCGTAGCGGCGGGCGTCGCGCAGGAGCAGCCCGTTCGTGTCCGTCGCCGCGCCAGTCGTCGTGTCCATCGTCGTGTCCATCGTCGTGTCCATCGTCACGCCCGTCACCGCGCCATCACCATGCCTGCCCTCGCGTCCGTCATCCCCGGCTCTCAGATCGCGCCGGCGGCGCGTAGCGCGGCGATCTCGTCGGGGCCGTAGCCGGCCAGTGCGCCGAGGACCACCTCGGTGTCCCGGCCGAGCTCGGCCGCAGGCCGCCGTACGTCCGCCGGCGTGACGCTCAGCTTGATCGGCTGGCCGAACATCCGTACGGGCCCGAAACCGGGATGATCGACGCTCACCACCATGTCGCGTTCGGCGGTCCCCGGGTCCTCGACCACGTCCTTGATGGACTTGACCACCGTGAGCGGCAGCACCTCCCCGGCCATCCGCTCCAGCTCCTCACCCGTGCGCCCGGCCAGCCACCGCGCGATGACGGGCCGCACCCTGCGCTCGTAGACGCCCTCGTCGAAGCGCTTGCGCATGGTGTCGATCTCGGGGTCGGCGGCCAGGCCGGGTTCGCCGAACAGCTCGCACGCCAGGCGCCAGAACTTGTCGGTGTAGGCGCCGAAGAACACGTGCCCGTCCCGGCACGGGAACAGCTCGTACGGCCGCACCCACGGATGCCGGTTGCCGGTGTGCCGGGCGACGTCGCCGTCCACCGTGTAGTTGACGACCGCGTTCTCGGTGAGCGCGATGACGCTGTCCACCTGGGCGACGTCCACGAGCTGGCCCTGCCCCGTGGCCTCCGCGTGGCGCAGCGCCAGCAGCGTCCCGGTGACGGCGAACAGGGTCGCGGCGAGGTCGCCGAGCACGGTGCCGACCCGTACGGGCGGGCCGCCGGGGTCGCCGTTCATCGACCACAGGCCGCCGGCCGCCTGCGCGGTGCTGTCGAACGCGGGCCGCCGGCTGCGCGAGCCGGTCTGCCCGTACCCGGAGATGGCCGTGTAGACCAGGCGCGGGTTGACCTCGGCGAGGGTGTCGTAGCCGACGCCGAGCTTGGCCATGGTGCCGGGGCGGAAGTTCTCGACGAGGATGTCGGCCTTGGCGGCGAGGTCTTTGAGCGCCGTACGGCCCGCCTCGGTGGACAGATCGAGCGTGATGGTCAGTTTGCCGCGGTTGTACTGGGCGTAGTAGCCGCTCAGCTCCTTCTCCCCCGCCCGCACGTACGGCGGGAAGCCGCGCGTGACGTCGGGGTCCCTCGGGTTCTCCACCTTGATCACGGTCGCGCCGAAGTCGGCCAGGATCTGCCCGCAGTACGGCCCGGCGAGCACGCGGGACAGGTCGAGCACCACGACCCCGGACAGCGCGCCCGGCTGCTCCGGAAGCCCTGGAAACATCTCAGCGGTCACTGTCTCTCCCTGATGTCGTGTCGTCATCGCCCGGCGGCGGCGAGTGCGGTGGTGACCCGTGACGGCAGCCCGGTACGGCCCAGCCGGGCGCCGATCCAGCGCGCCACGGCGGCGAGCGCGTCCAGGTCGGCCCCGGTCGCGATCCCCATGCCGTGCAGCAGCCAGACCAGGTCCTCGGTGGCCAGGTTCCCGGTCGCGCCGCGCGCGTACGGGCAGCGCCCGAGCCCGCCGATCGAGGAGTCGAACTCGCGCACGCCCGCGTCGAGCCCGGCGACCACGTTGGCCAGCGCCTGCCCGTACGTGTCGTGCAGGTGCAGCGCGAGGTCGCCGGCGGGGACGCCGAGCGCGGCCAGGTCGCGCACGATCGCGTGCACGTGGCCCGGCGTGGCGACGCCGATGGTGTCGCCGAGCGCGACGGTCGCGCAGCCGGCCTCGAAGAGCGCGGCGGCGGTGGCGGCCACCACGCCCCGGTCCACGGGCCCCTCCCAGGGGTCCCCGAAGGCCATCGAGACGTAGCCGCGCACGCCGAGCCCGTGCCCGCGCGCCTCCCGGGTCACCTCCGTGGCGGTGTCGAGTGCCGCCTGCCTGGCGGCGTTGAGGTTGGCGCGGGCGAAGCTCTCCGTCGCGCTCACGACCACGGCGACGTGGCGGGCGCCCGCCTCGACGGCCCGTTCCAGGCCGCGCCGGTTGGGCACGAGCGCGACGGTGCGCACGCCGTCCAGGTCGGCGAGGGCGGGCAGCACCTCGGCGGCGTCGGTCAGCTGCGGGATCCACGCCGGTGGGACGAAGCTCGTCGCCTCGATGTCGCGCAGCCCGGCCGCGGCGAGCCGGCGGCACAGCTCGATCTTCGTCCTGGCCGGGACGACGGCCGGCTCGGCCTGGAGCCCGTCGCGCGGCCCGACCTCGTGGACGCGCACCCGCTCGGGGGCCCGCTCCATGCGCTCGACGATCGGCCGGGGCCGCCAGCGCTCGCCTGGCGGCGTGCTCACGCGCGTTCACCCCGCAGCGACGCCAGCACCTCGCGGGCGTACTCCTCCTGGATCTTCCCGTCCCGCACCAGCCGCTCCGCGACCCGCGGCACCTCGTCGGGCGTGGCGCCGGCGGTGGCCGCGATCGTCCTGGCGTGCAGCCGCATGTGCCCGTGCTGGATGCCTTCGGCGGCCAGGGCGCGGCAGGCGGCCAGGTTCTGCGCCAGGCCGACGGAGACGATGATCTCGGCCAGCTCCGCCGCCGAGGTGACGCCCAGGATCTTGAGCGCCGCCTGCGCCACCGGGTGCGCGCGGGTGGCCCCGCCGACGAGGCCGACCGGCATCGGCACCTCCAGCGTGCCGGTGAGGTTGCCGTCGCGGTCCTTCTCGAAGCGCGACAGGGCGGTGTAGGCGCCGTCGCGGGCGGCGTGCGCGTGGCAGCCCGCCTCGACGGCGCGGGTGTCGTTGCCGGTGGCGAGGACGACGGCGCTGATGCCGTTCATGATGCCCTTGTTGTGGGTGGCGGCGCGGTACGGGTCCGCCTCCGCGAACGCCGCGGCCGCCACGATGTCGTCCACGACCTGGGGGCCGCCGAGCAGCTCCGCGTCGAAGACCGCCCGCGCCCGTACGAGCCGGGTGTCGGCCTTGTTGCTCAGGATGCGCAGCAGCGGGCGGCCGCCCGCGCGCTCGGCGAGCACCGGTGCGGCCGCCTCGGCCATCGTGTTGACGGCGTTGGCGCCCATGGCGTCGCGCACGTCCACCAGCAGGTGCGCGATCACCTGCGCGCCCGCGCGGGTCTCCAGCACTCGGGCGGTCAGGTCGCGCGCGCCGCCGCCCAGCCGGACGAGCACGGGGTCCTGGGCGTCGGCCAGCGCCAGGATCTCCTCCCTGGCCTCCAGGACGCGGTTGCGCGCCCCGTGCGGGTCGGTCACGTCCACGACCTGGATCTGCGCGATCATCACAGGACCGGTCCCCGAGGCGTGGAAGCCGCCGTGCACGCGGGCGATGCGCGCGGCGTTGCTCGCGGCGGCCACCACGGACGGCTCCTCGGTGACCATCGGCACGAGGCGGTCGCGCCCGTTCACGGTCACGTTGGTGGCCACGCCGAGCGGCAGTCCGATCGTGCCGATGACGTTCTCGATCATGTGGTCGGCCTGCTCCAGGGCGAGGCCGCCGGTGTCGAGCGCGCTCAGCGCCGCGGCCGGCACGCCCGCGCCGTCCGCCACCAGGGCGCGCCGCTCGGCCACGCTCCTGTCCTTGATCCCGGAGATCCGGCTGTTGACCGCCACGTGTGCTCCTCGTCGTCCGGTGGACGCGCCGCGGGACCGATCACCGCGCGACGCCGCTGGTCCCGTCAACGTAGGCCGGGCCCGCCCGGCCGGGCCATGGGTGTTCACCCCAGCCCTCCGGGCTCTTCGTGTGCCGATGACCTGTGGGCCGCGCTCATCAGCTCCCGCAGGCGGACGGCCAGGGAGATGCGGAAGAAGCGATCGTCCTCGCGCCAGCCGGGGCCGAGCAGGGCGTCGAGGCGTTCGAGGCGCTGCAGGATCGTGTTGGGGTGGAAACCCAGCGTCCTGGCGGCCCTGGTGGGGCTGGCGTTGCAGCGGGCGAAGGCCCGCAAAGTGGCCTCCAGCTCGGTGCCGCGTTCTGCGTCGTAGTCGAGCACGGGGCCGATCAGCCGGGTCACGTACGAGGTCAGCGAGCGCGCGTCGGCGTCGAACACGCTCACGTACGGGAGGTAGTCGTCCGTGCCCGCCACCTCGTCGTCCACCCCGATCACGGCGAGCAGCCGGCTGGTACGCAGGGCGAGCGTGAAGCACTCGACAAGCCCTGCCACCGCCTCCTCGACCGGATCACCGGCCCCGGCCGGCTCAGTGGGCGGCAGCACCACCGCGAGGACCGGGCCGCCGGCGTGGCGGGCGATGTGCTCCCTGAGGGCGTGCGGGGCGGCGCCGGGCCGGCGCGAGTCCAGCAGCACCACCACGGCGTCGTGGCTCAGCCCCGCCAGCCCGGCCGCGCCGACGTGCCGCCGCGCCGCCGCCAGGGCGCGGGCCCGCCGCTCGCCGGGGACGACGTAGAGCTGCACGGTGTCGAGCCGGGACAGCTCGACGCCGAACGCGCGGGCGCGGCGCTCCAGGTCGTCGCGGCGGCCCGGCTGGCCGTCCAGGATGTCCGCGACGAGGTCGGTGAGCAGCCGGCCCTCGGCCCGCGCCACGGCCTGATGCTGCAGCTCCAGCAGGGAGCACACCTGGGCGGCGCGCTCGATCGTGCGGCGGTCGACCGGGCCCAGCTCGAAGTCACCAGGCCCGAACAGCAGCGCCCCGAAGTCCTGCGCCCCCGCCCGCATCGCGCCGACGGCGGCCACCTCGTGCTCCGCTCCAGCGAGCATCTCGCGGTCCGCGCCGGCGAGCACCTGGCAGTGCCCGGTCCGCGCGCCGGCCGCGACGGCGGCCCGTACCCGCGGGGGAAGCTCCACCGGGCCGCCCGCCCGCGCGCTCATGAACGGCGCGGCGGGCCCCGACGCGGCGATGACGCGGTCCTCCGCGTCGATCACGGTGACGCCGCGCCCCAGGGCCGAGGAGAGCGCCCGTACGAGCTGGCCGAAGCCGCCGCCGTCCAGCACGACCTGGATGAGCTCCCGGTGCACCGCGCCGGCGCGGTCCCGTTCGGCCAGGTGCTCGGTGAGCCGCTCCAGCGCCGCGCGCGCCTCCTCCTCGGAACGCCACAGGTCGCGCAGCGTGTGCGCGGTCCGCAGGACGACGGAGGCGTGGTCGGCCAGCGCCGACAGCAGCGCGATCTGGTCGGGGGTGAACGAGCGTTCCTCGCGTGTCGCCACGAACAGCACGCCGAGCACGTCGTCGCCGGACACCATCGGCACGCCCAGGATGGAGACGACGCCCTCCAGCTCGACGGCCCGGTCGATGTCCGGAACGCGCCGGTCCGCCAGGTATTCGCTGTAGCGCGGCACCCAGCGGGGCATCCGCAGCTCGATGACCTCGCCGGCCAGGCCGTAGCCGGCGGGCACGTTCAGGTGGCGGAACTCGCCGCTGTAGGCGCCGGCGGTCGTGCGCACGTTGAGCTCCCTGGTGCGCGCGTCGTACTCCGACAGGTACGTCACGTCGCAGCCGAGGATCTCGTGCGCCCGCTGGACCAGCCGTTCGAGCAGCGCCTTGCCGTCGCGTGCCGCGGCCAGCTCGCGGGCGCTGGCGAACAGGGCGGCCAGCTCGTGCTCGCGGCGGCGCAGCCGTACGTGCTCGCTGTGGGCCCGGTGGACGTGCTCGCGCGCCTGCTCCTGGCGTGGGGCGGGTACGCCCAGCGTCTCCAAGGCGGCGCCGAGGTCGCGGGGGCTGACGGCGCCGTCGCCGGTGACGGCGCCGAGCACGGTGGCGAGCGCCTCCGACCGCGCGGAGACGCCGTCTACGGTGGCCGGCGCCGAGATGTCGTCGCGCACGTTTCCTGCCTCCTCACGCGGCGGTCAGACCGCCTCCTCCCGGTCGAACGGCTCCCCCATGACCGGCACGGCGGCCAGCAGCTCGCGCGTGTACGGATGCCCGGGCGCGGACAGCACGCTCTCGGTCTCCCCCGACTCCACGATCCGGCCGTGCCGCATGACGCTGACGGTGTCGCACACGTACCGGACGACGGCGAGGTTGTGCGAGATGAACAGGATGGTCAGGTCCAGCTCGGCGCGCAGCTCGCGGAGCAGGTTGAGCACGATCCCCTGCACGGAGACGTCGAGCGCGGAGGTGATCTCGTCGGCGATGACGACGTCCGGCTCGGCGGCCAGCGCCCTGGCGATGGTGACGCGCTGGCACTGGCCGCCGGAGAAGGCCGAGGGGAGGTCGCCGGCCCGCTTCGGGTCGAGGTGGACCAGCGACAGCAGCTCCTCGACCCGGCGTTGCCTGTCCGCCTTGGACGGGCGGCGGCCGGTGGCGCGCATGGCCTCCGCGATCGAGGCTCCGACGGGCATCCTGGGGTCGAGCGCCGCGTACGGGTCCTGGAAGACGAGCTGAACGCGCCTGCGGGCGGCGCGCGCGACGGCGGAGCTGCCGGCGATGTCGGCGCCGTCCAGCCGGATCGTGCCGGAAGAGGGTCTGACGAGCCCCACCGCGGCGGCGGCCAGGGTGGACTTGCCCGAGCCCGACTCGCCGACGAGCCCGTGGATGCCGCCGGAGGCGACGGTGAGGTCCACGCCGTCCACGGCGACGTGCGCGCCGGCGCCGTGCCCGTACCGCACGCTGATGCCGGCGAATTCGAGAGTGCTCACGCTCGTGCCTCCTCGGCGACGCCGCCGCTCTCGTCGATGACGGGCAGCGGGCGGGATCGGTCGGTGCCCATGTGCGGCACGCACGCCACCAGAGCCCGCGTATACGGGTGCCGCGCCTCGTCCAGCCGCGCCGCGGCCACCTCCTCGACGATCTGCCCGTCCTTCATCACCAGCACCCGGTCACAGAACCCGCTGACCAGGGCGATGTCGTGGGAGATGAACAGGATGGCGCTGCCGGTCCGCCGCCGCGCGTCGCGCAGCACGCGCAGCACCTGGCGCTGCACGGTCACGTCGAGCGCGGTCGTCGGCTCGTCCGCGATCACCAGCCGCGGCCGGCCCATGAGCCCCATCCCGATCATGGCCCGCTGGCGCATGCCGCCGGACAGCTCGTGCGGGTACTGGCGGGCGCGGCGCTCGGGGCGCGCGATCCCAACCGAGGCGAGCACGTCCCTGGCCCGGCGGCGGGCCGCCGCCCTGGGGACGCCGTCGTGGGTCCTGCTGACCTCGGTGAGCTGCCGCCCGACGGTGAGCGAGGGGTTGAGCGAGGTGAGCGGGTCCTGGAAGACCACGGCCAGCTCCAGGCCCAGTTTGCGGCGGTCGGCGGTGCGCGGCGCGGCGGTCATGTCGATGCCCTGGAAGCTCAGCCTGGTGGCGTCGATCGTGGCCTCGGGGCCGAGCAGGCCGGCGATGGCCATGGCGGTGACCGACTTGCCGGATCCCGAGGCTCCGACGATGCCGACGGTCTCGCCGGGCCTGATGGTCAGGCTCACGCCGCGTACCCGCTCGACGAGGTCGCCCCGCCGGTCGGGGAAGCTCACCCGCAGGTCCTCGACCTCCACCAGCGCGTCCGGGTCGCCCGCAGCGCGTGCGCGCGCTTTGCCCGCCTTGTACGGCTTCGAGGGCGTCCTTGAAGCGGACTCGCCGGTCAGCGAGCCGATCGCGTTGAGGATCAGACCGGTGAGAATGATCGCGATGCCGGGGCCGAGCGCCGCCATCGGGTTGACGTAGATGCGCGCGATGCCCTCGCGCAGCAGCCGGCCCCAGTCGAAGTCAGGGGCCTGCACGCCGAGGCCGAGGAACGACAGCCCGGCGAAGGACAGCAGCGCGGTGGAGGCGTACGCGGCGGTGTTGACCAGCATCGGCGGCGCGATGTTGGGGATCACGTGGCGGACGATCACACCGATCGGCCCGACGCCGACGATCCTGGCGGCCCGGACGAAGTCGCGCCCGGTCACGGAGGAGGCCAGCGTGTACGTCAGCCGCGCGATCGACGGCACCCCCGCGAACCCCACCGCCAGCATGGCGCCGCTCGCGGTCGCGCCCCAGATCACCGAGAAGAACAGCGCGAGCAGCAGCCACGGGAACGACAGCAGGATGTCGATGAACGCGCTGACCAGCCGCCGCAGCGGCCGGGGCAGCACGGTCGCGACCACGCCGAGCACGATCCCGCCGGCCACGGCGACGGCCGTGGCCCCGAGCGCGAGCAGCACCGACAGCCGGGCCGCGATGAGCACCCGGGCCAGCACGTCGCGGCCGAGGTCGTCGGTGCCGAACGGATGCGCGGCGCTCGGCCCCTGGACCCGCTCGGCCACGGAGGTCGCGGAGGCGGCGTCGCCCCACACGTACGGCGCCAGCACGATGACGAGCAGCAGCGCGAGCACGCCGAGAACGGTCACGACGCCTTGCGGGCCGCGCAGCCCGCGCGGGAGGCCGGAGCGCACGATGTCAGCCCTCCATGATCGACGAACGGGGGTCGAGGGTGGCGAGAACCAGGTCGATGAGGAGATTGAGGCCGAGGACGAGGGCGGCGTAGACGAGGACGACCCCCTGGATCATCGGGTAGTCCTTCGCCGTGATCGACGAGACGATCGTCGACCCGAGCCCGGGGATGACGAACACGGCCTCGATGAGCACCGTGCCGGCCACGAGTCCGGTGAGGATGAGGCCTCCGGTCGTGAGCGCGGCGGTGATCATGTTGGGCAGCGCGTGCCGCAGGTAGAGCAGGCGCGCGGGCAGCCGTTTGCCGCGCGCGGTCGTCATGTACGGGGTCTCCAGCACGGCCAGCATCTCCACGTGCACGATGCGGGCGAGATAGGCCAGGGGCCCGACGGCCAGGGCGGCGACCGGCAGCACGGCCTCGGCGGCCCCGCCCCATCCGGCCACCGGCAGCGCGTTCAATGTGACGCCGAACAGCGCGATGAGGCCGACGGCGAGCAGGAAGTTCGGGACGGCGATCAAGCCGCTGAGCACCCAGGAGACCCCGGCGCCCGCGGCGCGCCTGCGACCGCCGCGCGCCGCGACCGCCGTGGCGACGCCGATGGGCACGGCGCCGAGCGCGGCCACGAGGAAGGAGAGCACGGAGAGGGCGAGCGTGGTGGGGAAACGGTCGGCGAGCGTGTCGGCCACCGGGCGGTGGGAGCGCAGCGAGACGCCGAGGTCGCCGTGGAGCAGGCCGGTCAGGTAGCCGGTGAACTGCCGCCAGGCCGGCTGGTCGAGGCCCAGCTCCGCCCGCGTGCGTTCGACCAGCTCGGGGGTGGCGCTGGGGCCGAGCGCGGCGCGAACGGGGTCGCCGGGCACGAAGTGCACGACGAGGAACGTGGCGACCACGACGACGGCGAGCGAGACCAGCGCCCGGCCGAGGCGGCGCAGCACGAACGAGGCGCGTGGCGACAACCTCGGGAGGGCGTGGCGATCCCCCCGGCGCGCCTGGTCCGGCCCGGCGGGCGCGGCCGGTCCTGCTGCCGGTCCTGCGGGCGTCGGCCCAGTTGACGGGCCTGTGGGGGTGGCCGGAGAGATCGCCATGGTGTCACCTCACCCCAGCATCCTGATCGTGGTGGGCGCGACGAAGTTCGGCTGCTCCAGCTCGACGCCCGACAGGAACGTACGCTGCTCGTTGTCGGCCAGCGGGAACACGTCCGTCCGCTCGACCAGCGCGGCCTCGGCCTGCTGCCACAGGTCGCACGTCGTCTCCGGCGTGGCGGTGGCGGCCTTCTTGGCCAGGGCCTCGTACTCGGGGTTGTCGACGAACATGAAGTTGTTGCCGCCCTTGTCCGGGGTCGCCCCGGCGAAGAACGTGGTCACCGTCACCGGCCCGCCGGGCGCGATCTGCACGAAGCCGGTGTCCCAGTCGAAGGTCTGGAACAGCTGCTCCGACCAGGCGTTGGCGTCGTTCGCCGAGAGCTTGGTGGTGACCCCGAGCTTGTCCCAGGTCTGCTGGACGAGCTCGGCGGCGGGGGCGTGCGTGCCCGTGGCCGCGTCGTAGATGAACTTCACGGTCAGCGGCTTGCCGTCCTTCTCCCGTTTGCCGCCCGCGCCGAGCCGCCAGCCGGCCTGGTCGAGCAGGGATCCGGCCTTGGCCAGGTCGGTGGCGGGAAGCGTCCACTTCGGGCCGCCGGCCACGCACAGGAGCGGGTTCTTGACCACCAGCGACTTGGAGTCCATCGCGGAGCCGTCGCTCACCACGTCGCCGATCGCCTTGCGGTCGAGCGCCGTGACGAGGGCCTGGCGGACGAGCGGATCCGAGGTGGGGCGCTCGGCGCGCTCGTTGAACAGCATCTCGCCGACCGGGTTGCGCACGCCGACCGAGCCGAGTTTGGCGCCGTCGAGGCGCTTGCGGTCGGTGCCGAGGACGACGGCCGCGTTGATCTCGCCGGAGAGCAGCAGGTTGGCCGCGGTGCTCTCGTCGGTGACCACGCGGATCTCCAGGCTGTCCGGCAGGCCCTTGGTCTCGCTGGTGACGCCCTTCGGGCCCCAGGCGTAGTCCTTGCGCTTGGTGTAGGAGTAGGTGGAGCCGGGGGTCGAGCCGCCCAGGGTGTACAGGCCGGTGCCGTCGGTCGTGGTCTTGAGCTTCGCCGGGTCGGCCAGGCCCGCCCCGCACACCATCTCGACCGTCCCCGTGTTGGCGAGCAGGAAGGGGTCGTTCTCCTTGGTGGTGACGGTGAGCGTGTTGCCCTCCGCCTTGGCCGAGACGCCCTTGTGGATCTGGGAGCCGTAGTAGAAGGTCGCGTGCTTGGGGTCGGCGTGGTAGTTGATGTTGTCGGCCGCCGTCTGCGCGGTGAACGGCTTGCCGTCGGAGCAGGTGACGCCGTCGTGCAGGGTATAGGTGATCTTCTTCTCGCCCAGCTCCCAGCGGGTGGCCAGCCAGGGCTCGAACTTCCCGTCGGGGGTGGAGTAGACGAGCGACTCGTACGCGTACCCCACCATCTCGCGGGCCGCGAGTGAGACGCCGGTCAGCGGGTCGAGGTGGCCGGGGTCGGCGGAGATCGCCTTGACGAAGACGCCGCCGGAGACGTACGTCCCGGCCCCCGTCTGCCCGGCCGGAGCGGCGGAACCGCCGCTCTGCGCGGAGCCGCACGCCGTCAGGCCGGTTGCGGCCAGGATGACGGCGACTGTCGCGGACGCCTTGCCGTGTCTGCTCATGTCGGTTCCTTTCGTCCGATGTGGGCCACCGGCCCCGCGGCCTTGACCGCGACCTTGAGCGTGGGCTGCGTCACGTACGTCACCGGCGTCTCCAGCACGTCGATGACCTCGACGCGGGCGGGGTCGGCCCCCGCCTGCACGGCCTTGTCGATCGCCGCCCTGCTGGCCTCCTCGATGGCGGCCACGCGGTCGGCGACCGCGCACAGCCGGTCCGCCCGGCCGCCGGCCAGGGCGATGGCGGCGCCGACCGCGTTCGCGACCGCGCCGCGCTCCGGCCTGACGACCTCGCTGGCGCCGAGGACCCGGTCGGGGACGAGGAACTCGCCGCCGCCGACCACCACCAGCGGCAGCCCGGTACGGCCGAGCGACATGCGCTCGACGGCCGACTCGATCCGGTCGTGCGCGACGGCCAGCGCCTCCGCGAGCCCCTTGCGTACCGGGCGGTCCAGCGGCGGCAGCTCCCTGCCCGCCACGACCGCGCCGGCCGTGGCCGCCGCGTCGGTGAGGGTCGGGGTGGAGCCGCCGAACAGCAGCGCCTCCTCCGCGATGCGGTAGCCGACCGAGTCGGTGCCCGGCGTGCCCGCGGCCACGTCCACGATGGTGCCGCCGCCGACGCCGAGGCTGAGGATGTCCGGCATGCGGAAGTTCGTCCGTACGCCGCCGACCTCGCGGGGCAGCGTCGACTCCCGGGGGAAGCGGCCGACCAGGACACCGAGGTCGCTGGTGGTGCCGCCGACGTCGATGACGATGGCGTCGTCCGCGCCGGACAGGGCGGCGGCGCCGCGGATCGAGTTCGCGGGGCCGGAGCCGATCGTCAGCACGGGGTAGCGGGCGGCGTACTCGACGGCCATGAACGTGCCGTCGTTCTGCGCGAAGAACGTGGCCGCGTCCAGCCCGTGCTCGACGACGACGGTCGTGAGCGCGGAGGTGATGTCGCGCGCAACCGCGTAGAGCGCGGCGTTGAGCACGGTCGCGTTCTCGCGTTCCAGCAGGCCCAGTGCCCCGATCTCGCTGCTGAGGGAGATCGGCACGTCCACGCCTACGTGGTCCTGGACGAGCGCCTCCACCTCCAGCTCCTGCTCGGGGAAGGACGGGCTGAAGATGCCGCACACGGCGACCGCGTCGAAGCGGCCCTCCAGCTCGTCGAGCAGCCGGCGGACGGCGTCGCGGTCCAGCTCGGCGATGGGGTAGCCGTCCACGAGGTGCCCGCCGCCGGCCAGCACGTACCCGGCCAGGACCGCCTGGCGCAGGTCCGCCGGCCAGCCGGCGAGCGGCGGGTGGACGGTGGAGGCCGGCGCCCCGAGCCGGATCACGGCGACCCGGCCCAGGTCGCGGCGGCGCACGATCGCGTTGGTGGCGTGCGTCGTGCCGAGCATCACGCGGGAGACCGCGTCCCGGTCGGGGCCGAGCTGGTCCAGCACGGAGGCCAGGCTCGACCTGATGCCGCCGGTGACGTCGCCGGTGGTGGGGCTCTTGGTCCAGGCGATGACCTCGCCCGACGGGGAGATCACCACGGCGTCGGTGTTGGTGCCGCCGACGTCGATGCCGACGGACAGGTCGGTGCGGGCGTTCATCGGCGTCCTCCGTCGAACGGGACGTAGTCGAGGTCGTATCCGAAGGCCCTGGGGCCGGTCAGCTCCAGCCCTCGCTCGGTCCGCCACAGCGGGTCGCACGCCCACGCCAGCACGCTGACCCGCTGGCCGAAGCGGAGCAGCTCGGTGGAGATCGCCTCGCCGGTCTCGGAGTCGACCACGGTGATGAGGTCGGGGACGCTGGCGACGACGACGCCGTCCTCGATGATCACCAGGTTCTCGTTCTGGATCTCGACCCGGGCGAGGCGGCCGCGGTCGGAGCCGACGCCCTCGACGGTCACCGACCCGCGGGTGAAGCCGCCCTCGGTGTTGCGCTCGACGTCGATCACCTTGCCGGAGACGACGACCGTGGCGGCCAGCTCGGCGGCCAGCTCGGAGACGGGCTCGGACGCGGCGAGCAGGCGGCGGCCGACCTGGACGGCGCGGCTCACCGTGCCCTCGATGACGGCGCCGGGGGCGGTCTTGGCGGTGAGCACGTAGTGGGCGCCGAGCGAGATCGCGCCGCTGGCCACGGTGATGGCGCGGGCGTGGCGCTCCAGCCAGGCGAGGTTGATCGTACGCAGCACCGAGACGTTGCCGATGGTGTCGGCCATGACGGCGAACTCGCTCGGCAGCCCGGCCACGTTCATCGAGATCATCGTGCCCTGGGGGAAGGCGCGGCCCATGCCGTCCGCGTCGAGGACCTTGAGCCCCATCCCCGCGGCCCAGCCCACGGGGGCCACACCGTTGCTGCCGCCGATCTCGGCCGCCATCACCGCCGTCATCGGGCGGCCCGTGATCCGCTCGACCTCGCGGACGATCGTCTCCGTCTGGCCCTCGGCGGGCAGCATCTCGATGCCGACGGACGGCGCCCCGATCGCCGACAGCACGATCACGGCGTCGTCCTCGGTGAGCTCGCCGACGGTGACGACGGGCACCGGGCCGTGCTTCTCGATCGCCGACTCGACGGCCAGCTGCTCGGTCTGGACGGCGCCGCCGCCGCCCGTGCCGAAGACGGCGGCGCCGGCCGCGAGGGCGGCGACGTCGGCCGCGGCGATCTCGCGCAGGCGCGCCGGCGCGGTGGTCCCGGTGGTCCCGGCGGTCGCGGCGGTCGCGGCGGTCGCGGCGGTCGATCTCGGAGACGCGGCGGTCGAGCGCGGGGACGCGACTGTCGAGCGCGGGGACGCGGTCGCGGCGGGCGGGTGCGCGGAGGTGGTCGTGGCGGCGGGCGGGTGCACGGGCGCGCCGCCGCCTCCGGTAGGCAGGTCCTGGTCGGGCATGTCTTGAGGCTAGGGAGCCGGGTCAAACCCAACAATGTGCCGAGCACCCAGAGAAACACGCCAGACTGTGCTCATGGAACAAGCCAGGCTGGCGGACATCGTCGCCCAGGGCGAGCGCATGGGCATCCGGTACGTCGCGGGCGATCCCGAGGGCGTCGCGGTGTCGGGCGTGCAGATCGTGGCCAAGGACGACCTGCGGCAGGCTTCGCCGGGCCGGCTGGTGATCGTGGCCATGCCTCATGGGGCGGTGCCGCGGCCGTACCAGGTGGACATCGCGATCAGGCACGCGATCGGCGCGCGCTGCGCCGGCATCGTGTTCGCCGGCGACTTCCCGATCGCCGAGACCGCCCGCGCGCTCGCCGAGCGCGGCGGGCTGCCGGTGCTGATGAGCGCGGTGACGCCGTCCGAGCTCGCGGTGCTGCTCGACCGCGCGATCCGCGGCGGCGCCGAGGAGGCGCTGTCCAGGGCCGAGTACGCCATCGCACGGGCCACGGCGGCGGCAGGAGACGCCCCTGGACGGCCGATGGAGGCCGTGCTCGACGAGGTCGGCGCGGCGCTCGGCGCCCGGCTCACCCTCGTCGAGGACCCGGGCGTGCCGTGGTCGGAGCCGCACGCCGTCTGCGTGGGCGAGGTGCCGGTCGGGCGCCTGGTCGCCGACCACGACGACGCGTCCGTCACGGTGGCGCTCCCGGTGATCGCCGCGATGCTCTCCCGCATCCTGCAACGGCAGCTCCAGGCCAGGTTCGGGCCGGTACGCTCGCGCGCCGACCTGATCGTCGAGCTCGTCTTCGCCGAGTCGGCGCGCATCGACCGGCTCGCCGTCGAGGCCACCCGCGCCGGGCTGCCGGTGTCGCTCTCCCACGCGGTCGCCTGGCTCATCCCCACCCACCGCCACGATCCCGAGCAGCGCCCGCCCGCCGTGCTCGCGTCCTCCGTCGAGCTGCACGCGCTGCAACTCGTGGACCGGCGCGACGAGGTGTGGCACCTGGCCACCTTCCACGACGACATCGTCATGGTGGCCTCGGAGGAGGCCGGCGCCGCCGACCACCAGCGGCGGCTGCGCGACGTCATGGAGGCCGTGGCCGCCCACGCCCGCTCGGTCGCGGGCGAGGAGTGGGCGTTCACCGTGGGGCTCGGCACGCCGCAGAGCGGCGCGGCCGGGCTGCGGCAGTCGGCGACGGAGGCGCACATCGCCGCCGACGCGGCCGTCGCCGGCGGCCGGGCGGGCGGGATCGAGGTCACCGACGTCACCGGGCTGCGCCGGGTGCTGCTCGACTTCTACGCCTCGCCGCTGAGCCGGTCGCTGCTGGACGACATCCTGGCCCCTCTCGACGCGCTCGGGCCTGAGCGCGCGACCATCGCCATGCGCACGCTGGTCGCCTACCTGGGTCATCGCAACTCGCTGGCGCGGGCGGGTGCGGAGCTCAACCTGCACGCGAACGCGGTCAACTACCGCGTCAGGCGGATCGAGCAGACGCTCGGCCTCGACCTCAACGAGCCGGACGTGCGCTTCTCCGTCGAACTGGCCTGCCGGGTCCGTCTCGCCGCCTCGGGCCGCTGACCCGGCTTGTCACGTTCGGGCCGCTGACCGGCTCGTCGCGTTCGGGACGCCGGCCCGGCGGCTCGTCGCGTTCGGGACGCCGACCCGGCGGCTCGTCGCGTTCGGGACGCCGGCCCGGCTCGGCGCGAGTTCGCCGGCTCTGTTCACGCTTCCCTCATTCGCCTGGTAGAGGTTGAGACCCATGCACGGACACACTGCGCGCGACCCCGAGACCGAACGTTCCCGCCGCTGGCTGCTGAACCGGGCGCTGCTGCTCGGCGGCGCCGCCGCGGTGGCGGCCATGACCGGCTGCTCCCCGAGCTCGCCCGGCGGCGCCCCGGCCAGCGCCGCCCGCTCCTCCGGCGCGCCTCCCCCAGGCGGGGCCGCGCCGAGGCCCGGCGAGCTCTCCTACGACGACTTCGTCGGCGTCACCACCGACGGCAAGGTGGTCGAGGACCTGTACGCGATCCACTCCACGGGTGTGTCGACCGCCGCCCTCGTCAAGGCGGCCAAGGCGTTCCTCAAGGGCCTGCCCGCGGCGCAGCGACGGGAGACGCTGTACGACGTACGCGCCGACGAGTGGCTGACCTGGAGCAACCTCGACGGCTTCGACCGCAAGGGCGTCCGCATGGGCGACCTGACCAAGGCCCAGCGCGCCAAGGGCTACGCGGTGCTGGAGGCGGCACTCTCCGCCGAGGGGCTCACCCAGACCCGCAACATCATGAAGCTCAACGCGTTCCTGGGCGAGCAGGCCGGCGGCGGCAGGGAGACCCTCACCGAGGGCCACTACTTCTTCACGGTCATGGGCACGCCGTCCGCCACGCAGCCATGGGGCTTCCAGTTCGAGGGCCACCACCTGGCCGTCAACTGCTTCGTGCTCAAGGACCAGGTGGTCATGACGCCGACGTTCATGGGCTCGGAGCCGACGTCGGCCACGTACCGGGGCGAGCGGATCACCGTGTTCACCAGGGAGACCGAGGCCGGGCTCGCGCTGCTGCACGCGCTCACCCCGGAGCAGCGCGCCGAGGTGATCTCCACGACGGAGGTGAAGCGCGGAGCCAACATGAAGGCGGGGGCGGGCGCCGACAACCTCCGGCTCCCCTACGCGGGCCTGGCCGCCTCCCGGTTCACCCCTGAACAGCGGGACACCCTGCTCGACCTGGTCCGCGTCTACGTCGGCTACCTGGACGAGGGGCACGCGGCCGTACGGATGAAGGAGGTCGAGGAGCACCTGGACCAGACGTACTTCTGCTGGCTCGGCGAGACCGGCGACGACTCCGCGTTCTACTACCGCGTGCACAGCCCCGTCGTGCTCATCGAGTACGACGCCCAGGCCCCCATCGCGTACGGCGACGACCGCGGCCCCGGCGGGGAGCCGACCCGGCAGCACATCCACACGGTCGTCCGCACCCCCAACGGCAACGACTACGGCGCCGACCTGCTCCGGCTGCACCTGGAGACCGACCACGGCTCCTAGAGTGGAGGCGAGGAGGGGGTTGCCGTGGACGTCGCCGAGCTGGGCTCGTTCCTGAAGTCACGCAGAGACCGGCTGGCCCCGGAGTCGGTCGGTCTGCCGCCCGGCACCCGGCGGCGGGTGCCGGGCCTGCGCCGCGACGAGGTGGCGCGGCTGGCCAGCCTGTCCGCCGACTACTACACCGAGCTGGAGCAGGGTCGCGGGCAGATCCCGTCCGAGCCGGTCCTGCACGCGCTCTCCCGCGCCCTGCGCCTCGGCCCCGACGAGACCGACCACCTGTTCCACCTGGCGGGGCGGCCCGCACCGTACGCGGCCCGGCCCCCGCACCTGCAGTCCGCACTGCGCCAGCTCATGGAGCGCCTGGAGGACACCCCCGCCATGGTGATCACCGACCTGCACGAGGTGGTGGTCCAGAACCACGCCGCGCAGGTCCTCGTCGGCCCGCAGGCGGGGCTGACCGGGGTGCGGGCGAGTTTCCTGCACCACTGGTTCACCGTCCCGGCGACCCGTGATCTCTATCCTCCCGAGGACCACGCGTACCACTCCAGGCTGCTCGTCTCCGACGTCCGCGCCGCGGTCGCCCGCCGCGGCCCCGCCGACCGGGCGAGCGGCGAGCTGGTCCGCCATCTGCTGGCCACGAGCGAGGAGTTCGCCGGGTTGTGGCGGGCGCGGGAGGTCGGGGCGCGGCACGAGGAGTACAAGCGCATCGTCAACCCGGCGCTCGGCGTGCTCAAGGTCACCTGCAACAGCATCGTCACGGCCGACGCCGCGCAGCGGCTGCTCTGGTTCGTCCCCGACGATCCGCAGGCTGTGCCCGCCCTGCACGCCCTCGACCCGGCCGACGTGTGGCGCGCCACCCCGGGCCCGGCCTTCGGCCTCCTCGGAAGCTGGGGTTGAGCACCCCAGGCTGAGGGCGTTCCCCGGTCCCCCTCCAGGGGCAGTCTGGGAGAGGCGGCGCGCGGGGGCCCTGCCTTTCTTCCACCAGGAGCTTCCGCGATGGGACCATCCGCCACATCCACGGCAGCCGAGGAGGAAACCGTCATGCGCGCAGCGCTCGCCACCGGGGTGAACGCCCCGCTGTCACTCACCGAACGCGACGTCCCCGAGCCGGGGCCGGGCGAGGTGCTGATCAAGATCACCGCCTGTGGTGTCTGCTACACCGACCTCAGCCTCGTACAGGGACATTTCCCGTTCGCCCGCTTCCCGATCGTCCCGGGCCACGAGATCACCGGCACGGTCGCCGCGCTCGGCGCCGGCGTCCCCGGCCTGTCCGTGGGCGACGCGGTCGGGGCGCAATTCCTGTACGACTCGTGCGGTCACTGCGACTACTGCGTGTCCGGCGAGCAGATCCTGTGCCCGTCCAAGCGCATCACCGGCATCGTCACCGACGGCGGGTACGCCGAGTACGGCCTGTTCAAGGGCGGCTACGTGACCCCACTGCCACCCGAGCTCGACCCGGTGGCGGCGGCGCCGCTGCTGTGCGCGGGGCTGACCGCGTTCAACGGCCTGCGCAGGGCCGGGGCGACGCCGGGTTCGCGGGTGGCGGTCATCGGCGCCGGCGGCGTCGGCGAGCTCGCCGTACGCTACGCCGTCGCGATGGGCGCCCGCGTCGCGGTGATCGGCCGCCGGGCCGACGGCGCGGCGATCGCCAAGGAGCTCGGCGCGGACCTGTACGTCGCCACCCGCGACACCGACCCGGCCGAGGCGCTCAAGGCGTGGGGCGGCGGCGCGGACGTCATACTCAACTCCGCCCCTTCCACCGAGGCCGCTGCCGCGACCCTCGGAGGGCTCGCCCCCGACGGCACGCTCGTGCTCTGCGGCTACGACGCCGCACCGCTCACCCTTCCCGTTCAGCCCATGGTGCTCAACCGGCTGCGGGTCATGGCCTCACCGTCGGGCTCTCCGCACGACACACGCGACACGCTGGCCTTCTCGGCACGGCACGGCATCCTGCCCCGCGTCACGCCCATCACCCTCGACCAGGCCCCGGAGACTTTGGCCTCCATGGCGGCCGGCTCCTCGGGCGGCGGCCGCCGCGTCATCTCGTTCGGCTGACGTACCGCGCGGTCACCGGGCGGTGTCGGGGGGAAGTGGTGCGCGGTGGTCGGCGCGCAGGCCGTCGAGGGAGATGCGCAGCAGCCTGTTCCACATCTGCGGGCGGCACTCGTCGGTGATCTGGACGGCGTGGCCCAGCGAGACCAGCAGGAGCAGCAGGTCATCAGTGGTCACGCCGGGGCGCAGCAGGCCCATGGCGCCGGCGCGGGCGCACAGGTGCTCGATGACGAGGCGAAGCTGGTGGATGCCCTCCAGATCGGGGTCGGCCCAGGTCAGCGCGAAGTTCTCCATGATCGCGCGGTGGCGGGCGTAGCCGGTCAGGGCCTGCTGGTAGAAGGTGGTCAGTGCCGCCCAGGGGTCCCCGGCCTCGATCGCCGCCTGGCGTGCTGATTCCGCCCATTTCGCGAAGTCCCTGCGCAGGACCGTGTGAACGAGATCTTCCTTCTTCGGGAAATGCCGGTAGAGGGTGCCCATGCCCACCCCGCTGCGGCGGGCGATCTCGCGTACGTCCACCGCGACGCCCTGCTCGGCCAGCACTTCGGCGGCGGCCTCGACGATCGCTTCCCGGTTACGGATCGCGTCCACGCGCGGCGGGCGGCGCCGGGCGGTGTTCTCCGGTTCAGCCACTGCCATAGGGCCGAGCATACCTTCTTATCCGGAGCGCATGCTCCGCCTTGTGCTACTTTGAGGAGCAAGTGCTCCGGATAGCAGAAGGGGATGCCATGTCCGACTCGTCCACGACCACCGCAGCCGAGGCTCCCGGCAACTGGAATGACCGGATCATCGCCGAGTTCCGAGCGAACGCCGGGTACGTGTCCTGGAGCAGCGAAGAGGACTTCGCCGCAGGCCGGCCCATCCCGCCCCGGATTCCCGGGTTCGACGAGCGGGGCATGCCGCTCATCCTGGTGCACCACACCGGGGCCAAGACCGGGCGCGAGCGGATCAGCCCGCTGTTCTACCAGCCGGTCGGCGACGGCTGGGCCATCTTCGGCACCCACGGCGGCAGTCCGCATCATCCGGTCTGGTACCACAACCTCATGGCGAATGCGCAGGCCACCGTCGAGGTGGGCACGGAGAGGGTGCCGGTCGTGGCCCGGCTCGCCGAGGGCGCGGAGCGCGAGCGGCTCTGGGCGCAGGAGGTGGCGCTCGTCCCGAAGTTCGCCGAGTTCGAGGCGGTCGCCGGCAGGCAGATCCCGGTCGTCGTGCTGGAGCGGGTTCACACCCCGCCCCTCCCCGAGCGCTGACTCCACGGCCTGCCAGGTTCGGCAACAGCGGTCGGCCGGCATCAGGCTCATCCGGAATCGGCGACCCGGTCACGCCTGAGCTCTTTGCAACTCACCATCACTCTGAATTCTTGTGGGGGAAGAATAGATTCCCGTTTACCGACGACGCCGTGTGCCGGAAGGCCGGCGGGGAAATTAACAGCTGGAGACGCCCCCCGTTTTTTGGTGAATTCATCGGGAGGCATCACATGAAAAGTGACACTTTCACTGCTTCGTCGGCTCCATTGCAGCTCGACGCCGGTGAGTCGAGCGAATTCATGGACATCGAGACGTCCAACGCGGACCAGACGGCACTGATACGAGTGACGACCTTCCCTGCCGACGGCCGCAAGGATGGCGGCAGGCCGCCGCTGATCCGTCTTAAGGCCGACGCGGGACCTACGGTGGAGGTCAAGGAATTCCCCGAGGAACAAGAGGTCATCGGCGCCGAGAACCGTACTGCGGGCTCGGCGACGTGGATGCGGAAGAACTCCGGCGTGTACCTCGTACGCGTCACACTCGCCCGCCCGGAAAGCAGTTGGCGCATTCAGATCGTCAACGACGGTCCGGATGACCGTATGTTCCACTTCATGAGCTTCGGAGACGCCAGGATTCGGGGTGAGGGCGACTGGCCGGACTTCGACCTTCGCTACTGCGGCTCCTTCCCGTGCGCGTGCACGCGCCACGATGGAAGTACCACGAGAGCCTGCACCTCATGCGGACACAGCAGCGAGGTCGCATGAGGCTCTGAGGTGCCCCGAACCTTCCGGACTCGGACCCAGGTCAAGGCCGTCGCGATGTCGGGCGATGGACGTTCGCCGGCTCGATGAGGCAGGTGTTGAGGGCACCCCGGGGTGCACATGACGAACGCGGCTCCTGATGATCGTTGGTTGTCCACGCCAGTCGATCAAGAACAGGGGCCGCGTTCGCGTGCCGTCATCCCCGATCGAGGTGCTCTCGCGGCCACTTGGAGCACCTCACCGTCGCCAGCCGCCTGCCCGCCGAGCCGCTCGATCCGCCCACGCTTGGCCGCCAGCACCCTGGGACGACTGTTCGCCCGCCCGGACGGCCACCCAGCAGACGGACTCCGACTCCTCGGTTTCACCACACGAGAAACGCATCGGCCCCGGTCGGGGAGTCGAACGCCTATGGATGAGATTTGAATCGAGCGGGCTTGAGGATCGCCGGCGGCCATGTCATAGAGTGGAGAGAGCGAACGGTAATCCGGCTGGTCAATTCACTTGTCCGGCAGCCGACCGCCGTTCAACCGTCGTTTATGCGCGCGCAAAATCCTCACCCTTTCCGGAGCAGTCGCCCGTACCAAGGTGGACATCGCCTTTCGAGAGAGGAGAAGCGCATGGCACGCATGACACGCATGGCTCGCCGCACCCGATCGATCATTCTCGGAGCCGCCCTCGTCGCCGGGACGGCGCTCTGTCCGATCGCAGCACACTCATCGGCCGGCCCGATCGCGGAGACAGGCGCCGCACCAGCGGTGATGGAGCCGCCGGACGACGGCCGCTCCTGGTATCAGAAGGGTCACGCCACCGGGCTTTCCGAAGGTTACCAAGAAGGGGAAGTCCGCGCCCGGGAACACTGCTCGGATGTCATGGGCTGGCCGAATTGGCCGCCGGACGCCTACGGCGTCGGATATGCCGATGGCTACATGCTCGGATGGGGAAGAGGACTTGAGGACGGGATGGCGAAATACTGCCGGCCCGCATAGGCCGTCGAGCGGCTGACGAAACGGCCCTGCCACTGCCAGGCCCCGAGAGTGGTTGACCGCGCCCAGCGTCATTTGGACCATTCGGCTGGACCGGCACCACATCACCGCCGTCCGATTCGCGCCGCCCTTCGCTTCACATCGCCGCCGCCCGCTGCGCGTCACGCGAGGTTACGCCACCTGCGAACCTCACCCGCATCACCTCGTGGCGGGTGATTGAGTGCTGGCATGAACGTACTCATTCTTGGCGGGACGGCTTGGCTGGGGCGCGAGGTGGCGCGGCAGGCGGCCGGGCGTGGTCACGCGGTGACGTGCCTGGCGCGCGGCGAGAGCGGCCCCGTGGCCGACGGCACGACGCTGGTGGCGGCGGACCGGCGGGCCGCGGACGCGTATGAGCAGGTGCGGCGTCAAGACTGGGACGCGGTCGTGGAGGTCTCGTGGCAGCCGGGCCAGGTGCGCGGCGCCTTGGCGGCCCTCGGCGAGCGGGCGAAGCACTGGGTCTACGTGTCCTCCGTCAGCGCCTACGCCGATCACGGGGTGCCCGGCGCCGACGAGTCGTCGCCGTTGCTGGAGCCGACCGACGTCGACGAGGCCGACAGGGAGCTCTACGGGGAGGCGAAGGCCGCCTGCGAGCAGGCTTCGGCCGAGGCGCTGGGCGACCGGCTGCTCATCGCGCGGGCCGGGCTGATCGGCGGGCCCGGCGACCACAGCGGGCGCTCCGGCTACTGGGTGGCGCGGGCCGCCCGTGATCCGCACGCGCCGCTGCTCGTGCCCGACTCTTCCGGCGATTCCACCCAGGTGATCGACGCACGCGACCTGGCGGCCTGGCTGCTTGACTGCGCCGAGACCGGCACCACCGGCACGTACAACACGGTCGGGCCGCAGGTGCCGTTCGGCGAGTGGATCGAGCTGTGCCGCACCATCGGGGGCCACACCGGGCCGGTGGTCACCGCCGATTCGGCGTGGCTGCTTGAGCAGGGGGTCGCCGAGTACATGGGGCCTGAGTCGCTGCCGATGTGGCTGGTCGAGCCCGGCTGGGAGGGCTGGTCGTCCCGTTCCGGCCAGGCCGCCCTGTCCGCCGGCCTGCGCCACCGCCCCCGGGCCGACCTGCTCACGGACCTGCTGGCGTGGGAGCGCGAGCAGGGGCTCGACCGGGAGCGGCGGGCGGGGCTCAGCGCGGGGCGGGAGCGGGAGTTGCTCGCCCTCCTCGGCGGTGGGCGCTGATAACCGGGAAGGAGTGCTCGCTTCTTCGGCAGTGGGCGCTGAGCACGCGGGAAGGAGTGCTCACTCTCCTCGGCGGGGCGCTCTGACGAGCGGGAAGCCCGAGGTCGTCTGAGCAGGTCAGCGTCATGCTGGGCGCTGTTTCTCGCGTGCCGCTGGGGGCAGTGGCGAGGTCGAGGAGGTGCCTGTGACTGCAGCCGACCATGCGGAAACCCGCAGCCACCTACAGCCGCGTGCTTGCCGGCTACACGGTGACTTGGCGCTTTGCGGTGACCCGGCGGATCGCGGTGACCCGGCGCATCGCGGTGACTGGTGGCAGCACGGCGATTCGGGGCAGCTTGGTGGTTACGGGCGATGCCGTGACTCCGCGCTATGCCATCGGCCTGTGCGACGCCGTGACCTCGTGCGACGCCATTACCTCGTGCGACGCTGGCAATGCCCTGCGCGATACCGCCGTCATGGCGGGTGGGATGGTCCGGGGGATGTGTGGGGGCGGCGGATGGCCCAGCGGAGGGTGTTGTGAGGCTGCCTGAGCCGCGTGGGCCGCTCACGTCGTTGCTGTTCGAGCGGCTGGCCCATCCACCGGAGCCGTACCCGTACCGGACGAACGGGCGAACGGCGGGTGCGCAGTTCAGCGCCGGGCACGCGCAGGACGGGCGGCCGGGTCAGGCGCGGTTCACGGAGCAGCACTCGCGGCCGCCGCACGGGCACCTCAGCGACCGGCGCTCGGCCGACGGGCGGGGGTCGCATGCGTACGCGCACCTCGCCGGGTGGCACGGGGCGGAAGGGTGGCCGTCGCCGTTGCAGGTCGCCGATGGTGGTCTGGCGGATGACGACTTCCAGTTGGCCCTGTTCGCCTGTTACGAGCTGCACTACCAGGGCTTCGAGGATGTGGACGACCGCTGGGAGTGGCACCCGTGGCTGCTGGCCGCGCGGGCCGTGCTGGAGGAGCGGCTGGAGGAGGCGCTGGCTCGGGCCGTGCCCCGGCCGCCGCTCGACAGGCCGGAAGGGGTGCGGCGGGCGCTCAACGAGCTGACCGCCGACGACGAAGGACCTTCCCTGTCCACGTTCCTGGCCCGTCAGGCCGATCGTGAGCAGTTCCGGGAGTTCGTCGTCCATCGGTCGATCTACCACCTGAAGGAGGCCGACCCGCACACCTGGGCGATCCCGCGCCTGCGGGGCGCGGCGAAGGCGGCGCTGGTGGAGATCCAGGCCGACGAGTACGGCGGCGGCCGGCCGGAACGCATGCACTCCGAGCTGTTCCGCGCCACCATGCGCGGCCTCGGCTTGGACGACTCCTACGGCGCCTACCTCGGGCGGGTACCGGGCGTCACGCTGGCCATCTCGAACGCCATGTCCCTGTTCGGCCTGCACCGTCGCCTGCGCGGCGCGCTGGCCGGGCACCTGGCCGCGCTGGAGATGACCTCCTCCCTGCCGAACCGCCGCTACGCGACCGGCCTGCGCAGGCTCGGCGGCGACGACGCCGCTGCCCGCTTCTACGACGAGCACGTGCAGGCCGACGCCGTGCATGAGCAGATCGCCGCCCATGACCTGTGCGCGAACCTGGACGCCGACGAACCCGCGCTCGCGGAGGACATCCTGTACGGCGCTGCCTGTGCCCTGGAGCTGGAACGCCTGTGGGCCGGGCACGTTCTCGACCGGTGGGAGCGGGGAGTCAGCTCTCTGGTCGAGGTACCGGCTGAGAAGGTGCCTGCGCGAGAGGGGTGCGATGCCGCCTCAAAACAGTGACGCCGCGATGAACCGCGATGGCGTGGCTGGGAACGACGATGGCGCGGCGATGGATCACGAGGGCGCGGTGATGGGCAACGATGACGCCACACCGCACTCGGGCGCAGGCTCAGGCCTGGACTCGGGCTCAGGGTCAGGCTCGGAGTTGAATCCGGGGCCGGGCACGGCGGCGGGTTCCGGCCGGGGGACGGTGACGGGTTCCGGCCGGGGGACGGTGACGGGTTCCGGGGGAAGGGCAGAGACGGGGGCCGGGGTGGGGGTGGTGACGGTGACGACGTGTGAGGATGGGCCGTTGCTGGTGCGAGGGGCGTTCGAGCTGGTGACTCAGGACGGTGAGTCCATTCCGGCCGGGCGGGCGACGGTCGCGTTGTGCCGGTGCGGGTTGTCGTCGGTCAAGCCGTTCTGCGACGGGTCGCACAAGGCGGCGGGGTTCAAGGCGGCGAGCGAGCCCGACCTGCCGGCCTGACCCGGTGACCGGCCCTCCCGACCCGGACGGTCCACCTCCTGCCGGTCCATCTTCCGGGCCGACTGTGTGTGCAGGTCGCGGCGGAGCCTGCGTACGGAGTGGGCCGCGCGGTGCAGTCTTCGGCCCGCGTACGGCACCCCGCCGCGCAAACAGGCGGCCAGGGCGAGCCAGCTGCAGGTTGCCCGTTCCAGCACCCAGATCGGGGCGCACAACGCGGCCGTGGCGGGGAAGATCCGGCTGCCCCCGGCTCGGCGACGGCCGACCTCGGCCAGGCCTACAGTCAAGGCGGCGCCGGCGGCCAGTGCGGTGTACTTGCGGCGTAGCAAACACGCGGCCACGGCGGGCAGCACGGAGAGGAACAGCGCCATGCGAACGGGCTGGGCCAGGTCGTCGTAGGCCTGCCGGACCCGTTGGTCCCAGAAGCGGGCGGCGTCGGGAGGCAGGCGGCGCACGTACAGGTCGAGCGGGCGGATCTCCCTGCCGCCGTGAGCCCTGACGGTGCGGATGAGCTCGAGGTTCTCGAAGAGAACGTCGCCGTCGTACCCGCCGCCCATCCGCTCGGCGAAGGAGCGGCGCAGGCCGAACGTCCCGGGGTAGTCGGCGCCGAGGCTGCGGTTGAGCAGCGTTCGGGCGGTGTCCCAGAGGGCGTGCCAGGGCAGGTGGGTGAAGTGGTTCTGGGGGCGAACGAGGTCGGCGCCGGCGAGGAGGGAGTTCATTCTGGCGAGGGTGTGCCGGTCGTACCTTACGTCGTCGTCGGCGATGATCACGTGCTCGGCGCGGGCCAGGCGCAGGCCGGTGATGACGCCGTTGACCTTGCCGTTGGCGAAGCGGAGGTCGGGAGCGGGGCGTACGTGCTCGGCGAGGCCGCGCCAGGCGGCGGCGTGCCGTTCGAACAGCGGCGTGGCGGAGCCGTCGACGACGATGATCCGCACGTGCCGGCTGAGGAACCGGAGGTAGGCGGTCAGCTCCGCGAGGCCGGAGTCGTCCTCCCAGCGCAGCGGCAGCACGTAGTCCAGATCGCGGTTCGAAGCACGGTCCGAATCGGAGTCCGAATCGGAGTCCGAATCGGAGTCCGAATCGGAGTCCGAAGCGCGGTCCACATCGCCGCCCACGTCCTCGTCCACATCGCCGCGCCTGCCCGCCTGGGGTGGCGCTAAACGGCTGGCTGTAACCGGGGTTCTGGACCGGCCCGTTTCTGGTGACGGTGTCCGGACATGCCGGTGGATGGTGAGGTCCGAATACCGCTGGCTCGACGTCGTGGGCGGCTGCGATGCTGCTCGCCGGCGACGTTGACACCTGCGGAAGGACCTGATCGTGACCTCCTCCTCTTCGATCGACCACGCGGCCCGGTTCCGGGCCATGCATCACGGTGCGGTCCTCGTGCTGCCCAATGCCTGGGACGCGGCCTCGGCCGCCCTCGTCGAGGCCGCGGGAGCCCAGGCGATCGCGACGACGAGCGCCGGCGTCTCGTGGGCGAACGGCGCCCCCGACGGCTCCGGGCTGGGGCGGGAGGCGATGGTCGGCGCGGTCGCGCGGATCGTGGCGGCGGTGCGCGTGCCGGTCACCGCGGACATCGAGGGCGGGTACGGCGACGTCGCCGCCACCGTGCGCGCGGTGATCCAGGCCGGCGCGGTGGGCGTCAACCTGGAGGACTCCCCCGGATCTCCCCTGCTTCCTGCCGCCGAACAGGCCGCGCGCATCGCCGCCGCCCGGGCCGCCGCCGACGCGGAGGGGGTCGACCTGTTCGTGAACGCCCGCACCGATGTCTACTTGGCGGGTGTCCCGGGGGATCAGGTGGCCGAGGTGGAGGAGCGGGCGCGGGTCTACGCCGAGGCGGGGGCGGACGGGCTGTTCGTGCCCGGGCTGCTCGACCTGGACGTCATCGCCCGTCTGGCCAAGGGACCGCTGCCGCTGAACGTGATGGCCGGCCCGGGAGCGCCGCCGGTGGCCGAGCTGGCGGCGGCCGGGGTGGCCAGGGTGAGCGTGGGCTCGGCCATCGCCCAGTCCGCGTACGCGGTCGCCGCGCGGGCCGCGGCCGAATTGCTGGGGGACGGCACGTTCGACACGCTCGCGGACGGCCTCGCCTACAGCACGCTGAACGACACCCTGCGCTGACCGGCCGACCCCACCACCCACCACGCCGAACGGCGCCGCGCGGCGAGCCGGTCGGCCCCCGCGCGCCACGCCCCCCGGCTTTTGCGGGGGGTTGATCGGGGGCACGACCCCTCCGGAGGGCTGCGGGGGGTTGATCGGGGGCACGACCCCTCCGGAGGGCTGCGAGCTGGAGGTTCGATGCGTCTCGACACGCTGTTCGTCAACGGCCGGTTCACCACCCTGGACCCCGACCTGCCGTACGCCACCCGCCTAGGCGTGTTCGGCGGCCGGGTCGCCGGGCTGGACGACGAGCTCGACGGCGTGGGCGCGGACGTGGTCGTGGATCTGGGCGGGGCGCCGGTGGTGCCGGGGTTCAACGACGCCCATCACCATCTGAGCCTGCGCGGCCAGCGGATGCGTGAGCTGGACCTGCGCGTGTCCACCCTGGACGAGTTGTACGCGCGCGTGGCCGAGCGGGCCGCCACGCTGCCGGAGGGCGCATGGGTGCGGGGCGGCGGCTACGACCAGTACAAGCTGGGCGCCCACCCCGACCGCGAGGCCCTGGACCGGGCGGCGGGCGGGCGGCCGGTCTGGGTGCAGCACACCTCGTGCCACATGGGCGTGGCGAGTTCGGCGGCGTTCGCGCTCATGGGGTTCCCCGGGCTGGAGGACGTGCCGGACGTGCCGGGCGGTTCGGTGAGCCGCGACGAGCGCGGGCTGCCGGACGGGCTGCTGGCCGAGCAGGCTCAGGAGCTGGCTCTGCGGCTGCTGCGGCCGCTGGCGCACGAGGAGTTCGTGGCGGGCATCGGGCTGGCCTCCAAGGCCGCCGCCGCCGAGGGCCTGACCAGCTTCACCGAGCCCGGCGTCGGCGTGGGCCTGGCGGGCAACGGACCCTGGGACATCGCGGACTTTCAGGACGCCGTGCGGCGCGGCCTGCTCCTGCAGCGGGCCACGCTCATGCCGGGCTCGGCCAACCTGCACGCCGTGGAGGCCAGGTTCGGGCTGGATCTGGGCGTACGCACCGGCCTCGGCGACGAGTGGCTGCGGATCGGCCCGGTGAAGCTGTTCTCGGACGGCTCCATGATCGGCAGGACGGCCGCCATGTGCCACGACTACGAGGGCGAGCCGGGCAACCGGGGCTACCTCCAGGAGGAGGAGACGGCGCTGCGTACGTTCATCCTGCACGCCCACGACTCGGGCTGGCAGGTGGCCACGCACGCCATCGGCGACGCGGCCATGGACGTGGTGCTCGACGCCTACGCCGAGGCCCAGGCGCGACATCCGCGCCCCGACGCCCGGCACCGGATCGAGCACTGCGGCCTGACCACCGACGCGCAGGTGGCCAGGATCGCCGAGCTCGGCGTCATCCCGGTCCCGCAGGGCCGGTTCGTGACGGAGCTCGGTGACGGGATGCTGGCGGCGCTCGGCCGCGAACGGATCCGCGGCTGCTACCGGCAGCGCTCGTTCCTGGAGGCGGGGATCGTGCTGCCGGGCAGCTCCGACTGCCCCGTGGTCGAGGGCGCGCCGCTGCTCGGCATCCACGACCTGGTCAACCAGACGACCGCGGCCGGGGCGCCGTTCAACCCGGACGAGGCGCTGACGGCGGAGCAGGCGCTGCGGGCGTACACGACGGGTTCGGCGTACGCGGTGCGCGAGGAAGGCCGCAAGGGCACGCTGGCCCGCGGCATGCTGGCGGACTTCGCGGTGCTCTCCGACGACCTGCTCGCGACCGATCCCGGGCGGATCGGGGAGATCGTGGTGATCGCCACGGTCGTGGGCGGCCGGCTGGTGCATGACCTGCGGTGACGGCGGTAGTGTCGGACCCGGCCTGGGCGGCGAACCTGGAGGATCTACGCGAATGGGGCTGGACATCGTCAGTCGGCCGTCCGACTCGCCGTACATCGACCGGGTCTGGCGCAGCCGCAGTGACGACGTCAGCCGGATGACGGCGGTGGCGGCGGCGAGCTGGGACCTGGTCTTCTGGGAACGGCACGGCGAGGTCAGCGCGGCCGTCGTCGGCCCGGAGACCGCGGCGAGCCCGGCTCCGGTGCCGGAGGAGGCCACGTTCTTCGGGATCACGTTCGCGGTCGGCACGATCATGCCGCATCTTCCGGCCGGGCGGCTGGTGAACTCCGCGGCGGAGCTCGCCGGCACCACGCGCCGGTCGTTCCACCTGAAGGGGTCGGCCTGGCACCTGCCCGGTTACGACGACGCCGAGGCGTTCGTACGGCGGCTGGTGCGCGAGGAGATCCTGGTTCGCGACCCGCTGGTGGCGGCGGTGCACCGCGCGGGATCGCCGGAGGTGTCTCGGGTGTCGGAGCGCACCGTGCAGCGGCGCTTCCTGGCGGCGACCGGGCTCACGCGTGGCGCGGCCCGCCAGATCGACCGGGCCAGGCGGGCGGCGGTGCTGATCCAGGCGGGCGTGCCGGCCCACGACGTGGTGCACCGGCTCGGGTACTTCGACCAGCCGCATCTGGCCCGCTCGCTGACCCGTTTCGTCGGCCGTACGGCGACGGAGCTGAGCCGCGGCGAGGGGTTCCCGGCCGAGCCGCTGTCACTCCTGTACGCGACCTGAGCTCTGCGGGTACGTAGCGGAGCCCTCCGACCTCGGCTGCCCCGACCGCGGCCTGGGCTCCGGATCGGCTGCCGTACGCGACCCGAGTCCCCGTCGGACAGACGGAAGGCCGCCTTCCCGCGGGCGAAGCGGGGAGGCGGCCTTCCGGGCTCCCGTGGCCTAGGCGGTGGTGGTGGCGACCTCCTGCTTGGGCGCCGGTCCCGTCCCCGGCTCCGGTTCCGCGATGTCGAGGCTGTCGCGGAGCTGGGCGGGCTTGAGGAAGATCGCGGCGATGAGCCCGACGACGGCGATGGCCGCCGAGACGAGGAAGATGTGCCCCGTGGCGTCCCCGTACGCGGCGCGGACGATCTCCCTGACGGGCTCGGGCAGGGCCGCGATGTTCAGGCTGCCGCCGGCCGCCGCGCTGTCCCCCGTGACCGGGATGCCGGCCTTGGCCAGGCCCTCGGTGATGTTGGTCGCGACCTGGCCGGCCAGGATGGCGCCGAGCACCGAGACACCGACGGTGCCGCCGAGCGAGCGGAAGAAGGTGACCGCGCCGCTGGCCGCGCCGATCTCGCGCAGCGGGACCGTGTTCTGGATGACCAGGACGAGGTTCTGCATGGACATGCCGACGCCGACGCCCACCGCGAGCATGTACGCCGAGACCAGCACGAGCGGCGTCTGGTGGTCGAGGGTGGCCAGACCGGCGAAGCCCGCCAGCAGGACGATCAGACCGGCCAGGATGTACGGCTTCGTCTTGCCGCTCTTGGAGACCATCCGGCCGCTGATGGTCGAGGAGAACAGCACGCCGACCATCATGGGGATCGTCAGCAGGCCGGCGGTGGTGGGCCCGTACCCGCGGCCGATCTGGAAGTACTGACCGAGGAAGACCGAGCCGCCGAACATGGCCATGCCGACCGCGAGGCTGGCCAGGATGGCCAGCGCGGGGGTGCGGCGCCGGATGACGTGCAGCGGCACGACCGGCTCCTTGACCACGGACTCGACGAAGACGGCCGCGACCAGCAGCAGCGCGCCGCCGCCCGCCATCGCCGCGGTCTGCCAGGACAGCCAGTCGAAGGAGTTGCCGACGAACGTGACCCAGATGAGCAGCACGCTCACGCCCAGGGCGATGAGGGTCGCGCCCCAGTAGTCGATGCTCACGTCGGAGCGGCGCACGGTCGGCATGTTCAGGGTCTTGGCCAGCATCGCGAAGGCGGCGACGGTGAACGGCACGGCGATGAAGAAGCACCAGCGCCAGCCGAGCCAGGAGGTGTCGGCGATGAGACCGCCGATCAGCGGCCCGCCGACCGTGGCCACGGCCATGACGGCGCCGAGGTAGCCGTTGTAGCGGCCGCGTTCCTTGGGCGAGATCATGGCGGCGATCACGACCTGGGTGAGGATCTGCAGCGCGCCCATGCCGAGGCCCTGGATGGCTCTGAAGGCGATGAGCTGGCCGGTGTTCTGGGCGAAGCCGCAGGCCAGCGAGCTGACCATGAAGATGACGATGGCGATCTGGAGCAGCAGCTTCTTGTTGAAAAGGTCGGCGAGCTTGCCCCAGATGGGCGTTGAGGCGGTCGAGGCCAGCAGGGATGCGGTGACGACCCAGGTGTACTGCGACTGGTTGCCCTCCAGGGCGCCGATGATCTGCGGCAGCGCGACCGAGACGATGGTGGCGCTGATCATGGCGACGAACAGGACGAGTAGCAGGCCGCTGAGGGCTTCGAGGATCTGGCGGTGGGTCATCGGCTCCGCCGCCGCGGACGGCGCTGCCGGCTGGGCACTCACACGCAACCTCCGATCAAGGGGGAAATGGATGCAACCTGGACACCATACATGCTCATGTGGCAACTTTGCGCATTGAGCATTTATTCCCCTTGGGTAAGCTTGGACACATCATGGGCATGACAGCAGGGCTGCGCGAACGCAAGAAGGCCGCGACCAGACAGGCGGTGCACGAGGCCGCGCTGCGGCTCACCGTCGAGCACGGCCTCGACAACGTCACCGTCGAGGCCATCGCCGACGCCGCCAACATCTCCCGCCGTACGTTCTCCAACTACTTCGACGGCAAGGAGGACGCGCTGCTGTACGGCGAGGCGCAGCGCCTCGGCACGCTGGTCCGGCGGGTACGCGAGCAGCCGCCCGACCAGTCCGCCTGGCGGGCGCTGCGCGGCGCGCTGGACAGCCTGAACGAGGAGAGCGGCGTCGCCGATCGCGCGCTGCACGTGCGCACCCGGCTGGCCATGAACCACCCCACGCTGCTGGCCCGGCAGCTGGCCTACCGGGTCCGGCTGGAGCAGGAGCTCAGCGCGGCGGTGGCCGGGCGGGAGCAGGCGGGCGACGCGGGGCCCGAGCTGCTCACCGCCGCGTTCCTGACCGCGCTGCGGGTCGCCGGGCAGTGGTGGTGCGCCGAGCGGGAGACCCGGTCGTTGCACCAGCTGAGCGTCCTCGCCCTGGACCAGATCGCCCAGCCGTTCACCTGACCCCTGACCTCGCCGAACCGAGCCAGGCCGGACCAGCGGAGGGCGGAGGGCGGAGGGCGGAGGGCGGATCTAGCGGGACGGCAGGGTGGTCAGGGTCTTTCTGCCGTCCGTCACGGTGATCCGGAAGTCGTCGGCGCCGGAGGCCAGGGCGAGTTCGTCGTCACCGTCGCCGTCGTAGTCGCCCGTCGCCAGCGGCCTGGATCCGGTCGTCGCGGCGAGCCGCTCGCCCTTACGCAGGCCGCCGGTGGCGCCCCAGAAGGTCAGGATCGTCCGGGACCCGCCACCCCAGGCGAGGTCGTCGCGGCCGTCGCCGTCGAAGTCGCCTGCCACCGCCGGGCCCGCGGTGCCCCTGAATGTGCCGGTGCGTCCGTCGCCGTAATAGACGGTCAGGGTTTCGGCGACGGAGGGCGGCTCGTTCTCGTAGCCGGGCTCGTCGTTGCGGCTGCCGTCGTCGCCGACGGCCACGTCTCTCAAGCCGTCGCCGTCGAAGTCGCCGAACGCGGCCGACATCCCCTTGTTGAGCCTGCGCCCCTGCTTGGCGAGCCCGCCGGACTCTGGGGTGAGCAGCCAGCCGGAGGTCTGCTCGCCGTCGTCGCCCTCGTACACGAGCAGGGCGGTGGCGTGGCCCGCGCCGATCCGGTCCACGCTCATCCGCCAGAACTCCGAGCCCGTCGGCGACGGCTGCACGCTCCGCCTACGCGGGGCGCCGTCGCGGGCGAACGGGCCGTACAGGACGGCGAGATTCGTGTCGGAGCCGCCGGGCGCGGGCGGGCTGGACATGGCCACGTCGGCGGCGCCGTCGCCGTCGAAGTCGCCCGCGACGGCACGGTAGTTGCCGACGTCGCTGGCCACGGGGATCGGCACCGGGGTCGGCGTCGCCGTGGCCACGATGCCGCGCGGCCCGCCCCAGAAGATGTGCGGGCCCATCCGGCGCTCGCTCTCGACGCCGCCCGGCCGGCCGTAGGCGAGGACGTCGCCGAAACCGTCGCCGTCGAGGTCGGCCCTGATGCCGTCGTCGATCAGCCAGGGGTAGAACATCTCGGAGGTGATGAGCGTACGCCTGCGGGGGTCGAGGCCCTGGGGCGAGCCGTGGACGATGGACAGGTAGCGCCGGTCCTCGCGCGGCAGGTCGATCTGGACGACCAGGTCGGCGCGGCCGTCGCCGTCGACGTCGTCGGCGCGCCGCGCACCCGGTGAGGTGGGCGGCGCATCCGGGGAGACGGGCGGCGCGGACGTCGCCGGAGTGGAGGTGGCGGGCGCCGGAGTGGCCAGAGGGCGAGGTGTCGTCCCGGGACCGCAGGCGGTGACCAGCAGGGCCAGCACCGGCCAGATCATCACCTTACGCGGCACGACAACAGCCTAGCCGCCGCCCCGCCGCGTGCACGGGTACGCGGCGGAGCGCCGGGTCACCAGTCGCCGCGGTAGAGCTGGCCGCGGATCGCGCCGCCGGGGAACGCGGCGGTGTGCAGGTTCACGTACCAGTTCTTCGGGTTGTTCCAGATGCGGCGCGAGGTCGCGTCGTCGGTCTTCACGCTGCCGGCGATGCCGTTGACGCTGGGCGGCAGGCCCTTGTCGGCGGCGAAGAAGGGCACCACCACGGGCCCGTTCTTGCCCTTGGGAGCCCGGTGGATGTGCGCGCCGACCGGCGCCCCGATCCGCTTCCATGCGGAGGCGAACCACACCCGGTCGCCCTCCGGCTGCACCAGCCAGCCGGCGCGGCCGTTGTGGTCGCCGACCTTCATGCCGGGCGCGGGCACCTCCTGCCGGCCGTTGGCCTGCGTGGTGAGCGTCTTGCCGAAGCCGTGGGACAGCACGGACTCCAGCTCGACCGGTCGGATCCGGTACAGCTGGGCGCGTACGGCCCCGCCGGCGAACTCGGCGTTGTGCAGGTTGGCGTACCAGTTGCGCGGGTTGTTGAGGATGCGCGCCAGCAGGTTGCCGTCCTTGACGAGGACCGTGCCCTTGACGGCGTGCAGGGAGGCGGGCAGCGCCTGGCCGATGAACGGGATCCTGACGTCGCCGTTCTCACCGGCCTGGCCCCGGTGGATGTGGAAGCCGCTGGGGGCGGACACCTTGTTCCAGCGGATGGCGTAGTCGACCCGGTGACCGTGGATCCGGAACACGGCGAGTGCGCTGCCGTCCGGATCGCCGACCTTGGTCCCCTGGGCGGGCACCTCGTTGTCGCCGTCGAGCGAGGCGGCCAGGTAGATGGGGGTGATGGCCTGCGCGGACACGGGGCTGAGCGCGGTCGCGATCAGTGCCGTGGCGGCGGTCAGGCCGGGAAGGACGAGGGTGCGCTTGGTCATGGTTACCCTTTCGGTGCTCTCTGGGCCTGGTACGGCTGCCTGGCTCGCCGGGTTCAACCGCCCCCTGTGACCGGGGCGGCTTCCCAGAGCGCCGGGAGGGGTGGCGCGTGCCGTTCATCAGGGCCGGAAGAGGGCTAGGCGGCACCGCGGCGGGCAGGGATCTGCGGTATGAACGTCCCGCTCGTGCTGGCCGTCGTCGCGCTCTTCGCCGGCGTCGTCGTGGCCCTCAGCCAGAAGGCGTGGCCCGTGGCCCTGCTGTGCGCCGCGCTGATCCTGGCGGCCCTGTCCGACGCCGGCGTGATCGCCGGTTGAACGCATCGGCCCGAGATCATTGATGGCCTCTGTAAACGATATCTATGGTTGCCCGGGTTGATCATTCTTTGAACCGGAGCGTTCGCATGCGGGTGGTTGCCGGCTTAGTCGTTGCCGGCTTAGTCGTTGCCGGCTTAGTCGTTGCCGGCTTAGTCGCCGGTGTGGCGCCTGCCGCACCATCGCCCAGCAGGAAGGCACCCGCCGTCGCCGCCGCCCCGGCCGCCACGCCCGCGCCGGAGGCGGTCAGCAGCCCCCGCCTGCTCACGCTCCCCACCGCGGCTCCCTTCGAAAGATCTTGACCCCATCCTGCCGCCGGGCAGGACCTCGGCGGGCCGGATTTCGTGATCGACGTCAGATCGGGCCCGACGTACGATGACGTGATCGTCGCGGCTGCGAGGAGGACCGATGAGTCCCGTAAGACCAGTCATGCGCACCACTTTCGCCCTGCTCACGGCCCTGGCCGTCACCCTCTCCCCCGGCACCGCCGCCGCCGCTCACGGGCAGCCGGGCGCCCCGGGGCTGACGGTCAAGGAGAGCCGGTTCCAGGTCAAGGCGGTCGGCCCCGGCTTCGTGCTGAGGCTCACCCCGCGCAGCCTCGACGTGCGGGTGGACAAGGACAGGTTCGGCGACCCCGCCACCGGCAACCCGATCGTGCGGCAGACGATCGACCTCACCGGGCTGACGCTGCGCCCGTTCGAATGCCGCAACGGCACGTACACGATCAGGACCGGCACCTTCAAGCGCACCTGGCGCGTCTCCCAGACCGCCGTGCGGCCGCCGCCCTACCCGCCGGGGTTCGCCGCCGGCGCGCCGGGCATCTTCACCCCGTTCCTGGGCGAACTGGACGGCACGGCGACCGACGCCGACGGCGCCACGGTGCGGTTCCTGATCTCCGACCTGGTGCAGGAGGTGCTGACCCCCGGCTCGTTCGCCGCGACCGCGCCGATCCACGGGTTCTTCGTGGACGAGCGGGGCCGGGTACGCGACCGCATCTCGCTCGTCGGCCGCTTCAACTCGGGCGCCGACGGACGGAACGCGGTCTACGGGATCGAGGACCGGGGCACCTGCCGCCAGCTCGCCGACCTGCCCTACGGGCCGGGCAGCAAGGGCGCCGTGGTGACGGGACCGCTCTTCGTGCTGCCGTTCAGCGCGCCGGTCACCGTGCCGAGGCACTGATCGCGACCCCGGCATGGCGGATTTGGCAAGGGTAGCCTAACCTTATCCCCATGACCGAGGAGATCTCTCTCCGCGGCGCGGAGCTATCCCTCAGTTACCACGGCACCACCGTGGTCGAGGACGGTCGCATCACCTTGCGGCCCGGCCACGTGACCGCCCTGGTGGGCCCGAACGGCAGCGGCAAGTCCACGCTGCTGCGCGCGCTCGCCAGACTGCACCGCCCCGACGGCGGCACCGTGACGCTGGCCGACGGCACGAGCGCGCTCGGCCTGCCGGCTCGCGACTTCGCCCGGCGGGTGACGCTGCTCTCGCAGAGCCGTCCCACGCCGGGCGGCGTCCAGGTGCGCGACGTCGTCGGGTACGGCCGCCATCCGTACCGGCGCCGCTGGAAGGCCGGTGACCCCGGCGGCGCCGCCGCCGTCGCCAGGGCGATGGAGCTGACCGGCGTCACCGCCATGGCGGAGCGGCCCGTGGACGAGCTCTCGGGAGGCGAGCTGCAGCGCGTGTGGCTGGCCACGTGCCTGGCCCAGGACACCGGCGTCCTGCTGCTCGACGAGCCGACCACGTTCCTCGACCTGCGTTACCAGGTGGAGCTGCTCGAACTGATCCGCGACCTGGCCGACGAGCACGGCGTGGCGATCGGCGTCGTCCTGCACGACCTCAACCAGGCCGCCGAGATCGCCGACCACGTCGTCCTGCTGCACCAGGGGCGCGTCCGCGCGGACGGGCCGCCCGCCCTGGTCCTCACCGAGGACCTGCTCACCGACGCGTACGGCATCCGCATCGAGGTCAGCGCCGACCCGGTCACCGGAACCGTCATCACCCGGCCGATCGGCCGCCACAACACCGGCGGACGCCAGGACAACAGCGTCTCCGCCACGACATGACAGGAAGCACCATGCGCAGAGCCTTGACGGCTGCCCTGACGACCGCCGCCGCCATGGTCGTTCTCGCCGCGTGCGGCACGACCGAGGCCCCCGTACCCGAGCAGACCGCCGCGAGTGGCACGCCTTCCGCCACCGCCGCTCCCGTGACCGTCACCGACAGCCGCGGCAAGCAGGTCACGCTCGACCGCCCGGCCACCCGGGTGGTCAGCCTGGAATGGGGTGAGACCGAGATGCTGGCCGGTCTCGGCGTCATGCCGGTCGGGGCGGCCGACGTGAAGGGCTACGCCACCTGGGACACCGCGGTCAAGCTCGACGCCTCGGTCAAGGACGTCGGCGACCGGCAGGAGCCCAGCGTCGACTCCATCAGCGCCCTGCAGCCCGACCTGGTGCTCATGGAGTCCGACGACGCCGGGCTGATCGAGCAGCTGGAGAAGTTCGTGCCGGTGCTGGTGGCCAAGGGCAGCGACGCCTCCGACAACCTCAAGCGCATGCGCGACGACCTCAACATGATCGCCACCGCCGTCGGCAAGACCGACGTGGCCACCAAGCAGCTCGCGGACTTCGACGCGGCCCTGGCCGCCGGCAAGCAGAAGATCGAAGCCGCGGGCGCGGGCGGCAAGTCGTTCGTCATGGCCGACGGCTGGAAGCAGGGCAGCACGATCTCCGTTCGCCTGTTCGGCAAGGGCGCGCTCGTCTCCGACGTGGCCGAGCAGCTCGGGCTCAAGAACGGCTGGACCGGCAAGGTCGACAAGGACTGGGGCCTCGGCACCACCGACGTCGAGGGCCTGAGCGTGCTCAAGGACCCCGACCTGCGCTTCTTCTACAACGCCTCCGACGGCGAGGACGTGTTCACCGACGGGCTGCAGGACAACGCCATCTGGAAGTCGCTGCCGTTCGTCGAGAAGAAGCAGGTCGTCAAGCTGCCTGACGGCATCTGGACCTTCGGCGGGCCCCTGTCCTGCCGGCAGTTCGCCGACGAGCTGGTGAAGGCGTTCTCGGCTTGAGCACGGACGTCCTGACCCCGGCGGCGCCGCCGGACACCCCGCTCCGGCGGATCGGCGCTGCCGGGGTCGTCCTTCTCACCCTGGCGGCCACCGTGCTGGTGGCCGCCGTGCACGTGACGCAGGGCACCTCCTCGGTCGGCGCGCTCGACCTGCTGGCGCTGCCGTTCGGCGGCAGTGACGAGGCCGCCCGCGTGCTGCTCGCCTCCCGGCTGCCCCGGCTGCTGGCCGGCGTCTGCGTCGGGCTCGCGCTGGGCGTGGCGGGCTCGCTGCTGCAGACGATCGCCCGCAACGCGATGGCCTCGCCGGACACGCTGGCCGTCAGCGCGGGCGCGTACCTGGCCGTGGCCGCCGCCGCGGCGTTCGGGCTGGTGCTGCCGGTGCCGGTGTCCGGCGGGCTGGCCCTGTTCGGCGGGCTGGCCGCGGCGGCCCTGGTGCTGGCGCTGTCGGCGGGCGGGCGCAGCGGGACCACCCGGCTGATCCTGGCCGGCTCCGCCACCTCGCTGGCACTCTCCTCGCTGACGAACCTGGTCATGATCCTCTTCCAGCAGGAGACGGTCGGGCTGTTCGCCTGGGGCAGCGGCTCGCTCGTGCAGAGCGACCTGAACGCCGTCACCCAGCTCGGCCCGGTGATCCTGGCGGCGCTGGCCGCCGCGATGCTGGCCGGGCCCCGGCTGGACATCCTCGGGCTGGGCGACGACACCGCCACCGTGCTCGGCGTGAACGTCCGGCGGCTGCGGCTCTGGCTGACCCTGCTGGCGGTGCTGCTGTCGGCGGCGGCGGTGACCATCGCCGGGCCGATCGGCTTCGTCGGGCTGTGCGCGCCGGTGATCGTCCGGCTGCTGCCCAGGTCCATCCCCGCCCTGCACAGGAACCGCACCATGCTCCCCCTGTCGGGGCTGGTGGGCGTGCTCATCGTGCTCGCCTCCGACATCCTGCTGCGTGCCGTGCTCGGCGCGCAGGCCGGCGTCGAGGTGCCGCCCGGCGTGGTCACCACGGTCATCGGCGCGATCGTCATGGTGTGGCTGGCCCGCCGTTACCGCGACGCGGGCCCCACCAGGCGGCCCCCTGCCGTGCGCACCGGCGCGGGCCGCTCGCGGACGGCGTTCCTCATCGTGGTGGGCGTCTGCGCGGCGCTGCTGGCGGGCGCGCTGGTGCTGGGCCTGCTGGGCGGGGACCGCTGGCTGCTCACCGGCGACGTCGCCAACTGGCTGCAGGCGCGCAGCGGGCGGGCGCTGACCTTCGTGCTCGACCAGCGCTGGCCTCGGGTGATGGCCGCCGCCCTGGCGGGCGCCGCGCTGGCCGTGGCCGGCGCGGCCGTGCAGGCCGTGTGCCGCAACCCGCTGGCCGAGCCGGGCGTGCTGGGCGTCACCGCCGGTGCCGGGGTCGGCGCGATCGGGCTGATCACGCTGGCGCCGATGGCCGGGATCTGGATGATGTCCCTGACCGCGGGCCTGGGCGCGCTGCTCGCCTTCGCCCTCGTGTACGGGCTGGCCTGGCGCGGCGGGCTGAGCTCCGACCGACTGGTGCTGATCGGCCTGGCCGTGCAGGCCGCCTGCACGGCGATCACCATCCTGATCATCGTCCAGTCCGACCCGTGGAACACGGCCAAGGCCCTGACATGGTTGTCCGGCTCCACGTACGGGCGCATGCCGGCTCAGCTGATCCCCGTCACGCTGGCGCTGCTGATCGTGGTGCCGCTGCTGGTCTGGCTGCGCCGCGACCTCGACCTGCTCTCCCTCGACGAGGACACGCCGCGCGTCCTGGGCGTGCCCCTGGAGCCGGTACGCCTCGGCGCGCTGGCCGGGGCCGTGCTGCTCACCTCTACGGCGGTGTCGGCGGTCGGCGTCATCGGCTTCGTCGGCCTGGTCGCCCCCCATGCGGCCCGCGCCCTGGTCGGCGCGCACCACACCCGGCTGCTCCCGGTGGCCGCGCTGCTCGGCGCCCTGCTGGTCAGCCTGGCCGACACGCTCGGGCGTACCGTGATCGCGCCCGCGCAGGTGCCGGCGGGGCTAGTGACGGCGCTGATCGGCACGCCGTACTTCATCTACCTGCTGTGGCGGGCGCGGGCCGGCGGCGAGGCCGCCTGAATTTCAGGTCCGCAGGAACTCCAGCAGGTCGGCGTTGAACCGCTCCTTGGTGCCCGGCACGTTGGCCAGCCCGTGCGAGCCGCCCTCGTAGACCTTGTACGTGCACGTGGGAATGATCTTCGATGACTTGGCGCCGGCCGCCGCGATGGGCACTATCTGGTCGTCGTCCCCGTGCACGACCAGGGTCGGGATGTCGAACTTCCTGAGGTCCTCGGTGAAGTCGGTGTAGCCGAACGCGTCCACGCACCGCACCGCCGCCTGGATGTTCTGGTGCATCGCCATGAACCAGAAGGCGTCCTTGTTGCCCTGGGTGACCCGGTTGCCGGGCCGGTTCGCGCCGAAGAAGGTCTCCGCGGTGTCGCGCCAGAACTGCGCGCGCTCGGCGATGATCCCCTCCTTGATGGCGTCGAACACCGTGTCGGGCGTGCCCTCGGGGTTGTCCGCCGACTTGACCATGACCGGCGGGATGGCCGCCAGCAGCACCGCCTTGGCGACCCGGCCGGTGCCGTGCCTGCCGATGTAGCGGGCCAGCTCGCCGCCGCCCATCGAGTGCGCGACCAGCGTGACGCCCCGCAGGTCCAGCTGGGTGATCAGGTCGTCGAGATCGTCGGCGAAGGTGTCGAAGTCGTAGCCGTCCCAGGGCTGGGAGGAGCGGCCGTGGCCGCGGCGGTCGTGGGCGAGGCCGCGGAAATGGTTGTCGGCGACCATCTTCAGCTGGTCGTCCCACGCGTCGGCGTTCAGCGGCCAGCCGTGGCAGAAAAGCACCGGGGGGCCGGATCCCCAGTCCTTGTAGTAGATCTCGTTGCCGTCGCGCGTGGTGACGTAAGGCATGGTCGTGCTCCCCCGTGCTCGGTGGTCGTGCCCTGTCCACGAGCGCGATACCCACCCCCAAGCGAACGCCTACCGCACGTCTCCCCAAAATCGGGTATCCAGCCCTTTACCGGACGCTGTGCCTGGCCGTGGCAGGGCTATACGATCTTGTTGATCGGTACGCCCTTGTTGATCCGTACGCCGACCCGAGGAGCCACGTGGGCTTATTTCCTGAAACGAGCCAGTGGGAGTTGCTGACCGCCGCCGGGCTGAGCGGAGACTTCCAGGCCGCCTGGATCGAAGGCGACGACGTCGAGACCATCGCCGCCGAGGCCGGCTGCGACCCCGGCGACACGTTCGACTGCGACCTGACCACCGCGCTGCGCTGGAGCGGGATCGGCTCGCGCGCCACCGTCGCCTGGATGGGCCCGCACGCGCCCGGCTGGACGTTCGCCCTCGTGCTCGGCGACGCGGATCCCAGCCTCGGCCTGTCGGAGCGGCGCGTCTTCGACCTGTGGTACGCGCGGGAGATCGACGAGTTCTCCGGCCCCTGCGCCCTGTACGAGGAGGAAGGGCTGGACGATCTGCAGCTCAACGACGACCTGGGCGACGAGGACGACCTCGAACCCCACCTGATCGCCATCGGGCGGATCACCGGCCGCTTCGTCGATGCCGGCTGGCTCGCCGAACGGCGGACGCTGCGGCGGGTGGTGTCCTCATGACGCACGAGGCACAGTCGCCCCTGACATGTGAGGCACAGTCATCCCTGACGCACGAGGCTCAGTCGAGCCTGACGCATGAAGCGCAGTGGCCCCTGCTCGCGGCGCGTGGGCTCGGCGACCTGTTCGCCGGGATCTGGATCGAGGGCGACCCCGCCGACGTCGCCCGCCTGCTCGGCGCCGACCCGGCCGCCGGGGTCGCCTGCGGGCTCGGCTCGGCGATGCGGTCGTACGAGCCGTACGCGTTCAAGGAGCTGCTCTGGATCGGCGAGCACTCCCCCGGCTGGACCCACGTCATCACCATCGCAGGACCGCCGCCCCGCACCGACCTCCCGGCCGCCGACGGGCGCCGGTTCGTACGGGTGGTGTGGGATCGTCACGGTATCGGCGTGCACGATCTGTCCTACTCGGACGGGACCACGGCCGGGGAGCTGAGCCCTCGGGACATCGCCACGCCCTGGGCCTTTCGCGAGCACGCCGACGGGCTCGCGCCGAGCCGTCCCGGCCTGATCGACTTCCATACGACGGGGCCGGCCAAGCCGGTGGGCAGCCTGGGGTTGTGGCTGGAGAACTGGCTCGTGGTGGCGGGGCGGCTGTCGGGGCGGTTCATCGACGCCCAGTATCTGGACGCGACCCGGCTGCTGTGCCGCGTCCCGCTGTGACAGTGGTCAGCGACCTGCGGGAGCGCGGCTCACGGGCTGCTTCCGGGTGCCGGGTCAGCGGGGCGGCGGGCGTAGGGAGGGCGGGTTGAGCGTCTCGCCGGTGACGTGGGCGGCGTCGTCCGAGCACAGCCAGACGACGACGGCGGCGACCTCGTCCGGCTCGCCTGCGGCCACCGCGTTGACCCGGATCCCCGAGCCGGCCAGCTCCCGTGCCGTCGCCCGGGTCAGCGCGATCCCGGCGGGACCTGGCGCCAGGTTGACGATGGAGCCGCCGGGGCGCATCGACGCGATCTCGTACCGCATCACCAGCGCCGGCCCGCACGCCCGGCCGCCGTTCGCCCCGGCGTCAGTCCAGGCGGCGTCGTTGCAGGCAGTGTCAGCGCAGGTGGCGTCGTTCCGAGCAGCATCAGCGCAAGCGGCATCAGCGCAGGTGGCGTCGTTGCATGCGGCGTCGTTGCATGCGGCGTCGAGTCGGCCGAAGGCGCCGAGGGTCTGCTCGACCAGCCGCCGTACCGCCACCTGGTCGGTCAGATCCGTGCGGACGGCGATGGCATGACCACCGGCCGCCGCGATGCGCGCGGCCTGCTCCTCCAGCGGCCCCGTGTCGGCGGCGGCGAGCACCACGCCGGCACCGGCCCTGCTCAGCGCCCACGCCACCGCCACGCCCGCACCCGTACCCGCGCAGGTGACGAGAACGGTGCGCCCACGAAGCGGCTCGCGCGCCACGCCGTCCACCACCCCGCGTGCCACCTCATGTGCCGCTTCCGGCACCGCCTCGTACGCCATGGAGATGATCCTCGCCCTCGGCTCGTCCGCTGGACTCCGTCTGAACCTCCGTCTGGACTTCCGTCGCCGACGCTAGGAGGCGGGCCGCCGCGCCCGCATCAGTGAAGTCGCCAGTCTGGCGGCCCGAAAGGCGTTGTCACCGGCACCGCGCGCTTTCTATGCTCGCCGTGTGCTGGGGAGAGACGGCGAGACCGCGCTGCTCGACTCCTTGCTGCGGCGGGCGCGCGAAGGGCGCGGTGGCGGGGTCGTCCTGCATGGGGAGCCCGGCATCGGGAAGACCGCGCTGCTGTCGTACGTCGAAGAGCGGGCCACCGGCTTCCGAATGCTCCGCGCCGTCGGCGTCGCGCCGGAGGCCGACCTCCCGTACGCGACCCTGCACCAGCTCCTGCTCCCCGCCCTCGACGCGGTGGACGAGCTGCCCGGCCCGCAGGCGCAGGCCCTGAGCGTGCTGTTCGGGCGGGCGCACGGCACGCCGCCGGACCCCTTCCTAGTTGGATTGTCCGCGTTGTCGCTGCTGTCCCTGTGGGCCGGCGAGCGGCCGGTGTTGTGCGTCATCGACGACGCGCACTGGGCGGACCAGCCGACGCTGAAGACGGTGGCGTTCGTCGCGCGGCGCCTGGACAACGAGCCCGTGGTGGTGGCGCTGGCCGCGCGCGCCGACGAAGGGCACGACACCGATCTGCCGGCGCTGCGCCGCGTACCCCTCATGGGTCTCAAACCGGACGCGGCCAGGGCGCTGCTGGCCGGGCGGCGGCTGAGCGACGGCGAGCAGCGCCGGCTGCTGGCCGTCACCGGCGGCAACCCGCTGGCCCTGCTCGAACTCGCCGGCCGGGAGTCGCACCCGGACGGGGCGCAGCAGCCGCCGGCCATGACCGACGAGCTGCAGCGCTCGTTCCTGGCCAAGGTCATGGACCGGCACACCGCGGAGCTGCCGCTGCTCCAGCTGATCGCGGCCGACGGCTCGGGCAGCGTCGACACCGTCGAGCGGGCCGCCGCCGCGCTGCGAATCCCGTCCGACGCGCTGCACCGGGCCGAGATCGACGAGCTGCTCACGTACGACGGGACGCGGCTGGTGTTCCGGCATCCGCTGATCCGTTCCGCGATCTACCACAGCGCCTCCGTGCACCGGCGCGCGGCCATCCACCGGGCGCTCGCCTCCGCCTTCGACGGGCAGGCCGACCAGCACCGGCGCGCCTGGCACCTCGGGCAGGCGGCCGTCGGGCACGACGAGCGCGCCGCCGGGGAACTGGAACGCTCGGCCGAGCACGCCGCCCTGCGTGGTGGTCCTGCGGCGGCCATGTCCGCGCTGTCTCGGGCCGCCGAACTCACCGCCGACGGCCCGCGCCGCGGACGCCGGTTCTGGGGCGCCGCCCTGGCCGCCGTCCAGGGCGGGCTCACCGCCGCCGCCACCGACCTGCTCGACCGTGCCGCACGCGAGCCGCACCTGGAGGAGGCCGACCGGATCGCCCTGGCGGCGGTGCGGGCCATCGTGGCGGAGTTCGCCGGCTCGACCGAGGACGCGCTGGAGCTCATCCGTCCCTGGATCCCGCGCGCGCTGCGCATCGACCGGCGCCTGTTCACCCCCACCATCGCGATGTACGGCGATCTCGGCCTGCGCGCCAACCGCCCGGAAACCTGGGCCGACCTGGCCGGCTGGCTCGGCGAGGTCCCGCTGAACGAACCAGAGGACGAGGTCCTGCGCCTCCTCCACCGCCTCAGCCTCCGCCGCACAGGCCACCTCCTCCGGCAACCGTCCTCCGGGCGTGCGGCGGGGTCCGACGAGGGCGAGGGCTCGACCAGCCTGGGTACGGCGGGGGCTCAGAGTGACCATGGCGGGTTCGAGGCGATCACCGATCCGGCCACGCTCACCCTGGCCGGAGGCGTTGCCCGGCAGCTCGGTGAGCATGAGCTGGGCCGGCGGCTCTACCGCGAGGCCGGGCGGCTGGCCCGGGCCGGTGGGTCGCTGGGTGCGCTGGCGTGGAACCTCGAATACCAGGCCGCCGACGAGCTCGCGCGGGGCAGGTTCGGGCTGGCAGAGGCTCATGCCGAGGAGGGCTGCCAGTTCGCCGCCGACGCCAGCCAGCCGAACACCGCCTGCCGCAACCGGGGGTTACTGGCCCTGTGCGCCGCACTCAAGGGACGGCCGGACGCCGCGCGGCTGGCCTCCGAGGTGCTGGCCGAGGCGAGCGACCGCAAGCTCTGCGACGCGATGGCGTATGCCAGGCGGGCGCTGGGGCTGATCGAGCTGGTGGCCGGCCGGCACCGCGAGGCTGCCCGGCACTTCGAGTCGATCGGCGACTGGACCGCCGATCCGCCGCCCGACCTGGCCATGGGGGTCCTTCCCGACCTCGTCGAGGCCCTCGTACGCGCCGGCGAGAACGACCGCGCCAGCGACGCGACAACCCGCTACGAGAAGTGGACCGGCCACACCCCCGAACTCGCACCGCCTACGACCGGCCCCGAACCGGCGGCGGCGAAATTCGTCGTCGCAGCGGACCTGGTGGTGGTGCCGGAGGTGGCGGCGCTTGTGGCTCGTTGCCGGGCGCTGGTCAGCACCGATGGTGGCGCGGACGGTCACTATGCCGAGGCGCTGCACCTGTACGCGATGGCCGACTCGCCGTTCGAGTGCGCCCGTACCCGGTTGTTGTGCGGCGAGCAGTTGCGGCGGGACCGGCGGCGCAACGAGGCCCAGGTGCACCTGCGGGAGGCCGCCGACAGCTTCCGCCGCATGGGCGCACACGCCTGGGCCGAGCGGGCGGAGGGCGAACTGCGCGCCACCGGCGAGTCGACCCGCCCCAGGACCGCCGGAGTGCCGTCACGTGGGAGGACCATCACTCGGGCGGCGCACGCGGACGCCGATGAGGCGGCACGGGCGCGGGCCGGCGCTGAGACCGCACACCCGAGAGCTGCCGGCGGGCCGACGCCGGTGGAGGTGAACGGGGAAGCGGCGTCTAGGGAGGCGGCGTCCAGAGCGGCTGCTGACGGGGATGCGCTGGGCCTGTTCACCCCGCAGGAGTTGCGGGTCTCGCTGGCCGTCGCCGAGGGGCTGACGAACCGTGAGATCGCCGCCCGGCTGTTCCTCAGCCCGCGCACCGTCGACTACCACCTGCGCAAGGTCTTCCAGAAAGCCGGCATCACCTCCAGGGCCGAGCTCATCCGCCTGGTCCTGGCCGAACGCCTCGCCTCGTGACCAGACGAACGCCTCGCCTTGTGGCTGAACGATCGCCTCGCCTCATGACCGGCCGAACGCCTCACCCCGCGAACCAGGACCGGCGACTTCACTGATTCGGCCGTGGTGCCCTGTTTCCTAACGTCGGTGACGTCACGATCCCCCGTACGTCAGGAGTCCGGTCATGACCGCCCCCGACCCCCATCCCACCAGAACCCGCCCTGTACTCCGATTCATCTGGCACTACGTCGAGATGGTCATCGCGATGTTCGCCGGAATGCTGCTGCTCGCCCCGTTATGGGGCCTGGTGCTGCCCCCAGACACAGGGACGGACGTGGACGTCCTGGTCATGGCCGCCGACATGGTCATCGGCATGGCGGTCTGGATGCGGGTGCGCCGCCACCACTGGGCCGCCGTCGCCGAGATGGGGGTGGCGATGTTCGCGCCGTTCCTGATCCTGCTCGTCCCCTACTGGTTCGGCGTGCTGGCGGGCCATGTGGTGATGTCGGCCGGCCACGTGCTCATGTTCGTCTTCATGGCGCTGGCCATGCTGCGGCGGCGTGAGGAGTACACGCGCCACTCCCACCGCCTCACCGTCAACCCGAAGTGGGCGAAAAGGGCGGCGGTGGTGCTGGTCGCGCTGCTCGTCCCGGGGGCGGTGGCCGCGGTGAACACGATCGGCAAGTTCGCCGACCTGTACGAGCGGCGCGAGGGCACCGTGTCGGTCAAGCCCGTGCCGCGCACGCACGACCCAGCCAAGCCCACGGTGGCCCTGCTGACCAGTAGCGAGGGCACGAACGTGGCCGACCTGCTGGGCCCGTACGAGGTGCTGGCGGGCACCGGCCGGGTGAACACCTACATCGTCGCGGCCGGCCCGGGGACGGCCCCCTTGACCGGCGGGCTGGACCTGGTGCCCGACCTGACGTTCCAGCAGCTGGCGGGCGTGCTGACCGATCACAACGACAGCCTGGACGCCATCATGATCCCGGCGCTGCAACAGCCGCCCGCCGCGGAGCACGCCGCGATCAACGACTGGCTGCGCCGCCAGTCGGCCGCGGGGACGCTGACGGTCAGCGTCTGCAGAGGCGCGCAGGCGTTCGCGGAGAGCGGGCTGCTCGACGGCAGGACGGCCACCTCGCACTGGCTGCGCCTGGCCGGGCTGCGCGCCGCCTTCCCCCAGGTGAAGTGGGTGGCCGGCACCCGGTACGTGGACGACGGCAACGTGATCAGCACGGCCGGCGTGCTGTCCGGCGTCGACGGCGCCCTGCGGATCCTCGAGCGGCTGGTCGACGGGGACACCGCGCGAGCGGCGGCGGACCGGGTGCACTGGCGGCACTACTCCCCCGGCACCGCCGGGAGCATCCCCGAGTCGGCCGTGGAGCCGCTGGACGCGGTCGTGGGCATCAACTCCTCCTACCTGACCGGGCCCTCGACCATCGGCGTCCAGGTCGTGGAGGGGGTCGGGGAGCTGGAGCTGGCCTCGGCGTTCATCTCCTACACCGAGCACGCCATGGTCGGCAGGACACTCGCGATCGGCGAGGCCACGGTGCGTTCCCGGCACGGGCTGACGTTCGTGCCCCGCGCGTCGACCGCCGCCGGGGTGGGCCGGCTGCTGGTGCCCGGCCTGGACGCGTCCCGCCGCAAGGTCGCGGGGACGGGTGGCGAGGTGCGGCCCGAGTACCTGCACACGACGGAGGAGTTCGCGTTCGACCCGGTGGTGCGCGACATCGCCCGTACGTATGACGTGCGCACGGCGCTGTGGACGGCGAAGACGCTGGAGTACCCGGTGATGGACGTCGAGCTGCGCGGCAGCGCCTGGCCGTGGGTGGCGACCGCGGTGCCGCTGGTGCTCGCGCTGCTGGGCGCGGCGGCGGCGATCGGTTCCTTCGCGCTGGTACGCCGCCTCCGCGCCCGCACCACGACCCAACCCGCATGACACGCCCGTACGACCCAACCCGCGTGACACGCATTCCCCGCCGGCCGGCGGATCCGGGCGGCGGGGAAGGAGGCCATATCTCTCCGAAGGGGAGGTAAGCACTCACCCCGCCCCGACGAGCCGCCCCCGCCCCAACCCCTCCCCACGGCTATAACGGAGCCGCATCGATCGGCACCACGAGGGCCCGGGGGACCAGGATGATCAGAGTGGGACGGATGGCCACGGGAGCGGGCCTGCTCGCCGCCCTGTTCGTGCCCGGCCAGGCGACCGCCGAGCCCGACCGGCCCGCGATCCCGCCGGCTCCCGTGCTGGGCCTGGCGCTGGACGGCAAGTCGTTCTCGCTGCGCGACGCGTTCGCGATCCTGGACGGCCGCCCGATCAACGCCCGCCTCGCCCCCGACGTGGCCGAGGCCATGGACAGGACGCGAGCGGGCGCGCTGGCCGCCCTGGACAGCCAGCGGGTGTACGGGTGGAACCAGGCGCTCGGCCCGCTGAAGGACCGCCCGCTCTCGCCCGAGCAGGCCGAGCAGTTCCAGCGCAACGTGCTGCGCTCCCACGCGGCGGGCGTCGGCGAGCCGCTGCCGGACGACGTGGTCAGGCTGGCCCTGGTCATCAAGGCGAACCAGATGGCCAGGGGCACGGTCGGCGTCCGCCCGGCGGTGCCTCAGCGGCTGCTTGCCATGATCAACGCCGGGGTCGTGCCCCGGATGCCGGGGATCGGCTCGCTCGGCACCGGTGACCTGCAGCCGCAGGCGGCGGCGGGGCTGGCGGCGCTCGGCGGGGAGGCGCCGGTGCGCTACCGGGGCATGGAGGGGCCGGCCTCCGCGATGTTGCCGAGGGCGGGGCTCCCGCGCGACTTCACGTTCCAGGCGGGTGAGGCGCTGCCGATCGTCAGCGGCAGCACCGTGGTGGCCGCCTTGCTGATGCAAGCCGTGCACCGGGCCACCGCGCTGGCCGACCAGGCGGAGGGGGCCTTCGCCCTGTTCATGGAGGCGACCAGGGCCGAGCGGGGGTCGCTGGACGCGCGTACGCACAGGGAGCGTCACATCCCCGAGGAGAACGCGGTCGCCGCGCGGCTGCGCGCGATGGTGGCGGGCTCGGGCTGGATGACGGAGGAGGGCCGCAGGCGGCTCGACCCGGCGAACTACGAGCCGCGCATCCAGGACGCCGTGTCGGTGCGGGCCGCGCCGCACATCCTGGCCGGGCTGCGCCAGGTGCTCGCCGAGGCCCGCCAGGCTCTGGTGCGGGAGGCCAACTCCTCGACCTCCAACCCGCTGATCTTCCGGCGCGAGAAGGGCCGCGGGTACGAGTTCGTGATGGGCGGCAACTGGGACGGCTCCGTCATGGGTCATCTCGCCGACAGCCTGAACGCCGAGCTCACCGACGTCGGCGTACTGTCGGAGGGGTTGTCGGGACGGCTGCTGTCGCCCAGGTGGAGCTACGGCCTGCCGGCCAACCTCGCGGGCGGGAGCGTCGGGCTGAACTCCGGGATGGTGCAGGTCCAGACGGTGGCCGCCGCCCTGGTCCCGGAGATGCAGGTCAGGGCGACCCCGGCGGGCACGCTGTCGCGGCCGGTCAAGGACGGCCAGGAGGACCACAACACGATGGCCATGGCCTCGGTACGGGACCTGCACGAGAACCTCGACCGGCTGGAGATCATCCTGGCGGTGCAGTACCTGATGGCGGCCCAGGGCATCGACCTCATCGCGGCGAAGATGGCGGGGCTGCCGCTCGGCCCGGTCACGCGTACGCTGCACGCGGAGCTCAGAAGGTACGTGCCGCCGCTGGCCGACGACCGCTACATGACTCCTGATCTGGAGCAGGTGATCGGGCTGGTGCGCGGGCGGCGGCTGGTCCCCGTCATCCCCCGCCCCGTCGTCCCGCGTCCCGCGCCCTCCGCCGCGACGCCCGGCCCGCGCGACCCCGGCGTCAGCGCTGCGGCGGCCCGGCGTCCAGCCGGAACAGCGCGCTGAACATCGGCCACACCAGCTTGGCCATCTCGGCCGGGGTGCGGGGGCAGCCGTGCTGGAGCCAGTCGGCGGCCACCCCGATGATCGCCCCGGCCGTGAACGCCGCCGGCACGTCGAGCGGCGTCTCCCCGGACGGCCCGGACGATTGCGGCAGCTCCCCGGACGGCCCGTCGAAGACCGTGCCGCTCGTGTGCACCTGGCCCAGCCGCTCGCGCACCCCCGCCGTGGCCCGCCGCCGGATGTGGTCGACGACTCTCGCACTGCCCTGCGGCCCCAGCAACGCCCGGTAGAGCCCCGCGTGCTCGGCCAGCGCGGCGAAGAACGCCTCAAGCGACCGGGTCGCCTCCGACTCGGGATCGGCCATGCCGGGCGCCGGGCTGGGCAGGGACTCGATCAGCCGGTCGATCATCGCCGTGCACGCGGCCTCGGCCAGCTCGTGCACGTCACGGAAGTGGTCGTAGAAGGTCGACCGGCTCACGCCGGCCCGCTCGGCGACGTCGGCGACGGTGATCCTGGACAGGTCCTGCTCCTCGACCAGCTTGATCAGCGCGCGCGCCAGCGCCGCGTGGGTGCGGCGTACGCGCCGATCGCCCGAAGGGGCGCGGTCGTCTTTCGTGGTGCCCACACCGTTCACCCTACCGCCTACCTACATGTGCAGGTTTTCCTACAGATGAAGGGTAAAGTGAGCCCAACACGACGCGAAAGGACCACATCCATGCCGACACGTGCCGGCCGGGCCGCCCCGCACCATCGGAGCGGGACGGCGTGACCCCGCCAGGGAGCATCCTGATCGTGGGCGCCTCGGCCGCCGGCCTGAGCACCGCCGAAGCGCTGCGGCGGCACGGCCACGAGGGCCGCCTGACGCTGCTGGACGCCGAGCCGCACCTCCCCTACGACCGGCCGCCGCTGTCGAAGCAGGTCCTGGCCGGCACGTGGGAGCCGGCCAAGGCCCAGCTCCGCTCGCCGGCGCAGCTTGAGGCGCTGGGTGCCCGGTTCGTCCGGGGCGAGCGCGCGGTCGCGCTGGACGCCGGGGCGCGCTCGGTCACCACGGCCTCGGGCCGCGTGCTCCGCGCCGACGCCGTGGTGATCGCCACCGGCCTGACCTCCCGCCACCTGCCCGGCCAGTACAGCCAGAACGGCCAACACGACCAGGACGGCCATGACGGGCAGAGCGGCCAGGACGGGCCGGCGGGCGTGCACACGCTGCGCGGCCTGGACGACGCCCTCACCCTGCGCACCCACCTGACCGGCGCCACGCGGCTCGTGGTCGCAGGCGAGGGCGTGCTCGGCGCGGAGATCGCCGCCACCGCGCGCGGCCTGGGCCTGGACGTCACGCTCGCCGGCCTGGGCCACACCCTGCTCGGCGACCAGCTCGGCGACGTGATCGGCGCCCTGCTCGGCCGCCTGCACGCCGATCGCGGGGTCCGGCTCCGGCTCGGCGCCGCCGTCGAGTCGCTGACCGGCGCGAACGGCCGGGTCACCGGGGTACGGCTGGCCACCGGCGAGCTGCTGCCCGCCGACGCGGTGGTGGTGGCCATCGGCTCCCGCCCGGCGACCGGCTGGCTGGAGGGAAGCGGGCTGAGCCTGGGCGACGGGGTGGAGTGCGACACGCGCTGCCGCGCCGCCGAAGGCGTCTACGCCGTGGGCGACGTGGCCGCGTTCGAGCACGAGGGGCTGGGCCGGCGGCTGCGGCTGGAGAACCGCACCAACGCCACCGAGCAGGCCCAGGTGGTGGCGGCCAATGTGCTCGGCGCCGACCGCCCGTACACGCCGGTCCCCTACTTCTGGACCGACCAGTACGACGTCAAGCTGCAGGCGCACGGCCTGCCCTCCCCGGACGCCGAGGTGAGCGTGACCGAGGGCGACCCCGAGCAGGGGCGTTTCGCCGCCGTCTACCGCGAGCGCGGCGAGATCACCGGCGTGCTCGGCTGGAACATGCCCAAGCAGGCCCGCGTCCTGCGGCAGCGCTCGCTCGGCGCCTGGCAGCGCCCACAGCCCCTCTCATCCGCATGACCGCCGTCCCGCGGACGGCCGATCATCTGTCGCACACGAGGAGATGCCGAATGACTATCGACGAGCAGGTCCTGAACTACCCGATCCCGGCCGCCGCGCCGCTCGACCCACCCACGGAGTGGGCGGAGCTGCGCGGCACCTGCCCGGTGGCGCACGTCCGGCTGCCCAGCGGCGACCAGGCCACGCTGCTGACCCGGTACGACGACGTCAAACAGGTGCTGGCCGACCCGCGGCTGACCCGCCAGCTGAGCGCCCCCGACGCGGCCCGGCTGACGGCCGAAGGCGGCGGGGTGTTCAACAGCGAGGTGTCCCAGATCATCCCCGACTCCGGCGAGGAGCATCTGCGCTGGCGACGCCTGGTCGGCAAGTGGTTCACCGCCAAGCGTATGGCGGCGCTGCGCCCTCGGATGGCGCGGATCGCCGAGGACCTCATCGACGAGATGGTCGAGCGCGGCGCTCCCGGCGACCTCAGGGCCGGGCTCGGGTTCCCGCTGCCGGTGTACGTCATCTGCGACATGCTCGGCGTGCCGGCCGAGGACAGGGAGCGCTTCTCGTACTGGTCCGACACCCTGCTCAACCTCACCCGCTACCGCCGCGAGGAGATCGAGGCCGCGCAGACGGAGTTCTTCGCCTACATGTCCGGCCATGTCTCGGCCAAGCGGGAGAACCCGGGCGAGGACCTGCTCAGCGAGCTGATCGCGGCCGGCGGCCCCGACGACGGCGGCCTGTCCGACCTGCAGATCCTGGTCACCGGCATGGCGCTGCTCGTCGCCGGGCACGAGACCACCGCCAACATGATCGGCAAGATGGTCTCCATGCTGCTGGCCGACCGTACCCGCTGGGAGGCGCTGCTGGCCGATCCGGCGCTGATCCGCACCGCGGTGGAGGAGACGCTGCGCCTGGACGCCAACTCCGGCTTCGGCCTGCCGCGCTACCTGCCCGTCGAGACCGAGGTCGGCGGCACGGTCCTGCCCAAGGGCACGACCGTCATCTGCAGCATGGCCGCCGCCAACCGCGACGAGAGCGCCTTCGAGGCCGCCGCCGAGATGGACCTGACCCGCAGCCCCAACGCGCACCTGTCCTTCGGCTCGGGGGCGCACTCCTGCCTGGGGCAGTCGCTCGCGCGTACCGAGCTGCAGGTCGTGCTGGAGGTGCTGCTGCGCCGGCTGCCCGACCTGGAGCTGGCCGTGCCGGTGGCGGAGCTGGAGCGCGTGGAGGGGCTCGCCGTCGGCGGCCTGCGCACCGTGCCCGTCCGCTGGTGAATCCGATCGATCACAGGGGAGTTCCCGCATGAAAGTCACCGTCGACGAGGACAAGTGCTGCGGCGCCGGCCAGTGTGTGCTGCTCGCGCCCGAGGTGTTCGACCAGCGCGAGGATGACGGCATCGTGCTCCTGCTCGACGCCGAGCCGGGCCCGGACCGGCACGCCCTGGTCCGCGAGGCGGCCGCCGTCTGCCCCGCCGCCGCCATCGAGGTGACCGAGGACGCCTGAGCGCCGGGGACCGGCGCCCTGAGGGCGCCGGAACCGTCCCGACCTGAAAGTTTCACTCGCGGAAATGCCGGGTGTCATGTCCTGACCGGGCATGACACCCGTTCCTCCGGTACGGCCGCGCGGCGCTTCGTTGACGCTTGGAAAGCGCTTTCCTACTCTCACAGGAGTTCTCCACCGGCCCGCCCCTCGCGCACCCGCGTGCACGAGGGGCCGCACACAAGGAGTCGAATGTGAGCAGGACGATCCTGACCCGGATGGCGGCGGCGATCGTCGCCGCCCTGGCCGTCGCGGGCGGCATCGGCAGCGGCCCCGCCGCCACCGCCGCCGTCTCGGACACGAACGCGACCGCCGCCGCCTGGCCGACGCCGAGCGGCCAGCGGGCGGTCGGCGCCACCATCAACGTGTCGGGCACGCTCGACGGCGGGATGGTCCGTTATTACGGCACCGGCGACCTGGGCAGCGGCGGCCAGGACGAGGGCCAGGACCCGATCTTCAAGCTGGCGAACGGGGCCGTGCTGAGGAACGTCATCCTCGGCTCCCCCGCCGCCGACGGCATCCACTGCTCCGGCACCTGCACGCTGCAGAACGTCTGGTGGGAGGACGTCGGCGAGGACGCGGCCACGTTCAAGGGCACCTCGTCGTCGCAGACGATGACCATCGACGGCGGCGGCGCCCGCTCGGCAAGCGACAAGGTCTTCCAGCACAACGGCCCGGGCACGATGTACATCAGGAACTTCGAGGTGAGCAACTTCGGCAAGCTCTACCGCTCGTGCGGCAACTGCTCCACCCAGCACAAGCGCAACGTCGTCATCTCCAACGTGACGATCACCGCCCCTGGCAAGTCGCTCGCCGGGATCAACACCAACTACGGCGACACCGCCCGCTTCTCGGGCGTCACGATCGTCGGCGACTCCAGCAGGAAGATCGTGGTCTGCGAGAAGTACCGGGGCGTGACCAGCGGCGAACCCACCAAGATCGGCTCAGGCGCCGACGGCGTCAACTGCCTCTACTCCAGCTCGGACATCACCTACCGCTGACCCCGCCGGGAACGGCGGCGCCTCCCCCAGGGCCGTGAGCGCGACCACGCTCACGGCCCTTCTCTGTCGAAGGGAGGCGGAGACTTGGCGCAACTTTGAGTCACTTGACTTAAGGTAAGCGACGTGACTTAGATACCATCGAGCCGGCGTCCATCAGGCGTCGGGCCACCACTCGACAGGGGGAACGACCGTGACCGGAGCACCCGAATACCCCTTCCGCAATCCCACCGCGCTGGAGCCGCCGCCCGAGTGGGCCGAGCTGCGCCAAGGCTGCCCGGTGGCGCCGATCCGGCTGGCCAGCGGTGACGAGGCGCTGCTGCTCACCCGGTACGACGACGTCAAACAGGTCCTGTCCGACCCGCGCTTCACCCGGCGGCTCGACGCCGAGGACGCGGCGCGGGTCACCGCGAACGAGTCGGGCGGCGTGTTCGGCGGCACCCTCACCGGCGCGAGCACCATGACCGGCGAGCACCACCGGGCCTGGCGGCAACTGGTGGGCAAGGCGTTCACCGCCAAGCGGGTGACCGCGATGCAGCCCAGGATCCAGGCCATGACCGAGCAGCTCGTGGCGCGGATGGTCGAGGCGGGGCAGCCGGCCGACCTGGTCTCCTTCGTCGGGTTCCCGCTGCCGGTGTGGGCGATCTGCGACCTGCTGGGGGTGCCCGACTCCGACCGGGACCGGTTCGCGTACTGGTCGGACACCATGCTGAGCATGACCAGGTTCACCCAGGAGGAGATCGACGCCGCACAGGCCGAGTTCGACGCGTACCTGGTCGCGCTGGTCGAGGCGAAGCGGGCGGAGCCGGGCGACGACCTGATCAGCGAGCTGCACTCGATGGTCGAGGGACTGGACGGGCGGCTGACCGAGCGGCTGCTGAGGGGCACGGCCAAGGGGCTGCTGGTGGCCGGGCACGAGACCACCGCCAACATGATCGGCAAGATGATGTCGATGCTGCTGGCCGATCCGGCCCGCTGGCAGGCGCTGCTGGCCGACCGCGCGCTGATCCGGCCGGCGGTGGAGGAGTCGCTGCGCTTCGACGCCAACCCCGGCTTCGGCATGCCGCGCTACCTCAGCGAGGAGGTGGAGGTGGCCGGCGAACGGCTGCCGGGCGGCACCACCGTGATCTGCAGCATGGCCGCGGCCAACCGGGACGAGCGGCAGTTCGAGCAGGCCGCCGAGATGCGACTGGACCGCTCGCCCAACCCGCACCTGGCCTTCGGCGTCGGCCCGCACTCCTGCCTCGGCCAGGCGCTGGCCCGCACCGAGCTGCAGACCGTGCTGAAGGTCCTGCTCGATCGGCTGCCCACGCTGGCGCCGGCCGTCCCCGCCACCGGGTTGCGGCGCCGCGAGGGCCTGATCGTGGGAGGGTTGGAACAGGTCCAGGTCCGATGGTGAGATCTTGGCGTCGGTCGGCTGCTCGGACGGGCCCGGCGTTGGGACAGGTCCGGGTCCGATGGTGAGGCGTCGTGGCAGATGAGCAGGGCAGGGGGCGGAGGCCGGTGGTGAGCGGGGCCGGGAGGGGCGAGCGGGCGCAGGAGACGCGGGAGGCCATCCTCGACTCCGCCGAACGGCTGTTCGCCGAGCACGGGGTCGGCGACGTCTCCAACCGCCAGATCGCCCAGGCGGCCGGGCAGGCGAACAACTTCGCCGTCGGCTACCACTTCGGCGCCAAGCCCGATCTCGTACGCGCGATCGTGCGCCGCTACACCACGGAGACCGAGGGACGGCGCCTGCGCATGCTGGCGACGCTCGACGACTCGGGTGACTCCGGCGACCTGCGCGCGTGGATCTCGTGCCTGGTGCGCCCGGCCACCGACCACCTCGACGCGCTGGGCGTGCCGTGCTGGCGGGCCCGGTGCCTGGCGCAGTTCGACACCGTTCCCGGCCTGCGCCGGATCGTCGTCGACGAGTCCGTGGCCACGCCCTCGATGCGGCGGACGCTTGAGGGCATGTTCCGCCTGCTGCCCGAGCTGCCGGAGGAGGTGCACCGGGAGCGCAGTGACATGAGCCGCCTGCTCGTCGTGCACACGCTGGCCGAGCGCGAACGGGCGCTGCACGAGGGCGACGGCACGGCGCGGAGGAGCTGGGAGGCCACCGCCACCGGGCTCGTGGACGCGCTGGCCGGTCTGTGGCCGGCCCCGGTGACGACGGAAACGGGCTGACGGGCAGCGTCGTTTCGCCGTGATGTGCGGTGCCGGGCGGGAGTCAGTGTGCGGTGGACTCCTGGTCATTTCCTGTGTGAATTCTGACAGCTCTGACGTGGGACAATACTTGCGCACCGCCTTACAAGTCGGCCTTTTTCCCAGTTATGTGCTTTAAAGTAAGGCGCCGTCCGTCCGGGCCGATCAGTAAGGAGCATTAGCGCGCATGTCCGTCACTCCTCTCGACCCGGCCGGCGGGGGCGACGTCCGGCGGGTGCGGGGCAACGACTACCGGGTGCTCCAGCCGCCCGAGCTCCTCACCCCCGAACTCCGGGTGAGCGTGATCATCCCCGCCTATGGCGCCCAGGAGAAGCTGGACCTGGTGCTGCAGGGCTTGGCGCGGCAGACGTACCCGGCGGAGCTGACCGAGATCATCGTCGTGGACAACGGCAGCTCGCCCCCGCTGCGGCTGCCGGAGGGCACGGCGGCCCGGCTGATCGTCTGCGACCGGCCCGGCCGGGCCAACGCGCGTAACGCCGGGCTGGCCGAGGCCACCGGCGACGTCATCCACTGGCTCGACTCCGACGTGGTGCTCACGCCCGGCGCCGTCGAGGCGCACATGCGCTGGCACCACGCCGCCCCCTACCTCTCCGTGACCGGCTACATCCGTTTCACCTCCGCGCCGCTGCCCGCCGAGCTGCCCGAGGACCTGGAGGCGGCGTTCGAGCCGGCGGAGCCGCACACCTGGCTGGTCGGGCTGGTCGAGCGGACCAACGGTCTCATCGGCCACACGGCCCGGCCGTTCAGCCTGCACGTGGGCGGGGCCACCTCGGTCGGCCGCCGCCTCGTCGAGGCCGCCGGGCCCATGGACGACGAGCTGATCCTCGGCCAGGACACCGAGATGGGCTACCGCCTCGCGCAGGCGGGCGCGGTGTTCATCCCGGAGCCGCGGGCACGCGCGTACCACCTCGGCCCGACCATGCGCATGCGCGAGCAGCAGCGCATCGACCGGGTCAGCCACGCCTTCGTCGCCGACCGCATCCCCGCCTACCAGTGGCTGCGCACGCATCCGGCGCGGCAGTGGAAGGTGCCGTACATGACCGCGGTCGTGGACGGCACGGCCGGCTACGAGGCCGTGCGCGCCAGCGTGGACGCCCTGCTCGCCGCCACGGTCGCGGACCTGTCGGTGGTCGTCGTCGGCCCCTGGGACACGCTCGACCGCGACCGGCGCGCCCCGCTCAAGGACCCGAACCTGGACCTGGTCCTGGTGCACGGCCACTACGAGCACGAGGCCCGGGTACGCCTGGCGACCACCGAGGAGCTGGACCCGTCCACGCCCTTCGTGCTGCGCCTGCCCGCGGGATGGGCGCCCGGCGAGGACAGCCTGGCCCGGCTGCTGGCGCTGGCCCGCAACGAGGCGCTCGGCCTGGTCGAGGTGCTGCTGCGGGAGTCGCCCGAAGGGGTCGTCTCGGCCCGGCTCGAACGGGTGTCCGCCTTCGCCCGCGCCCGGCTGGTCGCCCGGCCCGAAGAGTCCCTCGACGACGTCGTGGACGAGGTCTCCGGCGCGCGGTGGGTGGACGCCGAGACGTACGACTTCAGCGACGAACCGGGCGAGCTGGTGGGGCGGCGCTCGGCGTACAAGGCCAGGGTGCGGGCCGAGACCGAGGCGGCCCGGCTGGCCAAGGAGGCCGAGCGGCTGCGTGAGCAGGTGGCCAAGTGGCGGGACGAGGCCGCGCGCTGGCGCAAGAGCACGGTGGAGCTGCGCAGGGAGGTCGGCACGCTGCGCCGCGAACTCCACGCCGCCCAGCGCGACCAGCGGGCACGGCGCGGCATGCGCGCGATCCTGGCCGGCCGGATGAAACGCGCCCTCGGCCGCAGAACCCGCAACTGACCGGCCCCGTCCCGGTTGATCCCGGGGCAGGTCAGCGCGCCTGCGGGAGGTGGCGGGGCGGGCGGCGGAGCATGGGAGGATGCTGCACGGCAACCGGGTGCCCGTCCTGAGCCTGGCGCTGGCCTCGGGGGCGGTCGACGCCTTCACCTTCCTCGCCCTCGGCCAGGTCTTCACCTCGAACATGACCGGCAACCTGGTCCTGCTCGGCGTCTCGGCGGGCCACGGCCGGCTGGCCGACGCGGTCGGCTCGGTGGTGGCGCTGATCGCCTTCACCTGCGGCCTGGGCGCCGCCTTCCGCTTCCTCGGCCGGCTCACCGGCTGGTCGGCCCGCATCAGGGTGGCCGTCGGCGTCGAGCTGGTGCTGCTGACCGGCCTGGCCGTCGCCTGGGCACTGACCCAGGTCTCGGGTTCGGAGGTCGCCGATGAGGTGCGGCTGGTGATGATCGCCGCCGCCGCGGTCGCCATGGGCGTGCAGAGTGCGGTGACGCATCGGCTGCACACGTTCGTGGGCTCGACGACGTTCATCACGGGGGCGCTGACCAGCTCGCTCTTCCGCCACCTCACGCCCGGCACCGGGGAGCCGCACCTGGCCGGGCTGATCGCCGTGCTGCTCGCCGTGGTCTGCGGGGCCGCCGCCGCGACGATCTGCGTGTGGACGCTGCCCGCCGCCGCGCCCGTGATCGCGCTCGCGGGCGTGACCACGACCCTGGTCGCCAGCGCCTTCGTCCGGCCGCCGCGGGCGACCCCGCCATGAGCCGGCGGGCGGGCACACCGGGACCTCACCGTCCGGGGATGAGGCAGGGATTCGTACGAGGAGGATGCTGCGTAGGTGACTCCTCCGCTCCCTGAAGGGAGCGGCTTCTCGCTAGGCCGCTTCCGCAGCGTCGCGAAGGGCAAGCCCTGCCCTCAGGATGTTCTTGGCCGCGTTGACGTCGGCGTGCGCGGTGTGGCCGCATGCCGTGCATCGGAAGACGGCTTGGGTGAGGCGGTTCTCCTTCGCGCAGTGCCCGCAGCGCGAGCAGGTGCGGGAGGTGTTGGCAGGGTTCACCGCGATCAGCTCTCGACCGGCGCCTTCAGCCTTGTGCGACAGGATCGTCAGGAACACCCCCCAACCCGCGTCGTGGATGCTTCGGTTGAGTCCGGATTTCGCGGACCCGCCGTTGGGCAGGTAGCCGCCGTCGTCCTCCGGCTTGGGCGTGGCACGCCTGGTCATGCCCGCGACGTTCAGCGCCTCGTGCACGATCACGTCATACTCGCGAACCAGGCGCAGGGCGGCCTTGTGCGCGCCGTCCAGGCGCTGCCGTCGCACCGTGGAGTGCAGCGCGGCCACGCGTGCGGCGGCCTTGCGGCGACGCTTGCTGCCCCGCTTCTTGCGGGCCAGGTCCTGCTGCGCCGCGGCGAGACGGTCAGCGGACATGGCCAGGTGACGCGGGTTGGCCACGTGTTCGCCGTCGCTCGTGGTGACCAGCGAGGCGACGCCCATGTCGATCCCGTTGACCGCGCCGGTCGCGGGCAGCGGCTCGGCGGGTACGTCCTCGCACGACAACACCACGTACCAGCGGGAGCCCTCCCGCTTGACGCTGATCGTCTTCACCCGGCCCTTCACGGTCCGGTGCTGGTGGACGCGGATGTTGCCGATGCCCTGCAGCCGGACGTAGGTGGCGGTGGGGTGCTCGGGCTGGGAGCCCCAGCGGCAGCCGTCGCCGTCCTTGGGCCACTCGACCGTGTCGAACCAGCCGCGCCCCTTAAAACGGGGGAAGCCCGGCGTGCGGCCTTCGCGGACGCGCTTGAAGAACGCCGCGAACGCCTTGTCCAGGCGGCGGAGCGTGGCCTGCTGGGAGGAGAACGACCAGCGACCCTGACCGCCGGGGTTGTCGGCGCGGATGTGCTTCAACTCGCCCGACTGGTCGCCGTAGCGGACCGCGACACCGGCCTTGGCGTAGGCGGTGCGCCGGTGCTCCAGCGCGGCGTTGTACAGCTGCCGGTGATCCTCCAGACACTGCGTGAGCGCGGCGGCCTGCTTGCTGGTGGGGCGCAGCAGGAACGTGAACGACCTGCGCACTCCCACCTCCAACGTTCGGTAACGAGACGACCACGGTATCGGCCGGTACCGACAAACCCGGAAGGACAGCTGTGAAGCGCGGACCTGACTGGTCAGGGCACGCTCGGGCCTTGGCGGCCCTCCCGCTCCCGATTCCCCCGACGGCTAAAGCCGCCGGTCCCCTCGGGAGAATTTGATGGGAGTATCCCTGGTTCGCCGCCTGGGACCTGGCCTTCCACGCGGTCGCGCTGGCCATGGTGGACCTCGACCTGGCCAAGCACCAGATCGAGGTGCTGCTCGGTGAGCGGTACCTGCATCCCAACGGCCAGGTGCCGGCGTACGAGTGGGCGTTCGGCGACGTGAACCCGCCCGTGCAGGCGTGGGCCGCGCGCTTCATCAACAGCATGGACCGCGGGCTCGACGGTCACAGCGACCTGGACTTCATCGAGCGGGTGTTCCAGAAGCTGCTGGTCAACTTCACCTGGTGGGTCAACCGCAAGGACCCGGACGGCCGCAACGTGTTCCAGGGCGGCTTCCTCGGCCTGGACAACATCGGCGTGTTCGACCGCAGCGCGGCGCTGCCGACCGGCGGGACGCTCGACCAGGCCGACGGCACGGCGTGGATGGCGTTCTACACGCAGACGATGTTGCAGCTGGCCGCCGAGCTGTCGGACCGCTCGCCCGCGTACGAGGATCTGGCCGTGCGCTTCGCCACGCACTTCCTGCGCATCTCCGCCGCGACCGACCGGATCGGCGAGGTGAAGGAGGAGATGTGGGACGAGGCGGACGGGTTCTTCTACGACGTGCTGCGCCTGCCCGGCGGTGACGCCGTCAGGCTCAAGGTGCGTTCGCTGGTGGGGCTGCTGCCGCTCTGCGCGACGACGGTGTTCACGCCGCGCCCGGACGAGAGCGACGCCCGCCTGTACAACCGGGTCAGGGAGTTCGCGCGCCGCCATCCCGACCTGGCCGCGGGCATGTCGGCGGCCGACCGGCCCGGCGTCGGCGGCCGGCGCATGCTGTCGCTGCTGGACGAGCGGAAGCTGCGGCGGGTGCTGGCGCGCATGCTCGACGAGGAGGAGTTCCTGAGCCCGTACGGGATCCGCTCGTTGTCGCGGCACCACGCCGCGCACCCGTACACGTTCCACGTGGGCGAGCAGGAGTACCGGGTGGCGTACCTGCCGGCCGAGTCGGACAGCGGGCTGTTCGGCGGCAACTCCAACTGGCGCGGCCCGGTGTGGTTCCCGGTCAACGCCCTCATCGTCCGGGCGCTGCAGCACCTGCACGCCTTCTACGGCGACGACTTCACGGTGGAGTGCCCGACGGGCTCGGGCAACCGGATGACCCTCTACCAGGTGAGCGAGGAGATCTCCGCCCGCCTGGTCCGCCTCTTCCTGCGGGACGCGGGCGGGCGGCGGCCGGTGTACGGAGGGCAGCGGACCTTCCAGGAGGATCCGCACTGGCGGGATCTGATCCAGTTCCACGAGTACTTCCACGGCGACGACGGCGCCGGCCTGGGTGCGGCGCACCAGACGGGGTGGACCGCGCTCGTGGCCGTCCTGCTGATCATGAAGGACCGGCTCTCCGCCGCCGACGTTTACTGACGGATTTACAACAACCGGGAAAATCCCCATAAATCCGGATAAGTCAGGTGACTGGGTCGAACCTGGATACCCGCTCACCACTCCATCCCCCGCACCGCCTTGCCTCCCTTTAAGATCCTGTTGAACCTTGCATGGAGGTTGACTTTCGGACATCCTTAAACGAATGGAAAACACGCCCAAAACCCCGGCAGAAACTTCTCGGCGCCGCTCTCCGTTCAGCGGATAAGGAAACGGAACCTGTGAGGAAATGTGCGCGTCACTCCATCCCTCAGATCCCTCTTCACGCTGACCGCGTCCCTGACCGTCGCCGTCGTCACCGCCGCCGCGGCGCCGGTCCCTGCGGCGCAGGCCGCGCCGCCGGCCGACGACGTCAAGCCCGTCCGCGTCGTGATCCTGGTCGACGAGTCGGGCAGCCTGTCGGGCGCCGACGTCGCGCGTGAGCGCGCCGCCGCCCAGCTCATCGCGCTCAGCGAGCTGTCGCCGCGCTCGCAGGTGTCCGTGGTGGGCTTCGGCAGCTCCAACGGCCCAGGGCAGTCCGCCGTCGACATCGTGTGCCCGCTGACCGGGGTGCAGACGGCCCAGGACCGCGAGTCGCTGAGCCGGTGCGTGGAGCGGTTACGCCGCAGGGAGGGCTCAGACGGCAACGACACCGACCACGCCGCCGCCCTCGACCAGGCGCTGAGCATCATGAACGAGCCCGACGACCAGCAGCGCTCGAAGATCGTGTTCCTGCTGACCGACGGCGTGCTCGACGTCGCCCGCAGCCCTCAATACGGCGCCGACGCCGAATCCCGCAACCGCAACGCCCAGAAGCAGATCGACAGCGGCCTCAAGGACGCCGAGCGGGCGAAGGTGCAGATCTGGCCGCTCGGCTTCGGCTCGGCCGACAAGTCCAGCCTCGACGCCTTCGCCGCGGGCGGCTGGCGGGAGCCGTGCGGCGGCCAGGAGTCGGCCACGCCGCGCGCCCGGGTGGTCGCCGACTCGAAGGACGTCGAGCGTTCGCTGCTGGAGGCGTTCGCCTACGCCAGGTGCGCGGGCATCGGCGACTCGGTGACCGACTCGCTCGACTCGGGCGCCACCGTCGACCTCCACGTCACCATCCCGATCATCGCGACCGACGGCTCGATCGTGGTGGTCAAGCGCGACCGGCGGGTGCAGGTCACCTACTTCGACCCCCAGGGCACCCAGGTGCCCAAGCAGGGCGAGCAGAACGAGTCGACGTTCCAGGCCGCGGGCGAGGCCGGCCCGGTGGAGTCGCTGCGCATCCGCAACCCGGTGCCGGGCCAGTGGCGCATCCAGCTCAAGTCGCCGCCGGGCGTCGACCGCCAGGACGTCAGCGCGACCGTCGTGTGGCAGGGCGCGCTGCGGGCCTCGATCTCCCTGAGCAACCCGCGGCCCCGTCCAGGCGAGCAGGTGACGGTGCGGCTGCGCCTGCAGACCAGGACGGGCACGATCTCCGACCCGGGGGCGCTTGAGGGCCTGCGCTTCTCCGCCAGGCTCACCGGCGAGGGCTTCCAGGAGACGCCGATCGAGCTCGGCGACACGGGCGGGGGCGCCGACCGGGCCAAGGACGACGGCGAGTTCTCCGGTCAGGTCGCCGTCCCCGGCACGGCCACCGGCACGCTGTCCTTCCTGGGCAAGGTGACCGGGCCGGGCGTGGCGGGCGACGAGCGTCCGTACGAGACCAGGATCGCCGGTCCGGCCGACCGGCTGCGCGGCCAGGTGCGGCTCGAAGCGGCCACCGTCGAGCCGGGCGGGGAGGTCTCCGGCACGGTCGGCGTCACCAACGACGGCGAGCCCGCCCGGCTCGGCCTGCGGCTGCTCGACGCTCCCGGCACCGTGACCCTGTCGGCCCAGGAACTCCAGGCGCCCGCGGGCACGTCCGAGCACGCGTTCACCCTCCGGGTCGGCTCCGGCGCGGCCGAGGGGCAGGTCGGCGGCCAGGTGCAGGTGGTGGACGCGGCCGGGCAGGTGGTCGCCGAGGACTTCGTGCAGGTCGAGGTCCAGCGGCCCACACCGATGTGGCTGCGGGCGCTCCAGGCGCTGCTCATCCTCCTCGTCGTGGTGGCCGCCGGGCTGGCGTTCCTGATGGTCAGGCGGCGCAGGCGGCAGCGCGCGGCCGACCCGAGCGAGCTGACGCTGCACCTGTTCGAGCGGCCGGGCGAGCCGTACATCAGCCGGCTGCAGGCGCCGCTCGGCGAGGGCCCCGAGTTCGGCTTCGACGTCACCGGCGGGCGGCTCGTGCGCACGTACGGCACCGGCTACACCGTGCGGCGGGGCGAGGGCAGGTCGGTGCTGGTGACCGACCCGTCGGGGCGGCGGCTCGACCCGCTCTTCCCCGGCCGGCCGATCGCCCTGCCCGGCGAAAAGGTCTTCTACCTGGGCGTTGACGACCGCCGGGCCCAGGGCGCCGAGCAGCCCGCGTACGGCCCGGCCGAGCAGCAGCAGAAGCAGACCAGTACCCGCAGACCGATGCCAGGCGACGACCTGTTGTGAGGGGCGCATGAGGATCTTCGATCCGATGATGTTCGTTGGACTCGGCGGCACCGGCTGCCGGGTCGGGGTGGAGTTGGAACGCTGGCTGCGCGACGAGCTGTGCGGCCCTGACGGCATGGACCTGATCAGGAACTTCAGCTGGCAGAACTACCAGCCGTACGAGCTGCCCTCCTGCCTGCAGTTCGTCTACGTCGACCTCAACGAGGACGAGCTGAACCGCACCCGGCGGCGGGTGGTGCCGACCGAGAAGGAGTTCCCCGCGGCGGCCCGCACCGCCCATCTGATCCACGACGTGGTGCCGAAGTTCGACTCCTACCCGGAGGTGGCCCGCAGCCTGCGGGCCACGCTGGGCGACCACGTGAAGGACTGGCTGCCGCCGCGCGAGCAGGAGCCGCTGGTGGCGCCGCTGATGCGGGGCGCGGGCCAGCTGCCCACGGTGGCCAGGGCGGCCCTGTTCGAGCGGATGCGGCACGGCGTCGGGCCGGTCATCCAGGGCGTCGAGGACGCCATCGGCGCGATCAGCAACTCCGGCGGCGAGCTGGCCGCGCTCGGCGGCCGGCTGCGGCGGCGCTGCGACGTGTTCGTGGCCTACTCGGTCGCGGGCGGCACCGGCAGCGGCATCTTCTACGACTACCTGCACCTCATCGGCGACGCCTTCGCCCGCAGCGGCATCAGGGCGCGCATCCACCCGCTGGTCGTCATGCCGTCGGCGTTCACCGAGGGCAAGGGCGGCGGGCGCCGGGCCAGGCTCAACGCCGGTTCGAGCCTGCTGGACCTGTTCCGGCTGGTGGACGACCAGAACGCGCCGCACGCGGGCACGCAGGTGGACGAGCAGGGCATCGTCGGCGAGCTGGGCGTGCGCTACCCCACCAGGGGTGACGTGCGGCTGGCGACCGGCACGGTGCAGACCGCGTTCCTGTTCACGATGCCACCCGGCGTCCAGCGCGACGACCTGCACCGCTCGATCGCCTCGCTGGTCGTCTCGCTGGCCGGCACCCGGCCGAGCACCGCGGCCGATGCCGCCGGCGGCATGGAGGACCGGGGAGAGTCGTCCTTCGCCGACGACTTCATCAACCGAGCCGTTGAGCGCGATGTGCCCGCGGCCTCCGGCATCGGCAACCGGGGCGTCTCGACGGCCTTCGTCTCCTCCATGACCGTGCCCGTGGAGGAACTGGCCGACCTGGTCAGCTCCCGGCTGCTGGCCCGCGCGGTGACACAGCTCGACGCCGTGCCGCCGGGCGCGGCCGAGACCAACGTGGACGAGATCCGCCGCATGTTCACCACCACCAACCTGGAGCCGCTGCACACCCGCGCGCCGCTGCCGCCGCCCGAGGCCCGCCCGGCCACGGGCGCGGCCGACATCCAGAAGTCGCTGGCCAACCGGATGCGGGAGATGCAGGACAACCTCGTCTCCCTCGAACGGGCGCTCAGCCGCAGCGTGCCGCTCATGGCCCAGGAGATGGACGTGCGCAGGGGCGCGATGGAGGGGCTCGGCCACGTCGACCCGTTCCGGCTGCGGCGTGTGGTGGTCGGCCTGCCCGGCGACGTGCACGAGGCCGACCGGCTGGGCTTCGCCGGGCTGCTCGACCACCGCAGGGCGCAGCCGCGCAAGCCGTTCGAGGGCATGAGCGAGGCTCCCCCGCAGCCCGGGCCGATGCGCGACCGGCTGCTGCGCAAGGTGCAGTGGTCCGACCCCGTGGTGCAGGCCTGGCTCGCCGCTCAGGACGCCTGGTACCTGTGGAGCAGCCAAGCGCTCTGGCACCGGGCCTGGGCCGACCAGATGCCCCGCTGGGAGCCGCGGCGCAAGCAGCTCCTGCGCGAGGTGCGCGAGTTCACCCAGGTGTTCGTGGAGCACGCCGAGAACGACCCCGAGCGGTTCGCCCGCCGGGCGGGCGAGCTGTACGAGACGCGCGTGGGCGTCTACCACCTGCTGCCGCCCGCCGGGGCGGAGGCGTTCTACGACGCGGTCGTACGCCGCTTCGTGGACGTCTTCGTCGCCCGGCAGATGCTGCGCCCGACCGACACGGAGGCCGGCGTGGTCAACGCGCTGATCGGCCCCGAGGGCTGGCGGCACGCCTACGACCTGGCCTGGCGTACGGGCACGCCGGCCGACGCGCTCAACTGGGTGCGCGAGCGGCTCAAGCTGGAGGTCAAGAAGCTGTTCAAGGATCGCGACGAGGCGTCCGCGCTGGGCGAGCAGCCGCTGCTGCCCTCGCTGGCCGACATCCTGGCCCAGGCCGCCACGGGCGGCGGCGACGACCCGCAGGTGCGGCAGTTCCAGCTCAAGCTGGCCGACCTGGTGCCGGGCGGCTTCACCCCCGACGGCACGGGCGAGCTGAAGGTGCTGGTCTCCTACCCGGCGCCGGCCAAGGACCTCAACCTGGAGCGGTTCCTGCGCGACCGGATCGACCTGCCGGGCACGCCCGACTACCGCAACATCGACGCCGACTCGGTCACCGTCGTGCAGCTGCGCACCTCGATGAGCGTCACCCAGGTGCGCGAGCTGCGCGAGGTGCTGCACAGCTGGGCCGAGGCGCTGCACGACGAGCGCCCGCAGGACTACCTGAAGTGGCGCCAGCGGCTCGGCTACGACTTCGGCTACCTGGCCACCACCGAGGAGCACCGCGTGCGCATCCTGCACCGGCTGCTCTGCCTGCTGTGGAACGGGCAGGTCAGCGTGGTCGAGGGCGAGACGAGCTCGCCGGCGCGGATCAGGATCGACATCGAGGGCGGCTCGATGACGCTGCCGCTCACCGGGTACGGCAAGGCGTCGTCGTGGCCGAGCATGTTGCGCGCGTACGAGCAGTGGGTGCTCAGCGGCGACGAGGAGTTCCGCAGCCTGATCAGCGCGCAGCTCATGGACGCCACGCCGAACGGCCTGGCCGGCACGCTCAGCCTGCCCCATCCGCTCTACCACGAGGTCACCCGCATGGCCGCGGACCAGCTCGGCCTGCTGGAGATCATGGCGCCCAAGCTGCCCTCGGGCGCCCGCAACCGGGCCGACCAGCTGATCGCCTTCTGGGCGCACACCCTGCCGTCCGCGCTGGACCTGCCGTTCGAACGGGTCGCCGAGGCCGTCGCCTACAACCTGCGCGACCTGGACGCGCTCGTCGAGGAGTGAGCATGGTCGTCGTGCTCGACCTGCGCAAGGGTGAGCCGGACCGGCTCGGCGCCCGGGTCCTGGTGGTCGCCGACACCGAGCGGCTGGCCGCCGGTCAGCGGGTGCTCCAGGACGTGTTCAGCTCGCGCCTGGTCCGGTCGGTGCTCGTCGTGGCGGTGGGGCCGCAGCTGCGGCTGCCGCCGGCGCTGGACGGCGAGCGCCGGCGGGTGCTGTGGGTGGGCGACCCGCGCGGCATCCTCTGGGACGCCGACACCGGCGAGGCGGCGCTCGGGCCCGAGGTCAGCTCCGAGGCCATCCTCATCGACCTGCTCAGCCAGCCCGAGGTGTTCGACGAGGTGGTCTCGGGGCTGGGCGACATCCCGTACGGCACCGCCTCCCCGGGATGGCGCATCGTGGCCGGGCGGATCGACCCCGAGGTGCTCTCCCAGGCGTTCCGCGAGGTCTCCGAGCGCTTCCGCGGGCCCGCCCAGCAGGACACGGCCACCTTCAGCTCGCCGCTGGCCACCGCGCTGCCGGTGCTCAGCGGCACCGTCGACCTGCCCGCCGACCTGCTCGACCCGCTCGTCCCCGACGGCCCGCTCGACCGGATGCACCGCCGCGCGGCCGAGCAGATCGACCGGGCGGCCAGAGCGCTGGAGGAGCTGAGCTACTTCAGCCCCGCCCCCGCGCGGGCGGCCATCGTCGGCGAGGTGATCGCGGCGGGCAAGGCGCTGGCCGAGTTCCGCGACACGGTCGCGCGGCTGTTCGCCGACGTCGACCACTCCGACGAGGGCGCGAAGGAGACGCTGGCCGCGCACGGCGTCAAGTTCGCCACCCCGGCCGGCATGGGCGCCACCGAGATCGTCGCCGAGCTGCGCGCGGACGTGGAGTCGGCGCTGGCCGAGCGCAGGAGCCTGACGCGGCTGGTGTCCCGGCTGCGCCTGCTGGCCGACCACAGCGCGCCGATCGGCAGCGCCGCCTTCGTCGCCGACCTGTGGCGGATCTGCCCCGACGAGCTGCTCAACGCGCTCCACGCGCCCGCCGACTTCCCCGCCACGCTGCTCGACCGGTTCGTCTTCTGGCGGCATTCGCGGGCGTGGTGGCGCGAGCAGCTGTCGCTCGGCCCGGCCCGTACGGCGCTGGACGAGCTGCGTTCACGCCTGGAACGGGTGGCGGCCAGCGAGTGGATGCTCGGCCAGGCCCGTACGCACACCTCCGACGCCGCCCGCACCCTGGCGGCGGCGCTGAACGACGCCTGCGGGCAGGTGGCGGGGACGCTGATGGACTGGAGCCGGGCCGAGGCCGGCCAGGCCGCCGCCAGCCCGGCGCTGGACGAGGAGGTCACCGTGCGCCTGCGCGACCGGGGCGGCCAGCTGCGCGAGGTGATCACCGGTGACCTGCTGGACGCGGTGACGGGCTGGCTGGAGCCCGGCTGGACCGCACTCGAACACGGCGGCTACCGCGACGTCCAGGCCGGGCTGGATCGCCGGATCGACGAGACGCTCCGGCAGTACCGCTACCACCTGGTCCACCGGGGCGTGCAGGAGCGGCCCGACTTCGGCACCGGCGACGCGGGCCGCCAGGAGCTCGTGGACGCGGTGTGGCGGCAGTCCCAGCAGGTGGTGCGGGCGCTGCGGGCGCAGCCGGGCGGCCAGATGTTGCAGCTGTGCGGCGACCGCGACCTCGCGGTGCTGCTGCGGCAGGCGTCCGCGGTGCGGTTCGCGCCCAGGGCGGTCAGGGGCCAGGGCAACCCGCCCGGCGTCGTGTGGACCAGGTCCGGCCAGTACGCCGGCACCCTGCGGCTGGTGCCGCTGCGGCCGGGGACGGTGGAGGAGAACTGGAGTGGGGATGGAACCTGAGCCGCTGAGCTTCAACACCCCTGAGGGCGATCCGGTGACCTGGGAGGTGGAGGCGGAGCCGTGGCACGACCCGTTCGAACGCCGGCTCACCCTCGTCGTCCAGGGCACCCGCCTCGTGCAGCGGCGGGTCCCGCGCGCCGAGGGCCGTGACCGCGAATACCTCTACGACCTGCTGGAGAACGAGGCCCGCATGGGCGCCAGGCTGCTCACCCGGCTGCGCGGGGACTACCCGCCCGAGCTGCCCCGGCTGCTCGGCTACAGCCTCGACGCGGAGGAGCCGTTCGTGCTCCTGTCGGACCGCAGGGGCGAGCCGGTCACCCGGTACTACGGCGCGCTGCTGATCGCCGAGCAGCGGGGGCTGCAGGTCAGCCTCTTCCGCGCCGTGCGCATCCTGTCGGCCTGCGGCATCGTGCACCGGCGCATCGACCCGTCCACCGTGCGCTGGGACGGGACCACCGTGCAGCTCACCGACCTCAGCCACGCCACCCTGGCCGGCACCCGGCGGCTGCGCCTGGGCGAGGCCCCCTACGCCTCCCCGGCGCAGCGCGAGGGGGTGGGCGTGGCCTCCACCTCCGACGACCTCTGGAGCGCGGGCATGGTGCTCTACCGGACGATCACCGGCCGCGACGTGGCCGACCGGCCCGACCTCGCCGCCACCCCGGCGCTGCAGGCCGTCCACGACGTCTTCTCCGGCGCCCCTCCCACGGCCGGCGAGGTGCTGGCCCGGCTGCGGGCGCCCGACCCGATGCAGTCCATTCCCGTGGAGCAGGATCTGGCGCTGGAGGAGGGCCGGGTCGCCTTCGACCGGGCCCGCGAGGCGCGGCGCGATCCCTCTGACGCCACCGCCGCCTCGGCCGCCCCGGCCTTCGACGACCGCACGCGCGTCCAGCCGGCGCCGACCGGCGACGAGCCGCGGCGCACCTGGCTGACCCGCTGGCTGCCGCTGGCCGTGCTGCTCGTCCTGCTCCTCGTCCTGTGGCTGTTGGCATCCTCCTCCGCCTGAAGGCGGGGATTCCAACGACAACTACCCCACGAGGAGGAGGTCGTGTTGAGGTTCGCGGTTCACCGGCCCGCCCAGCGGCGAGCCTCCCCGCGCGGCGACGGCATGCCCTGCCGCCGTATCCCTGATGTTCTGGGCCGCGTTGACGTCGGCGTTGTCCTGATGCCCGCAGGCGAGGCAGCGGAATCGAGATTGGCTCTGTCTCGACTCCGCCGCGCGATGCCCGCAGGCGTTGCAGGTCTGCGAGGTGAAACACGGGTCGATCGTGCGGACACGGCCGGGAGCTTTGTGTTCCAGCCGCTCGACCAGCCGTCCCCAGCCGGCGGCCAGGACACCCCGGTTGAGCCCGGCCTTCTGGCGCACGTTGCGGCCCGGCGCATCGAGCGTCCCCTTGGCCGAACGGGTCATACCGACGATCTTCAGGTCCTCGACGGCGATCACATCGAAGCGGCGGGCCAGATGGGTGGAGGTCTTCTCCACCCAGCCCTTGCGGCGGTCGGTTTCGCGGGCCTTCAGCCGGGCGACGGCCGCCTTGACCTTGGCCCTGCGGCTGGATCCGCGCTGTGCCCTGGCCAGCCTGCGCGAACCCGCCCGCAACCACGCGAACTCCGCCCGAGCCTCCGTCAACTGACGGCACTGCTCGGCGAAACCCGGCGCGCCCTTACAGCCCGGCTTCCAGCGCGCGTGCTGCTCCACCGCCAGATTCCACACGAAACGGGCATGCCCGCAATGCTCCAGCAGCACCCGCTCCTGCGCAGGCGTGGGCTGAAGCCGATAGCGAGACACGCCGATCAATCTACCGATCAACACCGACAGAACCGGGAGACAGAAGTGCCCCACCGTTACGCGTTTCCTCCCCGCCCTGAAGGAACGGAGCTTTCACCCTGCTGGTACATGGTGAACCGGTGATCCTCTGCCCGATCTGCCTGCACGAGTTCGACTGGAGCGAGGACGAGCTCTACGAGCGCACCCCCGCGGGCCGCTACCAGCCGCTCTCCCTGGAGAACGTGACCGGGGCCCGCCGCGAGGACCTGCTGCGGGCCGCCCACGTGCGCTGCCCGGCCCCCGTCGCCGACCCGGGCCTCGAACACCACCTGCCCTACACCTACGTCCGGCACGGCAGGCCGCTGGTGATCGGCCTGGTCGGCGGGCCTGAGACGGGTAAGACGCACCTGCTGGCCTCGATGATCGGGGCCATCGAGCAGGGCGGGCTGCGTCCGTACGGGCTGACCACGGACGCCGTGGACATCGAGCGGCACGCCCAGTACGTCGACTCCTACGTCAACCCGCTGGTCGTCGAGCGGGAGGCCCTGTCGCGCACCGCCCACAGGTCCACCGCGGAACCCGTTGACGCGCTGCTGGTCAACGACGGCACGCACACCACGGCGGTGGCCTTCTTCGACATCGCCGGCGAGCAGTTGCGCAGCGCCACGCACGAGGCGACCAGGTTCGTGCCCGCCGTCGGCGGGCTGCTCTTCGTGATCGACGCCGCCACCAGGTCGGCCAGGCTGGGCGACGACTCCTTCCGCGCCGTGCTGGACCGGCTGCCCAAGTCGGGCGGGCGGCTCGACGTCCCGGCCGTCATCGCGGTCACCAAGAGCGACGCCGTACGCTTCCAGGACCCGGTCGACACCTGGCTGTACGCCGACCCCGACCGGCTCGACCCGGCCGACGTCCTGAAGGAGAGCAGGGACGTCTACGCCTTCCTGCACCGGCGGGGCGCGCAGGCGTGGCTCAGCCCGTACGACAAGTGCCGCAAGTGCACCCTGCACTTCGTCTCGGCCACGGGAGGCACCGCGGCCGACGGGCGCTTCCCCAGGGGCGTGCGCCCGCGGCGCGTCCTTTCGCCCCTGATCTCGCTGTTCGCCATGACCGGCGTCCTGCGCGGCTATCCCGAGGTGGGGACATGATGGGGCGTTATTCGAGCATCGACTGGATCCAGTTCGAATGGGACAACAAGCGCACGGGTCTCGGTCCCGTCCGCTCCTCCCTGCCGGAGACCGCGGGCTGGTACCACCAGCTCGGGCCCTGGCTCGACCCAGGGCCCGCGCCCGGCGTCAGCGTCTGCCGGCTCGTGGTGGACGGCCGGGTGGTGGTGCTCGCCCGGACGCGGACCGGCGGGTCGGACAGCAGGCGGACCATCCAGGTGCAGGCGTACCTCGGCGGCTCGGCCTCGCTGCCCTCGCCGATGCCGAACGTGCGCCAGGCGCTCGCGCTGGCTCCCGGCTGGGCCTCGCTGCTGCCCGCCGACGACGTGCCGCTCGACCTGGCCCGGATGATCGAGCCGTACTCCGAGGCGGGGGCGGCGCTCGACCGGCAGGCGCGGGCCGGGGCGGCGGCGCTCGCGCCGATCGTCTCCGAGGCGCTGCGCTCCCGGGGCAGGACCGCCCTGTCGGTGGCGTCGGGCGGGGACGCCGTCGTGCAGCTGTGGGGGCTGGTGGACATCCTGGACCTGCTGCTGGGGCACTATCCCGAGACGTTCTCCACGTACGAGAGCGACGATCTGCAGCAGGGGGCCGAGGTCGTCTTCCTCCAGGGCTGGCCGGGGCCGTCGTCGCGGGCCTCACGCCGGGCGCGGGTCGATCTGCGGGCGCCGGACCAGGCCGACCGGTACGGGGACATCGCGGCGATGGCGGTGGCGGCGTACGCGCGCAAGCAGCTGGTGGCGGTGATCAGGAGGGCGGGGATCACGGACGCGACGCCGGTGGAGGAGCGCATCCGGCTGCTGGAGACCGTCACCTACGACCCGGCGACCACCGACCGGTCCGAACCCGCGACACCCACGCGCCGCGCCGACCCGGCGACGCCCGCAGGTGGGGGCGCGTCGGCGGACACGTGGGCGCCCCGGCCGCCGGCGCGTGAGAGCCCGTACCCGGCGACGCGGACACCGGCCTCCGGCGCGCCCTCTTCGCCGCCTTCGGCCGGTTCGGCCGCTTCGTCTCCCCCGGCATCGGCCCCGGCTTCGTCACCGTCGCAGCCGGCGTCCCGGCCCGCGGCCGCCCGGTCCCAGCCGGCGCGAGCCGCCCGGTCCGGCGACGCCGAGCCCAGGAAGGTCCCGGCGACGAGCCCGCCGGAGGCCCAGACGGAGGCCCAGACGGAGGCCCAGACGGAGGCCCAGACGGAGGCCCAGACGGAGGCCCAGACGGAGGCCCAGACGGAGGCCCGGCAGCAGGAGAAGCGGGCGCAGGGGGCGCGGGGGCCGGCCGGGCGGGACGTCTTCGAGCTCTTCCAGGCCGACCTGGCCGAGGCGAGGACCGTCAAGGAGGCCATGGAGATCCTCACCGACGTCCGCGTCTGGACGGCCACCCGCCAGCCCTCGGAGGTGCGCAACCGGATCCCCGACCTGATCCCCGATCTGGAGCGCCTGCTGCCCGACAACCACATCAACCCGATCCTGCGCGACCTGCTGACCCCGGACGCCCCGCAGAAGAAGGGCCGCGGTGGGTCCGACTGGCTCGAACCCCGGTGGCTCATGGTCGCGGTGGCGCTGGCGCTCGTGCTCGTTCTCCAGATCGTTATCCTGTTCCGCTGACGCGAGTCCCCGGACTCCCCCGTAATCCCGCGTATTCCCCGTATTCCCGCGTGGCGGGGGGCGGTCACGGGGCCGAGAACCCACGAGTGAATCTTCAAATACCGTCACTGTCGGTGAGAGATGGGCAGTTACGGTCACGAACCGTATGTTGACAAAGAGTCAACCCACCATTCGCGATGAATCTTCGCATCTCTACCTTGAAGTACATCTGCCCCGTAGGCATAGTGGAGCAACCACAGGCGCACTCGGTCGTGGCGGGCAACCTCGGGGGGCGGAACCAAGGTCCACGACCGCCCAGCGACGCGCGTCACACGTCGAGAATTGGACACAAGGATGAGCTCGCCCCCGCCGATCCGTACGAAGCTGCTCAGGATCCTCCTGCTTCCGCTGGTCTCCATGGTGGCCCTCTGGGGGTTCATCGCCTACTCCAGCGTCGAAGAGATCATCACGGTGTCGCAGAACCAGAACCGGTGGGAGGCCATCGGTGAGCCGGTGCTGCAACTGATCGTCGAGCTGCAGAAGGAGCGCCAGCTCTCGGCGGAGGCGCCGGACGGCACCGCGGACTTCCGGCCGCTGGCCGACCAGCGGCGGATCACCGACACCCAGGTGACGCGGTTGCGTGAGATCATCGCCACCGTGGACGTGGACGGTGACGACAGCGAGACCCCGGCCCAGGTCCAGAGCATGGTGCAGGCGCTCGACGGACTGCAGGCGCTGCGGGCCTCGGCCGACGGAGGCGTGCTGGCGCCGCCGCTGACGATCATCCAGGCGTACGACAACCTGATCGCCACCGCCAACCGCCAGTTCACCGACCGCGACGCGCTGAGCGACGTGTCGTCCTTCCGCGGGGTGCGCGGCATGGCCGCCTTCTCCGCCACGGCCGAATACCTCGGCCGCGAGCACGCCGTGCTCACCACCACGATCGTGCACCGCAACATGACCCCCGCCGACCGAGGCGCGTTCGTGGCCGCGACGACCGCCCGCCGGCTCGTCTTCGCCAACGCCGAGCGTGACGCGGGGCCCGAGCTGCGCGCCGACTACGACCGGCTGGTGGCCAGCGAGCCGTACAAGCGGCTGGTCGCCGTCGAGGACATCCTGTTCAGCTGGGACACCGACGGCGCTCCGCCGGTCGACCCGGCCGCGTGGCGCAGGGACACCGAGGCGATCATCGGCGGGATCAACCGGGACACCCAGACCGAGCTGGCCAGGGTCGCGGCCGAGGCCGAGGCGCAGAAGACCGGGGCGTACTGGCGGATCGGCGTGGTCCTGCTGATCGGGCTGGCCGTGGTCGTCGCGTCGCTGACACTGTCGTACCGGTTCGGGCGTTCGCTGATCGACGAGCTCATGCGACTGCAGGGCTCCGCGGTCGAGCTGGCCGAGCAGCGGCTGCCGCGGCTGGTCGAGCGGCTGCGCCGGGGCGAGGACGTGGACCCGGCCACCGAGGCGCCGGGCCTGCCACCGGCCGAGACCGCCGAGGTCGACCGGGTGGTGCACGCCTTCTCCGCCGTACGCCGCACCGCGGTCGAGGCGGCCGTGGGCCAGGCCGCCCTGCGCAAGGGCGTCGGCCAGGTCTTCCTCAACCTCGCCCGGCGCAACCAGGCGCTGCTGCACCGCCAGCTCGCGCTCCTGGACACCATGGAGCGGCGGGTGGACGAGCCCCAGGTGCTGGAGGACCTGTTCAAGCTCGACCACCTGACCACCCGCATGCGGCGGCACGCGGAGAACCTGATCATCATGTCCGACTCCTCCCCCGCCCGCCGCTGGCGCGACCCCGTGCCGGTGTTCGACGTGGTGCGCGCGGCGGTGCTGGAGGTCGAGGACTACACCCGCGTCACGGTCACCCCCATGCCGAACGCGCCGCTGCTGCTCGGCGCCGCGGTCACCGACGTCATCCACCTGATCGCCGAGCTGGTCGAGAACGCGACCGTCTTCTCCCCGCCCAACACGACCGTGCACGTGCGCGGTGTGACGGCGGCCAACGGGCTCGCCCTGGAGGTCGAGGACCGGGGCCTGGGCCTGAACGACGCCGTGCTCAGCGAGCTGAACGCGCGGCTGGCCGACGTGCCCGAGTTCGACCTGGCCGACACCGACCGGCTCGGGCTGTTCGTGGTGTCCCGGCTCGCGGCCCGGCACGGGATCAAGATCGTGCTGCGGCGGTCGCCGTACGACGGGACCACCGCGATCGTGCTGCTGCCCGCCACCCTGCTCGCCGGCGCCGAGCCGCCGGCCATCGCCGCCGCTCCCGGCACCGGCCGGCCGGTGCGGGCGCTGAGCATGGCGCCGTCGGACGGGCGGGGGCGCGGGGTGACGATCGCGCCGGAGCCGGACCGCGCGACCTGGTTCGAGGCGGCTCCGGTGAACCCGCCGCATCCGGCGGAGTCCGGCCCGGTGCTCACGACCGGCCCGATCAGCGTCGCCGACGCCCTGCGCGCCGCCGACCCGCTCAGGGCCAGCGACCCGATGCGCACCGACCCGCCGGCGACCTCCGACCGGCCCCGCCCGGCCGACCCCGGCCCCGCCGCCCCTGGCGGCGCGGACCCGGCGCGGGCCACCGGCCCGACTGGAATGGCCGGGGCCGGGGAGTTCGGGAACGGCTCCGTTCCCGCGCGCGGCCCGGCTCCCGGAAACGCCACCGAGCAGCCGCGCAGGCCCGTTCACGGCCGGGTGCCGGGCAATGCGACCGTGCCTCCTCAAGGCGGACCTGGAGGCGGCGACGGCCCCTCCAGGACCGCCGGCCCGCCCACCGGCTGGAGCGTCACCGTTCCCGCCCAGGAGGCGGATGAAGATCTCGACGGCCTGCCGATGCGGATCCCGCAGGCAAGCCTCGCTCCCCAGTTGCGCGTCGACGCCCGCCCCGAACGCGGGGCACGGGCCGGACGCTCGCCTGAGGAGCTCGCACAGCTCATGTCGTCCATGCAACGGGGCTGGCAGCAAGGGCGCCGCCAGGCCAAGCAGGAGCGAGACATGCAGAACGGAAAGGACGACCAACCCCATGCCTGACCCCAGAAGTGAACTGAGCTGGCTGCTCGACGACCTCATCCAGCGCGTCCCCGGTGTCCGGCACGCCATCGTGCTGTCCGCCGACGGGCTGTCCATGGGCAGTTCCCGCGCGCTGACCAGAGAGGACGCCGAGCACTTGTCCGCCATCTCCGCCGGCAGCCACAGCCTCGCCATGGGAGCGGGGCGGCACTTCGGCATGGGCGGCGTACGGCAGACGATCATCGAGATGGACGAGGGCTTCCTGTTCGTCACCGCCGCCGGTCAGGGCGCCCGGCTCGCCGTGATCGCCACGGCCGACGCCGAGCTGGGCATGGTCACGTACGAGATGGCCCTGATGGTCAAGCGGGTAGGCGAGCACCTTTCCGCGCACCCGAGGGGAGCGGCACCGGCACCGGCCTGGAACGGCGTGAGACCATGACCGGGGAGGATCCCGGGCCGCTGATCCGGCTCTTCGGGCTGACCGGCGGCCGGGCGCGGCCGCAGGGGGAGGCGTTCGACCTGGTGGCCATCGTCACGACGGCCGCCGACGCCGGCGATCCCACGGACCTGATCCCCGAGCATCGCGCCGTGCTGGCCCTGTGCCGCAGGCCGACACCTGTCGCGGATGTCGCGGCGCACCTCAGGCTGCCGCTGAACATCACCCGGGTGATCCTGGGCGACCTGCGGGGCGAGGGGCTGGTCACCATCGACCGGCCGCGCCCCGCCGCCCAGACGATCGATGAACGCATCTACAGGGAAGTGCTGCATGGACTACGCAGCCTCTGAGCCGGGGACGACCGCGGTCGCCTCGGCCTTGGCCATCAAGATCCTCATCGCGGGCGGCTTCGGTGTCGGCAAGACGACCCTGGTCGGCACGATCAGCGAGATCCGGCCGCTGCACACGGAGGAACTGCTGAGCGACCGGGGCATCGGCGTGGACGACACCTCGGGCGTGGAGTCGAAGACCACCACGACGGTGGCTTTGGACTTCGGCCGCATCACCATCAGGGAAGGGCTGTGGCTCTACCTGTTCGGGACGCCCGGGCAGGACCGGTTCTGGTTCATGTGGGACGAACTGGCGCTGGGGGCGCTCGGCGCGGTCGTGCTCGCCGACACCCGGCGGCTGCAGGACTGCTTCCCCGCGGTGGACTATTTCGAGCAGCGCGGGATCCCGTTCGTGGTGGCGGTGAACTGCTTCGACGGCGCCCGCCGGTACGATCCTGGCAAGGTACGGCGGGCGCTGGGGCTGAACGAGGTCATCCCGATCGTGCTGTGCGACGTACGGCAGCGCGCGTCGGTCAGGGACGTGCTGACGACGCTGGTCACGTACGCGGTGAAGGGCCTCGGCGCCGGGGTCGGCTGAGCGCGGTTCCCGCGCGAGCCGGGGTCACCGGCTGAGCGGGCACCTGTGTGAGCGGGGGGGCACCGGCTGAACGGGGCGACTGCCCGATCCAGGGTCAGCGGCTGAGTGCGGCGGCGCGCAGTGCCTGGGCGAGCCGGGCGACGGGTTCGGGCAGCGGGCCCGGCAGCCTGGCCAGCAGGAGGCGGCGCTGCTCCCTCGGCCCCCCGCGTACGGGCAGGACCCGGACGCCGGGCGGCACGACGGCGGCGAGCATGGCGGGCACCGTGGTCAGCCCGCAGCCGGCCGCCACGAGGCTGAGCTTGGCCAGCCAGTCGCGGGCGGAATGGGCGATCTCCGGGCGCTCGTCGAGGCCCGGCCACGCGCCCATGCCGGTGCTGTCGCCCGCCCCTCCGGTGGCCGCGCTGCCTGGACCGGCGATCCAGCGCTGCCCGTGCAGGTCGGCGGCGTCGATGTAGTCGCCGCGGGCGAGGGGATGGGTGTCAGGAACGGCCACCCGCAGGGCACGCTCGGTGAGGGTACACACCTCCAGCGCGGGCGTCTCGGCGTCCGGCGGCCGGAACGGCGGCGCGGAGCCGAGCAGCGCCAGATCGAGCGCGCCGGCGCGCAGGGCGCGGACGAGCGCGGGCGAGCCGCCCTCCCGTGTGGTGACGGTGATCCCGGGATGGCTCTCGCGCAGGGCGGCGAGCGCGCGTGGCACCAGGACGGCGCCCGCGCTGGCGAACCAGCCGAGGCGGACCGTGCCGAGATCGCCGGGCAGGCCGGCCAGCTCGCGTGCGCCCGCGTCGACCTGGTCGACGACCACGGCCGCGTGGCGCAGCACGACCCGGCCCGCCGGGGTCAGCCGGACGCCGTCGTGGCGGCGTTCGAGGAGGGGCGCGCCCGCGGCGCGTTCGAGCGAGGAGATCTGGCGAGAGACGGCGGACTGCGTGTAGCCGAGGGCGGAGGCCGCCGCGGTGAGCGTGCCGCGCTCGGCCACCTCGCGGAACACCCGCAGGGCGGTGAGCGAGGCATCGGTGAGGGCCATGACGATTACGCATACCACAGGTGATGAACTCTCGTTGGACGCATGCCCTCCTGTGTCCTTAGCTTGTCCACCATGACGCGAACCACAACGAAACCCCCCAGGGTCGCCCTGGTCACCGGCGCGACGCAGGGCCTCGGCCTGGCCCTGGTCGAAGGGCTGGCCCGCCGCCTGACCCCGGCCGACACCGTCTACCTGACCGGCCGCGACGCCGGCCGGGTCGCCGCGGCCGCCGAGCGCCTGTCCAGGGAGGTCGGTACGGGGGCTCGCGTGCGCGGCGAGCTGTTCGACGTCACCGGGCAGGAGACGGCCGCGCGGCTGGCCGACCGGCTCAGAGAACGGCACGGCGGCGTGGACGTCGTGTTCGGCAACGCCGTCATGCGCATCGGCCCGGGCGACGACCCGCGCACCCTGATGGACGAGTACACCGAGGTGAGCAACTTCGGCACCACCCGGCTGCTGCGCGCCTTCGGCCCCCTGGTGCGGGACGGCGGGCGGCTGATCGTGGTGGCCAGCTCCCTGGGCACGCTGCACCACCTGGCGCCTGTGCTGCACCGCCACTTCGACGGACTGACGTCGCTGGAGGAGGTGGACAAGCAGGTGGCGGCCTGGCGCGACGCCGTCAAGGACGGGAGTGCCCGGGCCGGCGCGTGGCCCGCCTTCGTCAACATCCCCGCCAAGATCGCCCAGGTGGCCGCCGTACGGGCTTTCGCCGGCCTGCGTCGAGCCGAGGACGCCCGGCGGGGCATCCTGGTGGCCGCCGTCTGCCCCGGCATGATCAACACGCCGACCTCGGGCCTGTGGTGGGACGTCTCCGCCGCCGCCTCCCCCGCCCGGGCCGCCGGGCCCCTGCTCGACCTGGCCCTGGACCCGGTCGATCCGGCCCATTACGGGCAGCTCGTCCGCTACGGCAAGGTCCTGCCATGGAGCCCGTGAGCCGCAGGACGGCTCCTCCGCGCCCCCGCGGCCGCCGAACCGGTACCGCTCACAGGTAGGGGCCCGCGCCCGGACCGGCCGGCGGGCGGTCCTGGGGGCCGGTGGGCGGCGGGCCGGCCAGTTGCTGGAAGCTCAACCCGATCTTGATGCCCTGGAAGACGCCCTCCAGCCAACCGACGAGCTGGCTCTGCGCGATCCGGATCTCCGCCTGGCTGAGCACCTCGGACGACGGGGGCAGCAGGCGTTCGAGCTCGTCCCTCAGCTCCGGCGCGACCGCCTCGCCGATCTCCTCGACCACCCGCGCGTGGATGTGCCGTAGCTGGTCGCGGGCGTGCTCGTCGAGGGAGAGCCCGCGGGCCTCGTCCAGCAGCGAGCGCGCCATGGTGCTCACGCGCAGCAGTCTGGCCGGCTCCTTCACGCGCCCGAGCTCGGCCTGCGCAGCCTCGCGCGCGTCGGCAGGCCGGGCAAGCCCGCCCGGCCTGTCCGGCGGGCCGGGAACAGGTGCTGATGTCATGTCGGCGTCCTGTGGGTCGCTGATCGCTCGCAAGCGCGGTCACGAAGGACCCTGCCCACGTACGCGCCGCTCACGCCACGTGATCGTCAGCCGACTCTGCGCGCGTCGCCCCTGACTCCCGCGCGCTCGGCTCGCTCGGCCTCCAGCCGGCCGATCCTGCTCGGTCCCGCCGCGCCGGCGCCCGCGAGGCAGGTGGGCGCCACCTGCTTCATGGTGCCGGTGTGGACGAGCGCGTCGGCGACGTACCATTCCCGGTCCCTGTGGATCTTGTCCCACAGCCGGGTCGGCCCGTACAGCCCGACGATCTCCTCACGGGCGATCTGGCAGGAGATCCGCACCGTGGTGCCGTTCCGCAGCTGGCCGACGATCGCGTACGCGGTGCTCGGGCCCGTGCGGATGTTGAGCATCCGGCCGTCGGTCGCGACCGTCCCGTACTCGGCAGCGAGCGCGGGCGGCGCCGCGATCACTCCGGCGAGCAGGGCCGCCACCGCCGCGGTCCCGGCGACCCGGGCGGCCCGCCACGACCTCGCAGTACCCATCGGACGACTCCTCTCCAGTCCTCCACCATCGACACTCCGATCATTGACTCTCATCAACAAGTCCGTCATGTCGGCAAAAGGCACCACAGGGCGCTGTCCCCCATCCGGCCCGCGCCGCCCGACGGCGTGACCGCCACCGTGGTGCCTCGGTCCGCGCATCAGGCCTCAGGTGAGGCCGATCAGGTCGGTGTAGCCGTCGTCCCACAGGTCTTCGAGCCCGTCGGGCAGCAGCAGCACCCGGTCGGGCCGCAGCGCGTCCACGGTCTCCGGATCGTGCGTGACCATGATCACGGCCCCGCGATAGGCGCCCACGGCGGCCAGCACCTCCGCCTTGGACGCCGGATCGAGGTTGTTGGTGGGCTCGTCGAGCAGCAGCACGTTGGCCCGGGAGCTGACCAGCCCGGCCAGCGCCAGCCGGGTCTTCTCGCCGCCCGACAGCACCCCGACGGGTTTGTCCACGTCGTCGCCCCCGAACAGGAACGACCCCAGCACCGTCCGTACCTCCCCGTCGCTCAGCTGCGGGGCGGCCTCGGTCAGGTGCCGGCCGACCGTGCAGGCGGGGTCCAGGGTGTCGTGCTCCTGGGCGAAGTAGCCGAGCCGCAGCCCGTGGCCGGGCACGACTCTTCCTGAGTCGGGCCGCTCGTGCCCGGCCAGCAGCTTGAGCAGCGTGGTCTTGCCCGCGCCGTTGGGGCCGAGCACCACCAGCCTGCTGCCCCGGTCGACGGCCAGGTCGATGCCGTCCAGCACCGGCACGCCCCCGTACGACTTGGTCAGGCTGATCGCGCCGAGTGGCATCCGGCCGCTGGGGGCCGGGTCGGGCAGCCGCACGCGGGCCACCTTCTCGGCGCGGCGGACCGGCCGCGTGCCTGCGAGCATGCGGTCGGCGCGGCGGGCCATGTCCCTGGCGCGGACCGCGGTGGCGGACCTGGCCCGCATGCGGTCGGCCTGCGTCCGCAGCGCGGCGGCCTTGCGCTCGGCGGCGGCCCGCAGGCGTGTCCTGCGCCGCTCGTCGGCCTCGCGGTCGGCCAGGTACGCGTGCCAGCCGGTGTTGTGCACCTCAAGCGCGCCCTGCTCCACGTGCCAGACCCGGTTGATCACGTCGGCCAGCAGGCCGGTGTCGTGGCTGATGAGCACCAGCCCGCCGGAGTAGCCCGTCAGGTAGGAGCGCAGCCAGGCGACGGAGTCGCCGTCGAGGTGGTTGGTGGGCTCGTCGAGCAGCATGACGCCGGGCTCGCCGAAGAGCACCCTGGCCAGCTCGACCCGGCGCCGCTGCCCGCCGGACAACGTGCCCAGCCGCCGGTCGAGCAGGCGGTCGGGCAGGCCGAGCCCGGCGGCCACGCGAGCGGCGCCCGCCTCGGCCGCGTATCCGCCCCGGGCCTGGAACTCGGCCTCGGCGGCGGCGTAGCGGGCCATCGAGCGTTCGTCGCCCGACTCGGCCAGCGCGCTCTCGGCGGCCCGCAGGTCACGCAGGGCCAGGTCGAGGCCGCGGGCCGACAGGACGCGGTCGATGACGGTGAGGGAGGGGTCGGCGGCGGCCGGGTCCTGCGGCAGGTAGCCGATCGGGCCGGTGCGCACGATCTCGCCGGTGGCGGGCTGGAGCCCCCCGGCGAGGATCTTCATCAGGGTGGTCTTGCCGGCGCCGTTGCGGCCGACGAGGCCGACGCGGTCGCCGGGGGCGACGTGGGCGGTGACGCCCGACATGAGGAGGCCGGCGCCGGCGCGCACGACGATGTCACGGAAGGTCAGCATGGGATCTCGCTCCGGAACTACTAGAGGACACACGGGTGGCGGGGAGGCGTGTGTCCTGGCTAGGAGGTTCGGGGCGTAGACATGCCGTCAGTGTACGGACGGGCCGCGACGGCCCGCCACGCGATTTTCGTCAACGGTGCCCGTGCACCGCCCGGTCCGCGCCGGCGAGGATGGCGCCGTACTGGATGGCCACCAGGTGCCGGATTGGGATCGTCTCGTCGGCCGCGTCCGCCTCGGCCTCCGCGCACCACCGGTCGTACGTCTCCGCCAGCTCCCGCGCGCCGTCACGGACGGCCCGGGTGCCGTTGCCCACGGCCAGCTCGCCCTCAAGGGTGCGCAGCAGCATGCCGCCGAAGCGCAGCCGGACGCTGTGCACGGTGTCCCGGCAGGAGGCCAGCTCGGCGACCGTGGCGGGCCGCTCGTGCTCGGGCGCCCCGGCCCGGCCGCTGTGGGTGTCGGCCATCCCGGCCACCATGGGGATGAAGCACCGGCTGGCGCGCAGGAACGGCGAGCCGGTGACCAGGTCGGGCGTGACCGCCGACAGCACCCGTTCGAGCACGTCGGAGGTGTCCCGCAGCTCGGCCGCGTGCGCGTGCAGCAGGTCGCGGTAGCGGGTGGACGTCGGCGTGGTGTCGTCGGCGGCGGCGTCGGTCCAGTAGGGGATCTCGGCCGTCAGGCCCAGCGTGCCGTACTTCTTGATGTAGGAGTCGCTGGCGGCGCCGCCGATGTGCTCGACGGGGTCCTGGCCGAGCGCCTCGAAGTAGTCGTAGGCGTCCTCCATCGTCGGGGTCAGGTAGACGGCCTGCTCCAGCTGCTTGACCGACGGGTGCTCGGGCTCCCCCGCGTGCAGCGGCACGCCGTACCGGCCGGGCAGGGTTTTGAGCACGTCCTGGAGCTCGGGTTCCGGGCGGTTGAGGTAGTAGAAGACGCCGCCGGACTCGCCGTTGTGCAGCGTGGTCATGAACGCCGGCCGGACGTCGTCGATCAGCCGCATCAGCGCCAGCGTCTCGGGGAGCACGCGGTCGAAGTAGGCCCTCTTGTACGCGAACGGGAACGTCCACTCGACCTGCTCGTCACCGGCCGGCCGGTAGAAGTGCCTGCCGTAGTGGGTCTTGGTGAAGGGCCCGGCGAACCAGCCCTCGTTCAGCCGGGTGCCGTCCGGGTCGAGGCAGCCCACGATGTGCCAGGTCAGGCCGGTGGCGCGGCGCAGCTCCGCGTCCCGGCACAGGCGGCCGGCGAGGTGGGTGACGGTCAGGCCGCCGATGGGCTCGTTGGGGTGCGGCCCGGCGGCCACGATGGCGTGGCGGGGGCCGTCGCCGACGGTGAGGCAGAGCATGGGGTCGCCGAGCCGGGAGGTGCCGACGCGGCGTAGCGTGGCCACGTCGGGATGGCCGGCGGCGAGCCCGGCGAGGTGGTCGTGCACCTCGTCCACGGTGGCGAACCGGTCGAAGTCGGGAACGGTGTCGAGTTCTTCATCAAGGCGGTCGAGCACATCCCAGTGTGCGCATGACCGGCGCTGGTCGGCATCGTGGAGAAGCTCAAGGTCAAGCCCTGCTCCTTGTGGTCACCGTCAATGGTTGAATAAGGGCGCTCGTCGCGATAAGGAGTGGAATGTCGGTATTTGACCTGGCTGCTGGTCCGGTGCCCGACGCCTCGATGACGATCCCGTACCACCCGCCGCTGCGGCTCGTGCTCGAAACCCTGGGCGGCGACGCGCTCTCCGCCGCCTACGTGCCCGACGGAGCCGCGATCACGCTCGGCGAGCCCATCGTGCACGACCCCGACGACCCCCTCGACGAACGGCCCGGCGGCGTGCTGCTCGCCGTGGGCGCGCGGGTGGCCGACCCGGCCACCCACGACCTGCTGCGCCGAGCGGCCCGCCTGGAATACCACGCCGTGGTCGTCAAGGACAGGGGCGCCGACCTGGCCCCGCTCATCGAGTCGGCGCGGGCGGCCGGCATCGCGCTGCTCATCGCGCCGGAGGACCTGCCGTGGCGCCAGCTCGACGCGCTGCTGACGGCGGCGGTCTCCGGCCCCGGCGCCCCGGCCACCACCTATTCGAGCGTCGCCATCGGCGACCTGTTCGCGCTGGCCAACGCCATCGCCGCGACGATCGGCGGAGCCACCAGCGTCGAGGATCCGCAAGGTCACGTGCTGGCCTACTCCAACCTGCCCGGCCAGCAGATCGACGAGATCCGCCGGCAGGGCATCCTCGGGCGCAAGACGCCGCAGCGGCCGACCAACCGCAGCGAGTACACCCGCGTCTTCAAGGCCGGCGTGCCCGTGTGGTTCGAGAGCATGGGCCCGGGTCACATGCGCCGCCTGGCGACGGCGGTGCAGGCGGGGCCGCAGCTCCTCGGGTTCATCTGGATGCTCGACGGGGATCCGCCGCTGGTGCCCGACGCCGTACGGCTGCTGGAGGACGCGGGGCGGACGGCGGCGCTGCACCTGCTGCGTGCCCGCATCCCCAGCAACCCGCAGCGCTGGCACAGCTCCGAGACGCTGCGCGCGCTGCTCGACGGCGCCACCAGCGAGTCGGCCGCGGCCGTGCGGCTGGGCCTGCCGGCCGGGTCGCCGGTGTGCATCGTCGCCTTCGCGCCGGTGCACGGGCCGGCCGCCGAGGCGGGGACCGCGCTGGCGAGCATCGCCGACCTGGTCAGCCTGAGCTGCGAGTCCTGGCATCCGCAGGCCGTGTGCACGACGAGCTGGGGCCGGGTGTACGCGCTGCTGCCCGTCCCGCCGGGCACCCCCGCCGAGCGGCTGGTGCAGGTGGCGACCGGCGCGGCCGAGGCGGTGCGCAAGTCGATGCGGATCCCGCTGCACGCCGGCCTCGGCCCCGTGGTCGCGGGCCTGGGCGAGGCGCGTTCGTCCAGCAGGCTCGCCGAGCGCGTCCTGCGCGTGCTCGGCGAGACCTCGGCCGCCGCCGCGGCGGTCGCCACCGACGAGCAGGTACGCAGCCGCGTCGCCCTGTACGACCTGGCCGAGCGCGGCGGCGTGGCCGCCGAGCAGCTGCTGCTCCCGGTGCGCCGCATGCTCGACTCCGACAGGACCCAGTCCACCACGCACGCCGTCACCCTGCTCGCCTATCTCGACGCGTTCGGCGAGGCGGCCAGGGCGGCGGCCGAGCTGTCGGTGCACGAGAACACGCTGCGTTACCGGGTGCGCCGGCTGCAGGAGCTGTTCGAGGTCGATCTGGCCGACCCGGCCGAGCGGCTGGTGATCTGGCTCCAGCTGAGCCTGCTGCGGCTGCGCGGCGAGCTGTAGCGCGCCACAAGCGGACCACGAGCGGTGAGCTGTGGCGGCCCACAACGGGCGGCGGGTGAGATGTCCGGTTTCGACGATGAGGGCGCTCGGCCCCGGCCTCTAGCGTTCGTCGCATGCCTTCACTGCTGCTGCGCAACGCGCGGATCGGCCTGGGCGGCCCGATCCGCAACGTCCTGATCTCCGACGGCCGGATCACCGAGGTGACCACAGAGGTGCCCGCCGTCGAGCCGGCGGTCGAGTCGGTGGACGTGGCGGGCGGGACGTTGCTGCCCGGCCTGTGGGACTCGCACGTGCACATGCTGCAATGGGCGCAGATGCGGCGCCGGGTGGACGTCAGCGGCGCCCGTACCGCCAGGGAGGCCGTCGAGCTGGTGGTCCCGCACGACGGCTTCACCATCGGCTACGGCTTCCGCGACGGCCTGTGGCCGGACGCGCCGCACAAGTCGCTGCTGGAGGCGGCGGCGCCGGGCCGGCCCGTCGTGCTGCTCAGCAACGACCTGCACACCGGCTGGTTCAGCCCCGCCGCACTGGCCTCCATCGGCAGGGGCGAGCACGAGACGGGCGTGCTTCGCGAGCACGAGTGTTACGAGGCGATGGCCGCGCTGCCGCTGCCGCCCGAGCGGGAGCTCGACCGGTGGGTGGCCGAGGCGACCACGGCCGCGGCGGCGCGGGGCGTGGTCGGCGTGCTCGACTTCGAGTTCGCCGACAACGTCACCGACTGGAGCCGCCGGGTCGCCGAGCAGCGGATAGACGTGCGGGTCGCCTGCTCGATCCCGAAGGACCGGCTGGAGGAGGCCGTCAAGCGGGGCCTGCGCACCGGGGAGCCGGTCGCCGGGTCAGGCGGGCTGCTGGAGGTGGGCCCGGTGAAGATCTTCGTGGACGGCTCGCTCAACACCAGGACGGCCTACTGCGACGACCCGTACCCGGGCACCGGCGCCCGCGGCCTGCTGGAGACGCCGCCGGAGGAGCTGGCGAGCACGATGGGCCTGGCCTGGGCGCACGGCCTGCGTCCTGCCGTGCACGCGATCGGCGACCTGGCCACCAGCATCGCGCTGGACGCGTTCGAGCAGGTCGGCTGCCCCGGCCGGATCGAGCACGCGCAACTCCTGCGGCCGGGCGACTTCGCCAGGTTCGCCAGACCCGGGCTGGTCGCCGGCGTCCAGCCCGCGCACGCGCCCGACGATCGGGAGGTGGCCGAGCTGCACTGGCCGGGCCGCACCGGCCGCGCGTTCGCCTACGCCGGCCTGCTCGCCGCCGGCGCCACGCTCGAACTGGGCTCCGACGCGCCGGTGGCGCCGCTCGACCCCTGGGACGGCCTGGCCGCCGCGGTCGCCAGGACCGACGACGAGCGCGCGCCGTGGCATCCGGAGCAGGCCATCCCGCTGCCCGACGCGCTCGCGGCGGCGGCCAGGGGACGGCGCGGGATCCGCGCGGGCGACCCCGCCGACCTGGTGATCACCGCCGGTGACCCGGCCGAGGCCGACCCGGCCGCGCTGGGCGGCGTGGAGGTGCTGGGCACGCTGCTCGGCGGCCGGTGGACGTACCGGCAACACGGCTGAAACACGGGGTTGACGGCGCTGTTCCAGGTCACAAAGCCGCGGCGCCCGGTTGAACCATTCCAACAATGAACCGCAGGCAGTGCTGTGGGACGCTCGTCCCCAAGCACGGGCCCCCATCCACGGAGGTGTCAGCAGGTGTCCGTCAAGAAAGTTCTCGGAGCCGCCGCGTTGGCCGTCGCGCTGACGGCCTGTTCGGCCGGCTCCGGCGGAGCCGGCACCCCTCAAGGGGAGAAGTCCTTCTCGGTCGGCGTCACCACGTACTTCCTGTCCCACCTGACGCCCGGCAGGTCGGTGGCCAGCAACGTGGACTACGCCCTGTTCACGCCGCTGACCACGGTGGACGCGACCAGCGGCAAGGCCGTGAACGCCGTGGCCGAGTCGATCGAGACCGACGACAACGTGACCTGGACGATCAAGATCAAGCCGGGCTGGACGTTCCACAACGGCGAGCAGGTCACCGCGCAGTCGTTCGCCGACTCGTGGAACGCGACCGCGTACGCCCCCAACGCGTTCGAGAACAACTTCATGTTCGCGCCGTTCAAGGGCTACGCCGAGCTGAACCCGGCCGACGGCAAGCCGTCTGAGAAGACGCTGTCCGGGGTCGAGGTGGTCGATCCGGCCACGCTGAAGATCACGCTGGGCAAGCCGATGTCGCTGCTGCCGTACGTGCTGGCCCAGACGGCCTTCGCCCCCATGCCGAAGGCGGCCTTCTCCGACCTGGCCGGCTTCGACCGCAAGCCGATCGGCAACGGGCCGTACCAGTTGGACGGCGAGGGGCTGTCGGCCGGCGTGACGAAGGTCGCGCTGCGCAAGTTCGGCGCCTACAAGGGGCAGGCGGGCAACGCGGACCGGATCGAGGTCAAGTCGTACCAGGACGAGGGCGCGGCCTACCGCGACCTCCAGGCGGGCGCGCTCGACATCAGCCTGGTCACCGGCAACAACCTCACCGACGCCGCCGCCCGGTTCAAGGACCGGCTGGTGCGGGTGCCGTTCCCCGCGGTCATCTACCTGGGCTTCCCGCTGTGGGACAAGCGCTTCTCCGACCTGAAGGTACGCCAGGCGTTCGCCCACGCCATCGACCGCGAGACCATCGTCAAGTCGCTGCTGCGCGGCTTCGGCCAGCCCGCCAAGGGGCTGGCGGGGGCGAGCGTGCCGGGCGGCGGCGCGGCCGACTGCCCTGCCTGCACCTACGATCCGGCCAAGGCCAAGGCGTTGCTGGCCGAGGCCGGCGGCTGGAGCGGCCCGCTGAAGCTGTGGACGTACCAGGACCCGGTGAACACGGTGATCCTGGAGGCGGTCGGCAACCAGCTGCGGGCCAACCTCGGCATCGAGGCGGTGACGACGCAGACCCAGCCGGTCGACCAGCTCTACCCGAACCTGGCGGCGAAAAAGATCGACGGCCCGGTGCTGCTCTACATGGGCGCCGGCTACCCCCACCTGTACGCGCTGGCCGACCAGCTGTTCACCAAGACCTCGGCGTCGAACGTGACCGGCTACGACAGCCCCGAGTTCGCGAAGCTGATGGCCGACGCCGCGAAGGCGGGCCAGGACGAGGCGATGGGCCTGACCCAGCAGGCGGCCAAGGTCGCCATGGACGGGCTCCCGCTCACGCCGCTGTTCCAGCCCGTCGGCGGCCTGGCCTACTCCGCCAGGGTGAGCGGCGTGAAGCCGGAGTTCCTCGGCGCCGCGGTGCTGGCCGCGGTCAAGGTCGGCTGAGGCGGGGACGTGGGGAAGTACGCGCTGCACCGGCTGCTCATGGCGCTTCCCGTGCTGCTGGGCACCACCTTCCTCATCTACCTGGCCGTCTACGCCCTGCCGGGCGACCCGATCCAGGCGCTGGCCGGGCCCAACCGGGCGCTGTCGCCCTCGGTCGAGCAGGCGCTGCGTGAGCGGTTCCACCTGGACGACCCGCTGCTCGTGCAGTACGGGAGCTACCTCAAGGGCCTGCTCTCCGGCGACCTCGGCACGAGCTTCGCCGGCCGCCCGGTCTCCGAGGTCATCGCGGCCAGCTGGCCGGTGACGTTCCAGCTGGGCGTGACGGCGTGGCTGTTCATGACGGTTCTGGGCGTGCTGCTCGGCACCGTGGCCGGGCTGCGGCGCGGCAAGCTCACCGACGCGCTCGTGCTGGGCGGCACCACGGTCGTCATGGGCGTGCCGTTCTTCGTGGTCGCCTACGTCGCGCAGATCGTGCTGGGGGTCAACCTGGGCTGGCTGCCGGTCTCGGGCACGGACGCGGGCTGGCCGCTGGCGTACGTGCTGCCCGGCCTGGTCCTCGCCCTCTACGGCCTGCCGCAGGTGGCCAGGCTGACCAGGACGAGCGTGCTGGACAACCTGAACGCCGACCACGTCGACACCGCGACCGCCAAGGGCCTGCGCCCGCGCGCGGTGGTGGTCAGGCACGTCGTGCGCAACTCGCTGATCCCCGTCGTGTCGCTGCTCGGCGTGAGCCTCGGCTACCTGCTCAGCGGCACCGTCCTGATCGAGGGCATCTTCAACCTGCCGGGCCTCGGCTACCAGATCTTCACGGCGATCCCGCAGCACGACGGGCCGGTCGTCGTGGGCGTGGGTACCCTGCTCGTCCTCGTCTTCCTGCTGGTGAACCTCTTGGTGGACCTTCTCTATGGCATCCTCGACCCTCGTATCCGCCTCGGCTGAGGCTCCGCCCGCCGGCCGGCCGGGACTGCTCGCCAGGCTGCGCCGCCGTCCCGCCTTCGCGATCTCCGGTGCCATCGCGCTGGTCGTCTGCGCGATGGCGGCGGTGCCGCAGGCGTTCGCCGGCTGGTTCGGCAGCGGGGACCCGCGCAAGTGCGACCTGGTCAACAGCGGCCTGCCGCCCGCGCCGGGGCATCCGTTCGGCTTCGACATCCAGGGCTGCGACCTCTACAGCAACGTCGTGTACGGCGCTCGTTCCTCCGTCCTCATCGCGCTGCTCGTCACGGCCGGGATGATCGTCGTCGCCGTGCTGCTGGGCAGCCTGGCCGGCTACTTCAGAGGCTGGGTGGACGCGGTGATCAGCCGCGTGATGGACGTGTTCTTCGGCTTCCCCGCGCTCGTCGGCATGATCGTGCTGCTCCAGGCGGCCAGCACGCACAACGAGTGGACGGTGTCGGCGGTGCTGATCCTGTTCGGCTGGCCGGTGCTGGCCCGCGTCATGCGCGGCTCGGTGCTGGAGACGGCCACCAGCGAGTACGTGGCCGCCGCCCGCGGCGTCGGCGCCGGCACCGCGCGCATCCTGCTGCGCCACGTCCTGCCGAACGCACTCGGCCCCGTCGCCGTGCTCACCGGGCTCAACGTGGGCGGCGTGATCGCCTCGGAGTCGGCGCTGACGTTCCTCGGCGTCGGGCTGCAGACCCCGGCGATCTCGTGGGGCGTGCAGCTCAACACCGCGCAGCAGTACTTCGTCACCTCCCCGCACCTGCTGATCTTCCCGTCGATCTTCCTCACCGTCACCGTGCTCAGCTTCGTCCTGCTCGGCGACTCGCTCCGCGACGCCTTCGACCCCCGCCTGCGCCAGGAGGTGGCCCGCCCGTGACCCGTCTGGAATCCCTGCCCGGCTACGACGCCGGCGCGCCCCTGCTGGCCGTCTCGGACCTGCGGGTGCGCTTCGGCGCCACCACGGTGGTCGACGGCGTCGGCTACGAGGTGGACGCCGGTCAGACGCTCGCCGTGCTCGGCGAGTCGGGCAGCGGCAAGAGCGTGACCGCTCGCGCGATCATGGGCCTGGTCCGGCCGCCGCGCGGCGCCGTCACGACCGGCTCGGCGCGGCTGCGCGGGGTGGACCTGCTCACGCTGGCGGAGGAGGAGCGGCGGCGGCTGCGTGCCACCACGATCGCGATGGTCTTCCAGGACGCGCTGTCGGCGCTGAACCCGGTGCTCAGCGTCGGCTACCAGATCGCCGAGCTGTTCCGGGCGCACCAGGGGCTGTCGCGCAAGGAGGCGGCCGGGAAGGCCGTCGAGGTGCTCGACCTCGTCCGCATCCCGTCCGCGGCGCGGCGGGCCCGCGACTATCCGCACCAGTTCTCCGGCGGGATGCGCCAGCGCGTCGGCATCGGGCTGGCCATCGCGCTGAACCCGCAGGTGATCATCGCCGACGAGCCGACGACCGCGCTCGACGTGACCGTCCAGGCGCAGATCATCCGGCTGCTCGGCGAGCTCCAGCGCGAGCACGGCACCGCGCTGGTGCTCATCACGCACGACATGGGAGTGGTCGCCGGCATCGCCGACCGGGTCGCCGTCATGTACGCGGGGCGGGTGGTCGAGCAGGGCGCGGCGGCCGAGGTGTACGCGCGGCCTGCGCACCCGTACACCGAAGCCCTGCTCGGCGCGATCCCCCGGCCCGAGCTGCGGGGGCGGCGGCTGGCCGTCATCCCGGGCGCGCCGCCCGACCCGGCGCGGCCTGATCCGGGCTGCCGGTTCCGGCCGCGCTGCGGGTACGCCGGCGAGGCGTGCGGGCAGCAGCCGCCCGCGCGGGAGATCGGTCCTGGCCGGCTCACGGCCTGCCACGAGTGGGAGCGGGTGACCACGTCATGACGGCTGAGACGGTGCTCGACGTACGCGACCTGGTCAAGCACTTCCCCGTCAGGCAGGGCGCGCTGCGGCGGACCGTGGGCCTGCTCAAAGCCGTGGACGGGGTCTCACTGGAGCTCCGCAAGGGCGAGACGCTCGGCATCGTCGGCGAGTCGGGCTGCGGCAAGTCCACCCTGGCCAAGCTCCTGACCGCGCACGAACGGCCCACCTCGGGCCGGGTCACCGTGCTCGGCAGGTCACTGCACGACCTGCGCGGCGGCGAACTGCGCCGGGCCAGGCGGCACGTGCAGCTCATCTTCCAGGACCCGTACACCTCGCTCGATCCGCGCATGACCGTCGCCGCCACCGTGCGCGAGCCGTACGACGTCAACCCGGACCTCGCGCCGCGCGGCGACCGGGACCGGCTCGTGCACGAACTGCTGGAGGCGGTCGGGCTCAACCCCGACCACGGCGGCCGCTATCCGCACGAGCTCTCCGGCGGGCAGCGGCAGCGGGTCGGCATCGCCCGCGCGCTCGCGCTGCGGCCCGAGGTGCTGGTGTGCGACGAGCCCGTGTCCGCGCTCGACGTGTCGGTGCAGGCGCAGATCGTCAACCTGCTGGAGGAGCTGCGCGAGCGGTTCTCGCTGGCGTACGTGTTCATCGCGCACGACCTGAGCGTGGTGCGGCACCTGGCCGACCGGGTAGCCGTCATGTATCTGGGCAAGGTGGTGGAGACCGGGACTGAGGCCGAGGTGTACGAGTCGGCGGCGCATCCGTACACGCGGGCCCTGCTGTCGGCGGCGCCGGTGCCGGACCCGGCCGCGCGCGGCACCCGGCAGGAGATCGTCCTCGACGGGGAGCCGCCCAGCCCGGTGGACCCGCCGTCCGGGTGCTCTTTCCATCCGCGCTGCTTCATGGCGGAGGACTCCTGCGCGCGCTCGGCGCCCGTGCTTGAGCCCGTCGCCGCGGCCGGGCACCTGGTCTCCTGCCACCTGGCCCGCCGCCCCGGTCCCTGAGGTCGGGCGCCCGGTCCTTACGCGTGGCGGCCGCAATTCCCGCGTACCCCTGTGAAATACCAGCTTTCGGTAAAGCCTCCTCTCTTCTATCTTTACCGTGACCGAAGGTCGCGAAGGAGATGTGGACTGTGAAGAGACTTGTCGAACGTACTCCCCTGCGAGCAGGCGTCGTCGCGGCGGTCGCTCTGGCCGGTGGCCTGATCACCACCACCCCGGCCGGCGCGGCCCCCACGACCGGCCTGAGCGCGGCCACTTCGGTGACCGTCCAGGCCGAGACCGCCGCGCTCGCCCGCCCGTCGAACGGCCGGATCCTCTACCACCGCATCGGCGGCGGCGTGAACCAGCTCAAGATCAAGAACGGCACGTCGCGGGACGGCGTCGTCGCCCTGGTCAGGGGCAGCACCAAGGCGATCAGCATCTACGTCCGCGCCAAGTCCACCGCGACCATCAGGGACGTCAGGGACGGCACGTACCGGATCTACTTCACCACCGGCTCCCGGTTCAGCGTCTCCAAGGGCAGGTTCGGCCGCAACGCCGTCTACCAGCGCTTCAACGACCGGCTGCGGTTCCGCTCGCCCGGCACGCGCTACACCATCTACACCCTGACCCTGCACCCGGTCCGCGGCGGCAAGGCACGGACGAGCGGCGTCAACCCGAAGGACTTCCCGGCGTAGAAGGTGTTCCACGCCGGGGCTTGAGGTTCGGCTCTTCGGCGCCGGGGATCCGGGCTTCGGCGCCGCGGAATCGGTGCGCCACTTCGGCGCCTCGGAATCGGTGCGGCGCGGACCTGCGGCTCAGCGCCAGGGATGCGGGCGGCGGCGCGGACCTTCGGCTCAGCGCCGGGGGCCGTACCAGTGCGACGCCGCTGCGGCCGCCTGCGCCGGCAGGTCCGCGCCGGCGTCGCCTGCCCACGCCACATACCCGTCGGGGCGCACCAGGACGGCCGCCGGGAGCCCCTTCCGCGCCGGGCCCTCGTGCCGGACGACCATCGTGTCTCCGGCCGGCACCGCCTTGGCGACGTCCGCAGAGCCGGTCGCGTCCACCAGCACCGGACGCCCGTCGCGCAGGAGCTCGTACAGGCGGCCTCCCTCACACGGCACGTCCGGCATCCTGCGCCCGGTCCACGGGTGGGCGCCGCGTGCTCCCGCCGGGTAGCCGATGCCGAGGCCCGTCAGGCGTCCGGCCACGAGCCGCCGGGACGGGCCGAAGCGCAGGATCAACCGGATCATGACGGCGCGCAGCGCCCGGCGGATCGCGGAGCGGCCCAGCACCAGCCGGTTGAAGTTGTCGGTCAGCGCCAGCACCTGCGCGCCGACCGGGTGCCGCTCGCCCTCGTACGTGTCCAGCAGCCCCTTCGGGCCGTGCCCGCGTACGGCGGCGGCCAGCTTCCAGCCCAGGTTCATCGCGTCCCCGATGCCGGTGTTCATGCCCTGACCGCCCAGCGGCGAGTGCACGTGGGCGGCGTCGCCGGCCAGGAACACCCGGCCCTCGCGGTATCGCCTGGCCTGCCTGCGCTCGCTCAGGAACCGCGTACTCCATCGCTGCTCGCGCATGCCGAAGTCGGTGCCGGCGATCCGGTCGAACGCGTCGCGCATCTCCTCCATCGGCAGCGGCACGTCCAGCGGCACCTGCTCGCGCAGCCGGTCCCAGGCGATGGCGCGGAACCACCCGTCGCCGAACGGGATCATGAGCACCACGCCCTCACCACTGGCCGCCGCGAACAGCGCGTCCTGCGGCGGCTCGGTCACCCGCACGTCGGCGAGCAGGATGTGCGTCGCGTACTGCTTGCCGGCGAAGTCGATCCCGGCCTGCTCGCGCACTTTGCTGTGAGCGCCGTCGCACCCGACGACGTAACTCGCCGACTCGGTGCGGCCGTCGGCGAGCTCGACCATGACCCGCTCGGCGTCCTGACTGATCCCTGCGACCTCGGCACCCCTGACGATCTCCACGCCCAGCTCACGGGCGCGCGCCTCCAGCAGGCGCTCGGTACCGCTCTGCGGCACGATCAGCACCATGGGGTAACGGGTCTCCAGCGTACGCAGATCGAGCACGGCGCCGGGGGCGGGCTGCAACTCCTGCACGGGCCGGCCGAGCGGCACCAGATCGTCCGCCAGTCCGCGGGCGTCGAGCAGTTCGAGCGTACGGGCGTGCACGGCGAACGCCCGCGTCAGATTGGACTGCTCGGCCCGCCGCTCCAGCAGCCGGCAACGCACACCGGCCCGAGCCAGCTCGCACGCCAGCATGAGGCCGGTCGGGCCGGCGCCTATGACGATCACGTCGGTGGTGTTGTTCATCGGACTCTTCCCTCCGGGATTCGATGCCACCACGATGCGATCGGAGCCGGGGCCCTCGAATCGGTGAAGTACACAGTGGCCGTAACCAGTGCACCGGCCCCGCCTGCCGACCACCGGAGCTACACCGGCCCGACATCCCGGCCGCCAGCGATGCACCGACCTTGGCATGTCGGCCCCAGCCATGTGCCGACCTGGAATCCCCGCCATCAAGGGCACTCCGACCCGGCATCGCCGCCGTCACCGGACCGACGTCCCACCGTCAACGGAGCACCGTGACGGCCGGGCAGCGGTGACGGACCGGTGAAATCACGGATGCGAGCCCTCCGCCCCTGGGCGCAGAGTCGTCCGATGCGGCATGACGAGACGGTTATCCCCGTGGCCGGTTCCCTGGTCCGGGCCTATCGAGCAGGCACAGGCCCCGACCTGGTACTCCTGCACGGCGGCGAACCCAGCGAAGCCGGCGGCACCGGCTGGGCCGGCGCGGTCAGCCCAGCCGACACGATCGGCGGAACTGGCTGTGGCGGCGGGACCGGCCTGGCTGACCTTGCCGGAGAACCAGTGCTGACCGGCGAGACCAGTGGCTTGCCGGCAGGCGCGCGGTCGGCGTGGGAGCCGGTGTGGACGGCCTTGTCCGGGCGGGCGCGCGTGACAGCGCCCGATCTACCCGGCTTCGGCGGCACACCCCTGGGACAGGTCGTGCCGACACCGGCCGGTTACGCGGCCTGGCTCGCCTGCTTCCTCGACGCCTGCGGCATCGGCCCGGTCCGGCTCGCGGGCCTCTCCCTCGGCAGCGCGATCGCCCTGCGCGCCGCCCTGGACATGCCACAGAGGATCACCCGACTGGCCCTGTGCGACCCGTGCGGGGCCGAGCCAGCAGAACTCACCTGCCCGGTCCTGCTGACCCGCGGACTCCCTTGCCGAGTCCCCGACGTCCTGGTGACCTTCCTGACCTCAGCCTCCGATCAGCACGAACACGACATAAAGGCACGAACGCGTCTCCCCTGAACCGCCCGAACACTTAGCAACCAGCCCAAATCAGTCCGGAGCCCTCAGCGACCGACCCCCAGCACACCAGGGCCCTCAACAACCGACCCCGAGCGCACCACGACCCGCAACCACGGGCCCCAACCAAAAACCATGATCCTTGACCGCCCCAACCAGACCAGACAGCTCTCAGCGACCGGCCTCCAGCAGGCCAGGATCCTCGATACAGAGCCGTACCAGCTCCCCCCGCGACGAGATCCCCAGCTTCACGAACACCTTGTGCAGGTGGTAGTCCACAGTGCGCGGGCTCAGGAAGAGGTGCGCCGCGATCTCCCGATTGGTCCCTCCCTCCCCTACCAGCCGCGCGATCTGCGACTCCTGCGGCGTGAGATCCGCGGCCGTACTGGGATCCCGCTTGCGCGCGCTCTCACCGGTCGCCTGCAACTCGGCGCGGGCCAGCTCAGCCCAGGGCGCCGCGTCCAGCCGTTCGAACGTCTCGGACGCCGCCCGCAGGTGCCGTCGCGCCTCGGCCCGGCGACGACGACGGCGCAGCGCCTCACCGAACAGCAGCGCCGTCCTGGCCGCGTCGAACGGGCGCCCGGCCCTCGCGTGCAGGGAGAGGGCCTCCGTGAAACTGGCCTCGGCAAGACCGGCGTCATCACCCGCGACCAGCCCACGGCACCGCGACACCAGCGCATGCGCCCACGGCGACCCGGCCGGTCCCGCCCAGCTCTGGAGCCGTTCCAGGGCGGCCGTCGCCCGGTCCTGGCGCTCCATCCGTACGGCGGCCTCGACGAGATCGGCGGCGGCGAAGATCTTCACCAGCGGATGCCCCTCCCCCGGCCCGGCGTCCGCCATGGCGCTCAGCCGGTCGAACGCGTCCGCCATCCGGCCCTCACCCAGATCGAGCAGCGCCAGCGCCCAGGCCGCGATCCCCGCAGGTGGCCCGAGCCGCTGCCCGATGGCCTGAGCCAGCGCGGCACCCGCCTCCGTACGGCATTCCTCGGCCCGGCCCTGGACGGCGGCGATCCAGGCGAGCACGGAGCGGTGGTGCGCGGCGGTGTTGTCCTGGCGGGTGTCGAGCGACAGCCGCAGCCCTTCGGTGGCGGTGGCGCGAGCGGCCGCGAACCGCCCGGTCCACATCTGCAGCGCAGCAAGCGGCCCCAGCACCAGCGGCAACACGCTGACCGCGCCGGCCGCACGGGCGCGTACGGCCGAGGTGGTGAACAGAGCGAGCGCCGCAGCGTCCTCACCGATGAACATCGCCGCACCCGCAGCCAGTGCCAGACTCTGCGGATCAGCCCTCTCCTGCGCCAGCGCCCGCCCTTCCCGTAAGGACGGCGCCGCCCGCTCAGCGTCCCCACCCAGCAGCGCCGCCAGCCCGACAAGCAACAGCGCCCCCGCACTCACCCCATCATCCGGCACCCACCCCCGGCGGCCGGCAACCAACGCCTCGACGTCCACCACCCTCGCCCCGGGGCCCTCCGCCGTGACGGAGCCCTCGGCCGGCGAACCGGCTGGGCCCGCTTCCCTCGGCGGCGCCCCACCGGCGCCGGGGGCGTTGGCCGGAAGCAGGGAGGACAGGCGTCGGCCGGCTTCGGCGAGTTTGGGGAGGTCGGCGGCGGTCCAGGCCAGGCGGCCTGCCTCGGTGAGCATGACGGCGGCCTGGATCGGGTCCAGTTCGGTGATCGGCTCGGAGCCGGCGACGAGCGTCGCGTATGCCACATCGGGCCGCCCGCACAAGCCCTCGATCGCCCCGCGCAGATGCTCCCCCTGCGCCCGGAGCAGGGGTTCGGAGGCGTACGCCGCCGCCTCGTCCAGCAGCGAACGGGCCCGGTCGGGCTGGCCGCCGAGCCAGGCGGCCTCTGCGGCCAGCGTGAGAAGCCGGCCACGGGACTCCGCTTCGGCGGTGAGGGCGGCGGCGCGGTGGAAGGCGCTCGCGGCGGCGGCATGACCGCCGCGCCGGGTGGCTCGCCGGGCGGACTGCTCCAGCTCGGCGGCCGCCGCCTCGTCCTGGCCGGTAGCGGCGGCGGCCAGGTGCCAGGCGCGCCGGTCGGCGTCCCCGTTGCCGTCGAGCACGGCGGCCAGGGCCTGCTGTACGGCGCGGCGCTGCAGGAACGTCGCTCCCCGGTAGACGGCCGAACGTACGAGTGGATGGCGGAAGGCCATGATGTCGCCCTCCACCCGCAGCAGCCCGGCCACCTCCGCCTCATCGAGCGCGTCCGGCGCCACCCGCAGCTCCTGGGCCGCGCGCAACACGAGGCCGATGTCGCCGCTCTCCTCGGCGGCGGCCACGAGCAGCAGCGTCTGCGCCGCGGGCGCCAGCCGGCGCACCCTGTCCAGGAAGATCTGCTCGACCACCTCGCCGACCGGCAACCGCTCGGGCAGCGGCCGTACGCCGGCAAGCTGCTCGGCCGAGAGCGAGCCCGGCAGTTCGAGCAGGGCGAGGGGGTTGCCCGCGGTGCTGTCCACCAGCAGTGCGGCCACCTCGGGAGCGAGCGCCACGGACGTACGCTCGGCCAGCAACGCCCGCGCCGCCTCGGGCTCCAGCCCACGGAGTCGTAACTCAGGCAGCCCAGCAGCCGAACGCGAGGCCCCGGTCCTGATCCCAAAACCCGATGACGGGCCCGGCGACCCGGCAAGCGGATGCGACGGCCAGGTGAGCGAATCCGGTGCTCCGGTGAGCGGGTGTGGGGAGATGGTGTCGTCGCGGACTGCGAACAGCAGGGCGACGCCCTCGGCCTCCAGGCGTCGGGCCACGAACGCCAGCGCGTCCGCGGACGGTCCGTCCAGCCAGTGCGCGTCGTCGACCAGGCACAGCAGCGGCCCGTCCTCGGCCACCTCGGACAGCAGACTGAGCACCGCGACCGACACCAGGAACCGGTCCCCCTCCACCGGCGGCCCCAGTCCGAACGCGCCGCGCAGCGCCGCGGCCTGGCCGGCCGGGACCGCCGCGAGCCGGTCCGCGACGGGGCGCAGCAGCTGGTGCGCCGCCGCGTACGGGAGCTCGGACTCCGACTCGACCCCGCCGCCACGCAGCACCCGCATACCGTCGGCCCGTGAGGCGGCGAAGTCGAGCAGCGCGGACTTCCCGACGCCCGCCTCACCACGCAGGACAAGAACGCCGCTGCGCCGATCGCGAGCGCCGTCGAGCAGCTGGGCAATGATCCCGCATTCCCACTCCCGGCCATGCAGCATGCCCCGATGGTACGACCGCCACAGCTCACGACCAGGGGACCGCAACTCCCCCAGCCGGAAGTCCCCGGGCCCGGATCTCGCCGACCCACCGCCCGGCTGGCATCGGAGGGAGCGGCGCCGACGCCTCTTTCCCCGGCCCGAGCCCCGGTGATCACCCGGGCACGGGCTCCTCGGTTGGGGGCAAGGTCGCGGTATGCCGGTAATGCCGTACACTGCGGCAAATGCTTCTGGCCCCCGCCCGGCTGGCCTGGCTGGACGCCCTGCGGGGACCGGCAGCGCTGGCCGTCACCATGCACCACGCCGGATGGACGTTCATCCCGGGCGTCTGGGCGGAGGTGGATCGCAGGATCGATCTCGGCACGTGGGGCGTGTTCGTGTTCTTCCTGGTCAGCGGCTACATCATCCCCGCCTCTCTGGAACGGCGCGGCGACCTGCGCGCCTTCTGGACCGGCCGGGCCTTCCGGCTCCTGCCGCTGCTCCTGACCGCGTTCTGTCTGGCGTTCCTGCTCGTGGCGGCCGGATCGCTCCCGTCGCCTCCTGGGCTCGGTGAGCGGCCGCCGCTGCTCGTCGCGCTGGGCAACCTGACGATGATGCAGGAATTACTGAACCTGCCCGCGGTCATCAGCGTCACCTGGACGCTCTCGTACGAGATGGCCTTCTACCTGCTGTGCGTGGCGTTGTTCGCGGTGCGGCAGGCGCACAGGTCGGCGACGATCGCGATCGTGCTGGCGCTGCTGGCCGTGCCGCTCGGGCTGCTGCTGCCGAGGGCCGTCATCGGCGGTGGCGCCGATCTGACCGCCGCGCTGCTCGGCCTCGCCGTCATCGCCGCCATCGCCCTGACCGTGCTGGGGCGCGGCGCCGCGCGTACGGCGGGCGCGGTCGCGGGCGGGCTGCTGGGGCCGGCGCTGGTGATCCTGGGCAGCAGGGGCGGCACCTGGCAGGGGGTGATCATCCTGGCGACGATGTTCGCGGGGACGGCGGTGTACCGGGCGGAACAGGGGACGATCTCCCGGCCGGCCGCCACGGTCGCCGTGGCGGCGGCGCTCGGCTGCGGGCTGCCCGCCAAGGGCGACCCCGCCTGGGCGCCGGCGATCGTGCTCGCCTTCGGCGCGTTCGCGCTGGCGTACGCGCTGCGCCGGCGCCGCTTCCCGCGCTGGCTGGCGGGCCTCGGCGTGATCAGCTTCTCCGTCTACCTGCTGCATCCCCTGCTGCTGTACGCGAGCCCGAACCTGCCGGTCTTCTTCCTCATCCTGATCCCGCTCAGCCTGCTGACCTATCGCGTGATCGAGCTGCCCGCCCAGCGGCTCGGCAAGCGGCTCATCTCAAGCCGACGCGGCGATCCGGCCAAAGCCTGACTCATCGCACATGCCCCGCCGCGTCCGTGAGCGCCGGCCTGTGCTGCGCAGTCGTTCAGGTGCGGGCGCCCTTGCCGCTCAGGTAGCCGACGACCATCTCGCCGACCATGCGCCGCTGCCTGGCCCGATGCTCGGCGGCGGTCATGTCGCGCCCGAACAGCGCGCCGAACGTGTGCTGGTTGGCCACCCTGAACACGCAGAACGCACTGATCATCATGTGCACGTCGATCGCGTCGGCCTCGGTGACGAAGTCGCCCGACGCCTGGCCCGCGTCCAGGATGCGCTCGATGAGGTCGAGCACCGGCGTGCCCAGGTTGGCCAGCACCTCGGACTTGCGTATGTGCTCGGCGCGGTGCACGTTCTCGATCGCCACGAGCTGGATGAACTCGCGGTGCGCGTCGTGGTGGTCGAAGGTCAGCTCGGCCAGCGTGCGGATGGCCTCGACCGGCGCCAGGTGCTCCACGTCCACCGTGCGCTCCGCCGCGCGCACCTCGGCGTACACCTTCTCCAGCACCGCGATGTAGAGCCGCTCCTTGCTGCCGAAGTAGTAGTAGATCATCCGTTTGGTGGTGCGCATGCGGGCCGCGATCTCGTCGACCCGCGCGCCCGCGTAGCCCTCGCGGGCGAACTCGCGCTGCGCGACCTCGAGGATTTCCGCTTTGGTACGGTCGGCGTCCCGCTGGCGTTCGGCGGCGGCGGGGGGCGAGGTCATTGGCTCATCATAGATCCGCCCGCGGACCCGACGGCGAGCCGGCCGAGGGTGCCGGCCGAGGGTGCCGGGCCCGTTCCCGCAGCTCAGGCTTCCTGCTCCAGCTCGGCCAGCACGCTTTGGGCGACGGCGAACGCGGCGTTGGCCGCCGGGACCCCGCAGTAGACGGCGCTCTGCAGCAGCACCTCGCCGATCTCGTCGGGGGTGAGCCCGTTGCGTACGGCCGCGCGCACGTGCATGGCCAGCTCGTCGAGGTGCCCGCGGGCGACCAGCGCGGTGAGCGTGACGCAGCTGCGGGTACGGCGGTCGAGCCCGGGACGGGTCCAGATCTCACCCCAGGCGTAGCGGGTGATGAAATCCTGGAAGTCCCTGGTGAAATCGGTCGTCCGGGCCACGGCGCGATCGACGTGGGCGTCGCCGAGCACCTCGCGCCGTACCCGCATGCCGGTGGCGGCGGGCAGGTGGGCGAGGAGGGCCTGGGTGACGCGGGCCGGCTGGTCGACGTTCGCCAGGTGGGCGGCGGCCGGGAGCTCCACGAGCGTGGCGCCGGGGATGCCGTCGGCCAGCTCCCTGGCGTGCGGCGGCGGCGTCGCCGGGTCCTCGCGGCCGGCCACGATCAGGGTGGGCACGGTGATGGCGGCCAGCTCGCCGCGCAGGTCGTAGGCGCCCAGCGCGTCGCAGCAGGCGGCGTACCCGGCGGGGTCGGTGGTGGCCAGGTCGTCGAGGAGCTGGTCGTTGAGAGCCCGGCCGTTCCGGGGTTCGCCGGTCAGGGTCGCGTCGTTCGGGATCCCGGGGTCCGGTGTCTGTGCGAACCAGCGGCCGGGGGCGGTTTGCAGCAGTGGTGCGGTGCCCTGGGCGCGTACCAGGGCGGCTCGTTCGTGCCACGCCCGGGGGTCGCCGAAGCGGGCGCTTGAGCAGATCATGGTCAGGGAACGCAGCCGTCCCGGATGCCGGACCGCCAGAATGGCGCCGATCGCGCCGCCGATCGAGACCCCCGCGTAGTGGAAGCCGTCCATGCCCTCGGCGGCGGCCGCCTCCAGGACCAGCTCCGCCAGGTCGTCGATGGTGCTCGCCTTGGCGTCGGCGGGCGAGTCGCCGTGGCCGGGCAGGTCGTACCTGAGCACCCTGAAGGTGCGGGCGAGCGCCTGGAGCTGCGGTTGCCACAGGCGGGTGGAGGTGCCGAGCGACGGTCCGAGGATGAGCGGCTGCCCCTGCTCGGGGCCGTCCAGCCGGTAGTGCAGCATCAGTGAGGTGCCTCGTCCTGGTCGTGGGTGGGAGGGTGCTGGAATGAGAGAGCGCGATCCACGAGGGCGGGGGCAGGGGCGGCGTCGCCGGTGACGGTCAGGTTCGCGCGCATGCGCTCCGGGTGTACGCGGAGGTCGGCGACCAGTTCGGCGGTGTCCCTCGTGGCGCCCGCGACCAGGCGCAACGCCTCGCGCAGCGGCTGCCATTCGGCGTGCCAGGCGCCGGAGGGGCGCTCGTCCTCGGCGGCGAGCGAGCCGTACAGGATGGCGGCGAGCGCGGGCACCTGGCGGGCCGCGGCGGCGATCATCGTGGCCCGGACGGGGTTGTGCTTGTGCGGCATGGACGACGAGCCGCCGCCGACGCCCTCGGAGAGCTCGCCGATCTCGGTACGCGACAGGACCAGCACGTCGGCCGCCGGCTTGCCCAGCGCCCCCGCGGTGAACGCCAGCGCCCCGGCCAGGTCGGCGATCGGCGTGCGCAGGACGTGCCAGGGCAGCGGCGGCTCGGCCAGCCCCACCTCGGCCGCGAACCGCCCCGGCAGCCGCAACGCCACCTCCACCGCCTGCGCCCCTGAGTCAGGATGCTGGAAAGGGGCGAGGGTGCCCGCTGCGCCGCCGAGCTGGGCCGGGAGGGTTCGGCGGGCGGCGGTGAGGCGGGTGCGGGCGTCGGTGGCCAGCCGGTGCCAGCCCGCCGCCTTCAGCCCGAACGTCGTGGGTACGGCCTGCTGGGTGAGCGTCCTGGCGGCCATCGGGGTGTCGCGGTGCTCGGCGGCCAGCGCGGCGAGCCGGTCGGTCGTCCGTTCCAGATCGGCCAGTACAGGCCCCAGTGCGCGGTACGCCACGAGCATGAGAGCCGTGTCGACGATGTCCTGACTTGTCGCCCCACGATGGACGTACTCCCCGAAAGGGGCGGCCGCCGTGCGGAGGTCCGCCACGAGGGGGATGACGGGGTTGCCGCCGGAGCGCGCCCGCACCACCAGGTCCTCCAGACAGAACGCCTCCACGCGGGCGGCAGCCGTCACCGCGTCCGCCGCCTCGGGCGGAACGAGCCCGAGCGCCGCCTGCGCCCGGGCCAGCGCGGCCTCGGCGTCCAGCATCGCCCGCAGCACGGCGACGTCACCGGTCGCCTCGACCCCGCCCCGCATCGGCGAGAGCAGCCCGAGATCCGCCCCCGCAGGCGTGGAGGCCACGTCGCGCCCCGCCCCCGCGCCCGGTGGGTCGGGGTCAGCCGAAGTCAAGGAAGACCGTCTCCTTCTCTCCCTGGAGGTGGATGTCGAAGCGGCGTACCCCTTCCCGTTCCTCCACCGCCACCAACGTCCGGCCGCGCTCCGGCGGCAGCGAGTCGAGGAAGGCGTCCCGTCCGAGGTAGATACGCGTGTAGAGATGGCGCAGCAGCCCGCGCGCGAACACGCACACACTGATGTACCCGTTCGCCGGCTCCACCGTACGCAACGTCCAGTGCCCGTCCCGATCGGTGGCCACGCGGCCGAAGCCGGTGAAGGTGACGCCGTCGCGGCCGAGCACGGCGGCGCTGGTCGGGTCGCGGCGCAGCGTGCCGGGCGCCCCGCGCACCCGTCCCTGCTCGTCGGCCTGCCAGAACTCCAGCAGCGCGTCCGGCACGGGCTCCCCCGCGCCGTCGTAGACGTAGCCGTGCACGGCGACCCCTCCGAGGGCGATGTCGCCGCCGCCGGGGAAGGGCAGCGCGTACCCGTAGAACGGGCCCACGGTCTGTGAAGGGGTCGGGTTCATCGGCCTTCCTCCATCCAGGTCGCGGAAGGGCCGTCGAGGACGATGTCCCACCGGTAGCCGAGCGAGAATTCCGGCACCGACAACTCGTGCGCGTACGACGCGACCAGCCGCTGCCTGGCGCTCTCGTCGGTCACCGACTGCAGGATCGGGTCGTACGCGAACAGCGGATCCCCTGGGAAGTACATCTGGGTGACGAGCCGCTGCGTGAACGAGGTCCCGAACAGCGAGAAGTGGATGTGCGCCGGCCGCCAGGCGTTGACGTGGTTGCGCCACGGATAGGCGCCGGGCTTGATCGTGGTGAAGCGGTAGGAGCCGTCGTCGCCGGTCAGGCAGCGGCCGACGCCGGTGAAGTTGGGGTCGAGCGGCGCGGGGTGGTCGTCACGCTGGTGCAGGTAGCGTCCCGAGGCGTTGGCCTGCCAGATCTCCACGAGCTGGTTGCGTACCAGCCGCCCGCCGCGGTCGAGCACGCGCCCCTGTACGGTGATCCGCTCGCCCAGCGGCTCGCCCATGTGCTGTTTGGTGAGGTCGTTGTCCGCCGGCACCACGTCGGTGACACCGAAGACGGGCCCCGACAGTTCGACGGCCTCGGGGTCCTTGATGGGCACCAGCGGCTGCCGGGGGTGGCGCAGCAAGGTGCTGCGGTAGGGGGCGTAGTCGCGTGCGGGGTGGTCGGCCGCCGTGCCCGCGAGCGCGGCGATCTCCTGGTCGATGTCGGACTGCTGGAGGGGTTCAGACATTCCGCTACCTTTCGAGTACGACGGCCAGCCCTTGACCGACGCCGATGCAGAGGCAGGCGAGCCCGGTGCCCGAGCCGGCGGCGGCCAGCCGGTGGGCCACGGCGCCGGTCACGCGGGCTCCCGAGGCGCCGAGCGGGTGGCCGATGGCGATGGCGCCGCCGTCGGGGTTGACGATGGCCGGGTCGAGGTCGGGCAGTTCGGCCAGGCAGCCGAGCACCTGCGCGGCGAACGCCTCGTTCAGCTCGGCAGTGGCGAGATCGCCGAAGCGCCGGCCCGCCTTGGCCAGCGCCCTGTTCGCCGCCTCGACGGGGCCGAGACCGAAGTAACGCGGTTCCAGCGCGCTGACGCCGCTCGCCACGATCCTGGCCAGGGGCTCGCGCCCGCGCAGCCCCGCCTCGTCGGTCAGCAGCAGCGCCGCCGCGCCGTCGTTCAGCGGGGAGGAGTTGCCCGCGGTGACGGTGCCGCCGTCCTTGCGGAAGGCGGGCTTGAGCTTGGCCAGCGCCTCAAGGGAGGTGTCGTGGCGGATGCCCTCGTCGCGGGTGACGGACGCGATCGGGACGATCTCCCGCTCGAAGGTCGCCTTGGCCGCCTTCTGGTGGCTGGCCAGCGCGAACGCGTCCTGCTCCGGGCGGGTGATCCCGTGCTTGTCGGCGATCAGCTCCGCGCCCTCGCCGAGCGCGACCGTGTGCTGGGCGGGCATGGCCGCGTTGACCAGCCGCCACCCGAGCGTCGTGGAGACCAGCTCCTGGCCGCCGGCCGGGAACGCGCGTTCGGGCTTGGGCAGCACCCACGGGGCGCGGGTCATCGACTCCACGCCGCCGGCGATCACGGCCGAGGCGTCGCCGAGCGCGATGGCCCGGTAGGCCTGGATGATGGCCTCCATGCCGGAGCCGCACAGCCGGTTCACGGTGACGCCCGGTGTGGTGATCGGCAGGCCGCTCAGGATGGCGGCCATGCGGGCGACGTTGCGGTTCTCCTCGCCGGCGCCGTTGGCGTTGCCGAGCACGACCTCGTCCACGGACTCCAGTTCGTTACGCGTGACCAGCGCCGAGACGACGTGCGCGGCCAGGTCGTCCGGGCGGATCCCGGACAGGGCGCCGCCGTAGCGGCCGAACGGCGTGCGTACGGCGTCGGCGATGTAGACGTCCTTCATGTCGCGATGACCTCCGCGTCGGTACGATCGTGCGTCCCCTGCCTGCTCACCGTGCCGGTGCCGTCGCACGTCCACTTCCCGTTCACGCGCGCACCTCCGCGCCGGTACGGTCGCGCAGGTCGTCCAGGCTCACTCCCGGCGCGCGTTCCACGAGCGTGAGCCCCTGGTCGGTGATGTCGAGGACCCCGAGGTCGGTGATGACGCGGTGGACGCATTCCTTCCCCGTCAGCGGCAGCGTGCACTCCTCGACGATCTTCGCGGAGCCGTCCTTGGCGTTGTGCTCCATGATCACGATGACCCTGCGGGCGCCGTGCACGAGGTCCATGGCCCCGCCCATGCCCTTCACGAGCCGGCCGGGCACCATCCAGTTGGCCAGGTCGCCCTGGGCCGAGACCTGCATCGCGCCGAGCACCGCCACATCGATGTGGCCGCCGCGGATCATGCCGAACGACAGCGAGGAGTCGAAGAACGACGCGCCGGGCAGCACGGTGACGGTCTCCTTGCCGGCGTTGATCAGATCGGGGTCGACCTCTTCCTCGGTCGGGTAGGGGCCGACGCCGAGGATGCCGTTCTCGGAGTGGAGCACCACGTCCACGCCGGGCGGCAGGTGGGAGGGGATGCGGGTGGGCAGGCCGATGCCCAGGTTGACGTAGTCGCCGTCACGCAGCTCGGCGGCGGCCCTGGCGACCATCTCGTCACGGGTCCAGCTCATCGGCCGACCGTCCCCGGGGTGATCGTGCGCTTCTCGATGGATTTGTCGGCGGCCTGTTCGGGGGTGAGAACGATGACCCGCTGGACGAAGACGCCGGGCAGGTGCACCTCGTCGGGGTCCAGCTCGGTCAGCTCCTCGACCTCGGCGATCGTGATCCGCCCGGCCATGGCGGCGAGGGGGTTGAAGTTCCTGGCGGCCTTGTGGAAGACGACGTTGCCGTGCCGGTCTCCCCTGGCCGCGCGGACGAGGGCGAAGTCCGTACGGATGCCGTGTTCGAGCACGTACTCGCGGCCGTCGAACTCGCGCACCTCCTTGGCCGGCGAGGCGAGCGCGACGCTGCCGTCGGGGTTGTGCCGCAGCGGCAGGCCGCCGTCGGCGATGGGCGTGCCGACGCCCGCCGGGGTGTAGAAGGCGGGGATGCCGCTGCCGCCCGCGCGCAGCCGCTCGGCCAGGCTGCCCTGCGGGGTGAGCTCGACCGTCAGCTCACCGGCCAGGTATTGCCGGGCGAACTCCTTGTTGTCGCCGATGTAGGAGGCGGTGACGTGGGCGATGCGCCCGGCCGCCAGCAGGACGCCCAGGCCGCCGCCGTCCACCCCGCAGTTGTTGGACACGACGCCGATGCGGCGCACGCCGGTGTCGTAGAGGGCCTGGATCAGCACGTTGGGGATGCCGCTGAGGCCGAAGCCGCCGACGGCGAACGACGCTCCGTCGTGCACGCCGGCCAGCGCCTCCGCGGCCGTGGCGAGCACCTTGTCTCTCCGCACGACGCTCCGATCGACACGTGTTCGCTCTGCGAACTTTTGTTCACTAAAGTATCCCTGTCAGTATCTGTACGGGTGGCGCGCCTGTCAAAGGTCGTCCCTGAACGTCTCGGCGACCCGGAACCGGCGGAGGAACCCATGGAGCAGGCGTCGGAGCGGCCCGCGGAAGCCGCGGGGACGCTGGAGCGCGGGCTGGCCGTGCTGCGCGCCGTGGCCGCCGACCCGGCGCGGCCCGCCCGCGCGACGGACCTGGCCCGCGCGACCGGCCTGGCCAGGTCCACGGTCGACCGGGTCGTGAGCACGCTCGTCCACCTCGGCTACCTGCGCGCGGACGGCCGCGACGTGCGGCTCGCGCCGCGCCTGATGGAGCTGGGCGAGGCGTACCTGGCCGGCGACGGGCTGCGCGACGCCCTCGCCCCGCCGGCCGTGCGGCTGGCCGAGGAGCTGGACGAGTCCGTGTCGCTGGCCGTGCGGGACGGCGACGGGGTGCGTTTCGTCGTGCAGGTCACCCGGCGGCGGACCATGTCGGTCAGCTTCCGCGTGGGCGACGTGCTGCCGGTCGATCGCTGCGCGGCCGGGCTGGCGCTGCTCGATCCGGACGCGCCGTGGGCCGAGGACGACCAGCTCATCGAGCCGGGGCTGATCGCGGTGGCGGTGCCCGTGCGCGACGGTTCCGGCGCCGTGGTCTGCGCGATCAGCGTCGTGAGCCACACCAGCAGGCACACGGCGGCCGGGCTGCGCGACCACTGCCTGCCCGCGTTGCGCCGGACGGTCGAGCAGATGGAGGCGATCCTGCGCGACTGCTCACCCCTGCCCCTGCCTCTGCCTCCGGCGCGCCTCGAAGCCGAGCGTGGGGCGGTGGACGGTGCCGCCAAGCGGGAACTGGGCATGGGGTTCCTGCAGTCGCTGGCGCGCGGGCTCGCCGTGCTGGTCGCGCTCGGGTCGGCGCGCGGCGGGCTGACGCTCGCGGACTGCGCCAAGGTCACGGGCCTGCCCCGGGCGACCGTACGGCGTGCGGTGCAGACCCTGGAGCGCCTCGGCTACGCCACCGCCGCCGGCGGTGGCCGGTTCACGCTGCTCCCCCGCGTGCTGGAGTTCGGGTACGCCCACCTGTCCGGGCTGACGTTCGGCGAGATCGTCCAGCCGCACCTGGCCGACCTGGTGGCCCGGGTCCGTGAGTCGGCGTCGGTGGCGGTGCTGTCGGGCGACGACGTGGTGTACGTGGCCAGGGTCCAGACCGTGAGCCTCATGAGCGTCAACCTCACCGTGGGCACCCGGCTGCCCGCGTACGCGACCTCCATGGGGCGGGTGCTCCTCGCCGAGCTGCCCGAGGAGCGGCTGGCGTCGATCGTGCCGCGCCGTCTGTCGGCCAGGACCGTCGCCTCGCGCTCCGAGCTGCGGGCGCTGCTGCGCCGGGCGGCGGCCGACGGGTATGCCCTGGTGGACCAGGAGCTGGAGGAGGGCGTGCGGTCGATCGCGGTGCCCGTACGGGACCGGACCGGGCGCGCCGTCGCGGCCGTGAACGTCGCCACCCACGCCGGCCGCGCCACCCCCGCAGCCCTCATGAACGACGTGCTGCCCGCCCTCAGGGAGACGGCCGCCAGGATGGAGGCCGATCTTGCTTACACGCGGGCGGCGGTGGACGGGTGAAGCTCAGGAGAACGTGATCGGCGGACCGCCGCCGGGCGGCCGTCCGCTGGCTAGAATCCGGGGCATGAAAGCCGCAGTGCGCGCCAAATACGGCCCGCCGGACGTGGTGAGCATCGCTGAAGTGGATCGGCCGGTCGTCAAGGACGGCGACGTGCTCGTCAAGGTGCACGCGACGACGGTCAACCGCACGGACTGCGCGGCACGCGCGGCCAAGCCCTTCATCTGGAGATTCATCACCGGCCTCGTCACGCCGAAGGTGCCCGTCCTCGGCACCGAGTTCGCGGGCGAGGTCGAGGCGGTCGGCCGTGACGTGACCGCCGTCAAGCCCGGCGACCGGGTCTTCGGCTACAACGACGACGGGTTCGGGGCCCACGCTCAATACATGACGGCCTCGCCGAAGGTCGCGCTGGCGCTCGTCCCCGAGGAGCTCTCGTACGAGGAGGTCGTGGCCGGCACCGAGGGGTCGCACTACGCGCTCAGCCTCCTGCGGTCGGCGCGGATCACCGCCGGGAAGAGCGTGCTCGTGTACGGCGCGACCGGCGCCATCGGCTCGGCGGCGGTGCAGCTGCTGAAGAACGAGGGCGCCGACGTGACCGCCGTCTGCGCGACCGAGCACCTCGACCTGGTCGCCGAGCTGGGCGCCGACCGGGTCGTGGACTACACGACCACCGACTTCACCAAGGACGAGCGCACCTACGACGCCGTCCTCGACGCGGTCGGCAAGACCACGTTCTGGCGGTGCCGGCGGCTGCTCAAGCCACGCGGGATCTTCGTCGCCTCCGACGTGGGGCCCGGGTCGCAGAACCTGTTTCTAGCGCTCGTCACCCCGCTGCTCGGCGGCAGGCGGGTGCACTTCCCCATCCCCAAGGACGATCCGGGGATGGCGCAGTACTTCAAGGAGCTGATCGAGGCGGGGACGTTCCGGCCGGTGATCGACAGGCGGTATCCGCTGGACGAGATCCTCGAAGCCCACCGATACGTCGAGTCCGGGCGGAAGGTCGGCAACGTGGTGATCACCGTGTCGCATCCCGAGGAACCCGCCCCCTGAGCCCTGTGCCGCGCGGGCGGCCCGTGGTGCCGTGTGGATGGTGCGGCGGGCCGCTCTGCGGGCTCTTGACGTGCAGCTTCTTCTCGGCCAGGTAGCCGATGTGGAACCCGATCGCGGTACGGCTCAGCCCCAGGTCGGGCAGCCGTTCCATGATCTCGGGGACCGTCGGGCTGCGCGAGGTCGAGGGGTCGCGCAGGCGCGGCTCACACAGCGCGACCAGGATGCGGAAGTATTTGGCGTCCCCCACCCCCGTCCTCCCCGCCACGCCGGACGACGAACGCCCGGAGGCAGCGGCCGAACCACCCGGCGGCGGTGGGCGGGGCGGGAAGAGGCGGCGGGCGATGCTCGTCGGGGGTATCGCCGTGGGAGCCGCGGTCGTGGCCACCGCCACCACCGTGGGCGTCGCGATGGTCCAGCGGCCCGGCCCGCCCGGCGGCACCCCCTCCCCCGGCGCCACCGCGACCCCGTCACCCACCGGCGCGGACGCCGGCCGCTGGCTGCGCCCGGGCTCCGACGTCCCGGAGCGGTATCGCGCGCTGATCGTCGGGCCGGCTGGGCCCGCAGGTCGCCGACGTGCCCGGCGATCCGGCGATGAACCTGGCCGCGCTCTTCCGCAGCGGCGTCGACCCGGTCAAGCGCGCCGGCGGCGTACCGCCGAAGTGGCGCGACTACACGACCAAGGTCGCGCGCTACATGCGCGACTACGAGCCTTCGTGAGCCCGCGCGCGGGGCGGGAACAGTCGGGAGCAGGCGGAAGCGCGAGTATCCTTCGAGCGCTTCAGCTCGCTCTATATTGGGCACAGTTGTCCACACACCTTCGCGACACGCTCATCCGGGCTCGCGCGCGGGTTCCCAGCCTTATTGCACTATGCAATGATAAAGACGGCGAACCACCAGGAACGGAGGGGTGGAATGGCGAGCGCCGACCGTACCGGCTTCTCCTGGATCGTCACTCAGCGTGACAACACGGCTGTGCTGAGTCCCGCGGGAGAGCTGGATCTGTCCACGATGGGAGAGTTCCGTGACGGGCTCACCCACGCCATGGAGTGCACCCGGCCGCCCCTCGTGGTGGTCGATCTCCAGGATGTCCCCTTCTGTGACTCCTCGGGGCTGAACACGCTGATCTGGGCCGCCAACACCGTCGAGGCCGCCGGCGGCACCTTCAGCCTGAGCGGGGCCCAGCCGCGGATCACCCGGCTGCTGCGCCTGACCGGCCTCGACAAGCGCTTCTCCCTCTGCGACACCTCGTCCGGCTCCTAGCCGCCCACGGTCGCGGAGCCCCGCGAGGGTAAGGCTGCCCCTACCATCGCCCAGGGTGCGGCCTTCATGGTGTGCTCCGAAGGGCTTGGCCAGACTGATCTTGAAAGTTTGGCCGAGCGCCCGATTGACTGGAGCGACCCCCATGCGTGTTCAAGTGAACGGCACCTCCCTCTTCGTGGACGTCGAGGGCACCGCCCTGGAGCCCGACGGCTACGCGATGCGGGAGAAGCCGACCCTCCTGCTGCTGCGCCCGCCTGGAGGTGTTCGACCGCTCGGGCCACTTCATCCCGGACACCGAGGGCAACCGGTTCTTCCCCCTGCTGCGCTCCTTCATCACCGGCTGACGTCCCCGGAGCGGCAACGACACGTGGGCGGGGGCAAGGCGACCGAACCGGTATGGCGCGCCCCGGCCATGAACCCGCCCTGAACGCGACCGCGTACATCGTGGAAATCGGCATCCCCGGAGACCACGATGACCATCCGCCGGCTTTCTCTCGCACCCCTGGCCCTCGCTCTCGCCCTCGCCGCCGCCACCTCCGCCTGCAGCGGGCCGGGCGGTGAGCGGCCCGCCGCGGCTCAGCTCGCGAAACCCACGGGCCTGGTGACGGTCGCGCAGGCCAAGAACCTCCTCAAGCGCTGGGACGACGGTGTCAAGCGGGCGGAGCTGGCGGGCGGCACCGACTACGGCGCGGTCGAGGCGGGCCTGGCCGCCCGGATCGACAAGGCGAACAGCAGGCTGCGCGAGATGCTCGGCGAGAGCGTACGCACCTCGCACGCCACCATCGTCAAACCGCGCTTCGCCATCCCCGCCAAGGGGGCCGCGAACCCGCCGTGGTTCATGGCCGACTTCGCCCGTAAAGGCGAGAAGGGGTGGAACCAGCTGATCTTCCAGCAGACGTCCGGCGGCTGGAAGGTGGTGGCGATGTCCGGCACATCGGCCGGGGCCAGGCCGCCGGTCGCCGCCCGCGACGAGCACGGGCTGGCGACCGTGCTGCCCGCCGGGGAGCGTGGCGGGCTTACCGCCTCGCCGCAGGAGATCGTCCGCGCGCACGCCCGCGTGGAGGCCACGCTCGACCAGGACGAACGCGCGCGCGGCCTGTTCAGGTCGGACGCCCAGCCGCGCCGGCTGGGCCGGGCCAAGCTGGCCCTGCGGGAGCAGGCGCGCGGCCAATGGACCATGACCCGGCAGTGCCGGCCCACGTCGGGGCCGTTCGCGCTGAAGACCGCCGCCGGGGGCGCCCTCGTCTGGTACGGGGTCACCTCGAAGGAGAGGTTCGTGGCCCGGCCCGGCGCGGGCCAGCTCGCGTTCACCGACCGGCCGACGGCCGCCGTGACCCACGGCAGGCGCTACACCAAGCGGGTCACCGTGACGTCCGCCGCCTTCTACCTCGCCGTCGTCCCCAAGTCAGGACGGATCCGGGTCCCCTCCGAGACCGCCGGTTACCTGGGCGCCACCGGGTCGTGACACGGGCCCGGGGCGGCCGTCCGTCGTCGTGCGGGGCCTGGGGTGCGGGAGACTTGGGGGGTGAGTTCCGAGAACGACGGCCGGCCCAGCCCTCCCACGACGAGCGCGTCCATCGTGGTGCTCACGCTGGCGCGGCGGATCGAGACCGAGCTCAACGCCGCCCTCGCGCCGCTCGATCTCACGGTGCGGCGGCTGGGGCTGCTCGGGCACATCGCGGCGGTGCCCGGCATCTCGTTCAGCGATCTGGCCCGCATGTCGGGCATCACGGTGCAGAGCGTGCACGCGGCGGTGAAGTCGCTGGCCGGGGCGGGGCTGGTGCGCGACAACACCGCCCGCGCGGGCTCCGCCTCCACCATCGAGATCACGCCTGAGGGGGCGCGGCTGCTGGGCGCGGCCAGGGAGGCGGTGGGGCGGGTGGACGAGCTGATGTTCGGGGCCGCCGCCGACCCGATCCAGCGCAAGGTCGGCGAGACCATCCGCGCCGCCTTCGCCCCCTGATCCGGCGCCCGGACGGATGCGACGGCGCCGGTCAGGCGAGCGGCTCGTCGGCGAGGTACGGCGGCGCGGGGTCGTACTGCATGACGCGGCGGACGGCGCGGGCGTGCTCGCGGCCGTGCAGCCGCCCGACGAGCCACAGCGCGCTGTCGATGCCAGCCGAGATGCCCTGGCTGGTGAGCAGGCCGCCGTCCACGACATACCGGGCATCCCGCACGACCGTGACGTCCCCGCGCGCTTCGAGGTCGTCCTCGCGGCTCCAGTGCGTGGCCACCCGCCGCCCGCGCGCGAGCCCGGCGGCGTGCAGCAGGAACGTGCCGGTGCAGACGCTCGTCACCCAGTTCGCCCGGGCCCCGGTCTTGGCGATCCAGGCGACGACGTCCGGATGGTCCGCCTCGACCGTGCGCGTGCCGCGCCCGCCGGGGACGAGCAGCACGTCCAGCGGCGGATGGTCGCCGAGGGTGTGGTCGGGCAGCACGCGCATGCCCTTGGCGCAGCGCACGGGGCCGGGGTTCTCGGCGATCAGCACCGCGGTGTCGCCGCCCTCGCGCAGTTGCGCGGAGACGGTGAACACCTCCCAGGGGCCGGCGAAGTCGAGCTCTTCCGCCTGGTCGAAGATGAGAAGTCCGTACGTGGTCACAGGTCGCCTCCCATGGCGGTGGAGTGGAATCGGTCCCGGTAGTCGGAGGGGGCGACGCCGACCCGGCGGTGGAACGTCCGGCGCAGGGTCTCGGCGGTGCCGAAGCCGCAGCGGCGGGCGATGGCCTCGACCGGGTCGTCGCCCTCGGTGAGCGCGCGCTGGGCCGCCTCGATCCGGACGCGCTCGACGTACGAGCCGGGCGGGACGCCAAGCTCGGCGGTGAAGCGGCGCTGCAGGTGGCGCGGGCTGAGGCCGGCCCGCTCAGCGAGGTCCCTGATGTCGTGCCTGGCGCCGGGGTCGGCGTGGATGGACGACACGGCGGCGCGTACGGGGTCGCTGGCCGGCTGCCTGGACCACAGCCCCACGCTGAACTGCGACTGGCTGCCCGGCCTGCGCAGGAAGAGGACCAGCCGCCTGGCCACGCCGTGCGCGACGTCGCGGCCGAGGTCGTCCTCCACCAGCGCGAGGGCGAGGTCCATGCCGGCGGTGACTCCTGCCGACGACCAGACGCGCCCGTCCCTGACGAAGATCGGGTCGCTGTCGACGGTGACCTCGGGGTGCTCCGCCGCCAGGCGTTCCGCGCGGGCCCAGTGGGTGGTCACCCGGCGTCCGTCGAGCAGGCCGGCGGCGGCGAGCAGGAACGCCCCCGTGCACACCGAGGTGGCCCGGCGGGCTCCCGCCCCGGCGGCGGTGATCCAGGACAGCAGCGCGGCGTCGTTCCTGGCCTCGTAGACGCCGGGGCCGCCGGCCACGACCAGGGTGTCCACGCCTTCGGCGGACAGCGTGGCGGGCCCGTGGCCGGCGTGCACGGGCAGGCCGCTGCTCGCCCGGACCAGGCCGGGGGCGGGGGCCAGGAGCTCGCAGGTGTAGGCGCCGGCCTGGTGGAAGACCTCGTACGGGCCGGCCAGGTCGAGTGACTGGAATCCGTCGAAGACGACGAAGACGACGCGGCGCTGTTTCACCTTTCCAGCTTGTGGGCGGGCCGGAGATGGCGTCAACGACCGCCACCCCACAGATCGCGCCATCGCGATCACCCCCTTCAGGGACCCTGAAGGTGCTGTGTTAGGCTTCAGGCCACCTGAAGGTTGGAGGGAGAACGATGGAACACCTGCTGCTGTCGGTGCACGTGCTGGCCGGCATCCTGTTCGTGGGCGGCTCGGCCATCGCGACGAGCCTGTTCCCGCGCTACGTACCGGTGGCCGCACAGGTCACCGCACCGGTGACCCCGGTCGCCGATGACAGCGTGGACGACGGGCGGAGCCGGGCCGTGGCTCTGGCGCTGCACCGCATCACCCGCGGCTACAGTCTCGGCGGCCTGATCGTGCCCGCCGCCGGGCTCGTCCTGGCCGTCGTGCAGGGGCGTACCGGCGAGATCTGGATCATCCTCGCCGTCGTCCTCACCGCCGCCGCCGGCTTCCTGCTCGCCGTGCAGATCTATCCGCGCCAGCGCGACGCCCTGGCCACCCCCGGCGACCGCGCGAAGCTGCGGCCCCTGTCGATGACGGCGGGCTTCTACAACCTGCTGTGGACGATCGTCGTCGTGCTGATGATCGTGCGTCCCGGCGCGGGCGAGGGGGCCTGATGTCCGTCCGCGCGCTGCGGATCGCGGCCGCCTTCGAGACCCTCTCCCTGGCGGTCCTGCTGACCAACCTGGCGACCGTGCACGAGCCGGCGGTGGCCTCGCTCGTCGGCCCGGTGCACGGCGCGGCCTATCTGGCCGTCATCGCCGTCACCGTGCTGATCCCCGGCAGCGCCGTGACCGGCGCCCGCCGGCGCGCCGTCGTCCCGGTGATCGGCGGCCTGCTCGCCCTCTGGCGGCTCCGCACGTCCGCACACTAGGCGCTATTTCTAGATTTCTAGACAAGCAAGGTTTCGGATCCTACGTTCGAGGAGGTTCGCCGACCGCGCTCCCCGGATGAGGTGACGTCCCATGCCCCTGGACCAAGCGACGACCGCGCTGCTGGAGCAACTGGCCGCGATGGGAGGCCCGCCGCTGCACGAGCTCCCGCCCCAGGAGGCGCGCGCCGTCAGCGCCGGGCTGAACGAGCTGAGCGGCAAGGGCCCCGACGTGGCCCGGGTCGAGGAGGTCACGATCCCGGCCGAGGACGGCGGTTCGTTCCCGGCCCGGATCCTGGTCGCGAACGGCACCCCGCGCGGCGTCATCGTCTACTACCACGGCGGCGGCTGGGTCATCGGCTCCATCGACGAGTTCGACACCCTGGGCAGGGAGCTGGCCGTGCGCACCGGCTGCGCCGTCGTGCTGGCCGGCTACCGGAAGGCCCCCGAGCACCGTTACCCGGTCGCCGCCCGCGACGCCTACGCCGCGCTGCTCTGGGCCGCCTCCGACATGCCGGGCCTGCCGATCGTGGTGGCGGGCGACAGCGCGGGCGGCAACCTGGCGGCGGTCGTGGCCCAGCGGGCCAGGGACGAGAACGGCCCGGCCATCGCGCTGCAGGTGCTGGTCTATCCCGCCACCGACAGCGACCTGGACAACGGCTCCTACCGCGATCCGGACAACCAGCTCCTGCTCACCCGCGACGCGATGGTCTGGTTCTGGGACCACTACGCCCCCGACCCCGCCTCGCGGGCCAACCCGGACGCCTCCCCGCTGCGGGCGGCCGACCTGTCCGGCCTGCCGCCGGCGCTGGTGCTGACCGCCGAGTACGACGTCCTGCGCGACGAGGGCGAGGCGTACGCCGAGCGGCTGCGGCAGGCGGGGGTGCCGGTGGAGTTCCGGCGCTTCGAGGGCCAGATGCACGTCTTCTTCACGCTGGTGAACGTGCTGCCGGCCAGCGCCGAGGCCCTCGACCTGGTCGCCGCCGCCGTCGGGCGCAGCCTCAAATGAGCGAACGGGCCCGGCCTCAGTGCGCCGGGCCCGCCCGTTCGGTCGTCAGGAGAAGAGCTGGGTGAGCTTCAGGAACAGCTCGTAGACGCCGTACGCGAACGGCACCCCCACCCAGAGCCACGCCACCACCTTGAGCCAGGTGTGCCCCTCACTCATATCGCCTGTCCCTTCTCCTTCACCTGCGGGTCGAGCCGCTGCACGGGCTTCTCGTGGAATCTCTCGTGCACCGGCCGGATCAGCTCGTTGGCGAGGAAGCCCACCACGAGCAGCCCGATCATGATGAACAGCGAGGTCGTGTAGAGGTCGGGCCCCGCCCGGCCGGCCGCCTTCTGGCCGTCGGCGATGGCGTTGATGATCAGCGGGCCGAGCACGCCGGCGGTGGACCAGGCGGTGAGCAGGCGGCCGTGGATGGCCCCCACCTGGTAGGTGCCGAACAGGTCCTTGAGATAGGCGGGCACGGTCGCGAACCCGCCGCCGTAGAAGGACAGGATGCCGATCGCGCACAGGATGAACAGCGGCCTGGAGCTGTCGCCGGCCAGGGCGATGGCGAGGTAGAGCAACCCGCCGACGCCCAGGTAGACGCGGTACATGTTCTTGCGCCCGATCAGGTCCGAGGTGGAGGACCAGACGAAGCGGCCGGCCATGTTGGCCAGCGACAGCAGCGCGACGAAGCCGGCCGCCGCGCCCACGGCGACGGGCGCCTGCGTACCGGCGAAGAAGTCCCTGATCATCGGCGCGGCCTTCTCCAGGATGCCGATGCCGGCCGTGACGTTGCAGCACAGCACGACCCACAGCAGGTAGAACTGCGGGGTGCGGATGGCGTTGGCGGCGGAGACGTCGGCGCTGGTGATCAGCGGGCGCGCGCTGGCGGCCGCGGGCGGGCTCCAGCCCTTGGGCCTCCAGCCGTCGGCGGGCACGCGGACGAGGAGCACGCCCATCGACATGAACACGGCGTAGACGACGCCGTGCACGAGGAACGTCGTGGCGATCCCGCCGGTGTCGGTGCCGAAGGAGGACAACATCTGCGCCGACCACGGCGAGGCGATGAGCGCGCCGCCGCCGAATCCCATGATCGCGATGCCGGTGGCCATGCCCGGCCGGTCGGGGAACCATTTGATCAGTGTCGAGACCGGCGAGATGTAGCCGATGCCGAGCCCGATGCCGCCCACGAAGCCGTAGCCGAACACCACCAGCCAGTACTGCCGGGTGGCCACGCCCAGCGCCGACAGCAGGAAGCCGGAGGAGAAGCAGGCCATCGAGACGAACATCGCCCAGCGCGGCCCGTTGCGCTCGACCAGCGTGCCGCCGAAGGCGGCCGACAGGCCGAGCATGACGATGCCGAGCTGGAACGGGAGCGCGCTCTGGGTGCCGGAGAGCCCGAGCGAGGATTCGAGCGGGGGTTTGAAGACGCTCCACGCGTACGCCTGCCCGATGGCCAGGTGCACGGAGAGCGCGGCGGGCGGCACGAGCCATCGGCTCCAGGTGGGTGCCGCGATGATACGAGAACGACTGAGGAATCCTGCGGAGCTAGCGAACCTGGTCCTGTCTGCCACGCACCACGGGTACCACATACGGTATGCAGTATTTGAAACCCGTACAAGTTTTACGGCGAGCGGTCAGTTCCCGTCGACGAACGGCTCCTGACCCCGTGATCATTCATGAGCGGTGCGACCGCCTGACCTGCCCCGGCCCGGCGGCGTCCTAGGGAAAACCCTAGGTCACCCCCCGTGGCGACACCCGCGCGCCCGGTGGCAGGGTGCCGTCTGCGGGCTCGGGAACGTTCCCCGCGCCCGCACCGAGACGACACCGGGTGGGTGGACGACATGACCGAGCCAACGAGCGGGGTGGCGAAACAGGAGCTGCAGGACTTCCTGCGCACCGCGGACAAGCTGACGCTCGACGACCGCAAGCTCCTGGTCCAGCAGGCGCTGGTACTGATCGAGCAGAACTACGTGCACCTGCCGCTCAAGGCCGCGATGCACGCCGTCAACCCGGTGCAGCGGCTGCGGCTGCTCGCGGCACGGCTGAGCCGGCAGACCCCGGCGACCATGGGCCCGGAATGGCGCTTCCACGCCGAACTGTCGGAGATCTTCCACTCCGTACGCGACCTGCACACCAACTACCTGCTGCCGTCCCCGTACGCCGGCAAGATCGCCTACCTCCCGTACCTGATCGAGGAGTACTACACCGGCGACGAGCGCCACTACGTGGTCACCATGACCGTCGAGGGCTTCACCGCGCCCGGGTTCGGGCCGGGCGTGGAGGTCACCCACTGGAACGGCGTCCCGATCGACCGGGCGGTCGAGCGCAACGCGGCCAGGTTCGCCGGCAGCAACCCGGGCGCGCGGCACGCCCGCGGCCTGCAGTCGCTGACGATCCGGCCGCTGCTCCTGCACGTGCCGCCCGAGGAGAGCTGGGTCGTGCTCACCTACGTCGGCGCCGACGGGATCCGCAGGGAGCTGCGCGAGAGCTGGCGGGTCAGCGACAACCAGCCGTCGTTCGTGGACGCGGACCAGCTCAGCGTGGCCGCCACGGCCCAGGGCCTCGACCTCGGCGCGGACGAGATCGGCCGGGCCACGAAGATGTTGTACGTCCCCGAAGCCGTCACCCCGCTGGAGACGCTGGGCGGCGCCGAGCTGACCGCCGAGCCCGCCGGGCCAGGCGCGGACCTGCCCACGTCGATGCCCGGCTTCTTCCGGGCCAGGAGCGTCGTCACCCCGTCCGGCGTCTTCGGCCACCTGCGCATCTTCAGCTTCAGCGTCAACGACCCCGACGCGTTCGTGCGCGAGTTCGTCCGGCTGGTCGAGCTGCTGCCGCAGGACGGGCTCGTGGTGGACGTACGGGGCAACGGCGGCGGGCACATCTACGCGGCCGAGTTCCTGCTGCAGACGCTCACTCCGCACCCGATCACGCCCGAGCCGACCCAGTTCGTCACGACGGCGCTGAACCAGCGCGTCTGCGGGCAGCACAAGGAGAACCCGACCGGCGAGATCGACCTCGGCCCCTGGTGCCCGTCCATGGAGCAGGCGCTGGAGACCGGCGCGGTCTACTCCGGCAGTTTCCCCATCACCCCCGCGGACGGGGCCAACGCCATCGGCCAGCGGTACTTCGGCCCGGTCGTGCTGATCACCAATGCCCTCTGCTACTCGGCGACCGACATCTTCGCCGGCGGCTTCCAGGACCACCGGATCGGCCCCGTCCTCGGCACCGACGACAGCACGGGCGCGGGCGGCGCGAACGTGTGGACCCACGCGCTGCTCAAGCTCCTGCTCGAACTGCCCTCCCCCGCGCCCGGCAGCCCCTACCGGCCGCTTCCCCGGCAGGCGGGCATGCGGGTGTCGATCAGGCGCACGCTGCGGGTGCACGACCTGGCCGGCACGCCCGTCGAGGACCTCGGGGTGGCGTCGGACCACCGGCACCGGATGACCCGCGACGACGTCCTGCACGGCAACGCCGACCTGCTCGCCCGCGCGGGCGAACTGCTGGCCGGACGGCCGGTGCGGCGGCTCGACGTGCGGGTCACCGGTTCCGGCCTGACGCTGTCGACCCGGCTGATCGACCGGGCCGACGTGTACGTGGACGGTCGGCCGGCGGTGTCGGTGGACGTGACAGGACCGGACACGGAGGTGCCGGTGCCGGGGGCGGCGGGCGCGGGCGTCGTCCGGGTGGAGGGCTTCGAGCACGGCGACCTGGTCGCCGCCCGGACACTCAGGCCGAACGACTGACCGAACATCTACGACAGGCGGCTGACCGCGCCCGGGCTCCAGCAGCGCCATCGGAGGGCCACGGCCTTCCGCGCCTCGGTGCCGGCCGGTCAGCGAGCCCGGCCGGTCAGCGGGCCCGGCCGGTCAGCGGGCCCGGCCGGTGGGCTGGGGGCCGGTGGACATCGCGTGATCGGCCTCGGCGACGAGCGGGCTGTCGCGGAAGCGCTGCCAGCCCGCCCGCAGCCGGCGCAGCTCGGCGCCGACCCGGGCCGAGGCGGTCAGCCGGACGTCGTCGCCGAACCCGAGCGCCGTGACGGCGGCCTGCTCAGCGTCCCCCGCGCGCAGGTAGGCGTTGGCCGCCCGCAGGCCGATCAGCACGCGGGTGCGGGTTTCGACGGGACGGCGGGCGTTCATGGAGGCGGTGAAGTGGCGGGCCGCGGTGGCGTGATCGCCGAGCTGGGTGAGAGTGAGCCCGATCTGGTGCTCCAGAGATTCGTGCCGATAGTTGCCCCAGCCCGCCTCCTGTGGGGAGCCGGCCCGTTCGAGCTGGTTCTCCGTACGGCGCAGCAGGTTGAGCGCGTCCCAGCGGGTGCCGGCCGCCGCGTGCGCCTCGGCACGCATGCCGGTGATCCAGGCCAGCGTGCGCCTGGGGCCGTGCCCGCCGAGGGCGGAGGCGGCGGCGTCGGCCAGCGCCAGCGCCTCGCCGTCGTGGCCGAGCTCGGCCGCCTGCACGGCCATACTGCGTAACGCCGTCGCCCGTAACAGCAGGTCGCCGGCCTCGTCGGCGAGCCGCACGGTGCTGATGTAGTAGCGCTGGGCCAGCGCGTTCGCGCCGGCGTCCATGGCCATGTACGCGGCCAGGTAGCCCAGCTCGGCCGCCGCGGCGAACAGGTCCGGCCTGGTACGCCCGCTCGCCTCGCGCAGCAGCGGCGTGATCTCGCGCGACAGGTAGGCGGCGACCGCGACGCGGGCGTGGGCGCCTCCGAACCGGTCGTCCAGGTCGGCGAAGGCGGCGGTGGCGGCCCTGATGCGGGCCACGTCTCCCGCGCCCGGGCGGCCGGACGGACCGGGGACGCGGGCGTGCCGGGCGCTTCGGGCGGACGTTCCGGAAATGCCGGACAGGTTCGACAGGCTGGACAGGGCGGCGAGCGTGAACGTGCCGGCGGTCAGTACCGTACGGCGGTTGAGCAGGTCGTCCTCCCCCAGCGTGGCCAGCCGCGCGACCGGGTCGCCGCGCCACGGGTCGTCGGCCGGGGGCCCGGACCCGGGGTCCGGCCAGCCGAGGTGCGCGGGGCCGAGGTCGGGCCGGCCGAGCCGGCGCCGGAACGCCTCCACGGCCGCGTGCACCGCCTCCGGCCTGGGCACGGTGCCGGTCAGCCAGTGCCCGACGGCCGAGCGGTCGTAGTGGATCCGCTCCCCGGTCTCGGCGGCGACGGCGTTGACCTGCTGCGCAGTGGCGGCGTGGGTCCAGCCGGCCTGTTCGATGAGCGCGGCGAGGGCCCGGTTCACGACGGGACGGGTGCGCCGTGGCGGCATCGCATCTTCACATCGCTTCACATCGCGGTGCTCTCGACGATGCGCCGTACGGAGCGCACCGTCAATAGTGCGGACCGTGACGTGGCGGCCCGGTCGAGGCCGGAGGAGAGGAAAGACGGCATGACACTCAGGGACGGCGGCGGCGGGGCTGCGCACAAGGAGGGGGCGGCGGTCGATGTGGCGCACGCCGAGTTGCTGGCCGCGCTCGCGGGCCGGCCGCTGGTCACCGTCGACCGGTACAGCACCGCCCTGCGCACCGGCTACACCGGCCCGGCCCCCGTCGAGTCGCTGCGGCCCGCCCTGGGCATCGGCTGCTACTCGGCATGGGACCCGGCCCTGCCCGGCATGGTGGTGGCGGCCGAGGACCGTACCAGGACGCGTTCCGTCGCCGAGCGGCACGGCTGGTTGCGCCGCGTGCGGCACGACGCCGCCCGGCACCTGGTCAAGCTCGACCGCCCGCCCGTCATCGCCAGCAGGTGCGCAGGCGCCCGGCTGTCGGAGCTGGCCGGCCCCGGGGCCACGGTGGCGGCGATCGGCGAGGGCGTGCGGGCCACGATCGAGGCCAGGCACCTGCTGGACGACCTGCTGCGCGCGGCCGGGGTGCCCGCCGTGGCGCGGATCCGCTGCGTGCCGGCCGAGCGGCTGCCCGGCCTGGCCGAACTGCGCCGCGCGGTCGGCACCAAACGGGTCGTGGTGCAGGCGGGCGGCCTGGCCGGCGGGCGCGGCACGGTGATCGTGTCGGGTGACGCCGACATGTATCGTGCGGCCCGGCTGCTGGGGCCGTACCGGGTGGCCGCGTACGTGGACGGCTGGCCGTGCGCCGTCACCGCGCTCAGCGTCCCGGACGGCGAGGGCGGCGTCAGCGTGTACGTGGACCGCCCGTCCCACGGCGCCACCGGCGTCCCCGAGCTGGGCGTCGGCCCGCTGTGCCCGGCCGGGCGAGATTGGTCGCGCCCGTGGCCGGTGCCGGCCGCCGCGCTGCTCATCGAGTGCGCCGAGCGCATCGGTGTCTGGGGCTGGCGCCGGTACGGCGTCGCCGGGCTGTTCAGCGTGCACGCGCTGCTCACGCAGGGTGAACGGGTCCTGGTCTCGGCGATCAAGTGGCGGCACGACGAGAGCGCCGAGGTGTCGGCGGTCAACCAGCAGGCCGTGGGGGTGCCGCCGTTCACGCTGGCGCACCTGGTCGTGATGTTGCGCGGCCGGGTCGGCTGGCTGGCGGATCCGCAGGAGTTCAACCAGCTCAGCCTGCTGCGGGCGACCGAGCGCGGCGGGCCGTTCTCGGTCCGGGTGCGCCATCGGCACGAGGCCCCGGTACGGGTGGCGGCCGGCCGGGGTCCCGGCGTCTACCGGCTCGACCGCGACGACCGCCTGCGCTGGGCCCGCCCCGCCGCGAGCCCGGCCGAGGCCCGCGCCGACCAGGGCGAGTTTCTGCTGGCGGACCTGCCGGGCCCCGATGTCGTCTGTCATCCGGGGGCCGACCTGGCCACCATCGAGGCGGTCACGGACGGCGCCACGCAGCCCTTCCACGGCCCCGCCAGCGCCTCCCCGTTCACCCGCCGCGTGGCCGCCGCCATCGAGGACCTCTGCCACCCCTGCGACCCGTGACACCGACCCAAGCCCAGGCTGATGGCGTGTGACGTCAGCGCGGGCCCTGGAGAGCCGGCGCGCCTTCGTGGAGGTCAGCACGGGTCCATGGAGGCCGGGCGCGCCTTCGTGGGGGTCAGCGCAGGCCGTTTCAGCGGGAGGTCAGGACGCCGGCCAGGGCCTCGAAGGTCTCCACGGGGGTGCCGGGAGGCGGGGAGACGCGCAGCACCGGCTCGCGCAGGTGCAGCGGCGCCCGGGCCACCGGCACCACGCCGACCAGCAGGGACGCCTCGGCCGCCCGGGCGGCGGCGCGGACGGCGGTGTCGTCGGGCGGCGGCTTCAACGTGACGAGGGCGGAGGGCTCGTCCAGCGGCTCCGCGACCCGCCAGCCACCCGCCCCGTCGAGCAGCCCGCGCGCCGTGCGGCCGAGTCCGGCCAGGTGGTCGTGGATGACGGACGGGCCGAGCTCGTGGTGTTCCCGCACGGCCACCCCCAGCCCGACCCTCGCCGCGACGGCCGCCTCGGAGGTCTCATACCGAGCCGCTCCCGGCACAGGCCGAGGCTCATCCCCCACGGCGCCCCACGGCTCCGGCTGCTCGTCCCACGGTGAGCCAGGGTCGTTCCAGACATGGCCGGCGAGGGTCGGGGCCGGGGTGTCCATGGTGGCGGTGAGGCCGGGGACGATGAGGAAGCCGACCCCGCGCGGCCCGGCCAGCCACTTGCGCGACGTCCCCACGTACGCGCTCGCCCCCGCCCCCCGCACCTCCACGTGCCCCAGCGACTGGCAGACGTCCAGCACGAACGGCACCCCGGCGGCCCGGCACAGCGCCCCGGCCGCCTCGGCGGGCTGCACGACGCCATGGTGGGAGCCGAGGTGGGAGAGCACCACCAGGTCCAGCCCGGACCGCAGGCGGGCGCGCAGCCCGTCCGGGTCGAGCCGGCCGTCGGAGTCCACCGGCAGCTCGATCAGCCGCCACCCGCGCCGCTCGGCCAGCCGGCGCAGCAGCATGAACGTGCTGCCGTACTCGGCGCGGGTGCACCCGATCCGGCTGCCGGGCCCGAGCCGCCAGCCGCCCAGCAGCGCCGCCATCGCCTCGGTCCCGCTCTCCAGGAAGGCCACGTCACCGGCCTCCGCGCCGGCCAGCGCGGCCAGGTCCGTCCGGGCCCCGGTCAGGTCGGGCGCCGCCCGGTAGCCGCCGATCTCGCGTTCGCGCCGCAGATGAGCGATGACGGCGTCGAGCACGCGGTCGCTGGGCACGTTGCAGCCGGCCGCGTCGAGCAGGCCGGCGGGCGTCACGCTCCGTGCCGCCCGCCACGCCGCGCCGACGTGCCCGATCGCCGGCGAGGTCGTCACGCCTCGGCCAGGACCAGCGTGAAGTCCCCTGCCGGATCGGTGTAGCGGCGGCCGACGCGAAAGCCGGCCGCGGTCAGCTCAGCGCGCAGCCCCTCGGGCCGGAACTTGGCGCTGATCTCGGTCCTCATCTCCTCCCCGGCCTCGAACGACACCGCCAGCCCGAGCGCATCGACCCGCACCCGCATGGCCCGGGTCGCCCGCAGCCGCATCTCGATCCACTCGTGCCGCTCGTCGAAGACGGCCACGTGCTCGAACGCCTCGGGCTCGAAGTCCGCGTCCAGCTCGCGGTTGATCACCCGGAGCACGTTCCGGTTGAACTCGGCCGTCACCCCCGCCGCGTCGTCGTACGCGGCCACGAGCCGCCCGGTGTCCTTGACCAGGTCCGCCCCCAGCAGGAACGTGTCCCCCGGCCGCATCGTGGCCCGCAACTCCTTCAGGAAAACCGCGCGGGCGGCCGGTTCGAGGTTGCCGATCGTGCCACCGAGGAAGGCGACCATGCGCCGCCCCTCGCGTGGCAGCAGCGCCAGGTGGCGTTCGAAGTCGGCGCACACCGCGCGCACGTCCACGCCGGGGTAGCGGTCGGCCACCCGCCGCGCCGCGGCCTCCAGGGTGACCGCGTCCACGTCCACCGGTGTGTAGCCGCGCAGCCGGCCCGCCGTGGCGAGCGCGTCGAGCAGCAGCACGGTCTTCTCGCTGGTCCCCGACCCCAGCTCGACCAGTGTGTCGGCGCCGCAGGCGGCGACGATCTCGGCCGAGCGCGCCCGCAGGATGGCCAGCTCGCGCCGGGTCGGGTAGTACTCGGGCAGCCGGGTGATCTTCGAGAACAGCTCGCTGCCCACGGCGTCGTAGAACCACTTGGGCGGCAGCCACTTGGGCGAGGACGTCAGGCCGCTGGTGACGTCGTGTTCGAGCGCCTGGCGCAGGTAGTCGCGGTCGAGATGGTTGATCACACGCACGGTGGAGTGGCTGACGGGCACGAGGCCTCCTATAGAGAGATCACAACGGCTGGACGTTCACGTCACCGCCGGTGACGGTCAGCAGGCTCCGCTCGGGCACGGCCCGCCAGTCCGGCAGGTCGTCGAGCGGCTCGCTGGCCACCAGCACGCCGTCGTCGAGTTGGCGAAGGAACAGGGTGTCGCCCCAGACGGTCGCGACCACGGACGCGCCGTCGCAGGCGAGCAGGTTGAGCCGGGCGGCGGGGTCCTTCTCCCCGGCCCGGACGACGACGTCGGCCAGCGCCTCCCCCAGGCCGGCGCCGGCGCGACCGCGCTGGAACACGGCGGCGGCCACCCAGGCGGCGTCGCAGGTGCTCTCGGCGCCGTCGGCGAGGTCCTTGACCGCGTCGCGGGCGACGCGGCCGTTGTGGCTGAGCAGCCACCTGCCGTCGGCGAACGGCGCGGTCGCGGTCTCCTCGACCGGCATGCCCACGGTGGCCGAGCGCACCGCCGCCAGCAGGCAGGTCGAGCGGGCCACCGAGGCCAGGCCGGGCAGGTTGGCGTCGGTCCAGATGGGCACGGCGCGCCGGTAACGCACGGGCTCGGGGCGGGCGGGGTCGTACCAGCCCATGCCGAACCCGTCGGCGTTCACCAGGCCCGCGCGCTGGCGGCGGGGCTGATACGACTGCCTGAGCAGCCCGTACCCGGGCTCGTCGATGAGCGAGGAGAGCGGGCGGGCGGCGCCCAGCCAGGCGGCGTGCCGGCACATGTCAGACCAGCTCCGAGCGAGCGCACCGGAAACCGGTGAAGATCTGCCTGCGGATCGGATAGTCCCAGTTCCTGAACGTGGTCCGCACCGCCGCCGGATCGGCCGCCCACGAGCCGCCGCGCAGCACGCGGTATTCCTCGCCGAAGAACACCTCGCTGTACTCCTTGTACGGGAAGCTGCGGAAGCCCGGATACGCCTGGAACCAGGAGGAGGTCCACTCCCACACGTCCCCCACCATCTGCTCGGCCCCGTACGGCGAGGCCCCGCCCGGATAGGCGCCCAGCGGCGCGGGCCGGGCGGCGCGGTGGCCCAGGTTGGCCAGCGAAGGCCCCGGATCGTTCTCGCCCCACGGGTAACGCCTGGCCCGGCCCGCCTCCTGGTCCCAGCCGCACGCCTTCTCCCACTCGGCCTCGGTGGGCAGCCGCTTGCCGGCCCAGCGGGCGTAGGCGTCGGCCTCGTACCAGGAGACGTGCTGGACCGGCTCGTCCATCGGGACCGGCTCCGTGCGGCCGAAGCGGCTGCGGTGCCAGGTGCCGCCGTCCTTGGTCCAGAACAGCGGCGCGGTGATGCCCTTGCGCTGCCGCCACTGCCAGCCCTCAGGGGTCCAGAAGCGCTGGTCGTCGTAGCCGCCGTCCTCGATGAAGGCCGCATAGGCGGCGTTGCCGACGGGGAGCCGGTCGATCCAGTAGCCGGGCAGGTCGACCCAGGTGGCGGGTCGTTCGTTGTCGTAAGCCCACGGGAGCGTGTCGGTGCCCATGAGGAAGCGGCCCGCGGGCACGTGGACCTCGTCGGGGCCGCCGGGGCGCCCCGGCGGCAGCTCGCCCTCGCGGACGAGGCCGGGCTGCCCCGACAGTTGCAGCGTGGCCAGCATGGTCTCGTCGTGCTGGTGCTCGTGCTGGATCACCAGGCCGAACACGAAGCCGTCGCGGTGCAGCGGCGACGGGCCCTCCAGGTCGACCCGGTCGAGCACGTCGAGCACCCGGCCGCGGACGCCCTCGATGTAGCGGCGGGCCTCCGTGGGGCCGAGGAACGGCAGGCTGGGGCGGTCTTTGCGCGGCGTCTTGAACGCGTCGTAGATGTCGTCGATCTCGGGGCGCAGCGGCGTGATGCCGCCGGCCTCGCGCAGCACCCACAGCTCCTCGTAGTTGCCGACGTGCGCCAGGTCCCACACGAGCGGCGACATGAGCGGGGAGTGCTGCTTGATCAGCAGGTCGTCCTCCGCCTCCGTGTAGGCGAGGGAACGGTCGCGCACCGCGATGAGCTGCGCGGCGATGCGTTCCTTGAAGTCGTTCATAGCCATCCTTCGTTCGGTCCTTCGAGCCAGGGCGTGCCCGTGGGCCCCGGCTCCATCAGGTCGGTGGCCGGGGAGCGGCCCGTCGTCACGTGCCGGTCGGCGAACGCGGCCACCTCGGCCACCAGGCCGGGCTCGGCGCCCAGGCGCGGCAGGGCTTCGAGCGCGGCGCGGAAGCACGTCTCGGCCGCCCGGCGCAGCACCGGGTCGGCCAGCCCGCACCGCGCCGCCCGCTCCCACACCTGCGCGCCGGTTTCCTGGTCTCTCGCTCCTTCCGGCGGTTCCAGGTACGGCTCCACCGCGGCCATCGCGGCGTCGGCGGCCCGGTCGTCGGAGATGAGCGCGTGGGTCACCGCCACGCACACCGGCCAGGCCGCCGGGTGCTGCGCGTCCAGGTAGCGGATCTCCAGCCAGCCCCGCGGGCGTACCGGCGGGAACAGGGTGGTGGCGTGATAGGCGAGGTCCTCGGCGGTGGGCGGGCGCTGACCCTCTCCTCGGCCGTTCCCCGACCGGCCGCGCTCCAGCCAGTCGCGGAACGTCGAGCCGTCGCGAACGGGGCGGTAGCGCTCCTCGTCTTCGCGCACCAGCATGAGCCGGGCGTCCAGCAGGTATTCGGCCCAGTCCGCGGCCGGGTCGCCGCCGGCCGGGACGAGGGCGGTCCTGCTGGGGTCGAGGTTGTTCCACACGGCCTGGCGGCCCGACATCCAGCCGCACGGCCGGCCACCGCTCAGCGGGGAGTTGGCGAAGGCCGCCAGCAGCACCGGGCCGAGCGCGTGCGCGCGCTCCCACCGGGTCGCGGGTTGCGCGCCCAGGTCCAGGTTGACCTGGATGGACGCGGTCGAGCACATCATCAGCGCGCCGTACGGCCGCCCGAGGAAGGCGGCCATCGCGTCGTAGCGGGGGCGGTTGAGCTGGCGGCGCGCGGGGCGTACAGGATCGAGGCCCACCCCGCCCAGGACCAGCCCGGACGCGCGCAGCCCCGCCCTTACGGCGGCCATGTCGTCGGCCAGGGCGGCGAGCGCGGCGGGCAGCGGGCCCGCGGGACCCGACAGTTCGAGCTGGCCGCCCGGCTCGAACGTCACCCGGCTCCCGCCCGGCAGCAGCGCGGGCAGGGACCCCTCGACCTCGGCCAGCGCCACGTGCCTGGCGGGCTCGGCCCGGTCGAAGACCAGAAACTCCAGCTCCACGCCCACCCGGTCGGAGGTGGCGGGCTGGAAACAGCGGCGCGCGAAGTCCGCCACCTCCGAGGCATCGCGCAGCGGCGTGCTCTCGGCCGTGACCCCGATCATCGTCTTCCCTTCGCCGGCGACGCAGGTCACGACTACAGATCCGCGAGGCGCGCGATCGTTACAGACGAATTTCCGTGTAACGGATGCGGCCCGCCGGGCACTAGCTCTTATGGAGCAGGGACCATCGGAGTGCGACGCGGTGCTCGCGTCGCTCACCGACTACCTCGACGACGCGCTCCCGCCCGGCCGGCGCGCGGGCGTGGCGGCGCATCTGGGGTCGTGCCCGGGGTGCGCGGCCTGGCTGGCGCAGCTCCGCGCGACGATCGCGGCGCTGCGCTGCCTGCGTGACGGCGTCGTGCCGCCGCCGGTGCTGGCCGCGCTGCGCGACAGCTTCAGCAGGTAGGAGCTCCGGGAAGCGGGAGAACGTTCGGGCAGGAGGGCGTGAAGGCGCGAGAGACCACGAGCGGATGGAGGCGTGGCGGGCAGGAGCGGATCGAGGCAGGCGTGGATGGAGGCGTGGCGGGCCCGATCGGCGGGGCCACCGCCTCGGTCAGCCGCTGTGCCGCTCGCGGAAGGCGGACATCAACCGGTCGCGGACGCCGGTGGGCAGCTTCTCCGGGGGCTGGTCGCCCAGGACCCTGATCGTGGCGCGAAACTGCTCGAAGTAGCGCTCGCAGTGCTCGCAGCAGGAGAGATGTGCCCGTACGCCGTCGTGTGACGGCCGGTCGAGGGCGTCTTCAAGGTAGGCGGTGAGGAGTTCCACCAGTTCGTCGCAGGTGAACCGCTTCACGACGTTGACCGCCCTTGTCTCTGAGATGAACCGTTTCACTTATTGTCGCCGCTGAACGGACCGGATGGGGGCCGTCAGCCGTTCCGGTTACTGTTCGGCCTGCGTGACCGAGCCGTAGTAGTCGGCCAGCCAGCCGCGCACCGCCGTACGGGCGCGGTGGAGCAGCACCCGCTGGTTGGCCGCGGAGATCTCCAGGATCTCGCACACCTCGTCGGAGGAGTAGCCCTCCACGTCACGCAGGGTGATCACGACCCGCTGCCGCGGCGGCAGCCGGCCCAGGGCCTCGGCCGTCAGCGCGCGCACCTCCGCGGCCAGCGCCTCGCCCTCGGGCGAGGGCCAGGCCGCCCCCGGCTCGCCCCAGCCGCCGCCGTCGGGGAACGACACTCCGTCGGGGAACGCGACGCCGTCGGCCTCGAAGGCGCTCCACGGCAGGGTGCGGCTCTCGCGCATGCCGCGCTTCTTCGCGGTGTTGACCAGGATGCGGTAGACCCACGTCTTGATCGAGGAACGTCCCTCGAAGCGGTCGATCCCGTCGATCACCGCCAGCCACGTGTCCTGTACGACCTCCTCGGCGGACGGGTCGGTGGACACGTAGGATCTGGCGACCCTCAGCATGCCCCTCGACCAGGTGTCGAGCAGCGCCGCGAACATCGTCTCGTCGCCCGCGCGCAGTGCCGTGACGACGACGTCGTCCGGTGGCAGCCTCCCGCCCGCGAAAGCCCCCACGATCGCTCCCCCTCCGGTCGGACGCTGGGACAACTTCTCACCTCAGAACCAAACCGGGAGTCCGGTGTCTTCCTCGGTGGAAGGACTCGCTCAGGCTAGACTCCACCACTGACGTTTCCCCGATGGACGGGGCATAGCCATCCCCGGTGCGTATTGCCGCAAAAACGGGCAAACCGGTAGACGGAGGAATAAGCCCCGGCGAACGGGTGAGGAGCATCGCATGCGGTCCGAGAGACTGCTCTACGCGGCGAACGGGGTCGATCTCCGGGTCGCCGACGTCGAGCTGACCGGCGGTGAGCGCGTGGAGCGGCCCTTCATCCGCACGCCGAGTGCCGCCGGGGCGGTCGTCTTCCACGGCGGGCGGGTGCTGCTGCTGTGGCGGCACCGGCCCATCACCGGCACGTGGGGCTGGGAGATCCCGCTCGGCGAGATCGGGCCGGAGGAGGAGCCTGAGCAGGCGGCGGCACGACACGTCGAGGAGCAGACGGGCCTGCGGCCGGGGCCGCTGCTGCCGCTGATGCGGATCCGCCCGGCCGGCGACGTCGCCGACTGCGAGCACATCGTCTTCGCCGCCCACCAGCCCGAGCCCGCCCCGGCCCCGGTGACCGCCCCCGAGGCCCGCGACGACGCGAGCCAGGACGGCGGCGGTGAGGGGCGGGAGCGGGCCGAGTGGGTGCCGATGCTGCGGGTCCAGGGGCTGATCGAGGAGCAGGCGATCACCTCGGCGACCACGTCGGCCGCCCTCCTGCACTTCCTGGCCGACCTCCTCCAGGCCCGCACGGCTCACTGAGGGGCCCGCTGAGGGGCCGTTCAGGCTGTCACCGTTGATCACCCACCGGTTCCTGTGCCGGCTCCGCGCTCTCCGCCCGCTCTGGAGCGGCCCGCAGGCGGTCGCGGCGGTTGGCGAGCAGGCTTGTGATCGTCACGACGGTCAGGACGGAGACGATCACCCCGAGCGAGGCCAATGTCGGGATCTCCGGCACCTGGGCCCACACGCCGTGCGCCCAGTGCAGCAGCAGCTTGACCCCGATGAAGGCGAGGATGACGCTGAGCCCGTGGTTCAGGTGGCGCAGCTTGGTCAGCACGCCCTTGAGCACGAAGTACAGCGCCCGCAGCCCCAGCAGCGCGAACGCGTTCGTGGCGAACACCAGGAACGGGTCCTCGGTGACGCCGTACACGGCCGGTACGGAGTCCACCGCGAAGACGATGTCCGTGGCCAGGATCGCCACCGCCGCCAGCGCCAGCGGGGTCAGCGCCAGCCGCCCCTTCTCGCGTACGGCCAGCCGGGAGCCGCGGTAGTCCTCGGTGACCGCGACGAAGCGCCGTACCAGCCGGACCGTGCGCATGGAGGAGATGTCCACCTCCTGCTCGTGCCCGGTCATGACGTCCCTGAGGATCTTGCCGGCGGTCAGGATGAGGATCACGCCGAACAGCAGGAACGCCCACGTGCCGCTCTGCAGCGCGGCGGCGCCCAGCCCGATGAAGACGGCGCGCAGGACCAGCGCCCCGACGATGCCGTACAGCAGCACCCGCCTGGCCAGCGCCTGCGGCACCGCGAAGGCCGCCAGCAGCAGCATGAACACGAACAGGTTGTCCACCGACAGCGACTTCTCCACCACGAACCCGGTGAAGAACTCGGCCGCCACGACACCCCCGTGGCCGGCCCACAGGTAGACGCCGAAGAGCAGGGGCAGCAGCAGGTAGAAGACCGACCAGCCGACCGCCTCGCGCATCCGTTCCTCGCGCGGGCGGCGGGTGAGGATCAGGTCCAGCGACAGCAGCAGCACCAGGGCCGCGACCGTGATGGTCCAGAGAGCCGGTGAGGCGATGGTGGGCAGCGCGATGGCATGCGGAATCGTCCCCGCGGACATGGGTACCTCCCTCGAACGCACTTCTCGTTCGAGGTCTCCTTCACCCATGATCAGGCGGCCGCCCGGGGACGCGCGGGACGTCCGTACTGACCGGGTCGGCACTTGGGAAGTACTCCCCTCGCCGCTTCAGAGTAGATGAGATCCGGACATCGCGACACCCCGGCCGTCCCGGACGGCGGCGATCACGCGTACTCTGGTGCTGCCGTCAGGCTCGCGTGGGCCGGGCGTCACGTCGCTTTCGCCCGCGCCGGCGGCCGGGCGGCTTGACGGGCCAATTGAACGACTTTTTAAATTCCTTCATGGGACGCATCGCTGGGGTCACCGCCGCCGAGACGCGCGAGCGGCTGCTGCGCGCCGCCGCCGACGCCTTCGCCGAGCACGGCTACGACGGCACGCGCGTGGCGGACATCGCGGCGGCGGCGGGCGTGAGCAACGGCGCCCTCTACGCGCACTTCGGGTCGAAGGCCGAGCTGCTGGTGGCCGCGTTGCGGGCGCACGCGCGGCGCCGGCTGGAGAGCCTGTTCGCCGCCGACCCCGACCGGTCGGCCACGGACCTGCTCCTGGCCCTCGGCCGCGCCCTGCCCCGCGACCGCGACCCCGACGGTTACCTCATCGTGGAGGCGCTGGTCGCGGCGCGCAGGGACGAGAGCGTGGCCGGCCCCATGCGCGACTACATGAGCGAGCGCGCGGAGTGGATCTCCGACCTGCTGCGTGCCGGGCAGGGCGACCGCGAGATCGACCCGGGGCTGTCGCCCGCCGCGCTGGCCCACTTCTGCCTGCTGCTCGCGATGGGCAGCGCGGTCGTCACGCCGACGCTGCATCACGTGGACGACGCCGAGTGGACCGCGCTGCTGGCCCGGATCATCGCCGGGCTGGCCCCTCTGGACCGGCCCGCCGAGAACGGGCCCGCGTGCGAGCTTTCTGATGAGAACGTGGGCAGGCTCGTGAAAACCTACCTGGACGAGCCCGCTGAGCGGCTCGCCGACCCGACGGAGATCGCGTGAAACTGAACATCGACCCCGAGCGCTGCCAGGGCCACGGCCGCTGCTACGACCTCGCCCCCGAGTTGTTCGGCGAGGACGACGAGGGCTACGGGCGAGTGCTCGGCGACGGCCTCGTGGCCCCCGGCCAGGAGCGGGACGCGCGCCTGGCGGTGGTCAACTGCCCGGAGCACGCGATCGACGCCGGCTCGGCCTGACCCGCCGCGGAATCAGCGGTCCGCGCGCGATGGCGAGGCCGTCGAGGTGCGGACGATGAGGTCGGGCTGGAAGACGACCAGCCGGTGCTCGTGCCCGGCCGGCTCGTTCGCCTCTTCGAGCAGGAGCTGCGCCGCGGTGTGGCCGAGCTGCTCGCGCGGCTGGCGGATCGACGACAGCGGCACGGCCGCCGCGGCGGCGAAGTCGATGTCGTCGTAGCCGATGATGGCCAGATCCTCGGGCACCCGCAGGCCGCGCTGCGTCATCTCCTGCAGCACCCCGATCGCGACCAGGTCGTTGGCACAGAAGACCGCTGTGGGCCGCTCGGCGGCGGGCAGGCCGGCGATCTCCTGACCGGCCAGCCTGCCGGTGGCGACGGTGAGGTCGGGCAGGGGGATCACGGTGAGCGCGTCGCCGGGGCCGAGCACGCTCGCCAGGCCGTCGTGGCGCTCGCGCACCTGGCGGACGGTGAACGGGCCGCCGGCGTAGGCGATGCGGTGGTGCCCCTGCTCGCGTAAGTGCCGGCCGGCCAGCCGCCCGCCGAGCACGTCGTCCACCGCGACGGCGCAGCCCTGGCTGTAGCCGGCCGAGCTGTCGAAGCGCACCACCGGGATGCCGCGGGCGACGAGCCGGCGCAGCCGTTCCTCCTCGCCGCGGTCGTTGACCGGGGTGATCAGCACGCCGAGCGGCCGCTGCTCCTCGAACGTCTCCAGCAGCCCCGCCTCGCGGCCGGCGTCCTTGCTGCTGGTGAAGACCATCACGGTGAGGTCGGCGCCCTGGGCCACGCCCTCGACGCCGCGCAGCACGTCGATCACGAACGGGTTAGCCAGGTCGAGCGCCACCAGCCCGATGGTGCGGCTGCGGCCCGCGCGCAGCTGCCTGGCGGAGCCGTTGCGGACGTAGCCGAGCCGCTCGATCGCCTCGCGCACCCTGCGCAGGGTGTCGGGCGCCACCAGCTCCGGGCGGTTGAGCACGTTGCTCACGGTGCCGACGGAGACCCCGGCGAGCCGGGCGACCTCTTTGATGCTCGACATCGTCCCTCGCCGCGAGCCTTGTCGTCGCTGCGATCATAGCGCAGCCGGTCCTGACCGTCATGGAACGGTACACGACCGGACGGCCGCCGCCCGTGCCCGGTGCCGCACCTACAGTGATCTTCTTCGGTTCCGCTTGACCGGCGTGGACATCCATGCCTAGATCAAGTGCATCCGTCCCGCCCCACCCCCCGGAGGACCCGCCGCATGGCCTCGGCTGGAACGCGTACGCCGTGCTGACCCCGCCCCCCGACCCGGCCGTGGAGCGCAGGCGGCGCCGCGGGCTGGTGCTGCGGATCTCCACCGTGCTGGCGGGCGTCCTGCAGCTGGCCCTGGCCGGTTTCCTGATCACGCTGCCGGGCGGCTCCACCACGCTCGACCCCTTGCCCGGCTCCGAACGCGACCGCCGGCCCGAGGCCGTCCGCGTGCCGATGGCCGCCGCCACTCCGCGCCCCGCGGCCTCCAGTGCGCGTCCGTCCGCGCCGACCGCGCCGACCGCGCCGGCCGCGCCCACCACGCGTCCGACGTCGTCCCCGTACGGGTGGACGTCCCGTCCGAGCCCGGCCACCTCGCCGACGACCGTCCCCACGGGAACCGGCCCCACCACGACGGCCGATTCCGGCTCGACAACCGTGAGCCCGGCCGGCCCGGCCTCCACCAACGCCCCCGGCGCCTCCGCGCCGCCCGCCACGCGCCGCCCCGGGCCCGCCCGCAAGCGCGGCTACGTGCCGCCGGAACCGGCCCTCAGCCCGGCGCCGCGGATCGTCTCCACCTTGGCGCCCCTGGTCAGGCAGCCGAGACCGCGCGCCACCAGGACGACGCTCCCCGGCAGCGTCCCCGGAAGCGCGTCCGACCAGACCGGGTACTAGCCGGGGGTCGCACCGGCTCCACCCGCGGCTCCACCCTTCGGAGGTGCCGCTCCACCCACCGCCGTTCCTACCGTTCGAGGCATGGACAAACGGTTCGAACTGGTGAAGTGGCTGCTGGACGCCACAGGGGGAAAAGTGAACGGAAAATTCCTGATCACGCTCGTCGTCGTGGGCCTGGTGGTGGTGGCCGGGTTCATCGCGTTCCGCCTTATCTTGGTGGAGATGATTCTCAGCCTGAGGGACTCCCGCTAGGACATGCGCGACGTGTGGGCGCGGGTCGCGCGGCTTCTGGCCGCCGACGACCCCGAGACGGGGCGGCTGGCCAGGGTCCTGATCAGCTTCGCGCTGGCCTGGTCACTGGTGGTCGCCGCGCCGGTCCGCGCCCCAGTGCCGGTCTGGTCGGCGCTGGGCGTGGCGATGGCCTGCTGGCTGGCGTTCGTGCTGCTCGACGGGCGCCGGCCCCGGGTGGCCGTGGGGCTGCTCGGGGCCGGGTCCGCGGTGGCCTCGGCGGTGACCGGGTCGGAGTCGGCGGCGCCCACGGTGTTCATGTTCGCCATGCTGCTGCTGTTCGTGGCGCACCTGACGCCGAGCGTCAAGGCCGTCGTCGCCGTCGCCGCCGCCGATCTCGTGCTGATGACGGGGAACATGATCTGGTTCGGCCAGTCGTCGCGCTCGATCGCGGTGCAGGCGGCGGTGGTGGTCTGCACGGTGCTGTTCGCGGCGCAGCGGCGCCAGTACCGGCGCGCGCTGCAGGACCGGGCCAGGGCGCTGGCGCTGGACGAGCGCGCCCGCATCGCGAGGGAGCTGCACGACGTGCTCGCCCACTCGCTCGGCGCGCTGGGGGTGCAGCTCGACGTGGCCGAGGCGCTGCTGACGGAGCGGGGTGACGTGGCGGGGGCGGTGGCCAGGATCAGGCGGTCGCGCGGGCTCGCCCGTGACGGGCTGGTCGAGGCGCGGGCGGCGGTGGCGGCGCTGCGCGAGGACGTGCCGCCGCTGCCGGACGCGCTCAGGCTGCTGGTGACCGAGCATCGCCGTGATCACGACGTACGGGCCGAGCTGCGGGCGACGGGCCCGCGCCGCCCGATCACGCCGGCGGCGGAGGTCTGCCTGCTGCGCACGGCGCGCGAGGCGCTCACCAACACCGCCAAGCACGCGCCGGGCCACCCGGTCACGCTCGACCTGGCATACGGCGACCAGGCCGTCCGCCTGACGATCCGCAATCCCCTTCCGCCCGCTTCACCGCCGGCCTCACCGCCGACAGGGGATGATCCCATGGAGCCCGCAGCGTCCGGGTACGGGCTGTCCGGCATGCGGGAGCGGGTCGCGCTGGCGGGCGGGACGCTGCACGCCGGGCCGGTCGGCGGGTTCTGGGAGGTACGGGCGGAGGTGCCGGAGTGAGAGTCCTGGTCGTGGACGACCAGCAGGCGATGCGCGAGGGTCTGGTGGCCCTGCTCGGGCTGGTCGACGGCGTGGAGGTGGTCGGCGACGCGGCGCAGGGCGAGCGGGCGCTGGCGTTGGTGGCGGAGCTGGCGCCGGACGTGGTGCTGATGGACCTGCGCATGCCCGTCATGGACGGCGTGGAGGCGACCAGGCGGATCGTGCGCGACCATCCGGGGGTGGCCGTGGTGGTGCTGACCACGTACGACGACGACCGGTCCGTCGACTCGGCCCTGCTGGCGGGGGCGCGCGGCTACCTCACCAAGGACGCGGGGCGGGCGGAGATCGCGGCCGCGCTGCGTTCCGCCGTCGCCGGGCAGTCCACCTTCTCCGCCGCCGCGGCCAGGAGGCTGGTGGAGGCGCTGTCCAGGGGCGTGCCCGAGCCGGTGACGGAGTGCCCGGACGGGCTGACGGCGCGGGAGGTGGAGGTGCTGCGGCTGATCGCGCGCGGGCTGAGCAACGCCGAGATCGGCGCCCGCCTGTTCATCGCCGGGACGACCGTCAAGACGCACATCAACAACGCCTTCGCCAAGATCGGCGTACGCAACCGCACCGAGGCCGCGAACTACGCCCGCGACCGGCTCACCTGACGCCGGGGCGGTGGGGTGGGCACCGGTAGATTCATTTGTCAGGACATGCCCGACCTGAGGAGCCCCCGTGACCATCCCCCACCTGACCGGCGTCCATCCGGCCTGGCTGCCGCCCGAGGCGTTCCTGGCGATCGGCTCGCGCCGCACGCTCATCGTGGCCGACGAGTCGGCACTGGCCGGAACTGTCCGGATCGAGGTGGCCGACGCCTGTGCCCGCCACGGCGGCGCCGTCGTGGCTCCGGGAGAGGCGGCCGACCTGGTGTTCGCCCTCACCTCGGCCGGCCCGCTGCCGCCCGCTGCGCAGGAGGTCGCCGGGCAGGCGGTCGCCGGGCCGGAGCTCGGCGCCGAGGGTTTCCTGCTGGCCCGCCAGGACGGTGTCACGGTGGTGCTGGCCGACGACCCGGCGGGCCTGCTGTACGGGTTCTTCGAGGTGGTCAGGCAGGGTGAGGCCGCGTTCGGTGCGCCACGGCCGGCCGAGCCGCACCGGCCCGCGCTGCGCCGGCGCATGCTCGACCATTGGGACAACATCGACGTGCATCCGGTGATGGGCCAGGTCGAGCGCGGCTACTCGGGCGGCTCGATCTTCTGGCGGGACGGCGTCCTGCACGAGGACCTGTCCCGGGTGCGGGTCTACGCCCGGCTCCTGGCGGCGACCGGGATCAACGCGGTCGGGATCAACAACGTCAACGTGCACGCCACCGAGGCCCGCCTGCTCACCGACCGGCTCGCCGAGGTGGCCGCCATCGCGGCGGAGTTCCGTCCGTACGGCATCCGCGTGCATCTGTCGGTCAACTTCGCCTCGCCCGTCGCGCTCGGCGGGCTGGACACCGCCGACCCGCTGGACGAGCGGGTGCGGGAGTGGTGGGCGGGCACGACCGACCGCGTCTACAAGGCCATCCCCGACTTCGGCGGTTTCGTGGTCAAGGCCGACTCCGAAGGGCAGCCGGGGCCGTTCGCGTACGGGCGCAGCCACGCCGACGGCGCCAACGTGCTGGCCGACGCCCTCGCCCCGCACGGCGGCGTCGTGCACTGGCGCGCCTTCGTCTACAACCACCGCCAGGACTGGCGCGACCGCTCGACCGACCGCGCCCGCGCGGCCCACGACCACTTCGCGCCGCTCGACGGGGAGTTCAGGGACAACGCGATCCTCCAGGTCAAGCACGGCCCGCTGGACTTCCAGACGCGCGAGCCGGTCTCGCCGGTGATCGCCGCCATGCCGGGCACGCGGCTGGCGGTGGAGCTGCAGGTGACGCAGGAGTACACCGGCCAGCAGCGGCACGTGTGCTACCTGGCCCCAATGTGGAGCGAGGTGCTGGGGTTCCGCTTCTGGGGTCCTGACGGGCGTGCGGTGGCGGACGTGACCACGAGCGGCGGCCTGGTCGCGGTCTCCAACGTCGGCGACGACCCCTACTGGACCGGCCACCCCCTGGCCCAGGCCAACCTGTACGCCTTCGGCCGCCTGGCCTGGCAGCCGGGCCTCGGCCCGGCCGCCGTCCTGGACGAGTGGATCGGCCTGACGTTCCCGGTGGACAGTGAAGCGCTGCGCGACACGCTGCACGCGGTGATGGACGACTCCTGGCGCACGTACGAGCGCTACACCGCCCCGCTCGGCGTCTGCTTCATGGTCCGCCCCGGCCACCACTACGGCCCCGACGTGGACGGGTACGAGTACACGCAGTGGGGCACGTACCACTTCGCCGACCGCGACGGCATCGGCGTGGACCGCACCCGCGCCACGGGCACCGGCTACACCGGCCAGTACCCGGCGCCGTGGTCGGAGGTGTACGAGTCACTGGCCGAGTGCCCCGACGAGCTGCTGCTCTTCTTCCACCACGTGCCGTACGGGCACGTGCTGCACAGCGGCACCACGGTCGTCCAGCACATCTACGACACCCACTTCGCCGGCGCCGAGCAGGCGGCGGCGATGCGGGCGCGCTGGGCGGAGCTGGACGGGAGCAAGACGGTCGGCGCGGCCCTGCACGCGCGGGTGAGCGAGCTGCTCGACGAGCAGGTCCGCTCGGCGGAGGAGTGGCGCGACCAGGTCAACACCTATTTCCTCCGCAAGTCGGGCGTCCCCGACGCACACGGCCGCCGCATCTACTGACCGCTCGGCGGCCGCATCTACTGACCGCTCGGCGGCCGTGTCTCCTGACCGCACGGCCGCCGAGCGGTGAACCGCCGCTACTGACGGGTGAACCGCTGCTGGACCTCGGTGATCATCGGGCCGGCGTTCCACAGGAGCGTCGCCGTGAGCACCGAGGCCAGCAGGGCCAGCGCCACCTCGGAGGCGAACAACGTGACGCCCGCCGCCACGACGAGCAGGCAGGCGTCGGCCAGGGTGGCCCGGGGGAAGCGGCCCAGCGCGTAGGCGGCCAGCCGGGCCACGTCCACCGCCCTGAACGCGAACAACGACGTGATGACCAGCGCGTTGGCCACCCAGAGCGTGGACCCCGCCGCGACCGCGACCAGCAGCACCGCCCACCAGCCCGGCACCCCGGCGGCGGAGAAGTTGGCCACGCTCGTGCCCACGACGGCCATCCAGGCCAGCCACGGCGCCCAGATCTTCAGCACGCCGGCGAAGTTGAGCCGGTAGCCGCGCCAGAACGCGCCGGCCGGGCGCAGGTCCGCCAGCTCACGGCTGCGGTGACGCAGCGCGTACAGGGCGGCCGACAGTGCCGGGCCGGCGGGGAGCAGGCAGGCGGCGGCCAGCGGCACGTTGCCCGCGGACCGGTCGAGCAGCACGAGCGCCACCAGCCCAGGTACGGCGGTGAGCAGGATCAGCAGCTCGACCACGAGCAGGGTGTAGACGAACGCGGCGACCCGTGAGAGCGGTCCGGTGCCGAACCGCCGTGCCGCTCCCACGTCGCTCATCGTCCGTCTCCTTCAGGGCCGGGCATGCGATTCAGCCCTTTCGCGGAGAATAGCGGGATCAGCTGCCGTGCTCCTTCTTGAAGCGCTCGTAGGCGGTGTTGACGAGGTTGAGGTAGGAGGTCGAGTTCTTGGCCTCCAGCTCCTTGACGTAGGCGTCCCACTCGCTGAGGTCGCGCTCGCCCAGGATGAACTTGAGCGTGTTCTGGGTGACGTGGTCCTTCAGCGGCGTCTCCCACAGCGAGGCCTGCTCACGCTCCTCCTCGGTGAACGGCGCCGCCGGCTCGACCGGCCACGGCTTGCGGGTGTTCATCACCTTCTGGAACTCCAGCTCCTCCTCGGAGAAGGTGGATTCGAGCAGCGCGGTCGGGCCGCCGTAGGCGAACACGCCGTTGCCGAAGCCGAAGTCCTTCTGCAGGTGCTTGGCCGCCCCCGGGTTCAGGCCGACGTAGTCGACGTCCTTGGCGAGCTTGTACTTGCCCGAGGCGTCCTTCGTGAACGTCGTCCCCTCGACGCCCCACTTGCCGAACTCCTGGCCCGCGTCGGAGTACCAGAGCCAGTCGATGAACTGCATCATGGCGACGAAGTTCTTGCTCTCCGTGGCCTTCTTGGAGATCATGATGCCGTTCTCCAGCCGGGTGGCGATCTTGTACTCGCCGATCGGCCCGAGCGGGACCGGAATCTTGACGATCTTGGCCTCGGGGATGTTCTCGGTCAGCGGGCCCCGGTAGTCGTTGATCAGCGTCTGCGCGTTGGTGCTGATCACGAAGGACTTGCCGGAGACGAACTTCTGCTTGGCCGCGTCGTCCTGCTGGGTGAAGCTCTCGGGGTCGAGCAGCTTCTCCTTCACCAGCTTGTTCAGGTACTCCAGCGTCTGCTTGTACTGCGGCATCGCTCCCGTGTACGCCCACTTGCCGGCCGTGACGTCCCACATGGCGTGCTGGTACTCCCAGCCGCCCTTGGTGCCGTACGCCTGGGCGATCAGCTTGAGGATGTTGCCGCCCGGCGTGGGCACGCCCCAGCGGTCGGTCATCGGGTAGAGGTCGGGATACTCGGCCTTCATCGCCTTGAGCATGGCGTAGAAGTCGTCGAGGGTCTTGGGGATCTCGATCTTGAGCTTGTCCAGGATGTCGGTGCGCACCGCGAAGGAGTAGTCGACCCAGATGTTCTGGTGCAGGCCGGGCAGCAGGTAGACGCGGCCGTCCGACTGCATGATCGAGTTCAGCTCGGGCTGGAGCTGCCACTTGGCGACGCGGTCCTTGAAGTTCGGCATCAGGTCGAAGTAGTCGCTGACCGGCAGGACGGCGCCGGAGGCGACGAACGCCTCCTCCTGCGGGTGGTAGGTCTTCGGGATGATCAGCGGCGCGTCGCCGGCGCCGATGATCAGGGCGCGCTTCTTCTCGTAGTCGCTGAGCGGCACCGTCGTCGGGGTGATGGTGACGTTGGTGCGCTTGGAGAGCTCCTGCCAGAACAGCCAGTCGTTCTTGATCGGGTAGAACGGGTGGTTGTTGTAGAGCATGCTGAACGACACCGGCTCGGTGGCCTTGAACTGCTGGCCGACGCCGTAGCTCGCCATCGCGCCTGCCTTGTTGGCCGACATGTCCGCGCCCTTCGCGGGGGCCTCACCGTCGCTGCCGCAGGCGGTCAGTGCGAGGGAGGCGAAGGCGCTGAGGCCGATGATCGCCTGACGCCGCGAGATGTCACGCATGTGGGGGGATCCTTTCCCGTGATTCTGCTGGGTGGGGGGCGGAGGGAGGTCAGCCCTTGACCGCGCCGAGCATGACGCCGGAGACGAAGTAACGCTGGACGAACGGATAGACCACGAGGATGGGCAGGACGGTCAGGACGATCGTCACCGCCTGGATGTTGGCGGCCGCCTGCGTCACCTCGGTCGCCGCGGCGCCGTAGGAGTCGGAGCCGGTGGCGCCGGCGATGAGGTTGCGCAGGTAGACGGTCACCGGGAACAGGTCCGCCTCGTTCATGTAGAGGAACGCCTGGAACCAGGAGTTCCAGAACGAGACCGCGTAGAAGAGGATCATCGTGGCGAGCACCGCCTTCGACAGCGGCAGCACGATCTTCCAGAGGATGCCGTAGGTGTTGAGGCCGTCGATCGCCGCCGCCTCCTCCAGGTCCTGCGGCAGGCTCTCGAAGAACGCCTTCATCACCAGGAGGTTGAAGACGCTGATGGCGTTGGGCAGCACGATGGCCCAGATCGAGTTCTTCATGCCGAGACCGGTGATCAGCACGTAGTTCGGGATCAGGCCGCCGGTGAAGAACATGGTGAAAACCGCGATGCCGATGAGCGCCTTGCGGCCTTTGAGGTGCTTCTTGGAGAGCACGTACGCGTACGAGGTCGTCATCACGATCGCGATGAACGTCGCGACGACCGTGTAGACCACCGTGTTGCGGTAGTTCGTCCAGAACGTCGGGTCCGACGCCACGATCCGGTACGTCGTCAGGTTGAACCCCTTGGGGATGAGGTTCACCTCGCCCGCGCTGATGGCGCTCTGGCTGCTGAACGAGCGGGCCAGGATGTTGACGAACGGATAGAGCGTCACCACCACGACGCCGGTCAGGATGAGGCCGTTGAACCACTGGAAGACGCGGTAGCCCCGGGTCAGCTCGTGCGTTGTCACCACAGGCTCGTCCCAACTGTGCGGCGGGAGATCACGTTGGCCGAGAGGATCAGGACCAGCCCGACCAGCGCCTCGAACAGGCCGATGGCCGCCGCGTAGCTGAAGTTGCTGGACTCCAGGCCCATCCGGTACAGGTAGGTGGAGATCACGTCGGCGGTCGGATACGTCAGGGGGTTGTACAGCAGCAGGACCTTCTCGAAGCCCACCGCCATGAACGTGCCGATGTTGAGGATCAGCAGCGTGACCGCCGTCGGCCGGATGCCCGGCAGCGTCACGTGCCAGATCTGCCGCCAGCGGCCGGCGCCGTCGATCCTGGCCGCCTCGTAGAGCTGGTCGTCGATGGTCGTCAGCGCCGCCAGGTAGAGGATCGTGCCCCAGCCGACCGTCTGCCAGACCTCGGAGCTGACGTAGATCGTCCGGAACCAGCCCGGGTCCTGCATGAACGAGATCTTCTCGCTGCCCACGAAGTCGAGGAACGCGTTGATCGGCCCGTCCAGCGAGGTCATCTGCATGACGAGGCCGGCCACGATCACCATCGACAGGAAGTGCGGCAGGTACGACACCGACTGCAGGAACCGCTTCAGCGTGCGCCGCCTGACCTCGTTCAGCAGCAGGGCCAGGATGATCGGCAGCGGGAAGCAGAAGATCAGGGTCAGCGCGCCGAGCACCAGGGTGTTGGTGAACACGTTCCAGAACGTCGGGTCGTTCAGGAACAGCTTCACGTAGCGCAGGCCCACCCATTCCTCGCCGAAGATGCTGCCGCCCGGCTCGAACTTCCTGAAGGCGATGACGTTCCCGATCATCGGGGCGTACCGGAAGATCAAGAAGAACAGCAGCGGCAGGATCGCCAGCGAGTAGAGCTGCCAGTCGCGGCGGAAGGCGGCCCGCCACGAGCCGGCGGGCCTGCGCCTGCGCCGGCGCGGCGCCGGTCTCTCCTCGCGCGGCACCGGCCTGGCCGCGTCCAGCGTCTTGGGTGTGGTCATCCTCGGCCCTCCGGTGAGTCGCGGTCGATGTGCGCCGGCACTCGCAGTTGCCGCAGGTGGCCGACCTCGCGCTCGGCGCCGGTCAGGCGCAGCGGCAGGCTCGCCTCGAACGCCGCGCTGGAGCGGCCGAGGCGCAGCTCGACGTCGCCCGGCTCGACGATGCGCCGGCCGCGCGTGCCGGTGAACGAGGTGACGTCGGCGGGGACGGTGAAGCTCACCCGCGCGCTCTCCCCCGCCTCCAGCGGGACCCGGGCGAAGCCGATCAGCCGGACGACGGGCCTGGTCGTCTGCGCCACCGGGTCGTGCAGGTAGAGCTGGACGACCTCCGCACCGCCGCGCGCACCGGTGTTGCTTACCGTGACCTCGACGCTCACCTCGCCGTCCACCGGCCACTCCGCCGATTCGCCCGCGACGCGGGCGCCGCTCCACTCGAAGGTGGTGTAGCTCAGGCCGTGCCCGAACGGGTACGCGGGCGTCGGGTCCACGGACGACACCTGGGTGCGCAGGCCGAGCGGCGGCGACAGGTACGTCGAAGGCAGGCCACCGGCGTCGCGCGGGACGCTGACGGGCAGGCGGCCCGACGGGTTCACCGCGCCGGTCAGCACCTCGGCCAGTGCTTGGCCGCCGCGCTGGCCGGGGAAGAAGCCGTACACGACGGCCGCGGCCGCCTCCAGCTCCTGGCCCAGCGCGTACGGGCGTCCGGCCAGCAGCACCAGCACCACCGGCGTGCCGGTCGCCAGCACGGCCCGGACCAGCTCCGCCTGCACGCCCGGCAGGCGCAGGTCGGTGGCGTCGCAGCCCTCGCCGGACGTGCCGCGCCCGAACAGCCCGGCGCGGTCGCCGACGGCCACCACGCACACGTCGCTCGCCGCGGCCAGCTCGGCCGCCGCGGCGATGCCGGAGGTGTCGTCACCGGTGATGCCGCAGCCCGGCGCGTACGCCAGGCCGGGGACCAGCCCGCCGAGCGCCTCGCGCAGGGACGGCAGGTCCAGGCCCAGACCGTGCTCGGAGTGCGGGCCGACGTGCGCGGGGAAGGCGTAGCAGCCCAGCATCGCCATGGGGTCGTCGGCGACCGGGCCCACCAGCGCCACCCGGCGGCCGGGGGCCAGCGGCAGGACCTGCCCGGTGTTGCGGACGACGACGATCGCCTCGCGGGCCAGGCGCAGGGCGAGCTCCCTGCTCTCCTCGTCGTCCAGCCTGACCTGCTCGGCGGGCCCGGGCAGCGGCTGCCAGCCCGCGTCGAGCAGGCCGAGCTCAGCCTTCTGCGTCAGCACGCGGAGCAGGGCGCGGTCGATCAGCGCCTCGTCCACCGTCCCCGCCTTGACCGCCTCGACGAGCGGCGCGCCGAAGGTGTCCACCGTGGGCAGCTCGACGTCGATCCCGGCCCGCAGCGCCAGCCCCGCCGCCTGCCCCGCGTCGGCGGCGACCCGGTGCAGGCGCTCCAGGAACCGGATCGCGAAGTAGTCGGCGACCACCGTGCCGTCGAAGCCCCATTCGTCCCGCAGCAGCCCCGTGAGCAGGCTCTCGTCGGCCGCCACGGGAACGCCGTCGATCTCGGTGTAGGAGTGCATGACCGACCGGGCCCCGCCCAGGCGCAGCGCCATCTCGAACGGCGGCAGCACGACGTCGGCCAGCTCCCTGCGGCCCATCGGGACGGGGGCCAGGTTGCGACCCCCTCGGGAGGCGGAGTAGCCGGCGAAGTGCTTGAGCGTGGCCACCACCCCGGCGCTCTCCAGGCCGCGCACGTAGGCGGCGCCGAGCAGGCCCACCAGGTACGGGTCCTCACCGATCGTCTCCTCGGTGCGGCCCCAGCGGTAGTCCCTGGTCACGTCCACCACCGGGGCCAGGCCCTGGTGCACGCCCGCGGCCCGCATCGACCGGCCGATCCGGCCCGCCACCTCCTCCAGCAGGTCGGGGTCGAACGAGGCGCCCCAGCTCAGCGGCGCCGGATACACCGTCGCCCGCCAGGCCGCGAAGCCCGTCAGGCACTCCTCGTGCACCTGGGCCGGGATGCCGAACCTGCTGGCCGCGACGATCTCGGCCTGCGAGGCCGCCAGCGACCTGGCACCCGCCACCGGATCGACAGGCGCGGTTCCGAAGGGCCTGGTCAGCTGGCCGAGCCCCTGCCTGATCGCGTCGTCCCACTCGGGGCCGCCGCCCATGTCGGTCTGGTGCGGGGCGACGCCGCCCCCCGATGCGTCGGCGCCGACCCACACCCCGACGAGCTGGGCGACCTTCTCCTCAAGAGTCATGAGCGGAACGAGCGCTCCGGCCCGCTCCGCGGGTGACAGGCGCGTGTCCCGCCACCGTTCGCTCTCGCCTGAGGTCGAGCTCGCGTCGATCGGTATCTGGCCCCTCATGCCATCCCTTCGGCCGAACGACGGCGCCTGTCCGCGGCGGGAGCGGGTGGTGTTTGCGCGGGGGTGACGCCGAAAGTTTTCAGGTAAATCCATTTAATATTGCGGCAACATAAAGGGCTAGTCAGGGTGTGTCAAGAGTGCCGCCAACCTGCTGTGTTACAGGTTGGTTCGTTTCAGTCCAACCGCAGCTCACGGCGGGTCGGGGCGCGCGATCAACGTAAACTTGCCCGAAACTTTCGGAACCGCGGGACGCGCCGTTCTCACTCACGGGAACGATCCGGCCACGGAGGCGATGCGGCCTCGGGAGCCGTCCGGTTGCGGGGGCGAGGCGACCGGGGAAGCCGCCAGACCACGGACGGGATCCGGTCGCGGATGGAGCCCAGCCCGTGGGGGCCGCTCAGGCTATGGGAGCTAGGAAGTCGCCTTCCGGAAATGTCCGGCAGCCCGGAAATGTCCGGCGGCCTCGTCTGGCCGGCCGAGAGCCGCGGCCAGGTGGCCGAGGTACAGGGCCACGGGGCCCAGGGTGACCAGCCCGCTGCCCGCGCCGGCCAGCTCCCCTTCGGCCGGCAGCAGTCGTTCGCGGAGCCGTTCGAGCAGGAGGCGCCCGTCGGGGTCGAGCGGCCGCTCGGCGGTGGCCAGCACGGCCACGGCGTGCAGGCAGGTCCGCGCCTCCAGCAGCAGGTCGGACGGCGAGTCGGGCACCGCGCGGGCAGCCTCGGACGCCTCCTCGCGACGCCCCTGGGCGAGCAGGATCAACGGCCTGGCCCACCTCTCGTACGGCCCCCAATCGGCCCCGGCCAGCTCCACCACCCCGGCCGGCCCTTCACCCCTCCGGAACCCCGCCCCGGCCGGCCCCTCCCCCGGCCAGAACCGCACCCCGTCCGCCACTTCCAGGCAGAGGAGGGCGAGCGGCAGGATGCCGTCCTCCACGCCGGGCATGCCGGTGCCGCCGAGGCGGGCGGCGGCCGTGCGGTAGGCGGTGCGTGCCTCGTCCGTACGCCCTTCCACGGCGAGGCGGAGGGCGGCGTACCAGGTGGTGAAGACCCCCACCAGCGGCAGGTCATGACGCTCGGCGAGCCGGTCGGCGGCCTCAGCGTGCCGATCGGCCGCCTCCAGGTCGGCGAGCGCGGCACTGGCCTGGAGCAGGACCAGCCGCCCCAGCACCTCGAACGGCACCATCCCGTCGTCACCGGCGGACAGCCGGAGCAGCGCGGAGCCGATCGCGGCGCGCTCAGGCGCGAGCCCCGCCCGGTGGAAGCTCTGCATGTAGCGGCCGTTCAGCGCGTAGGCGAGCAGGGTGCGATCGTCCGACCTCCGCGCGATCTCCTCGGCCTCGCGCGCCGCCCGCACTCCGCGCTGCCCGGGGTCGGCGCGCCGTTCCATCGCGACGGTGACGAGCAGCCGGGCCCGCTCGCTCTCGTGCCCGGGAGGCAGGGCGGCCAGCGTGCGCTCGGCGGCGTCGACGAGCCGCGCGGACAGGGCCGGGTCGTCGTTGGCGGTCCAGATGGCGGGCACGTCGAACGACCCGATGACCTTCGCGGTCAGCACCGGATCCCCGATCGCCTCCGCCGCCCCGACCGCCTCGGCCCGGTAACGCCGCGACTCCTGCAGTTCCCCGCTCACCGCCAGCGCCCGCCCCAGCCCCATCACGGCCACCAGCCGCTCCGACACACCCCCGTCCCCGACACCATCGTCCGTCCAGGCATCACCGCCACGACCGCCTGGAACGGCCTGCGCGTCACCACCACGAACGCCCCGAACCAGTGGGACCTGCTCCAGAGCTGCCAGCGTCTCGCGCCACAGGCGGGCCGCCTCGTGCGGGGCCGACCTGCGTTCGGCGCGCTCGGCCGCCGCACGGGCGTAGCGGGCCGTACGGGCGGCGCCGGCCCGGCCCTGGGCGCGCAGGCAGTGGTGGACGATGGTCTCCACGTCGCCGGGACGCAGGCGTTCGACGATCCCGGCGGCCGTGGCGTGCCAGCGGGCGCGGCGGGCGTGCGGGACGTCCTCGTACAGCGCCTCGCGCACCAGGGCGTGCGCGAACCGCGACCGGTCGGCGTCCCGCTCGACCAGGAAGCCCGCGAGCAGGGCGGACTCCACCGAGTCCAGCACCCGGTCCTCCTCCGCTCCCGTCAGCGGGATCAGCACGTCGAGGTCGACCTCCTCGCCGAGCACGGCGGCCTGGCGCAGATGCGTGCGGGTGACGTCCGGCAGCGCGGCCAGGCGGTGCCGGATGACGTCCCGCACCCCGGCCGGGACCGCGTGCAGGGCCTGCTCGCCCTCGCTCTCCCACACCCTCGTGAGCTCCCGGACGAAGAACGGGTTCCCGCCGCTGCGCGCGTGGATCGTGCGGGCGTCGCCGTCGCTCATCTCACGGCTGGCGACGGCCCTGACCAGCTCGGCTACCTGCCCCTCGGTGAGGCCGCCCAGGTAGATCCGCACGGGTTCGGCCCGCGCGACCCGTCCCAGCGTCTCGGCCAGCCCAGGTGAGATCTCGGTCGCCCGGTACGTGCCCACGACGAGCACCGGAGCGGGGCCGAGGTCGGCGGCCAGCATGGTGAGCAGGGCCAGGGTCTCCTCGTCCGCCCAGTGCAGGTCGTCGAGGACGAGGAGCAGCGGGCGGTCGGCGGCGAAGGCGGCGAGGGAGGAGACGATCGCCCGATGCCGCCTGAACCGAGCAGCCTGCGGATCCCCTTCCGTTTCCGCAGCAGCGGTGGGGGTGGTGTCCGTCGGGGCGGTCGTGGCGGTCAGGTCAGCGTGGATCTGAGCCCATGGCCAGGCGGCGGGCGCGCCCGGGAGTTCGGGGCTGGCGCCCCACGCCGTGTGCCAGCCGCCGTCCTCAAGCCGCCGGGCGAGCGTCCGTACCAGCGCGGTCTTGCCGGCGCCCGCCGCCCCGGAGACCAGCACCAGCCCCGAGCGCCCCGCCACCACACCTGCCGCAGCCCGCTCCAACTCCCCCAGCTCCGCAACCCGCCCCACGAACGGCCGCCCACCGCGCCCCGGCTCCACGACCTCCTCCGCGAACGGACCCCCGGGAGACTCCACCCCACCCGGCTCCGCGAACGGGCGGCCGCCGGAGCCCAGCGCACTGTTCGAGCGCGGGTGGTGGTCGGGCGGACCGGCCGTGAGGTGGGGGGACTGGGCGAGGATATCGGCTTCGAGGTGGCGCAGGTCCTCCCCCGGGTCCACGCCGAGTTCCTCGCGGAGCACCTTCCTGGCCCGCCGCAACGTCCCCAGCGCATCCCCTTGCCGGCCCGTCCGGTACAGCGCCAACGCCAGCAGCCGCCAGCCGTCCTCGCGCAACGGGTGGCCGGTCACATGGGCCTCAAGGTCGGGGATCGCCTCGGCCGCCCGGCCCGAGCTCAGTGCCGCAGAGGCGCGGCGTTCCACGGCCAGAAGGCGCAGCTCGGACAGCCGAGCGGCCTCGCCGGCGGCCCAGCCCTGGTCGGCGAACTCGGCGTACGCGGGCCCCCGCCACAGCCCGAGCGCGACGTCGAGCGACTCGCGGGCCTGCTCGGCGGGCAGGTCGGCGGCCTGTGCGAGCAGGGATTCGAAGCGCAGGGCGTCCACATCGGAGGGGTCGGTGCGTAGTGCGTAGCCGGGAGGTGAGGTGATCAGGAGGCGGGAGGGGGCGCGGGGCGGGCGGTCGGGTTCGAGCGCCTTGCGCAGGTCGGCGACGAAGGTCTGCAGGGCTCCGAGCGCCCCCGCGGGCGGAACGGCCCAGAGATCGTCGATCAGCCACGACACCGGCACCACCCGCCCCCTGGCCACCAGCAGCCGGGCCAGGACGGATCGGTGCCGCGGCCCCTTGAGCCGGATCGGGCCCCGGTCATCACCGGCCGTCAACGGGCCCAGCACCCCGAATGTCACCATCGCCGTCCAACCTATCCGCCCAGCTGAAGCCGACTAACCACGCACCGGCCGACTGCATGGCAGCCGTCGAGACTGGTCGCAACCGGCCGAGAACGGGCGCTCGCACGAGCCGAGTCGCACGACGGCCCACCGGTGCACGGGCGGGGATCAGTCGAGACCGAGGCGAGGGGGATCGGGCTGATCTCGTGCTGACTGGCTGCTGAGTGGGGGCGGGCAGGGTGGGGCGCGTACCGAGACGAATTCGCGACGGCGAGGAGAGCCGACATGTCACTCACCATTCCGGGGTTCGCCGGGAAACGCGTCACCGTGGCCGACGATGTGGCGCTCAACGTCGCGGTCGGCGGGTCGGGCAGCCCGGTCGTGCTGCTGCACGGCTTCCCGCAGACGCACCTCATGTGGCGGCACGTCGCCGCGGACCTGGCCGCCGACCACACCGTCATCTGTCCCGACCTGCGCGGGTACGGCGACAGCGACAAGCCGCCGGCCGACGTGGACGGGGCCACTTACTCCAAGCGCACCATGGCCGCCGACGTCGTCGCCCTGGCCAAGGCGCTCGGATACGACCGGTTCGCGCTGGCCGGGCACGACCGAGGCGCGCTGGTCGCCATCAGGGCCGGGCTCGACCACCCCGGCGCCGTCACCCACCTGGCCTCGCTGGACGTCCTGCCCACCCTGGACACCTGGGACGTCATGCACGGCCGGGCGGCGGCGGTCGGCTTCCACCTGTATCTGATGGCGCAACCCCCGGGCCTGCCCGAGAGGATGATCGCCGCCGAGGCGGACGCGTTCTTCGGGCACTTCCTCGACCTGTGGGTCAAGGACCCGGACGCGATCCCGGCGGACGTGCGCGCGGCGTACCTGAAGGCGTCCCGGGAGGCGGTGCCGTCGATCGTGGCCGACTACCGGGCCACGGCGACCATCGACGTCGAGCACGACGAGGAGGACCGGCGGGCGGGCAGGAGGCTGGGCATGCCGGTGACGGTGCTGCAGCAGGACTGGGGGTCGGCGCTCGGGTTCGACGCCGCCGAACGGTGGCGGGCCTGGGCGTCCGACCTGGAGCACCGTACGGTCGGCTGCGGTCACTTCATGGCCGAGGAGGCCCCGGCCGAGGTGATCGCCGCCCTGCGGAGCCTGCTCGCACGGTGAATGTCCGATTGTTGGAGCTGAAGGCCTGCGCGCGGCCGGAAGCGGTCGCGCGCAGGCCGCACCGCTAGCCGGTCGTGGGCTTCACCTCGTCGTATTCGACGGCATAGTCCTGCTGCGAACGATCCTTCAGCGCGAACGCCGCCACAATGCTGATCACCGAGCAGATCGCCATGTAGACCGCGATGGCGAACGAACTCTGGTACGTCGCGTACAGCCAGACCGCGATCAGCGGCGCGGGCCCGCCGGCCGTGAGCGAGGCGAGCTGGTAGCCGAGCGAGGCGCCGCTGTAGCGCAGCCGCCCGGTGAAACTCTCGGCGATGAACGTGGCCTGCGGCCCGTACTGGATGTCGTGGATGGGCGCGGCCAGCACGATGGCCAGGAAGACCAGCGACGGGACACGGGTGTCGAGCAGCGGCCAGTAGATGAACGACCACACCACCATGAGCGCGGCGCCGATGATGTAGAGCCGCCTGCGGCCCACCAGGTCGGAGATGTAGCCCCAGAACGGCACCGTGACCAGGGAGACGAGGCCGGCCACGATGACGTACGTGTAGACGTCGCTGGCCTCGAAGCCCAGCGTCTTGGTGGCGTACGTGAGGATGAAGACGGTGAAGATGTAGAACGGCGCCTGCTGACCGGTGCGCAGCAGCGCGCTGAGCACGATCTCGCGCCAGTTCTTGGCCAGCACCTGCCGCACGGGCACCCGCTCGACCTTCTTCTCGGCGACGAGCTTGGCGAAGACGGGCGTCTCCAGGATGCCGAGCCTGATGTAGAGGCCGACGGCCGCCATCAGGATGCTGAGCAGGAACGGGATGCGCCAGCCCCAGTAGGGGTCGATCGGCTGGAACACCTGCAGCGCCAGGTAGCCGAGCACGAGCCCGACGGGCACGCCGAACTGCGGCCAGCTGCCGAGGAAGCCGCGCTTGCCGCCGCGCGACTTGCCCCATTCGGTGGCGAGCAGCACCGAGCCGCCCCACTCGCCGCCGACGCTGATGCCCTGGAGCAGGCGCAGGACGGTGAGCAGGATGCCGCCCCAGATGCCGATCTGCTCGTACGTGGGCACCAGGCCCACGAGGGCGGTGGCGATGCCCATGCTCAGGAGGGTGATGATGAGGGTGGCCTTGCGGCCGATGCGGTCGCCGTAGTGGCCGAAGATCGCCGCGCCGATGGGCCGGGCGGCGAAGCCGCCGAAATAGGTGCCGAGGGCGAGCAGCAGGCCCGTCGTGGGGTCGCTTGTGGGGAAGAACAGCTCCGCGAAGATGGTGCTGGCGGCGAAGCCGTAGAGGAAGAAGTCGTACCATTCGATCGAGGTCCCCACGGCGGAGGCGATCACCGCCCGGACCAGTTGCCGTCTGTTCTGCTGACCTGTCGCGTCGAGTCCTTGCTGGTCAACCATCTACCGCTCCTGGGGTAGGTCGCGCGTTAACGGTGACGGTACATCAAGGATCACCGACGGTCACGAGGCGAAGTGATCGCGAATCGGCGCCACGCGCGCGCCCGCGCGCGACGCATTCGCGACCGGATCGCGACGGGATCGCGACGGGATCGGCGGTACGCGTGCGCTCGCGGGCGATGCGGGTCGTGCCTGGTTGCAGGGGGTGTCCGGGGGTAGCGGGAGGGCTCTGCCGCTTGAGGAGGACCTAGCGATGCGTCCGCGTTCCATCCCGTGTTCCAGCCCGCGTCCCGTCTCGCGTCCCGTCCCGCGCCCGGTCCCGCGTCCCCTCCCGCGTCCCCTCCCGCGTCCCGTCGTCTCCGCTCTGCTCGTCGTGGCCCTGGCGGCCACCGGCTGCGCGAAGGCGGAGCTGGACGACGCCAACCGGATTCCGCAGAACGACGGGGCCAACGCCGACGTGGGCGACAGCCTGCGCCTGCGTAACGTCTTCCTGCTGCGCGGCGCCGGTCAGGACGCGTCCGCGCCACCGGAGGCCCTGTTCGGGGTGCTGATCAACGAGGCCGGGCAGCCCGACCAGCTCGAACGGATCACGGTCGAGGGAGGCGGCTCGGTGCAGCTCGCCGGGCCGCTCGCGCTGCCGCCGAACCAGGCGGTCGGGACCGGCAACCAGCCGCTCGGCACGGTCAGCGGCGTGCGGGCGGGGACGGTGCCGATGACGTTCACGTTCAGGGAGGCCGAGCCGGTGCGGATGATGGTGCCGGTCAAGACCCGGACCGGTCACTTCGCCGATCTGCCGGCCGCCCCGCCGGCCCAGCCGTCCCCGACGACCCCGGCCACCGCCCCGCCCTCACCGTAAGCCGAGTGAGTCGGTCAGCGTTCTGGCCGCCTGGGTGACGAGTTTGCCGTATTCGGCGCGCAGCGCCTCCGGCATGCGGCTGGCCGGGGTGGAGACGCTGAGGCTGGCGACCGGCCCGTCGGGGCCGAGCACGGCGGAGGCGACGGCGGCGATGTCGGAGCGCCACTCGCCCCGGTTGTCGGCGTAGCCCCGCGCGAGCACCGCGTCCAGCTCGGCCCGCAGCGCGTCGGGGTCGGTGATCGTGGTGCCGGTGTAGCCGAGCAACGCGCCGGCCGGGCGGTGCAGGTGGGCCAGGACGGCCTTGCCGTTGGCCGAGGCGTGCAGGGGCAGCCTGATGCCGAGCGGCAGCACGATGCGCAGCGGCTTGTCGGTCTCCAGCCGTTCGATCAGCACGACCGCGTCGCCCTCGGGCACCATGAGGTGGATCGTCTCGCCGGTACGCTGGCGCAGCTCCTCCATGACCGGCATGGCCGCGTCGCGCAGCCCCAGCTCGGTCGTACGCGCGATCTGCAGCGCCTTGCTGGTGACCTGCCAGCGCGTGACCTCGCCGCCCGCGGGCCTGATCCAGCCGGCCTCGTTGAGCGTCTTCAGCGAGCGCTGCACCGTGCTCTTGGGCAGGCCGAGCCCTCTGGCCAGCTCGCCAACCCCGATCGGCTGGCGCGCGGCGACCTCTTCGAGCACCCGGAGGGCGTTGATCACGTTCTGCATCATTGACTCCTCTACGGGCTGATTTTAATGTTAATGAACCGCACGGCGGCACACTGTGCCGTGTGATGGCACGGAAGGTGGAAAACCAGTGGGCCGGCACTTCCTGCAGATCCCCGGGCCGACGAACGTTCCCGACCGGGTGCTGCGCGCCATCGCCCAGCCCACCATCGACCATCGGGGGCCCGCCTTCGCCCTCCTGGCGAACGAGCTGCTGGAGCGGCTGAAGGGCGTGTTCGCGACGAGCGGCCCCGTCGTGGTCTATCCCTCCTCCGGTACGGGCGCCTGGGAGGCGGCGCTGGTCAACACGCTGTCGCCGGGTGAGAAGGTGCTGGCGTTCGAGACCGGGCACTTCTCCTCACTGTGGTGCGAGATGGCCGCCCGGCTGGGCCTGGTCGTGGACCTGGTGCCGGGCGACTGGCGTCACGGCGCCGACCCCGCCGCGCTGGCCGAGCGCCTCACCCCCGACGTGGCCGCCGTGATGGTGGTGCACAACGAGACCTCGACCGGGGTACGCAGCCGCGTCCCCGAGATCCGCGACGCCCTCGACCGGGCCGGTCACGACGCGCTGCTGCTGGTGGACACGATCTCGTCGCTGGGCTCGATGGACTACCGCCACGACGAGTGGGGCGTGGACGTGACCGTCGGCTGCTCGCAGAAGGGGCTGATGCTGCCGCCGGGGATCGGCTTCAACGCGGTCAGCGAGAAGGCGCTGGCGCGCCGGGGCCGGCTGCCGCGCTCGTACTGGGACTGGGATCCGATCATCGCGTCCAACCGGCAGGGCTTCTTCCCGTACACGCCGCCCACCAATCTCCTGTACGGGCTGCGCGAGGCGCTCGTCATGCTGGAGGAGGAGGGCCTGGCGGCGGTGTTCGCCCGGCACGACCGGCACGCCGAGGCGACCAGGCTGGCCGTGCGCGGCTGGGGGCTGGAGGTGCTCTGCGCCGACGAGCGCGAACACTCCAGCTCGCTGACCGCCGTACTGATGCCCGACGGCCACGACGCCGACGCGGTCAGGCGGCTGATCCTGGAGCGCTACGACATGTCGCTCGGGACGGGCCTCGGCCGGCTGGCCGGGCGCGTCTTCAGGATCGGGCATCTCGGCCACTTCAACGACCTCATGCTGGCCGGCACGCTGAGCGGGGTCGAGATGGGGCTGCGCGAGGCGGGAGTGCCGATCAAGGAGGGCGGCGTCAGGGCGGCGCTGGCTCACCTGGAGGGCGGCCGATGAGCCTGGGGCGTCCGGCAGGGCTGGGGCGTTCGGCGGACCCGGCGCGCCCGGCCGGCAGCCTGGCCCGCGAGCTGGCCCCGATCCTGTCCGGCGACGTCAGGGACGACCCCTACACCAGGCATCTCTACTCCTCCGACGCCAGCATGTACGCCATCGAGCCGCTGGCCGTCGCCTTCCCCCGCCACGCCGACGACGTGCAGGCCCTGGTCGCGGCCTGCGGCGAGCTGGGCGTGCCCATTCTGCCGCGCGGGGCGGGCACCAGCCTGGCCGGGCAGACCGTGGGCGCGGCCGTGATCGTGGACTTCTCCCGGCACATGAACCGCATCCTGGAGATCGACGGCCGCACCGCCCGGGTGCAGCCCGGCGTCGTCCAGGACCAGCTCAACCGGGCCGCCCGCAAGCACGGGCTGATGTTCGGCCCCGACACCTCCACCAGCAACCGGGCCACGATCGGCGGGATGATCGGCAACAACTCCGCCGGCAGCCACTCCGTCCTGTACGGCTCCACCATCGACCACGTGCGTGAGCTGCGGGTCGTGCTCGCCGACGCCACCACCCCCGACCTGGCCACCGACGCCCGGCTGACCACCGCGGTCGCCGAGGTGCTGGACGGGCTCGACCTGTCGGGCTTCCCGCGTTTCTGGCGGCACTCGGGCGGCTACCGCCTCGACGCCGCCGCCGGCGGCGACCTGACCAGGCTGATGGTCGGCTCGGAAGGCACCCTGGCCGTGGTCACCGAGGCCACCGTGGACCTGGTGGAGCTGCCCAGGGCCAAGGCCATCGCGGTCGGCCACTTCACCTCGACCCCGGCCGCCATCGCCGCCACCGCCGACGCCCTGTCCTTCGGCGCCGCCTCGGTCGAGCTGCTGGACAAGGCCATCCTCGACCTGTCCAGGCAGCGGGTGGACTACGCGGGCCTGGGCGACATCCTGGAGGGCGAGCCGCAGGCGCTGCTGTTCGTGGAGTTCTTCGGCGACGGGCCGGCCGAGGTGGCCGACCGGGTCGGCAAGCTCGCCGCCACCTGGAAGGCGAACGGCCACGGCTACCACACGCTCAAGGCCGTCACCGCGCGGGAGCAGTCGGCGGTGCTCAAGGTGCGTAAGGCGGGGCTCGGCCTGCTGATGGCCTCCAGTGTGGGCAGCCGCAGGCCGCTCGCGTTCGTGGAGGACACGGCCGTGCCGCCCGAGCGGCTGGTGCCGTACGTGGAGGAGTTCGCCCGGATCCTCGACCGGCACGGGCTGAGCGCCGGCTTCTACGGTCACTGCTCGGTCGGCTGCCTGCACATCCGGCCGTTCGTGGACCTGCGCGCGCCCGGCGGGGTCGAGACGATGCGGGCGGTGGCCGAGGAGGTCGCCGAGCTGGCCGCCAGGCACGGCGGCGTCAACTCCAGCGAGCACGGCGACGGGCTGGCCCGCTCCGAGTTCAACCGGCGGCTGTTCGGCGACCCGATCTACGAGGCGATGCGGCAGGTCAAGCAGATCTTCGACCCGCACGGCCGGCTCAATCCCGGCAAGATCGTGGACGCGCCGCCGATGACCGACCACCTGCGCGACCTCGCCAGGCCCGAGCCGAAGCCCCTGGCCACCACGCTGTCCTTCGGCCCGGGAGGCATGCACGCGGCGGCCGACCGGTGCATGAACATCGGCGTGTGCCGCAAGGACGACACCGGCGTCATGTGCCCGTCGTACATGGCCACCCGCGAAGAGGAGCACTCCACCCGCGGCCGCGCCAACGCCCTGGTCAAGGCGCTCTCGTCGCCCGATCCGAAGCGGGAGCTGGGCGGCGAGCGGCTGCACGGCATCCTCGACCTCTGCCTGGAGTGCAAGGCGTGCCAGTCGGAGTGCCCGCTCGGGGTGGACATGGCCGCGATGAAGAGCGAGTTCCTGCACCAGTACCAGCAGGAGCACGGCGTGCCGCTGCGCTCGCGGGCCTTCGGCGCGATCAGGACGCTCAACCGGCTCGGCTCGGCCACCGCGCCGCTGTCGAACTGGCTGGCCGGCACCGTACGCGGCCCGCTCCGGCTGAGCCCGCGCCCGCTGCCCCGATTCCGGCGTGACAACCTGCTGCGCTGGTTCGCCCGCCGCCCCGAACGCCACCCCGACCGCCTTTCCGACCGCCGCCCCGAGCTGGCGGGAACGCGCGAGGTCATCCTGCTGGCCGACTCCTTCACCACCTTCACCGAGCCCGCCGTCGGCCGCGCCGCCGTCGAGCTGCTGGAACGCGCGGGCTACCGGGTGCGCCTGGAGTCCAGGGGCTGCTGTGGGCGCTCCAGCATCTCCAAGGGCCTGCTCGACCAGGCACGGACGATGGCCGCCAACCTGGTCGGCCGCCTGGCCGGCTCCGACGCCCCCGTCGTCGGCCTCGAACCGTCCTGCCTGCTCACCCTCAAGGACGAGTACGCCGCCCTGCTCCCCGGCGACCCCCGGGTGGCCGCGGTCGCGGCCAGGGCCAGGCTCGTCCCCGAACTGCTGGTGGAGGCCATCGACGACGGCTCGCTCGTGCTCGGGGACGCGCTCAAGGATCGCCGGATCCTGCTGCACGGCCACTGCCACGAGAAGGCCGTCACCGGCACCACCGCCACGCACGCGCTGCTGTCCAGGATCCCGGGAGCGGAGGTGACGGAGATCGACGCCGGCTGCTGCGGAATGGCCGGATCGTTCGGCTTCGAGGCCGAGCACTACGACCTGTCCATGAAGATCGGCGGTCTCCGGCTCTTTCCGGCGATCGCCGCGTCCTCACCCGACACCCTGCTCGCGGCCACGGGGGTCTCGTGCCGCCAGCAGATCGCTCACGGCGCGTCCCGCACCGCTGTTCACCCGGTCGAGCTGATCCATCGGGCGGCCGGGCTGCCATAACACGTTCGGGGGAGATCGGAGTACGCAGTGTCCGCAGAGCTCCTGTCCATTCTCGCCCTCATCGTCATGTTCGTCGTGGCCACCCTCTTCCCCGTGAACCTGGGAGCACTGGCCCTCGTCGGCGCCTTCCTGGTCGGCACGCTGGCCGCCGGCATGGAGACCGACCAGATCCTCGACGCCTTCCCCGGCAGCCTCTTCGTGATCCTCGTCGGGGTGACGCTCCTGTTCGCCATCGCCACCAACAACGGCACCGTGGACTGGCTCGTACGGGCCGCGGTGCATCTCGTACGGGGGCGGCTGGCGGCCATCCCGCCCGTCGTCTTCGTCATCTCCGCGCTGCTCACGGCCGTGGGGGCGCCGGCGCCCGCCGTGGCGGCGATCCTGGCGCCGATCGCGTTCGGGTTCGCGGCCGACTACCGGATCCATCCGATGCTGATCGGGCTCATGGTCGCGCACGGGACGCAGGCGGGGGCGTTCTCGCCGATCAGTGTGCTCGGCGGGATCGTGAACGGCGTCACCGACGAGGCGAACCTGCCCGGGAACAACCTGGTGCTGTTCCTGTCCAGCTTCGCCTTCAACACCGCGGCCGCGGCGATCGTCTTCTTCGTCTTCGGCGGCCGGGACCTGCTGCGGCGCGGCTCCCTCGAATCCCTGCCCGGCACCACCCCCGCCCCGGCCGCTCCGTCCGGGCCTGCTTCGTCCGGGCCTGCCCCGTCCGGGAGCACTTCGTCCGTAGCCGGCTCGGAAAGCACCTCCGGCGGTGGCGGGGTGGGCACCGCCACGACCCAGGACACCGCGACCGGCGGCGGGCTGCGGCTCACCCCGCACCAGGCGCTCACGCTGACCGGCATCGTCGGCCTCTGCGTGGCCGTGCTGGCGTTCAAGCTGGACGTCGGCCTGACCGCCGTCACCGTCGCCGTCATCCTCTCGCTCACCTCCCCCAAGACGAACAAGGGCGCCGTCGAGCGGGTGGCCTGGCCGACCGTGCTGCTGATCTGCGGCGTCGTCACGTACGTGGGCGTGCTGCAGGAGATCGGCACCGTGGACTACGTCGGCTCGGCGGTGGCCGCGATCGGCATCCCGCTGCTGGTCGCGCTGCTCATCTGCTACGTCGGCGGCGTCGTGTCGGCCTTCGCCTCGACCGTGGGCATCCTCGGCGCGCTGGTGCCGCTGGCCGTGCCGCTACTGTCGCAGGGCAGCCTGGGGCCGATCGCGATGATCGCGGCGCTGTCGGTGTCGTCGGCCATCGTGGACGTCAGCCCGTTCTCGACCACGGGGGCGCTGCTGGTGGCCAACGTCAGGGGTATGGAGAGGGACGACTTCTACCGCAAGCTCCTGGCCTACGGCGCCGTGGTCGTCCTGGTCGGCCCGGTGGCCGCCTGGGCCGTCCTGGTCGCGCCCGGCTGGCTGGGCTGACTCGCGGGTTCGCCCGGGAGGTGGGCAGGCCCAGGCTCCGGGAGAAGGGCCTATCGCGTGGGCTCCGGGGGAGGTTTCATCGTAGGCACAACCCGATCGTGGAGGCAGACCGTGGCATTTCAGCTCATCGTTCTCTACAACCACCCCGAGAGCGCCGAAGCCTTCGACAAGCACTACGACGAGACGCACGCCCCGCTGGCGGCCCGGCTGCCGGGGCTGCGCTCGTACACGGTCACGCGTCCCGCCGCGGCGGGCGACCAGCCGCCCGCCTACCACCTGGTCGCGGTGCTGACCTTCGACGACGAGGCGGCGTTCGGCGCGGCCATGGCCGGAGAGGAGGGCAAGGCGGCCGTCGCCGACCTGGCGAACTTCGCCGGGGCGGGCGCCACGATGCTCACGGGCCCCGCCGGCGTGGTGGTCTGACGCCACGATGCTCACCCGGGTTCACCCGGGGTTCCCCCCGGCCCGCGGGGGCGATGGTCTGACGCGGGCCGGGAGACCGGCGGCCCCGCGAACTCAGTTGATCGAGGGGGCGGGTATCGGCACCCGCCCCTTGTAGGGGTCGACGCGGCTGAGCGCGCCGCGGGCGATCGCCTTCACGTCGGAGTCCGAGAACTCCTCCGCCAGCGCGATGCCCAGCGCCACGAACAGCTCCCGCGTCTCCGCCACCGTGGGCTGGGCGCTGAGCCGCGGCGCCCGGCCCAGCTCCAGCAGCCGGGTCTGGTCGAGGCTGTTCTCCAGTTCGACGTTCCACGGGTGGTAGTGGTCGCTGTCGCGCGGGATCGCCAGCCCGGGGAACTCGGGGCCGCGCTGGGTGATCACGAGGTGGGTCGAGGTGAGGTCGCAGCGGAACAGCGAGAAGGTGTCGGCGAGCCCGATCTTCAGGTCCAGCAGCCGGCTGTTGCGCTGCTGGTACCAGCAGGCCGCCAGAATGGTGGAATAGACGTCCTTCCGGGTGTCGAGCGGCGTCCAGCCTTTCTCCTCGGCCCCGTCGGACGACAAACTCTGGTGCAGCTGCGTGTACGCCGCGCACAACGTCTCATTCGTCGGGTCGAGCAATTCGAGCAGAAACCGCATCCGCCGCCGCGTGGATTTCGCGCGCTCCACGCATTCCGGCAGGGTGACCCCCCGGATGTAGGTTCCGGTGCCACCCTTGAACAGCCACAGATCGCTGTCCTTACGCGCCTCGGCCAGTAACCGGGTGATGGCCGCCCCGTTCAGCGACTTGACGGAATCGCCGCTGGACAGCAGTTTCCACATGCCGTCGGTCGCCCGCGTCACCGCGGCGATCTGCTCGGCGACCCGGGCCTGCCGGTTCCTGTCCCTGATCCACACGTACGCGAGCAGCGCCAGGACCGGCAGGATCAGCTTGTCGGACTGACCGTCCTCGAACACCTCCAGCAGATCGAGGATGCTGACGGCGGCGGCCACGAGCAGCACGATGCCGAGGTCGAGGTTGGACATTGCGTTGCGGAGCCGCGTCGTTACCGTCGTCATAGCTTGTCGTTTAACCGGCCGGACGCTTCCCGTCAAGCGTTCATCACCGTCCGGCACCGCCCGCCGCCCGTTGAAGCGGCAATGGGGCGATTTTCTCGCGGAAATGACGGCCGCCACTTCCACCGCCGTTTCCGCCCTCGTTTCCACCGTCGCTCCCGCCCTCGTTTCCGCCGTCGCAGAGTCACCACAGAGTCACCCCAGGGCCGGCGCAGGGCAGTCGCACACTCTGACCCGCCGTTTGGTAGCCTCCGTTGCTCTTGATGTGATGCGATGGAAGCCGTAGCGGGGCGGTCGATCGAAGCAGGGGTGTGATGACGGAGTCGCCCGAATCGCGGGACGACAGTACGGGAACCCGGCGCGGGCGCAAGCCCATCCGGCCGGATCCCGAGTCCGGCCCCGTCGCGCTGTTCGCCCATCGTCTCTGGGAGCTCAAGGAACGGGCCGGCGACCCGTCCTTCGCCGACATGGCCTCCCGCCTCGGGGCGGCGGCCTCGAAGTCGTCCCTGGCGGCGGCGGCCCGGGGCAGCGCGCTGCCGAGCTGGGAGACCACCTGGGAGTTCGTCCGGGTCCTGGCGGTCGACCGGCTGGGCGGCGACCCGGAGGAGGTCAGACGCGAGTGGCGGACCCACTGGGAACAGGCCGCCAACCTCGGCTACCGGGACGACCTCCTCGCCGGGCAAAGCGGAAGCGCCGCACCTGACCATCCCGTCCACGGGCCGCCGCCGTCCACCGGCGCGCCCGCGCGGGAGCACACCCCCCTGGCATCCGAGCACCGGCCTCCGTTCACGGACCGGGAACCCTCGTCCGGGGAGCCGCAATCTCCGCCCGCCGGCCACCTGCCCCCGTCGGCGGACGACCGGGCACCTGGGTCCGATCACGAATCGTCGCCCGCCGACGGTCCTCGGCCCGCACCCGCCTCCCCCGGTCGTCCCGCGTCGGGCAAGCGGCTGACCGTGCTGGCGGCCGTCACCGGCGTGGTGGGCGTGGCGGCGATCCTCATCGGATGGGTGCTGCCGCTCATCACGGGCGACGCCAGGACCGGGACCGGCACCGCGACCAGCCCGAGCCCGTCCGCCCCCCAGTCCCTCACGCCGTTCGACGACTCGAAGTTCGAGAAGGACGTGACCTACCCCGACGGCACCGTCGTCCAGGCGGGCGAGTCCTTCGACAAGACCTGGCGCATCCGCAACGCGGGCAATGTCCCGTGGCACGGCCGCTACCTGACCCGCATGAACGACACCCCGTGCAAGGCGCCCAAACGGGTCGGGATCGGGCCGGTCGCCCCGGGCGAGTCGGTCGACATCACCGTACGCGTGCGCGCCGCTGACTCCCCCGGCCGCTGCAAGATCTACTGGAAGATGACCGACGAGGACAGCACTCCGCTGCTCGCGGGCAAGCGGCCGATCTTCCTCGACGTCACCGTGGCCTGACTCTCACATTCCATGGCCACCGCGGCCGCATGCGCCGGTCAGGGCCAGCTCGGCGCCGGTCGGGGCAGGGGGTTGGCGCCCTCGGGGCGCAACCCGTCGAAGATGATGGCGAGGTAGCGCCGCCACAGGTCCGGCTCCGGATTCGCCAGGAACCCGATCGCGTGCACCGGCGCGCAGATGAGCAGCAGCACATCGGTCCCGGTGATGTCGGCCCGGACGGCGCCCGCGTCGCGGGCCCGGTCGACCAGCGATCCGATGCTCGCGTGGAACTCGTTGCGGAGTTCGCTCACCTCGGAGTCGCCCTCGGCGACCGTCTGCAGGAACGCCAGGTCATGTTGCCGCTGCCCGCCCGCGGCCACGGTCAGGAACTCCAGCAGCGCCGCCCCGGGATCGGCCGAGTCGAGCAGTCGCCGGGCGACGGCGGTGAGCGCGGCGAAGTGATCGCCGACGATCGCGGCGATCAACTCCTCCTTCGTGGCGAAGTGGGCGAAGACGGTGCCCTTCGCCACACCCGCCCGGCGGGCGATGTCGGCCATCGAGGCTTCTATGCCCCGCTCCGCGAACTCGTCCGCGGCCGCGGCCAGGAGGAGCTCGCGGTTACGTGCCGCGTCCGCGCGCAGGGGGCGGCGATCAGGCCTAGTCACAGGCGAGATTCTAGCAAGTTGACCGAGAGGTCATGTTGTGGATAGGTTCACGAAGTCAACTTGACCCAGCGGTCATTTTACGACCACTGGGGTCAGCGGGTCCGATCTCAGGAGAGTCACCGATGGAACTGCACGGCGCCACCGCACTCGTCACCGGCACGAACCGCGGCATCGGCCACCACTTCGCCGTCGAGCTACTGCGGCGCGGGGCGAAGGTCTACGCCACCGCCCGCCGTCCCGAACTCGTGGACGTCCCCGGCGCCGAGGTGCTGCGCCTGGACATCACCGACCAGGAATCCGTCGAGGCGGCCGCCGCCGTCGCCACCGACGTCGACCTCCTGATCAACAACGCCGCGTTCACCGCCGGCGGGAACCTCGTGACAGGCGACCTCGACGCCATCCGGCTGACGATGGACTCGAACTACTACGGCACCCTCGCCATGATCCGGGCGTTCGCTCCCGTGCTGGCCCGCAACGGCGGCGGCGCCATCCTCAACGTCCTGTCGGCCGTGGCCTGGACCACCGTCGACGGCAACACGTCCTACGCCGCCGCCAAGTCGGCGCAGTGGGGCCTGACCAACGGGGTCCGGGTGGAACTGGCCGGCCAGGGAACGCACGTCGCCGCCCTCGTCCCCGGGCTCATCGCCACGGAGACGTTGCGGGACTTCGCCGCGAACGCCGGAGTCGAATTCCCCGAAGGCACGCTGCTGGACCCGGCCGACCTCGTCCGGCTCGCCCTGGACGGGCTGGAGGCCGGGGAGATCGAGATCCTCGACCGGATCGGCGCCGAGGCGAAGGCGACCCTCACCGGCCCGCCGCGCGCCTTCAGCCTGGAAGCCGCCGCGGCCGCCTGACGCGGCCGCCACGCCCAAGCCGTCCCGCCCACCGCTTGGACCAGCCGACGTGTCAGGGCAGGGACGGTGTGTCAGACAGGGCCGGCGCGGCAGGCGGCGCGTCGGTCCAGCCGACCTCGATCAGCGTCTTCCGGTACGACCACTCCGCGGACGCCTTGCCGCCGGACGTGCCCAGCTGGTCCTGTGCCAGCAGCACCATCCTGCCGGTGTCGACGATCATCCGCACCCTGGTCGACGGCGCCCGCTTCGCCTTCCCGCCCGGCCTGTCGATCACGAGGGCGGCACCGGATCTGCCCAGTTCGTCCTTGGCCTCGCCGTGGACGCGGGCGCCCGGCAGGGACAGCAGGGCCTGGTAGGCCGCGGCACGGACCTGCTTCGGCGCGGGAATGTCGTGCAGGAGCATCGGCAGGGTCTCCTCGACCCAGGCGGTCAGGTCCATCTCCCGGCCGACCCGGCCCGCCTTCATGAGCCACGCCTTCAGCCGGGCCGGGTCGGCGGGCAGGCGCTGGATCTCGTCGTAGGTCAGCCGCTGCCCGGCGAACTCGAACTGGTCACGGCCCTTCGGCGCCGCGGTCAGTGAGCCCCTGCCGGGCGGGGTGGACAGCTTCACCGTCTTGCCGTCGAGCGTTTCGCTCCACGTGGAAGGGGAGCCGTCGCGCTGCCACGCCTTCCGGTCCGCCGCGGTCTTGGGCCGCACCCCCAGGAGCCGACCACCGAACCAGGCCCTGCCGTCGGGGGCGTTCCACCGTACGCCGACGAACCGCTCGACCAGCGAATAGGGGTGCGCTCTGGTGCCGAATCGCCCAGGATGGGTTTCCGTCATCAGCGTTCTGGTGTGCCAGTAGGCCCCCTCAGGAGGCGTGGCCGCGACGGCCGGCGGCGTGCCGAGGACGGCGGCGCCCGCGGCCAGGGCGACACCCAGAGTGATCAGCCGCCGGGTCGGCGTGGTCGTGGACGTCATCGGTTCGCTCCATCGATTCGAAGTCACAACCATGCACACAGCTGAGCCGTGCGAACGGTTGCCCGCGAAATGTTCGCACGAGCGGGCAACCGTCACGAGGGACGAAGTGTGTTAGGAGGCGTGAGATCGGACGGAGAACCGTGAGTGACCTGGAACATGACTTCGGCGCTTTCGTGGCCGCGCGTGCCACGAGCTTGTTACGGGTCGCCTACCTCGCCTGTGGTGACGCGACGGAGGCCGAGGATCTGCTGCAGACGGCGCTGGAGCGTACCTACCGCAAATGGGATCGGGTGGCCCGCTACGACAATCCGGATGCCTACGTGCGGCGCGTCATCGTCAACGCCGCCATCAACCGCGCCCGCCGCCGGGCCATCCTCACCATCATCCCCATGCACAGCCCGCCGGAGACGGCGATCCGGGCGGGCGACCCCGACCTGTTCCAGGTGCTCATGGGCGCGCTGCGCGCGCTGCCGCCCCGCCAGCGTGCGGTGATCGTCCTGCGGTACTGGGAGGACCTCACCGAGACGCAGACCGCCGAGGTGCTCGGATGCTCGGTCGGCACGGTCAAGAGTCAGGCGTCGAAGGCCATGGCCAAGCTCCGTTCGGCGCTCGGCCGGGAAACACTGGAAGGAGCGATCACCGATGCCCACGCTTGAGGAGGAGATCCGCCGGCTCATGGCGGAGGGGACGGCGGGACTGCACGCCGCGCCTGACCTGACGGGCCGGGTGGTGCGCTCCACCAGGGAGAGGAGGCGCAGGGTCAGGATCGCGGCGGTGGCCGCGTCCGTGGCCGCGTGCGTGGTCGTCACCCCCGCCGTCGCCTTTTTCACCATCGGTACGACTCCCACGGCCGGTGAGCGGAGCACGTTCGCCACGGCACCGGATCCGCCCGCCATCGACGACACCCCGCCCATGCCGTCGGCCCCGCCGAGCCTCGGGGACCTGGGCGACGGCAGGGAGTTCGGGCGGATGAAGGTGGGATACCTGCCCGACGGGCTGGAGTGGTCGGGCCGGTCGGCGGACTGGGGCGACACTTACCAGGTCACCTACGCCTACCGGGGCGACGAGAAGGGCTCCTACCGGCTCGTGATCATGGTGTACGAGGGGAGCGCCGTCCAGGAGGTCGAGCAGCGGATCACCGCGTACCGCGACGAAGCGGACGGCAAGGCGGTGACCGTCGGCGGCCGGAGCGGCTATCTGGTCGTGCAGCACGTCGGCGAGGACGGCATGAAGGGCACCCCCACCCTGTTCCTGCGGACGAGCGACAGCCAGTGGGCCGAGATCGGCTTCAGCCCGGTGTACGCCGCGGAGTACTCCGGCGCCGAGGCGGTCAACGCCGAGTTGCTGCGGATCGGGCAAGGGCTCACCTCCACGTTGTGAGCGCGTTGTTGAGCACGTTGTTGAGCACGAGGGCCGCCGCGTGCGGCCACCGGCCTGAACGGTGGCCGCCCCTCATGGCGGCGGGGGTCAGCGGTAGGCGTCGGCTTGGAGGGTGTAGAGCTCGGCGTAGAGGCCGTTGTAGGTCATGAGGGTGTCGTGGTCGCCTTGTTCGGTGATGTGGCCGTGGTCGAGGACGTAGATGCGGTCGGCGTAGCGGACGCTGGCCAGGCGGTGGGTGATGAGCAGGACGGTGCGGCCGTCGGCGTGGGTGCGGATGCGTTCGAAGAGGGCGTGTTCGGCGCGGGCGTCGAGGGCTGCGGTGGGTTCGTCGCAGATGAGCAGATCGGCGTCGCGGTGGAAGCCGCGGGCGACGGCGATGCGCTGCCATTGGCCGCCGGACAGTTCGCAGCCGTCTTTGAAGCGGCGGTCGAGCAGGGTGCGGTAGCCGTGGGGGAGTTCGGCGATGACCTCGTCGGCGCCGGCGACGGTTGCGGCGGCGTGCAGGGCGCTCTCGCCGCGGTCGGTGCCCATGGTGATGTTGTAGCGGGCGGCCAGGGGCCAGCGGGTGTGGTCCTGGGCGATGACGGCGGTGCGGGTGCGCAGCTCTTCCGGGCTGACCTGGGACAGGTCGGTGTCGTCCCAGCGCACGGTGCCGGTGCCGGGTTCGTACAGGCCGGACAGGATCTTGGCCAGGGTGGTCTTGCCCGAGCCGTTCTCCCCCACGAACGCGATCACCTCGCCCTGCTTGATCTCGACCGACACACCACTGAGCGCCGGGGACTCGGCTCCCGGGTAGGTGAAGGTGATGTCCTCGGCGGTGATGCGCTCGAAGGAGTCGGGGACGGGCAACGGCCTGGGGCCCGTCAACCGTCTCTCGGCGTCGGCGCAGAAGTCGAGGAAGTCGGTGAAGTAGAGGCCCTGCTCGTAGAGGCGGTTGGTGGCGTACATGAGGCTGAGCAGCGACGACTGGCCCGAGCGGATGGCGAGTACGGCGGTGCCTGCCACGGCCAGCGGGATCGCCCCGACGGTCAGCAGCACGCCGAGCGCGACGTAGACCAGGCCCGTGCCTAGACCGCCGAGCGCCTCGCCCACCAGCCTGGCCGTCATCTGCCGCCGGGCCAGGCGCAGCATGACCTCCTGCTCCGCGCGGGCGACGGTGTCGTAGACGCGCAGCAGGAAGCCGCGCATCGTGAACGCGCGCACCTCGGCCGCGTTTTCGCGCTCGGCGAGCAGGCCCGCGAGGATCCACTTGCGGCGGCGGGCGGGGATCAGGGAGTACATCGTCGAGTAACGCATCCGCGCGCTGCGCACGGCGGCCCAGGCGTCGGGCAGCACGGCCAGCAGCAGGAGCGGCAGCAGCACCGGGTGCAGCACGCCCAGCACACCGGCCGCCGCCGCGATGCCGACGCCCGCGGTGACCACGCCGACGGCCGAGCCCACCACCGGGTCGGCCACGGACACGCCACGGCTGCCCGCGCGTTCGAGCGCGTCGTGGAAGTCGGGGTCGTCGTAGGCGACCAGCTCCACCTGGCTGGTCAGGCCGTAGAGGCGCTCCTCGGTGTGGCGGGTGATCTGCGGGGTGAGGCGGGACTGCGCCCAGCCCGCGCCCGCCTGCGTCGCCGTGCGCAGCACCGCCGCGCCCGCCACCAGCGCCAGGCTGGGCAGCGCGGCCACGACGCGGTCGGGGGTCGGGCCCTCGCTGAACAGCGCCGTCAGCACCCCCGTGGTGGCCAGCAGACCGAACGCGGTGAACACGCCGCCGAGCAGGTTGAGCGCGACCGTGGCCAGCGTGTCGCGCGGGCTCGCGGCCCAGGCCATCCGCAGCGCCTGGCCGACGAGCGAAGGGAGCCTGCCCGCGATGGTCAGGAAGCCGACCTCGGCCATCTTGTCGGTGTGGGCGTTCCAGCCGGTGAGAGCGATCTCGCCGAACTCGAGCGGCTCGGGCTCCTCGTTCTGCATGCATCGAGTCTGCACGCGGCCACTGACAGTTCCGCAAGCCACGGTGTCGCCAGTGCGCCATATCACCGTGATAGGGGCAATCTGACAGCTCTTCGGGAGGACGGAGCGCGCATACCGTTCACAGCACCCCCCACTCCCCCAGGAGGATCCGTGTCACGACCGCTCCGCCTCATGCTCAGCGCCCTGCTGTCCCTGGCGTTCCTGCTGGTCACCGCGCCCGCGCAGGCCACCGCGCTGGTCACGGTGCTCAGGTACGACGCCGGCCGGGCCGCCGAGTTCAGCGCCACCGTGGACCAGGCCGCGCAGGTGTGGAACTCCAGTGTCGCCAACGTCCGGCTGGTCAGAGGCACGCCCGCGCACTTCGTCGTGCTCGCCGACAACGGCTGGCCCAGGGCCCTGCCCACCAGCCTGGGACGCGGCACGATCTGGATGGGCCGGCAGGCCGTCGACCAGGGCTACTACCCGCTGCGGATCGCCACCCACGAGATCGGCCACATCCTGGGCCTGCCCGACCGGCGGACCGGGCGCTGCACCGACCTGATGTCGGGCTCCAGCGCGCCCGTGAGCTGCACCAACGCCAACCCCAGCGCCGCCGAGCGGGCCGAGGTCGACGGCAACTTCGCCGGTGGGACGCCGCTGGTCGAGTTCGGCAGGATCCACACCGACCGGTGATCTACGTGAGCCCGTGCCCCTGCGCGAACAGCGGCGCCTTGCCGTCCCCCGCGTTGATCGGCTGCTGGGACGAGGCGCGCATCCACGTCATCGGCAGCCGCCCGGTCGGCGGGACGAGCCCGAAGAGCACGTCGGCCACGCCCTGCCCCTCGGTGCCCGGCAGCCAGGCGGCCACGGCGGCGTTCCAGCCGGGCAGCTCGGCGGCGATGTCGAGGGGGCGGCCGGAGACGAGCACCACGACGACGGGCACGCCCGAGGCGCGCAGGGTGGCGATGGTGTTCAGGTCGGCGGCGTCCAGGCCGAGCCCGCCGGGCCGGTCACCCTTGGTCTCGGCGTACGGGGTCTCGCCGACGACGGCGACGGCCACCCGGTAGGAGCCGTCGATGCCGCTGCCGTCCCTGCTGTAGGTGACGGTGGCGGCGGACCCGACGGTGTTCCTGATGCCTTGCAAGATCGTGGTGCCGGGGGTGATGGCGCCGGACGAGCCCTGCCAGGTGATCGTCCAGCCGCCGCTCTGGTTGCCGATGTCGTCCGCGTTCTTGCCCGCCACGAAGATCTTGCCGCCGGTCCTGGCGAGGGGCAGCACGCCGCCGGCGTTCTTCAGCACGACCTGCGACCTGGCCACGGCCTCGCGGGCCAGGGCCCGGTGCGCGGCGCTGCCCACGCTCGCCGTGTACGAGCGGTCGGTGAGAGGCTTTTCGAACAGGCCGAGCTCGAACTTCTTGGTCAGCACGCGCCGTACCGCGTCGTCCACCCGTTCCGTGGTGACACGTCCGGCCTGCACCTCGGCGCGCAGCAGGTCGATGAACCTGCGCCATTCGACCGGCACCATCACCATGTCGATGCCAGCGTTGACGGCGGTGCGCACGTCGAGCGCGGAGGTGCCGGGGACGCCGTCGATCTGGTCGATGCCGTTCCAGTCGGAGACCACGAACCCGCCGAAGCCCAGCTCCTCCTTGAGCACCGTGGTGATCAGGTAGCGGTGTCCGTGCAGCTTGACGCCGTTCCATCGGCTGAACGAGATCATCACCGAGCCGACCCCGCGCCGTACGGCGGCGGCGAACGGCGGCAGGTGCACGGCCCGCAGGTCGGCCTCGGACAGCCGGGTGTCGCCCTGGTCGGCGCCGCCGGTGGTGCCGCCGTCGCCGACGTAGTGCTTGGCGGTGGCCATGACGGAGGCGGGCCCGTCCAGCCTCTCGCCCTGCAGTCCGGTCACGATGGAGGCCATCGACGCGGGCAGGTCGGGGGTCTCGCCGAACGACTCGTACGTACGCCCCCACCGGTCGTCGCGAGCCACGCACAGGCAGGGCGCGAAGTTCCAGTCGATCCCGGTGCCGGACACCTCCTCGGCCACCGCCCGCCCGATCCGCTCGGCCAGGCCGGGGTCACGGGTGGCGCCGAGGCCGATGTTGTGCGGGAAGATCGTGGCCCCGGCCACGTTGTTGTGACCGTGCACGGCGTCCACGCCGTAGACGAGCGGGATGCCGAGCGGCGTCGCCAAGGCGGCGTTCTGGTAGCTGTCGTACATGTCCGCCCAGCCGGCCGCCGTGTTGACCGCCGGCGCGGAGCCGCCGCCCGACAACACCGAGCCCAGCCGGTACGCGGTGACGTCGGCGGCACCGGCCGAACCGCGCTCGGCCTGGGTCATCTGGCCGAGCTTGTCGTCCAACGACATCCGGGACATGAGGTCGGCCACCCGGGCGGGCACCGAGAGGGCGGGGTCCTGGTAGGGGAAGGCCGCCCTGGCCGTCGCCGGTGACGGGGAGACCGCCCCGGCCGGTGACGGGGAGATCGCCCTGGCCGATGGTGGGAAGGCGGCCGTAGCCGTCGCCGGCGGCATGACCAGGCCGGCCGCGACGAGCGTGAGCACCGCCGCCACCCTCGTCCATCTGCTGCTCGGGTTGCTCATCGCAGGCTGCTCCAACCGGCTCGAAGGGGCGGTCCCAGGGGCACTGTAAGCTCCCCTGCCCGAGTTTCCCGGCCCGGCCCGCCGCACCGCCCGGCGCGGTGACCGGCACCGGCGGAAACGGGCCGGGAGCCGGTGAAACTTTCACCGCCCCTTGACCCGGCCGCGCGCCCCTTCCGCGGCGAGCTGTTGCACGGGCCTTTAAGCGGCCATGGGGTTACCGGAACCCGCCCCCGGCTAGGTCCGCAGCGTCAGCTCGATCAGCGCGAAGGTCAGCGCGGAGATCAGCGCGGAGAAGGAGTGGCGCATGGCGTACGGATCTCTGGCCGGCTTCGGCGGCGGCGTGGCCGTGGCCGCGCTCGCGGGCGGGCACCCCTGGCTGGTCGCCGTCTGCCTGTCACTCGTGCTGGCTGGGGCCTTCCTGGTACGCGCCGGCTTCCGGCGCGGCCGGGGCCCGATGTCCCGCTGACGAAACGGGCAGGACCAACGAAAGGGCCAGGACATGGTCGCACCCAGGAAGCTCACCGCCCGCTACGCCGGATCGGGAAGGCTCCTCGTCCTCGGCGCGCTCGCGGTCGCGGCCTGCTCGGCCTGGGCCGTCACCCAGCTGGCCACCCTGACAGGAGCGGCCGGCCACCTGCCCATCGTCTGGCTCACCGCATTCCTGCTGTTGTGGTGGCTGCCGCTGTCCTGGCTGGAGCGGCCGGTCAAGGTCCCGCCCGGCGCGCGGGAGCGGATCGACGCCCTGCGGGTGACCGTGCAGATCCCCGTCTACAACGAGGACCCGGAGGCGCTGCGCGCGTGCCTGCGCTCGGTGCTGACACAGAGCCGGCCGGTGAACCGGGTGCGGGTGGTGGACGACGGGTCGGCGCTCGCCGGCGAACCCGTCCGCTACGACGACGTACGCCGCGACTTCGAGTGCGAGGCCATGCTCCGCGGCATCGAGACGACCTGGGACCGTACCGGCAACCGGGGCAAGCGCTTCGCCCAGATGCACGTGCTGGCCGAGGACGACGGCGACGTCTTCCTCACCCTCGACAGCGACTCCGTGCTCGACCGGCACGCCGTCAGGGAGGGCCTGGCCCCGTTCGCCGATCCGCGGGTGCGCTCGGTGGCCGGGCACGTGCTGGTGCTGAACCGCACCGCCGGCCTGCTCACCCGGCTGACCGGCGTGCTGTACCTGCCCTTCACCAGCGGCCTGCGCAGCGCCCAGTCGGTGCTGCGCCGGGTGACGATGAACTCGGGCGCGCTGGCCTTCTACCGGGCGGACGTCGTCCGCGCCTGCGCCGGCGCGTACGAGAACGAGAGCTTCCGCGGGCGGCCGATGCAGATGAACGACGACTCCCTGCTCACCTTCTACGCCTCGCTGTCCGGGCACACGGTGCACCAGCCGTCGTCCATGGTGTTCACGCTGGCGCCCGAGCGGTTCGGCCACTACGCCAAGCAGCAGCTGCGCTGGATGCGCGGCACCGCCGTGCGGCACCTGTGGTGGCTGCGGTACCAGCCGCTGACCGGGCCGGTCTTCTGGACCACGGTCGCGGAGTACCTGCACCTGCTGCTCGCCCTGGCCGTCCCGGTCGTGCTGGTCGCCGACCCGGCGTACCGAGGGCGGCTGGGAGAGCTGGCCCTGGCGGCGGCGCAGGTCGGGGTGGCGATGAACTACCTGATGGCGCTGCGGCTGTTCACCGTGCGCCGCTCGGACGAGAGCGCGGGCGCGCGGCTGCTGGCGTTCGCGCTGGCCCCGCTGGCCTCCGTCTGGCGGTCGCTGGTGCTGCGCCCGATGTACGTCTACGCGCTGCTGACCTGCCGGCGGGTCAACCGCTGGGGCACGCGCGGCTCGGTCGAGGTGTCGCTCGGCGCGGCGGCGTAAGTCAACCCCTTTCCTGACAAGATCGCGCGTTGTATGTTCGATCCGAAAGAAAGTTTCGGCCATGGAGGAACTGTGGGCAAGAAGTTTCAGATTCTGGCGTTACCGCTGGCTGTCGCGGCCATGACAACGGCCGTGACAGTGGCGCTGACTGGGCCGGCCCAGGCCGCCGACGGGTACGACCGATGCCAGGAGGGCTACTACTGCATGTTCTCCGGCCTCGACGGCACCGGGGACATCATCCAGATCCAGGGCAACACGCCCGACCTGGCCGCGCTCGGCATGGCCGACCGGGGCAAGTCCGACTGGAACCGTACGGGCTCCTGGATCCACCTCTACTCCGAGGCCGCCTACGGCGGCTGCACGGCGGTGACCAGCCCGCGCGGCAAGGGCAACTTCTACATCGACTTCCGCGACTTCTGGGACTCCGTCCGCTTCGACGGCCCGAACGGACCTTCCTGCGGGATCACCCTCAAGGGCTCGGTGCCCGACTCCCACGGCTGACCGGCATCACCCGGGGCGGCCGGGCCCTGACAGCGGCTCGGCCGCCCTCCCGGTTTCTCGCTCATTTATTCGGATTCTCATTGACTCGGTGGGAAATTTCCGAACATAGTGACGTAAAACCGAGGAGTTGTAGCCATGTCATCACCGCACATCGCCGTCTACGGCGCCACCGGCCACACCGGGCGCCTTGTGGCGGCCGACCTGCGCGCCCGAGGCCGGGACGTCATCCTGGCCGGCCGCGACGGCGGCGCGCTCAAGGCCCTGTCCGACGAGCTCGGCGGGGCGCCCGTGCACCAGGCCGCGCTCGACGACCCCGCCGCCTTACGCGAGCTGGCCGGCCGGGCGGCGGTGCTGATCCACTGCGCGGGCCCGTTCACGCACACCGGCAAGCCAGTCGCCACGGCCGCCGCCGAGGCCGGCTGCCACTACGTGGACCACGCCCTGGAGCAGCACCACACGAAGTGGATGTTCGACACCATGACGGAGCCGGCGCGGGCGGCGGGCGTCACCATGGTCACGGCGATGAGCTTCTACGGCGGGCTGGGCGACCTGCTGGCCGGGGCCGTGGCCGCAGGGACGGCCGGGATCGAGCGGGTGGTGACCGCGTACGCGGTGAGCGGCTGGCGGCTGACCAGGGGCGCCAAGGCGACCGCCGAGCTGCTGTTCGCCGACACGCAGCGGATCACGTTCGCCGACGGGGTCCAGCGGGTCGGGTACGTCGAGCCGCGCAACGCCGTCTTCCCGTTCCCGCCGCCGCTGGGGCCACGCACGATGATCGCCCCCGTACCGTTCTCCGAGGTCGTCACCGTGCCCAGGCACGTACGGACGGCACGGGTGGAGGCGCAGCTCACGGCGGCGACGTTCGAGGAGGAGCAGGCGTTCACCAGCGAAGACGCCGACGCGGCCACCCGGGCGGGCTCCGAGTTCACGGTCGCCGTGCAGGTGATCACCGAGGGCGGCGGCCGGGCCGGGCAGGCGCGCGGGCGGGACCTGTGGCGCATGAGCGCCCTGACCTCGGTCGAGGCCGCCGTCCGGCTGGCCGACGGCCTGGGCCCCGGCGAGCCGGGTGTGTACGCCCCGGCCGAGGCGTTCCCCGCCGAGCCGTTCCTGCGCGACCTGGAACGCCTCGGCCTGCTCACCCTGACCCTTGGGGAGCGGCGATGATCCTGGTCACGGGAGCGGCCGGCGGGCCGCAGGGTTCGACCGGGCGGCACGTCGTGGACCTGCTGCTGCGCCGCGGCGAGGCCGTGCGCGCCTTCGTGCGCACCGACGATCACCGGGCACGGGAGCTGCGCGAGCTCGGCGCCGAGGTGGTGGTCGGCGATCTGTGCGAGATCTCGTCGGTACGCCCTGCCATGCGCGGGATCAGGCGGGCGTTCTTCACCTACCCGGTGACGGCGGGCCTGCTGGAGGCCACCGGCGCGTTCGCGGCGGCGGCCAGGGAGGAGGGGGTCGAGCGCGTCGTCGAGGTCTCCCAGCTCGACGCCTCCCCCCAGGCGGGCACGCCCAGGATGCGCCGCCACTGGGTGTCGGAGCAGGTCTTCGACTGGGCCGGGGTGGGCGCGGTGCACCTGAGGGCGGCGGTGTTCTTCGAGAACCTCGCCGTCGTGGCCGCCGCGGCGGGCCGGCTGGCGCTCCCCCTCGGCCCTGCGGACACGTGGATCCCGCTGGTCGCGGCCGAGGACGTGGCCAGGGTCGGCGCGGGGCTGCTGCTCGATCAGGCCCCCGCCGACCCGGTGTGCCTGGTGACGGGACAGCTGGCGACGGCCGGTGAGGCGGCGGACGCGCTCGGGGTGACGTACGAGAACGTGCCGCCCGAGGAGTGGGAGGCGTGGGCGGCGGACGTGTACGGCGACGCGGTCACCGTCGAGCACCTGACCCACCTGTGGGCGCTCTTCCGCTTCATCGGCGCCGGCGACCACCCGCTCTACCGCGTCACAGAAAGCATCGAACGGCACGGCGGCCGGCCGCCGATGACGATCCAGGAGTTCGCGAAATAGACGAAAGACCCCCGGCCGGAGCGGCCGGGGGTCCCTGGTGTCACTGCTGGGTGGAACGTCAGCCGGTGAAGCCGACGGCCGTCCAGTCGTAGTACTTGTAACCGCGGGCGCCCCAGTTCGCCACCGTCTTCTTCGTCGCGAAGATCTCAGGCCGCTGGTACAGCGGGATGGTGTGCACCCGGTCCCAGATCAGCTTGTCGGCCTCGTTGGCCTTCGTGATCGCCGCGGCCGGGTCCATCTCGTCCACGGCCGCCTGGATGGCGGCGTCGACCTCGGGGTCGCTCATCTTGGGGAAGTTGCTCTCCGAGCCGGTCTTGTAGATCTGCGGCAGCGAGCCCAGCGGCAGCGGCGTGCCGATCCAGGAGAACGGCACCAGGTCGAAGTCGCCCTTGATGATGAAGTCGTTGAAGAACTTGTCCACGGGGACCGGGCGGATCGTGACCTTGATCCCGGCCTCCTTGAGCATGGCCTGGGTGAGCTCACCCTCCGTCTGCGAGACGGGCGTCGCCGTCGGGATGACGAAGGTGAGCGCGAGCTCCTTGCCGTCCTTCTTGCGGTACTCGCCCTCCTGCTTCCAGCCGGCCGTGTCGAGCAACTGCTTGGCCTTGTCCAGGTTGTACTTGCCAAGGTCGCCGGAGTTGTCGACGTAGCCCTTGTGGTTGTTCATGAAGACGTGGTTGCCGAGCGTCTGCAGCGGCCACTCCATGTCCTTCAGGTCCGACTGCGTGATCACGTCACGGTTGATCGCGTACTGAACAGCCTGGCGAACTTCCTTCTCCTTCAGGAACTCGCTCTGGTTGTTCACCGTGATGTGGCGCCAGTTCGGGCTGAGAGCCTTGCGGATCTCGGCGCCCGGCACCTCCTTGGCCCGCTTCAGGTCGGCCGGGGCGCCGGCGGCGATCTCCGCGGCGTCAAGCTCGCCGTTGGCGAAGGCGTTCACCTCGGCGGCCGGGTCGGGGATGGCCCGGTAGATCAGCTTGTCGAGCTTGGCCTTCTGGCCCCACCAGTTCTCGTCGCGCACCAGGGTGAGCGTCTTGGTGCCCTCGTCGAGGGACTCCACCTTGAACGGACCGGCCGTGACCGGGAGCTTCTGCAGGTAGTCCTTCTCGTACTTCTCCGGCGTGTCGATGTGCTCGGCCGGGAAGAGGTGCGAGGTGCCGCGGTTGAACAGGCCCTGCCACTCCGAGTACGGCTTCTTGAAGGTGATGACCGCGACCTTGTCCGTGTCACCCTTGGCGACGGACTCGATCTTGTCCCACCCGTCGGTGGAGGCCGGCTTGAACTTCTTGTTCTCGCCGTTGTTCGCCTTCCACGCCGCCTCAAGGTCCTTCCAGGTGATCGGCGTGCCGTCCGACCACTTGGCCTTGTCGTTGATCGTGTAGGTGATGACCTGCTTGCCCGAGGACATGTCGTTCTTGACGTCGGTGACGTAGTCCTTGTTCGGGGTGAACGTGGCGTTCTCGTCCGCCATCATCAGCTGCGGCATGATCGGGTCCAGCATCGTCGCCGTGTCGGCCTGGTTGCCGTCGACGTGGTTGCCGTTCCACTGCGTGGGCCACTGCCCGATCGCCAGGGTGAGCGTGCCGCCGTCCTTGACCTGCGCGTACGGGACGGAGTTGATGCTGATGATCGGGGTCTCCGTCATCTGCTGCTGAGCCTGCTTGGACTGCTCGGCGTTCGGCTGCTTGTTCTCGGTGCCGCCGCCACCGCCACAGGCCGCGACGGCCATGGCCAGGACCGCCAGCCCAGCGGCCGCACGGTAATGAACCTTCACTCTTCCTCCTGATTTTCCGAGGCCGTGATGACCTCGATCTCCTCCGCGTAATGGCAGGCGGCACCGTGGTCCACGGCACTCGTCAGCCGGGCAACCGAGGGCTCTTCGTCCACACACCGCTGCTGCTCGGCCTCGCTCAGCCGGGCGAACTTGGGGCATCTGGTGCGGAACCTGCATCCCGACGGCGGATCCGCCGGGCTGGGCAGGTCACCTTCGAGCAGGATCCGCTTGCGGGTGCGTTCCATCTCGGGGTCGGGCAGCGGGATCGCCGACAGTAGCGCCTGCGTGTAGGGGTGCGCCGGACGGTCGTAGACGTTCTTGACCGCCCCGATCTCGGCGATCCGGCCCAGGTACATGACCGCCACGCGGTCGGCGAGATGCCGTACCACCGCCAGGTCGTGCGCCACGAACAGGTAGGACAGGCCCAGCCTGTTCTTCAGCTCCTCCAGCAGGTTGATCACGCCTGCCTGGATGGACACGTCGAGTGCCGAGACCGGCTCGTCCAGCACCAGCAGCTTCGGCTCCAGCGCGAGCGCGCGGGCGATGCCGATGCGCTGGCGCTGGCCGCCGGAGAACTGCTGCGGATAACGTTCCGCGTGCTCAGGCGCCAGCCCGACGAGCCGCAGCAGCTCGGCGACCTTGCCCGCCACGTCCTCCTTGACGCCGTGCGCGCGCAGCGGCTCGGCGATGATGTCGCCGATCGGCATGCGCGGGTCGAGCGCGGCCATCGGGTCCTGGAAAACGATCTGCAGGTCGCCGCGGAGCGCCTTGCGCGCCGCCTTGTCCAGTTCGGCGCTGTTCTTGCCGAGCACGACCACCCGGCCGCCCTGCGGCGGCTGGAGCTGCATGATCTGCTGCAGCGTGGTGGTCTTGCCGCAGCCGGACTCCCCGACCAGGGCCAGCGTCTCGCCCTGGGCGATGTCGAGGCTGATGCCGTCGACGGCGTACACCGTGCCGACGCGGCGCTTGAAGACCGCGCCCTTCATCAGCGGGTAGTGCCTGATCAGCTGATCGAGCTCCAGCACGGTCGGCCGCTCGGCGCGCGGCACGCGGACCACGTCGCTCGGCGGGATGACCGGCACCGGGAACACGTCGGCTCCGGTCAGGTTCTTGTGCTCGATCTCGTGCGCGCGGATGCAGGCCACGTGCCGCCCGCCGCCGAAGGCCGTCAGCGGCGGCTCCTCGTCGTCGCACATGTCCACCTTCATCGGGCAGCGCGGCGCGAACGGGCAGCCGGGCGGCAGCGCCGCCGGCGACGGCGGATTGCCGTCGATGGGCACCAGCGGCCCCTCCTCGCCGTCGACCCTGGGGATCGAGGCGAGCAACCCCATCGTGTACGGCATCCGCGGCCGGTAGTAGATGTCCTCGACGGGCCCCTGCTCGACCGGGCGCCCCGCGTACATGACGAGCACCCGGTCGGCCATGCCGGCGATGACGCCCAGGTCGTGGGTGATCATCACGATGCCCGCGCCCGTCTCCTGCTGCGCGGTCTTGAGCACCTCCAGCACCTGGGCCTGGATGGTGACGTCGAGCGCGGTGGTCGGCTCGTCGCAGATCAGCAGGTCGGGGTCGTTGGCGATGGCCATGGCGATCATCGCGCGCTGCCGCATGCCACCGGAGAACTCGTGCGGGAACGCCTTGGCCCGCAGGCTCGGGTTGGGGATGCCGACCAGGTCGAGCAGTTCGACGGCCCGCTTGGCGGCCTTATCCTTGCCCATCTTCTGGTGGATGCGGACGGCCTCGGCGATCTGGTCGCCGATGGTGAAGACGGGCGTGAAGGCCGACAGCGGATCCTGGAAGATCATGCTGATCGCCTTGCCGCGCACCTTGACCAGGTCGTCTTCCTTCATGCCGAGCAGTTCCTGCCCGTGCAGGATGACCGAGCCGTCCACCACGGCGTTCTTCGGCAGCAGGCCCATCACGGCCAGCGAGGTCACCGACTTGCCCGAACCGGACTCGCCGACGATGCCGAGCACCTCGCCGCGCTCGACCTCGTAGCTGACGCCGCGCACGGCTTCGATGCCGCCGGGGAAGGTGACGGTGAGGTCCTTGACCTCCAGAATGCTCACGTGTTGCTCCCCGGGTCGAGTGCGTCGCGCAGGCCGTCGCCGATCAGGTTCACGCTGAGCACCAGGGCGACCAGCAGGCCGGCGGGGAAGGCGAACAGCCACGGATAGCCGGTGGCGTTGCCGGAGCCGGTCGCGATCAGCGTGCCCAGCGAGACGTCGGGCGGCTGGATGCCGAACCCGAAGAAGGACAGCGCGGCCTCACCGATGATCGCGCCGCTGACGTTGAGCGTCGCGTCGATGATGAGCAGAGAGGACAGGTTGGGCACGATGTGCCGGAAGATGATCTTCCAGCGGGGGATGCCCATGTAGACGGCGGCCAGGACGTACTCCCGCTCGCGGAGCGAGAGCGTCATGCTGCGCACGACCCTGGAGGTGATCATCCAGGAGAACGCGGCGAGCAGCGCCACGAACCAGAGCCAGGTGCCCTCGCGCAGTCTCGGCGAGATGATCGCGATGACCAGGAAGCTCGGCAGGACCAGCAGCAGGTCCACACCCCACATGAGCACCCGGTCCACCCATCCGCCGAAATATCCGGCGAACGCGCCGACGATGGCCGCCAGGCCGGTCGAGATCAGCGCCACCAGCAGGCCGATGATGATGGACTTCTGCATGCCGCGCAGCGTGACCGCGTACATGTCCTGGCCGATCGAGGTGGTGCCCCACCAGTGGTCACCGCCCGGTGGCGACAGGAAGGACATGAAGTCCTTCTCGGTCCACTCGTACGCGCCGAAGTACGGCCCGACGTAGGCCAGCCCGACCAGCAGGACCAGGGCGACGAACCCGTACCGGGCCTGGTTGTTGCGCAGCAGGCGCCTGAGGACGACTTTCGAACGCATGTCAGCTCACCCGGACCCGAGGATCGAGCGCCGCGACCAGCAGGTCCGACAGGAAGGAGGCGAACAGGATGCAGACCGCGGCGAAGAAGGTGACCGCGGCGACGGAGTTGACGTCGTTCTGGTTGATCGAGTCGACCAGCCAGGCGCCCATTCCGTGCCAGGCGAAGATCTTCTCGGTGAACGTGGCTCCCGTGAACATCGTCCCGAACGCGAAGGCGAAGTAGGTGGCCGACGGGATCAGCGCGGTGCGCAGCGCGTGCTTCGTCAGCGCCGTCCGCCGCCGCAGCCCCTTGGCCATGGCCGTGCGGACGAAGTCCTGGCCCAGCACGTCCAGCATCATGTTGCGCTGGATCCGGCTGTAGAAGGCGATCGAGCCGAGGCTGAGCGAGATCGTCGGGAGGATCAGGTGGTTGAGCCGGTTGACGAACTGGTCCCAGCCGGACAGCCGCGGGTTGTACTCGCCGGTGTACTCGATCAGCGTGAACCCCAGCCCTCTGTTCAGGTTGTACGTGGCGATCGCCAGCAGGGTCGCCAGCACGAACACCGGGATGGCCATGATCACGAAAGAGCTGACCCCGATTAACCGGTCGCTGAACTTGTACTGCTTCACCGCGGAGACCGCCCCCAGCACCACCCCCAGGGCGAACCCCAGGACCGTGCCGATCAGTAGGAGGCGCAGGCTGACCATGATGCGCCGGCCCATCTCGCCGTTGACCGAGCCGCCGTTCCAGGTCTTGCCGAAGTCCCCGGTGACGACCCCCTTGGCCCAGGTGCCGTAGCGCACGAGCACGGGGGTCTTGTCGTTCAGGTTGTAGGCGTCAAGTGTGGCGTCGATGACCGCCTCGGGCACCGGCGGCTGCCGGCCCTCGTACGCGGCTCGCGGGTTCATGGTCGTCGCCGCGAGCATGTACGCGAGGCTTGCCGCGATGGCTACCAAGATCACATTTATTGCCAACCTGCGGAGCAGGTACTTGCCCATTACTCTCCGTTCGCGCTGATCGAGGGCGCGAACTCACAGGCGGAGCAGCGCCCCCTCAACGTAAACCCGTCCCACGTCGTGAAATTCACATGTCAGCGGGATGGCGATCAACGCGAACAATATAAGAAAAGGGATAACAGGCAGAAACGGAGCCATATAACGGTCAGGTCACTCACAAAAGATCGACGAGCCCTGTCAGACGAGTTCACTTCCTGGCCTCGACCTGCGGAAATATCGCCTACCAGATCCCCTTTCGGACGTCTCGCAGATGCCCTGTGTCACAGGATCCGTACACGAATGAGGACGAACCGGCGTGATCCACACCATATTCGCTGAGGGGTGAGTGCGCGCCGTCAAACGCCGCCCCGGCTCTCCCGCCCGCAGGCGGTGTCCTGTCCGTCATGGCATCCACTTGCCGCCGGCCACGTCGATCGTCAGGCCGGTCAGCCAGGAGGAGGCGTCCGAGGCGAGGAAGGCCGTCACGTTGGCCACGTCCAGCGGCCGGCCGAGCCGTCCGAGCGGGTGCTCGGCCAGCACGCGCTCGGCGAACTCCGGCGGCATCCGCCCCTCCAGGCGCTCCGTCATGATCGTCGAGGGCGCGACGTTGTTGACCCGCACACCGGCCGGGCCCAGCTCGTACGCCAGCTGCCTGGTCAGCGCGATCACCCCGGCCTTGGCCGCCGTGTACGCCACCGAGGCGGGGGTGGGGGTGCGGGCGGCCAGGGACGACATGGTGATGATCGAGCCCTGTCCACGCTCTCTCATGCTCGGCAGGAAGGTCCTGATGACGAGGAACGTGGAGGTGAGGTTGGCGTCCACGGTGGCGTGCCAGTCCGCCGCGCTCGTCTCGTCGATCGGCCGCGGCCGGCCTGTGCCGCCGCCCGCGAAGACCGCCAGCACGTCCACCGGGCCCAGACGCCGCTCGACCTGCTCGCGCATCGACTCGACCGCGGCCTGGTCGGTGGTGTCGGCCGGCACCCCGATGGCCCGGCCGTCCGGGACCTCGTTCACGGTGGCCTCGATGGCGGCGGGGTCACGGCCGTTGACGGCGACACGCATGCCCTGAGCGGCCAGCACCCGTACGGTCTCGCGCCCGATGCCACCCGAACCACCGGTGACCAGCGCTACCTTGCCCTGCAAATCCGGAAACATCATGCCTTCACGGTGCCGGTCGGGGCCCGCCACCGGCATCCCGCCCGAGGCGCGTCCCCGCCTCCACCTCCCGTGGTGCACGCCCCTCCCCAGACATACCGCCCTGGTCGTACGGCCCCCGGCCCGGCTACGAACGAACCCCCGCCACGGGAGCAACGGCCTGGCTTGTATCAGAGGCGGCACCCAGGCCGAGCTGGAGACCAAAGGCCCGAGCCGGAGACCGAAGGCCCGAACCGACTCGCGGCCCGCCGCTCGGGCCAGGGGGCGGGCCAGTCACGTCGCGATCCGGGACTACGGCGCAATCCGGGCCCGATCTCACGTCGCGGGCCAGGGATACGTCGCAACGCGCGACCGACCTCATGTCGCAAGCCTGGCAAACCTCGCGACCCACGGCCAGCCTCACGTCGCAAGCCTGGCAAACCTCGCATCGCGCGCCCGATCTCACGTCGCAAGCCAGACATACCTCGCATCGCGCGACCGACCTCACGTCGCAAGCCGGGGATCTGTCACCACCTGCGACCAGTCTCACGTCGCGGATCGCAGGAAGTAGTCGTCGTCGCCCACCTGGCCGCCCTTGAGGGCCACCTCCAGTCCGTCGCACGCCGGATCGTCCGCGGTCAGCACGCACACCGGGCCTCCCACCGCGAGCGTGCCGATCACGTCGAGGGCGCGGGCGCCGAGCGCGGCGACGACCTGGCCGGAGGTGTCGCCGCCGGCCACCACCAGCCGCCGTACCAGCCCGGCCTGCACCATCGCGGCGGCCACCCGGCCGAGCAGCTCACCGATCCCGGCCGGATCGCGGGCCGGGCCCCTGGTCGACTGCACGATCGTGTGGCAGCCGGCGCGCAGGCTCTCTTCGGCCTGGACGATCGCGTCCTGACCTGCGGAGACGTCCACCACCTTCCAGCCAGCCCGCTCCGCCGCGCCGATCTGTCGGACGGTGACCGGCGACCGGCTCCCGGACACGACCAGCACCGCCCCCGCCTTCGCCGTCGCTCCCGCCTTCGCTGTTGGCCTCGCCACCGGCCCCTCTGTTGGGCTTGCCATCGCCTCCGGCCCCGGCCCGGCCTCCAACCCCGCCATCACCACTGACCCCGGCTCGGCCTCTGCCTCCGGCATGGCCTTCGACCCCGGCCCGGCTTCTGGCGGTGCCGGTGGGTGGGCCGGTGGGTGGGCCGGTGGGTGGGCCGGTGACTGGGTGGGGTGGGGGGTTAGAGCTGAGGCGAGGGCGTAGCTCAGGCCTCCTGAGCCGGCGCAGAAGAGCACGTCTCCACGGGCGGAGTCGGTGAGGAGCAGGCGGCCGAGGGCGCGGAGGTGCTGCTCGGTCGAGGCGTCCGCGATGAAGGCGGCGTCCCGGCTCCGCGCCCGGTACGCCTCCTCCGACGCCCCCGCCGGCAGCAGGCCGGTGCGCCCCGCGCTCTGCTCCTCCAGACGTACCCGCAGGTCGGCCTCGGTCGCGGGGGTGACGGGGTGGTCGCGGGCGGGCGGATGCCGGTCGAGGCGGACGACCTCGTCCCCGGCCTGGACGAAGTGGTTGCCGTACACCGTGTAGCGCCCGAACTCCGGCTGCGCCGCCAGCACCGGCACCGCGCGCCGGGCCAGCCCTTCCCGGTGCAGGGCCGCGATGACCGCGCCGATGCTCCCGTGCGCGGGCGAGGAGTCGAACGTGGAGCAGATCTTGTACTGGACGGCCAGCGGCCCGAGCGCCGCCACCGCCCTGAGCGCCGGGAGCGCGACCGCCACCGGGTCGGCCGACGCGCGGGCGGTGGTGGCGACGCCGATGACGTCGTCCCGATCGTGCAGGTGAGCCACGTCCGTGACCAGCGACCCGCTCAGCCCGAACCGCCTGAATTGCCACAACGCGTCGGTCGCCCCGGTGAAGTCGTCAGCCACGAAAGCGATCAACGTCATGACACCGGTTTCATCTCGTCACCACGCCGCCGAAGTGTTCGAGGGCTCTGGACAGTTCCGGCGAGTCGACCTCCGTCAGCGGCACCCCCGCGGCGGTGGCGGTCCAGGCCTGGCGGATGCTGGTGATGCCGGCCGCAGGTCCGTCCGGGTGGCCGAGCACTCCCCCGCCCGCCAGCACCAGCAGGTCGTCGGTCCCCGTACGTTCCCGTGTGACCGGCGCCGTTCCCGCCCACTGCGCCGACGACAGCACCGGCAGGCACGGGAAGCCGCCGAGCAGCGGCGCGCGCACCGCCCCGACCATGGCCGCCACCTCGTCGTCGCTCACGTAGAACTTGCTGTGGAACCCGCCGCAGTGCAGGTGGTCGACGCCGGTCAGGCGGGCCAGCTTCTGGTACGCCGCCGGCCCGATCCCGAGCCCCGGATGCCGGGCCAGCGCCCCGATGCCGGTGACGTGGGCGTGGATCGGCACCCTGGCGTGCCGCCGCAGCATGGCCACGGCCGGGAAGCCGACCACGTTGAGGTTGACCATGACGCAGGTTCCGCCGGCGGCTACCACCATGTCGTGGTGGCGCAGCATCCGGTCGGGTTCGTCGCTGATGTTGAAGGCGTACATCGGCCGCCGCCCCGTACGCCGCTCCACCTCGTCCAGCGCCCCCGTCACGGCCCTGACGCGCTGGGCGAGCGGGGCGGGCGGGCAGTCGGCGTTGACCTCGTCGTCCTTGATGAAGTCGGCCCCGGCCAGGCCCAGCTCCAGCACCAGGTCCACGTAGTGGGACGGGCGCAGGCCGACGTTGGGCTTGACGATGGTGCCGATGAGCACGCCCTCCGGCCGCCCGGTCAGCCGTCGGGTGCCTTCGACGGCGTACGCGGCCGGCAGGTACGCCCGCCCGAATGCGTCCGGCAGCTCCAGGTCGACCAGCTTGAGCCCGGCCAGCTCGCGCAGTTCGTACAGGTTGCCCGCGACCACCGGGAACAGGTTCGTCAGCGACGGCCCGGTGTTGTCCAGCGGGAAGCCGATCCGGACGAGGGCGGCGTGCAGCGGCCCCGACCCACGCGTGCCGGGCAGGGCCTCCCCGATCGGCGCGGGGATCTCCGTCATGCCGAGCACCACGGCGCTGTGGCGGGCGCGCAGCTCGTCGGTCTCGCCCGCGACGCTGACGAACGTGCCGGTGCTCTGCTCGCCCGCGATGGCGCTGACCGCCTGCTCCAGCGGCAGGCGGGTGACCACTCGGTACGTGGCCACCGTCATCTCACGCATGCAGCTCCTTCGCCAGGTGTTCCATGGCCAGCGGAGGGCTGGCCAGGATGGGCACCGGTGACTCGACGGCCCCGGCGACCCGCGCCATCGACGCCTGGGCCAGCACGATCACGTCCACCTGCCCGCTCAGCTCGGCCAGCGCGGCGCCCACGCGGGCGTCGTGGGTGGCGGCGTCACCGCTCATGAGGGCCTCGAAGGCGCCCTCGCACAGCCTGGCGGTCAGCTCGATCTCGGCGCCGGCCGCCGCGGCGCGCCTGCGTACCAGATCGGCGGTGGGGTCGAGGGTGGTGGGGAGAGTGGCGCACACGCCGATGCGGCGGCCGAGCGCCACGGCCCTGTCGGCCATCGGGCGATCCACCCGGGTCACCGGCACGCCGGTCAGCGGCTCGGACGCCTCCACGGCCGCGCCGATGGAGGAGCAGGTGACCAGGATGTGATCGGCCCCGGCTTCCTCGGCCGAGCCGATGTGGCCGGCGACCCGGCGCGCGGTGCTCGGCGTGAGGTGGCCGGCGGCCACGGTGTTCTTGATCAGGCTGTCGTCGACGATGTTGAACGTCTCGACGCCCGGCAGGTGTTTCGCGCACAACTCGGCGAACACCGGCACGAGCGTGGCCGAGGTGTGGATGAGTCCCAGGGTTGTCGTCATGGTCTGTCTCCGTGAGGGGTGTGTCCTGGTGGCGTCCTCAAGGGCCGCGCCTCTGTCAAGGGTGTGTCCCGGCCGTGTCGTCCGGCCCCGTCGTCCGGCCCCGTCGTCCGGCCCCGTCGTCCGGCCCCGTCTGGCGCGGGCCCGTCGTCATGGCCGTTGCATCTCGGGTTGGGTGAACAGGTCGTGCCAGACCTGGAAGTGGTCGTCGCTGGCCTGCCCGGCGGCGTCCTCGTCGCCGGCCAGCAGCGCCTCGTACAGGGGCCGGTGGGCGGCCAGCGAGAGCTCCTTGTCGCGCGGGTGGGTCTTGAGCCGGTCGCGGCGCTGGCGTACGGCGCGGAACAGCACGCCGGTCATCGCGTCGGCGAAGAAGGTCAGGGCGGCGTTGCCGGTGGCGTGCAGCAGCGCCTGGTGGAAGGCGAAGTCGGCCCGGTCGATGTCCTCGGCGGTGGCGGCGGCCTCCATGTCGGCCAGGGCCTTGCCGACGTGGCCGATCGCGACCGGGTCTCCCTTGCGCGCGGCCTCCCTGGCGGCCTGGCGTTCCAGCGCCACCCGTACGGAGTGGAGGGACTCGATGCTGAGGTGGCTGGCCGACAGGGCCAGGTCGAGGGCGAATTCGAGCCCTTGCGGGGCCAGCCGGCGCACGTAGGTGCCGGAGCCCTGGCGCCGGCTCAGCACGCCGAAGCCCTCCAGGAGTCGCAGGCGGTCGCGCAGCGCGCCGCGGCTGACGCCCAGCCGCTCGGCCAGCTCCCGTTCCGGCGGCAGTCTGGCGCCTTCCCCGAGGTCGCGGATCAGGTCGGACAGGGCGTCGGAGAGCGCATCCGACAGGGAGCCGGAGGCGAAATCGGCGGCGGCGACGTCGGAACCGGCGCCGGCTCCAGACGGGGAGCCAGGGCCGGTGGCGGGGTCGGTGGTCATGGTGGGTACCTCGGCGCGATTGGTCGTACCACTTGCCGGAAAGGTACTACCAATATCCCGAAAAGTCACTTCATCTGATGAAAAAGCAACTTCATCAGATGAAAGCCTAGGAATTCCAGCCCGCTCGGGATAGCGTGCGGTGCCGTGGCAAACGATCCCCAGAGGGACTCGGCCCGGCACGTCCAGGTCGTCCAGGCCCTCGGCGCCCGCATCGTCGGCGGCACGCTGCCCCCGGGCACGTCCATCCCCATCGAGGAGGAGCTGGTCGGCGAGCTCGGCGTGGGCCGCTCCGCCGTACGGGAGGGCGTGAAGGTGCTGGCCGGCAAGGGCCTGCTGGAGACCAGGAGGAGCGCGGGCACGATCGTGCGCCCGCGCGAGTCCTGGAGCCTGCTCGACGCCGACGTGCTGAGCTGGCGCTTCGAGCCCGAGCCCACACCGCGCGACATCCGGGTGCTGGCCGACCTGCGGGTCGCGCTGGAGCCGGGCGCGGCGCGGGTGGCCTCCGAGCGGGCCGACGCCGCGGCCGTGCGCCGCATCGACGAGGCCATGGAGGCGCTGTACGCCACCGCCGACGACCCCGAGCCGTTCATCGAGGCCGACCTGGCCTTCCACAAGGCGGTCTTCGCCGCGGCCGACAACGATCTGCTGCTCTACATCTACGACATGATCAGCATCGCCCTGCGGTCCGTGCGCCAGGTGCACACCCGCTCGGTGGCGCACAACAAGGAGACGCTGCCCGGTCACGAACGCGTGGCCCAGGCCATCGGGCGACGCCACCACAGCGAGGCCGAGGAGGCCATGCGCACGGTGGTCGAGGTCGCCCGCGCCGACGCCGAGCAGCACGTACGCCTCTGCTGCTGAACGCCCGGCCGGAAGCCGCTGGAACAACCCGCGGGAACCGGCCGCAAGCCGCTGGAACTACCCGCAAGAAAGGGCTCCCTTGGACGTCCTCCTCGACGTCGACGGCCCGGTGGCCGTCGTCACCCTCAACCGACCCGCGAAACTCAACGCCGTCACCCCGGACATGGCCGCCGCGCTGCGCGCCTGCCTGTCGCGGATCGACGCCGACCCCGGCCTGCGCGTAGCGGTGCTCACCGGAGCGGGCGAGCGCTCGTTCTGCGTGGGCAGCGACATCCGCGAGCTCGACGAGTACGCCACCGCCTGGGAGTTCCGCAACCGCGGCGACTACGGCGACGCCGTCCGCGCCCTGCGCAAGCCCATCGTCGCAGCCGTCAACGGCTACGCCTACGGCGGCGGCCTGGAGCTGGCCATGGCCTGCGACATCAGGCTGGCCGCGGAGACGGCCACGTTCGCCGCACCGGAGATCAAGCTGGGCTGGATCGGCGGCAGCGGCCAGTCGGCGCTGCTGGCGCACGCGGTCGGGCCGAGCAACGCGGCCACCATGCTGCTCACCGGCGACCCCATCGACGCCGCCAAAGCCCGCGCATGGGGGCTGGTCACCGACGTGCATCCGCGCGAGGAGCTGCTGAAGGCGGCCAAGGAGCTGGCGGCCACCATCGCCAGGCGCGCGCCGATCGCCGCCCAGACGGCCAAGGCCAACCTCAAGGCCGCCTACTCGATGCCGCTCGACCAGGCCATCCAGTACGAGCGCGACCTGCAGACCGTCTGCTTCGCCACCGCCGACGCCGCCGAGGGCAGGGCCGCCTTCGCCGCGCGCCGCGAGCCCGCGTTCGAGGGCCGCTGACATGGGCGTGCTCGACGGATACCGCGTGGTGGACCTGTCCATCGCGATGGCGGGCCCGCTGGCCGCGATGCGCCTGGGCGACCTGGGCGCGGACGTGGTCAAGGTGGAGCCGGTCAGCGGCGAGTGGCAGCGGCACGCCCCCGCCGGCGGCGCCACCGGCAGGCGGGTGAACGCTTCGTTCCTGTCGCTCAACCGCAACAAGCGCAGCCTGGCCGTCAACCTCAAGGCCGACGCGGGCCGCGAGATCGTGCACCGGCTGGCCGCCACGGCGGACGTGTTCCTGCAGAACTACCGGCCCGGCGTGGCCGAGCGGCTCGGCATGGACCACGAGACGATCAGCGGGCTCAATCCGCGGATCGTGTACGTCTCGATGTCCGGCTACGGCGAGAGCGGCCCCTACACCTCGCGCCCCGGCCAGGACCTGCTGCTGCAGGCCATGAGCGGCGCCATGCTCAGCACCGGCCGCGAGGGCGACCCGCCGGCGCCCGCCGGCTCCTACGCCATCGACGCCATCACCGCCTACAGCGCGTTCGAGGGCGCGCTGGCCGCGCTGCTGCACCGCGAGCGCACCGGCGAGGGCCAGCGGGTGAGCGTCAACATGCTGGACGCGGCCGTCGCCGTGCAGATGCAGGAGCTGTCGATCTACACGGTCGGCGGGGTGCCGCAGCGGCGCGGGCGCGAGCCGCACGGCCACACCTACATCCGCGCCCCGTACGGCGTCTTCGCCACCAAGGACGGCTACATCGCGCTCGGCATGCCCAGGCTGGACGGGCTGGCCGTGGCGCTGGACCTGCCGGAGCTGGCCGCGATGGACGGCGACGCCGACGGCCACACCAGGCGCGACGAGATCACCGCGCTGGTGGCGGCCCGCCTGCCCGCGCGCACGACGGCGGAGTGGCTGGAGATCTGCGCCCGCCACGACCTGTGGGCGGGCCCGGTCTACGGCTACGCCGACCTGGTCGAGGATCCGCAGGTCAAGCACAACGGCTCGTTCGTCACCTACGAGCACCGCACCGAGGGCACGGTCACCACCCCCGGCTTCCCCTACGGCTTCAGTGCCACCCCGCCCGAGGTCCGCAGGGGCGCGCCGCTCGTGGGCGAGCACACCAGGGAGCTGCTCGGCGAGCTCGGCTACTCGGCCGGTCGGACGGAGGAGCTGGTGGCGGAGGGCGTGCTGGCATGCGAGGACTGACCTGGGACCATCCGCGCGGGTACGCCCCGCTGGACGAGCTGACCCGGCTCGACCACACGGGCGCGAACCCGTACGGGGCCGTGCCGGAGCCGATCGAGTGGGACCGGCAGCCCTTGGAGGGGTTCGAGTCCGAGCCGATCGCGCGGTTGTGCGAGACGTACGACGTGCTGGTGATCGACCATCCCGGACTGGGCGCGGCACTGGACGCGCTGGTGCCGATGGAGGAGCTGTTCGAGCCGACGGAGCTGGCCGAGCTCGCTGGGCCGGCCGGGCTGCGGTTCGCGGGCCGTTCGTACGAGAGCTACCGCCTGGACGGCCGCCAGTGGGCGCTGCCCCTGGACGCCGCCACCCAGGTGGCCGCCGCCAGGCCCGGCGTGCGGCTGCCGCGCACGTGGCCGGAGGTGGCCGAGCTGTCCGCCGGCACGCGGACGGCGCTGTGCCTGGGCGGGCCGCACGCGTTCCTGATGTTCTGCGCGCTGTGCGGCCCCACTCGTCCGGGGGACTTCCTCGACGAGCGGGCCGGTGAGCGGGCGCTGGAGCTGATGGCCGAGCTGCTGGCGCTGTCGGACCCCGAGGTGTCGCTGCTCAACCCGATCGGCGTGCTGGACGCGATGACGGCCGGCCGGGTGGACTTCTGCCCGCTTCTGTACGGCTACGTCACCTATCCCCTGGCCTTCGGCGACGCGCCCGCCTGGCCCGGCCACCCGCCGGGCAGCGTGCTCGGCGGCACCGGGCTCGTGGTCTCGCGGCAGCGCCTCAGTGCCAATCTCAGTGCCAATCTCAGTGCGAATTCCGGGGCCGGCTCCGGGGCGAACCGCGACGCGATCCGCGCGCACCTGCTGCGCCTGGTGTCGGAGCCGGTGCAGGCGGAGCTGTTCCCGTCGGCCGGGGGGCAGCCGGCCGCCCGCTCGGTCTGGACCGAAGGCGGCACCGGCTTCTACCGCGACACGCTCGCCACCATGGAGGCCGCCTGGATCAGGCCGCGCTTCCCCGGCTACATCGCGGCGCAGGAGCGCTCGTCGGCGCTGATCCGCGACGGGCTGCTCGCCCGCACCCCCGCCCGCGACCTGCTGAAGACCCTGCACGAGGAATGGAGGACCCCTTGACATCCTCCCCCTCCCAAAGAAGGGGGATTCCCACGGTCGCCCGTGAGGCTTCCTGCTTCACTGCCGGTCGCCCGCCCGAGAAAGGAAATTCTCGTTGAGGTCTTACACCAGCTCCACAGGCGTTTTGCCTCTCCGCCAGCCCGGCGGCGAGGGTGTTCCTGATCGTTCGTCCGGCGGCTTGGTTGTCGCCACCGCCGAACAGATTAACGGATCGTGCCGTGTCGCGCGGCGTTTTGACGCCGGTTCGCCTGACGGCGAATCGGCTGCCTCTGTCCTGCTCCGCAGGGGTCCAATTCCTCCCCCGCCTGAAGGCGGGGGTTTCCTCGGAGGTATCTGATGACCACGGCGCTCGTCACCGGCGCCGCCGGGGCGCTGGGCCGCGCGATCGTGCGCCGCCTGGCCGCCGACGGCCACCAGGTGGCCGCACTCGACGTCGACGCGGACGGCCTCGACGGCGCACTCAACCTGAAGACCGATCTGCGCGACCCGGCGGCGATCGAGGCCGCCTTCACCGAGACCGCGGCCAGGCTCGGCCCGGTCGGCATTCTCGTCAACAACGCCGCCGTCTATCCGGCCCGGCCGTTCCTGGAGGTGGCGCCGGAGGAGTACGACGAGGTCGTCGCGGTCAACCAGCGCGCCTACTGGCTGTGCGCCCAGCACGCGGCCAGGCAGATGCTCGGCCAGGGCGGCGGGGCGATCGTCAACGTCGCCTCGATCACCATGCACGGCGGCTGGCCCGACCTGGCCGCGTACGTCTCCACCAAGGGCGCGGCGGCCGCCTTCACCAGGGCACTGGCCCGCGAGCTCGGACCGAGGGAGATCCGGGTCAACTGCGTCTCCCCCGGCGCGTTCCCGACCGCGGCCGAGGAGATCCACGAGGACCTGGAGGCGTACAACCGGATGGTCCTGGAACGGCAGGCGCTGCGGCGGCGCGGCACTCCCGAGGAGCTGGCGGCCGTGGTGTCGTTCCTGACCGGGCCTGACGCCTCGTTCGTCACCGGCCAGTGCCTCGAAGTCAACGGAGGGTGGGTGATGGCATGACGCGGGACCGCAGGCGGCTGGCCGAGCTGACGGGCGATCTGAGCGCGGCCGGCGGGGTCCGGCTGGTGACGCTGGCCGACGGCGTGGAGCGCGGGGTCAGGGCGCTGGAGTTCCGCACCGGGTCGGGGCTGGCGTTCGACGTGCTGGTGGACCGGTGCATGGACATCGGGCCCGCCGAGCACGCGGGGCGCTCGTTCGGCTGGCGCTCCCCCACCGGCTTCCGTCATCCGGGGCTGCACGAGAACAACGACGAGGACGGGCTGTCGTGGCTGCGCTCGTTCTCGGGACTGATCGTCACGGCCGGGCTGGACCACACGCTGTTCGGCGGCGACGTGCCGGCCGACGGCTACCGGTATCCGCCGCGCGAGTCCGTACGGCACGGGCTGCACGGCCGGGCCGGCAACCTGCCCGCCCGCCTGAGCGGCTACGGCGAGCGGTGGGACGGCGAGCGGTGCGTGCTGTGGGCCGAGGGCGAGGTGCGCCAGGCGGCGGTCTTCGCGGAGAACCTGCGCCTGGTGCGCCGGATCGAGGCCGATTTGGGCGGGAACGAGATCCGCCTGATCGACACGGTGACCAACGCCGGGTTCGAGCCGGCGCCGCACATGTACCTGTATCACATCAATCTGGGCTGGCCGCTGCTCGACGAGGGCGCCAGGCTGGAGGCCGACATCCGCGAGACGCTCTGGCAGAGCGACAGCGTGGCCGAGCAGAAGGCCGATCACCTGACGTTCCCCGGGCCCGTGCCGGGGTTCGTGGAGCAGGTGTACGAGCACGCGCTCGTCCCCCGCCCCGACGGCCTGCACCGCGTGGCCGTGGTCAACGAGCGGCTGGGCATGCGGGTGGCCGTGGAGTGGCGGGCGGAGGAGTTCCCGTACTTCTTCGAGTGGCTGAACCTGCGCTCGGGCAACTACGCGGTCGGGCTGGAGCCGTCCACGCACCACGTGTCGGGTGACGCGGCGGCCAGGCGGGACGGCAGCATGATCTGGCTCGGCGCGCAGGAGTCGCGGACGTACCACACGACCTTCCGGGTGGAGGCCGCATGAGATGACGGCCCCCGCCGGGGTCTACCCCTCCAGCCGGTACGCCCTGCGCGCCGTCCCGGCGAACACCTCGGCCCGCTCCGCGTCCGACAGGCCGGCGCAGAGCTCGTCGGCGGTCGCGGCCACCTGGCCGTACTCCGCCGCGAGCAGGCAGACCGGCCAGTCGGAGCCGAACATCACCCGTTCAGGCCCGAACGCCTCCAGCACGACCTCCGCGTACGGCCGCAGGTCGGCCACCTGCCAGCCGGTCCAGTCGGCCTCGGTGACCAGGCCGGACAGCTTGCAGTAGACGTTGGACCGGGCGGCCAGTTGTTCGATCCGGCCGCGCCACGGCTCCAGCTCGCCGGCGGCGATCGGCGGCTTGGACAGGTGGTCGAGCACGAACGTCAGCTCGGGCAGCGCGGTCACGGTGTCGATGGCGGCGGGCAACTGGTGCGGCAGCGTGAGCAGGTCGTAGGCGAGCCCGGCCGCGGCCACGGCGGCCAGCCCGCGGCGAACGTCGGGCCGGTTGAGCCAGGCCGGGTCGGGCTCGGACTGCACGCCGTGGCGCACGCCGACCAGCCCGCCTGGCAGCGCGGTCAGCTCGGCGAGCGCGTCGGCGGCGTCGGGCGCGGTGAGGTCGGTCCAGCCGACGACCCCCGCGACCAGCGGCGACCCGGCGGCCAGGGCGAGGAACTCCCTGGTCTCGGCGGCGTCGGCCACCACCTGCACCAGCACGGTGCGGCTCACGCCGGCCGCCGCCGCGGGCCCGGCGAGGTCGTCGAGGGTGAACGTGCGCCGCACGGGCGCCATCTTGCGCTGCTCCAGCCAGGCGTGCGGGCGGGCGGACAGATCCCAGACATGGTGGTGGGCATCGATACGACTCATCCCAAGACCTCCAATGTTTCCCAGAAATTACGCGAACTATAGACAGAAAACCAGGACAAGCGTAGAGATACATCCGACGTATGGCGACCCCCGATCTCGGGCGAGTGCGCCAGAACCCCCCATCGGAACAGGAGCGACCGTGACCGATCACGGGACCATCAGGACCCTCAGGACCGGCGACACCGACGACGGCTACACACGACGAGGCGTACTCGCGACCGGGCTCGGCGCCGCGGCCGGATCCCTGCTCGTGAACGGCGTCGCCGCCAAGCCCGCGCGGGCGGGCACGCGGGGCAACCCGCTCACCCTCTGGTACACCCGCCCGGCCGCCCAGTGGCTGGAGGCGCTGCCGGTCGGCTGCGGCCGGCTCGGCGCCATGGTCTTCGGCGGTGTCGAGACCGAGCGGCTGCAGCTCAACGAGGACGGCATCTGGGCCGGCGGGCCGCACGACTACGACAATCCCGAGGCGCTGGCCGCCCTTCCGCAGATCAGGCAGTGGGTCTGGGAGGACAAGTGGCAGGCCGCGCAGAACCTGGCCGACCAGAAGTTCCTCGGCCGGCCCAGCGAGCAGGCGCCGTACCAGGTGCTGGGCGACCTCACGCTGACCTTCCCGGGCCCCGCCGAGTTCACGGACTACCGGCGCGAGCTCGACCTCACCAGGGCCGTCACCACGGTCACCTACGTCCGTGACGGCGTGCGGCACACCCGTGAGGTCTTCGCCAGCAACCCCGACCAGGTCGTCGTGGTCCGGCACACGGCCGACAAGCCCGGCTCCGTGACGTTCACGGCCGCCTTCTCCAGCCCGCAGGCCACGACCACGTCCGCGGCCGGCCGCGCCACGATCGCGATCGACGGCGTCAGCGGCGACACCCAGGGCATGAAGGGCGAGGTCCGCTTCCGTGCCCTGGCCGAGGCGAAGGCGAAGGGCGGCACGGTCGGCACGGACGGGGGCACGCTGTCCGTCGAGGGCGCGGACGAGGTCACGCTGCTGATCTCCATGGGCTCCAGCTACCGCAGCTTCAAGGACGTGGGCGGCGATCCCGCCGAGGTCGCCGGCCGGCATCTGACGAAGGCGAGCGGGCGGCCGTACGAGGTGCTGCGACGCCGGCACCTGCGCGACTACCAGGAGCTGTTCGGCCGGGTCGAGATCGACCTGGGCACCTCGGAGGCCGTCGCGCTGCCGACCGACGAGCGCATCGCCCGCCAGAAGCTCGACACCGACCCGCAGCTGGCCGCGCTGTACTTCCAGTACGGCCGCTACCTGCTCATCTCCAGCTCCCGCGCCCCCGGCCACGCCGCCAACCTGCAGGGCGTCTGGAACGACTCGCTCGCGCCCGCCTGGGAGTCGAAGTACACGATCAACATCAACTGCGAGATGAACTACTGGCCGGCCGCGCCGGGCAACCTCATCGAGTGCATGGACCCGCTGTTCGACCTGATCAAGGACCTGGCCGAGACGGGCGCGCGAACCGCGAAGACGCACTACGGGGCCGCCGGCTGGGTGGCACACCACAACACCGACGGCTGGCGCGGCACGGCACCCGTGGACTTCGCCTTCTACGGCGTGTGGCCGACCGGCGGCGCGTGGCTGTGCCTGACGTTGTGGGAGCACTATCTCTACACCGGTGACGAGCGGCGGCTGCGCGAGCACTTCCCGCTGATCAAGGGCTCGGTGGAGTTCTTCCTCGACACGCTGCAGACCGATCCCAGGACCGGCTACCTGGTGACGAACCCGTCGCACTCGCCCGAGGTCGGCCACCACGAGGACGGCGGCGAGAACGTCAGCATCTGCGCGGGCCCGACCATGGACATGCAGATCCTGCGCGACCTGTTCGGGGCCTTCGAGCAGGCTTCCGAGGTCCTCGGCACGGAGGCCGGCCTGCGGGCGCGGGTCAAGGAGGCGCGGGCGCGGTTCGTGCCGAACCAGGTGGGCCACCTCGGGCAGATCCAGGAGTGGCAGGAGGATTACCGGGGCGACGCGGCGCTGTCGCGCAGCCGGCACATCTCGCACCTGTGGGGGCTGTTCCCCGGCCACCAGATCGACCCGCGCCTGTCGCCCGAGCTGGCCGCGGCCGCGCGGCGGACCCTGGAGCTGCGCGGCGAGGCGGGGGCCGGGTGGTCGCTGGCCTGGAAGATCAATTTCTGGGCGCGGCTGCTGGACGCGGCGGAGGCGTACAAGCGGCTGTCGAACCTGCTGATCCCGGCCCGTACGGCGCCCAACATGTTCGACCTGCATCCGCCGTTCCAGATCGACGGCAACTTCGGCGGCACCTCCGGGATCACGGAGATGCTGCTGCAGAGCCACGCCGACCAGGTGCACCTGCTGCCCGCGCTGCCGGCCGCCTGGCCCGCCGGGTCGCTGCGCGGGCTGCGGGCGCGCGGCGGGTTCGAGGTGGACCTGGAGTGGGCGGGCGGCGCGCTGCGCCGTGGCCGGATCCGCTCCGATCTGGGCCGCGAGCTGACGCTGCGCACCGCGGGAGCGGTGACGGTGACCGAACGCGGGCGGCCGGTCAAGGTCGAACGCCCTGAGGCGGGCGTCGTCGTCTTCGGCACCCGGCGCGGGGCGACGTACGAGGTGGTGCCGTCGGCCTGAGCCGCCCCTACGGCTGGGCGGAGGGCCGGACCCTGGGACGGGTGCGGGAGGCCTCGCCACGGGCGTGGGCGGCGAACAGGCGGGCGGCCTCCTCGGGGTCGCCCGCGGCCAGCGTGGCCACCAGGTCGTCGTGGTGGCCCGCCATCGCCGTCCAGTCGCCGTCGTAGAGGGGGTTGCCCACCACGTGCAGGCTCCAGAGGTTGGACTCGATCGTCCGCCACAGCCGCAGCAGGAAGGAGTTGCCGCAGGCCGCGCAGACCCGGCGGTGGAAGGCGAGGTCCGCGTCGCGGAAACCGCCGATGTCGCCGTCCTTGGCGGCCTTGCGCATGGCCATCACATCGGCCGCGAGCTGCCGCAACGTGTCGGGCTGGATGCGGGCGGCGGCGCCGCGTGCGGCATACTCCTCCAGCAACACCCTGATGTCGCGGACCTCCCTGGCCTGCTCGTCGGAGATCTCCGCGACGTAACTTCCCCGGTTGGGATAGGAGATGACCAGCCCCTCGTGCGCCAACCGCTTGATCGCCTCCCTGGCCGGGGCCTGGCTGGTGCCGACCCGCCGGGCTATCTCCGCCTCCACCAGCCGCTGTCCGGCGAGCAGCTCGCCGGAGACGATCCAGCCGCGCAGGAGCGCGTAGACGCGGTCGGACAGCAGCTCTCTGGGCAGCAGCCGGGCCGCGGGCGGGGCGATCTGCTGCTCCTGCCAGATGCGCGCCACCGTGGACTGCGACAGCCCGAGCTGGGCGGCCATGGTCCTGGTGGAGGGCACGGCGGCGCCTTCGGCCGCGGCGGCGATCACCCGTTCGGCCTCGGCCCGCTCCGCGCTGCGCGGGCGGCCGGGTCTGGGCGCGTCGGCGAGCCCGTCGAGGCCGCGCTCCACGAAGCGGGCCCGCCATTTCGCCACCGTCGCCGGGCTCACCGCCAGGCTCGCGGCGATCTCCTTGCGGGACAAGCCTTCGGCGCAGGCCAGCACGATGCGGCTGCGCAGCGCCAGCCCTCCCTCCGGCGTGCGTCCCGCCCACTCCCGAAGCGTCGCCAGCTCCTCCGCGCCCAATGTCAGCCGGTTGTCGGCTTCACGTCCTGCCACGGGTCGATCTTAACGTACTTATGACTCAGCAAGGCACCGTACACATATTTGTAGCGTCACGTTTCCCCTTGACGGGCCCATGTGACCAACGTATTAAATAATCGCTAATCGAGTAACGACCCATTAAAAGGCGTCGCAGATCTCGCCCCCTTGGAGGTGCGATGCGTTCCCCCCGTCCATCCCTCGTCCTACCGGTTCTCGGCTGCGTGCTCCTGCTCACCGGCTGCGGCGGGGGCGGCTTCGCCGGCGACTCCCAGGCCCAGCAGAGCGAGGGCGGCCAGGTCACCCTCCGGATGCTGGTCAACATCAGCCCCAACCTCACCCAGGCGTACTGGGACGGGCTGGTCAAGCCGTTCGAGCAGGCCAACCCCGGCATCGACGTCAAGATCGAGGCGCCGACCGGCAAGGGCGTGGCCGACACGCTGCCGCAGCAGCTCGCCGCCGGCAACGCGCCCGACGTGGTGGAGACGCTGATGGCGGACGAGACGCTGGCCAAGCAGATGCTCGACCTGACCGATCAGCCGTGGGCGAAGGACACCCCGCTGGCCGAGCAGGCCAAGCTGGGCGGCAAGATCTACTCGGTCGGCGTCGGCGTGCAGGCCCAGTCGCTGGTCTTCTACAACAAGGCCGCCTTCGCCAAGGCCGGGATCGAGCAGCCGCCGACCACGTTCGACGAGTTCGACGCGGCCATGGCCAAGCTGAAGAAGTCCGGCTACCTGCCGCTGCAGACGGGCGGCGACTTCCTCACCGGGCTGCAGGTGCTGCAGCTGTCCAACCCCAGCCGGGCCCAGACCCATCCGGCCTGGCAACAGGACGTCAAGGCGGGCAAGATCAAGGCGGGCGAGTCGCTGCTGCCCTACCTGGAGCGCTACCGCACCTGGATCGACAAGGGCTACGTCGACAAGAACGCGCTCGGCATGAAGTACGCCGACGCCGAGACCCAGTTCCTGTCCGGCAAATCCGGCATGTACGTCATGGGGAGCTGGTTCACCGCCACCGAGGCCAAGGCCCAGAAGGACTTCGAGATCGGCGTCTTCCCCGCCCCCGTCGACAAGGGCCAGACCTACCCGGGCCCGCAGGGCGCGACGCTGGCGGCGCCGTACATGATCCTCAAGTCCACGCCCCAGAAGGACGCGGCGCTCAAGCTCGTCCAGTGGCTGGTCACCGATCCGGCGGCGGTCAAGAGCCAGCTCGCCCAGGACGGCAACTTCCGCACCGGTGTCGAGCGCGAGTTCACCCCGCTGGAGAAGCAGGTGCAGGAGATCCTCGACCAGGCCCCGCAGGGCGTCCCCCAGGGCGAGGGCTACGGCGACGCCACCCTGCCCAAGGGCTTCAACTCCGCCTGGAACACCGAGGTCCAGGGCCTGTACGTGGGCAAGTCGCCCAAGGACGTGGCCGAGGGCGTCGACCGCTGGCTGGCCGGACGCGCATGACCCGGCTCGCCGACGAACGCAGCACCCCGGCCATGAGGCCGGCGGAGGAGTTCTCATGACCCTCACCAGGCAAGCGCCCCCGGTCACCGGGGCCGCGGCCCCGGAGCGGCGCAGACGTCACGACGGATGGGCCAACGCCCTCATGGTGGCGCCCGCCACCGTCCTCTACGTCGTGATGCTGATCATCCCGGTCGGCCTGGCCCTCTACCTGAGCCTGACCGACTGGGACGGCTTCAGCGCCGACCCCGCCTTCGTCGGCGCCGCCAACTACGTCAAGCTCCTCGACGACCCCGAGCTCCAGCGCGCCTCCCTGGTGACGCTGCTGGTCGCGGCGGCCGGCACGGCCGGGCTCAACCTGCTCGGCCTCGGCTTCGCCCTCCTGGTCAACGGGGCATCGAAGGCCAACACGTTCTTCCGGATCGTGCTGTTCTACCCGCACGTGCTCAGCGCCCTGGTGGTCGGCTTCCTCTGGTCGGCCATCCTGGGCACCACCGGCGCGGTCAACAACCTGGTGACGACGTGGGGCGGGCAGGTCATCCCCTTCCTGTCCGACCCCGTCTGGGCCACGGTCACCATGATCGCGGTGCTGGTCTGGGCCGGGTTCGGCGTCAACGTGGTGCTGTACCTGGCCGGGCTGCAGGCGGTGCCGCACTCGCTGATCGAGGCGGCGCGGATCGACGGCGCCACCCGCGCGCAGGTGTTCAGGAACGTGACACTGCCCGCGCTGGGGCCGTCCGTGACGGTGAACATCGTGCTGTCGCTGGTGACGCTGCTGAAGACGTACGACCTGGTGGTCTCGCTCACGGCGGGCGGGCCGGCCGGTCAGACGCAGACCGTCGCCTACCTCATCCTCTGGAACTCCTTCCACGACGCCCGCCTCGGCTTCGGCTCGGCACAGTCGGTGATCCTCATGCTGGTCACGGCGGTGCTGGCGTTCGTGGTGACGAAGCTGCGCAGGCGCGGCGAACTGGCGGTGCACCAGTGAGAAAGACCTTCCTGTGGGCGAGCGCCGCCTTCATGCTCATCCCCCTGTACGTGCTCACCGCGAACGCGTTCAAGGGCCAGCAGGACATCCTGGCCAACCCGTTCGGCCTCGGCGGCCTGACCCTCGAACCGCTCGGCAGGGCGCTGACCAACCCGCAGTTCAACGTGGTCAAGGGGTACGCGATCACACTGCTGTTCGTGGTGGCGGTCAACGTGCTGTCGGTGGGGCTGGCCGCCCCGGCCGCGTACGTGATCGCGCGCAGCCCGAAACGCAGGTTCCGCGTGCTCATGCTGTTCTTCCTGGCCGGCACGTTCATCCCGGGCCAGGTGCTGGTCATCCCCGTCGTGTACGTGCTCAAGACCCTCGGCCTGATGGGCACCATCCGCGGCTTCGTGCTGTTCGAGACCACGCTCACGATCCCGTTCTCGATCTTCCTGTATGCCGGCTACATCGCCACCATCCCCGCCGTCCTCGACCAGGCGGCGGCCGTGGACGGGGCGGGCAGGCTGCGCACGTTCTGGCAGATCGTCTTCCCGCTCATGCGGCCCGCGGTCGCCACGATGGTCATCCTCAACACGTTCTCGGTGTGGAACGACTTCGTGAACCCGCAGATCATCCTCGGTCCCGGCAGCGGCCTCTACACCGTCACCACCGGCGTCTACGCGGCGGTCAGCCAGTACTCCACCGACTACACGGTGGTCTTCCCGACGCTGCTGCTGGCCATCGCCCCGCTGCTGATCTTCTTCGTCTTCATGCAACGGCACATCATCAGCGGCCTCACGGCAGGAGCTACGAAAGGGTGAACATGCGCGAGATCAAGGCGACCGTGCCCCTCGGCGTGCCGCCGGCCTGGGCGGTCCTGGAGCGCCGGCTGTTCGACGCACTCGACGAGGCGTGGCGGGCCTTCTCCGCCCGCTACTGCGGGCCGGACGGACGGCTGATCTACCACGGCCCGGCCGCGGACCGCGACGGCGCCGACGACTTCTACGAGGCGTTCTTCAACTGGCCCGCGCTCTACCAGCTCGGCGGCGCCGACGACCTGCTCGACGCGGCCAAGCACCACTGGGAGGGCGTCACCACACAGCTCACCGAGCTGGGCTACCTGGTGGAGGAGTACGAGCGCGGCTACGACTGGTTCCACCAGGGCGAGTCGATGCTGCTCTTCTACGGCATCTGCGCCGCCGACCCGCGCGACGAGCGCTTCCGCGAGCGCGCCCGCCGCTTCGCCGACCTGTACCTGCCCGGCTCGGCCAACTACGACGCCGAGCACGACATCATCCGCGCCCCGCACAACGGCGCCGGCGGCCCCCGCTACGGCCTGCAGTGGGAGTGGGCCTCCTACCACACCGACCTGACCAGCATGCGGCCGTTCGGGCTGCCGCTGCGCGACCTGCCGGGCATCTCGTCCTGGGAGGACCTGGGCGACCCCAGCAACGCCGCCCGCATGGGCGCGGCGATGAGCGAGCGCATCGGCCGCGGTGACGTGGCCGTCAACCTGGCCGCGACCAGCCTGGCCGTCAACGCCTGGCTGTACGACGGCGACGAGCGCTACCGCGACTGGGCGCTGCGCTACATCGGCGCCTGGCAGCGCAGGGCCGAGGCCAACGGCGGCGTCATCCCCGACAACGTGGGCCCGTCCGGCGTCGTCGGCGAGCTGCACGACGGCCGCTGGTACGGCGGCAACTACGGCTGGCAGTGGCCGCACGGCCTCTACAGCGTCGGAGCCGCCGCCGCCGTCGCCGCGGTCAACGCCCACCTGCTGACCGGCGACGACGCCGCCCTCGCCATCGGCCGCGACCCGCTGGAGGCCGTGTACGAGCGCGCGATCCAGGCGGGCGTCACCGAGACCGAGATGAGCATCAGCGACCGCTGGCTGGCGGAGCTGGGCGACGAGGCCGGCAAGCCGACCATGCTGGTGCCCAACCGGCACGACGACGACGGCTGGTTCGACTTCCAGCCGCCGCAGCTCGGCCTGCCCGTCTGGCTCTGGCACATGAGCCTGGCCGGGGGCGACGCCGACCGGCTCGACCGGGTGCGCAGGGGCTCCGGCTACGACTGGACGGCCGTGCGGCCGTTCCGCAACAAGGAGGAGGCCGGGCACGAGGCCCCGTGGCTGGAGTACCTGCGCGGCGCCAACCCCGGCTTCCCCGAGCACATGCTCACCACCGCGCTCGGCCAGGTGCAGCGCCGCATGGCGCTCATCGACGCCGACCAGGCCGACCTGGCCACCATCCACGTGCACCACTGGCAGCGGCTCAACCCCGTGGTCACCGAGGCGCTGCTGCAGCTCGTCACCGGCACCCCGCAGGTGCTCTACAACGGCGGCCTGCTGCCGGCCCGGCTGGCCTACTTCGACGCCGACCGCCACCGTCCCGGGCTGCCCCAGGACGTGGCCGCGCTGGTCGGCTCCGTCCGCCCCGGCGGCGTCGAGGTCGAGCTGGTCAACCTCAGCCTGACCCGCACCCGCAGGGTCGTGCTGCAGGCGGGCGCGTTCGGCGAGCACCGCATCGACCGCGCGACCGTCACCCGGGCCGGCGACGGCTATCCGGGCGACCCGCGCGGCTACACCCCGCCTCCCATCGCCGAGACCGAGCACGACGTGCCCGTCGAGGGGCCGCGCCTGCTCGTGGAGCTGCCGCCCGGCCGCCGCATCCGGCTCGACCTGCACACGACCGCGCGCGTCCGCACGCCGTCGCACCAGCACTACTGAGGAGTTACATGGACGACGCCATCTGGGATCTCCCCGTTCGGGGGTCGCTGCCCGCCGCACCCGATCCCGCTCTCGTGGCGGGGCTGTCCCGGATCAGCTCGGCCACCGCCTGCGCCAAGCTGCACGCCCAGGGCATCAGGCGCACCTTCATCGAGGGGCCGCGCCCCATCGCGCCGGGCCAGAAGCTGGCCGGACGGGTCCGCACGCTGCAGTTCATGCCGCAGCGCGAGGACATCGCCTCCGGGCTCGGTCAGGAGTACGTCGAACGGCACACGGCCCTGTGGCACGTGCTGGAGGACATCCGGCCCGGCGACGTGCTCGTGGTGCAGGCGTACGGCAGCGCCTACACCGGCTGCTTCGGCGACATGCTGGTCCGCTACTTCAAGCGCAGGGGCGGCGCCGGCATCGTCGTGGACGGCCGGATCAGGGACCTGCCGCGCGTCAGCGGCCTCGGCGTGCCCATCTGGTGCACGGGCGCCACCCCGCACTACGCCTCGCAGGCGGAGCTGTTCCCGTGGGCGTACGACGTGCCCGTGGCCGTCGGCGGCTCGCTCGCGCTGCCCGGCGACCTGTGCGTGGCCGACGACGACGGCGCCGTGGTGGTGCCGCTGCGGCGGGCCGCGTCGGTGCTGGAGGCCGCGGCCGACCACGAGCAGTGGGAGCTCTTCAGCCGCGGCCGCATCGAGGAGGGCGCGACCCTTTCCGACTACTACCCCCTCACCCCCGAGACCCGCGCCGAGTTCGAACGGTGGCGGGATGTTAAGGAGAGCCAGTGATCCTCAGGTCCATAGGCGCGGTGGTCTTACTGCTGGGCGGCTTGACGGCTCCTACGCCGGCCACGGCCGCCGCCAAGACCTGCGACTTCTACGTGTCCCCGTCCGGCGGCGAACGCGCCGACGGCAGCGAGAAAAGGCCGTGGAAGTCCATCGAGCAGGCCCGTGACCAGCTCAGGACGAAGAAGAACCTGACGAACTGCGACGTCGTCGTCAACGTCAAGGCCGGCGACTACGTGGTCGACAAGACCATCGAGTTCACCGAGGCCGACTCGGGCCGCGACGGCCACAAGATCACCTATCGCAGCGCCGACGGGCCGGGCAAGGCCCGCCTGCTCGGTGCCAGGCCGCTGACGGGCTGGCAGAAGTACAAGGACAACATCTACAAGACCAAGGTCGACCGTACCTTCTACACCCTGTTCGAGGACGGCGCCCGCGCCACCACCGCCCGCCACCCCAACCGCACCGCCGACGACCTGTGGTCGCCCTACCTGTTCTCGGTGACGCCGGAGGCGGAGTACCAGGCCCAGCACACCTGGCTGTTCTTCGACCCCAAGGACATCCCGCAGGAGTGGGACCCCGACTTCGACAAGAACTCCCAGATCGTGGTCTGGTCGGGCGGCTCGTGGAGCTGGTTCAGCGACACCATCCCGCTGGGCGGCGCCGACTTCCGCAAGAACTTCTTCACCTTCAACTACTCCTCCCGGTTCGCGCTGGTCAACAGCCGCAGCGGCTCGCGTTACTTCCTGCAGAACACGCTGCGCTTCCTCGACCAGCCGGGTGAGTACTACTTCGACTTCGCCAACAGCGAGGTCTACTACTGGCCGAAGACCTCGATCGACAAGGTCATGGCGCCCACCGTCAAGACCCTCGTCTCGCTCAAGGGCTCCTCGCCGGACCAGCGGGTGCGCAACCTCGCCTTCGACGGGCTCGCCCTGCAGTACTCCGACTTCGTCGACTGGTACCGGTACGGGTGGAACGACGCGGGCGACTCCGGCGTCGTGCACAAGTACCCCGTCTACGACCGGCAGATCGAGCTGCCTCGCAACCGGTTCGGCATGATCACGCTGGAGAACACCCGCGACATCGACCTGAGCAGGCTGAGCATCTCCGACAGCGGCTACACGGGCGTCTTCATGCTCTTCGCCAACGAACGGGTCAAGGTGAGCGACAGCCTGCTGGCCAACCTCGGCGGCGACGGCATCAAGGTGGAGGGCGGCTATCCCGGCGAAGGGGACATCTCCGGCCACCACACGATCACGAACACGTACATCGACCACGTCGGCGAGCTGGTGCCCGGCGACGCGTCCGGCATCGAGCTGATGAGCACCGGCCACAACACGGTCAGCAACGTCGTGGTCAAGCACAGCGCCCGCTACGGCATCAGCCTGGAGGTCCGCCCCGAGATCGCCAACGCCGACAACTACGCCCGCGGCAACCGCTTCTCCTACATCCGCCTGGAGGAGACCGGCCTGGACAGCGGTGACATGGGCGCCTTCTACACCTACGGCGTGCACAACATCGAGCCGCACCCGATCGACAACTACGTGGACCAGATGGTGATCGGGGACGTGATCAACGACCCCGCCGGGCAGATGCCCGACTCCGGGACGCGCGGCGTGCACATGGACGCCGGCGGCTGCGGGTTCGCCATCAGCAACGTGCAGGTGGGCAAGGTCAGCGACCAGAAGTACCAGGCCTACCAGTGCAACGAGGTGAGCAACTCCGACTGGCAGGACGGGTTCGACAGCTCGAAAATGGAGTACGACAAGATCGGCGTCACGAGCGCGTTCCCGTACCCGATCCCGGCCTGATTCGTGGGGGCGCCGGGCCGGCCCGGCGCCCCCGTCCCACCGGCGACCCCCCTGTCAGGAACGGCTTCCTGGAGCGCCCGTGAACGACCCGACCCGGCACGATCTCCCTCCGTCTGAGCCGCCCCACACTTTTCCGCTGACGCGCCGTGGTTTTCTCTCGCTCGGCGTCCTCGCCCCCGCCTTCCTGGGTGCTGTCCCGGGCCCGGCCTCTCCCGCCGTCTCGGCCGGCCGGTTCGCCCGGCCGCCGGTGGGTGTGCGGCCGATGGTGCGGTGGTGGTGGCCGGACGGGCACGTCGATCCGGCCGAGATCCGGCGTGAGGTGGACCAGCTCGCCGACGCCGGCTTCGGCGGCGCGGAGATCGCGGCCGTGCACCACAGCATCCGCGACAAGTCCCTGCTCGACCCGGCCGGACACGGCTGGGGCACCCCCGCGTGGAACGCCGGCGTCGAGGCCGCGCTGGACCAGGCGGCCAGGCGCGGGCTGTCGATCGACCTGACCATCGGCCCCTCCTGGCCCGCCGCCGTGCCCACGATCACCCCCGGCCACCCAGCGGCGGCCAAGGAGCTGGCCCACGGATCCGTCGCGGTGGCCGCCGGCGCCACCTACGCGGGGCCGGTCCCGCCGCCCGCCATCGATGGCGAGCCCGTCCGTGAGCTGCTGCTGGTCCAGGCGGCCAGGATCGAACCGGCCCATTCCACCCGCGACGAGACCGGCCTCGACCCCTCCTCCGTCACCACCGTCCCGGTGAACGGGGACAACGTCACGTGGACCGCGCCCGCCGAGGGCGAGTGGCTGCTGATCTCCTACTGGCAGCGCGGCACCGGCCAGCGCCCCGAGTCCGGCCCGCACACCGCGCCCGAGTCCTACGTCGTGGACCACTTCAGCCGGGCCGGCACCCAGGCGGTGATCGACTTCTGGACGTCCGAGCTGCTCACCCCTGCCGTGCGCGGCCTGCTGCGGCGTTCGGGCGGGGCGCTGTTCGAGGACTCCATCGAGATCGAGAGCGACGCGCTGCCGTGGACGCCGGACCTGCCCGCCGAGTTCGAGCGGCGGCGCGGGTACGCGCTGGCGCCCTATTTGCCGGTGGTCATGCTGGCGGACGAGGACCCGGTCTTCGCCTACGATCCCGTCCTGACCCGGCACGCCCGCAAGGACTTCTGGGACACGGTCTCCGAACTGCTCAACGAGCACCACTTCATCCGGCTGCGCGACTGGGCGCACTCGCTGGGGCTGCGGCTGCGGGCGCAGCCGTACGGGCTGCGGACCGACGCCATCGAGGCGGCGGCCATCCTCGACGTGCCGGAAGGCGAGTCGCTGGGCTTCAAGAACCTCGACGACTACCGCTGCCTGGCCGGAGGCCGGGATCTGGCGGGCGGTGAGGTGCTGTCCTGCGAGGCGGGGGCGTACCAGGGCGGGGCCTACACGACGACCTGGCGCAAGCTGCTGCTGACGATGAGCGGGGCGTACGCGGCCGGGCTCAACCAGACGGTGCTGCACGGCTTCTCGTACGCGAGCGCGCCGGGGGCGGCGTGGCCGGGGTTCGCGGCGTTCACGCCGTACGACGGCAAGGCGGGGTACGCGGAGTCGTGGGGGCCGCGCCAGCCGACCTGGACCCACATCCACGACATTTCCCGATATTTCGCGCGAATTCATTTGATCATGCAACAGGGAGTGCCGCGCGTGGACGTGGCCGTGCTGCGGCAGACCGGCTACACCAAGACCGGGATCGGCGCCTCCTGGTTCACCGCGAGCGGCGTGCCCACCGGGTGGACCCACCAGTTCGTCAGTGGCCCCCTGCTCGACCTCCCCACGGCCCGGGTCAGGGAGGGGCGGCTGGGCGGGCCCGCGTACAAGGCGCTGTTCGTCGAGGGCGACCGCTTCTACGCCGGCGAGTGCACGATGACGCTCGCGACGGCCCGGCGGCTGCTGGAGCTGGCTCGCGCGGGCCTGCCCGTCGTCCTGCTCGGCGACTGGTCGGCGGCCTCGGTGCCCGGCGTGCCGCGCGACGGCGACGACGACGAACGGCTCCGCGCCCTCGTCGCGTCGCTGACCGCCGAGCCCACGGTGCGGACGATCGCGGCCCAGACGGACGTGCCCGCCGCGCTCGCCTCGCTCGGCGTGCGTCCCGACGTCCGGTACGCGACGCCGTCCACGCTGCTCACCCTGCGCCGGGTGGACGGGGAGGTGGACTACTACTACCTGTGCAACGGCAGGCACCAGGAGAACGTGAAGCCTCCCGTCGCCCCGATCGACCACGAGGTCACGCTGGCCCGCGCCGATCGTGACGGGGTGCCGTACCTGCTGGATCCGTGGACGGGACGGGTCACGCGGGTCGCGCTGTACGCGGACGACGGGGACGAGGGGGTGCGCCTGCGGGTCGCCCTGCGCACCGGCCAGGCCCGGATCATCGCCATCGCCCGCCCCGGCCTGTTCAGCACGCACCCCTCGCCCGGATCGCCCGGATCGTCGGCTTCGTTCAACACGTCGGGCTCGTCCGGCTCCGGCCCTTCCGACTCGCCCGACTCGCCCGACTCGTCCGACTCGCCCGCCGACAGGACGATGGGTGCCCGTACGCACGCCACCAGCACCGACGCCGACCAGGTGACCTTCTCCCCCGCCGGACGCCTGCTCGTCCGCGCCGCCCGGCCCGGCACCTACACCACCACCCTGTCCGACGGCCGCACCGTCACCACCGTCATCGGCCCCGTCGCCGCCCCCGTCGAGCTCACCTCGTGGCGGCTGCGGGTCGAGTCCTGGGGCCCCGGACCAGCGGGAACGGCGAAGACGGTGCACACGGTGCGCCTCGACCGCCTGGTCCCCTGGCCGGAGATCCCCGAGCTGGCCGACGCCTCGGGGGTGGGGACGTACACGGCGCGGCTGGACTGGGACGGCTCGCCGGCGTACCTGGAGCTGGGCGAGGTCACCGACACCTGCCGGGTCACCGTCAACGGCCGCCGGCTCGACCCGGTGGACCAGCTCCACCCGGTGATCGATCTCGGCTCCCGTCTCCGGCGCGGCTCCAACACCGTCGAGGTGGAGGTGGCGACCCCGCTCGGCAACCGGCTCAGGGTGGCCGATCCGGAGGTCTACGGCGGGCTGACCCGCCAGCCGTACGGTCTGCTCGGCCCGGTCAGGCTGGTGCCGTACGGGGAGGCCGCCGCCGGCTGAACGGACCGCCGGATCAACCTTTCGCGCTCCGAACGGGGCCGGCCGGATCGACGCTTCGTAATCGTGACGGCCGAATCGCGTGACGTTTCCCGGTCCGGCCGCACGGTAATGTTGACGTTTCGCGGCCGGACGCGCGCATTCGGTAACGCATGGCGCGTGCTTTCTTCCCCGAACCGACCGTATCGAGCCCTCCGCGTGGAATAGCCGCGAAAGACGGAATGGCCGGCCGAAAACCGGCCATTGCCGTCTCCATACGGGTTGCGGGCGGTCTGCTCACCCCCTAATGTTTCTGACACATCTTCACGTGCTCGGAAAATCCGGTGGTTAAGAGCCGGCACAGGTAAGGGCCCGGCGCAGAGTCCGCATCATGGGGGCATGAATGGCACTCGGACCAGACGCGGTCGCCGCCGCGACGGCGAGGTCATGAGCGTACGGGCCTGGCCCGGAACCCGCGTACGCCTCAAGGTCGAGGCTTCCGCCGAGGAGGGTACCCAGGCACCCGACTGAGGAGAGTCCAGTCGGAAGGGATTTCGGCGACACCACAGAACCGGCGAATTAACCGCGCGTTGATACGCAGGAAAATGTCGTTTCATTCAGGAGGTTTGCAGTTCTCATGGCTTCGTACTACGAGCAGGTCGGCGCTTCGACCATTCGCGACGTGGTCGACCGCTTCTATGTGGTCGTGCTTGACGACGCCGAGCTCAAGCCGTATTTCGACGGCGTCGACATGGTCCGGCTCAAGCGGCACATGGTCATGCTGCTGTGTTCCGTCCTCGGTGGCCCGGAAGTTTACGAAGGCCACGACCTGGGCGACGCCCACCGCGGAATGGGCGTCACCGGCGAGCATTACGAGCGGGTCGGCCAGATCCTGGTCACCGTGCTGCGCGAGGACTTCGGCGCCGACGACGGCCTCATCGAGCATGTCGCCACCGTGCTGGGCCAGGTGCGCGGCTCCATCGTGGAAAAGCCCGTAGGGGCAGCGGGATAAGTGGACACGCAAGCCCTGAAGGGCAGCTGGCAGCTGGTCGCCCAGTCGGGTGACCAGGTGCCGCTGTTCTTCTACTCCGCCTTATTCCTCATGTACCCGGAGACCCGCGCCCTGTTCCCGGTGTCCATGGCCACCCAGCGCGACCGGCTCGTCAACGCGCTGGGGCACGTCGTCAGCAACGTCGACCGGGTGAACGAGGTGGTGCCGTTCCTCCAGCAGCTCGGCCGCGACCACCGCAAGTTCGCCGTGGTCGCCCAGCACTATCCGGCCGTCGGGCAGGCGCTGCTCGCGACGCTGGAGCACTTCCTCGGCGACCGCTGGACGCCGGCCCTGGCGCGTGACTGGACGGCGGCGTACGGGCTGGTCGCGAAGGTGATGACCGAGGCGGCCGAGGAGTCCTCAGCCGTCACGCCTCCCTGGTGGGAGGGCGAGATCATCCTGCACGAGGAGCGCGCGCCCGGCATCGCGGTCATCCGCGCCCGCCTGAACTACCAGTACGCCTTCCGCGCCGGCCAGTCCGCCTCCATCTCGGTCGCGCTGCGGCCGAAGCTGTGGCGCTTCTACTCCTTCGCCAACGCCCCGCGCCGCGACAACACGATCGACCTGCACGTACGCGTGGTCGACGGCGGCGTGGTCAGCACCGCCCTGGTCCACGGGGCGCAGCGCGGTGACATCCTCAAGGTCGGCGCCCCGGTGGGCGACCGGCTGACGCTCGGCCAGAACCAGTCCAAAGAGCTCCTGCTCATCGCGGGCGGCACCGGTCTGGCGCCGCTCAAGGCGCTGGTCGAGCAGGTGGCGTACGAGGGCCCGCCCCGGGGCGTCCGCCTCTTCGTCGGCGCCAGGACCTCCCGCGAGCTGTACGACCTCGAGGCCCTGTCCAAGATGGAGGCCGAGAACCCCTGGCTGAGCGTGGTGCCCGTCGTGTCCCGCGACGCCTTCTACAGCGGTGAGCACGGCCATGCCGTGGACGTCGCGCTGAAGGCGTGGCGCGGCCAGGACGTCTTCGTCTGCGGCTCCGAGGAGATGGTGCAGAACTCCGTCGCCCGGCTCCTCGACGCCGGCGTGCCGCCCGAGCTGATCCGCTTCGACGAGTTCACCACAGCTGGAGGTAGGGAGCCGTGACGGCAGAGACGCCATGGGGAGAGCGCCCGTCGAACGACCAGCGGCGCCTCACCCCTGATCGCGTGCGGAACAAGGACTTCTCCCGCACCAAGCTCGGGCACCGCGGATACAGCGAGGACGAGGTACGGGCCTTCCTGTATCGCGTGGCCGACGACATCGCCACCGGCGACATGGAGAAGGCCGACCTGCGCGCCGAGGTCGAACGGCTGAAGAACTGGTACAAGGAACGCGGCACCGACGTCGACAACTCCGGCGCCAAGAAGCTGAACGTCGACGCGGTCAACCTGCTGTCGCGCGCCCAGCAGACCGCCGACGCCCAGATCGCCGAGGCCGAGGACTACGCCCGCCGCCTGGTGGGCCAGGCGCGCCACCAGTACGAGCAGATCCTGCACGAGGCGCAGCAGCGGGCGGAGGAGGCCGGCAACCAGGCGGTCAACGTCTACCGGTCGAGCGGCGCGCAGCAGTCGGCCGACGCCGAGGAACTCGAACGGCGGATCGCCTACCTGCGCACGTTCGCGGAGGTCACGCAGGTCCAGTTGCGGGCGGTGCTGGAAGGGCTGACGAACGAGGTGAACAAACTCGGCAAACTCCCGGACACGGGCCGGCCCGCCGCGTACTCCTCATCGGGCCAGGACTGAGCCGGCACAGCCTCACGCGGCCTGGACGGCCCGGCTTCACCTCGCGCGGCCCTGAAGGGACCGGTGGACCGTAAGCTGTGCTCGTGAGAGCCGGGGTGGGACGAGCATGGTGACGCGCAACGACGTGGCGCGCCTGGCGGGCACCTCCCCCGCCGTGGTCAGCTATGTGATCAACAACGGGCCCAAGCCCGTCTCCGAGGCGGCCAGGCGACGGGTGCTGGCGGCGGTGGCGGAGCTCGGCTACCGGCCCAACGCGGTGGCCAGGTCGCTGCGTGCCCGCCGTACGTGGACCATCGGCGTGATCGCCTCCGGCAACACCGGCGGCACCAGCCCGTTCTTCAGCCAGTTCACCCGGGCCTGCGAGGAGGTGGCCTGGCAGCGGGGCTACTCGGTGCTGCTGGGCAACTCCGCCGAGGACCCGATGCGGGCGGAGGGCTACGTCAGGCGCTTCATGGAGCACCAGGTGGACGGGCTGGTGCTGATGCGCGTACCCATCACGCCTGAGCGGGCCGAGGAGATGCGGGGCCGCGTCCCGGTCGTCACCATCGACCATACGGCGCCGCCCCACTTCTCCCGGCTGGCGGTGGACGACGAGGAGGGCGGCTACCAGGCCACCCGCCACCTCGTCCAGCACGGCCATCGGCGGATCGGCTACATCGGCGGCCCTCTCGACATCACCCCCGTCCGCCTCAGAGCCATCGGCCGGCGACGAGCCCTGCGCGAGTCCGCCCTCCTCCCGCCCGGACCGGCGACGAGCCCGCTCACCCCGGCCGAACCGACGGCGGCCGACCTGAGGGCGGACGACCTGATCGCGGAGGGGGAGTTCAGCCTGGAGGGCGGCTATGACGCGGCGCTGCGCCTGCTCTCCTCGGCCGAGCGCCCCACGGCCCTGTTCGCCTCCATAGACACCCAGGCCATCGGCGCCATGCGCGCCGCCGCCGACCTCGGGCTCCGGGTGCCGCAGGACGTGGCGGTGGTGGGGTTCGACGGGGCGAGGGAGGCGGCGTACACGGTGCCCGGCCTGACCACGATCAGCCAGCCGATAGCCGAGATGGCCCGCCGCGCCACGGAAACCCTGGTGGCGGCGATCGAGAAGGAGAACGAGGAGCCCCTGACGGAGATCTTCTCCGCCACCCTGGTCACCCGAGGCTCCTGCGGCTGCCCGGAACCCCGCCTCCACCGCTGAACCCCACGTCCATGCCGCCCCGATCCCGGCCGAAGACTGCTCAGTGAGAGGCGATCCGGCCCCGCGGAGCGACGAGCCGCCTTCGCGGGAAAACGTCGGTCGATCGAGGTAATCTGCCTGTCGTAGTGATGCGGCCCGACGGGCTTCCGCGGATCGGCTGATCTCCGGACACGCCCCCATACCGCACGAGTCTCTCGTGCTGCCTGGGGGTAGGTCCGTGACGGCGTTTCGGCACTCCGCCGAAAGCCTGGTCAAGCTCGTGACCAGTGCTTCGATCCCCGAGCGGCGGCTCAGCGAGGCCATCGCGGAGCACCTCGGGAGGACCGCGCACATCAGCCCCTCCCCCGCGGAGTCGCGATCCTGGGACCGCAGCCTTCCCGTGCTCGCACGTGACCTGCTCGACGCCGGGCTGGGCGCGGTCGAGATGCTCATCGAATACCAGCTTCCGCTGACCAGCAAGCGCGCCGACGTCGTGCTCGCGGGCGTGAACCCGCACACCGGGCGCGACGCCTACATGGTGGTGGAGCTCAAGCAGTGGAGCCAGGCTGAGCTGTACGAGGACGATCCCGAGCTCGTGCTGGTGGAGGGATGGCCGGGCGCTCCCCGGCTGCATCCGGCGCTCCAGGTGCAGGGCTACTGCGATTACCTCGCCGACTTCACCGAGGTGCTCGATGGGCGCGACGACGCCCTCACCGGTGTGGCGTACCTGCACAACGCGGCCGACCCGGACGTACGGGATCTGTACCCGGCGGCGGGCGATGGGCGGGCCCGGATGTTCTCCAGAAGCCGGCGCGCGGACTTCCTCCGGTTCCTGCGTGACCAGTTCGCGCCGCGACCCGGCACCGACGCCGCCGACCGCTTACTCGAAAGTGCGATCCGTCCGTCGAAGCGGTTGCTCGCGCTCGCGGCCCAGGAGATCAAGGAACGGGAGCAGTTCGTCCTCCTCGCCGAGCAGCGTCTGGCCTACGAACTCGTCCAGCACGCCGTCGAGCGGGCACGGCGGGCGGGTGCCAAGGAGGTCGTCATCGTCACCGGCGGGCCGGGCAGCGGCAAGAGCGTCATCGCCCTATCCCTGCTGGGCGAGTTGTCGCGGCAGGGGCGAGCCGTCCTGCACGCCACCGGGTCCCGTTCGTTCACCGAGACGCTGCGACGGGTGCCTGGCAGGGGATCGTCGAAGGTGAAGAGCCTGTTCAAATACTTCAACGGCTTCACGAAGGCCCGTCCCAACGACCTCGACGTGCTGATCTGCGACGAGGCCCATCGGATCCGGGAGACCTCGCAGACCCGCTACACCGCCGCCCATCTGCGCGGCGACCGCCGCCAGATCGACGAGCTCATCGACGCGGCGCGGGTGCCGGTCTTCCTGCTCGACGAGCATCAGGTCGTACGGCCTGGGGAGATGGGCACCGTCGCCGAGATCAGGGCGCACGCGCGGGCTCGCGGGGTGCGCGTCCAGGAGATCTCCCTCGGCGAGCAGTTCCGCTGCGGCGGCAGCCGCGCCTACGAGAACTGGGTGCTGCGCCTGCTCGGGCTGGGACCCGGCCTCCCCGAAGTGTGGACGGGGGACGATCACTTCACGGTCGCCGCGGTCGATTCGCCCCGGAGACTCGAAGACCTGCTCCGCTCGAAGCTGGACGCGGGCTACTCCGCTCGGATGACGGCCGGTTTCTGCTGGCCGTGGAGCGAGCCGCGCAAGGACGACACGCTCGTCCACGACGTCAGGATCGGCGACTGGACCCGCCCCTGGAACGTCAAGGGCGACCGAGCCGTGGGCCAGGCTCCCGCGAGCGCGCTGTGGGCGACCATGGACGGCGGTTTCGAGCAGGTCGGCTGCGTCTACACGGCTCAGGGCTTCGAGTACGACTACAACGGCGTGATCATCGGGCCCGATCTGGTCGCGCGGAACGGCCGGCTGATCACGGTCAGAGCGGCGAGCAGGGACCCGGCTCTCACTCGCGGCACCGATGACGAGGAGGCCGACCGCTTGATCAGGAACACCTACAAGGTCCTGCTGACCCGCGGAATGCTCGGCACTCTCCTCTACTCGGCCGACGCCGAGACCCAGACGTTCCTGAGGCGGCTGCTGCCCGCCGCATAGCTCAGCACCACTGTCAGAAGCGGCCCGACGGGCTTCCGGTGATCCGGACACGCCCCCACACCGCACGAATCACTCGTGCCTTGGGGGTATCGCATGGCCAAGCCACCCGCACCCGCCTACGTGGGGTCGGTGGACCAGCTCTTCGCCGCGTTGACGGCGCCCACCTCGGAGATGGAGAAGGCGTTCACCGCCTCGCTCGCCGAGGCGACGAAGCGTCAGACGGGGCGACCGGCGACCAAGAGCCAGCTGCGGGCGTGGACCAACAGCGTGTCCGCGCTGGTCCGGGACCTGCGCGACGCCGGGCTCGGCCGGATCGAGGTGATGCTCGAATATCCAATGCCCCACAACAGGCGCAGTTCGGCGGACGCCGTGCTCGCCGGCACCGATCGGCGCACGGGCAAGGATCTGTTCGTGGTCGTCGAGCTCAAGCAGTGGAGCGAGGCCGAGCTGTACGAGGAGGACGAGAAGCTGGTGGTCGTGCCGGGCAGCCGGAACGAGTACGACACCCATCCCGTCATCCAGGTGTCCGGCTACCGCCGCCGGCTCGTGGAGAACTGCAGCGCGCTGGACGGGGATCCGCAAGCCGTGGAAGGCGTCGTCTACCTGCACAACGCGACCCGGCACAGCGTGCGCGACCTGTTCAAGCTGGCCCTGGACGAGAACGTGCGGCTTTACACGAAGACGGAGCGCAGCGCGTTCATCGACTACCTCAGCGGCCGCTTCGGTGACGGCGAAGGACGGCAGGCGGCGGAGCGACTGCTCAACGGACGGGTCCAGCCGAATCAGCCGCTGCTCAAGAAAGCCGCGGAGGTGCTCAAGGGCCGGGACGCCTTCATCCTCCTCGACCAGCAGCAGACGGCGTTCGACATCGTTCGCCACGCGGTCGAGAGCGCCTTCGCCGCGAACACCAAACGCGTCGTGACCATCACCGGCGGTCCCGGCAGCGGCAAGACCGCGGTGGCCATGGAGCTCCTGCGCCACATGACCCAGGACAAGCGCAAGACGTGGTACGCCACCGGGTCCAGGGCCTTCACCGAGACGATGCGCCGCTTCGTCACGGGCGGCGACAAAGAGCTGCGGAACCTCTTCAGGTACTTCAACGACTTCGCGCAGGCGCGCCCCAACGAGGCCGAGATCCTGATCGCCGACGAGGCTCATCGCGCCCGGCTGAAGTCCTTCGACCGTTTCCGCAGGGAGAAGTGCAGTGACAACCCGCAGATCGAGGACCTGATCAACGCCGCCCGGGTGCCTGTCTTCTTCCTCGACGAACATCAGGTGGTCAAGCCCGGTGAGGTGGGCACCCTGGCCGCCATCAAGGCTCACGCCCAGCGGCTGAACGTGCGCCACCACCACATCTCGCTCGAAGGTCAGTGGCGGTGCGGCGGCAGTGTCGCCTACGACCTGTGGGTCCGGCGGCTGCTCGGTCTCGGTGGCGAGGACGCGGAGTGGGACGGCGACGCCCTGCCCGAGCCGTGGGAAGGGGACGAGAATTTCGAGGTGATCGTGGCCGAGTCGCCGGCCCACATGGAGTCCGTGCTCGGGGCCAAGCTCGCCGACGGCTGGACCGCGCGGATGACCGCCGGCTACTGCTGGCCGTGGAGCAAACCGAACGCGGACAAGAGCCTGGTCCCCGACGTGAAGATCGACGGCTGGGAACATCCCTGGAACGCCAACAGCACCTCCAGGGTCGGGCAGGCGCCGCCGAGTCACATCTGGGCGACCTCCCCGGGCGGCTTCGGCCAGGTCGGCTGCGTCTACACCGCCCAAGGGCTGGAGTTCGACTGGGCCGGCGTGATCATCGGGCCCGATCTCCTCGCTCGCGGCGGGCGGATGGTCCCCGACCGCGCGGGCAGCCACGACAAGGATCTGACGAAGTCGACCGTGACCCACGAGCAGTTCGACCGGCTCGTCCGCAACACCTACAAGGTGCTCCTGACCCGAGGGCTCGCGGGGGTGGTGCTCTACGCGGTCGATTCCGAGACCCAGGAGTTCCTACACAAGCTCGTGGACGGGCCGCCGGCCTGACCGGCTGACCGGAAAGGGCCTGCGACGTCGGTCAGGCCGGAGTGGTGGCGGAGATGATGCGGTGGACGATCTCCTGGGCCACTCGTTCCGCCGGCGCGGCCGTGGTGATGCGGGTGCGGCCGCCTCCTGCTGCGAAGCTGCTGGTCCCGTCCGGCTCCACCGTCACCCGGCCTTCCGGGCTGAACGTGAACAGGTCCGGTGCGAGCAGGGTCAGCACCGTGATCGGGTCGTGCGGGCAGTTCCACTCCTCGTTCCAGAACCGCCACCACTGCTCGATCTCCGCCTTCAGCGCCTCCCCCAGCGGCCCGGCCGCGGCGATGGCGGCGACGTCGGTGGCGTCCAGCCGGACGGTGGTGGTGATCTCCAGGCCGGTCACCGTGATCGGCGCGCCGGAGCCGAAGACGACGGCCGCCGCCTCCGGGTCGCACTTGAGGTTGTGCTCGGGCTCGGCGACGTCGAAGCGGCCGCCCATGATCCACAGGTGCCGTACGTCGCGGGCGAAGGTGGGAGCGGAGGTGATCGCCTTGGCGATGTTGGTGAGGGGGCCGACCGCGACCACGTCCACCTCGCCGGGCGCGGCGGTGACCCGGTCGACGAGGTACGCCACCGCGTCCCCCGGGTCGGCGGTCTCCGTGTCCAGGTCGCTGAACAGCCGGCCCTCGTGCCCCGCCCACCAGACGGGCCTGCCGGTCAGGGTCTCGGCGGCGCCGGGGACGACGGTCAGGGAACGGCCGGCCAGGCTGGCCAGGCGCTTGGTCAGGCGGGCCCTGAGCAGCGTGTCTCCGTACACGGTGGTGGCACCGAGCAGGTCCGCCTCCGGCGAGCCGAGCAGGACGGCGAGTGCCAGCGCGTCGTCCACGTCGGAGCCGATGTCGGTGTCGAAGACGACGTGGGTGGGGGTCCGGGCAGTCATGGAGACCTTTCGTGGAATGAGTATGGGTGGTCGAGTCAGCGTTGCCGTCCCCGCCGGGACGCTACTTGAGGCCGGTGGTGGCGATGGACTGGGTGAAGTGGCGCTGGAAGCGGAGGATGATCAGCAGCGGGATGACCGTCAGCACGATCGAGCCGGCGAAGAGCTGACCGTAGTCGATGGTGAACTGGCCGCGCATGTTCGCCAGCGCGATCGGCCCGAGCTGGTGGTCGGTGCCGGTGCCGATGAGCAGCGGCCAGACGTACGACTGCCACTGGAAGATGAACAGCGTCAGGCCGGCGCTCACCAGGGCGGGCCGGGAGAGCGGCAGGTAGATCCGGGCGAACACCCCGAACCAGCCCAGGCCGTCGATGCGGGCGGCCTCCACCAGGTCGCCGGGGATGGCGAGGAAGAACTGGCGCAGCAGGAAGATGGCCAGGCCGTGGCCGAGGCCGGGCAGGATCAGGCCGGCGTAGGTGTTGGTGAGGTCCCAGTCGCGGAAGAGGGTCGCCAGCGGGATCGCGATGGCGTCGAACGGGATGAGGAAGCTGAGCACGACGATCGCGAACAGCGCCCCCTGTCCCTTGAAGCGCAGCGCCGACAGGCCGAACGCCGCCGCGGCCGAGATGAGCAGGCCGGCCGCCACCGTGACCAGGGCGACGAAGAGGGAGTTGAGAATGGCGCGGCCGAAGGTGCCGGTGGCCAGGGCGCCGTAGTTGGCGAGCGTGGGCGAGGCCGGTACGAGCGTCTCCCACGACAGCCGCGAGATGTGCTGGAAGATCTCCGACCCGCCGCGCAGCGAGCTGGACAGCGCCCACAGCAGCGGCAGCGCGAAGGCGAGCCCGATGGCCGTGGCGAGCAGGGTGTAGAGGCGTCTGGACACGGGGGCTCAGTCCTTCCCGCGCAGGAGCCGGAACTGGACGACGACCACGGCGAGGACGAGCAGCACCAGCAGCATCACCTCGGCCTGGGCCAGGCTCAGGTCTCCCACGGTGTAGGCGCGGGTGAAGATGTCGTACATGGTCACGTTCGTGGAGCCCTCCGGGCCGCCGTTGGTCAGCATCTGTACGGGAGCGAAGACGAGGAAGTTCGCCACGGTGTCGGCCACCAGCACGAACGCCAGCGGCCGGCGCAGCAGCGGCAGGGTGACGTGCCAGAAGCGGCGCCAGGCGGAGGCGCCGTCGATGGCGGCGGCCTCGTACAGGGAGATCGGGATGTCCTGGAGACCGGCGATGAGGAACATCATCCAGTAGCCGACACCGATCCACGACAGCAGCACGATCAGCGACCACAGGGCCTGGCCGGGTGAGGTGAGGAAGGGCTGCGGCGGGAGGCCGAGCACGGTGAGCAGGGAGTTGAGCAGGCCGTCGGGGCGGTAGGCGACGCTCCAGACGGCCGCGGAGACGGCGGGCGGGACGGCGATCGGCAGGATGACCAGCACGCGCAGGAACCGCACGCCGGCGAAGCGCCGGGTGAACAGGACGGCGAGGGCGAGGGCGGCGGCGATCTGCAGCGGGTTGACGATCACGCTGAACAGCAGGGTGACGCGGACGCTCTGCAGGAACGTGGGGTCGGAGAAGAGCGTGGCGTAGTTGCGCAGGCCGACGAAGTAGGTCTCGCCGGTGAGCAGGCTGGTGTGGTTGAGGCTGCTGACGAACGCGATCCCGGCCGGGAGGAGGCGCAGGACGAGCAGGGCGACGAGGGCGGGGGCGAGGAAGGCCAGCGCGACCGCCGCCGGGCGGTCGGCGAGCCGGGGCCTCCTCGGGGCGTCGGGTCGCCCCGGGATGGAGGACTGCGGGGTGGGGGGTGGGGTGGTCATCGGAGCTGGGCCCAGGCGGTGGTGGCCTCCCGCGCGGCCTGCTCCAGCCGCGGCTTGGGATCGGCGCCGTTGCGGATGTCGGCGAACGTCTTGGTCATGATGTCCTCGAACTGGATGTAGCCGACCGAACGGGGCCGCGCCACGGCCGTGTGATCGGCGTCGTAGGTCAGGATCGCGCCCGCGCCTCTGCTCTTCTCGCCGGCGAGGGCGTCGAGGGTGGGGACGTACTTCTCGAAGGCCGCCCGGTTCGCCGGGATGATCGGGCTGGCCTTGGTGGTCAGCAGGTTTCCCTCGGGGTCGAGGGCGGCGTACTCCAGGAACTCGCGGGCCAGCCGCTGCTTCTTGGAGGCCGGGTTGATGCCCCAGGACCACGAGCCGGTCGGCGTGACCTGCTTGCCGCCCTCGAAGTAGGGGTACGGCGCCACCCCCCAGTCCAGGTTTTCGGCCGCCCCGAACGTGCCGACGTCCCACGGCCCGCCGGCGAAGAAGGCGACCTTGCCCTCGGTGAACAGCGGCGAGGTCTGGAACGAGCCGACCCCGCGTGGGGCGAGCCCGCCCGCGAACAGGTCCCGGTACCAGGTCATCGCCTTGAGCCAGCCGTCGGTGGTCAGGGCGGGGGTGAGCATGTCGGCGCCGGTGATGCCGGATCCGCCGCCGAGCGACTCGGGCAGGCTCTGGAGCTGGTAGTACTGCTCGATCTGCTCGGGGATGAGCGCCCACTGGGCTCCGCCCCTGGCCTGCGCCTGCTTGCCCGCCTCGACCGTACGCTCCCAGGTCCAGCGCTCGGCGGGGTCGCTGGACGGCGGGGTGACGCCGGCCCGCTTCAGCAGGGTCTTGTTGTAGAAGAGGAACTGGTCGGAGGTCCAGATGGGGACGGACCAGAGCTTGCCCCTGAACTCGTTGACGTCGTACTGGGCGGGCAGCGCCGCCTGCTTGACGCGCTCCTTCCAGTCGCTGAGGTCCACGAGGAAGCCGCGGGCGGCGAGGGCGGAGACGCGCGGCTGGTCGACGGTGTAGACGTCGATGGTCTCGTCCTCGGCCGCCAGCCGCTGCTGGAGCGTGCTGTTGAGCTGGTCGAACGGGATCTGCGTGTACGCGATCCGGGCCCCGGGATGCTTGGCCTCGAAGCCGTCGATCACCGGCTGGAACGTCTTGGGATCTTCCGGGCCGAGGAAGCTGAGCGTGTTCGCGCCGGCGTCTCCCGATCCGCATCCGGCCGCCGCGAGCACGGCCAGGAGGCTCATGAGGGCCAGGCTCTTCTTCATGGCTGCTCCTTCTGGCCGCTGACCAGGTCGTTCCCGGAGTCTACACGTGTCACTTCAGGCGTGGCCGACAGCATGCCACGAAGGTGCGGGCACAGACAAGGCTCATCACCCTTGACCGATCTTGTCAGCAGGTCTACATATATATTCAAAGCCAACTATCCATTCGCGCATAGAGAGGCCGAATGTGAAGGCAAAGATCCCGGTTCTCGTGACGGCGGCGGTGACCGCGCTCGCCTTAGGGACGCCGCCCGGCACGGCGTCCGCGTCCTCCTCCGCACCCCAGCGACCTGCGACATCACCGCCCTCCCCCACCTCCCAGACGACGGCCGCCTCCGGCGGCGGCCCCCGGTTCTCGGTCCCCGGGCGGGGCGGCGGGACGTGCGTGGACGCGCCGCTGACGATCACCTTCCCCAGCACCTTCCCGGGCGGCGCGCCCGCGCTCGGCGCCTCGGGGGCGATCGAGATCCGCCGCGCGGACGGCACGCTCGCCGACCGCGTCGAGGCGGCCACGGCGAAGACCGACAGGAAGAACATCGGCGCCGCCGTCTCGGACACGGGGCTGCCGCACGACTTCTCGTACGAGTCGATCATGATCGACGGCACGCGGGCCTCCGTCTACCCGCACCACCCGCTGGAGTACGGCGAGGAGTACTACGTCACCGTCGATCCCGGCGTCTTCCCCGGATGGGACGGCGTGCGCGACCCGGGCGACTGGCGGTTCAGGACCAGGAAGCGCCCGCCGCACGGCGACCCCCGCCGCCTCAAGGTCTCGGCCGCGGGCGACGGTGACTTCTGCACCGTGCAGGGCGCGATCGACGCCGTGCCGACCGGGAACCGGCGGCCGGTGACCATCGACGTCAAGCCCGGCGTCTACACCGAGATCGTGTACGTCCGCGAGGACCGGCCGCACCTCACGGTGAAGGGCGCGGGCGCGGGACGCACCGTGATCGCGTACCCGAACAACGACCTGCGCAACGGCGACAAGGCGCTGGCCGACGGCGGCCCGGCGGACGTGTGCCCGCGCCGCGTGCTGGAGACCTCGGACCTGCACAACTGCTGGCGGCAGACGTTCGGCGTGGACGCGGCCGACTTCCGGCTCGCCGACCTCACCGTGCACAACACGACGCCGGACGGCGGGTCGCAGGCGGAGGCGTTCCGCGGGAACAACGAGCGCATCGTCCTGGAACGGGTGGATCTGCGCAGCAATCAGGACACGCTGCGGCTCCAGGGCAAGGGGTTCGTCACCGACAGCCGCATCAGCGGTGACACGGACTTCATCTGGGGCACCGGGACGGTGTTCATCCAGGACTCGGTGCTGGAGTCGACCGACTCCGGCTACATCACGCAGAGCCGCAACGACGAGACGCGGCCGGGGATCGTGCTGGTGCGCACGCGGCTGACGCAGGCGCCCGGCGTGCCGGCGGGGTCGGTGATGCTCAGCCGGGCCGCGGTGTGGCGGTTCACCCACAGCCAGGCGGTGTTCATCGACACGAAGATGGACACCCACATCGCGCCGGTGGGCTGGCAGATCGACCCGAACGACTGCGCCCAGGCCCAGTCGGCCTCGTTCTGGGAGTACCGCAGCACCGGCCTGGACGGCGAGCCGGTCGACCTCTCGCAGCGGCTGCCCTGCTCCCGGCAACTCACCGACGCCGAGGCGGCTCAGTGGAGCGACCCGGCGTACGTGCTGGGCGGCTGGAACCCCGAATCGGCGGACGGAGCGGCGAAGTGACGAACGGACAGAACACCCCGGAGGCGGGCATAAGTGCGGGCGCGAGCGCCGGTGCGGGCGGGGACGCGGGCGTGAGTGCGAGCAGGCGCAGGGTGCTGGGGGGCGTGCTGGGCGGGATCGGCGCCGCTCTGGTCACCACCGCCGCGCCGGCCGCGGCGGCGCAGGCCATCGAGACCGGAGCCGGCAGAACGGGCACCGGCGGCAAGCCGGCCCCCCGCCCGGTGGCCCCGGTGAACCAGGAGGCGGCGGCCAGGTTCGGCCCCGAGTACAAGACCCTGCCCCCGGCCGTCGCCGGCGTCGACATCGAGCCGCTGATCGGCATCGCGTCGGCCGGCGACATCGAGGCCAGGCGCGCGGCCATGGCCGGCTACATCTGGAAGGGCGCCGGCCCGCCCAGGACCCTGCCCCGGGTCGAGACGGGCGTGGCCGCCCCGGCGGAGCTGAAGGACCTCACCGGCGTGCGCCGGATCGACCTGCTGACGGTCCCGCTCAGGTATCAGGTCACCGCCAAGGTGTACGACCTGCTCCCCCGCACGGGCTGGAACCGCCGCCTGGCGCTGTACCACAACGGCCACGGCGAGCCGCCCGAGACGATGATCCGCACCACGCAGGCCCTGCTCGACCGGGGTTACCGCGTCATGGTGTACGCGATGCCGTTCCACCACTGGAACGCGCAGGGCATCGAGGACCCGAACAATCCGGGCACCATGCTGCCACCGCCCTCGCACCGCGAGCTCGTCCCGTGGGAGACGGCGGAGTTCTCCACGCTGACCTTCTTCCTGGAGCCGCTCACGGTCACGCTCAACCACACGGAGCGGACGTACCGGCCGGAGTCGGTCGAGATGATCGGGCTGTCCGGCGGCGGCTGGACGACGACCGTCTACGCGGCGCTCGACCCCCGGATCACCCGCAGCTACCCGGTGGCGGGCTCGCTGCCGTTCTTCCTGCGGCCGGCCTCGCCGAAGCCGAGCCCCACGATCGGCGATTTCGAGCAGACGAAGGCCGCGTTCCCCGGCTTCTACGCCTCGAGCTCCGACGACTTCCTCGACATGTACGTGATGGCCTCGATCGGCGCGAACCGGAGCCAGGTGCAGATACTCAACCGGTTCGACGAGTGCTGCTTCAACGGCGTGAGCCACCGGGTCTATCAGGCCCCGGTGCGCGACCGGGTGCGGCTGCTGGCCGGCGGGCGGCCCGAGCGGGGGCGGTGGGACCTGCTGGAGGACGCCACGCACGACGACCACACGATCTCGCCGCACGCCCTTTCCTTCATCCTCTGGGATCTTGACACGGCAAATGTCACAACCTAATATCGGAATATAGATACAGTATTGAATAGTTATTCACGCTCGGGAGGGCCCATGGCGGGCAGGACGTTTTCCCACCGGCGCAGAGTGATCGTCGACACCGATGCCAAAAACGAGGCCGACGACCAATTCGCCATCGTGCACGCGCTGCTCTCCCCGAGCCTGGATATTCGCGGGCTGGTGCCCGCGCATTTCGGCAACCGTCGCTCCAGGCGGAGCCTGGAGGAAAGCCGCGAGGAAATCGAGCTGCTGCTGCGGCTGATGAAGCTCGACGGCCGGGTGCCGGTGGCGGACGGGGTGCCGTACGCGCTGCCCGACGCCGGCACCCCGGTCCGCTCCCCCGGCGTGGACCTGATCATCGAGGAGGCCCTGCGCGACGTGGCCGAGCCGCTCTACGTCGCCTTCCTCGGCCCCCTGACCGACATGGCCGCGGCTCTGCTGCTCGAACCGCGCATCGCCGAGCGGGACGTCACCGTGATCTGGATCGGCGGCGGCGGATACGACGGGCGCGGCCCGCAGGACGGCAGGCCCGAGTTCAACCTGTCCAACGACATCGTGGCGGCCAACATCGTCTTCTCCTCGGCGGTCAAGGTCTGGCAGATCCCGGCGCCGACGTACCGGATGATGGCCGTCGGCTACGCCGAGCTGGACGAGAAGGTCGCCCCGTGCGGCGAGATCGGCGAGTACCTCGTCCGTCAGCTGGTCGAGTGGAACGAGCGGCAGCACGGCGGGTCGATCGAGTTCCGCGTGCTCGGCGACTCCCCCGCGATCGGGCTGATGCTGCACCCCGACTGCGGGACCTGGGTCGAGCGGCCCGCGCCGAACTTCCGCTTCGACGGCGGCCTCGACTTCTCCGCCGCCAACCGCCCGATCCGCACGTACGACTCGATCGACGCCCGGTTCATCCACGAGGACTTCTTCGCGAAGCTGCGCGCCTTCGCCGGGCGCCAGGCACATCACACGACAGGAGGCGATGCACCATGAGTGCGCTGACGTTCGGCGCGGGGATATGGGCGTTCGGGCAGATCGTCGACAGGTACGCCACCGACGGCTACGGCCCCGCCAGGACCATGACGGAGATGCTGGACCTGGCGGCGTCCGTGGACGGGCTGGAATGCCTGGACATCAACGTGCCCTTCGCCGACGGGATCTCCAAGGCGTCGGAGCTGGCCGGGGCGCTGGCCGAGCGCGGGCTGCGGGCCAGGGCGATCACCCCGCACCTCTACACGCGGGAGTTCGTGAAGGGAGCGTTCACCAACCCCGATCCGGCGGTGCGCCGGCGCGCCGCCGAGCGCGTGCACGAGGCCGTCGCGGTGGCGCGGGAGCTGGGCGCCGACTACGTGAAGTTCTGGCCCGGTCAGGACGGGTTCGACCTGCCCGGCCAGGCCGACTACGCGCGGCTGTGGGAGCTGACCGTGGACGCGCTGCGCGAGCTCGCCTCCGCCCATCCCGACGTGCGGTTCGCCATCGAGTACAAGGCGAAGGAGCCGCGGGTGCGCATCACGCTCGCCGACGCGGCCCGTACGCTGCTGGCCATCGACGAGTCGGGCCAGCCCAACGTGGGCATCGTCATGGACTTCGGCCACTCCCTGCTGGCCGGGGAGACGCCGGCCGAGGCGGTGCAGCTCGTGCACCGGCGCGGCAAGCTCGTCTCGGTCGAGCTGAACGACAACTGGCGCGGCTGGGACGACGACCTGCCGGTCGCCTCGGTGCACCTGTTCGAGACCATCGAATACCTGCTCGCGGTGCGGCGGATCGGGTGGAGCGAGCCGGTGCTGCTCGACCAGTTCCCGTTCAGGGAGGATCCGGTACGCGCGCTCTCGCAGAGCATCAGGACCATCCGCGCGCTGGAGGAGGTGTGCGACCGGATCGACCTGGACGCGCTCAAGGACGCCCAGGAACGGCAGGACGCCCTCGCGGCGCAGGCGCTCCTCTGGTCGGCGATCGGGATGGCACGTGCGACCTAGCGACACGACGATCACGACACCCGCCGACCCGGCCTCCGGCGGCACGGCGGCCACGGGAGCGCGGACGGGAAGCGGCGGGTTGCGGCCCGATCAGGACGCCATCGGCGAGTGGCGCCGGCTGCGCGAGCGGCTGGCGCACTCCGACCGGGCCGCCTCCGCCGCCGCCCTGGCGGCGCTGGCGGCCGGGATCCGGCGTACCGTCATCGGCACCATCAGCGGCGCGGGCCTCGGCCACGCCGGCGGCGACCTGTCGGTGACGGACATCCTGGCCACCCTGTACGGCGCCGTGCTGCGCGTCGATCCTGCCGACCCGGACTGGCCCGAGCGCGACCGGTTCATCCTGAGCAAGGGACACTGCTCGGTGGCCCTCTACACCACGCTCACGACCTGCGGTTTCTTCCCCGCCGAGCGCCTGCGGACGTTCGCGGCCCCGCTGTCGCCGCTCAACGGCCACCCGAGCCGCAGGGCGGTGCCCGGCGTCGAGACCAGCACGGGCCCGCTCGGCCACGGGCTGCCCGTCGGCGTGGGCGTCGCGGTGGGCCTGCGACTGCGCGGCTCGGCGGCCAGGACGGTCGTGGTGCTGGGCGACGGCGAGCTGCAGGAGGGCAGCAACTGGGAGGCCGCCATGACGGCCGGGCACAGGAAGCTGGCCTCGCTGACCGCCGTGGTGGACCGCAACGGGCTGCAGCAGGGCGCGCGCACCAGCGCGACGAACGACCTGGAGCCGCTGGCCGACAAGTGGCGGGCGTTCGGGTGGGAGGCGGTCGAGGTGGACGGTCACGACCATCTGGCGCTGCTGGACGCCGTCACCGCGCCACGCGCCGGCCGGCCGCGCTGCGTGATCGCCAGGACCGTGAAGGGACGAGGGGTGTCGTTCATGGAGGATCGGGTGGAGTGGCATCACCGGGTGCCGGACCCCGAGCAGACCCGCCTCGCGCTAGAGGAACTGCGTTGATCGTCGAGGAGCGGCACGACTGCAGGGACGCCTTCGCCGAGGAGCTCGTCCGGCTGGCCCGCGCCGACAGCCGGATCGTGGCCGTGTGCAACGACTCGGTGGGGTCGAGCAAGCTGGGCGGCTTCGCCGCGGAGTTCCCGGACCGGCTGGTCAACGTGGGCATCGCGGAGCAGGACATGGTCGGCATCGGCGCCGGACTGGCCAACGCGGGGCTGGTGCCGTTCGTGTGCGGGGCGGCGACGTTCCTGACCGCGCGGGCGCTGGAGCAGATCAAGGCCGACGTGGCCTACAGCGTGGCGAACGTCAAGTTGTGCGGGATGAGCCCCGGGCTCTCGTACGGGGCGCTGGGGCCCACCCACCACTCGACCGAGGACCTGTCGTGGCTGCGTGCCATCGCGGACCTGCCCGTGATCGTGCCCGCCGACCCGGCCCAGACGCGGGCGGCGATCCGGTGGGCGGCGCGGACGCCGGGGCCGGTGTTCCTGCGGATCGGCAGGTTCCCGGTGCCGGACGTGTCGCCGCCGCAGGGCCCCGCCTTCACCTACGGCCGGGCGGTGCGCCTGCGCGAGGGCGTGGACGCCACGATCGTGGCGACCGGCACGCTGGTGAGCCGGGCGCTGGAGGCGGCCACGCTGCTGGCCGAGCACGGGGTGCAGGTCAGGGTGGTGAACGTGTCCACCATCTCCCCGCTCGACCGGGAGGAGATCATGGCCGCGGCGCGGCAGACCGGGGCGGTCGTGACGGCCGAGGAGGCGGTGCCCACCGGCGGGCTCGGGGCTGCGGTGGCGGAGGTCGTGCTGGAGACGCGGCCGGTGCCGATGCGGCTGCTCGGTCCCCGTACGTTCGCGCCGACCGGGGAGACGGAGTTCCTGCTGGAGTACTACGGGCTCACCGCGGCCGGGATCGCCAGGTCGGCCTTGGAGGTGCTGGGCCTTGACCAGCACATCTGACGGGGCCGCCGATCGAACCGACGGCGGGATCGCCGGTCAGGGCGCTGATCCGGGCGCCGGCCGAGCCGCCCGTGGCGGGGCCTTCGTGCTGGGGGTCGACCAGGGCACGAGCGCGACCAAGGCGATCCTCGTCGACACCTCGGGCGAGCCGGTGTCCGTGGCCTCGGCCCCGCTCTCGCGGCGGGATCCGGGCCCAGGACGGGTCGAGCAGGACGGCGAGGAGCTGTGGCGCGGTGTCCTCGACGCGGTGGCGAAGTGCCTGGCCGGGCTCCCGCCGGGCGGCCGGGTCGCGGCGGTCGGGCTGAGCGTGCAGCGCGAGTCGGTGCTGCTCTGGGACCGCGCCACGGGCGAGCCGCTGGGACCCCTGGTGAGCTGGCAGGACCGCAGGGGCGCCGAGCTGTGTGCCCGGCTGGCCGCCGAGGGCGCCGCCCGGCGGGTCCGCCGGATCAGCGGCCTGCCCCTGGACCCGATGTTCTCGGCGGCGAAGGCGGCCTGGCTGCTCGACCGGCACGACCCAGGCCGGGGCCGCGCGGCGCGGGGTGAGCTGTGCCTGGGCACGGTGGACTCGTGGCTGCTGCACCGGCTGGGCGGCGGGCACGTCGCCGAGGTGGGCTGCGCGTCCCGTACCCAGTTGCTCGACGTGCGGCGGCGGGCGTGGAGCCCCGAGCTGCTCGCCCTGTTCGGCGTGCCGGTGGAGGCGCTGCCCCGCGTGGTCGCCTCCACCGGGGAGCACGCCGGCGCGGGCGGGCTGCATCCGTCGCTGGCCGGGATCCCGGTCTCGGCGGTGCTCGGCGACTCGCACGCCGCGCTGTTCGCGCACGCGGCGGGGCGGCGGGGCCGGGTCAAGGTCACGTACGGCACCGGCTCGTCCGTCATGGGCCTCGCGGAACCCGAGGCGGCGGCCGGCGAGGAGTTGTGCCTGACGATCGGATGGGACGACGGCGAGCCGGCGTACGCCCTGGAGGGCAACGTCCTGTCCACCGGCGCCACGATCACCTGGCTGGCCGGGGTGCTCGGCACGGAGCCAGGCGAGCTGGCGCGGCTCGCGGCCCGTGGCCGCCGGGGTAGGCTGCACATCGTGCCGGCGTTCGGTGGCCTCGGCGCACCGTGGTGGGACGACCGTGCGCAGGCGGTCATGACGGGCTTCGGCCTCGACACCCGCAGGGAGGACATGGCGAGGGCGGCGATCGACTCGATCGGCCTTCAGGTCGGCGACGTCGTGTCGGCCATGGAGCGCGCGGCCGGTCCGGTCGAGGAGCTGCTGGCCGACGGCGGGCCCACCGCCAACGCCGACCTGATGCAGTGGCAGGCCGACGTGAGCGGGCACGCGGTGCGGGTCGCGCGGCGGCCGGAGCTGTCGGCGCTCGGCGCCGCGCATCTGGCCGGGGCGGCATCCGGTGTATGGTCCCGCCGGGAGCTGTCCGGGCTGCCCCGCCACGGCCGGCGCTACACACCCGTTCTCGCGGTGTGCGAGCGGCGCCAAGCCCTAGCACAATGGCACTCGGCAGTGGCCCGGGCTCGCCACCGGACCAGCAAGAGCGGCGGAGCCGAAGCGGAGGCCAGCGATCGTGGGAGCTGAAGGTCAGTTCGAGAAGGGCCGTGCCGTCGGCGAGCCCGTGAGATACAGCGGCCGCCGGCTCAGCCAGGAGTCCGAGCGCATGCGGCTGCTGGTGCGCGTCGCCCGGCTCTATCACGAGCACGGCGTGCGGCAGCCGCAGATCGCCGCGCAGCTGCGCATCTCGCAGCCGCGGGTGTCGCGGCTGCTCAAGGAGGCCGCGGAGATCGGCATCGTGCGCACGGTGGTCGTGGTGCCCAGCGGCGTGCACGCGCTGCTGGAGGAGGACCTCGAACGCAAGTACGGCGTGGAGCAGATCATCGTCGTGGACGCGGCGGGCGAGAACCACGACGTGGTGGCCGCGCTCGGCTCGGCCGGGGCGACCCACCTGGACGCCACGCTGATCGGCGGCGAGCACCTCGGCATCTCGTCGTGGAGCGCGAGCCTGCTGGCCACCGTGGAGGCCATGCAGCGCCGTCCTGTGCGGGTGGCCGAGGAGGTCGTGCAGCTCATCGGCGGTGTGGGCAAGGGCTCCGCGCAGGTGCAGGCGACCAGGCTGGCCGCCCACCTCGCGGATCTGACCGGCGCCGAGCCGGTCTTCCTGCCCGCGCCCGGGCTGGTCGGCTCGGCGGTGGCGCGGCAGGCGCTGTCGGACGACCATGTGGTACGTCAGGTGGTCGACGCGTGGTCGCGGCTGACGACCGTGCTGGTGGGGATCGGCAGCCTCAACCCGTCGCCGCTGCTGCAGGAGAGCGGCAACGCGATCTCCGAGGACGAGCTGGAGACGCTGCGCGGGCTCGGCGCGGTGGGCGACGTCTGCCTGCGCTTCTTCGACGCCGAGGGGCGGCTGATCGACTCGCCGCTGGAGGAGCGCATTCTCGGCATTCCCGCCGCCGACCTGCTGCGGGTGCCGCGGCGCATCGCCATCGCCGGGGGCCGGCGCAAGACGGCCGCGATCAGGGCCGCGCTCAAGGGCGGCTGGGTCAACACGCTCATCACGGACGTGGGCGTGGCCGAGGAGCTGCTCAAAGACTGACCCTGTCTCATCCGGCGCCCGTCCTGGGCGTCCCCCAGGACCGGGTGCCTATCCATCGAGGCCGTCGTGCGCCGCGCACGGCGGCCTTCTTCGTGCCATGAGACGGCTCGGTTGTTTACTGGCGCGTCATCTGCCGGGAAACCGCTCTTGACACTGACATGCGTGTCGTTCACGATGTGATGAATCCACTCCATTCATGGCTGAATAAAAATTCTCACCTAGCGACAGCGTGGGTCCGGAGTGTGCCGAAAGACGGCACAGCCCTGCCTTTTTCCGGGGCGGAAAGCGAGCGTTTCGATGACCGAGGCCCTTGGCTTCGATCCCCAGCAATCAGCATTCAGCCGGCGCACTTTCGTGCGTTCGGCCGCATTGGCCACGCCCGGAGTCGCGTTGGCCGGAATTCCGGGCACGGCCGGCGCGGAGCCGGCGCCGAGCTCCACCCCCACCCCCGCGCCAAGCGCCCAGGCGGCGAAGAAGATCCCCGCCTTCCCCGGGGCCGAGGGCGCGGGCATGTTCACCACCGGCGGCCGGGGCGGCGCCGTCTACGAGGTGACCAACCTCGACGACGACGGTCCCGGCTCGCTGCGCGCGGCCTGCGCCAAGTCGGACGGCACGATCGTCTTCCGGGTGGCCGGCACCATCAAGCTCAAGGGCGGGCTCGACGTCACCGGGTCGAACCTCACGATCGCCGGCCAGACCGCCCCCGGGCACGGCGTCACCGTCACCGGCAACGAGACGCAGATCAAGGGCAACAACATCATCCTGCGGCACCTGCGCTTCCGCGGCGGCGACGAGCTGGGCACCCCGATCGACACGTTCGGCGCCCGGGGCGTGCGTGACCTGATCATCGACCACTGCTCGTTCAGCTGGGGCGTGGACGAGTGCTTCTCCGTCTACGGCAACACCAACGTGACCGTCCAGTGGTGCGTCATCTCCGAGGGCCTGACGAACTCGGTGCACGACAAGGGCCGGCACGGCATGGGCGGCCTGTGGGGCGGCGACACGATCACGTACCACCACAACCTGCTCATCCACCAGAACGCGCGCAACCCGCGCTTCAGCTTCGAAGAGGGCATGGCCCTGCTGGTGGACCACCGCAACAACGTGATCTACAACCCCGGCATCACCTCCTGCTACGGCGGTGAGTGGTCCAACGGCATCAACCTGGTGGGCAACTACTACAAGCCGGGCCCCAACACGCTGCCGAAGATCGCCAGGGAGATCGTCGCCCCGGGCCGGTTCGGCCAGTGGCACGTCAGCGGCAACGAGATCGCCGGCCACGCCGACATCACGGCCGACAACACGCTCGGCATCACCTACCCGATCGGCGGCATCACGCTGCTGCCGCAGCCGGTGGAGTTCCAGAACGGGATCACCGAGCAGACCCCGCAGCAGGCGTACGCGGCCGTGCTCGACCAGGCGGGCGCCACCCTGCCGCGCCGGGACGCCATCGACGCCCGGCTGGTCAACGAGGCGCGCACCGGCACAGGACGGCACATCAACTCGCAGAAGGACGTGGGCGGCTTCCTGCCCTTACCGTCCGAGGTGGCCGCGCCGGCCGACACCGACAAGGACGGCATCCCGGACGAGTGGGAGACCGCCCAGGGCCTCGACCCGGACGACGCCGCGGACGCCCAGGCGCTCGGCGGCGACGGGTACACGAACCTGGAGCGCTACCTGAACTCGATCCAGCGGGCCGGGGCGCCCAACCCCGAGGTGGCGATCACCTCACCCACGATCGACCAGGTGTTCGCAGCGAACAAGGACAAGCAGCAGGTCACGGTCACGGCCGAGGCCACGGCCGCCGGGGGCGCGAGCATCGCCAGGGTCGAGTTCTTCCACGGCGACGAGAAGATCGGCGAGGCGACGGCGGCGCCGTACCAGGCGACCTGGCAGGGCGTCACCGACGGCACCTACTTCCTGACCGCCAGGGCCACCGACAGCACCGGCTCGGCCACCACCTCCTCGCTGGTGCCGATCCACGTCAACCGCACCAGGACGCACTCCGGGTGGCAGGTCAAGGACATCGGCGAGGTGCCGATCCCGGGTAACACGGCGCTCAAGGACGGCGTGTTCACCATCAAGGGATCCGGCAAGATCGCCGGCTGGAAGGACTCCTTCCACTTCGCCTACAAGGCGGTCGGCTTCAGCAAGCGCGGCGAGGTGCTGGAGATCACCGCCCGGGTGGACGACGTGAGCAAGAACCATGTGGACGCCGTGGCCGGGATCATGATCCGGCAGGACCTGGAGCCCGACTCGCCGTTCATGATGGCCGGCATCGGCTACGCGGCCAGCAACGAGGACGGCTCGCGCAGGCGCGCCAAGGCGATCAGGGTCGCCTCCCACGGCACGACGCCGAGCGTCGGCGTGTTCCCGCCGGCCGGCGACGATCCGCTGGACGACAAGCCGTACTGGCTGCGGCTGGTCTGCCGGAGCCTGCCGACCGGCGGCGACATCGAGTTCGAAGCCTTCCTCTCGGACAACTCGCTCAACTGGGACCGCATCGGCTACGAGCGCATCGTCATGCGGACCGGCCGGTTCTACGTCGGGCTCGCCGTGGACGGCAACCAGGAGGCGAACGGCGTCCACGTCTACACCACGGCGACCTTCCGCCAGGTCAAGGTCAATCGTTAGACCCGAACGGAGCACCACCCATGACAGAGCACGTGTTCACGAGGAGGAGCCTGCTCCGCGGCGGCGGCCTGCTGATGCTGGCCACAGCCTCCGGCTGCAGCTTCTTCGACACCAGCCCGGACTCGGGCTCCGCCGGCGCCGCGCGGGCGGCCGACCTGTCCGCCAAGGAGGCGCCGGCGCTGGCCGAGCTGGTCAAGGCCGGCAAGCTGCCGCCGCTGGAGCAGCGCCTGCCGAAGAACCCCCTGGTCGTCAAGCCACTGCGGGAGCCCGGAGCCTACGGTGGCACGTGGAGCTCGGCGATGGTCGGCGAGGACGACATCGACTGGCTGTACTACACGCTCGCCTACGAGCCCGTCGTCCGCCTCAGACCGGGCACCAACGGGCAGAAGGGCCCGGACGACATCATCGCGAACGTGGCGGAGTTCGAGGTGAAGGACGGCGGCCGCGAGTACGTCTTCCGCCTGCGCGAGGGCCTGAAGTGGTCCGACGGCGAGCCCTGCACGGCCGACGACCTGCTGTTCGCCTTCGAGGACGTGGCCGTCTACAAGGACCTGCACACGACCGGCGTCTACGACCTCTACCTGGAGAACGGCAGCACGGACGAGCTGGTCAAGGTGGAGAAGCTGGACGAGCGGACCGTCCGCTACGCCTACAAGGAGCCGAAGGCCGGCCTGCTGTTCCAGCTCGCGGTCTCGACGCTGGAGCGGGGCGGGGCGTCCGGGTTCCTGCTGCCCAAGCACTACCTCAAGCAGTTCCACAAGAAGTACAACCCGGACGCCGACAAGCTCGCCAAGGAGCAGCAGCTGGAGGACTGGACGCAGCTGTTCATGAACAAGAACGACGTCCCGCACAACGCCGACATGCCCACGCTGCACCCGTGGAAGATCTCCAACGCGCTCGGCCGGGGCACGGCGGTGGTGGCCGAGCGGAACCCGTACTACTGGAAGGTCGACGAGCAGGGGCGCCAGCTCCCCTACATCGACCGGTTCAGGGCGGAGGTCCTCGGCGACGTCGAGGTGGAGCTGCTGAAGATCATGAACGGCGAGATCACGATGCAGACCCGCAACTTCAACACGCCGGAGAACAAGCCGCTGATCGCGCAGAACGCGGCCAAGGGCAAGTACCGGATCTTCGACGTGCCGAGCCGGCTCAGCAACACGATGATCATCCAGTTCAACCAGACGATCGGCGACGACGACCTGCGCGAGCTGTTCAGGAACAAGGACTTCCGCGTCGGGCTGTCGTACGCGATCAACCGCAAGGAGATCATCGACGGCGTGTACGCGGGTCAGGGCGAGCCCTGGCAGGCCGCGCCGTCGAAGACCAACGCGCTCTACGACGCGGACTTCGCCAAGCAGCACACCGAGTACGACGTGGCCAAGGCCGGCGAGCACCTGGACAAGGCGGGGCTGAAGAAGGACGCGAGCGGCAGGCGGCTCGGCCCCGACGGTAAGCCGCTGACCGTCACCATCATGTCCAACACGGACTTCCCGCACCACGTGCAGGCGCTGGAGTTCGTCAAGAAGCACTGGGAGGCGGTCGGGGTCGGGCTGCGGGTCGATCCGGTCGCCGACACGCTCTTCACCGAGCGCTCGATGGGCAACGAGCCGCAGGCGTCCACGTACACGTGCAGCGACTTCGACCTGATCACCGGCACCGGCGGCGACCACTACTACGTGCCGAGCAACTCCGGCAGCGCCCGCTACGCCATCCGCTGGGCCCTGTGGTACGGCAGCAAGGGCAAGAGCGGCGAGGAGCCGCCCCAGGTGGTGCGCGAGCAGCTCGACGCGTTCACCGCGATGCGCAACGAGCCGGACTTCACCAAGGCGCTCGCCCACGCCAAGGAGGTCGTGCGCATCGCCAAGGAGCAGTTCTACAGCATCGGGATCAGCTCCTACCCCGCCGAGTACGGCATCGTCTCAGAAGCGGTCAAGAACGTGCCCGACACCATGGCGAGTGCGCAGGTGACCCCCGGGCCGACCATGCCCGAGCAGTACTCGTTCTGAGGGGCCGACGTGCTGGGTTACTTCGGCCGCCGGCTGATCTACGTGGTGGTGACGTTGTGGGCGATCTCGATCGTCACGTTCGTCATCATCAACCTGCCGCCGGGCGACTACGTCTCGACGGTGATCGCGAACGCGCAGGCGGGCGGGCAGAGCCTCACCCCGGCGGAGATCACCAACCTCAGGCTGCGCTACGGCCTGGACGATCCGCTCATCGTCCAGTACTGGCGCTGGTTCTCGGCGATCATCTTCCACGGTGACTTCGGTCAATCGTTTGCCTGGAACCAGCCGGTCTCGACGCTCATCGGCGAGCGGGTGCTGCTCTCGGCGATCCTGTCGGTCAGCTCGCTGCTCATGGTCTGGGCGATCGCGTTCCCCATTGGGATCTACAGCGCGGTCAAGCAGTACTCGTGGGGTGACTACGGCTTCTCCTTCCTCGGCTTCATCGGGATGGCGATCCCCGAGTTCATGCTGGCGCTGATCCTCATGTACATCGGGTTCCGCTACTTCGGGGCGAGCGTGGGCGGGCTGTTCTCGCCCGAGTTCCAGGACGCGGCCTGGAACCTGGGCAAGGTCCTCGACCTGCTCGGCCACCTGTGGGTGCCGATCGTGGTCATCGGGGTCTCCGGCACCGCCGGCATGATCCGGGTGACCCGCGCGAACCTGCTCGACGAGCTCTACCGGCCGTACGTGCACACGGCCAGGGCCAAGGGCCTGCCGGAGTGGAAGCTGCTGCTGAAGTACCCGGTACGGATGTCGCTCAGCCCGTTCTTCAGCACGGTGGGCTGGCTGCTGCCCGGCCTGATCGGCGGGGAGACCATCGTGTCGGTCGTCATGAGCCTGCCGACCGGCGGCCCGCTGCTGCTCAGCGGCGTCATGAACCAGGACATGTATCTGGTCGGCAGCTTCGTGCTGATCCTCAGCGTGCTGACCGTGGTCGGCACCGTGGTGAGCGATCTGGCGCTGGCGTGGTGGGACCCGCGAATCCGCAAACGGTACAAGAGAGAGTAGCGCCCCATGTTTCTCAGGCGACCCACGACGAAGGAAGCGGGGACGCTGCCGCAGTGGCGGCTGATGTGGCGGCAGTTCCGCAGGCACCGGCTCGCGATGGCCGGCGCGGCGATCCTCATCCCGGTCTACTTCGTGGCGATCTTCGCGGAGTTCTTCGCGCCGATGTCCAGCTCGACGGCGAACACGTCGATGACATACGCGCCGCCGCAGGTGCTGCGCCTGTCGGGTGAGCACGGCCTGCACGTGTACGGGTACACGACCGAGCGCGACCCGAAGACGTACGAGCAGACCTACACCGAGGATCCGTCCCAGGTGGTCGAGGCCGGGCTGTTCGTGCGTGGGGACGCGTACAAGCTGCTCGGGCTGATCCCGTCCGACATCCACCTGATCGGGCCCGTGCAGAAGGGCGCGCCGTTCTTCCTGCTGGGCTCCGACCAGAACGGGCGTGACCTGCTGTCCAGGCTGATCCACGGCGCCCGCGTGTCGCTGTCGATCGGGCTGGTCGGCGTGGCGGCCAGCTTCTTACTCGGCATGCTGATAGGCGGCATATCAGGGTATTTCGGGGGCGCTGTCGACAACATCGTGCAGCGGGTCATCGAGTTCCTGATGGCGATCCCGACCCTGCCGCTGTGGATGGCGCTGTCGGCCGCGCTCCCCACCGACTGGGGGCCGCTGACCCGGTACTTCGCCATCACCGTGCTCCTGTCGCTGATCGGGTGGACCGGGCTGGCCAGGGACGTGCGCGGGCGGTTCCTGTCGCTGCGCGAAGAGGACTTCGTCACCGCCGCCCGGCTGGACGGCGTGGGCCGGCTGTCGATCATCTTCCGGCACATGATCCCCTCGTTCGCCAGCCATATCATCGCCTCGCTGTCGCTGGCCATCCCGAGCATGATCCTGGGCGAGACCAGCCTGAGCTTCCTCGGCCTGGGGCTGCAGGCGCCGGCGGTGAGCTGGGGCGTGCTGCTGGAGGGCGCGCAGAACGTGCGCGTGGTCGCCAACGCGCCGTGGCTGCTGGCGCCGGGCGTCGCGGTGGTGGTCGTCGTGGTCGCGATGAACTTCTTCGGGGACGGGCTGCGTGACGCCGCGGACCCGTACGGATCGGCGGGCCGGCCCCGCGCCAGGACGCCCTTCTGGCGCAGGCGCCCGCGGCGACCGGCCCCCGTGAGCACCGGTACGGCCACCAACGCGGCGACCGGAGCAGCAGGCGACACCCCGGGCGACACCCCGATCGACACGGCAATCGACACGGCAAGGGGGCGGTGAGGCGTGGGCGCGGACGACGTGCTGCTGGAGATCGAGGACCTGCGCACGCACTTCCTCATGGACGACGGCGTGATCGCCGCCGTGGACGGCGTGGACCTGCGCGTGCGCAGGGGCGAGACGCTGGCCATCGTCGGCGAGTCGGGGTGCGGGAAGAGCGTCATGGCCCGCTCGATCCTGCGCCTGGTCGACCGGCCGGGCCGGATCGAGGGCGGAAAGATCACCCTGCACCGCGACGGCGGCCCCGTCGAGCTGGTCGGCGCGCCCGCCCGGCTGCTGCGGGAGATCAGGTGGCGGGACATCGCGATGGTGTTCCAGGAGCCGATGGCCTCGCTGAGCCTGGTGCACACGATCGGCAGCCAGATCGTCGAGGCGGTCCGGCTGCACGAGAACGTGGGCAAGGCCGCCGCCCGCAGGCGGGCGATCGAGATGCTCGACCGGGTCGGCATCCCGATGCCGCAGCGGCGGGTGGACTCCTATCCGTTCGAGCTGAGCGGCGGCATGCGGCAGCGGGCGATGATCGCCATGGCACTGTCATGCCGGCCGAGCCTGCTCATCGCCGACGAGCCGACGACCGCCCTGGACGTGACCACGCAGGCGCAGATCCTGGAGCTGCTGCGTGACCTCCAGGACGAGTTCGGCATGGCGATCATGCTGATCACGCACGACCTCGGCGTGGCGGCGCAGGTGGCCGACACGATGGCGGTGATGTACCTGGGCCGGGTCGTCGAGTACGGCACCGCCGAGCAGGTGCTGGGCGAGCCCCGCCATCCGTACGCGCAGGCGCTGCTGCGCTCGATGCCGCGGCTGGGGCGCGCCTCACGCACCCGGCTGACGGCGATCAAGGGCATGGTCCCGCCCCCGTACGCGCGGCCCGCCGGCTGCTCCTTCCACCCGCGCTGCGACCGGGTCGTGGCCGGTCGGTGCGACGTGGCGGAGCCGCGCCTGATCCCGGTGAGCGAGCCCGCGGGCGACCGCGAGGTGTCCTGCCTGCTCTACGAGGAGGACAAGTGAGTACGGAACCCCTGCTGCGGATCGAGGGGCTGACCAAGCACTTCCCCGTCCGCAGCGGCCTGCTGGGCCGGCAGGTCGGCGCGGTGAAGGCGGTCGACGAGGTCGACCTGGACCTCGTCGCGGGCCGCACGCTCGGCCTGGTCGGCGAGTCCGGCTGCGGCAAGACCACGCTGGGCCGGTGCATCGTGCGGGCGCACGACCCCACCGGCGGGCGCATGCTCTACCGGCGGCCGGACGGCTCGGTGATCGACGTGGCGGGGCTGAAGGAGAAGGAGCTCACGTCGTACCGGGCGGAAGTGCGGATGATCTTCCAGGACCCGCACTCGTCGCTCAACCCACGCAAGACGCTGCGCGAGATCATCGGCGAGCCGATGCGGGTGCACAGAACCGGCACCAAGGAGGAGATCGAGGCGCGGGTCGGCGAGCTGCTCGAGCGCGTCGGCCTGCGGCCCGAGTACGCCGACCGCTACCCGCACGCCTTCAGCGGCGGGCAGCGGCAGCGGGTCGGCATCGCGCGGGCGCTGGCGCTCTCGCCCCGGCTGGTCGTCGCCGACGAGGCGGTGAGCGCGCTGGACGTGTCGGTCCGGGCCCAGATCCTCAACCTGCTGACGGACCTGCGGGAGGAGGAGGGGCTCGGGTTCCTGTTCGTCAGCCACGACCTGGGCATCATCGAGCACGTCGCGGACGACGTCGCGGTGATGTACCTGGGCCGGGTGGTCGAGCAGGGCCCGACCGAGCGGCTCTACCAGCGGCCCATGCACCCCTACACCGAGGCGCTGCTGTCGGCGGTGCCCGATCCCGATCCGGCGGCCAGGAAGCAGCGCGAGCGGATCAAGCTGCTCGGCGACATCGCCGACCCGGCGCACGTGCCGCCGGGCTGTCCGTTCCATCCCCGCTGCGTGTACGCGCGGGACGAGTGCCGTACAGAACGGCCGCCGCTGCGCGAGGTCGAGGGGCGGCGGGTGGCCTGTCACTTCGCCGGGGAGCTCGACCTGCGCGGCGTCCCCGACCCCGACGTCCGAGAGGTGAGCGCGTGAACGAGGCGCAGTCGAAGGATGCCGTACGCGAGCGTGATCCGCGTTTCGACGGTGTCGTCCGCCCTACCGGCGGCCCTGCCGGCGGCCCCGCCGGCGGGCTGCCGGGCGCCCGTGAGGCGCTGCTGCCGGCGCCGCACGGGCCCGACAACCACGCCGCCAACCTGCTCCGCACCGGCGGCGGCGAGCTGCTGTGCACCTGGTTCAGCGGCCCCCAGGAAGGCGACCCCGGCACGAACGTGGTGCTCTCGCGGCTGACCGGCGACCGCTGGGAGCAACCGCTGCTCGTGGCGGCCGACCCGCTGCGCAGCGAGCAGAACCCGGTGCTGTTCGAGGACGGCGGCGGGCGGGTGTGGCTGCTGCACACCTCCAGCGAGCCGCACGACCAGACGACCGCGCACGTCGTGGCCCGCGAGTCGGCGGACGCGGGCCGCACGTGGAGCGAGCCGCGCGTGCTGTTCTCCCGGCCGGGCGTCTTCGTCCGGCACCCGCCGGTGGTCCTGGACGACGGCACGTGGGTGCTGCCCGCCTACCACTGCACGGCCGGCGGTGACCACAGCGTGGTGGAGGTCAGCGCGGACGGCGGGCGTACGTGGAGCGAGCACGAGGTGCCCGCGAGCGCGGACCTGGTGCAGATGACGATCGCGCGGCGGCCGGACGGCCGGCTGCTGGCGATGTTCCGCGACCGGCGGGCGGGGCGGATCCACGCCGCCACCTCCTCCGACGGCCGCGCCTGGTCCGCCCCTGAGCGGACCGGCCTGCCGAACAACGACTCCTCCGTCCAGCTCACAAGGCTCGGCGACGGACGGCTCGCGCTCGTCTACAACGACGCGAGCCTGGAGCGCGGCCAGTTCAGATGGGTGACCAAGCACGGCGAGCGGCGCAAAAAGGCACTGCGCACCCCGCTGGCCGTCGCCGTCTCCGAGGACGGCGGCGCGACCTGGCCGCACCGGCGCATTCTGCAGGACGCCGACGCCGAATATCGGCGAAGCGAGCTCGGCTATTCCTATCCGAGCGTCACCGAGGGCCGGGAAGGACGGCTCGACGTCGCCTTCTCGTATTTGCGGAAGACCATCAAGTATCTGGAGATCGACGCTTCATGAAAATCCGGCAGAGCCTTTTATACGGCGCCTTGGCGGTCGCCGTCGGCGTGCCCTCCTACCTGGCGGGCGGGCCCGCCGGCGGGGCTGACGGCGGCGACGTGCGGGTGGATCCTCCCACCGGCGCGTACGCCTGCCGCCAGGACGTGGCGGCCCCCGACCCGGCCGTGCCCAAGGTGCACGCCGCCGCCGTCACGCAGGCCCCGACGGGAGACCTGCTGACCGTCTACTACGGCGGCACCTCGGAGGGCGCCGCCGACCAGGCGCTGTACCTGTCACGCCTGGAGCCGGGCAAGAAGACCTGGTCGAAACCCGAGGTCGTGTTCGACGAGGCGGGCAAGGCCGACGGCAACCCCGTGCTGTGGTCGGACGGCGAGCGGGTCTACCTGTTCTTCGTCGTCATCGAGGGCCACGGCTGGGAGCAGTCCTCGATCCGGCTCATCACCTCAGGCGACGGGGGCCGCACCTGGAGCGAGCCCGCCACCATCCGCTCCGAGTGGGGCTGGATGGTCGGCACCAACCCGATCCGCATGTCGAACGGCGAGGTGCTGCTGCCCATCTACGACGAGGAGAGGTCCACCTCCGGCTTCTACGTCTTCAGCCAGGACATGAGCACGTGGAAGTCCTATCCGGAGGACACCGGGGCCTGGATCCGCACGCCGAACGGCTCGATCCAGCCGACCGTGGCGGAGGTGGAGCCGGGCCGGCTGGTGGCGTACCTGCGGACCGGTGACCAGGCCGTCTACAAGAGCGAGTCCACCGACTTCGGCCGCACCTGGAGCGCTCCGGTGGCCGAGCCGATCGGCAACCCGAACTCGCGGGTCGCCGCGCTGAAGCTGGCCGACGGCAAGCTCGTGCTGGCCTACAACCCGTGGGTGGAGCACCGCTCCCCCATGCGGCTCTCGCTCTCGCCCGACAAGGGGCGCACGTGGGAGAACTCGGTGGACGTCGAGGCGCAGTCGGGCCCGCAGTTCACCTATCCGGTGCTCACGCAGAGCTCGGACGGATTCATTCACCTGGTCTATTCCTACAACCGCAACAACATCCGGCACGTCGTCTTCAACGAGGAATTCCTCCGTAATTCGGTGGGGCTGCTGTCGAACTGGCCCGAGCACACGATCACCGAGTTCAGGAAGGGCGTCCGGCGAAATGTCGTGCGCCAGTGCGGCTACACCCCCTCCAAATAGCCCGGCTGAAGGAGATCCCCTGTGAACAAGGTGCGTGCTGTCGCGCTGCTCGCCCTCGCTCTGTCCGTCCCCGCCATCCCCGCCGTCCCCGCCAACGCCGCCTCCGCCGCGGCCTGCAAGGACGTGCCGAACAAGTACAACCTTCCGTTCAGCGTCTGCGACGACGAGCTGTTCATCTTCGCGGCCAACTACAAGCCGTTCGAGTCGACCGTCCAGGATGAGCAGGGGGCCGCGACCAGGGTCTTCGACGAGCTCATCGGGAACAAGCTGCGCGCGGCGTTCCCCGACGTCAAGATCAAGTACGCGACGTGGGACTACCCCGTCCGTTACGAGGACCTGAAGAAGGCCGGGGTCACCCCGGACATCGTCATCGAGGACCCGAAGAACCGCATCGACCGCGACCTCGAACCGCTCGGCTGGGTCGGCGACCTCACGGCCGACCTGGAGCGGGCCGGCATCGACCTCAGCACGCTGAACCAGGCGGCGGTGGAGCTGACCAGATCGCGCTCCGACGGCGGCATCTACGGCGTGCCGCTGTTCATCGACGAGCATGTGTTGCTCTACAACAAGAAGATCTTCGACAAGTTCCGGGTGAAGTATCCCGAGCCCGGCATGACGTACGACGAGGCGTACAAGAAGGCCAAGCAGCTGACCAGGGACGACGGCCTGGATCACTACAAGGGCTACATGCAGCACCCCGACCAGTACCTCGACTTCAACCAGGCCGGGCTCTACCCGTTCCTGCCGACGTCGAGCGAGGAGCCCGCGCCCGAGGACGTCAAGGTCGACATCAGCGGGGACGCCTGGAAGACGTACGTCGACAACCTGTACCGCTTCCTGGAGATCCCGCGCAACGACTTCACCACCGTCACCGACTTCTTCAAGGGCGACATGAGCCAGCCGGGCCACCTGGCCATGGCGGTCGACACGCTCTCGCGGCTCAGCATGTACGCCGGCAGCGAGCTGTTCATCGAGGACGGCGACGAGGCCGCCTTCGCCGAGCAGGCCAAGAGCGTCGACATCGGCGTCAGCGCGATCCCGGTGCTGAAGAACGGCGCCACCACGACCTACCAGCCGAACACGCGGGCCGCTTTCGTTCCGCCGTCCTCGCCCAAGAAGGAGCAGGCGCTGGCGATCGTGAAGTGGCTGGTCTCCGAGGAGGGCCAGACGGAGCTGTCCAGCCACGGCGTCAAGGCGGTGCTGGAGACCGACCAGGTCGTGGCGAGCTTCGGCAAGGCCGTCCCCGAGCTGGCCAAGATCGACACCTCGGCCGTCTACTGGGGCGAGAACGCCGCGATCTCCAATTACGCGAACACCGAGTACTGGGACCTGCCGCTGTGGTCGGTCTACCGCCAGCACATCCTGCGTGACGGCGGGACGCCCGAGCAGGCGCTGACCCTCTCCCAGCAGCAGGACATCCCCAACTACATCAAGGCTCAGTCCGAGTCAGGGAAGGATTGGTAACACTGTCCCCCACCGTGGAACGCTGGGGCGTCCACGAGATCGAACTGGCCGGGCCCTCCGGCGGCAACCCCTTCGCGGAGGTTCGCCTGTCGGCCCGGTACCGGTTCCGCAATCGCGTCGTCGAGGCCGAGGGCTTCTACGACGGCGACGGCGTCTACCGCGTCCGGTTCATGCCGGACGCGGTGGGCTCGTGGGGCTACACCACCGTCAGCAACGTGACCGAGCTGGACGGGCACACGGGCGGCTTCGAGGCGGGGCCGCCCGCTCCCGGGAACCACGGCCCCGTGCGGGCCACCGGCACCGACTTCGAGTACGCCGACGGCACCCCGTACCTGCCGTTCGGCACGACCGCCTACCACTGGACGCACGACATGGACGCGGAGCGCGAGCGCAGGACGCTGGCCACGCTCGCCGCCTCCCCGTTCAACAAGCTGCGCATGTGCGTGCTGCCGACCGGGCCGATGCGGCCGCCCGAGGTGCCGTTCGCCGGCGAGGACCCCGGCGGGCTGGACAGGACCCGGTACAACCCGGTCTTCTTCCGCCATCTCGAAGCCAGGATCAGGGATCTGCTGGAGCTGGGTATCGAGGCCGACGTCATCCTCTTCCACCCGTACGACGGAGGGGTGCGGGGAGTCGAGGACATGGGGCGCGAGGCCGATCACGCCTACCTGCGGCACGTCGTCGCCCGCCTGTCCGCCTACCGCAACGTGTGGTGGTCGGCCGCCAACGAGTACGACTTCAACCGGGCCAAGACCGTCGCGGACTGGGACGACATCCTGCGCACGATCCAGCGGCTGGACCCGTACGAGCATCTGCGCTCGATCCACAACGGCACCCGCATGTACGAGGTCGCGACCCTGTACGACAACACCAAGCCGTGGATCACCCACCACAGCGTCCAGCACTGGGACGTCACGCCGGCCTCCGAGTGGCTGCGCGCCTGCCCGAAGCCGGTGGTGCTGGACGAGATCTCCTACGAGGGGAACATCGGCAAGCGCTGGGGTAACGTCACCGGCCCCGAGCTGGTGGACCGCTGCTGGGAGGCCATGGCGCGCGGCGCGTACGCGGGGCACGGCGAGTCGCTGGCCGGGCACGAGGAGCGGGCCTGGATCGGCAACGGCGGCGGCCTGTACGGGGAGAGCCCGGCCAGGATCGCGTTCCTGCGCGAGGTCATGGAGGGGCTGCGCCGCGACGGCGGCGCCCTGCGCTACCTGGGCCGGCGGCGACCGGCCCGCGTCACGGTGGAGCCTCCCTCGGACGGCGGCTCCCGCGAAGGCGTCCGCGAAGGCGTCCGCGAAGCCAGCCACGAGGGCGGCCACGACGACGGCGGCTACACCGTGGAGATCATCGACGCCTGGAACATGACGCGCACGCCGGTGGCGGGGGTGCACCGGGGACGGGCCGAGATCGTGCTGCCGCGCCGCCCGTACCTGGCGCTGCGGATGACGGAAGTGGAGGACCGATGAGGATCGGGCCGATGGCGACCACCGCGCTCGGCTGGCACCTGCACGGCGAGAAGCGGCGCGCGCGGACGCTCGCCGCCCTGGAATCCTCGCCGTTCGACCGGGTGCGGATGGCGGCGGCCGCGACCCGGTGCACGCTGGACGAGCTGGAGGAGCGGATCTCGGAGCTGGCGGCGATCGGCGTGACCGCCGAGATCGTGCTGCTGCGCGCCGAGGACGGCATCGACGACGCCGGCGCCGCCGCCCGCTACGTGACGGAGGTGGTCCCGCGGCTGGCCGCGCACGGGAACGTGTGGTGGTCGCTGTCGGACGACCCCGCCGCGCTGCCGGGCCTGTCCGAGCACGACTGGGTGGCGCTGGCGCGGCTGGTCGCCGAGGAGGACCCCGGCCACCACCCGCTGTCGATCACGACAGGCCCGGACGACCCGCTGCTGTGGCGGCACGGCTTCACCCACGGCAGCGTGATCGCGCCCCGCCCGCGCGACGCCTGGGTGCGGACGCGCGGCCACCACCGGCCGGTGCTCATGGACATGTGCGGGTACGAGGGCGACGCGGACGACCCCTGGCGCAGCCTGCCCCCCGAGGAGGTGGTCACCAGCGCGTGGGACGGCGCGATCCGGCGGCGGTACGTGACGCACGGCGAGGCGTACGCCGACGACGAGGGCCTGACCTGGTCACGGGACGGTGGGACGCTCACCGGCGAGGCCGTGCCCCGGCTCGCGCTGCTGCGGCACGTCTTCGCCGGCACGCCGGACGAGGCGACCTACCGCGACCGCGACGCGCCCATGCTGGAGCTGCCCGGCGAGTTCTACCTGGAGTTCTGCGGCGAGCACCGCTTCCCGCAGCGGGAGTACGAGGTGCCGGAGGGCCGGTACGAGGTCGAGGTGATCGACACGTGGGAGATGACGGTCACGCCGGGCGGCGTGCGGGAGGGCCCGACAGTGACGGTCGACCTGCCGGGCACGGTCGGCCAGGCCGTCCGGCTGAGGCGGTGCCCGTGACCGTCTCCGCGCGGACCGCCGGCAGCCCCGGCATCACTGGCAGTCCCGGCAGCCCCGGCAGTCCCGGCATCGCTGGCAGCGCCGCCATCGCCGCCATCGCCGAGCCGGGCGGGAAGTACGTCGAGGTGGTGGCGGGCCGGGACGGGCCGGAGATGCTGCTCGGCCGCCGCGACGCCGGCGCCCCGCACCTGCGCGTCCCGCTGCGCGGCCTGCTCACCGCCTCGGCGGGCCGGCCGTGGCGGGTCGAGCCCGCGCGGCCCGGCGGCGTGACGGTGACGGACGGCGGGACCCTGGTGGTGACGGCCCTGGCCGAGGCGCTGAGCGCGCGCCTGGAGCTGGCCTTCACCGCCGACGGCCGGCTCACGCTCACCACCACGTGGCGCAACGACTCGGCCGAGGAGGTCGCCGACGTGGCGGCCGGCCTGCTGATCCCGCTGCCCACCGAGGACGCCCACGTGACCGTGCCCGGCGTGCTCTACAACGACAACCCCTCGTCCGACCCGGCCCGTACCGTCCCGCACATCGCGGGCGGGCTCGTGGTCGAGGAGCACCGGCTGCCCGTCCCCGCGGTCAACGCCGCGTGGGACGGCCGTTACGTCAGCCTCTTCGCCCACCCCGAGCCCGACCGGTCGCCCGAGGACGGCACCGTCGCCTACGGCTCGCTCGGCCTCCTGCGCTCGCCGAAGCTCACGGAACAGGGGCTGACGGAACCGGGGCTGACGGAACCAGGGCCGGCGGCACAGGGGCCAACGACACAGAGGCCGGCGACACAGAGGCCGGCGGCGCAGGGGTCGGCGGCGCAGGGGTCGGCGGTGCAGGGGCTGATGGTGACGGCCATGTCCGGCGTGATCATGTTCGACGGGCGTCCCGACGTCTGTTACGTCAGCAAGGCCGAGGTCGCGGACCGGCCGGTCGGCTACCGTGACCTCGCCCCCGCGGCGACCCTCACCACCCGGCACACGCTGGACTGGGGGCCGGTCGAGCCGCGCGGGCTCGGCTTCACCACGCTCGTGCGCACCGGCCTCTACCAGGACGAGGGCGCCAGGCCCCTGTCCGCGGACGAGCTGGTCCGGCTCAAGGCCAACGCCATGGACGCCCGCTGGAACGGCGACGGCTACCTCGCCTACGACGGCGTACGGCACGGCCGGCCCCGGTCGTACCTGTACGGCTGGACCGGGCAGTGCATGAAGCTGGCCCGCTGCGACGCCCTATTCGGCCTCCAGGAGGGCCGGCCGGAGCGGATCGAGCGGGCCCGGCGGGCCGCGGACTTCTACGTCGCGGGCAGCGCGACGCAGGTGCGCGGCCTGCGGGCCGCCCGCTATCTCGTCGACGACGGCGCGTGGGAGCTGTTCCGCAGGGACGGCGCGGACTTCGTCTCCAGCCGTGCCCACGGCGAGACCATCGCCGATCTGGCCGGCCTGGCCGCCGACTTCAGGGACGCGGGTCTCGACGTGCCGCAGGAGTGGGAGGAGACGGTGGCGCAGGCCGCCACGCTCTTCTGGCACTCGCGGCTGCCCGAGGGCGTCGTCCCGCTCGGCTGGACCTCGACGGGCGCCTCGGTCAGCACCATGGTCACCGCGGCGGGAATCGCGTGCGTGCAGGCGATGCTGGGGGCCTACCGGCTCGGCGGCGAGCGCGTGTGGCTGCTGCGGGCCGAGGAGGTGCTCGGCCAGTACCACCGGCTGCACGCGGCCACGTTCGAGCGGCCGTTCGCGCACGCCACGCTCGACGCCTCAGGGGAGGACAAGGAGGCCGGGATGTACTACTTCCTGGCCGCATTCGAGCTGTACCGGCTCACCGGCAAGGAGCTGTACGCGGGGTGGGCGCGGACGGCGGCCGACTGGCTGCTCACGTTCGTCTACGTGTGGTCGCCCGAGTACGACATGGGCACCACGTTCGAGCGGCGCGGCTTCAAGGCGTGCGGCTGGCCGTCGGTGAGCGTGCAGAACCACCACCTCGACGTGTTCTTCCCGACCTCCGAGCTGATGGAGTTCGGCCTGGCGACCGGCGAACCCCGGTACGCCGAGCGCGCCTGGACGATTTTGCACGCCATGGGCCAGGGCGTCTGCGCGGAGCCCGGCGACTGGGGCTTCGAGGTGCCCGGCGAGCAGGGTGAAGGGTTCTTCCAGACGAACTGGCAGCGTACGGGCGAGGCGAACACGTGGAACCCGTCCTGGGTGATCGCGCTGCCGCTCTACCACGCGCTGCGGATGAGGAAGGCGGCATGAACTTCGCCGACGAGGAAGCGGCCTGGCGGTACGCGGACGAGCTGAAGGACCGGGTGCGCCCGCCCGCGTTCCCCGACCGCTGGTTCGACCTGACGAACTACGGCTCCGGCGGCCCGTGGACGGAGGCGTTCCGCGCCGCCGTCGCGGCCTGCCACGAGGCGGGCGGCGGTCATGTGCGGGTGCCGCCGGGAACGTACGAGACCGGCGCCATCCACCTGCTCAGCAACGTGGACCTGCACGTCGAGGCGGGGGCGACGATCCGGTTCAGCACCGACCCGGCCGACTACCTACCGGTCGTCTACACCCGGTTCTCGGCCGTCGAGTGCTACAACTACTCCCCCTTCGTCTACGCCTACGGCCAGGAGAACATCGCGATCACCGGCGCCGGGACGCTCGACGGCTCGGCCGGCCCCGAGCACTGGTGGCCGTGGGTGGGCACGCCCGAGTTCGGCTACCGGGAGGGCGCGCCGCACGAGGCGGCGGACTGGGCCGAGCTGCAGCGGATGGCGGCCGACGGTATCCCGGTGGCGGAGCGGGTGTTCGGGGCCGGGCACTACCTGCGGCCGAACATGATCCAGCCGTACCTGTGCCGCAACGTGCTGGTGGAGGGCGTGCGGATCGTGCGCTCCCCCATGTGGGAAATCCATCCGGTCCGGTGCGAGAACGTGCTGGTCAGGAACGTGTCCATCCACTCGCGCGGCCCCAACAACGACGGCTGCGACCCCGAGTCGTGCCGCTCGGTGGTGATCACCGGCTGCGTGTTCGACGTGGGCGACGACTGCATCGCCATCAAGGCGGGACGCGGGCCCGACGGGCGGCGGGTCGGGGTGCCGTGCGAGGACGTGCTGATCGAGGACTGCGACATGCGCTACCGGTACGGCTCGGTCGCCATCGGGACGGACACGACCGGCGGCATCCGCAACGTGTTCGTCCGCCGCTGCCGGTGGGGCGGTCCCGGGCTGTACTTCGGGCTCTACATCAAGACGAACTCCGTGCGCGGCGGCTACGTGGAGAACGTCTACGTCAAGGACGTCGAGGTCAGCGAGCTGACCAAGGAGGTCGTCTCGATCGACCTCTACCACGGGGACGGGCACAACGGCGACGATCCGCCGCCGATCAGGAACGTCCACGTGTCGGGGGTGCGCAGCGACCGCACGCGCAGCGCGTACCTGCTGCGGGGGTATCCCGAGCAGCCGCTGCGGGAGATCACGATCAGGGACAGCTCGTTCGCGCGGGTGCTGCGTGCGGACGTGGCCGGCGACGTGGAGGGCCTGTCGGTCACGGGGGTGACCGTGGGCGAGAGCTGATCGCGGGCTGGGGCTGATCGCGGGCTTGCGCTGATCGCGGGCTCTGGGCTGGTCGCGGGCGGGAGCTGACCGCGGGCGGGATCGACCGGCGAGCCGGCCTTACCGCCGGCGTCGGCGGCGGCGCCGGCGTCAGCAGCCGAGGATCCGGCCCATCGCCTCGTGCCGGGACGCGTCGGTCAGCGTGTAGCGGGCCGCGGCGTTGGCGAAGCGGCGGACGAGTTCGTGCAGGCGGTAGCGGCCGGGCGCGGACTGCTCGATCAGGTGCACGTCGAAGAGACCTTCGAGCAGCCGCTCGGCCCAGTCCACGCCGACGTCGGCCAGCGCCGCGGCCATGCAGGCGTCGACGCTCGTCGGGGGCAGCAGGCTCAGCAGCCGTAGCAGGTGCCGTTCGTCCGGGGTCAGCCGCTCGTACGAGAGCGTGAGCGCGTCCGCGACGCTGCGGTCACCGGTGACGAACTCCTCCAGCCCCGGCCAGCTCTCGCGCAGCCGCCGGGCCAGGTAGCCGATCGACCAGGCCCGCCTGCCGCGCAGCCGGCTGCCGACGATGCGGACGGCCAGCGGCAGATGTCCGCAGCTCTTGACCACCTCGGCGACCTCGGGCACTACATGCTCGGCGCGACCCACGTCCGCGACGGCGTACGCCCCCTGATGCCGGCGACCGTGCACGTGGACGGCACCGCGCGCCCGCAGTACGTCCGCCGCGACCGGACGCCGCGCTACTACGACGTGATCGAGTCCTTCCGCGACATGACCGGCACGCCGGCCGTGCTCAACACGTCCTTCAACCTGGCCGGCGAGCCCATCGTGTGCTCCCCGGAGGACGCCCTGTCCACGTTCATGCGCAGCGGGCTGGACGTTCTCGTCCTCGGTGATCACGTGCTGGAGCGCACCGGCCAGGAGAGCGCGGCCGGCTGAGCGGCGGGACGGGTCAGTTGCGGTACTTGCAGAGGATGTGCGACTTGCCCTTGAACAGGACCCACTTGCAGGTGCTGAACGCCGGGCTGAGCCGCCGGTGCGTCATCGTGGTGTGCCCGGAGCTCCCCTTCGAGCTGTACGTCGCGTCCGAGACGTTCGAGTCGGTGTAGAGGTACACGTCCATCCCCCTTCCGGCCTCGACCGAGCCTCCCGTGATCGACAGGTAGGACGCGCTGCCGCATTCCACGTTGTTGCCGATCTCGCGGTTGCAGTACGTGATGAGGGCGGCGTGCGCGGTCCCGGTCGTGGTGGCGAACAGCGGGACCGACAGCAGGACGGCCAGAACGAGCGGCAGCGGCCTCTTGCGGAGTGACATGGCCTGACTCCTCGTGCTCCTCGTGCTCCTCGTCTCTGAAGGGCTCATCGCGCCACGGTGGGCGACAGGTCGGAGAGGGTGAAGGTTCCGCTCGTACCGGCGACGCTCCGAGGGCCGGCGGCGACCAGGACATAGGGGATGTACTGCAGCGCCTGGGCCTCGCCCATCCGGTCGCCGAGCTCCTGGAACAGCCGTACGGCCTTCGTGCAGCACGCCTCGGCCAGGTCGAAGCGGCGCCGCATGAAGTGCACCCCGGTCAGCGAGGCCAGCAGCGCGGCCTCGCCGCGCTTGTTCCCCGCCGCCTCGGTCAGGGCGAGCGCGGGGCCGTAGGCGTTCTCCCAGCGATCGAGCGAGCGCCTGGCCTGGAACAGGGTCTCGGTGCCGAGAGCCAGCTCCCAGCAGATCTCGTCCAGGCCGAGGTCCGCGGCCTGCCCGATGGCGGCCAGCAGCGCCGGGCCCTCCGCCGCCAGCAGGGACAGCGGATCGGCCGACGCGGGATCAGCGCCAGCAGCGCCGAACGCCCGGATCAACGCCTCTTCGCGCCGTTCCGGCGTCTCCTCCGCCTCCACGCACTCTCGTGCGTACGCCCGGATCAGGTCGTGGAAGCGGTAACGCGCCGGTGGCTCGAACGCCGTCACGACGTCGAGAAGATTGACGTCCACCAGCTCGTCGAGGAGCTCCTGGGCCCGGTGCGTCTCGACGTCGAGCACCGCGGCGGCCGTCCACGCCGGGAAGTCCGGCGCCTCCAGCAGCCCGAGCAGCCGGAACAGGCGCCGGGCAGGGAGCGCGTCGGCCCGGCGGCCGGCCGGCCCTCGTGATGCGTCACCGCGGTAGACGGCAGCTTACGTGCCGGGGGCCGGGGCGTCAGTGCATCGGGGCCCAGATCGTCATGGGGCCGGCGCCCCTGTTGGCCCAGGTGTGGTACGGCACGAAGGTGAGCTCGACCGGGCCCGCGTGCTCCGGCTCACGGGGGGCGGTGGCGGTGCGGTAGGGGAAGCCGCCGTCCTCCTCGCGGTGCGCGTGGGCCCGGCCGCGCGCGAGGACCGGCACCACCTCGGCGGGCAGGCCGGGCAGCGGGCTGCCGTCCCTCAGGTCGGGCCCCGCCAGGCACAGGTCGTCCACGATGACGCCCGGGTGGTCCACCTGCTCCAGGCAGTAGACGAGCGGGCCGCGCTCGACCGCGACCTGCCCCCGGGCCACGTCCAGCCGGGGCACGGCGGCGGTCAGGCGGGGGCGGACGGCGAGGTCCAGGCTGACGCGGTCACCGGGCCGCCAGGCCCGGCGGACGCGGTGATACCCACCGGGCCCGCCCTCACCACCGCCCGCCCCTGCGCCCGCCTCGCCACGCCCGCCCGTCATGCCAGGTCCATCCACGAACGTCCGAGCGTTCGCGCCGGTCGTGGCGGTCGTCGCGGTCGTGGGGAGCGCTGTGGGGTTCGCGGGTTCGCCGTCCACGCCGGCCGTCCCGTCGGCCCACGCCGGGATGCGCAGCGCGAGGGTCCACGGCAGGTCCGGCGTCTCCCTGACCACGATTTCGACCCGGCCGTCCCACGGGTAGTCCGTCTCCACCTCCAGCAGGACGTCCCCCGCCCGGATGGTCCCGTTCGCGTACAGGTGCAGCTGGACGCCCTCGTCGTCCCGGGTGGCCAGGTAGTGGCCGAGCGAGGAGAGCAGGCGCATGACGTTGGGCGGGCAGCAGGCGGTGCCGTACCAGTCCTGGCGGCCCCGGGCGGCGGCGCGCCGGTCGTCGGGGTTGGCGCCGGCGCGCACCCGCAGCGCGTTGACGTAGAAGAAGCGGTCGCCGGCGAGGGAGATGCCCGGCAGCACGGCGTTGTGCAGGGTGCGTTCCATGAGGTCGGCGTACCGGGCGGCCCCGGTGGCCAGGAGCATGCGCCAGGACCACTGGACGCTGCCGATGGCGGCGCAGGTCTCGCAGTAGGCGGTCTCGGGGGCCAGCTCGTGGGGGCCGCCGAACTGCTCGCCGTACCAGACGGAGCCGAGCCCGCCGGTCAGGTACGTCCTGGTCGCCACCATGTCGAGCCACTGCCGTTCCAGCGCGTCCAGCAGGCCGCGGTCGGAGGTCTCGGCGGCGACGTCGGCCGCGCCGGCGGCGAGGTACATGGCGCGGACGGCGTGCCCCTCGACGGCGGTGGCCGCGCGCAGCGGGACGCGGTCCTGCCGGATGCCGGGCCCGTGGTGGCCCTTGAGCGGGAGCCGTTCGTGGCCGCGTCCGGTGATCATGCGGGCGGCCAGGTCGAGGTACGGCCGGACGCCGGTCTCCCGGTACAGCTCGGCCAGGCCCGTCTCCACCTCGGGATGCCCGTCGAGCGCGGCGCCCGGCAGGTCCTTGACGAGGTGGTCGGCGAAGCGGGCGGCCACGCCGAGCAGCGTGGCGTCGCCGGTGGCACGGCGACCGGCGACGGCGGCCTGCATGAGGTGGCCGGCGCAGTAGAGCTCGTGGCTGGAGGCCAGGTCGGAGTAGGGCGGGCGGCCGGTGAGCTGGGTGTGGGTGTGCAGGTAGCCGTCGGGCCGCTGGGCGGCGGCGACGATCCGCACCGCCTCGTCGTACGACCTGGCCAGGCTCTCGTCCTCGGCCCTGCCGCGCTCCCAGGCCACGGCCTCCAGCCACTTGTAGACGTCGGAGTCGGCGAAGACCTTGCCTCGGTGCTCCCCTCCCGCGCCGCCGGTCCGTTCGAGGGCTGCCAGCTCCAGGTTGGTGAAGGCGCCCGACTCGCGGATCCGTTCGCCGCCCAGCGGGATCGTCACCTCGCGGTTGACCCGCTGCCGCGCGCCCCAGAAGCCGCCCTCGACGCGCCCGCCCGAGGCGGGCCGCAACGTCACCGCCGCGTCAGGGCGCGGCCGCACCACCGCATCATCGCTCATGTCAGCCATCCTGCCTCAGCCTTCACATATCCAACAAGATACGAATATCTATGCACACCTTGACGTCACGCCGGACGCGAAGGAGTCTGAATGAGACATCTATGCACACATGAATATTTATGTGCGACGAAGGGATGGCGATGTCCGAGATCCCCGACACGGTGCTGCTCGAAGAGCGGGCCGCGCTGGCGATGAACGCGGTGACCGGATTGCCGGACGACGACATGGGCGGCATACCGTACTTCAGCGCCGACCTGCTCGCCCGTCCTGCGGTGCTGCGGCACGGCGACTGGGACTGGGGCTCCAGCCACGGCCGGCTGCTCGACGCCTGCGTCCTGGCCAGGCAGATGACCGGCCAGGAGACCTGGCGCGAGGCCGAGGAGGGCTTCCGGCGGCGGCTGATCGGCTTCTTCGGCGACGACGGGCTGAGCTACCGGCTGGCCCGGCCCGAGGTGGGGTGGGCGGCCAACGCCAACCTGATCGACCAGCGGGCCGTGTTGCTCGCGCTGACCACCTGGTTCGTCTCCGACGGCGACCCCGAGGCGCGCAAGCTGGCCGACCGGCACGTGGCCGCGCTCAAGCGGATCGCGATCAAGGAGCGGGACGTGTGGTTCTACCCCGCCTCCGAGTACACGCCGGCCGGCTGGCCCTCGCCCAACGCGATCGCGCTGCACCTCGCCCCAGACCCCGCCTCGTTCAGCGGGCGGCTGATCATGCCGCTGCTCCGCTACCACCAGGCCACGGGCAACGAGGACGCGCTGGAGCTGTGCGGCTGGTTCGCCCGGCTCATCGTGTACAAGAGCGGCATCTATGGGGAGAACGGGAGTTTCAACGCGGCGCGCGCCTACCGCAGCGGCCACTTTCACACCCGGCTGGGCACGCTCGAAGGACTCGCCAGGTACGCCGCCCACACCGGCGACCACGAGCTGACCGCGTTCGTGCGCCGCGCCTACGACTGGGCACTCGGCCAGGCCACGGCGTTCGGCTGGACGCCCGGCGACCTGGCCGACCAGCGTTACGAGCACGAGAGCTGCTCCCTGGTCGACCTCATCGGCACCGGCACCACGCTGGCCCGCTCGGGCCACACCGCGTACTGGGGGGTGGTGGAGCGGTTCCTGCGCAACCACCTCGTGGAGTCGCAGCTGCTCGACCTCAGCTGGGTGGAATCCGCCCAGGACACGTCCGGCGACGAGCCCGGCTGGACGACACATGTACGGGTGGGCGAGCGCGTGCTCGGCGCCTTCGCCGGCTACGGCGCGCCCAACGACTACGTCTGCGACGTCGAGCTGGGCCGCGGGCACACCGCCGACGTGCAGGCGTGCTGCGTCGGCTCCGGCGTGCGCGGCCTGTTCTGGGGCTGGAACTCGATCGTCACCGCCGACGACCGGGTGACCCGCGTCAACCTGCTCCTCACCCGCGCCACCCGGAGCGTCACCGTGCTCAGCCACCTCCCCCACGAGGGCCGGGTGGACCTCGACGTGCACGAGGACCTGCCCGAGCTGCGGCTGCGAATGCCCGATTGGGCCGGGTACGCCAAGGTCCGCGTCTCCCGCCCGTCCGGCGACCACGACGGCGCGGAGGCAGGGGTGTGGGCCCCCGACGGCTACCTGTCGATCCCCGCGCCGCGCCGGGGTGAACGCGTCACGGTCACCTTCCCCGTGCCGGAGACGACGAGCACCGAGGTCGCGGCGGAGCGCGAGTACCAGGTGCGCTGGCGCGGCGACGACGTGATCGGCATCAGCCCGGAGGGGACGGCCCGGCCGATGTACAGCGGGCGCAAGGTCCATCCGACCGCGCCACGGCGCGACTACGCCCTGGCCCGGCCGGAGCGGGAGTGGGCCTGGTGAGCGGCTGGAACCTGGCGGACGTCCCGTCCGCGGAGACGCTGACCCCGTACGCGCTGCGCTGCGAGCACCTCGACACCCCGCAAGGGATCGGCGTGCCCGTGCCCAGGCTGAGCTGGCGGCTCGCCTCCGACCGGCGCGGCGACACGCAGGCCGCCTTCCGCGTGACTGTCCGCGGCGGCCCAGCCGACGGCCCGGCTGGCGGCGCTGCCTGGGACAGCGGGTGGATCGACGGCCAGGACGTGAGCGTGGACTACGGCGGCGCGCCGCTGACGTCGTTCGCCCGGTATGCCTGGCGGGTCGAGGTGCGGGCCGCCGACGGCACGACGCGGGCGGCGGAGTCGTGGTTCGGGACCGGCGTCCTGCACGCCGACGAGTGGGCCGCAGCCTGGATCGGGCACGACCCCGAGACCGAGCCGCCCTTCGAGCCGCCCACGGACGACCGCGAGCCGCGTACCGTCCGCACGTCGCACCTGCCCGCGCCGCGCCACTTCCGGCGCGAGATCCGCCTGCGCCCGGCCACCGCGATCAGGATCGCCTGCACCGCGCGCGGCCTGTACGAGCTGCGCGTCAACGGCCACCGCGTCGGCGACGGCGAGCTGACCCCCGGCTGGACCGAGTACCGGCGGCGCATCCCCTACCAGGTGTACGACGTCACCGAACTGGTAGGGAACGCCGCCCTGGCCGGCGGGGGCGGCCCGCTGTGCGTCGGGGCGGTGCTCGCGGACGGCTGGTGGTCGGGCAGCCTGGGCTGGGACGGCCGGCAGCAGGCCCAGCGGTACGGGCGGCATCCGCAGCTGCTGGTCCAGCTCGTGGCCGAGCACGCGGACGGCTCCCGTACCGTGATCGGCACCGACGGGAGCTGGCGCGAGACGACCGGGCCGCTGCGCTACGCCGACCTGCTCATGGGCGAGTGGTACGACGCCCGGCTGGAGCACGACGGCTGGGACCTGCCGGGCTTCGACGACTCCTCCTGGGCGCCCGCCCGCGTGGCGGACACCGACCTCTCCGTCCTGGTGCCGTCGGCCGCCGAGCCCGTCCGGGTGACGCAGGACCTCGTGCCCGTCGAGACCGTCGTGAAGGACGGCCGCACCATCGTCGACCTCGGCCAGAACATCGCCGGCCGGGTCCGCCTGACGCTGCGCGGCGCGGCATCCGGCACCCGCGTCACGCTCAGGCACGGGGAGGCCCTGACCGCCGGCGGCGACCTCTACACCGACAACCTGCGCTCGGCCGAGGCCACGGATCATTATGTGGCGGCGGGGCGGGCGGAGGAGACGTTCGAACCGCGCTTCACGGTGCACGGCTTCCGTTACGTCGAACTCACGACCCATCTGCCCGGCGACCGTACGGACGGGCGCACCGCCGGCAGCGCCGGTGATGTCGAGGTGACCGGCGGCCGCGCGGGCGAGATCGAGGTAACCGGGCGGGCGATGCACTCGGACACACCGGTGGCGGGCGATTTCACCTGCTCCGACCCCACCGTGAACCAGCTCATGAGCAACATCCGCTGGAGCCAGCGCGACAACTTCGTCTCCGTGCCGACCGACTGCCCGCAACGCGACGAGCGCCTAGGCTGGACCGCGGACGCGCAGGTGTTCCTGCCCACGGCCTGCTACAACGCCGACGTGGCCGCGTTCTTCACCGGCTGGCTGGCCGACCTGCGCTGCGCCCAGGACGCCGTGGGCGGCGCGGTGCCCGACGTGGTGCCGCACGTCATGACCGAGCGGCACGGCACCCCCGGCTGGGGCGACGCCGCGACGGTCGTGCCGTGGCACCTCTACCGCGTGTACGGGGACGAGCGCGTGCTGCGCGACAGCCTGCCCAGCATGCGCCGCTGGGTGGACCACGTCGAACGGCACAACCCCGGCCTCGTCTGGCGCCACCGGGTCGGCAGCCATTACGGCGACTGGCTGCAGGCCGGGGTGCGGACCTCCCGCGACGTGATGGCCACCGCGTACTTCGCGCTGAGCGCCGACCTGACCGCCAGGGCGGCGCACGTACTCGGGGACCTCGACACCCACTCCCACTACGCGGGGCTGCGCGCCCGCATCGGGGAGGCGTTCGCGCGGGAGTTCGTCTCGCCGGACGGGCGGATCACCGGCGACACGCAGACCGGCTACCTGCTGGCGCTCGCGCACGACCTGGTGCCCGCCGGCCTCGTGCCGGCCGCCGTCGGGCACCTGGTGGCCGACCTGGAACGGCGCGGGCGGCGGCTGACCACCGGCTTCGCCGGCGTGGGCCTGCTCGGGCCGGTGCTGTCGGCGCACGGGCACGCCGACCTGGCGTACGCGCTGCTGCACGACGACCGGTACCCGTCGTGGGGGTACTCCATCAAGCGCGGCGCCACCACCATCTGGGAGCGGTGGGACGGCTGGACGGAGGAGGCGGGCTTCGGGCCCGTCGCCATGAACTCCTTCAATCACTACGCGCTCGGCTCGGTCGGGGCGTGGCTGTACGGCGGGGTGGCCGGGCTCGGGCAGCGGGACGACTCGGCCGGTTTCCGCCGCCCGATCGTCCGTCCGCTGGTCGGGGGGCTGCTGCGGTGGGCGTCCGCCGAGTACGAGACCCCGCTGGGGCGGCTCGGCAGCCGGTGGGAGGTGGACGGGGACACGCTCCGCCTGGAGGTCCGCGTCCCACCCGGCGCCCTGGCCACCGTCCACGTCCCCACCACCGACCCGGCCTCGGTCCGCTCATCGGGCCGCCCGGTGACAGGGGTGCTCACCGACCTGGCGTCGAGCCACCCGGTGACCGGCGTACCCACCGACCTGACGACGGGCCGCCCGGTGACCGGGGCACCCACCGACCTGACGTCGAGCCGCCTGGCACCCGCGACCGATCCGGCGTCGGCACAACCGTCCGACCCACCAACCACCGGGCGGGCGCTGGTGTGCGAGGCGGGCTCAGGCCTCCACTCCTTCACCGCGACGTGGCGCCCCTGACCGGCGGCGGCCGCCCGGTGACCACCTGGGCGGCCGCCGCCGAACGCCTCCCCGGCTCACTGCACGACCTGACCGTACGGAACGTGGTGCGCACGACGGTGGGCGGCACGGGCCTCCGGGTCCGGCTGACCAACGCGTTCGGGGACCGGGAGGTGACGTTCGGCCACGTGTACCTGGGCGTGGGGCGGGCGGGGGCGGCGCTGGTGCCGGGTTCCAGCCGGCGGCTGACCTTCGGGGGCCGGGCCGAGGTGCGGCTGGCCCCGGGGGCGACGGTGCTCAGCGACCCGCTGCCCGGCCCCGTGCCTGCCCGGCAGCGGCTCGCCGTCAGCCTCTACCTGCGGGGCGACAGCGGCGTCCTGACCGGCCGCAACCGTGCCACGGCCCCGGCGTACGGACAGCAGGCCGCCTTTTCACCCGTGTACCGATCGACGCCCGGCGACCACGCGGCCGACGAGGACGGCGGCGCGTACACGGAGGAGGCGGCGGTCTGGCACTGGCTGGACGCGCTGATCGTCGTCGCGCCCGAGCCGGTGTCCGCCGTGGCCGTCCTCGGCGACTCGCTCACCACCGGGGTGGGCTCAGAAACCGGCCACGGCTGGACCGACCTCCTGGCCTGGGGCACCGAACTCACGCCCGGCCCCGGGCCCTGGGCAGACAACGGGCTCACCGCCGCCGGCTGGCTCGCGATCGGCAGCGGGATCGCGGTCGTCAACGAGGGCGTGTCGGGTGGGAAGGTGCTGGCGGCGGGCACCGGCCGTGCGGCCGAGGATCGGCTCACCGCCGAGGTGCTGACCAAGCCGGGCATCGACGTCGTGATCCTGGCGGCGGGCGTCAACGACCTCGGGGCGGGGGCGCGGGCCGAGGACCTCATCGCCGCCTACCGCCGCATCGTCACTGCCGCGCACGCCGCCGGGGTGCGCGTGATCGGCGCCACCATCACCCCGTTCACCGGTGCGGTCTTCCACAGTCCCGATGTGGAACGGGCCCGTCAGGAGGTGAACGCCTTCATCCGCGAGGCCGACGCGTTCGACGGGCTGATCGACTTCGACGCGGCCCTGCGCGACCCCGCCGACCCGGCCCGCCTCCTGCCCCGCCACGACAGCGGCGACCACCTGCACCCGAGCATCGCCGGCCATCAGGCGATGGCCGGCGCAGTGGACCTAGACTCACTCCGCCCGAACCACCCGCCCACGCCATGACCCCGCACCGGTAGCCGACACGACCGGTCAGACCAGGAGACGGATCACCGCTTCCAAACCGCCTGGACAGGCCACCCACCGCTCAGACCGGGAGGTGGATGGCCGGTTCTGGGCGGTGGACCCCGCGGGGCCGGTAGCCGAGGGTGTCGGAGAGGCCGAGGTAGTCGGACAGGAGCCAGATGATGGCCAGCCACATCTCCGTGCCCTGGAGCCCAGGCGTGCGGGTCTCGCCCGGCCCCACGGTCAGGGCGAAGCTGAGTCCGGCCCCGTCCTGCCAGCCTCCGAGCGCGCGGCCGAGCTGCTCCCTGGCCCACGCCTCGCCTTCGGCGCGCCTGTGCCGGGTCTGGCGGGCGGTCAGCCAGAGCGGGTGGATGACGTCGAGCACATTGCAGGCGTTGCCGGTGCCCGGGCCGAAGTAGCGGGGGTCACGGGACTGGGCGAGCACCGTGTCAACGGCCCGTTCCGGGTACGGCAGCGGCAGCCCGAACTGGGCGAACGTCCCCCTCGTCAACCGGTAGAAGCCGTTGACCACCTGCAGCCAGCCGGCGTCCCCGTCCGGTTCGCCCCACATTCCGTGGGCCTGGCGGCAGCGGGTCAGCAGCCAGCCGTACAGGGTCTCCAGGTTCGGGCCGCGTACCCCGAAATCGGAGAGGTTGCGATAGAGCCCGGTCCCGAACGCGTCCACCCACGACCCGGCCGTCCAGGCGTTACGCGCCCAGTCGAGCCCGTCGAGGGTGGCGAGCAGCTCCCCGGGGGCGAGGTCCGAGACCGCCGCGATCGGGTGCTCGAAGCCGGTGCCGAGCAGGTCGAGCGCGTACCCGACGGACAGGACGTGGTAGGCGGTGATGCCCTCCAGCTCGGGCCGCCCGGCGTCGGCCGCCTCGGGTGAGCCGGGTGCGCCTATCTCGGGGACCAGGCCCGTCGCCGGGTCCTGGCGGTCGCGCAGGAAGGCGACGATCTCCTCACGGGCCGGGGTCGGCGGCGGACCGCCGAGCAGCAGGTCGGCGATCTCGACGGCGTCGGCCCAGGCCCGCACGGTCGGCCGGGCCCCGGGACGGTCGACATATCGTTCGCCGGTCCAGCAGCGGGCGAGCACCTCCCCCGCCTGCTCCCGCGCCCGCTCGGCGAACGCACCCAGCCGCCCCTCCAGCCCGCCCCCTGAGGTGGTGGACGGGCGGGGGTGGCGGCGGTCGCGGAGGGGGCGGGCCGGGTTGCCGGCCATCATGGCCCAGGCGGGGACGTCCTTGGTGACGACGGAGCCCGCGCCGATGACGGCGTGGTCGCCGATCGTCACCCCGTCGAGCACGACGACGTTCGAGCCGATCCACACGTCGTCCCCGACGCGGATGCCCCGGCTGGTGATGGGCTGGCGGAAGACGGGCTGGTCGGGGGCGGTGGAGTGGTTGAAGCCCAGCAGGGACGTGTGCGCCCCGATCCGTACGGCATCCCCCAGCGACACCTTCCCCCGCACCACCGCGTACGGGTTGACCGTGCAGTCCGACCCCATGGAGACGTCGTCGGTGACGTAGGCGTGGGCGGCGATGTAGCAGAAGTCGCCCATCCGCAGCCGGTCGGTGTGCACGGCGGCCAGCGGCGAGATGAACACCTTCCCCGCCGCGTCGAGCCCGATCACCTCGCGGAGGCCGGCCAGGTGGGCCTCCTGGGCGCGGCGGTCCTCCTCGGTCGCGTGGTCCCAGAACAGCCACGGGCGGAAGTCGAACTTGGACGGTCCTGTCATGGGGTCGGCGTCCTCTCGGTACGGGGTCGGCGTCAGCGACCAGGTGCGGCGTCGGGTCTGGGTGGTCTCAGTGTCATCGGCCGGCTTCGGCATCGGGTCCGGGCGGTCTCGGCGTCAGCGACCAGGTCCGTGCGGGGATGGTCAGTGCAGGGTCAGGGTCATGGACCAGGTGTAGCGGCGGACGGCCAGCCGGTAGCGTTCGGGCAGCGCGGGGCCGCACGACGCGCTGCCGATGCCCTGCTGACCATGATCCAGGTTGAGCCACACGCGCCCCGAGTCGCTCAGGTCGTGCGGGCGGCGGGCGGCCTGCAGTGCCTCGCTCGTCCAGCGGCGGGCGGTGAAGTCGAGCTGCGGCTCGCCGTCCACGCGCAGGGTGGGCAGGCCCGCGCCCGACAGCTCCAGCCAGCGGGTCTCGACGTGGTTGCCGTTCTCCTGGGGCACGACGTACGGGGTCTGCAGGGCGTCGATCGACCGGGCGTGCCGGCCGACGCGGGCGGCGGCACGGCTGTCGGCGTACGACTCCCCCGGGCCCCGGCCGAACCAGGTGACCTCGCTGTAGCCGCCGGGCAGCGCGAACCTGGCGCCCATCCGGGGCGGGTCGACGTCGAGGTGGCCGTAGGCGGTGTCGTGCCAGTCGCCCACGGGGTCGGCCTCGATCAGCAGGTGCAGCCCGCCGTCGCGCAGCCGGTAGGTGAACGTGGTGCGGAAGCCGAGGGTACGGGTGGCGGGGCCGCTGCGTCCCCTGACGACGATCGTGCCGTCGTCGGGGCGTTCGACGGCGGCGCACCGGTGCAGGAACCGGTCCAGGCCCACCGCCTCCCAGTCGGCGGCCAGGGCGTTCCTGGGGCCCTGGCCCCGGTCGTTCTCGGTGGGGGCCCGCCACACGTCGAACACCGGCCCGTCCAGCTCCAGCTCACCGATGCGGATCAGGCGTCCGGTCCGGCCGTCGAAGGCCGCCGGTCCGAGCCGCAGCACCTCTCCCCCACCCGCCCGGCCGGCCATCTCGCCGTCCTGCCCGCACCGAGTCCCGGCACCCGGCTCGCCGGCCGATCCCATGTCCGGCCCGATCGCCGGAGTGGTGCCCGGCTCGATGATCGGGGCGGGAGGGGGCGGGGGTGGGGCGGGCTGGTCGAGGCGGGTCTGGCCCCAGGCGATCACGTGGCCGGCCGGAGCCCAGCGGGTGTCGTCGGCCAGCACCGCCTCCACGGTCAGCCACGTCTCACCGTCCACCGCCGCACGCGACAGACCGCCCGACGCGGCGATGGCCGCGTGTGGCAGGGGGAGGCGGGTTTCCGAGCGGGCCGGGCAGTCGGGGACGGTCAGGACGCCCGAGGCGATCCGCACCCCGTCCCGCTCGACACACCACCGGAAGCCGAGATGCGCGAGCGACAGGAAGTCGTACTTGTTCAGCACCACGACCTCCCCACCCTCCACCGTGATCCGCACCGGCTCGATCGCCTTGCGCAGCTCGGCCAGCCCGGGCGACGGCGTCCGGTCGGGGAACAGCAGCCCATCAAGACAGAAGCGCTCCCCGTTCGGCTGATGGTCGATGTCCCCGCCGTGCCGGTAGTACCGCCGCCCCAGCGCGTCGCGCCCGGCCAGCCCGTGATCGATCCACTCCCACACGAACGCCCCGCAGAACCGCTCGTACGACTCCAGAATCGCCTGGTAGTCGGCAAGCGACCCGGGCCCGTTCCCCATGGCGTGGGCGTACTCGCACAGCAGGAACGGCAGCCCCCGCCGGCGCACGTCCTCCGGCGAGTCAGGCTCGATCCCCGAGGGGGGCTCCTCCGCCCGTCGCCCGATACGTTCAAGATCGTCCAGGGACGGGTACATGAGGCTGTGGAAGTCGGAGTGCCGGTAGCTGGGGTCGCGCTCGTAGTGCAGCGGCCGGGTGGGGTCGCGGTGGCGGATGTAGTCCTCGATGTCGCCGAAGGCGGAGCCGGCGCCGCTCTCGTTCCCGAGCGACCAGATGACCACGCTCGGGTGGTTCTTGTCGCGTTCGACCATGCGCCGGGCACGGTCGAGCAGCGCCTCACGCCACATGGGCTCGGCGGGTGGGTTGCCCTCCCAGCCGGCGTAGATGAAGCCGTGCGTCTCGATGTCGCATTCGTCGACCACCCACAGCCCGTACTCGTCGCACAGACGCAGGAACTCGGGGTGCGGCGGGTAGTGGGCGGTGCGGACGGCGTTGACGTTGTGCCGCTTCATCAGCTCGATGTCGCGGATCATGGTGGCGCGGTCGAGGGAGCGGCCGCGGTCGGGGTCGTGCTCGTGCCGGTTGACGCCGCGGAACAGCACGGGGGCGCCGTTGACGAGGAGCCGTCCGCCGTCGATCTCGACGGTGCGAAAGCCGATGGCCAGCTCGATCGTCTCGCCGGCCGCCGTGAGCGTGCCGCGGTAGAGGCGGGGGTGTTCGGCGCTCCACGGCTCCACCCGGGGGATGGTGACCTGCTCGCCGGTGGCGGCGGCGACGCCGAGTTCGGGGACCTCCACGTGGCCGGGAGCGTCGGCGGTGACGAGGAGGGTGCCGGCGCCGTCGTGGTAGGAGGCGCGTACGGTGAAGTCGTCGATGCCGCCCTCCGGCCGGGACAGCAGTTCCACGTCGCGGAAGATGCCCGGCAGCCACCACATGTCCTGATCCTCCAGGTAGCTGCCGGAAGACCAGCGCTGCACGCGTACGGCGAGCTGGTTGTCCCGGGGTTTTACCAGCCCGGTGACGTCGAACTCGAACGGCAGCCTGCTGCCCTTGGAGTGCCCGAGCAGCTCGCCGTTGAGCCAGACGGTGCCGCAGGAGTCGACCCCCTGGAAGCGCAGCACGCTGCGCCCGGCGGGCCAGCCGGGCGGCAGGTCGAAGCGGAGGCGATGGTCGCCGGTGGGGTTCTCGTCCGGCAGGTACGGCGGATCGATGGGGAACGGGTACGCCGTGTTGGTGTAGATGGGCCGGTCGTGGCCCTCCAGCACCCAGTGGGCGGGCACCCGGATCGTGTCCCAGCCGCTGTCGTCGAGGTCCGGGTCGGGCAGCGAGGGGCCGGTCCCTTCGGCGGTGCCGGAGAGCCGGAAGCGCCAGCGGCCGTTGAGCGAGAGCCGGGGCGCGTCGGAGACGAAGTCCGAGCGGGCCGGCCGTCGTCCGGAGCCGGGCACCGGGTCCTCGTGGAAGGGCAGAGGGGAATCGGCCATCCGAACGGGTCCTCCCGAGTGAGACAAAACGTTTTAACCCTATAAGGCCGCCCCGCACGACACCAGATCTCACAGGCATTGACATACGCTCGTGAATAAATATATCATTCGGTAAATCGTTTTAACACTCGCTGGGGATCTCATGACGCCTCCACCCGGCATCCGATTCGGCACCGCCTACTACTGGGAATACCAGCGCGCCCCCGACCTCGGACGCGACCTCGACCTCATGGCGCGGGCGAAGATCGACACCATCCGCGTGGGCGAGTCCGTCTGGTCCACCTGGGAGCCGCGCGACGGCGTGTTCGCCCTCGACTGGATGACGCCGATCCTGGACGCGGCGCACGAGCGCGGCATGAAGGTGCTGCTCGGCACGCCCACCTACGCCGTCCCGCCGTGGTTGCAGCGCAAGCACCCCGAGCTGGCCGTCGAGCGGGCCGACCGCCGCCGGATCCCCTGGGGCGCGCGCCAGGAGGTGGACTTCACCTCCCCGGTCTTCCTCCGGTACGCCGAGCGGGTCGTCCGCGCCGTCATCGGCGAGCACGGCGGCCACCCCGCCGTGCTCGGCGTCCAGCTCGACAACGAGCCCGGCCTGCACCTCATCCACAACGAGCCGGTGTTCAAGCGGTTCAAGACCTGGCTGGCGCAACGGTACGGCGACGTCGAGCGCCTCAACGAGGAGTGGGGGCTGACCTACTGGTCGCACCGCCTGGCCGGCTGGGACGAGCTGTGGCGCCCCGAAGGCAACACGACCCCCTCCTACGACCTGGCCTGGCGCACGTTCCAGGCCGAGCTGACCACGGAGTTCATCGCCTGGCAGGCCGATCTGGTCCGCGAGCTGGTCCCCGGGGACCGCGCGCTGACCACGTGCCTGGCCTACCAGCGGCCCGCGCTGCACGACGTGCGGCTGTCGGAGCACCTGACGGTGACCAGCGGCAACGCCTACTACCTGCCGCAGGACGCGCTGGTCCACGACGACGCGGACGCGCCCGCCGAGATCTCCTGGTTCACCACCACGCCCGCCGGGCTGTTCCAGGCCGCCGACCGCATGTACGCCTCCCGGCAGGACCGGTTCTGGGTGACCGAGACCAACGCCACGTCGATCGCGGGCTCGCAGCTCAATCTGCCGCCGTACGACGGGCAGCTCCGCCAGGCGGCCTGGGCCCTGGTGGCGCGCGGGGCTGAGATGATCTCGTACTGGCACTGGCACACGCTGCCGTACGGCGCGGAGACATACTGGGGCGGCATCCTCGGCCACGCCCTCGAACCAGGCCGGATCTACGACGAGGTGGCGGCGCTGGGCGCGGAGCTCGACCGGGCCGGCGACGACCTCACGGGGCTCACGCCGGACGCCGACGTCGGATTCGTGTACGCGCACGAGAGCAAGTGGGCGCTGGGCTTCCAGCCGCCGCTCACCCTCGACGGCCGCTCCCCCGACCCCGACTCCTACGAACGCGTCGTGGCCGCCTTCTACCAGGGCGCGGCCGACGCGGGACGGCAGGCGGCGTTCATGGCGCCCGCGCAATTCAAACGTTTGCCTACGATCGTGGTGCCCGCCCTCTACTGCCTGTCCGAGGAGTTCGCCGGGGAGCTGGAGGCGTACGTACGCGACGGCGGCCACCTGATCCTCACCTTCCGCACCGGCTACGCCGACGAGGAGGCCAGGGCCCGCACCGAGATCGCGCCCGGCCCGCTGCGTGCCCTGGCCGGGGTGCGTTACCTCGAATACTCGACGCTGCTGGAGCCGGTCCCCGTGCGCTGGCCCGGCGGGCAGGACGTGGCCAGGCACTGGGCCGACGGCCTGGAGCCCGAGGGCGCCGAGCCGCTGGCGCACTACGACCACCCCCACTTCGGCCGCTGGCCCGCGATCACCCGGCACCGCGTGGGCGCGGGCACCGTGACCTACGTGGGCACGCTGCCCGGCCGCCGGCTCATGGCGGAGCTGTTCCATCAAGAAGCCCCGCACCCAAGCAAGCTTGTGGTAGCGGGCGCGCCGCAGGTCAGCGTGCACTCGGCGGTCAACGTACGCGGCGAGCGGCTCTGGTTCGCGCACAACTGGTCCGGCCACGAGAGCACGGTGACGATCACCGGCCCGGCGACCGAGGTCACCGGCCGCCGCGAGCCGCTGCGGCCTGGCCCGCTGCGGCTGGCCCCCTACGACGTACGAGTGGTGAAATGACGACGTTCCAACCCGATTGGCGGTCGCTGCGCGGCCATCGGATCCCCCAGTGGTTCGGCGAGGCGAAGTTCGGCATCTGGTCGCACTGGGGCCCGCAGTCCGTGGCGCGCTCCGGCGACTGGTACGCCCGCCACCTCTACGGCGCCCAGCCCTGGTCGGAGCCCTGGGAGAGCCGGCGGGCCACCCGCCAGCGGGCCCACCACCGCGCCCACTTCGGCCGGCGCGAGGGCGCCAAGGACCTGTTCCCGCGCTGGCGGGCCGAGCGCTTCGACCCGGACGAGCTGATCGACCTCTACGCCGCCGGCGGCGCCCGTTACTTCGTCGCCCTGGCCACCCACTGCGACAACTTCGACCTGTGGGACTCGGGCGAGCGCGGCTGGCATGCCGCCCGCGTCGGCCCGGGCCGCGACATCGTGGGCGCGTGGGAGCGGGCGGCCCGCGCGGCGGGGCTGCCGTTCGGCCTCAGCTTCCACCAGAACTGGACCTGGCGCTGGCTCGACGTGGCCCACGGCCGGGACCAGGAGACCGGCGAGCCGTACGACGGCGCGCTGACCGCGCGCGACGGCGCCGGAACCTGGTGGGAGGGCCTCGATCCGGCCGAGCTCTACCCCCGCCGGCACGACCCCGGCGCCAGGCCGCCCGCCGGGGAGTCGGAGCGCTTCTACGCCCGCGTCCGCCAGGCCCTCGACCGCTACCGCCCTGACCTGGTCTACCTCGACGACGGCCGGCTGCCGTTCGACGAGGGCAGCGTGGTGGAGTCGGAGCCGGTCAGCAAGGCCGGGCTGGACCTGCTGGCCCACTACTACAACACGTGCCCGACCGGCGGCATCGTGACGATCAAGGACGTGCCGGAGAGCGACCGCACGGCGGTGCTGCTCGACAGCGAGCGCCGCCAGCTCGACACGGCGCAGCCGTACCCGTGGCAGTTCGACACCAGCGACGGCGAGTGGTTCGACTGCTCGGACGACGACCCGATGTTCCATCCGCGCAAGTCGGCCCAGCAGGTCATTCACACGCTGATCGACGTGGTCAGCAAGAACGGCTGCCTGCTGCTGAACATCCCCCAGCACGCCGACGGCACGGTGGACGCCCGTGCCCGCGACCTGCTGGCGGAGGTGGGCGCCTGGCTGCGGGTGTGCGGCGAGGGCGTGTACGGCACGACGCCCTGGCTGCGCGCCGCCGAAGGCACGACCGGCCTGGGCGAGGTCAAGGGGTACGAGCACTACAACGAGGCCGACCGCGCCTACCGGGCCACGGACGTGCGCTTCACCCGGCGCGGCGACGCCGTCTACGCCACGCTGCTCGCCTGGCCGCAGGACCGCCGCGCCGCCATCACCAGCCTGGGCACGGCGGCCGGGCTGCTGGAGCGCGCCCCCGGGCGGGTCGAGCTGCTCGGCCACGGCCCCGTCCCCTGGCGGCTGGAACCGGAGGCCCTCTACGCGGACCTGCCGCCCGAGCCGCCCACCCGAGCCGCCCACATGATCAAGATCACCTGACGAGGAGCTCCTGCATGGTGACGACCCTCCGCACCTGCGACCTGACGGATCCGCTCGGCATCGAGCTCACCCGCCCCCCGCTGAGCTGGCAGCTCGCCGGCACCCCCGCGCAGACCGGCTACCACGTGCGGGCCGGCACCTCCCCCGGCGCGGCCGACCTGTGGGACGGCGGCGAGGTGGACTCCCCCGATCAGCGCGTCACCTACGACGGCCGCCCCCTGACCAGCCGCGCCACCGTGCACTGGCAGGTGCGCGTGCGCGACGCGGACGGGACCTGGTCGGGCTGGAGCGAGCCGGCCCGCTTCGAGCTGGGGCTGCTGGAGGAGACCGACTGGAGCGCCGAGTGGATCACCCACCCGGACTGGTACGACGAGCGGAACGACCCGCGGGCCGGAGAAGGGCACCCGCTGCCGCTGCTGGCGGGCGAGTTCACCCTGGCCGGGCCGGTCGAAGGGGCCCGCCTGTACGTGGCGGGCCTGGGCGTCTACGTGGCCTCGGTGAACGGCGCGCCGGTGACGGACGCCGTGCTGGAGCCGCCGTACTCGGACTTCACGAGGCGCGTCGTGTACGCCACCCACGACGTGACGGCGCTGCTGCGCGAGGGCGCGAACGCGATCGGCGTCGCCCTCGGCCCCGGCATCGCGCACGTCTTCCCGCACCAAGACCGCTACATGAAGTTCTACGGCTCCCAGGGCGCGCCCAGGGCCATCGCGCAGCTGGAGGTCCGCTACGCCGACGGGACCTCGGACCGCTTCACCACCGGCGCGGACTGGCGGGCCACGCACGGGCCGGCCACCCGCTCGCACTGGTACGGCGGCGAGGACCACGACGCCCGCCTGGAGCTTCCCGGCTGGGACGCCCCCGGCACGGACCGCTCCGGCTGGCGCCCGGTGACCGTCAGGCCCGAGGGGACCGGCATGCTGCGCGCCAGAGCCTGCCCGCCGATCAGGATCACCGAGGAGCTGCCCGCCACGGCCAAGCTCGTCGCCACCGACGGCACCCCCGTCTTCGACGTCGGCGCGGTCGTGGCCGGCTGGCCCGGGCTGCGGCTCGACCTCCCGGCCGGCCGGTACCTGCGGCTGCTGCCCGGCGACCAGCTCGACGCGTTCGGCCGCGTGGTGCAGTCGAAGCCCACGACCGGCGCGCCGATCTTCAACACGTACGTCACCAAGGACGGCCCGCAGACCTGGCACCCGAGCTTCCGCTACGACGGCTTCCGCTACGTCGAGGCCCAGGGCCTGCCCGAGCACGTCGGCGCCGAGGCGCTGACCGCGCTGGTGCTGCGCGCGGACAACGAGCACATCGGCACGTTCGAGACCTCCGACCCGCTGCTCGACGACATCCACACGATCATCGACCGCGCGGTGCGCGGCAACATGTACAGCGTCCTGACCGACTGCCCGCACCGGGAGAAGCTGGGCTGGCTGGAGCAGGCCCACCTGCTGTTCGACGTCGTCGCCTACAACTACGACGTGGCCGCCTACTGCCGCGAGCTGCTGGTCACCATCGCCGAGTCCCAGACGGAGGACGGCCTCGTCCCCGACATCGCCCCCGAGTACCTGGTCTTCGACGGCGGCTTCCGCGACGACCCGAACTGGGGCGGCGCGATCGTGCGCATGCCATGGCAGCTCTACCGCCGCTACGGCGGCACCACCGCGCTGGTGACGCACTACGACGCGATGCGCCGCTACGTCGGCTACCTGACGAGCCAGGCCGAGGACGGCATCACGAGCCAGGGCCTCGGTGACTGGCTGGCCCCCGACTCCACCACGCCCGTCGCGCTCCCCTCGACCTGGGGCTACTGGCGCGCGGCCGCCACCATGGCCAGGGCCGCCGCCGTCCTGGGCCGCGACGACGACGCCAAGCGTTACACGGCGCTGAGCGAGGACATCGTGGCCGCCTTCGCCCGGCGGTTCGCCGGCTGCCGCACGCAGGCGGCACGGATCCTGACCCTGGACATGGGCCTCACCCCGGACGAACCGGACGCGCTCGACCGGCTGAGCGACGCCGTGCGCGCCGGGGAGATCACGGTCGGCGAGGTGGTGCTGCCCGCGCTGTTCCGGGTGCTCGGCCGGGCCGGGCGGCACGACGCGCTGTGGGCGTGGGCGACCTCCACCAGCCACCCCAGCTACGGCTACCAGGTGCGCCACGGCGCCACCGCCCTGACCGAGGCATGGGACGGCCCCACGTTCGGGCTGTCACAGAACCACTACATGCTGGGCGCCATCGACTCCTGGTTCTACCGGGGGCTCGGCGGCCTCGGCCAGGCCCCGAACTCGAACGGCTTCCGCCGGCTGCTCGTCGCGCCCGCCGCGCCGGGCGACCTGGAGTCGGTGCGGGCGAGCACGAAGACCCCCTACGGGCGGGCCGCGGTGTCGTGGCGGCGCTCCGAGGAGGAGTTCACCCTGGAGGTGGAGGTGCCGCCCGGCTCGTCGGCCGAGGTGCGCCTGCCTGACTCGCTGCGCGGCGACGGCCTCGAACGGCACCGGGCGCCCGCCGAGGCGGTCGCGACTGGCACCGGGGCCTGGGACGTGCCCGCCGGGCGCTGGACGTTCGAGGCCCGCCGATGAGCGGCTACGACCCGGCCCGGATCAGGACCCCGTACAAGGCGGACCGCCTGCTGGTGGCGCCGTCGGGCGAGCCGGGCAGCTTCGACGAGCTCTTCGTGGACTGCCCGTTCGTCTGCTCCGACGGCGGCGAGTACCTGATGACGTACGTCGGCTTCGACGGGACCGGCTACCAGACCGCGCTGAGCCGCTCGCGCGACCTGGAGTCCTGGTCGCCAGGGCGGGTAATCCTCCCCCGCGACCCCGATCACCCCCACCGCCGCTACAACGCCGCGCTGACCTCGATCGTGCGGGACAACCGGCTGCACTCGTCCGGCCAGGTGAGCAGGATCGGCGGGCGGGCGGTCGGCACGTACCACGCCTATCCGGAGCCCGGCATGGAGACGGGCGCCGCGATCATCGGCTTCTGCGTCAGCGACGACCTGCTGAGCTGGACGGACACCGGCTCGGTGCTGCGCCCGCAGGACGGCGGCGCGTGGGAGCGCGGCGGCCTGTACAAGTCGTGGCTGCTGCGCCACGACGGCCTCTACTACTGCTTCTACAACGCCAAGAACCGCACCTACGACGGCTGGCGCGAGCAGATCGGCTACGCCGTCTCCCCCGACCTCGAACGCTGGGACCGGCCGCGGCGCACGCCGGTGATCCCGAACGGCGGCGCGGGCGCGTTCGACGAGCGCTTCGCCTCCGACCCGTGCGTGCTGCGCGACGGCGACTGGTGGGTGATGTTCTACTTCGGGCTCTCCTTCGACGGCCACGCCCGCGAGGGGTACGCGGTCTCGCGCGACCTGCGCACCTGGGAGAAGGGCACGGAGATCCTGGTCGACGTGGGGCCGCCGGGCTCGGCCGACGACACCTACGCGCACAAGCCCGCCGTCGTCGCCCGCGACGGGCGCCTGCACCACTTCTACACGGCGGTGCGGCGGGCCGAGCCGTACCCGGTAGGCGCGCACACGATGACCGAGCGGCGGGGGGTGTCGGTGGCATGGTCGTGAGCAGGCGCGCGGCGCTGAAGACGTTCGCCGGGGCGGCCGGGCTGGCCGCGCTGTCCGGCTGCCGGGTGGTCGAGGGCGGCCCGCCCGCCAACACGCAGGGCCTCAGCAAGAAGCCCGCCCCTGGACGGCGGGTGAACATCACCTTCTACAGCCTGTTCGGCGGCGTGGACGGCCAGGGCTGGGTGGAGCTGGCCAGGCGGTTCGAGTCGGTGCAGGACGAGATCGGGGTCGAGGTGGTGTACGCGCCGCCGACCGGCCAGGGCGAGCAGCAGAAGCTGCTGGTGTCCATCGCCGCCGGCGACCCGCCCGATCTGGCCATGGTCATCCCGTTCCAGGTGCCGCAGTGGGCGGAGCTGGGCATCATGACCGACCTCACCGACCTCGTCCGCTCGGCCGGGCTGGGCGAGCGGGACTTCCTGCCGGCCGTCTGGCAGGGCATGCGCTGGCGGGACCGGGTCTGGCAGCTCCAGTGGGACGTGGACCCGAACTTCCCCTTCTACTGGAACAAGCGGCTGTTCCGCGAGTGCGGCCTCGACCCCGAGCGGCCGCCGCGCACGATCTCCGAGGTGAACGAGTTCTCCCGGCACATCACGCGGGTGGGCCGCGCCGGCGCCGACCGCGCCGGGCTGGTGCCCTGGCAGGTCGCGGGCTTCGCCAACGCCGCCTTCACCTGGGGCTTCGCCTTCGGCGGCGACTTCGTGGACCCGCGGACCGGCCAGGTGACCCCCGACGACGAGCGGGTGGTGGCGGCGGTCGACTGGATGGCCGGGTACGCCCGCTCGCTGGGCGGCGCCGAGCGGCTCAACGTGGCGCCGCCGACCCTGCAGATGAACCCCTTCGGCTACGGCCACATGGGCATGGCCCCGCTCGGGCCGCGCAGCGTGACCCAGATCCTGGAGGCGCGGCCGGACTTCGAGTACGGGTCGACGCTGCTGCCGTACGAGCCGCCAGGCGCCTCCAAGCCGGGCGCGGGCACGTGGATCGGCGGCTGGGGCGCGTTCATCCCGTCGGAGGCGCGGCATCCGGAGGCGGCGTGGGAGTTCCTGCGCTGGTTCTCGGCCACGCCCGAGGGCACGCTGGCCGAGTTCGAGACCGTCAACTACCCGCCCGGCTACCTCGGCTCGCCCGCCATGGAGCGAATGCGGGCCGACCCGATCCTGCGACCCTCGTACGACGCGATGCTGGCCGCCACCCACATCAAGCCGTCGCTGCCCGAGACCAACTACTTCAGCCAGCAGCTGGAGATCCACGTGGCGCGGGCGGTGTACGGCGAGGTGTCCGCGAAGGAGGCGCTGGGCGTGGTCAAGGAGAACACCCGCCGCGAGGCCGAGCGGTTCAAGAACCAGATGGGACTGTGAGATGCGGAGAAACGTCCTCTGGGGGCTGGTGTTCACCTCGCCGGCGATCATCGGGCTGCTCTGGTTCACCGGCTACCCCGTGCTGGCCTCGCTCTACTACAGCTTCACCTCGTACACGATGGTCAACCCGCCCGAGTGGATCGGCCTGGCCAACTACGCCGACCTGCTGACCGACCAGGTGTGGTGGGAGTCGCTGGGGAACACGCTCTACATCGTGCTCTGGTCGGTCCCGCTCGGGATCGTCGTGGCGCTCGGGCTGGCGCTGCTGCTCAACCTGGGCGTGGGCGGGCGCTCGGTCTACCGCACGGTGTTCTACCTGCCCACGATCGTGCCGGCGGTCGCCTCGGGCGTGCTCTGGATGTACATCTTCGACCCCCAGTACGGCCTGCTCAACGACGCCCTGGCCAAGATCGGCGTCACCGGGCCCGGCTGGCTGTCCGACCCCGCCTGGGCCAAGCCGGCGCTGATCGTGATGAGCGCGTGGGGGGTCGGCAACCTCATGGTCATCCTGCTCGCCGGGCTCCAGGACGTGCCTGTGACGCTGCAGGAGCAGGCCGCCTCCGACGGAGCAGGCCGGCTGTCCAGGTTCCGCCACGTCACGCTGCCGTACGTCAGCCCGCACCTGCTGTTCGCCCTGGTGACCGGGCTGATCGGCGGCTTTCAGTTCTTCACGCCGGTGTTCGTCATGACCGGCGGCACGGGCAGCCCGGCGGGCTCCACGCTGGTGTCGGGCCTGTACCTGTACCAGAACGCTTTCCAGTACTTCAAGGTCGGCTACGCCTCGGCGATCGCCTGGGTGCTCTTCGCGATCGTGGCCGCCATCACCGTCGCCACGTTCCGGCTGGCCGGGCGGCGCGTCTACTACGGAGGCCGATGATGTACCGGCGGCTCATGCGGGCGATGGCCGCGCACGCGGTCCTGATCACGCTCGGCATCGTGTTCCTGCTGCCGTTCGTGTGGATGGTGACGACGTCGCTGAAGACGGTCGACGTGCTGAACACCTTCCCCGTCGTCTGGTTTCCCGACAAGATCACCTTCTCGAACTACGTGGACGGGCTGCAGGTCTTCCCGTTCGCCCGCTACTTCCTCAACACGATGGTCGTGTGCGCGTTCTCGATGCTGGGGGCGGTGCTGTCGAGCTCGTTCATCGCGTACGGGCTGGCCTGCATCGACTGGCCGGGGCGCAACGTCGTCTTCGTGGCGCTGCTGGCCACGATGATGATCCCGTTCTACGTGACGATGGTGCCGCTGTTCTCGCTCTTCCGCGAGATGGGATGGACGAACACCTACCTGCCGCTCATCGTGCCGCACTTCTTCGGCGGGCCGTTCTTCGTCTTCCTGCTGCGCCAGTTCTTCCGCGGCATCCCCCGCGACCTGCTGGACGCCGCCCGCGTGGACGGCGCGGGCGAGCTGCGCATCTACGCGCGCATCGTGCTGCCGCTGGCCAAGCCGGCGCTGGCGGCCGTGGCGCTGTTCCAGTTCCTGGCGGCGTGGGGGGACCTGCTGGGGCCGCTGATCTACCTGTCCGACTCCGACATGTACACGCTGTCGCTCGGGCTGACCTATTACTCCACCCAGTACAGCACCCAGTTCGGGCCGCTGATGGCGGCCAGCACGGTGATCCTCATCCCGGTCATCGTGCTGTTCTTCCTGGCCCAGCGCACCTTCATCCAGGGCATCACGCTCACCGGGGTGAAGGGCTGAACCCCCCCATCCAGACGGAGGACCTCGATGGAACAGTCCCGCAGGAGATTCCTGGCCGTGGCCGCAGGCGGCTTACTGGTGACGCCGGCCGTGGCCGGTCGCGCCGAGGCCGGCACGGCGTGGAGCCGGGTGCCGGCGATCAGGCGCCGGATCAGGCCGCCCCGCTTCCCCCGCCGCGTCTTCTCCGTCACCGGCCACGGGGCCGTCGGCGACGGGAGCACCACGTGCACCGAGGCGTTCGCCAGGGCCGTCGCGGCCTGCTCGGCGGCGGGCGGCGGGCGCGTGCTGGTGCCGGCGGGGACGTACCTGACCGGCGCCATCCACCTGGCCGACAACGTGGACCTGCACCTGGAGGCCGGTGCCACCATCCGCTTCAGCCGCGACCCCGCCGACTACCTGCCCGTCGTCGCCACCCGGTACGAGGGCATCGAGCTGATGAACTACTCCCCGTTCATCTACGCCCACGGCCGGACCAACGTGGCCATCACCGGCGAAGGCGTGATCGACGGGCAGGCCGACGCCACGCACTGGTGGGACTGGTCGAGCGACCCCGCCCCGTCGGAGGGTCCCGACAAGAAGCTGCTCGCCCAGCTCGCCGAGGACGGCGTGCCGGTGGCCGAGCGGGTCTTCGGCGAAGGCCACTACCTGCGGCCGAACCTCATCCAGCTCTACCGCTGCCGCAACGTGCTGATCGAGGGGGTGACGGTCAAGGACTCCCCCATGTGGAACATCCATCCGGTCCTGTGCGTCAACGTGACCGTGCGCGGGGTCACCGTGGACAGCCCGAACGGCCCCAACAACGACGGCTGCGACCCCGAGTCGTGCGTGGACGTGCTGATCGAGCAGTGCGAGTTCAACACCGGCGACGACTGCGTGGCCGTCAAGGCCGGCAAGAACGCCGACGGCCGCCGGGTGAACGAGCCGTCCATGAACATCCTGGTGAACTCGTGCGTCATGCGTGACGGCAACGGCGGCGTGACGGTCGGCAGCGAGACGACCGGCGGCGTGCGCTGGGTGTTCGCCTGGAACTGCACGATGAGCAGCGCCCGGCTGGAGCGCGCGATCCGGATCAAGACCAACCCCGAGCGCGGCGGTTACGTCAGGGACCTGTACTTCAGGGACATCACGGTGGGGCAGGCCGCCGACGCGGTGGTGGAGGTGGCGCTGAACTACGAGAACAAGCACACCGGCCCGTACTTCCCCGACGTGGGCGGCATCGACATCCGCCGGCTGCGGGCCGGGCGGGCGCCGCGGGCGTTCACCCTGATCGGCAATCCGGGCAACCCGATCAGGGGCGTGCGGGTGAGCGACAGCGTCTTCGAGGAGATGGCCGAGCCGGACGTGGTGACCGACGTGACCGGCTTCGAGCTGCGGAACGTGCGGGTCAACGGCCGGCGCGTCTAAAAGGCGGCCGTTCAGGGCCGGCCGGCGGGGGTGAGCTCCCTGGGCGGGGTGCTCACGCCTGCCTCGGCCGAGGTCCCCCGGCCGAGCAGCAGCGTGCCCAGCCACACCACCGCCATGCCCACCGCGACCAGGTTCGAGCCCTTGCCGTCCATGAACGTGGCCGCGGCCAGCAGCACCACGCCGCCGGCCGTGACCGCCGCGCTGACCGGCGTCACCCGGCGCAGCACGCCGAGGAGCACCGCCTGGACGAGCAGCGCGGCGTAGAACAGCTGCGCCCCGGGGCCGTACACCAGCGGGTCCACCCCCGGGTAGCCCTGCACCCGCTCCAGCAGCGCCCGCATGGCCTCCCCGTCCGTCGCGGCGAACCCGGCGTACAGGTCGATGCCGAGCTGGACCAGGTTGGCGGCCACGCTGAACAGGGCGAGCCCGGTCAGCGCCGTCACCGCCACCCGCCGCCCGCCCGTCACCGGCCCGGCCAGGCCGCGCATGGCCGCCGTCATCAGGCCGAACATCAGGAACGCCGCCAGCCAGAGCGCGTGCGCGGCCGTCCACCAGGGCCCGGGTTCCAGGTCCCCGTGAATGGGACGCATGAGGAACCAACCGGCCAGCAGGGCAGCGGGTCCGGCGGTGAAGGAGATCTGGGCCAGGCGGTTCGCGGGGTTCATAGCTGCCACGATGCCCCGCGCCGCCCGCCCGGATCATCGGTGATCGTCCCTGATTTACCCCTGGCCCGCACTCAGGGACGGGCTCAGGTGTGCGGGGCCAGAATGTACGGCTCGACGGCTCGACGGCTCAGGTGAAGTAACGCATCCAGACGTACAGCCAGGCCATCAGCGTGCTCAGGATCGTCACCACGATGCCGTACCTGGTGAACTGCCAGAAGGAGATCTTGTGCCCGTTGCGCGCGGCGATCCCGATGGCCACCACGTTGGCGCTGGCCGCGACCGCGGTGCCGTTCCCGCCGAAGTCGGCGCCCAGGGCGAAGGCCCACCACAGCGCCTGCCCGATCTGCGGGTCGGGGGCCGCGGCGACCACGCCCTCGACGATGGGGGCGGTCGTGGCGACGTACGGGATGTTGTCGAAGAAGGCGCCCAGCGCGCTGGAGCCGAACAGCAGCGCCGTGGCGGCGACGAAGTAGTTGTCGCCCAGCGTCTCCACCGCCCACGTGCCGATCGAGGCGATCAGGCCGGTGTGCACGAGGCCCCCGACCATGACGAACAGCCCCATGAAGAAGACCAGCGTGGGCCACTCGACCTCGTCCAGCACGTCGGACACGCCGGCCCGGGAGACCAGCAGCATCACCCCGGCGCCCACCAGCGCCACGATCGACGGCTCGACGTGCAGCACCGCGTGCAGCCCGAACCCGAGCACGACCGCGCCCAGCACCACCAGGCAGCGCACCAGCAGCCGCGGGTCGGTGATCGCCCGCCGCTCCTGCAGCGCCATCACCTCGGCCACGTGCTCGGCGTTGTACTGGAACGAGCTGCGGAACAACCACCGCGTGAGCAGCACGAACACCGCGAAGACGACCACCACGATCGGGGCCATGTGCGCGAGGAAGTCGTTGAAGGTGAGCCCGGCGCGGCTGCCGATGATGATGTTCGGCGGGTCGCCGATGAGCGTGGCCGCGCCGCCGATGTTGGAGGCCAGCACCTCTGCGATCAGGTACGGCTGCGCCGCGATCCGCAGCCGGTTGCACACCACGATGGTGACCGGCGCGACCAGCATGATGGTGGTGACGTTGTCGAGGAAGGGCGAGGCGACGGCGGTGATCGCCATCAGCATGACCATCAGCCGGTACGGCCGCCCTTTCGACCGCTTGGCCGCCCAGATGGCGAGGTAGTCGAAGATGCCCGTCTGCTTGATGATCCCGACGATGATCATCATGCCGAGGAGCAGGAAGATGACGTTCCAGTCGATGCCCTCGTGCTCGGAGAAGAACACCTCGGCGCCGGGGATGAGGCCCAGCACGGCCATCAGCCCGGCGGCGATGAGCACCACTTTGACCTTGTTCGCCTTCTCGGTGGCGATGAAGAAGAAGGCCACCAGGAAGATCGCCAGTGCGACGAAGGCGCTCATCCGTCCTGTCCCGGCGGTCCGGCCTGCACGGTGCTCCCGGCGGGACAGAGGTGACGTTCGGGACATGACATCATCGAACGGCACGGACGGGACAGACGGTACGGCGAGTACGGCGAGCACATGGCAAGGGCCTCCGAGCGGTGAACATGCGGCGACCCGGACGCGGCCGACGGCGCACGCCCGGTCAGGGAAAAGGGGGTCAGTCGTCCGAGCCGGACAGGACCAGGGTGGTCAGCAGCCGCTCCAGGGTGATCGCCCCGGCGAGGACGCCGTCGCGGCCGACGACCGCGACGATCGGGCTGCGCAGGCGGGCCATCAGGGCCGCCACCTCCAGCAGGGTCGCGTCGAGCCGTACCGTCGCGGGCGTGGCGGGCCGGCGCGGCAGGCAGTCGCCCACCGACAGGTCGCCCAGCTCACCCCAGAACAGGTCGGCGTGCGCCTCGTCGATCGTCCGGCAGAGCGCCGGGTCCTCCTGGTACGCCCCCGGCACCGCCAGCCGCAGGACCTGCGTGCCCGGGAGCACGCAGGACGGGCGCCCCTGGTCGTCCACGACGATCAGGCCGGGCATCCGGCCGAGGGCCATGAGCCGCACGGCCTTGGTGACGGGGTCGTGGACGGTCACCGTGGGCAGGTTCACGGCGATATTGCTGGCGTGCATGACATCATCCCGTTCGACGAGTCGACCGGGTGTCCCCGGCGACGTCATGGCGTCGCCCCGGTCAACCGGGCGACGCGGCGTTCCAGGTCGGCCAGCCGGTCGGGCAGGGACCTGCTGTGCAGCAGGTCGGCGATCTGGTCGGCTTCGTCCTGGTCGAGGACGATGGTCTGCACCGGCTCGTCCGCGTCGGCGGAGTCGTAGACGAGGAACCGCCGCCGTCCGCCGCTCTCCACGAGCAGTCCGAAGCGCTGGCCCGCGCGGGTGACGAGGTGGTGCACGATGTCTCTTCCGGGGCCGTTGCCCGGCACGGTCGTGCGAGTGACGTCCATGTCGCTGCCTCCCATCCGGCTCTGCTCCAGTCTTCAGAAAGCGACACTTCGGGACTATTGGGCATGACACCCATCTGTGCAGGGATACAACATGTAGGACGGTCTGCCGGATGAGGGCCAGACCGGATGGACAACCAGGTCGGACAACGAAGAGGCTGGTGGCATGAACGACCGCGCAGGGGGGCGGCCGGCTGACGTGAGCGGCCCGGGAGCGCCGCGTCCTCCGGCTCAGGCGTTGTTCCGACGGCTGATGGTGATCAACGGGCTGGTCTTCGCCGTCGGCACATTCGTGCTCGCGATCTCTCCCGCCACCGTGTCCTCACCGGTGCTGCTGGCCGAGGTTCCGGTCCTGCTGGTGGGGCTGGCGGTGATGCTCTTCGCCAACGCGCTGCTGCTGCGCCGCAGCCTGGCCCCGCTGGACGCGCTGACCACGCTCATGCAGCGGGTGGACCTGCTGCGCACCGGCGACCGGCTGGCCGACAGCGGCAACAGCGACCTCACCCATCTCATCGACACGTTCAACGCGATGCTGGACCGGCTGGAGGCCGAGCGCAGCGCGAGCAGCGCGCACGCGCTGGCCGCGCAGGAGGGCGAACGCCAGCGCATCGCCCGCGAGCTGCACGACGAGATCGGCCAGAGCCTGACCGTGGTGCTCCTCGGCCTGAAGCGGGTGGTCGACCGCGCGCCGCCCGATCTGTGCGAGGAGCTGCACGCCGTGCAGGAGACCGTACGCGCCAGCCTCGACGAGGTCCGCCAGGTCGCCCGCCGCCTGCGCCCCGGCGTACTGGAGGACCTCGGCCTGCACGCCGCGCTCAGCGCGCTGGCCGCCGACGTCTCCCGGATGGGCGGCATCCCGGTCACCCGCGCCATCGAGCCCGACCACCCGGCGCTGGGCGCGGACGTCGAGCTGGTCCTCTACCGGATCGCGCAGGAGAGCCTGACCAACATCGCCAGGCACGCCCGCGCCACCCGCGCCGAACTGTCGCTGACGGCCGGGGACGGCTGCCTGGTCCTGCGCATCTCCGACAACGGCCGGGGCGGCGCGCGCGAGGACGGCGCCGGGATCCGGGGCATGCGCGAACGCGCCCTGCTCATCGGCGCCCGGCTGACCGTCGACTCCCCGCCAGGCGAGGGCACCCATGTGCGCCTGGTCATCCCGGATCCCGCGAATCGGAGCACACTCTCGTGAACAAGACCCGGATCCTGCTGGCCGACGACCACGCGCTCGTCCGCCGGGGGCTGCGGCTCATCCTCGACGCCGAGCCCGACCTGGAGGTCGTCGCCGAGGCCGCCGACGGCGCCGAGGCCGTGGCGGCGGCCTCCGAGGAGACGGTGGACCTGGCCATCCTCGACATCGCGATGCCGCGCATGACGGGCCTCCAGGCCGCCAGGGAGATCTCCCGCCGGGCGCCCGGCGTCCGCATCCTGATCCTGTCCATGTACGACAACGAGCAGTACTTCTTCGAGTCGCTCAAGGTCGGCGCCTCCGGCTACGTGCTCAAGTCGGTCGCCGACCAGGACCTGCTGGAGGCGTGCCGGGCCACGATGCGCGGGGAGCCGTTCCTCTACCCGGGCGCGGTGACCGCGCTGATCCGCGACTACCTGCAGCGGGACCGGGAGGGCGACCGCATGCCGGAGAGCATCCTGACGCCGCGCGAGGAGGAGATCGTCAAGCTGATCGCGGAGGGCAACTCGGCCAAGGAGATCGCCGAGACGCTGGTGATCAGCGTGAAGACGGTGGACCGGCACCGGGCGAACATCCTCGCGAAGCTCGGCATGCGCGACCGCCTCGACCTGACCCGCTACGCGATCCGGGCCGGCCTCGTCGAACCCTGACGCGTTCCGCGCTCCCCGGCATCCCCTGGCATTCCCGGCGTCCCCGGCATTCCCGGCGGCGGCGCGAACGCCGGGAGGGCCTTGATCCGGTGGCGGACCGCGGTGTTACGTTGAAGAAGGCGTGCACGAACCCCGGTGAAGGATGTGGTCTCCCGTGCTCTACCTCTTCGGATTCGATCGGATCGGCGTGGCCGTGAGCGACATCTACTTCGTCGACCCCGACCCGCTCGCCGGCCAGGAGGGAGCGGAGCGCGGGGTGCGGCTGGAGCTGCGCCGCCTCGACCAGGGCGAGCTCAAGGGCTCGATCTACTCGGCCAGGCCCATCACCGTGGACCGCCCGATCTGGCGGGTCGACCTGCTGGAGTCGGTCTCGGGGACGCCGGGCAGCTTCGACCGCACCCACCACCATCCCGGAGTGGACGGCTGGGAGCCGGGGCGGCGGGTGTTCGACCGGCAACTGTCGCAGGAGCCGCTCAAGTGGCTCGGCGAACGGCTGGCCGACCTGGAGACGGTGCTGGATCAGGCCGGGGTCGAGCCGGACGAGGTCAGCCCGGCCGACGTGACGGGCCTGCGCGAGCGGACGCCGGAGATCGTCGAGACGGTCGCCCGCCTGCTCGACGCCGTACGCGCCGGGCAGGCGGGGCTCCCCGAGGGCGACGGCTCTGGCACCAGCGTGCGGGCCAGCTGGCTGTAGGAGGGTGGTTCGGCGGGCCGCCGGAGAGACGCCGGCGGCCCGCCTGCCGACTCGGCAGCAGGAAGTGAGCCCGTCAGAGGAACTTGTCGGCGGACCTGCACGTCATGAGCGCGTTCACGGCCAGGCCCCCGGTGAGCGGGTTTTCCAGCACTCCACATCCGGCCAGGTAATTGCCTCGCCTGGCAATCGCGCCGAACACCGCTCCGGAGTACAGCTGCCTGCCGGTGGGATTGGAGATCCGTGGCTGGACGCTGCATCTGATGGCGTTGTCGCAGGTCTTCGTGGCGCGCACGCTTCTCAACGGGACACTGTGACGGGTGACGTCCGCCACGACGATGATGCGGCTCTGTACCCGGTCGCAGACGATGACGTACGAGGCCACGACGGCGGAGCCGCTCGTGTAGATGCTGGAGACGTTTCCGCGGCAGTTGTCACGGTTGGCGGCCTGCGCCGGCATCGCTCCGACGAACATGGAGCCCACGGCGACCGCCGACACGAGGGCGACTCTCGTCAGCTTGTTCATGAAACCCCTTCGCGAGTGATCGTGCGGGGAGTCCGATCACAGCGTCAGGTCTGGAACTGGAACGATCCGCGCAGGATGGTGCCGCGACCGCTCCAGAAGCTCTCGTAGTCGGCCCGGTAGGTGACGTTGTCGAACGCGGAGACCTGCTTGCAGGTGGCGCCCGGGTGCTTGACGTTGTCGTCCCTGATGACGATGGGCGTTCCGATCACTCCCGGGCGGCTGAGTGACACCTCCACCCAGGCCGTCCCGGTGGTGTTGTCCGCAAGGACGCACAGCTCGTTGGTGGTGTCGTTGTAACGGACGATCCCGTCCCCGACGTCGCGCTGGAAGCTCGCCGCCAGGGCCGGTTGAGCCAGAATGACGCTCGCCGCCGCGACAGCGGCGCCGACGATGACTGACTTGAGGTATTTCATCGTGCCTCCTTCTCCCGGACGGAGATCACTCCTCCGCAATGCCGGAGATAGGGCCTCCGGCAGAAGAGATCCCTGGCCCAGGTCACTGGCGTGATCGTCGCACGCACCGGCATCAGCCTGGAATACGACGGGAATACGCCCGAGCGCCGCCCGGTGGGTCAGGAGTGGTCGCCGGCGGTGGGGCGGCGGTGGAGGAGGCCGAACTTGGCCCACATCGCCTCGGCCGCCTCGATCGAGGCTCCCGTACGCGCCGGATCCACGGCGGCGAGCTGGGTGACCAGGGCCTGCGCGACGGCGATGCCGGCGGTGAGCGAGGGGAAGAACGCCTCGCCCTCCGCCGGCACGATCACCACCTGCTCGGCCGCGCTGGCCAGGGCCGGGCTGGCCGCGTCGGTCAGGGCGAACACCCGCACCCCGCGCGAGCGGGCCTCGTTGGCGGCCAGCACCGTGCTCTGGTACAGGCGCCAGAAGCTGATCGCGATCAGGACGTCGCCTTCGCCGATCGCGGCCATCGCGTTGGCCAGCTCCGCGTCGCCCGCCGTCACCGCGCGCACCGGATAGCCGGCCAGCCGGGCGTTGTGTGCGAGCGCCAGCCCGACGGCGGCGTAGCTGCCGTCGGCGACGATCACCGTGTGCCGCGCCGCCGCCATCGCCTCGGCGATCGTGAGCAGCACGCTCTCGTCCAGGCGCCGGTTGAGCAGCGCCAGGCTGTCGAGGTCGCGACGCAGCGAGCGGGAGCTGGGCGAGCCGGTGCCCCGGTGCTCGGCGGCCACCTGGCCGGCGCTGAGCGAGGACAGGTAGCGGGCGCGCAGCTCCTGCTGGAGCGCCGGCCAGCCGGCGAAGCCGAGCGCCTGCGCGGTGCGGGTGACGGTGGCGACGTTGACGCCGGCGATCTGGGCCAGCTCCCCCGCCGAGCCGAACGAGGCACGGCGCGGCTGCGACAGCAGGACTTCGAGCACGGCGGCCGCCTTGCCGCGCAGCCCGCGCACCGGCAGCCGCTCCCGCAGCCAGTCCTCGTAACTGTCCGCACTACTGGCCGCACTACTGGCCGCACTACTGGCCGCACTACTGGCCGCACTACTGGCCGCACTGCTGGCCGCACTGCCCAGCACCTCCGACCCGGCCGCGTCAGCGCAAGCCGCGTCGTCAGCGCTGGTCGCGGCGCCGGGCGCGTCGTTCGCGCTGGTCGCGGTGCCTGTGGCGCCCTCTGTCACCTGTCCCCTTTCGCCCTTCCTCCAGGGCCCGGATCCGAGCGTGAGCGCGTCCCCTGGCCCGGAACATGCTACGCGGTGGCAATAATCCAAACTTGCAAAGACCATTGCAATTTTAGCTATTCGCACTATATGTTGCTTCGAATTCGACCTACAGGGCCAGGACCTGGGGAAAGGTGTGTCAGATGACCTTGTTGGCCCGGCTGGACCGGCTCCCCCTGAGCCGTCCGCACTATCTCCTCCTCCTGATCGGCGGCCTCGGCTACACCTTCGACGGCATGGACTCCGCCGTCGTCGCCTTCCTGCTGCCGAGCGCCCAGGAGGCATGGGACCTGTCCAACGGCCAGCTCGGCTTCATCGGGTCGGCGACGCCGTTCGGGTTCCTGTTCGGCGCGACCGTGGCGGGCCTGCTCGGCGACCGCATCGGCCGCAAGAAGGTGATGATGTACGCGCTCGCCTTCTACGCCGTCTTCTCCGTCGTCGCCGCGTTCGCCCCCAACTACGAGATCTTCCTCGGCTCCCGCGTGCTGGCCGGAGCCGGCGCCGGGGCGGAGAGCGCGATCATCGCGCCGTTCCTGTCGGAGTTCGTGCCCGCCAACCGGCGCGGCTGGTTCATCGGCGCGCTGGCCGGCTTCTTCTCGTTCGGGTTCGTGATGGCGGCGCTGATCGGGCGGTTCGTGGTGCCGACGTTCGACGACGGCTGGCGGATCGCGCAGGTGATCACCGCGCTGCCGATCGTCATGCTGCTGTGGTGGCGCCGCTCGCTGCCGGAATCGCCCCGCTTCCTGCTCCAGCAGGGCCGTACGGACGAGGCCGAGGCGGTGGTGGCCGACCTGGAGCGCCGCGTCGAACAGGCCACCGGCGCGCCGCTGCCACCGGTGCCCGAGAGCGCCGTCGCACCCGTGACGCACACGCCGAAGGTGAACCTGCTCAACGCGCTGAAGTTCCTGTGGAGCCCGGCCATGGCCAGACGCACGGCGGTGATCTGGCTGGTGTGGTTCGTGATCACGTTCTCGTACTACGGGTTCTTCTCCTGGATCCCCACCCTCCTCGTGCAGCGCGGCATCACCGTCACCAAGAGCTTCGAGTTCTCGATCATCATCTATCTGGCGCAGATCCCCGGCTACTTCTCCGCCGCCTGGCTCTCCGAGCGGCTGGACCGCAAGAACACGATCGCGATCTACCTCGGCGGCTCGGCGGTCAGCGCGTTCTGGCTGTCGCAGATGGACTCGCCCGTCGCCATCACGGTCGCGGGCGCGGTGCTGTCGTTCTTCCTGAACGGCACGTACGCCGGCGTCTACTCCTACACCCCCGAGGTCTTCCCCACCTGGATCCGGGCGACCGGCTCCGGCCTGTCGAGCGCGTTCGGGCGGGTCGGCAGCATCCTGGCACCGACGATCATCGGACTGTCGGCCGCCAGCCTCGGCTTCGCCGGCGTGTTCGGGCTGACCACGGCCGTGCTGGTGGCCGGGGTGGTGTGCGTGGTCGTGTTCGGCCTGGCCACGGCCGGGCGTTCACTGGAAGAGCTGACGGAGTCCACCGCCGAGGAGGCGACGAAGTGATCGACGACCTGAACGAGCTTGAGCAGACGGTGCGCAGGGAGGTGGGCGTGCGGCTGTTCACCGTGCTGGCCTGGGTGCCGGAGCGGCGGGCGCTGCGCCGCGTGCACAGCAGTCACCCCGTGGAGTACCCGGTGGGCGGCGAGAAGACCGTCGAGGTCGCCCAGGGCTGGCTGGCCACCTGCATCGAGCGGCGTGAGCCGTACTTCGGCCGTGACCGCGCCGCCGTACGGGAGATCTTCGCCGACCACGAGCTGATCGAGAGCCTGGGCTGCGGTTCGATCGTCAACGTGCCCGTGATCGGGACGGACGGCGAGGTGCTCGGCGTGCTCAACATCCTCGACGCCGAGGGCAGCTACGACGACGACTCCGTGGCCGCCGCCCAGGCCATCGCCGCGAAGGCCGCTCCCGCGCTGTCCGGAGGTGCCGCATGAGCCTGCTGCTGCGTAACGCGCTGCTGCTCGACATCACGACCGGCGAGTACGCCGAGGGCGACCTGCGCTGCGCGGACGGCCGCGTCGCCGAGACGGGACGCGGGCTGCGCGCCCCCGACGGCACGCGGGTGATCGACCTCGCGGGCGCCCACGTCGTGCCCGGCCTGATCGACGCGCACGTGCACGTCACCGCCTCGACCGCGAACCTGGGCCTGCTCGGCTCCATGTCGCCCTCGTACGTGGCCGCCCACAGCGCCCGCATCATGGCCGGCATGCTCGATCGCGGTTTCACCACGGTCCGCGACTGCTCGGGCGCCGACTTCGGGCTCGCCGACGCCCAGGCGGAGGGCCTGATCCGGGGCCCGCGACTGCTGTTCTGCGGCAAGGGGCTGAGCCAGACCGGCGGCCACGCCGACCTTCGCGGCAGGGGCGAGCACCTGACCGACGACCACCCGTGCTGCGCGGGCGTCGGGCGGATCGCCGACGGGGTGGACGCGGTGCGCGTCGCCGCCCGTGACGAGCTGCGCAAGGGCGCGGACCACATCAAGGTGATGGCCTCCGGCGGCGTCGCCTCGCCGACCGACCGGGTCGACTCGACCCAGTACTCGATGGACGAGCTGCGCGCCGCCGTCGAGGAGGCCGAGGCCGCCAACCGGTACGTCGCCGCCCACGCCTACACCGCCCGCGCCGTCAACCGGGCCCTCGAAGCCGGGGTGCGCTCCATCGAGCACGGCAACCTCATCGACGACTCCAGCGTCGAGCTGTTCCGGCGACACGAGGCTTACCTGGTGCCGACCTTGGTGACGTACTGGGCGCTCAAGCAGGAAGGGCGCGAGTTCGGGCTGTCCGAGAGCAGCTGGCGCAAGGTGGACGACGTGCTGGAGGCGGGCCTGGTCGCGCTGGAGCGGGCGGCGCGCGGGGGTGTGCGGCTGGCGTACGGGACGGACCTGCTCGGCGGCATGCACCGGCACCAGAGCCACGAGTTCCGGCTGCGGGCCGAGGTGCAGCGGCCGATCGACGTGCTGCGCTCGGCCACGACCGGCGCTGCGGAGCTGGCCGGGCGGGCGGGCGAGCTCGGCACGCTGGCCGTGGGGGCGCACGCCGACCTGCTCGTGCTCGACGGGGATCCGCTGGCGGACATCGGCGTCCTCGCCGACCCGGCCAAGCACCTGCGCCACGTCGTCCAGGCAGGCGCCGTCGTCTCCTAGGTCGTGATCGCCGTCGGACGTGTCCTTCCGTGGGTGATCGTCGTCGGACTCGTCTCGGGCGGGTTCCTGGCGGTGTGCGTACCGTGGTTGTCGTGACTACGCTGACGCGCACCGCCCTGGTGGTCGTAGTCGTGCTGCTCCTGCTGCTCGGCCTGCTGTGGGTGTTCCAGCGGCGGCTCATCTACCTGCCCGACCGGGGCCCGGTGCCGCCGGCCGCCGAGGTGATTCCGGGGGCGCGCGACGTCTCGTTCACCACCCGTGACGGGCTGCGGCTCGCCGCCTGGCACGTGCCCGGTGACCGCGACGTGACCGTGCTGGTCACCGGCGGCAACGCGGGCAACCGGCTGCACCGCGCGCCCCTGGCCAGGGCGCTGGCCGCGTACGGGCTGCCGGTCCTGCTGATGGACTACCGCGGCTACGGCGGCAACCCGGGCAGCCCGACGGAGGAGGGCCTGTTCCTCGACGCCCTGGCCGCGCGCGACCTCGTCCGTACCTCGCGGGTGATCTACTTCGGCGAGAGCCTGGGCGCGGCGGTCGCGACCAGGCTCGCGCTGGAGCGGCCGCCGGACGGGCTGGTGCTGCGCTCGCCGTTCACCGACCTGGCCGCCGCCGGCCAGGCCAACTACCCGTTCCTCCCGGTACGCGCCCTGCTGCGCGACCACTTCCCCGTCGCACGCGACATCGGCCGGGTACGCGCCCCCGTCGTCGTCGTGTACGGCACCCGCGACACGATCGTCCCCCCGAGCCTGAGCCGGGCGGTCGCCGAGGCGGCGGACGCGACGACGACCGTGGAGGTGGCGGGGGCCGGGCACAACGACCTGGTCATGCTGGACGGCCCCGGCCTCGTCAACGCGGTGACCGACCTGGCCGAACGCGTCCGGTGAGCGCCGTGCGCACGGGCGGCCCGGTCGGGGACGTCCACGCGGCAGCGAGGTCAGGCAAGCTCCGTGGCCGGGTCAGCCGGAGCAGGCGGTGCCGCCGCCCGCGTGGTGGATCATGTCCTGATACGTGACGCTCGCCCTGATGGGCGTCGAGCTGCGCAGCGTCTGGACGGTGTCGCCGCCTCGCCGCAGTTCGAAGACCGGCGTCGTCCCCGGCACCATCGGCACCTTGAACGACACGACCCCGGCCGCGCGCACCCGCTTGCTCCGCACGTCGGAGCCCTGCGTGATCACCAGCTTGCCCGGCCCCTTCACGAACGCCAGCAGCTCCACCTGGTCCACCGGCCCCGGACCGGCCGGGATGGTGAACTTGCCGGCGGTCTGCTTGCTCGTGTCGTAAGGGGCGCCGGCCTTGTGACCGCGGTGGAAGTAGTACAGCGCGTCCCGCACGATCCGCGGCGCCTCGCCGGTCTTGAACCAGGTCGTGTAGTAGGCGTTGACGTCGGCGAGCGCGTGGCCGCGCGCTTTCGAGGGCGCCTGGTGCGACGCGCCGTAGTCGTTCCAGGTGACGAGCTGCACCCAGTCGGCGTCACCCTTGATCGCCGCCCGCCACGAGCCGCGCAGCGTGCTGCTGTTGCGCGCCTCCCAGTAGTGCAGTTCCTTGGCCCTGGTGTCCTCGAACCCGATCGGCGCCATGTACGTCAGCTTGCGCTTGTGCGCGGCCTTGGCCGCCTTGACGAAGCTCCCGGTCACCCCGGGACGGTTGGCGCCCCAGGAGGAGTGGCCGTAGACGTACTTGTCCCACTCGGTCCTGCCGCGGCCGTCCCAGTAGCCGAAGATCGACATCAGCGACGTCTTCATGCCCCTGGCGGCCAGCGCCGCCCGGGCGGCCCGCCACCAGGAGGGCGGCTGGCGCTCGATCGTGTACGGCGCGAGCAGCACGCTCCCGTCGGGCAGCGTGAACAGCGACGGGTGGCCCTTGACCAGCAGAATGTCGGTGACCATTTTGGCGTACGGGGCTCCGGCGGCGGCCGGGAAGCCGGGGCTGAGCACGATCTTGAACTGCGGGTCCACGGCCTGGGCTGCGTCGAGGAGCTGGGGCAGCTGGTTCCAGCGCTGGTCGCTGGAGGTGTGATGCTGGTAGATGAACCCGTCGAGCCCCTGCGCGATGGCCTGGCGCACCTCGCGCTCGAAGTCGAGCCGCCGCCAGCCGGCCTCGGGCCGTACGGGCCTGGTCAGCGGCCGGTCCCGCAGGTAGCCGCCCCTGTTCTGGTAGAGGCCGCTGGAGCCGGCCGGGTCGAGCCAGGAGGCGTACTGGTCCTTCGCCGGGTCCTTGTTGTCGACCGAGACGGGGAAGGGCGGGAAGTAGAACGCGAACGCCTTCTTGGCCGAGGCGCGCAACGCGGCGGCCGAGGGCTTGTCGAAGGGCAGCGTGGCGCAGGGCGTGGCGCCCGTGGTGTAGGTGATCGTGAGCTTGGGGCCGCGGTCGCCGGGCCGGCGCGAGGAGTACAGCACCGTGGGCGTGGCGTCCGGCTGCGTGAAGGCGAAGGAGTAGGCGCCGTCGCGGGTGATCGCCGGGGAAACGTCGAGGCGGACCGGCCGGCCGGCGGTGAAGCCGGTGTGTTTCGCGAGCACCTTCCCGAGCTTGGGACGGGTCTTCCACGTGGTCGCGGCCTCGGTCCAGGAGCCGGACACCTCGCGCGCCGACAGCGTGGTCGCGGCGGTCCTGGTCGGGGTCAGCTCAAGGGTGGCGGTGAGGTTCCCGGCGCCGGCCGGGATGCCGGAGACCTTGAACCTGGCGAGCGCGACCCGCCGGCCGCCGGCGGAAGATGCGCAGGTGGCGCCGCAGACGGACATCCACGTCGCGGCGCCGAAGCTCTTGGCCGGCTCCGCCTGGCTGACGAACACGTCGTCAAGGGCGGGCACGACCACTTTCGTGGGCGTTCCTGAGAACGCCGGAGACGTTCCTGACAAGGCCGGGGAAGCCGTGGCCTGTCCCGCGACGGACGCGGGAGGAGGGGACGCGGCTTCGCGCACGGCCGCGGATAACGGCGCCGTCGCACCGGTCGTGCCGACGGACACGACCAGCGTGAGCAGCGAGATGATGCCCACCCGTCGAGCCTGGGGGAACATTGCCCTCCTAGTAGGGGTCCAATTTGAAGATCATCACAAGCTACTGCGGCGGAGCCGACAAAACGAGTGACTTTTCGAAATGAGATGAGTCAGACACCCGGGAGTGACGCCGGCCCCAGGTGACGGCCCCGGGTGGTGGCACGGGGCGGCGAAGGGGACTCAAACGTTCAGGTACGGCTCCAGCTCGGCCACCGCGTGGTCGCGGTGCACGTTGAGCGTCGTCACGGCCTCGTCGGCGGACCCTCGGCGCAGGGCGTCGAGGGTGGCGCGGTGCTCCTTGACCACCCGTTCCCTGTTGCCGGCGTCGCCGTAGTACATCGACCGGTAGGCGTCGGTCGTGTCCCAGAGCGTGCGGATCATCCGGGCCAGGCGCGGCATGCCCGCACAGTCGAACAGGGTCATGTGGAAGACCCGGTTGGCGGTGGCCATGGCGAGCACGTCATCCGCCGCGGCGGCCCGCTCGACCTCGTCCTGCGCCGCCGCCAGCCGGCCCAGGTCGGCCTCGGTGAGGCGGGCCACGGCCCGGCGCACGGCCTCCTCCTCCAGCAGCTGCCTGATGCGGTAGACCTCGCGCAGGTCGTCGAGGGAGAGCGTCTCGACGAAGTAGCCTCGGTGCGCCTCGTAGGTGACCAGCCCCTCGCCCTGCAGCGTCTTGAGCGCCTCACGCAGCGGGACGCGGCTGACCTGGAACTCCTCGGCCAGCGCGTCCTGCCTGATGGGGGCGCCGGGCCGCAGCCGGCCGGTGGTGATGGCGCGGCGCAGCTCGGCCAGCACGAACTGCTGGGCCGTGGGCGGCCTGCGTCGTGCCTCGTCCGGACTCACGGCCCCAATATCTCACGAACCCACGCGTCGTCCTGCCCGAGCGCGGGCGGCGGAAGGCGGTAGGAGGGCGGGGTGGCGCTCATGCGCAGCGGATTGGCGACCTGGCCGACGCCGCCGAGCTCGACGGCGGGCTCCAGGCCCAGATCCTCGGCGAGGGCGAACGCGGCGGCCAGGTCGTTGATCGGGCCGCACGGCACTCCTGCGGCGGTCAGCCGCTCGAACCACTCGTCGGCCGTCCGCCCCGCCAGGGCCGCGTTCAGTGCGGGCACGAGCATCTCCCTGGCGGCCACCCGGGCGGCGTTGGTGGCGTAAAGGGGGTCTTCTGCCAGGTCGTCCCGGTCGAGGACGGCGCACAGGGCGCGGTACTGGCGGTCGTTCCCCGCCGCGATCACGATCGGGCGGTCGGCGGCCTGGAACACCTCGTACGGGACGATGCTCGGATGCCGGTTCCCCATCGCGCGCGGCACGACGCCGGCGGCGGCATAGGCGGAGGAGTGGTTGGTGAGCGCCGACAGGAGCGACGACAACAACGACACCTCGACCCGCTGCCCGACCCCGCCGCCAGGCGCGCCGTCGGGGACGCCCGGCCCGCCGACGCGGCCTCCCTGGCCGGTGGTGTCGCGGTGGTGGAGGGCGGCCAGGATGCCGAGGGCGGCGTGCAGGCCGGTGATCACGTCCACCAGCGCCACCCCCGCCTTGGTTCCGGGGCCGCCTGGCTCGCCCGTGACGCTCATCAGCCCGCCGACCGCCTGCGCGATCAGGTCGTATCCGGGCAGACCGGCCCCTGTCCCCGACCCGAATCCGGTGATCGAGCAGTAGACCAGGCCCGGATTGAGCTCCCGCAGCGTGTCGTAGCCGAGCCCGAGCCGTTCCATCGTCCCCGGCCTGAAGTTCTCCACCAGCACGTCGGCCCGCGCCGCCAGGGCCCGCGCGACCTCGGCGTCCGCGCGCAGGTCCAGGGCGATCGAGCGCTTGTTGCGGTTGACGCCGAGGAAGTACGTCGCCTCCCCCTCCGCGTACGGCGGCCCCCACGCCCGCGTGTCGTCCCCGGCGCCGGGCCGCTCGACCTTGACCACCTCGGCCCCCAGGTCGGCCAGGAGCATGGTGGCGTAAGGCCCGGCCAGCACCCGGCTGAAGTCGGCCACGAGCAGCCCCGACAGCGCCCCGCTCACGCCGGCGCCCCCAGGTAGACGGTGACCGACCTGGTGTAGAACTCCCTGGCCGCCCGCCCCTGCTCCTTGGGCCCGAACCCGCTCTGCCTGGCCCCGCCGAACGGCACGTGCGGGAACGTCCCCGCCGACTCGGAGTTGACGTGCAGCACGCCCACCTCCAGCCGGTCGACCGCGCGCAGCGCCGCTCCGAGGTCCCTGGTGAAGATGGCCGCGGACAGGCCGTGGTCGCTGAGGTTCGCCAGCCCGAGCGCCTCCTCCGCGCTCCCCGCCCGTACGGCGCCCACCACGGGCCCGAACAGCTCGGTCCGCCAGAAGTCCACCCCGGTCCCCGGCAGGTCCAGCAGGGTCGGCGGCGCGAACCAGCCGTCGCGCTCCAGCGGCGCGGCGCCCGCCAGCGGCTTGGCCCCCTCCCCCACGGCCCGCGCGACCCCGGCCGTGACGCGCTCGCGGGCGGCCGAGCTGACCAGGGGTCCCATCTCGACGCCGCTGTCCAGCGGGTCGCCGACGACGAGCCGCGCGGCCCGGTCCGCGACCCGTTCCAGCAGCTCGTCCGCCACCTGGTCGGCCACGATCAGCCGGGAGGTGGCCGTGCACTTCTGCCCGGTCGAGCGGAAGGCGCCGAGGCAGACCTGCTCGGCGGCGTGGTCGAGGTCGGCGTCGGCGAGCACGATGGAGGCGTTCTTGCCGCCCATCTCGGTCTGCACCGGTTTGCCCAGTTCGCCGCAGCGGGCGATGACGGCCCGGCCGACGCCGGTGGAGCCGGTGAACGACACCGCGTCCACACCTGGATCGTCGACGATGGCCGAGCCGGCATCGGCCTCGCCGTACACGAGGTTGAGCACGCCGTCGGGCAGCCCGGCGGAGGTCAGCGCCCAGGCCAGCCGGTAGGCGAGCAGCGGCACCAGCGAGGACGGCTTCCACACCACGGCGTTCCCGTACGTGAGCGCGGGCGCGATCTTCCAGGCCGGGATGGCGATCGGGAAGTTGAACGGCGTGATCAGCCCCGCGACGCCGACCGGCCGGCGGACGACGAGCACGTTCTCGCCGGGGCGCGGTGAGGCGTAGACCTCGCCGCTCTCCCTGTCGGCCTCGCCGGCGTAGTACCGCATGATCCTGGCCGCGCCCTGGACCTCGGCGACGGCCTCCGGCAGCGTCTTGCCCTCCTCGCGGGCCAGCTCGGCGCCCCATTCGTCGGCGTGCCGCGCGACGACGTCGGCGGCGGCGGTGAGCACGGCGGCGCGGGCGTGGTGCGGGGTCGCCGCCCAGCCGGGCGCGGCCGCGCGGGCCGCCGCGACGGCCCGCGCCACCTCGGGCACGGACGCGAACCGCCCGCGCGCCACGACCTCGGCGGGCCGTGCGGGGTTGGTGTCGGCGAACTCCTCGCCCGCGCCCTCGACCCAGCGGCCACCGATGAGATTCAGAACGTCCATGGTCAACGCACCCTAACTGTGCCATATTGGATTTTCAATATTGGATCCAAAATACGGAGCGGGAATGATCGCACCCACCACCCTCTTCGCCCTCGACACCCTGCTGACCGAGGAGGAACGCGAGATCAGGAACACGGTCAGGCTCGTGTGCGACCGGGAGATCCGCCCGCACGTCGCCGGCTGGTTCGAGGCCGGGGAGCTGCCCGCGCGGGAGCTGGCCCGCACGCTCGGCTCGCTCGGCGTGCTCGGCATGCACCTCGACGGCTACGGCTGCGCCGGCATGGGCGCGGTCTCGTACGGGCTGGCCTGCCTGGAGCTGGAGGCGGCCGACTCCGGCCTGCGCAGCCTGGTGTCGGTGCAGGGCTCGCTGGCGATGTACGCGATCTGGAAGTACGGCAGCGAGGAGCAGAAGCAGGAGTGGCTGCCCGCGATGGCGGCCGGCGAGCGCATCGGCTGCTTCGGCCTGACCGAGCCCGACTTCGGCTCCGACCCCGGCGGCATGCGGACCACGGCCAAGCGCGAGGGCGGCGACTGGGTGCTGAACGGCACCAAGCTGTGGATCACCAACGGCTCGGTGTCGGACGTGGCCGTGGTCTGGGCCCGCACCGACGAGGGTGTCAGGGGCTTCCTGGTCCCGGCGGGCACCCCGGGTTTCACCGTCAACGACGTCAAGCACAAGATCTCGCTGCGCGCGAGCGTCACCAGCGAGCTGGTGCTGGACGGGGTGCGCCTGCCCGGCGAGGCGATGCTGCCCGGCGCCAGGGGTCTGTCCGGGCCGCTCGGCTGCCTGAACGAGGCCAGGTTCGGGATCGTGTTCGGGGCGATGGGGGCGGCGCTGGACTGCCTGGAGACCACCCTCGCCTACACCGCGCAGCGGGAGGTGTTCGCCAGGCCGCTGTCGTCGTACCAGCTGACCCAGGAGAAGCTCGCGGACATGGCGCTGGAGCTGGGCAAGGGCCTGCTGCTCGCCGTGCACCTGGGCCGGCTGAAGGAGGCCGGCACGCTCACCCCCGAGCAGGTGAGCCTGGGCAAGCTGAACAACGTGCGCGAGGCCCTGGAGATCGCCAGGAAGTGCCGCACGCTGCTCGGAGCGAGCGGCATCACCCTCGAATACCCCGTGATCAGGCACTCGGTGAACCTGGAGTCCGTGCTGACCTACGAGGGCACCTCGGAGATCCACTCCCTGGTCATCGGCAAGGCGCTCACGGGCATCGCAGCGTTCAAATAGGGGTTCGAATAGGGGTTCAAGTAGAACTCTCAGAAGGTCTGCCAGGTCGCCTCGGTGACCTGGCACGGCCCGCCCTGGTGCACCCGCAGCCGCCCGGCGGGCAGGTCGAGGCCGATCGTGGCGAGCGTCTCCCAGCGCTGGTTGAGCGGCTGGGTCAGGTCGGGATGGGCGCAGACCGGCGCGTCGTCGGGCGCGTGGGCGAGCATGGCCAGCGCCCGCGCGTTGAGGTCGGCGTCGCTGAGCGCCTCGACGTGGTCGTGCAGGTGGCGCAGGCGGTCGTAGGTGCCGGGCCGCTCGCTGGCGTGCCGCTCCCCCGCCGCCAGGTCCGCGTCCAGGAAGTGGTTGCAGTGCTGCAGGACCCCGTCGGGCCCCGGCGGGATGACGGCCACCCCGGCCGGTGAGATCTCGATCGAGGCGGCGTCGCCGTCCGTCACGGCCGTGATGACGCTGGAGGCGGAGACCGGGGCCGAGCGGGCGATGTCCGCGGCCTCCTCGACCGTGGCCGCCTCGTCGAGGATGCGGCGGGCGATCAGGTGGACGGGCACGCCGGTCTCGGCGGTGTCGGTGACGTGGCGCAGGATGTTGAAGTGCACGCCGAGGCCCGCCGTGTTGACGCCGATCTTGGCCAGCACCCCTGCCTCGGTGAACGTGCGCACGACGTGGCCAGGCCGCGGCTCCAGCTCCCACAACATCGGCGCGTCACGCAGGTGGTCGTGCCAGTCCCAGGTCTGCACCGTGCGCGGCGGGCCCTGCTTCGGCAGCACCACGGAGGTCGAGCACTCGCCGTGGCCGACCGCGTCGATGCCGGCCAGGATCTCGGTGCGGGCGTTGACCACGGCCACCTGCCACGGGTCCAGCCCGGCGCCGGCCGCGATCCCGGCCATCTCCTCCGCCAGCGACGGCGCCCAGGCGGCGCTGCGGTCGAGCGCCCGTTCGCCCCACGCGCGCACCTGCGCGGGCCTGGCGCCGGCGACCGCGAACAGCTCGGTGTAGCCGGTGAGGTTGGCGACGATGCGCTTGCGCAGGTGAGTGCCCAGTTCTTTGCCGCGGGCCCTGGGATCGGTCTGGCTGGACGTAAAGCAGGGAAATGTCATGACCTGTCCATCAAATCGGCGAGCCGCGGGTTCGCCGCGGCGAAGGAGTCGCGGACGCGGGCGTACCGCTCGGCGTCGATGTCCTGGCTCAGCTTGAACATGCTCCGCACGGTACGCACGTGCACCCTGAAGGCCACTACCCCCGGCAGCAACACGCGGAACCTCTCCCTGGAGGCCGGGGTCGGCTCCCAGGACGGGCGGCGGGCCGACTCCACGGCCTCGACCGTGCGCTCCACCACCTCAAGGGCATCGTCGAGCAACTCCAGCCGGCCGGTCACGTGCACCGCCGCGTAGTCCCAGGTCGGGACGGCCGGGTCGGTGGCGTACACGGTGGGTGAGACATAGCCGTGCGGCCCCTGGAAGATCACCAGCACCTCCGGCGAGGACTCCCATGAGCGCCAGTGCGGGTTGGCGCGGGCCAGGTGCCCGAGCAGCGTGCCGCCCTCGACCCGGTCGCTCTCCAGGATCACCGGCACGTGCGTGGCCACCGGCACGCCGTCCGTCGCGCTCACGACCAGCGCGAACGGGTTCTCTTTGACCAGCAGGTCCACCTGCGCCGGATCCTGGGCCGCGTAACGGGGAAACGTGTGCATCGCGGTTACTCCGCCGCGCTCAGGATCGCGTCCCACGCCAGCTCGGAGGCCAGCGTGCCGAGACCGGTCGGCTTGACGCCGGTCAGCTCGACCTCGTCCGTCGTCATCGCGAACATCGTGTCGCCGTCCGTCAGTGTGTGAAACGGCTGGATGCCCCGGTGCATCGAGCTGTGCACCTGGCGGCCGACCTGGAGCAGCTCGATGTCCGTCAGCCGCACGTTGGTGATCATCACGGTCAGCGTGGTGTTGCCCATGACCGACGGCGCGCCGTCGCCGATCGCCTCGGCGTAGTCGGCGCTCGGGTGGCGGCGCTGCCCGAGGCCGGCGTGGTAGTTGCCGCGCACGACCCGGCCCTGCCGGTCGATCACCGCGCCCACCGAGTTGACCACGGTCGCCACCAGCACCTTCGCCTCGCCGAACGTGCCGAACGCGGCCCCCTGACCGGCGAACTCGGCCCGGCCGAAGTCCACCTTGCCCGCGCTCGCCGTCCGGCCCGCGCCGCACCGGCCCACCGGGAACTCGCCCTCGACCGCGTTGCGCAGCGCGGCCCGGCCCAGCTCGGCGTCCGGGTAGACGGCGGTGTCGCGGCAGGAGAAGTCGTAGATCACCGCCCCGGACACCAGTTGCAGCTCGTCCCACTTCGTGCGGTTGTCCCGGCGGGCGAGCAGTTCGTCGCTGACGCCCGCCGCCGCGGCCAGCCCGTACACCGAGCCGCCCGCCAGGCAGATCGCGTGGTTGAAGTCGTAGCCGCCGCTCATGCCGACCGCGCCGCCGCGCGCGTCCACGGCCGTGCGGGCGCCCGCGGGCAGGTGGACGACGGTGCAGCCGGTGGGGCCCTCGCCGTACTCGGCCGTGCCGACGTACACGCCGGGCAGGTCGAACGCGACCGAGGCGCGCCCGGGGCTGGGCTGCGGGGTCAGCGGCAGGTCCGCGTTACGCGGCCCGCCCGGGGCGAACGCGGACGGGGTCGCGAGCCGCGGGCCCGCGCTCCCCGCGTCGTTCATAGCGTCGGTCATAGGGCCTCCAGCAGTTGCTTCGAGTACTCGTGGGAAGGGGCGGAGTAGAAGGTGGCCGTCTCGGCGGTCTCCACGATCTCGCCCGCGCGCATGACCGCGATCCGGTCGGCGATGTAGCGGACCGCGCCCAGGTCGTGGGAGATGAACAGGGCGCTGAAGCCGTACTCGGACTGCAGGTCCTTGATCAGGTTGAGGATCTGCACCTGGACGGAGACGTCCAGCGCGCTGACGGCCTCGTCGAAGACGATGAAGCCCGGCCTGGTGACCAGCGCGCGGGCGATCGAGACGCGCTGGCGCTGGCCGCCGGAGAGCTCGTGCGGGTAGCGCCCGGCGAAAGCCGCCTCCAGGCCGACCTGCTCCAGCACCTCGGTCACCGCGGCCCCCGCCGGTCGGCCGAGCACCGCCAGTGGCTCGGCGACGCTCTGGCCGACGCGCATGCGCGGGTTGAGCGACCAGTGCGGGTGCTGGAGCACGGCCTGCATGCGTCCGGCCAGCTCGCGCCGCCGTTTGGGGAACGGGCGCCCGCCGAACCTGACCGTGCCGGCCGTGGGGCGCTGCAGGCCGAGCGCGACCCGGCTGGTGGTCGTCTTGCCCGAGCCCGACTCGCCGACCAGGCCCAGCGTCTCGCCCTCGGCGACCGACAGCGTGACGTGCCGCATCGCGTCGAGGTGGATGCGCCGGAACGGCGGGCCCGCGGCGAAGGTGACGGTGACGTCGTCCAGTTCGAGGATCACGCCTTCACCTCCGACACGGCGTCGTCCCGCGGCACAGCGCCGCCCGGTGACACTTCGCCGCCCTGCGGCACTGCGTCGACCGGCGACAGGCGGCCCTCCAGCTCGCCCGCCCGGTGGCACAGGACGTCCTGCTCGCGGACGCGGACCGGGACCGGACGTTCGTGCTCGCAGCGTTCCTCCGCGAACGCGCAGCGCGGCGCGAACGCGCAGCCGGCCGACGGGCCGTCGAGCATGGGCGGCCGGCCGGGCACCGGATGGAGACGGACGCCGTGCGGCGCGGCGGCGGGAGCCGAGCCCGCCAGCGCCGCCGTGTAGGGGTGGGCCGGGTCGCCCAGCACCTCGCGGGCGGGGCCGCTCTCGACGACGCGCCCGCCGTACATGACCGCGACCCGGTCGCAGCGGCGGGCCACGGCGGGCAGGTCGTGGCTGAGCCACAGGATGCTCGTGCCCGCCTCGGCGGCCAGCGAGAACACCACGTTCGACACCTCCTCGCGCACCTGGCTGTCCAGGGCGGCGGTCGGCTCGTCGGCGACGAGCAACTCGGGCGAGGTGGCCATGGCCATCGCGATGGCCACCCGCTGCGCCATGCCGCCGGAGAGCTGGTGCGGGTAGGCGCGCGGCACGCGCGGGTCGTCGAGCCTGACCCGCGCCAGGTGGAAGCCCACGTCGCCGCCGCGCCCGAGCACCAGCCGCAGCTGGGCGCCGACGCGCATGGTGGGGTCGAGCGAGGCGATCGGATCCTGGAAGACGAACCCGAGGTGCTTCCTGCGCAGGTGACGCAGCCGGGCGGCGGGCAGCTCGAACACCGGCTCCCCGGCGACCAGCACCTCCCCGTCCGTCCGCCGCGCCGTCGTGGGCAGCAGCCGGCCGACGGCGGAGCCGAGCGTGGACTTGCCCGAGCCGCTCTCGCCGACCAGCCCGAGGCTCTCCCCCGGCTCCAGGGTGAGATCGGCGCCGTCGAGCGCCCGGGTGCGCGGATAGTCGATCACCAGATTCCGTACCGAGAGCAGGCTCATGTCAAGGTCCTCGTCTCCCTGGGTTCGAGCCGGTCGCGCAGCCCGTCGCCGACCACGTTGATCGCCAGGATCGCCGCCACCAGCACGACCCCAGGACCGAGGATCAGCCACGGCGCGGCGATCATGTACGTGCCGCCCTGCTGGATGAGCACCCCGAGCGAGGCCTGCGGCGGCTGCACTCCGAAGCCGAGGAAGCTCAGCCCGCCCTCGACCGCGATGCCGACCGACAGCGCGTACGTGCCCTGCACGGCGATCGTGCCGGCCACGTTCGGCAGCACGTGCCGGACGAGCACGCGCGGCAGCCGGGCGCCGCTGATGACGGCGGAGGTGACGTAGTCGCGCTGCGAGACGGCCACGGCGGCGGCCCGCACCAGCCGGGTCATCAGCGGGATCGTCACCAGCACGATGCTGGCCAGCGCCGCCGTCTGGCCGGGGCCGAGCACGGCGGCGACCAGGATGGCCAGCACGATGGCCGGGAAGGAGTAGAGCACTTCCACCAGGCGCATCACCAGCTCGTTCAGGTAACCGCCACGGTATCCGGCGACGATGCCGAACGTCGCGCTCAACGCGGCCGTGACCAGCACCGCGACGGACGACAGCAGCAGCGTCGTGCCCACGCCCTCCATGACGCGCGGCAGCAGCGAACGGCCCAGGTTGTCGGTGCCCAGCCACCAGCCGGGACCCGGGGGCTGCAGCCGTGGGCCGACGATCGCGTCCGGATCGCCGCCGATCCCCACCGGGGAGCCCAACGCGAACACCACCAGGACCAGCAGCGTGACCAGCCCGCCGATCGACAGCCGGTCCAGTCTCCTCACGAGCGCCTCCCCGCCATGACGCCGAGCCGGGGGTCGAGCACCCCGACCAGCAGGTCGATCAGCACGTTCATCACGATGAACACCCCGGCCGCCAGCAGCACGCCCGCCTGCACCACCGCGTAGTCGCGGCGGCCGACGGCCTGCACGATGTAGGAGCCGACGCCGGGCAGGTTGAACACGTGCTCGACGATCAGCGCGCCGCCCAGCAGGTACGCGATCGTGGTGCCGACCAGCGTGACCACGGGGGTGGCGGCGTTGCGCAGGATGTGGTGCCTGACGATGAACCACGGCGACTCCCCACGCCCGACGGCGGCCGTCACGTACGGCTCGACCAGCACGTTCATGACGGCGTCGCGGGTGGTCCTGGCGGTCACCGAGATGGAGAAGATCGACAGGACGGCCGCGGGCAGGATCATCGTGGCCAGGTTCGCCGCCGGGTCCTGGGTGAACGGCACCCAGGAGCCGACCTTGAAGCCGAGCGCGTACCGGGAGAAGACGAACACCACCAGGCTGCCCAGCACGAACTCGGGCACGCTGACGCCCAGCCCGCTGAGCAGCCGCCCGGCCGTGCCGCCGCCCTCGGGGCGGGCGCGCACGGCGGTCAGCACGCCCAGCGGCACCCCGGCCAGCACGCTCGCCAGCACGGCCAGCACCGTCAGCTCGGCGGTGACCGGCAGCCGGGCCAGCAGCTCCGCGCCCACCGGCTGGCGGCTGATCATGGACACGCCGAAGTCGCCGCCGGAGACGGCCGCGAGCCAGTGCCCGTACTGCATGAAGACCGCCTGGTCGAGCCCGTAGCGGGCGGCCAGCTCGGCCTTCTGCTCGGCGGTGGCGAACGGCCCGAGCACGGTCTCCGCGAAGCCGCCAGGCATCAGCCGCACGGCGGCGAAGATGAGGACCGAGACGCCCAGGAGCGTGGCGGCCGAGCTGAGCGCCCGGCCGGACCACCACATCAGCAGCCGCATGGCTACTGGGTCTTCTTCACGCGGGCGTCGGCGACCAGGCGCAGCACGTTGCCGTAGCCCTCGGTGGCGTACAGGCTCGGGCTGAGCGCGTCGGTCCTGAACGCGACCGTGGCCGGGCGGGTGACCAGCGGGATCATCTGCGCGTCCGCGTCCGCCTTGGCGCACACGGCGGCCAGCGCCTTGTCCCTGGACGGGCCGGCCGGCTCCTTGCCCGCCGCGTCGATGAGGGTGTTCAGCTCCTTGTCCGGCTTCATGAAGCCGACGTTGAAGCCGGCCGTCTCCGGGTTCCACCACTTGGTGACCATGCCGGGGTCGGCGTATCCGGCGAACCACGACAGGGCGGCGTCGAAGTCGGCGGGCGCCTTGCCGTACACCTTGCCCGACCAGCTCGCCTCGTCCATCTGCTCGATCTTGACGGTGATGCCGGCCTGCTGGAGGTTCTGCTGGATCACCTGCGCGACGGCCGGGGCCGGCTCGGTGGAGAAGATGGTGAGCGTGAACGACAGGTCCTGCGCGCCGGCCTCGGCCAGCAGCGCCTTGGCGTCGTCCACGCTCTTGGCCGCCGACGGCAGCGCGGCCGGGTCGCAGGCGCCGGGCAGGCCCGCCGGGGTGATCGCGGTCGGCTTGCCCTGGCCGCCCAGCGCCACGTCCGCGATCTGCTGATTGTCCAGCGCGATGGCGATGGCCTGGCGCACCTTCGGGTCGGCCAGCTTCGAGCCCGGCTTCAGGCTGTTGAGCATCAGGTAGTAGAAGTCGGTGGTGGCCTGCGTCTTGACCTGCACGTTCCGGGCCCCCGTCAGCATCGTGGACGAGTCCACGTTGCCCAGAGTGGCCAGGGCGGCGCTGCCGTTCTGCAGCGCGGCGATGCGCGCGGCCTCCTCGGGGGCGATCGTGATGTTGAGCGCGTCGGCGGCCGGCTTGCCCTTGTTCCAGTATTCGTCGTTGCGCTTGAACGTCCACGACACGTCCTGGCGGTGGTTCTCGACCACGTACGGGCCGGTGCCGAGCAGCGTGGTGGCCGGATCGACCGACTTGTCGTCGATCTCCTTCATCGGCAGCACCGCCGCGGGCACGTTGGCCAGCGCCGCCAGGAACGGCGTGTACGGCTCGCTCAGCGTCACCTTCACCTTGGCGTCACCGTCCGCGGCCACCGACTTGACCGGGCCGAGCTGGCCGCGCCACACCGACTTGGAGGCCAGCAGCCGCTTGAGGCTGCCCACCACGTCGCCGGCCGTCATCTCCCTGCCGTTGGAGAAGCGGACGCCCTTACGCAGGTGGAAGACGTACTCGGTGGGGCTCGGCGTCTCCCACTTCTCGGCCAGCAGCGGCTGCACGGAGAAGTCGGGGCCCACCGTGACCAGCGTCTCGTAGGACAGCGACAGCAGCTGCCAGGTGGTGGCGACGTCGGCGAGCTGCGGGTCGTACCCGGTGGCGGCGCCGCTGTCGATGTGGACCTGGAGGTTGAGCGTCCCTCCCGAGGGGAGCGACTGGTCGGCGAGGGCGAGGTAGCCGGGAGCGGCGCTCTCCTGCGCCGCGGCCGTCGGGCTGGTGGTCGTTCCGGTGGCGGCGCAGGCCGAAGCCAGCAGGGCGGCCGCGACACCGCAGGCCAGGCGTAGGTTACGCATGGGCCTCTTCTCCTCTAGTGACAGGAACGTTCGGCGGCGCTCGGCGGAACGTCGAGCGTGGGGTTGCGGTCGAAGAACCCGACCGGCTTGAGGACGAACCCGCACGTGTCGACCGGCATGATCGGCCAGTCCTCGGTGCGGGGGAAATGCGTCAGGCCGAACGTGTGCCACAGCACGATGTCCTGCCCGTCGATGTCGCGGTCGGCCCTGGTGTAGGCGGGCAGGCCCGCGCCGCCGGGATGCTGGTTCACCAGGTCTCCGGCGGGATAGCGCTCTGCGGGGTGGTAACGGGTGACCCACAGATGTCTGGTGGCGAACTCGGCCCTGCTGTGGATGCTCGACCCCGGCGTGGCCAGCAGCGTCGGCTTCCCCTCGGGGTGCAGGGCGTAGCCGACGGGGCGGCCCAGGCGGTTGCGTACGTCCGGGTTGACGACGTGCCAGGTGCGCTCCGCCTTCAGATCGGCGTCGCGGACGGCCTCGCGTTCGGTGCGCAGGCGGGTGACCGCGCGGCGGACGGCGCTCCCGTACGGGTTGTCCGGACCGGCCGGAGGGATGTCCACCTCGACCTCGTCCACGGCGTTGGCCACGCCGTCCACCGTCATGTCCAGCCGAGCGCCGAACAGGTGCTGGTGGTAGGGCGCCGCCAGTCCCGGCGCCACCTCCGACGCGTACGGGGCGGCCCGCTCGTCGTAGGCGCCGGTGAAGACGATGCCGGTGGCCTTGACCTCCAGCTCGATGGTGCCGTCGAGGTAGAGGTACCAGTAGAAGCCGTAGTCGTAGTTGCCCACCGTCACGAAGAACGAGATCACCAGGCGGCGCTGCCTGCGCGTCTCCCTGGAGCCGTTGGCCGGGTCGGTGTGCTTCCACAGCACGCCGTAGTCCTCCTCGTGCATGCAGATCGCGTTCGTGATCACCTTGGGCACGCCGGCGCCGTCCGTGACGACGGCGTCGAAGTAGGTGATCTCGCCGAGGCAGTCGCAGCCGAGTTCGAGGGAGTTGGCCAGCTTGCCGAGCTGGTATTCGCCGGTGTCGAAGTAGTTCTGCCAGAAGCGGATCGGGCTCGGGTCGCCGTACGGGACCACCATCTCGGCCACCGAGGCCCGGTAGACGATCGGGCGGATCCGGCCGCCGTCCTCGAACCCGATCTGGTGCAGCGTCAGGCCCTCGCGCATGTCGTAGCCGAGGCGCAGGCTCCACTTCTCCCAGGTCACCAGCGGGCCGTCCACCGTGAAGCTGGGGCCGTCCGGCTGGGTGATGTGGATGGGCTTCTGCGTGGTGCGGAAGGGGCCGTGGCCGTAGTCGCCCGACTCCTGCGGGATCGGCTGGGGGCCGGTGTCCACGATCTCCAGGACCTCGCCCTTGACCAGGTCCACGTACGCGACCAGGCCGTCCACCGGGTGGGCCCACGGAAGGCTCTCGGGCGTGGGCATGACGTGCGCCAGCACCCTGGCCACCCGCCGGCCCTCCTCCTTGGCCAGCCCGAAGTGTCCCGCGCTGAGCGCGGCCAGGTAGACGCCCTGGGGGTCGTCGATCCCGCGCCTGGCCAGTGCCTCGGCCCAGCCCGCGTCCGCGCGCAGCACCCGCCGGACCAGCGCGTGCTCCTCGTCCAGCATCGGCACCTGGCCGTCGATCGCGGGGTCGATCGGCTCGCGGGACTCCACCCTGCCCGCGCCGATCGAGACGATCACGTCCTGCGCCGCCTCGGTGGCCAGGTCCAGCAGGAACGCGCGGGCCCTGCGTTCGACGGGGGCGCCCGGCCGGTAGGCCAGCACCTCGCTTTTCCGCGGCTCCTCCAGCCCCAGGTAAGCCACCCGAACCGTCTCCGTGAGCAGCCCTTCGGCCATCAGGATGCGTCTGACCTCGTCGATCTCCTGCGCGGCGAGCGGGTCGAGAGGATGGGGGTGCTTCCCGGTGGACAGGTGCAACGTTCCGCCCCTTTCTGCTGCCGGAACGTTCCGGCAAGTTTCGCGCTAACTTAATTGCGCGGGTCGCGCGACACAACCCCTGAGCCCCAGGCGAAACAGATCCTTAACGCAAGCCGGGGCGGATGTGGAGGACTGATGCACCAGTACCATCAGGGCGTGCAAGCAGACGAGCCGGTCACGATCCTCACCGTCGCCAGGGAAGCGGGCGTCTCCAAGACGACGGCCTCCGACGCCCTGCGCGGCTCGGGCCGGGTCTCGGAGCGCACCCGCGAGACGGTCGCGCGGGTCGCCGAACGGCTCGGCTACGTACCCAACGGCTCGGCCCGCCACCTGCGCAAGGCCAGCACGGGCACGATCGGCCTGCACGTGCCCGAGGTGCTGACCCGCTCCTCCTACTACATGTCGTTCGTGTTCGGCGTGGTCGAGCAGGCGGCACGGCACGACTACGACGTCACCCTGATCACCTCCGGCCAGCGCCGCGCCCGCCCGCCGCGCGTGGACGGCCTGGTGCTCGGCGACCCGCTCGGGGGCGACCCGGTGGTGGAGAGCCTGATGGCGACCGGCCTGCCGACCGTCTCCTGCGAACGCTTCCCCGGGGCGCGGCAGGCGGACGGGGTGGTCTGGTCGGAGCACGCCCCGATGCTGCACCGCCTGCTCGACCACCTCGGCTCGGCCGGCTCCACGCGTCCCGCGCTCATCGTGGCCGGCGACGAGAGCGACTGGGCGGCCAGCCTGCACCGGGGCTACCTGGAGTGGTGCGCCGCGAAGGGGGTCACGCCCCGGGTGCGGCGGGTCTCGTTCGACGCGACCGGCGAGGAGATCCGCGCCGCCGCCCGCACCCTGCTCACGCCGGGACCCGGGGCGGTGGACGCGCTGGTGTGCGCCCCCGCCGGAGCGGCCACCGAGGTCGCACCCATGGTGCGGGAGGCGGGGGCGCTCCTCGCGTCCTGCGTCGACAGCGCCGCCACCCGGATGGCCGACCCCCCGATCACCTCGATCGACCTACGCCCCCGCGAGGCCGGAGCGAGCTGCGCCGAGCTGCTGTTCGAACTCCTGTCAGGAGCCGCCGAGCCGGGAACGGAACGCGTACACCCCATAGAACTCGAACTCCGCGCCTCCACCCGCCCGCGCCACTAGGGAGCGCGCACGCGAAGGAACGCGGGCGTGGCGCTCGAACCGGGCTCGGTACAGGCTTCCTCCACCGAAGTGACAGACGGAGCGCATCGGCCCGACTACAGTCCGGCTATGACCGAGCACGGTGACGACGAAGAGACGTCTCCGGCCTGCGGAACCTGTCTGGACGCCCAAGGGGAGTGGTTGGAGCTGAACGGCAAGAAGAACGAGCAGCGCACGTGGGCGCTGTGCACGACGCGCCGCGGGACCGGCCGGGCGTGACCGATCCCATCACCTGCCCGGAATGCGAAGGCAGCCGCGGGGAGCGGCTGGGACCGCTGTTCCTCGCCTGCCGGTTCTGCGCCGGCCTGGGCATCGTCGGCGCCGCCAACGAGCCCGCGGAGCGCCGCGCCAAATCGCTACTCCGTCGACTGCCGGTGGCCCTCCACTGGGTGTGGTTTGACCCCTACGTCGCGTCCGTACTGCGCTGCCGCATGTGCATGGGGGCGCGCACGGTGGTGCATCTCGACGAAGAGGCGGGCACCCTGATCACGGTGCCGTGCCTGTGCACCGGCACACCGCGTTGCGGACCGGGCTGCATGTGACGCCGGACGCGGCTGGGCCGCGTCCGGCGGGTCGCTTCTTCAGCTGAACGTGACGTCGCTGCAGAAGTAGTACGTCTGGTCCATGTGGGAGGCCTTCCAGATCGTGTAGACGATGTGGCGGCCGGTGCGGGAGCCCTTGTTGAGGTTGTCGATCAGGTAGACGTTGGCGGGTGCGTACCGGGGCGTCTCCCTGATCAGTTCGAGGTGGTTCCAGCCGAGCCGGGTGGTCGTGGCGTCGTAGCCCTGGCGGGTGATGTAGACCTTGATGTAGTCGGCGCCGTGGTACGCCTGGTCGGTCAGGCGGACGCTGAACGTGCTGCCGAGCGGCGTCGTCTTCCACGCGCCGGGCGTGTCCATGGAGCGGTAGCGCCCGTCCTGGGTCTGGCCGGCGCTGCAGAGCTGGCCGTTGGGGACGGCGGCCTCGTGGTTGCCGCCGACGTTGTCGCGGTAGAGCCCGTTCCAGTTCCACATGGCGTTCGTGTTGTCCTGCCAGGCCTGCCAGCACATGGGGTCCTGCTGCTGCATGGCGGGGTTCTGGAAGTCGCTGCCCCAGCGCAGCCAGCAGCCGTAGTTGCGGGAGGCGGGGTCGGTGGTCGAGCCGTGCGCCGAGGCGGTGCCGCTCAGGGGCATGACGCAGAGCATGGTCAGGGTGGTCAGCAGGATCAGGGCGCGCTTCGCCCAGCGTCGTGGTGCTCGTCGGGGCATTGTGCGGTCTCCGTGTTCCGGTCGGGGTCCGGGGGTGGGGAGCACTCCGGTGCGCGACGGTATCTGACGGCGGGGGTGCGGCCAAGTGATGGGGTTCGGTCAAATGGGGATGGTGTACGGCGCTGGAGTGGGTGAGCAGCGGAAAGGGCTTTCCGGAGTTATGTCAGAGACTTGAAACTTTCAACTCCGCTGGATTACTCCGCTTCTATGGGTAATTGCGGCGAACCTTAAAGTGAGGGAATAGGGGGAAGTAGCATGTGAGCGAGGGCGAGACTCCCGATACTGAGCGGGTGACCACATTGGCGGCGATCGAACCGGGCAGGCCGCAGCCGTTCCTGCCCACCGGGCGATCCTTCACGGTCGACGATCTGCTCGAATTTCCCGCAGCCCCCTGCACCAGCGGGTCGTCTGCCGTCTGCTCGGCATTCTCGACGACGCCCTGCCGGACGAGCTGGAGCCGTTGCCGGCGGTGAACGTGCGCGTGTCCGGCAGTGACTTCTCCATTCCCGATCTCGTCGTCGTGCCCACGGCGATGACGGAGAAGGTGGAGCTCATGTTCGCGCCCGCGCACCTGCTGCTCGTCGTGGAAGTCAGCAGCCCGAGCACCGCAAAACAGGACGAAAGCCTCAAAGCGGTCGCATACGCCCAGGCGGGTATCCCCTCCTACTGGCGGGTCGAGCCGGACGAAGGGCCCGCGCTCTACGTCTACGAGCTGAACGGTGACCGCTACGATCCGCCGGTCGTGCACAAGGCCGGTGTCGTGGCGAGGATGGCGGTGCCTGTCGTGGTCGGGTTCGATCCCGCTGTGCTCTGCGCGAGGCGTTGACCTGGACCCCGGCACTGCCGGCCCCCTCCTGCCGGGAGTGCCCGAGGTCCAGGGGCTTCACTGGTCGCCGGGTGGGCCCTTGGCGGCCAGGGAGGTGTAGACGGTCACCTCGTCGGGGCTCACCAGGCCGTCCTGGATGGCGCAGATGAGCAGTTTCTCCTTGGTGGGCGCGGGCCTACCGGCCGCCGCGTATTTGACCCGCGCCCGGTCGATGTACTGCCGGACCGTCCGCTCCTTGATCCCCATGCGCGCCGCCACCGACGCCTTGGACATGGACTGGAACCAGTACAGCAGCGCCGCCCGCTCCTTGTCGGACAGCTGGGGCCGGTGCGGGCCCTCGTCGGTCGCGATGGCCTGGGCCATCGGCGGGGTGACGGAGGGCCGGTCCGCGGCCACCTCCAGGATGGTCTCCAGGCAGGAGTCCCGGGTCGCGCGGCCCTTGCCGATGAAGGCCGACGCGCCGGCGTCCAGCACCTTGCGGACGATCTCCGGCTCCTCGTGCTCGGAGAAGACGATCACCCGCTGACCGCCCGCGCACAACTCGCCGACCCGGTCGATGACCATGGTGCCGTTGAGGTTGAGGTCGAGCAGCAGCACGTCGGCGGCGGCGCCGCGGACGGACTCGATGGTCGGCCCCTGCGCGACCAGTTCGATCGGGCCCGGCGGGCCGAACCATGACCGTACGCCGTCCACGACGACCTGGTGATCTTCCACCAGGGCGACCGTCACGGGCCCTCCCAGATGCTGTTGACCCATATCTCGCCTCCCTGCCGCTGGTAGCTGACGACGACGCCGCTGGCCTCACGTACGGGGGTCGAGCTGATGGGCAGATCCTCGTTGTCGGCCACGACCGCCACGCTCACCATCGTGGACATCGCGGAAACCGTTACCCTGGCCCGCGATCTGGCTCCGTCGAGGGCCCTGACGGGGGCTCTGAGGAGGTCCTCGCGCACGCCGTTCGGCAGGGCCGGCAGGTGCTCGCCGAAGGGTGGCGCGGTGACGAGGACCTGCCGCCGTTCGGCCGCGTCGATGCGTTCGCGCAGCACGGCGACGAGCTCGTCGGGTACGTCCTCCCGCTCGGTGATGAGCCGGCGCAGCCGCATGGCCCCCGCGGTGCAGTCCTCGCGTACGCGCGGATCGCCCGGGTCGGCGCCGTCGGCGAACTGGGTGAGCAGGGATTCGGCCACGTCGCGGATGGCCTCGTAGCGGCGCAACCGGTCGGTGTGGATGCGCTGGGCGGACTCGCGCCAGGCGTCGTCGGCGGCCAGCTTGCGGGCCAGCAGCACGGTGTCCTCGGCGCGGGCGCGCAGCATGTGGCAGCCCGCCATGTAGCCGAGCTGCATGGTGACGCCCCCGGCGATGACGACGAGGTATTTGGCGATGGAGACGCGGTCGAGCGAGCCGGACACGGCCATCGCGGCCAGCATGATGCCGGCGTTGGCGGCCAGGAAGGCGACGATCTCGGTCCGCCAGCGCGGCCGGTTCCAGGTGAGCATGACGCCGATCCAGCCGATGGAGCCGAACCCCCAGTCGCTGATGCCGAGCAGCTCGTCCGGGCGGGAGGCGACGATGACGGCGACGTCCACGGCCAGGGTGGCGAGGGCGAGTTCGAGGATCCGGTCGGGGCCGCGGGAGGTGCGGGAGAGGGCGAGCGCGCCGACGGCGAAGACCAGGGAGTAGACGATCCAGGCGGCGAGCGCCAGCAGCGGCCAGCGGAAGGAGCTCCAGCCGGTGATGGTCACGGTGAGGTCGTAGCCGAGGTGCCAGACCCCGGCGATGACGACGGCGCCGAGCGCGGTGTAGCGGGCGTAGCGCTGGGCGATCTGCTCGATCTCCTCGGTCATGGCCGCCACCAGAGGCTCACCCGGGTGCCCCGGTCGCCGGAGGAGATCTGGGCGCCGCCGTTCGGCAGGGAGCGCATGGTGTCGAGGATGGAGCCGCGCACGCCGAACCGGTCGGGTGGCAGGCGGTGCTGGTCGAAGCCCCGGCCGGCGTCGGCGATCTCGACGAGGATCTCCCCGTCGCGCCGTCCCGAGCTCAGGTCGGCCTCCCGTACGCCGGCGTGCAGGGCGACGTTGGCCAGCGCCTCGGTGACGGCGCGGGCGAAGCGCTCGGCCACGTCGCCGGGCACGGTCTCGGGGGTCAGGCGGCGGTGCACGTCCAGGCCGGTGACGCGGCCGGCCACCTCGTCGAGCAGCGCGTCCAGGGCGATGGGGGCGGAGACGGCGGCCGGCTGGTCGCGGAGCCGGTCGAGGGCGGCCAGGTCGGTGGCCACCTGGGCGCGCAGGGTCGGGGAGGGCGCGTCGTAGGTGCCCAGGCCGACCATGGTCAGCGTGTGCAGGAAGGTCTCGTGGATGCTGCCGACCTGGCGCAGTTCGTCCTCGCGGCGCAGTCGTTCCACCATGAGGGAGATCTCGGCGCGGGCGCTCTCGCGCAGGAACGTGTCGGCCGAGGCGGCCGAGCGGCGCAGCAGCGTCATGAGCAGCACGATCGCCAGCAGCTGGACGAGGTGGATGCCGAGGGTGGTGTGCACGTCGCCGGTGGGGGTGGCCAGCCGCACGCCGACGGCGAACGCCGCGGCCACGGCGAACCCGACGGGCAGGGCCGTGCGCGGCCTCCAGGCGGCTCCGGCCATGACGACGGTCATCGTGACCAGCCCCGCCACCCAGCTGGACCCCGTGAGCAGCGCCTCAGGCGCCACGAGGTGGAGTTGTGCCAGGCACAGCACGACGGTGATGGCCACATCACCGGCCACCAGCCATCGGGGCAGTGGCCGCTCGCGCAGGAACACGCGGGCGAACAGCGCCGTCCAGGTGAAGTGGACCACGAGCATGGGCGTGAGCCAGCGGAAGTCGACCGGCGGGACGGCCCCGAACAGCGCCGCCACGACGGCCACCGAGCCCACCGCGCTCCGTGCGCCGGCCGCCGTCCGCGCGACGGCCTGGTCCAATTGCCTGCTGGCCGAGTCGTATCTCGTGGAGCCGGTATGAACCATGAGCCGTCCGCACGCGATATGGGCATAAGACGGGTCTCACGATAACGCAGGGAAGCATGGGTAAAAAGCTACGGAAAAGGGTTTCTCCGCGTTTTACCGAAATTCCGGTAAATGGCGTCATGGGTCGCATGGCTGTTTGTCCTCGGGCCGGCTCTGTTGCGGTCTTCACCGCCCTCCTCGAACCCTGTCCCGGGCCGCCCCCACCAGCATGACGGCTGATCGGCCGTCATGGCCGCTGACGGCCGATCGGCCGTCAGTCGCGTCCCTTCTCACAGGCGTGTACTGGGACGCGTGTGGCCGCGAATGATCGCGGCGGGGAGGGGACCTCATGACGGTGTTCGTGATCACGTTCCTGCTGGGCTGCCTGTCCGTGATGACGGTCAGGGGCCGGAAGGGGAACTGGCCGGCGGGGATGCCGGTGGCACGGCCGCGCCTGGTGGCGGTGGGGGGCACGTACGAGGGGACGCGCGGCCGGCCGTCCGACGCGTACGTCGTCCAGGAGCGGTTGATCGCGGCGGCCAGCGGAGCCGTCGGGGCTGAGGCGGCTCATCCGGCCGCCGCGCTGGCCCTGGGGGCGGTCGTCACCGAACGGCCGCAGCACGCCGGCACGATGGAGCGGGACCTGCGCGCCTGCGCGCAGGCGGCGCACCGGGCCGTACGGGCCGCGGCGCTGCGCGACCCCGCCTCCCCCGAGCTGGCCAGCACGCTCGACCTGGTCGTGCTCGACCGGACCGAGATCCCCCAGCTGCGGTACGCCCACATCGGCGACGGGGGGATCTGGCACTGCCCGAAGGGAGGGGAGCCGCGCCTGATCACCACGGCGTGGCGGGGCACGGGGCCGCGCGGGGTCGGCCTCCCTGCGGCCGAGCCGGAGATCGGCACCCTGATGCTGCGTCCAGGGGACCGGATCGCGCTCGTCAGCGACGGCGCGGTCAGGGCGCTCGGGGAGGGACGCATGAAGCAGCTGCTGGGGGGCGGCGCGTCGCCGAGCGCCTGCCTCGACCGCCTGTACGACGAGATGGCCGCCGTGGAGCCCAAGGACGACGCCACGGTGGTCGTCGCCGAGTTCGTCACCGCCTGAGCCGCGCGAACCGCGTGAACCGTACGAACCGCGTGAAGCGCCTGAAGCGCGCGAACCGCGTGAAGGGGACGTGAACAATACGACCAAATGGGGGCGGCGATCGTGCCGAAGATCTGGTTTGACCTAGGATCGCTCATGTGAGCGCACCACACGGCATCAACCCGAACATTCCTCACTCCGCCCGGGTCTACGACTACTGGCTGGGCGGGAAGGACAATTTCGAGGCCGATCGCCGGGTGGCGGAGCAGACCATGGCCGCGGTGCCGGGCATCCGCGAGAGCGCCCGCAACAACCGGGCCTTCCTCGGACGAGCGGTGCGCCACCTCGCCCGGCTGGGCGTGCGCCAGTTCCTCGACCTCGGGACCGGCATCCCCAGCCAGGGCAACACCCACGAGGTGGCGCAGGCCGAGGCGCCTGACGCCCGCGTGGTCTACGTCGACAACGACCCGATCGTGATGGCGCACGCGCGGGCGCTGCTCACCAGCACGCCCGAGGGCAGGACGGCCTACATCGAGGCCGACGTCCGCGAGCCGCGCACCATCCTCGAACACCCCGACGTGCTCGACACCCTCGACTTCGACCAGCCGATCGCGCTCGTCATGGTGGCGATCCTCATGCACATCTCCGACGACGACGATCCGGCCGGGCTGGTCAAGACCTACACGCAGGCACTGCCGCCGGGCAGCTTCCTGGTACTCAGCCACCTGACGCTCGACCTGATCTCCAAGGAGACCGCGGAGGACTACCTGGAGGCCACCCGGCCGCAGGCGATGCACAGGACGCCCAGGACGGGTGAGCAGATCGCGCGCTACTTCGACGGGTTCGAGCTGATCGAGCCGGGTCTGGTCCCGGTCTCCGAGTGGCACGACACGCCGCTCTTCCCCGACACGGCCGCCTGGATGTACGCGGGGGTCGGCCGCAAACCGTGACGGCGGGCCGCGCGCCGTCACGTTCCAAAGCGGTTTAAGGTTCAAGCTGTGGATCAGTTCGAGGACAGGACGGCGCGGTGAGCGCGGCGGTCGAGGTCGAGCAGCCCGTGGCCGGTGAGCGGCCGAAGCAGAAGCGGCGCCGCAGGCGGTGGTTCGGCTGGACGGTCGTCACGCTGCTCGCGCTGTGGGCCGTCATCAGGGCCGGCGGCTGGGAGCAGGGCTCGTTCCTGACGCAGCTCATGACCGTGACCCCGTACGGCGCGGGGCTGGCCGCCCTGACCGGGCTGCTGTCGCTGCTACGGCGCAACCGCCGGGCCGCGCTGGCCGCCGCGCTCGTGTGCGTGGCCATGGTGGCGATGCTGGTGCCGCGTACGGTGAGCGCCGAGCAGCCGGCGACGCGGGGCGCGCCGCTGCGGGTGCTGACGGTGAACCTGTTCGGGCGCGGCGACGCGGCGACCGTGGTCGACCTGGTCCGCCGGTACGACGTCGAGGTGTTCAGCGCCCTGGAGCTGACCTACGCCGAGGCCGAACGGCTGGACGCGGCCGGGCTCAAGCAGTTGCTCCCCTACCGGGTGCTGCAGGCCGAGTCCGGGGCGACCGGCAGCGGCATCTACGCCAAGCATCCGGTGACGAAGCTTTCCGGCCTGTTCACGCCGATCGGCCACAACATGCCGGCCGCCACCGTCTCACTGCCCGGGGGCGGTGAGGTGCAGTTCGTGGCCGTGCATCCGAACCCGCCGCTCGGGCGCATGGAGCGGGAGTGGAACGCCGCCCTGCGCGCCCTGCCGCCCGCCTCGCCCACGGCGATCAGGGTGCTGGCCGGCGACTTCAACGCCAGCCTCGACCACCGCGCCTTCCGAGACCTGCTGGACCGCGGCTACGTGGACGCGGCCGACCAGCTCGGCAAGGGGCTCACTCCGACGTGGCCGAACTTCCGGCCGATGCCGCCGATCATCTCCATCGACCACGTGCTGGCGGACCGGAGGGTGGCGGTGCGCCGGGTGGAGGTCCTGGACGTGCCGAGGACCGACCACCGGGGCGTCTTCGCCGAACTCCGCCTCCCCTGACGCCTGACGCGCAAGACAGTGCGGTGTCACCTCAAGGTAAGTTAGAAAACGTGTTCGAGCATGGCATCGTCTCCTGGTGCCCGGGGCCCGTCCCGTTTCCAGGAGGAGATCGCTCATGCCCGCACGCACGTCCTTACGCACGCTGGCGCTCGCGCTGGTGAGCGCCACCGCGCTCGCCGTCCCCGCCCTGCCCGCCACCGCCCTGCCCGCCACCGCCACTACAGAAGCCGCGACTGCCGGCCCCAATGTGGTGGTCCGGTGGAACCAGGCGCTGCTGTCGGCGATCCGTACGGGGACGCTCGGCCCGCCGATGGTGGCCAGGGCCCTCGCCGTCACCCACACCTGCGCCTACGACGCCTGGGCCGCCTACGACGCGGTCGCGAACGGCACCCGGCTCGGCGGCTCGCTGCGGCGTCCCCCGGCGGAGCGCACCGAGGCGAACAAGGCCGAGGCGATCAGCTTCGCCGCCCACCTCGCCGCGGTCGACCTCTATCCGGCGCAGCGGGCCGGCTTCGACGCCCTGATGAACGAGCTGGGCTACGATCCGGCCGACCCGTCGAGCCAGGCGGCGCGGACCGGCGTGGACGCGTGCCAGGCGGTGCTCGACCACCGGCACGCCGACGGCTCCAACCAGCAGAACGGCTACGCCGACACCTCGGGCTACGCGCCCGTCAACGCCCCCGTCGTGGTAGCAGAGCCGCTGACCACGCTGAACGCTCCGGGCCGGTGGGCGCCGCTGACGTACGTCAACCGGGCCGGCGCGGTCGTGACGCCGCCGTTCCTGGCCCCGCACTGGGGCGGGGTGGCCTCCTTCAGCGGCGCCGCGAAGGACCTGGCCGACCAGGTGCCTGCGCCGCACGCGTACGGCTCGGCCGGGTTCCGCGCGCAGGCCGCCGAGATCGTCTCCGGCACAGCCGCGCTGGACGACAGGCAGAAGGCGATCTCCGAGTACTGGTCCGACGGGCCCAGCAGCGAGACGCCGCCCGGCCACTGGTGCCTGTTCGCCCAGCAGATCTCGGCGCGCGACCGGCACGGGCTCGACCAGGACGCCAAGCTGTTCTTCGCGCTGGCCAACTCGGTCATGGACGCCGGCATCGCCTCGTGGGAGGTCAAGCGGGACCGCGACTCGGCCCGGCCGATCACCGCGATCCGCTTCCTGTACCAGGGGCAGACCATCCCGACGTGGGGCGGACGGACGGTCGAGGGGGCGCTGTGGGTGCCGTACCAGCCGCCGACGTTCCCGACGCCGCCGTTCGGCGAGTACGTGTCGGGGCACAGCACGTTCAGCGCGGCGGCGGCCGAGGTGCTCAGGCGTTTCACCGGGAGCGACGCGTTCGGCGGGCAGGCGGTGGTCGCCCAGGGGTCGTCGCTGATCGAGCCCGGGGTGACGCCCGCGCGGGACGTGACGTTGCGCTGGCGTACGTTCACGGACGCCGCCACGGAGGCCGGGCTGTCGCGCCGGTACGGCGGCATCCACTTCCGCCTCGGTGACGAGCAGGGCCGCGCCCTGGGCCGCGCGGTCGGCACGGCGGCGTGGGACCGCGCCAAGAGCTACTGGTCCGGGCGCCACTGAGCGGCGGGGACCACGCGACGAACCACTGTTGAGCGCCGTAGGAGCTGCGGCTGAGCGGCGGGCGCCCGCTTCCCGGGTCCGGGGAGCGGGCGCCTTCGTGCTGCGGAAGGTCAGGCCGCGCTCTCCTCGGCCTGCCTGTTGAGCGTTTCGAGGTCGAACGCACCCGACTTGACGGCCGCGGTGAACGCCTCCCAGTCACGGCGAGGAACTTCCAGCACCGTGTCCGGGTTGTCCACGTGAATGATCTCCACGTGGTCGTTGATCCGCTTCGCCGCGACGCGGCTGGCGTCTTGTGTCATCTGCAGCACTCCTTCCGGTGCATTGCGGGCTCCACCCCGGTCCTCCATTCGCAGGAGAACCGGGGCGGTTGCGGGCAGCCTTCCATCTCCGCAAGGGCGTCTGCCACCGCTCCACCCAACCCGCCGGAGAGAAAACCCCACTCCGGGGTGACGATCTATTGACCTCGGTACAAGAAATGACCCCCTTGGCCAGGGCGGGCGGCCGGCGCAGCCCCTCTGCGAGCCGGACGGGGCAACGGGAGCTTGTAAGGGATTTTCAAGTCGGAAGTTAGTGAAGAGGCGTAGCTTCCCCGCTCGAAAGAGGGACACCGCTTTACAGAAGAGGACAAGGCATGAACTTGACCGCAGAGGCGACACTCCCCCTCGAAAGCCGCACGGTCCGCATCACATAGGACCGCCTTTTGGGATGTTTCTAGCATTGTTGAAGCATTCCTCCGGCGATGTCTTACCTGTCTACAGTCCTACCTGTGGGGGCCCAAGTACCAAGGACCAACGTGTGGAGTGAGCTGCGCCTGAGCTCCACGCCGAAGCTGAACATCTCGATCTCGCCGAGCCTCACCGCCCTTGCCATGCTCCTCGACGCCGCCGCCGGCCGCCGCCGCGGCCTGCCCGAGCTGTGGCGGCGGGCGATCGGCTCCAGGATCGGCCCGCTCGGCCACGAGGCCGTGCGCCCGCTGGCCGCCGCCGGCTGCTCGCTCGGGCCGGACAGCCTGGTGCCGCACTCCCCCATCGGGGGTGACGTCTCCGTTCAGGCCCAGGTCGCCGCCCTGCACGACCTCTCGCCCGACGCCTTCCTCGCGGACCTGGAGCGTACGTACGGGATGGACGCGCCGCCCGTGCAGTGGCGGGCGGCGGCCGAGCGGCCCGCCCGCTGGCTGCACGGCTACGCCAGTGCCCTGGCCGACGTCTGGAACACCGTGGAGCCTCTGTGGAAGCGCGCCCGCCCGCTGCTCGACAAGGAGGTCGAGCGGGTCGGCGTGACGACCGTGCGCGGCGGGCCGGAACTGCTGCTCGGGGCGCTCGGCGAACGCATCGTGTACGGCGAGCGCGGCCTGCGCTTCTCCGGCTCCCACTCAGGGACGTACGAGCTGGGCGAGCGCACGCTGGTCCTGACGCCGATGCTGGCCGGCCGGGACGCGCTCGTCCTCGGTCTGGACGACCCCGGCGCGGTGTGGATCGCCTACCCCGTGCCCGGTGCGGACTCCCTGTGGCGCAAGCCCGTCGCCCCGTCGGTGGACGAGCTGTCGGCGCTGGTGGGGCCGGTCCGCGCGGACCTGCTCTGCGCCCTGGACCAGCCGATGACGATGTCCATGCTGGCCACGGACATGAAGATCGCGCCCAGCGGGCTCACCTACCATTGCGACCGGCTGCGCGCCGGGCGGCTGATCACCCGGGAGCGGCGCGGCCGTGAGGTGTGGATCGCCCGCACCCACCGGGCGGACGAGCTGCTGGAGCTGTTCCGGTGCTGAGGCGCCGGAGGGAAGGGAGCCGGGCATGGTGCTCACGTTCCACCGCGACGCGCTGGCGGGCCGCGCCGCCGCGGCCAAATCGGCGGCGGGGGCGTTCTCGGGGCTGAGCGGCCCGGCGCCGGACGTCTCGGCCTGCGGGAACGTCTCGGGCTCCGCGGCGCTGGCCGCGGCGATGGGCGACCTGGCGCGCGTGTCCGGCGAAGCGGCCAGGACGCTGGGCGGACGGCTCGCGTCGGTCGAACGCGCGCTGGACGCCGTCGAGCGCACGGTCACCTCCGCCGACGCCGGCGCGGTCACCCGATGAGCCCGATTGACGATGTCAGGGCCGCTCCCGGCGGCGGCGAGCTGGCCGGCCTGGCGCTCAAGGTGATCGGCGACCCGGCGGCCATCACGGCGGCCGCCAAGGCGTGGCGGGCCGCGGCGGGCACCGCGCGGGAGCACACCGGCGCGCTCACGACCGCCGCGGGCGGCGTGGACGGCGCCTGGCAGGGGGCGGGCGCCGACGCGTTCACCGCCTACCTGACCAGGGCGACCGGCTGCGGTGGCCGGCTGGCGCAGGTCATGCACGACTGCGCGGGCCACCTCGACACGGCCGCGCGGGCGCTGAGCGGCGCCGAGTCGGAGGCGCTCGGGATCTGCGCCCAGTACGCCGCCGCCGCGCACGAGCTGCGCTCGGCCACCCCGCCGCCCACCGAGGCGCAGGTCACCGAGCGCCTGGCACCGGCCCTGGAGACGGCCAGGGCGGACCTGCGCCGGATCGTCGCCGACACCGGCACGGCCCTGTCGGGCGCCGCCGGGCTGATCCAGAACGCGCTCGCCACCGTCCCCGACGTCGCCGGCGAGCTGCCCGAGCCGGACACACAGCCGTTCACGCCCACTCCGGGAAGACCGCTCGGCTGGTCACCCGAGCACCAGGCCCCGACCACCTTGGCCGCCGCCACGCCGTCCTCGGGCGCCGCCCACGGCCCGGGAGGCTTCGGCGGCTACGGCCCCAGCGGCCCGCCACCCTCCGGCGGCGGCCCCGCGCCGCCCGCGCAGGTGGCCGAGTGGATCAGCCAGGCGGTCGCGATCCTCAAGGCGAACGGCGTCCCGGCCGGCAAGATGAACCCGGACGACATCTGGACGATCATCCGCCACGAGTCGAACGGCAACCCCCACGCCATCAACAACTGGGACTCCAACGCGGCCAAGGGCACGCCGTCCAAGGGCCTGATGCAGACCATCGACCCCACGTTCGAGCGGTACCGGCTGCCCGGCCACGGCGACGTCTACGACCCGGTGGACAACATCATCGCCGGGGTCCGCTACGCCATCGCCCGCTACGGCTCGGTCTCCGACGTGCCCGGCCTGGTGGGCATGCGAACCGGAGCGGGCTACAGCGGCTACTGATCGGCCGCGAACCTGCCGGCTACCGATCCGGCACGCGGCCGGCGGCTACTGATCGATCGCGGGCCTGGCGGCCCGTGCCGGGTCCAGCACCGGGCCCTCGGGGATGAGCTGGAGCACGTTCATCGGCACCGGGGCGGCCTGGGCGGCGGTGTAGCCCAGCCTGGTCAGCACGTCGGCGCCGGGCACGGCGTAGCGGCGCCCCTCGGGGGTGATCAGGTAGTAGGACTGGACGGCCTTGAGCTGGCCGTCGCCGGGCAGCACCCCGGCCAGGACGGCGCGGCCGGGCGGGAGGCGGACCAGGTCGGTGGCGTCGCCGTGCGCGGCGGGCAAGGTGGCGCCGGTGGTCAGGCGGACGCGGGTGGAGCCCGTGCCGGTCTCGGCGTAGACCACGCAGATCGGGCGGGCGGGGTCGTAGGCGGTCATGCGCGGCAGCACGGCGGGCAGCCCGTCGGCGGGCAGGGTGGTGCGGGAGCGGGGGGCGGCGTTGGCGGTGGCGGCGTCGACCCGGATCTCCTTGACCGCGCCGCCCCCGTAGGCGGACCTGCTGTCGGGGTCGCTCAGCAGCAGCGCGGCCTGCCCCTGGGTGATGGCGGCCAGGCCGTCGGAGAGCAGCACGTACCAGTGGTCCTCGCCGCCCGCCACGGCGCCGGCCAGGAAGACCTGGCCGACGGTCGCGGCCCTGCCGCCCGGCCCGCTCACCGGGCGGCCCCGTCCGGGGATGGCGGGGGCGGCCAGGTCGGGCCCTTCTGGCAGCGCGTTCAGCCAGGCCACCGGCACGGCGGCCGGGTCGGCGGCGGTGAGCCCGCCGGCGATGCCGGCCGGCACGCGCATGCGGGTGCCGCGCCAGATCGCCCACGTCTGGCCGCCCACGTCGACCAGCGTCGCCTCCCCCTCGGCGACCGGCTTGCCGCCGAGGTCGCGTCCCGCGACCAGCATCACGTACGGCTTGCGCCCGGTCGGCTCGGCCCGCTCCTGCACGCACGCCGACCAGGGGCCCTTGGCCAGGTGCGCCGGGTCGGGCAGGGAGTCGGGCGCGCCGGGGATGCCGATGGCCGCCCCGCGCTCGTACGAAGCCAGCGCCTGCCTGGCCACGACCCGCTCCTTGACCTGCCGGGCGTTGAGGACGAGCCGGGCGGAGGCGTAGTTGGCGACGGGGATGAGCCGGCGCTGCTCCTGGCTGTAGACGAAGCGCGCTCCCGTCTCGCGCTCGATGATCAGCGTGCCGGGGTCCTCCAGGAACTTGCCGCCGCCGGGGCGCAGCAGGCCGTAGACGGCGAAGCCGACGCAGAGCAGGACCGCGACCATGATTCCGGCCAGGAACCCGATGTTCTGCCGGCGCAGCGGCCACTCCGGCTGGTTGGGCCGGGCGCGCAGCAGGGCCAGCCCGATGCGCTGCACGGTGAGGCGGTAGGCCTGGTAAAGGTCACGCTGGTTGTGCACTCCGCCCCTCCCGGCGCGGGCCGGGTCAACTGACCAGGCCGCGGATGGTCTCGTACAGGTTCATCACGGCCAGGGAGAGCGGCACCAGGGCGATCATCAGCAGGATGTCGGCGATGTCGCCCATGCGGCCCCAGAACGGGGACGGCCGCCCGGTCGTGAGCCACAGCGCCGTGCCCGTCACGGCCAGGGCCAGCGCCACGAGGATCGGCACGATCACGTACAGCACGGTCCCGTCCGTGGCGGCGAGCGTGGCGGCCCCGGCCGGCAGGAGCACGCCGAGCAGGGTCGCGGCCGTCAGCCAGGCCCGCTGGCCGCGTCCCTCGAAGACGCGCGCCCGCATGAGCAGCGACAGTGACAGCGCCGCGCTCATCGCCAGCGCCGCCCAGGTGCCCTCCAGCACGAGCAGCACCTGCGCGCCCAGCACGACCAGCGCCACCGCGCCGAGCAGCCCCGAGCAGAAGCGGTCGGCGACCACGGTCTTGTCGATCACCAGCGCGCCGTCCAGGTCGCCGCTCTCGCGGCGCAGCTCCTCCGCCGTCGTCGGCAGCGCGGGCAGCGGCATCCCGGCCAGCCGGAACGACAGCGAGGGGATGGTCGTGCTCAGCCCGACGACGAGCGCGGCCAGCACCGCCGCCACCCCGGCCGCGGGCAGGTCGAAGGCCATGACGACGCCGGCGCCGAGCAGCCCGCAGAGCGCGGCGGCGGCCACGCCGAGGAACGCGGGCAGCCCTCGTGCCACCGCGAACCCGGTCGCCGTGGCCAGCATCAGCGTCACGCCGCAGGCGGAGAGCAGGTTGTCCGGCTGGAAGAGCGACCGCTCCGAGGCCGGGCCGACGAGGCCGGCCACGAAGCCGTAGGGCAGGGCCGCGTACCCGATCACCGCTCCGGCTCCCGCGTCGCCCATGGCCCGCGACAGCGCCGCGGCCACCAGCAGCAGGACCAGCGCCACGACCCCGGCGACCAGCGCGGCGGGCGGCCAGGGCGGGCCGGCCGTCAGCAGCGCCACCGTGCCGAGCCCGAGCAGGGCGACCGCCGCGCGCAGGCCGTAGTTCCTGGTCGCGGCCGGCTGCCAGCGTGCCGTGCGCTCCAGCACGCCGGTCGCGACCGCGTCGGCGACGTCGTCGAAGACGGCCTCGGGCAGCTCGTGGCCGCGCGGGCGGAGGTGCAGCAGCTCGCCGTCGTGCACGGTCAGCTCGGACAGGGTCGCGTTCGGGTCGAACGGGGGCTCGCCGAGCCGCTGGAGCACCCAGCCGCCGTGGGCCAGGCCCGCCTCGGCCAGCCCTTCGCCCGCGATGCGCAGGAGGGTCGGCAGCAGGTTGCCCAGCGGGATGTCCGGCGGCAGGCCCAGGTCCAGGAAGCCGCGCGGGGTCACGACGGTGACCCGGCACAGGTCGGTTCCGGTGGCGCTCACCCGGATGAGTGTATGGAGCGGGCTCGCGCCGTGACGGGCCAAAAACGTTCAGGAATTTTGAAATGTCGCCTATATCCCTACGTCAGCGGCTTTCATGAGGCTGGTGAGCGGCAGCCTGATCGTGGTCCGCCGGCCGGAGCGGCGCAGGCCGCCGGAGCCGCCGGCGGGAGAGGTCCTCCTCGAACCCCCGCCCGAGATCCCGGAGACCGTGACGGGCGGCGGGCTGACGCAGTTGCTCACGTACCTGCCGATGATCGCGGGCGCGGGGGCGATGGCGCTCATGTTCACCGGCGGCTCCACCGGCAACCCGATCATGCTGGTCTCCAGCGGCCTGTTCGCGATCTCGATGGTCGGCATGGGCGTCGGCCAACTGCTGCGCACCGCCGGGGAGCGCAAGAACCAGCTCAACGGCCAGCGCCGCGACTACTACCGCTACCTGGAGCAGGTCAGGCAGCGGGTCCGTAAGGCCGCCGAGCAGCAGCACCGCGCGATGACCTGGAACCATCCCGACCCCTCCGCGCTGTGGTCCCTGGTGATGACCACCCGGCTGTGGGAGCGCGGGCCCCGCGACGACGACTTCGTCCAGCTCAGGATCGCCACCTCGGCGCAGCGGCTGGCGCTGCCGCTGATCCCGCCGGAGACCAGGCCGATCGAGGACCTCGACCCGATGACGGCGGGCGCATTGCGCCGGTTCGTGCGCACGCACGCCACCGTCCCCGGGCTGCCGGTGGCGCTGGCGCTGCACTCGTTCGCGCGGATCGTGCTGGGCGGGGACCTCGTGGTGGGGCGCGACCTCGTCCGGGCCGCGCTGGCCCAGGCGGCGGCGCTGCACGCGCCGGACGACCTGCGGATCTCCGTGTGCGCGGGACCCGGCGAAGCGCGGGAGTGGGAGCCGGTGAAGTGGCTGCCGCACGCGCTGCACCCGTCGGAGGAGGACGGCGCCGGTCCTGTCCGGCTGGTCGTGGGCGACCTGGGCGAGCTGGACCGGCTGCTGGGGTTCGAGCTGAAGGACCGGCCCCGGTTCACCAAGGGGCTCTCGGCGGACGCGGCGCCGTACCACGTCGTGGTCGTGGACGGCGGCACGGTGCCGGCGGGCAGCCAGCTCGCGCTGGACGCCATCGAGGGCGTGACCGTGATCGACCTCGGCGGCGCCGTCCCGCCCGCGCCCGCGCAGCTCACCCTGCGCCTGGAGGCCGGGCCGGAGGAGCTGGTCAGGATCGGCGCGGACGAGCTGGGCAAGGAGGTCAGATCCGGGCTCGGCCGCCCCGACCGGATGGCCGCGCCCGCGTTCGCCGCGCTGGCCAGGCAGCTCGCGCCGATGCGGACCGGCGCGGGCGGCCAGGAGGAGCGGCAGGACGTCCTGGCCACCAACACCACGCTCACCGACCTGCTCAGGATCGGCGACGCGCGCCGGCTGTCCACGGCGGTGACCTGGCAGCCCCGCCCGGTGCGCAACCGGCTGCGGGTGCCGATCGGCCTCGGCGCGGACGGCCGGCCGGTGGAGCTGGACATCAAGGAGGCGGCCCAGGGCGGCATGGGCCCGCACGGGCTCGTGGTGGGGGCGACCGGCTCGGGCAAGTCGGAGCTGCTGCGCACGCTCGTGCTCGCGCTGGCGATCACGCACTCCTCCGAGACGCTGAACTTCGTGCTCGTCGACTTCAAGGGCGGCGCCACGTTCCTCGGACTGGACTCGCTGCCGCACGTCTCCGCCGTGATCACCAACCTGGAGGACGAGCTGCCGCTGGTCGACCGCATGCACGACGCCCTGCACGGCGAGATGGTACGCCGGCAGGAGCTGCTGCGCTCGGCCGGGAACCACGCCTCGGTCCGCGACTACGAGCAGGCCCGCGAGCAGGGGGCCGACCTGCGGCCGCTGCCGACGCTGTTCATCGTGCTGGACGAGTTCAGCGAGCTGCTGGCGGCCAAGCCCGAGTTCAGCGAGCTGTTCGTGATGATCGGGCGGCTCGGGCGCTCGCTCGGGGTGCACCTGCTGCTGGCCTCGCAGCGGCTGGAGACGGGGCGGCTGCGGGGGCTGGACACGCACCTTTCGTACCGGATCGGGCTGCGCACCTTCTCGGCGGCCGAGAGCCGGGCGGTGCTGGGGGTGGCGGACGCGTACTCGCTGCCGCCCGAGCCGGGCAACGCGTACCTGATGTTCGAGACGACCGGGATGACGCGGTTCAAGGCCGCGTACGTGTCGGGGCCGTACCAGCCGGCCGAGGCGCGCGGCCCGGCCGTGCCGGCTCGCACGGGACATCGCGGCAAGATCGTCTGGTACGGCGCGGAACGGGTCCCGCTGCCGCCTGTCGCCGTCGCGCCCCCGGTCGTGGCCGACCACAAGGGCAGGCAGGACAGCCTGCTGGACATCGTGGTCGAGCGGCTGGCCGGCCAGGGCGCGCCCGCGCACCGGATCTGGCTGCCGCCCCTGAAGGAGCCCGCCTCGCTCGACCAGCTCCTGCCGCCCGTCGAGGCCACGCCCGAGCACGGGCTCACCGCGGCGGGCACGTCCGGCGACCGTCCAGGACGGCTGCACGCCGTGGCCGGGATCGTGGACAGCCCGTTCGACCAGCGGCGGGACCCGTACTGGCTGGACCTGTCGGGCGCGGCGGGCAACGTCGCGATCGTGGGCGCGCCGCAGACCGGCAAGAGCACGCTGCTGCGCACGCTGATCGCCTCGCTCGCGCTCACCCACACCCCGAAGGAGGTCCAGTTCTACGGCCTGGACTTCGGCGGCGGCACCCTGTCGGCGCTGTCCGGGCTGCCGCACGTCGGCGGCGTGGCGGCCCGGCTGGACGCCGACGCGGTGCGCAGGACCGTGGCCGAGATGAAGGCGCTGCTGGAGCGGCGCGAGCGGCTGTTCGTGGAGCGCGGGATCGATTCCATGGCCACCTACCGCAGGATGGTCGCCTCCGGCGCCTACGAGGGCGACGGCTGGGGCGACGTGTTCCTCGTGGTGGACGGCTGGGCGACGCTGCGCCAGGAGTACGAGCTGCTCGAAGCCGTCGTCGGCGACCTGGTCACGCGGGGCCTGGGCTTCGGCATCCACGTCGTCGGCACCGCCAACCGGTGGCTGGAGTTCCGCGCCGGGGTGCGCGAACTGCTCGCCACCCGGCTGGAGCTGCGGCTCGGCGACGCGTTCGACTCCGAGATCGACCGCAAGGCCGCCGCGAACGTGCCCGAGCGCACCCCCGGCCGCGGCCTCACCCGCGAGTCGCTGCACTTCCTGGCCGCGCTGCCGCGCATAGACGGCCGCTGCACCATCGACGATCTGGCCGACGGGGTCTCCGCCCTGGTACGGGACGCGGCGGCGGCCTGGCACGGCCATCCCGCGCCGCCCGTACGGCTGCTGCCGGCCCTGCTGCCCGCGCACACACTGCCCGCTCCCCCGGCCGAGGGCCCCATGCGGATCCCGGTCGGCATCGACGAGGCCGCGCTCGCGCCCGTGCTGCTGGACTTCGACGCCGACCCGCACTTCGTGGTGTTCGGCGACACCGAGAGCGGCAAGAGCAACCTGCTGAAGGTGATCGCGCGCGGCATCGCGACCGCGCGCACGCCGCTCGGGGCGCGCTTCGTCGTCATCGACTACCGGCGCTCACTGCTGGACGCCACCGACACCGAGCACCGCGTCGGCTACGCCGCGTCGAGCGCCGCCGCGACGACGCTGCTCAAGGGGGTGCAGGAGGTGCTGGCCGAACGGCTGCCGCCACCCGACCTCACCTCCGAGCAGCTGCGCACCCGCAGTTGGTGGACCGGGCAGGACCTGTACGTCATCGTGGACGACTACGACCTGGTGGCCACCTCGGCCAACCCCCTGGCCCTGCTCGGCGACCTGCTGCCGCAGGCCAGGGACATCGGGCTGCACCTCGTGCTGGCCCGGGCCATGGGCGGGGCGGGGCGGAGCATGCTGGACCCGGTGGTGCGGCGGCTGAAGGAGATGAACTCGCCCGCCGTGCTGCTGTCGGGGCCTCGGGAGGAGGGGCAGCTCTTCGGCAACGTACGGCCCCGGCAACTACCCGCGGGGCGGGGGCTCTACGTGGACCGGCGTTCCGGCGAGAAGCTGATCCAGACCGCTTACCTGGCCTCATGAACGGGTGGCGCCGTTCAGGTGCCCCAGCGGCGGACGTTGGCGTTCTCCGCGTCGCGCATGATCGCGGTCGCGTCGTGCAGCGAGGGCCCGAGGCGCTGCATGGTGTCGCCCATGGCCTCGACCGCCTGGTTCCACTGGATCTTGGCGTCGAGGTAGACGGCCTTGGCGGGGCCGTCCCAGGTCTCCAGGACCTTGAGGTCGTCCTCCAGGTCGGCGAGTTCGCCGACGAGATTGGCGTAGGCGCGGCCGAGCTCGGCCGCGATCTCCTCCATCTCGTCGAAATTGGCGAGGATGATGTCGGGACCGGTCATGGTGAGCTCTCCTTCGCCCTAGATCGCGCCGCCGTTGAGTGAGGACCTCAGTTTCGCGGCGACCTCGCTCGCGCTGGTGCTCGCCTCGGTGTACTGGACGTCGGTCGCCTTGAGGTTCTCGCCGATCCTGGCCAGCGCCTCGATGACCTTGGTGAACTGCGGGGTCCACTCGTTGAGCACCTGCGTGTAGACGGTGGCGGCCTCGCCCATCCAGGCGCCGCCGAGCGTCTCGGGGATCAGGGCGAGCCGGTTGCGGATCTGTTCCACGTTCCCGACGGCGATCTGTACGCGTTCCGCGGCGCTGTGCTGGCTGCCCTCGGCATAAGTGGTCCTGTCGGCCACGGTTCACCTCTCGGATCTCGTGAACCCGCTTTCGACCGGGTTCCGGAATTCTGGATCAACGTAGGCGGCGCTCGACGCCAGGGGTTGCGATTTCAACTTTCCTGGAAATGTTTCCGGCCCGCAGGCTCCGCCGTCTGGCTCTGGGCAGCGTCAGCGCCACGAAGACCACCAGTGCCGTCACCCCGCCCGCGCCGGCGGTGATGCCGATCGCCAGGCCGCGCGTCCGTTCGTCCGGGACCGGCGCCCTGGCCAGGACGACCGGCGGCGCGGCGGCCGCGCTCTCGTCCGCCACGGGCAGCACGGAGGTGACCGCCTGCAGCGGGCTGACCAGCCCGGCCCCGGTGCCCGCGGCTCCCCCGCCCTCGGCCGTCCGTTCCAGCCGGCGCTTGACCTGCCAGTGGTCGAGATCGGGGTGGCGGGCTCTGACCAGCGCGGCGACGCCCGACACGAAGGGGGCGGCGAAGCTGGTGCCGTCCAGCCCCGTACGGTAGCCGCCGCCCGTCCACGCGCTCGTGACCCCGGCGCCCGGCGCGGTCACCGAGACGCGGGTGGCGCCGTTGGAGAAGCCGGGCTTCGTGCCGTCGGGCGAGGCCGCGCCCACCGCGATCACGCCGGGGTACTCGGCCGGGTAGGCGGGCGTGACCGCGCCGTCGTCCTGCTTGACGTTGCCGGCCGCCGCCACGATCACCGCGTCCTTGTCCTGCGCGTACGTCACCGCCGCCTTCAGCTCGGGGGCGTCGTGGGCCTGCACGGACACGTTGATGACGTCCGCGCCCAGGTCGGCCGCCCGCCTGATCCCCTGCGCCAGCCGCGACACGTCCCCCGAGCGGCCTTCCGTCTGCTTGATCGACACGATCGCGGCTTCCGGCGCGACGCCCGTCACCGGCACGCCGCGCGAGGTGAGGTCGCGTCCCGCGATGATCCCGGCCACCGCCGTGCCGTGGCCGACGCAGTCGCGCAGGTCCGTGGCGGTCAGGTCGACCTGGCGGGTGACGGCGCCGGCGAGCTGGGGATGCGTGGCGTCCACGCCGCTGTCCACGACGGCGACCGTGACGCCTTCGCCCTTGGTGAGCCGCCACACCCGCTCGAAGCGCAGCCGCTCCTGCGGCCATGGCGTGCCGGTGACCTCCGCGACGCCCGGCTCGGGGGCACAGCTGACCGGCCGGCCCGGGGCGGGCGTGGGGGTCAGGGCGAGCAGCAGGGCTGCGACACCGCACCAGAGGAAGGGCACGGTAGTGCAGTCTGCCGACACTACCGATCTTTCGTAGCTCTCTTCCAAATACTTTGAAATGACGCGTCATCGGGAGGGACGCCCGATAGGCAGGTGTCGGCATGTCCGGCGACGTGTGGACGCGGGAGAGAGCATGACGACACCTGAGGACCGCGGGGACAGCCAGCGGCCGACCGTCGGCAGGTCGTACCTGGACCGGGAGCAGATCACCCGGAGCTACGAGGACGGGAGCTCGGGCGCGGAGTACGACTTCGAGGCGCACACCGTCGAGGACGCCTACGCCGACCACCTCGTCGACCACGGGAAGGGCGCCTACCCCGGCCGGAGCCCGCTCACGCCGCCCGACCCGGACGGCGGGCACCTGCTCGCCGCGCACCCGATCGACCCCGGCGCGCCGAAGAGGGCGCTGTTCGTCGACCTCGACGCCTACGAGGACCCGGCCACCGGCACGCCGCGGCCGTCGTCGCCGGTGGAGCGGCTGCGCCAGGACCTCGACCGGCTCAAGGGCGCCGGCCGGGACACGGGCCTGAAGATCCTGCTCGACCGCGCCGCGCTCGACCAGCGCGCGCTGGGGGCCTGGCAGGCCGCCGACGACCTGCGCGCGACCACGGACAAGGCGCACGCCGCGCTGGGCGGCGCGATCGAACGGCTGTGGACCGTGTACGCGTCCGTCATCCAGGCACTCGACGCGACCGTGCAGACGGCCAAGGGCGCGGACCGGTCCCTCGCGAGCGACCGGCAGGCGCGTACATGAGCGACTTCTGGGAGGAATCACTCAGGGACGAGTCCCGGGCGCCGCACCCCGACGGCACCCAGTCGCTCAACGGCGCGGACTCCGAGGACGCCGACGGCGTCGCCTCCCTCCTCCAGGCGACCGAGCCCGAGCAGGTCGCGCAGGCGGGGCGTAACTACCTGGAGATCGCCCGCATGTGCGGGGAGTCGGTGGCGGAGCTGAGCGCGCAGGCGCGCGCCATCTCCGAGACGCTCGGCGGGGAGTCGCTGGAGGGCATCTTCAAGACGCTCGGGGAACTGCAGCGGGACCTGGCCAGGATCAACGCCGCCGCCACGTCCGTCGGCACGCCGCTCGAATGGTACGGCGACAAGGTGCTGCGCTGGTTCAAGGACAACGTTCCGGGGACCGGGTCCGTCGGGCTCGACGACGACCTCTTCGACGCGTTCGGCAGCGTCGAGGACAACGGCCACGTCCTCGCGCGGCATCACCTGCGGCTGCTCAACGGGTACATGGGGGACGTGTACGGGGCCATCGCCCCTACGGTCGAGCAGCGCACGTCCGCGCCGGGGACGGACGTGACCGGGATGTCGCCCGGGCGAGGGCTGGGGTTGCCCGGGGGCTTGACGGGTGATCCGTACGCGGGCGGCGGCCTGACCTCCCCCTACGGGAAGACTCCTGGCTTCGGCTCTCCTTACGACCCGGACGTCCCCGGCCTCCAGCAGCCGCCGGACCCGTCCCTCACGGACCCGTCCCTGCGCGACCCTTCGCTTCAGGACCCGTCGCTGCGTGACCCCTCACTCCAGGACCCGTCGCTCTCCGGCGGTCAGAACCCGGGCGTCCAGCCACCGGGCGTTCAGCACCCCTCGCTGCGGAACCCGGACATTCCCGGCATGAACCCGCCCTTGCTCGACCCGCCCACCGGCCTGACGCAGCCCCCGTCCACGACGAACCTGTCCAGCCTGCCACCGTCGAACCTGCCGCCGACCGGCCCCGGCACCACCACACTCACGCCCACCGGCAACGGGTCCGGCATCACCACAGGCACCAGCCCCGTGACCCCGTTCGGCGGCAATGTGCCCAGGCTCGGGGCGGCCGGGGCGGGGCTCGGGCCGAACGGGATGCCCCTGGGCATGATGCCGCCGTTCGGCGCGGCCGGGACCGGGGCCGGGCAGGAGCGCGAACGGGAGCGGACCAGGATGGCGCTGGTGGAGGACGAGGCGTTCGAGTCCGAAGACCTAGGCGGCCCGCCGGTGGTCGCATGAGCGCGGCGGCATGAGCGACGGATCGCGTAGACCTGGCAACGCGTGGGTGGTCGCATGAGCGTGATCGCCGAGCGGGTGCGCGGTTACCGGCTGCTGGAGCGGGCCGGGCAGGACGGGCCCTGGACCACGTACCTGGCGCGGGCCGAGGCGACGGGCGCGGAGGTGCTGGTCAAGACGCTCGCGTGCCACCGGGTGGACAAGCGGGCGCTGAAACGGATCGTGCGCGGCTTCGGCTTCCCCGAAGAGCTGGCGGCGCTCGGCTCGGTGGTCCCGGTGCTGCAGGTGGGGGCTACGGGGGACGGGCGGCCGTACCTGGTGACGCCCCCGCACGAAGGGCTCACGCTCGCCGAACGGCCGGGCCGCGGCCTGCCTCTGCCGCTGGAGCAGGCCATGGGGCTGCTGCGGTCGGTGGCGCGCGCGATCGCGGCCACACACGCGGCGGGCGGGGTGCACGGGCGGGTCAAGCCGGAGAACGTCGTCATGACCGGCGGCGGAGTGGTGCTGACGGGGTACGCCATGTCGGCACTGACGTCGATCGTGGAGCTGCCGGACGGGACACTGCCCTCGGTGCACGCCGCGCCGGAGGAGCTCGAAGGACGTCCACCGGTGCCCGCTTCCGACGTGTACGCGCTGGCGTCGATGACGTACGAGCTGCTGGCGGGCCGGCCCGCGTTCGCGCTGGACGGGCCGGGGAGCACGGCCAGGTTCGCACTCGGCGTCCTGACCGAGGAGCCGCCCCCGCTGCCCGCCTCGGTACCGTCTGACCTGGCCAGCGTCCTGCTCGCGGCAATGTCCAAAGACCCGGCGACCCGCCCCCCGGCCACCGCCCTCATCACCGCCGCCACCCCCCACGGCCACCCGTCCCCGGCTTCGCCCAGCGAAACCAGCCACCCCGCCCTCCCCCACCCCACTCCCGGCCCCACGAGCGGAACCGGCGGGATGGGGCAGCAGGTCGGCTTAGGTCTCCGAGACGGCGAGGTGGATCACGATCCCACCGTCCGCGTCCCCAAGGCACGCCCCGGCCAAGCACCCACTGCACGGCTCGCGACGCCGTCGGCCGAGGGCGCAGCGGCCGGCACCACCGGCTCATCCCTCAGTGGTCAGGAGCGGTCGGGGCCTCGGGAGCTGGTGTGGACGGTGGACCCGGATCGCTCGCGGGTCAGGCCGCCGGCCGGACCGCAGCCGTTCCTGCCGCCGCCTCCTGAGGTCACCGCGCCGCCGCACGCGCCCGCGACCCCCGGGCCGGGCAGCCGGGACCGTAAGGTGCCGCTGGTCATGGCGGGGGTGGCGGCGCTGGCGGTGCTGGTGGGCGCGGGCAGCGTCGCCCTGGCGATGAGCGGCGGCACCGGAACCACGACCGCGCGACAGCAGGCCACGACCACGGAGCCCACCGGCGCCGCCACCCCACCGGACGGCTCCATCAGCCTCGCACCACCAGACGCCTCCACGGTCGCACCCCCGAACTCCTCCACCAGCGTCGCGCCGCCCCGCGCCGACCGGCAGCCGCCGCAAAAGCTGCGGGACCAGGAGCCGGGTGACTCTGGAACGCCGTCCCCGCCAGCCGTGCGACGGAGCGCCGACCCGGCCACGGTCGCCACGTACCGTCCCAAGAGCCTCAAACTGGTCACCGACAGCGGCACCACGGTGACGCTGGCCTGGAAGGCCGTGCGCAAGAACGGCTACCCCATGATCATCCAGCAGTCCCCCGGCGACCGCCTGATGTCGGCGACCGCCGGCGGCAGCACCTACACCGTCGGCGGCCTGGACCCGTCCCTCGGCTACTGCTTCAAGGTCGGCAGCGTGGTCACCCTGGGCCGCCCGTCGTCGGTGGCCTGGTCGTCCCCGCTGTGCATCCGGGGCGCGGCGGAAACGGGCACCCGGGACGACAACCAGGTCCAGCCCCCGCTCGTGCTCCCCTTGGCCACCCCACCCCCGGCACCGACCGAATAGCCACCAAGTCAGGTCGTCAGCCGAACAGTGACACCGGCGACAACCGTCTGACGAGCCTCCGCCCCACCCCTGCGCGTCTTCTGACCAGCGCGTCCACCGTGGCGTGGTGCCGCCAGGCCAGCTCAGCGTCAGCCCCGTCCACGGGCGCCCCGCCGAAGGCGGCCAGGTTCGCCAGGTCGGCGAGGGCGGTCAGCGGCTCTCGCGCGCCGGGCCCGAGCGTCTCCTCCGCCAGGCACGCCACCTCCCCGGCGGTCAGCGTCCCCGAGGCGACGGGGATCCCGGCCGCGCGCATGCGGCTCACCGTCTCCCGCCACGCCCCCATCACCCGGACTGCGGCCGAGGCGCCCCGCCGACGGCGGCGCGTCCTGCGGACGAACGGCACCACGCCCGCCGCGAGCAGGTAGAACGCCAGCAGGACGGCAGGAACCGCCCATACGAGGGTCCAGGGCGTCCCATCCGGGGCGGGTCGCTGCTGCTGACCCACCCGACCAGTGGGCGTTTTGTCCGGTTTGGGCTGGGAGGAGTCGCTGTTGATGGCCTGCTCGATCTCCTTGGCCTGCTTGGGAGCCCCCTCGGCCACGTCGCCACCCTCGCCGGCGCGCGTACGCGAGGGCGTCGGATAGAACGGCACCCACCCGATCCCCTTGAACTCCACCTCGGCCCAGGCCAGCACGTCACCACCCCGCACCTGCCGCACGCCACCGCCCCGCCCCTCCACGCGCCCGGGACGGAACCCGACGACGATCCGGCTGGGCAGCCCGATCGAGCGCGCCAGCAACGCGAACGACGCCGCGAACTGCTCGGTCGTCCCCCTCTTCGACTCCGTCAGGAAGAACTCGACGCTGCGATAAGAGTGCCCCGGCGGGGCGTTGACGTCGTTCACGGCGAGCTTGCGCAGGTAGGCCGCCAGCTTGGCGGCCTGCTGCGTCGGGCTGCGCGCCCCCTCGGTGGCGCGGCGGGCGATGCGCCCGAGCCGAGCCCGCTGCGGCGGCGTGCGGCCGTCGGGCCCGTCCGGCAGGGCGCGGGCGGCCGGGTCGTCGGCCGGGGTCGCCCCGCGCAGCTCCTCCGTCGTGAACCGGCGGATCCCCGAGGTCACCTGGTACGTCAGCCCTTCGCGCGTCTGCGTGCCGGCCAGCATGCCGGTGGCGGGGTCGACCATGATGCCGGGGCCCGTGGCCAGCAGCGGCCGGTCGGCGGCGGGCAGCCACGGCCCCGGCAGCTTCTGGACGGTGAACCGCTGCACGACGCTGTCACGCTCGCCCGGCTGCCCGGGCACCCGGCCGCCGGTGGGGACGAAGCCGGCGTTCGACGTCCAGCTCACCCCGTCGAAGGTGTCCAGGACGGCCAGCCGGAGGTTCGCCTCGGAGGTCGTGCTGACCGTGAACAGCTCGCGCTGGGGGTTCTGCAGCCACGCCGACACCTGGTCGAGCGCGCTGACCCCGCGGATCGGACGGGGCGGCGGCTGCTCGACCAGCTCGCGCACGTCGTACGGCCGCCCGGCCATGGGCAGCACGGGACCGGCGACGGCGGCCACCAGCACCAGCCCGGCCAGCAGCGGCATGCCCGCCGCGATCGTCCCCGCCGACCTGCTCGACCTGACCAGCGCGAGCAGCAGCGCCAGCCCCGCGAACCCGGCCGCGTACGGCACCACGGAGCCCGCCCCCGCGACCCCGAGCACGACCGCGACGCCCAGCACGGGCAGGCCGGCCACGGCGGGCAGCAGCACGGCCCGCGAGCGCAGCGCCAGCTCGGCCCCGGCGGCGGTGGCGGCCCAGACCAGGAAGCTGACCAGCACGATCGCGGTGCTGCCCGGCGCGGCGGGCAGAATGGTGGTCAGCAGCCAGCCGCCCGCTTCACGCACGCCGGTCAGCGCCGTACGGACGGCGGCCGGGCCGGGCAGGAACCCGAGCCACGCCTCTTCCCTGAACAACGTGGCCGACACCGCCGTCAGCCAGGCCAGCGCCTGTACAGGGACGACACCCCAGAGCGGCAACCGCCCGGAGACCAGCAGCGACAGCACGCACGGCACCCCGGCCGCCACCGCCACCACGGGCAGCAACGCGTCCATCGGGAACACCCCGTCGAACGCCAGCCCGGCCGCCGCCACCAGCAACGCGACCACCACGACGGAAGCCACTCGCCGCCGCCCCGGCCCCGCCCCTGAAGGCCCCGAGTCCCTGGCCGGCCCCTCCTCCGCCCCGGCACCATCGCGAGAACCGGCCGCACCGGCGCGAGGACCGGGGCCGCTGGGGTGCGGGCCAGGAACGGCGGGGTGCGGGCCGGGGGCAGGCGGGTCGGCGGGGCCGCTGCCCGGTGGGGTGGTCAGCGTGGCCATAACGCGGCCAGCTCCCCGAGATCCCCCACCTCGATCACCGTGACCCCCGCCGCCTGCGGCACCCCGCCCGGCGACGCCGCCCCCACCCGGACGAACACCACCTGGTCGAACCGCCGCCGCACCGCCGCCGCCCCCGCCAGAGCCGCGTACGTGCCGCTGACCAGTACCAGCGCCCCACCGGCCCCCGCCTGCCTGAGCGCCCGGGCGGGCGGCTCGGCCGCGTCGGAAAGCTCCACCAGCGCCAGCCGGTCGAGCACCTCCTCGTCCTCCCCCGCCCCGCCCCTGACGTGCACCAGCTCCCCGGCCCCCGTGAACACCCGCACCGGGAACCGGTCACGCGTCACCGCGCAGGCCGCCGACGCCGCCACGTCGACGGCCAGCTCGAACTCGTCGTCGCCCTCGTACGACGAGGTCCGGGTGTCGAGAACGGTGACGGTGGCCGGCAGGTTGACGTCGGTCAGCTCCTTGACCATGAGAATCCCGGTCCTGGCGGTGGACCGCCAGTGGACGTGACGCAGGTCGTCGCCGATGACGTACTCGCGCAGCCCGTTGAAGCTGCTCGTCCCGGCCGGCGCCGAGCGCGACGCCAGCCCGTCGAGGTGCCGCTGCCGCCCCGCGCGCAGCGGCGGCAGCGGGACGGTGCGGGGCCGGACGAGGAGCAGGTCGGCCCGCCCGTACGCGACCGAGCGGCGCGCGAGCCCGAACGGGTCGCCCCGGTCCAGCAGCAGCGGCCCCACCGGCGTCTCCCCCCTGCGGCGCGTGGGCAGCCGGTACGACACCGTCCGCGCCGTGTTCCCGGCCAGCGCGGGCACCTCGACGGTCACGGTCGTGTCCCGGCATGTGTCCCTGGCGACCAGCCCCGAGCGCCGCCATCGGCCGGCGTTGCGCACGTGCAGCACGGCGATGGCCGGCTCCCCGCGCGTCACCTTCACGGGCGTCACCTCGCGCCGCACCTCAAGCGACGCCCCCATGAGCGTCCACAGGGCGCCGGCCCCCACGGCGGCGAGCCCGGCCACGGCCAGCACCGCCGCCTGGGCGTACCCGAACGGCGCTCCCACCGCGTACACGAGCACCGAAAAGGCCGCCAGGCCCCACCCCGCCCTCGTGATCATTCACACTCCCAGAGCGGGGCCGCGGGGAAGCCCCCCTTCGGGGTGTCCATGAGCACGTCGTTGAGCCAGCCGTTGCCGTTGGCGGATTCGACCTTGTTCCAGACGTCGCTGCTCATGCCCGTGTCGGTGTCGGTGAAGCCGGCGCCCTTCTGCTGGCAGAGCACGGTCATCGTGATGTACGCGCCCTTCGGGATCCGGCCTGCCTCGGCGCCCGCGCTCGGCCCCGAGCGGATGAGCGTGTCGCGGTGGTCGTTGTTGGCGTTCCTGAACTGGGCGGACGGCGGGCGCAGCTCGGCAGTGGCCTCCGCGCGGTCCTGGCTCTCGCCGGCCTCGTTCTTGGCGCGCAGCGTCCAGGTGTAGGACTGGCCGTTCTTCAGTCCGGTCACCTCCGCGCTCGTCCCGTCGGGGGCTGCCGGGTGGGTGCCGGGGCCGTCCAGGAGGTACGTGACGCCGTCCTTGGCGTTCTCGGGCGGCGACCAGGTGAGGTCGGCGCCGTGGTTCTTGCCCTTGGCGGTGAAGCCGGCCGGGCTGCCGGGGGCGACGCAGGGACGTACCGGGATGGAAGGGGCCGATTCCACCTCGCCGCCGGCGTACTGGGCGGCGACGCGGAACGTGTACTCCTGGCCGCAGCCGCCTCCCGTCACCCGGAACTGGAACGGGCCGTCGGCCTGGACCCGGTTCGGGCTGACGTCGGCCCCGCCGGGCGCACCCTTGAGCGTGTAGCCGGTGACGTCGCCCTTGCCCGACGGCGTGAAGACGATCTCCATCCACCCGGGCCCGGAGTTCGCGGTGACCGTGCCCGGCGGGTCGGGGGTGACGGTCGGGGTCGGTGTCTGCTTGGGCGTGGGGCTCTGGGTGGGGGTCTGAGTAGGGGTCGCGGTGACGGTGACGGTGGGCACGGCGGTCTTCGTCTGTGTGGGTACGGACGTCTGCGTCGGTACGGACGTCGGCACGGAGGTCGGCTGCCTGGTCGTGCGGGTCGGCACGGTCGTCGGCCGCACCACCGTGGGCACGCTGGTGGGCACGGGCAGCGGTGTCGGGGTGTCCTTCTGACCGAGCGCCTCGTCGTACTTGCCGACCCGGTGGCCTCTGCCGTCCTGCTCGATGACCAGGGCGGTCTCGCTGAACTGGTCGTTGACCCAGAGCAGCCCGTCCTTGACGAACACGTCCAACGGCCCGGCCTTGCCGGTGACCACCTTGTCGGCCTCGAACCGTTTGGCCACGGTGTCGTACACGATGAGCTTGCCCGTGCTCTCGTCGGCGATGTAGACGCGCCGCCCGAGCGCCTGCGGCGCGCCGAGCTTGCCGCCCTTCACCGAGACCGTCGTCAGCGCGCCGCTGGCGGTGTCGACGAGGACGAGCGCGCCCTGCTTGGGCGCCAGGATCGGCACCACCTGGCTCTCGGCCACGGCGGGCACCCGCAGCCCCGCGCCGCCGGCCTCGGTGACCGTGCTGGGCAGGCTCACCTGCAGCCGGGTGCCGGTCGCGCCGATCACCATGGCGCTGGCGGCGGCGGAGTTGGTGACCAGGGGGACGCCGTTCGCGATCGTCAGCGTGAGCGGGTCGCCGGGCTCGCCGACCGTGACCGCCTTACCCTTCTGCGCGCCGGCCACCTGGACGAGCGTGCCCTCCTCCGGCACGGGCACCCAGAGCGTGCCGCTCTTGTCGATGCCCGCCTGCCCGAGCGGCGGCTTGAGCGTGATGGGGGCGCCGATCGTGTCCACGGTCAGCGGGTCGAGCTGCTGCACGGTGCCGCCGCGCGGGTCGATCCCGTACGCCTTGCCCGCGCCCATCACGATCTGCATGCCGCCCGCGCCGATCGTGCCGGTCTGCGCCACCTCCAGCTGGGTGGGGTCGATGCGGCTGACCTTGCCGGTGGACTCGTCGACGACGAGCACGTTGTCGCCGTCCTGCACGACCGTGAGCGCCTGACCGCCGGCGGAGGCCAGGTCCACCCGGCCGTCCACCTGCCCGGACAGGCCGTTGGCGTGCACCACCTCGCCGTTGAGCGCGCTGGCCAGCCAGGCGCCGACGTCGGCGAGCTTGGGGCGCGCGCTGGAGACGCCCGTGCCCAGGAACAGGCCGGCTCCGACCAGCACGGCTGTCAGCACGCCCGCGACGATCCCCGCCGCCCGCCGCCCCGCCGCGCTCCGCCACCGAAAGGCCACCGATTCACATCCCGCGAGATCCCATGCGTATACGCGTCCGCGGACACACTAGGGCGGGTCACCCGGGTCCCGATGTTCCTTCAAATAACCTAGAAATATCCGGCTCAGCGACCGTCCCGGCGCTCATCTGGGCGCTGGTCATCAGCCTTCGGAAACCGCTCGCCGTTCGGGAACCGCTCAGCGGTCGGGAGCCCTTCAGCCGTCAGGAGCCGCTCGGCCATCGACGCCTCGAAGGCCTCCAGCATGACGGCGAAGCGCGCCTCGTCATCCACCACAGTCTCGGGCCCCGGGGACCCACCGGCCATGATCTCGTCCACCTTCCCGGCCACCTCGTCCTGAGCCTCCTGCGCCGCCCGCAACACCGCCTCGGCCAGCTTCCGACTGTCCATGCTCAGGACACGCGGCGAGAGTACGACGTCGATGAGCCGCCCCGAGGCCCCGGCCGTCACCCGCACCTGCCCGTCCGCCGCCTCACCCCGTCCGACGACCACGTCCAGCTCGTCCTTGAGCTGCTCGACGTGAGCCAGCATCTCCTCGGCCCGCGCGGTGATCCGTCCCAGGTCTTCCGGCTGAAATCCGCTCACCCTACCTCCCGGCTCTCCTCCGGGGAGAGTAAGGGGCAAACACCTCACTTCGAAAAAAGTCGAAGCGGGCGGCTGGTATCGGCCGTGCTCAGTGACCGCGTACGTCAGCGATCAGGGGCAGCGACCTCAGCCGCTGCTCGACGTGCGCGGCCACGAAGGAGGGGATGGTCGGCTCCGCCCTGACCTGTGGCCAGGTGTCGACCATCGCCGCCACGGTGTCACGGACCACCTCGGTCACCTGATCGGCTTCGAGATGGGCGCGCCGGGCGAAGCTCCGGAAGTTGTCGAGCGTGATGAGCCCGGCCACCTTGCCGCCGTTCACCGGGAACGCCAGTTCCTCGGCGCGGAAGTCGTCGTACGAGGATACGGAGACGAAATCGTAGGCCGGGGAGAGGCGCGCGTTCACGCCGTCCGGATATCGCAGCGTCCAGTTCTTGAGATGAGCGTCGAGGTTGCCCATGACCACGATCGCGGCCAGCCGGCGCAGGTATTCGGTCATGTCCTGCGGACAGACCGCGTTGATGACCCGGGCGAGGCCGGCGTACGTCGCCTTCTCGTACTTCGACGCGACAGCGACCTCTCTGACCTGCGCGAAGTCCTCCTGATGCACCCGCCCTCCGGCGAGCCGGTCGAAGCGCCGCACCGCGAACACCATCTCATCGGGACGGACGAGGCCGTCGGGCAACCCGGTCAGATGCGTTCCTTCGATGAGCTGGATCTCCGGCACGCCGATCCCGACGAGCTTGGCCCAGGTCAACATCGCGTGCTCGTTCGCGGGAACCTCGGGAAAGCGCCGGTCGGGGAGCTTGACGATCCAGTCGCCGCCTTGGCCCGACATCGGCAGGACCAGGCCTTTGCCCTCCCACCGCATGGAGAACTTCGCCTGCACCCCGGCCAGGGAGAACCGTACCGTCCCCAGGCCGTCATCATGCGGCTCGACGGCCGACTCCGGGATCACGGGAGTGTCGGATTCCAGCGCCACCCGGACGTTTCCCGGCAGGTCCTCCCCGAGGTACAGGAGAACCTGGAAGTCGTGCGGGCTCGATCGGCCGAGCTCGCGTCCCGAGATGGACCCCCGCCGTCGCCTCGTCAGTCAAGCTCTTCACCTTCATCGAACAACGCGGCCACAATCAGGTCCGTCGCGGAAACCGAACAGCGCACGGCTCTGGACGTGATCGTGAATGATCGCCTCGACCTCCGCGGCGCGTCGTTTCAGAAAATCATCCGCTCGCCCTTGCCGCAGCAGCCGAACCAACTCGGCGTCCAGGCAGTGACTGGCCAGCACGCGTTCGTCCAGGTCCTTCTCCACCAGGAGCCTAGCGATGTCCACCTCTCCAGGCGGCTGAATCAGACGGTTCGCCAGCCCTCTGCCGAGCACACTCCTGTCATCGAGAACGGGCGTCAGCGGCCCCCCTGATTCGAGCAGCTGAGCAGCGTCGATCGGCTCACCGAACCGGTCGTGCGAAAGATGTCTCGGAGCCAGCGACAGCAGGCCGAGAATGTTGACCTTCGCCTGAGCCCGATTCAGCGGGATCTGCGAGATGTCCGGCTTCCACTGGCCAGGCGGAGGCAGGAGTTCGAGCAGTCGCTGCGCGCTCTTGAGCGGATCCGTGTGCACGGCGGCCGCTCCTTGCCGCAAACCGACCGTGTTCCCCTGGGGCGCGACCCCGAGCACCGCACCTCGCCAGATCCAGCGCCGGAGCAGCTCGGCCGCGCGTCCCTGCGGCGGCCCCAGAACCGCCATGAACCGGGCCAGCACCGGGATGTACAGAGCATAGGGAACGAGCTTCACATGGGGAATGCCGGCTTCGTCCCGCAAATAGTCGATGACGTGTCCCAGAGCCGCCTCCGTGCGGACGAACGCCTGATGGCGATCGTCGTCGTCGGCGAACTCGTTGCGGAAATCCCGATCGACTTTCGGGTCACGGATGGCCAGCAGGCTCTGCATGAGAACCTTCCGACAACTCACCGAAACCGAAGGTGCGCACGCTCGCGCTCAACGTCCGCAGATCCCCGGGTTTCTGGTCGCCGGTGATCGAATGCAGTGCATTGAACACCTCCGCGCTTTTCAGCGGTTTTCCGAAGGTGTTCATGCGGTCGAAGATGTCCCGCAGGGAATGGTCGTCCTCACCTGTGACGACGTACATCGGAATCTTGTAGTCGCGAATCGCGGCCACCACTTGGTCGGCCAGCGCGATCTGACCATCGCTCAAATGGCTGCGGGCGCGGATCCACGCGTTGGTGCCGGCCGTGTCGAGAACGAGGGACATGGGGAGCTGGTCGTCGCCCGGTTGGTGACGGCGCGGCAGCGAGACGAAAACTTCGCGTGCCAAGTCGAAATAGACGCGGAAACGAGGGTCCACGGTGTCGTCGCCGGCCGTCAAAGCACCCACCAGACTGGTGATGCGTTGCTGACCGTCCACGACCCAGAAGGCGTCCCCGACCGCTTCCGCCTCGATCCGCAGATGACCGATCTCCACCGTTCCGGCGGGGGCGGGCCGCTGCCAGACGAGCACGTTTCCGATCGGGTAACCACGCAGAATGCTGTCGAACAACTGCGTCACATCATTGCGCTCCCACCGATAAGAGCGCTGGAACGAGGGCACCCGAATGTGGCCCTTGAGGGTGAGCTCCACCAATTCTTTCAGCGAAATGCTGTCGACCTTCGGCCGAGTCACTGCAGCCACCACGGCCTCCCCTCGCTCCTACCTTATGGCTTTTCGCCGCGGATCTCCGCTGCGTCTCGCCCGTGGCCGCCCGCGCCGTCGGCACGTGCGGCGTTGATCTTACGAGTACGTGAGCCGTCAGCGGGTGGCCAGCAGGGCGAAGCGGTGGGCTGTGGCTCGGAGGGGGTGGCCGTGTCGCATGGACTCGTGCAGGGCGCGGAGTCTGGGCTCGTACGTGTGAATGTCGAAGTCGGGCACCTGCCATGAGATGACGCGCAGGAACAGGACGAGGGCGCCGATGTCGTGGAACGTCGTGGTGAACGTGCCCTCCCGGCTCCAAGTGACGTTCAGGTCGGTGGACGCCTGGTCGAGGTTCCAGGAGCGGTCCTCGTGGGGTGGGGCGGCGAGGGTCGTGTTGATCTCTTCCAGGTCGCGGCCCCCGACCTGCTGGGTGAGGAACGTGCCGCCTGGGGTCAGGAGGCGGTGCAGTTCGTGGGGGTCGTACGACTCGTGCCGGTTGATGATCAGGTCGAAGGAGGCGTCGGGGAACGAGCGGGTGTCCTCGGCGACCTCGACGCCCAGGGGCTCCAGGCGGGCGCGGGCGAGGGGGAGGTTGGGCGGGTGGGCCTCCGTTGCCGCGGTGCGGGGTGGGAGCGGGGTCAGGGAGGACAGGAACTCGCCGCCTCCCGTTCCCAGGTCGAGGAGGGCGGAGGAGCGGGCCAGATGATCGCGGGCCAGGCGCTCGTAGTCCCATGGCAGGGTGCCGTCGCAGGTGACGCGGTCGCCGAAGACGGAGAAGTCCCAGCCTTCGAACGGCGTGGTCAGCGCCTCGTCGATCAGTGCCTCGTAGCCCATGGCGTGATCATGCCCGGTGGATCCGGTACCGCGCATCCGGTTATGGCGCAGGCTTCTGGGGTGTGCTGGCGCGGAGGGTTACCTGGGCCGGGAGGGGGAGGTGGGCGGTCGTGTCGGCCGAGAGGGCCAGGCGCATCGCGTTCAGGCCGGCCTCCCGCAGCGGCACGGCCACCGATGTGAGCGCCGGCCCGACGTCCACCGCCGGGCCGATGTCGTCGAAGCCGGCCACCCCGATGTCCCGTCCCGGGAGCACGCCGGCCTCGCGGAAGGCGGTCATCGCGCCGATCGCCATCACGTCGTTGACCGCGAACACCGCCTCCACGTCCCCGGCCCCCCGCTCCACCAGCCGCCGCGCCGCCTCGTAACCGCCGTCGCGGGTGAAGCCGGTCTCGAACGCCAGCGGCGCGGGCGCGCCGGACCCGTACAGACCGGACAGGAAGCCCTCGTGCCGGTCTCGGGACGTGCGCAGCGACGGCGTGGCGTGGAAGACGGCGAAGCGGCGGTAGCCGCGGGCGAGCAGCGCGCAGGCGAGCGCGGCCGAGCCGCCCCGGTCGTCGATGGTGACGGTGCCGAACGGCAGGTCCCGCTGGCTGATCAGCACCACCCGCCCGCCTGCCGTACGGTACTGGGTCAGCTCCTCGATGAGCGCGTCCCTGGTGGCGGTCCCCTCGATGCGGCTGCCGGTGACGATGATGATGCGCGGGCGCTGACCGCGCAGGGTTCTGACGATCTCCAGCTCGCGTTCCGGCGAGCCGTCGGCCACCGCCATGGTGACGATGAGGCCGGCCTCCGTGGCGGCCTGGGTGACGCCGGCCGCGATGGAGGAGAAGTAGGGGTCGGCGACGTCGCGGACCACCAGCGCGACGGTCCTGGTCGAGCCCTTGGCGATGGCCTGGGCCGACAGGTGCGGCTCGTAGTCGAGCTTGGCGGCCGCCGCGCGTACCCGGGCGACGTTCTCCGCCCTGACGTTGCGCGCGCTGCCGTTGAGTGCGCGGGAGGCGGTGGCGATGGAGACGCCCGCCTCCCTGGCGACGTCATGCAGGGTCGCCGCACCTACCGGGGTTGCAGGAGGCGGCGGCTCTTCCATGGCGGTCATCCTGTCACCGCCGTCAGGGGGTTCGCTCCCGGTCGCGGTGGTCTCGTTCGTCAAAGGGGGTCAAGGGGGTCAAGGGGACGGTGTGCGCACGATGGGGTGGGCGACGTCGTGGGCGCGCAGGTTGCCGCACATCCCCCACCGCTCGTCCGGCGGGCTCTCCATCAGTGCCGACTCCATGAGGTGCGCGCCGTCGCCGCGTTCCAGGGCGTCCAGGACCGCGGCCGTGCGACCGGTCTCCGCCGCGACCGTGCTCTCCCAGATCTTCCGCCAGGCCACGGCCTTGGGCCTGACCAGGGCGATCGCGCTCTCGTAGAAGGTGCGCAGCGCCTCGGGGCCGCCCTCGGTGAGGCGGTGGAAGCCCTCCACCGCCAGGTCCCTGCGCCGCCGTACCGCTTCCTCGACGCCGTCGGCGGGCAGGGTCGCGGCCTCGCGGTAGCGCTCGGGGTCCGCCACGATCTCGGGCGGGAACGTCATGACCGCGTCGCCGGCCTCGGGCAGGCCGGCGTTCGACATGACGACCACCACCTCCAGGCCGCCGTGGTTGACGGCCCGGTGGATGGTGCCGGGCGTGAACCACACGGTCGAGCCCGCGCTCAGCGCGGTCTCCCTGAGGCCGTGCGCGTCCAGCGTCTGCAGCGCGCCGTGGCCCGCGATCACCACGTACGCCTCCGTCGAGGCCGTGTGCAGGTGCGGGGTCCCGCCTTCCAGCCCGTCGGCGCACGCCTTGCCCGAGTAGACCGTCAGCCGGCTGATCGACGTACCGCCGGGAAAGGCCCCATGGCTGGACACTCCTGGGGAGGAGGCGTCGGGAGTGGTCATCGCAACGCGTTCCTTCCGTGTTCCGCCAGCAGGGCCGTGCCGGACTCGCCTCGGTCACCGTCGGCGATGACGACCGCGTACCGGAAGCCGAGCGTCTCCCCGTCCGCCAGCGGCACCTCCTCGCTGAAGAACGGCGCGGGGTTGAGGCAGGCGAAGTTCTCCGTGCGGGCGAACCACTGCGGCGGATGCCGCGGATTGGCCGCAGCGTCCACCATGACGACGGTGGAGTGGTCGCCGCTCTCGTCGTGCCGGCCACGGAAGCCGAACCACTCGGCCCGCCGGCCGCGCAGCTCGTCGCCGCCCGCCCCATCGGGCGACTGGATGACGCCGTCGGTGAACGAGCGGGGGCCGCGCCAGAACAGGCCGCCGTAGCCGGCGTTCTCCCTGCCCTTGGTGGTCGGCGAGCCGAAGTCGATCGTGGCGCCGGACACGTTCGTCATGGCCGTCTCGAAGACCAGCGCCCAGGTCGCGTCGTCGATCAGGGTAGCGGCGAGCGAGCGCCGCTCCTCGATGACCGGATCGCCGCTCTGCGCGGTCCAGTCGAGCGTGTGGCCGAGCTCGACCCGGTCGCCGGTGGCCGCCAGCGTGGTCATCTCGCGGTGGACGGCGCTGCCGTTGTTGTCGCGCTGGACGTACCGGCCGTCGGTGTACGTGGGCCCGCCCCAGAAGTTGTGCTCCCCCACGTGCGGCAGCGACCAGGCGATGCCCTTGTGCCAGACGTGGTCGTGCGGCCGGTAGAGCGACACGAGGGCGCCGCCACGGGTGCGGATCGGGTGCAGGTACGGCTTGGGCGACTCCAGCACCGGCGTGTCCGGGCGGTAGACGTAGGTGAACAGCTCGGTGGCGCCGGCGCTGACGGCGACCGACCGGCCGAGTTCGTGGGTGGCCCGCAACGTCACGTGGTCCTCCAGGGGGCGCCCGTGCCGTCCATGCGATGGGCGAACGGGCTGTCTGCGGTGATCTGACCGGCCCGTACGCGTTCGCCGGTGAAGGCGGAGGCGTACAGGGCGGCGATGAACTCCATGGTCCTGCGGGCGTCGGCGGCGGTGACCGGCGGCGCCTGGCCCTGGTCGAGCGCGTCGAGCACGGCCGTGAACCAGTCGCCGTGGCCGCTGGACCCGCCGCCGGGGTCGGCCTTCCACAGGGAGCTCACGCCGTCGTGGCCGGGGGCGGTGGTGACGGTCCAGTCGTCGTCGGTGTAGCCGTACAGGTGCTCGACCTCGACCGTGGCGCGTTCGAAGTCGAAGCGCAGCTCGGAGGTCTGTCGCGGGGACAGGACGGAGTTCACCACCGTCGCCGTCGCGCCGCTCTCGAACGTCACCAGCGCCATCGACACGTCCTCGGTGTCCACCGGGCGGGCCTGGCGGGCGGCCACGGCGGTGACCTCGCGCCAGGGGCCGAGCACCGACAGCAGCAGGTCGAACTGGTGGATCCCGTGGCCCATCGTGGGCCCGCCGCCCTCCGACTCCCACGTGCCGCGCCACGGGACGGCGTAGTAGTCGTCGTCGCGGTACCACTGGGTCAGGCACGTGGCCAGCAGCGGGCGGCCCAGATCGCCGGCCTGCGCCAGCCGCCGCAGCCGTACGGCGCCGGCGCCGAAGCGGTGCTGCAGGACGGTCGCGACGTGCCCGGCCGAGTGCCGCTCCGCCTCGATCAGGGTGTCGAACTCGGCGAGCGACAGCGTGGGCGGCTTCTCCACCAGCGCCGTCACCCCGGCCTCCAGGCAGGCCAGGGCCAGCGGGGCGTGCTGCTGGGGCGGGGTGCACAGGTGCGCGACGTCCAGCCGCTCCTCGCGCAGCAACTCCTCGGCGCTCGCGTAGGCGTGCGGGATGCCGTACGTGGCGGCGAACTCGCGAGCCCGCCCGGCGTCCACGTCGGCCACGGCGACCAGCTCGGCCCGGCCATGCGAGACGCCGCCGTCCGAGGCTCTGTCGGCCGAGGCCAGCACGGCTTTGGCGTGCGCGTGGGCGATCCCGCCGGTGCCGATGATGGCGGCCCGGTACGTGCGTTCAGACATGTGTTCCTTCGCGATTCGGTGGGGGCCGGGCGCCGTCGATCTCGGCGCGGCGCTCGGGGACGAACGACGTGACCGGCCTGCTCCGGCGTCCGCCGGTCGGACCGCACCTCTTCCGTACGCCACGGGAAAACGTATTCCGCAGTTTGCCCGCCCATGACCCGGAGCGTCAAGACACCCGCGTCACGGACGGGGCCGGACGCTGTCCCTGATGATCAGCCTTCCCTCCAGGACCAGCCGCCTGGCCGGCCCCCGCTCCCCCACCGCGAACCGGATCGCCTCGGCCCCCGCCCGCGCCAGCGGCAGCGCCACCGTCGTCAGCCGCGGCGTCACGTCGGAGGCCAGCGGGATGTCGTCGATCCCCGTCACCGAGACGTCCTCGGGCACGCTGAGACCGGCCGCACGGAAGGCCGACATCGCGCCGATCGCGATGGCGTCGTTGCCGGCGAGCACCGCCTGCCTGCCATCCATCCCCGCCTCGGCCAGCTCGCGCGCGGCGGCGAACCCGCCGTCCCTGTCGGCCCGGCAGGGCACGAGCTCGATGTCGCTCTCACGGACGCCTTCCGCACGCAGGCCCGCCACGAATCCGGCCGCGCGGTCGCTCATGTTCCGCCGGTCCCCCGCGCCCACGAAGATCGCCACCCGCCGGTGCCCGGCACGGCCGACGAAGGCACCCATCGCGCGGGCGGCGCCAGCGTTGTCGAAGACGATCGTGTCGAACGTCAGGTCCGTCTCGCCGACGACCGCGACCCGGCCGCCCTCCCGTTCGTACGCGAGCAGCTCCTTCACCAGCCGGTCCTCCGCGGCGGCGGCCAGCAGCCGGTTGGAGGTGAGCACGAGGGCGCGCGGGCGCAGCGACCTGAGCACGCGGACGGTCTCCGACTGGCGCTCCGGATCGCCCATCGTTGACGACACCGTGACGAACGCCCCCTCGGTGCGGGCCTCGCGTTCCATCGCCGCGACCACCAGGCCCATGCTCGGGGTCGTGAGATCGTCGGCGACGAGCGCGATCGAGTCGCTGGCCCGGCGCATCGCCCTGGCCGAGGCGTCCACCGTGTAGCGCAGGGCCGCCGCCGCGGCCAGCACGCGGGCCTGGAACTCGGGGGCGACCTTCCTGGCGCTGCCGCCGAGGACCCGGGACGCGGTGGCGACCGAGACGCCCGCCGCCGCGGCCACGTCGTGCAGCGTGACCGTGGGCCTGGCCGCGTGGGGCATCCGCTGCGTCCTCTCCTCAGGGGAACGACCGGCAAACGACCGACCGGCACGCGATCGGCACGCGATCGGCACTGCAGCGTAGCGCCTGCCACCCGCCCGAACCGTCCCGTACGGCGCGGTCGGTCGCGCGGTGGCCGGTCGAGCGGTGGCCGTGTCGCGCGGTGGCCGGTCGAGCGGTGGCCGGGCGAGCGCCGAGGTGTGTCGGCGGTCACTCTTGATGTGTGGATTCCTCCGCAGTTGGGCGGCGCGGATCTCCGTACTGTCCTGTTTGCCGGACCACCCGGCAGCACCGACAGGGGAGGACACCCACATGCGTAAGCTCTTCGCGATCGCCGCCATAGCAGGCTCGACGGCCCTCACCGGCCTCGCCCTCGGCCCGGCCACCGCCCAGGCGAGCACCAGCGCCGCCGCCGGCTCCGCGGCGGCCACCGTCAGCAGCACCGCGAACTTCGGCAACTGGGGCAAGTACTTCTCCAGCGACCGCAAGGCCTACACCTTCGGCAAGACCTGGAAGTCGCACGGCAAGGTCTACACGAAGTGGTACGGCGTGGAGAAGCGCGGTGGCAAGAAGGGCTGGATCTGGTTCGAGTTCTACCAGAACGGCGGCTGGCACAAGTTCAACCGGTCCTGGGACGACAAGACCGTCGGCAGCTGGAACGGCAAGGGGATCAAGAAGGTCTACACGTTCACCTGCTGGGGCGGCAAGTTCGACCACTGCGGCAGCAAGCACCGCATCTACTGAGCGTGATCTCCTGGCCCTGCCCCACGGCGCCCGATCTCCCGCGCCCGATCTCCCGCGCCCGATCTCCCGCGCCCGATCTCCCGCGCCCGATCTTCTGCGCCCGATCTTCTGCGCCGGATCTTTTGGGCCCGGCTTACCGGGCGTGATCCCAGGTCAGGCGAGCCCCGGGGCCCGGCGGTCGTCCGCCGGGCCCCGGCTCTGTTCCAGCGCCTCCAGTACGGCGGCCAACTGGGCGGGGGCCGGCATGATGCGCAGCGCCTCGTCGATCTCGCGCTCCGCCCACGCGCGGTGCCGCGGCTCGGCATCCTGGTCGAGCGCGATGCGCGTCTGGAGCAGCAGGAAGTTCAGCCGGGAGGCGACGAGCATGGAGAAGTCGGCCGGGCGGGTGATCCGGCCTGGCCCGCCCTCGCGCAGGTAGGCCCGGTACATGCGACGCATGGCGTCCAGGTCGGGCGCCGGGTCGCAGAACCAGTCGAACAGGGCCATGGCCAGCTCCCGCCCCGGTTCGGCGGGGCCGAGGCGGTCCCAGTCCACGACCACGAGCGCGCCGTCTGGGCCGGTCAGGACGTTCTCCGGGTGCAGGTCGCGATGGCAGAGGATCAGGGCGGCCGGCTCGGGCGGGCCGACCACGGCACTCAACTCGGGCACCATGGCCAGCCGCTCCCGCAGCCGATCACCCCACGGAACATCCGCCGCGCTGAGGGCGGGCGCCCGCTCAGCGGCGCCGGCCTCGCTCGCCTCGTCCCATGCGCCGGGAGCGGGCGGGCGGTGGTACCAGGGGTCAGGGGCCTGGCCGTCGGGTTCGGTGGTGACGGCGGGTGCGCAGCGGTGCAGCCGGGCGAACAGCGCTCCCAGGTCCTCCGGTGTGGCCGGGGCCGCCGGGTCGAGCGGGCTCAGGTCGATCCAGTCGTACAGCCGCAGCCACGTCCCACCAGGCGTCTCCACCAGGTAGCGGCCGTCGCGGCTCGGGTGGCTCGCCGGGAGCCGCACCCCATGCGCCGCCGCTCGCCTGGCGAAGGCGAGTTCGGCCGCGACCAGCGCCTCCGCCGGCGGCTCGCCGAAGATCTCCTTCAGCGCGTACGACGCCGCCCCGGTCTCCACCCGCCAGACCTGGCCCAGCGCCCCCCGCCGCCCCTCGGACACCACGACGCCGTCATCCCAGCCGAACGCCGCCCCCGCGCACGCCATCAGGTCCATGCCCCCAGAGTGCCGCACGCACCCCGGCCACCGCCGCCCCCATCGCCCTAGCCCCCGTCGCCCTAGCCCCCGTCGCCCTAGCCCCCGTCGCCGCCCCCATCGTCTCGGCCACCGCCGCCCCGATCACCCCTGCGACTGGCGTACGCCGGCCCGCCACACGTCCGCGATGGCCCTGGTCGCCGTGATGTCGCTGGTCGGGTCGCCGTCCACGAGCAGCAGGTCCGCCCGGAGCCCCGGCGCGATCCGGCCCCGGTCGGACAGGCCGAAGCAGCGCGCCGTGAGGCTGGTCGCCGCGCTCAGCGCCTGCTCGGGCGTCAACCCGGCCTCGGTGAGCATGAGCAGTTCGTGGTGCAGACCCGCCCCGTGCACGGGCCCGAACGGCGTCGCGTCCGTCCCGGCGAGGAGCGGCACGCCCGCCCGCAGCAGCGCGGACGCCGCGTGCGAGGCGTTGACGACACCCTGCGCGTGCATGGGGATGCCGGTGAACTCCCGGCTGAAGGTGGCCTTCGACCGCTCCGACATCCGCGCCGCGACGCGCGGATCGCGCAGCAGCTCGGCTCCGTAGGGGTCGCCTGAGACGGCCTCGATGTAGGTGATCGTACTGGCCACGAACACGTCGTACGCGGCGACCCTGGCCGCCATGTCCTCGGTGCCCTCCTCGTCCACGTCCGTGTAGAGATGCGCAAGCCCGTCCACGCCGGCGTCCAGCGCGATCAGCGCCTCCCTGGCCGTCACGGTGTGGGCGATGACCTTGAGCCCGGCGGAGTGCCCGGCCTCCACCAGCACGGCGGCCAACTCGGGGCTGATGACCGGCAGCCGCATGCCGGAGACCGCCCCGTCGTCCACGGCGATCTTCAGGTAGTCGGCGCCCTCGTCCACCCGCGCCGCCACGAACGCCTTGGCCTGGTCGGCGTCGGCGACCGTGTCGAGGCCGGTGTCGCTGCCGAAGGCGCGCAGCACGTCCTCGGTCATGATCTGGGTGGGGTGCCCGCCTGGCGCGGTCGCGACCATACCGGAGCTGCGCAGGTCGGCGACGTCGTCACGCTCGGCGGCCAGGCGGCGCTGGACGGCCAGGGTGGGCGGCAGGTTGTTCATGTCCAGCTCGGTCGTGACGCCGAACCGCAGCGCCTCGGCCAGGTCGCCGTCGAAGGCGTGCGCGTGGGCGTCGATCAGGCCGGGCAGCAGCGTCTTGCCCGTGCCGTCCACCTTCACGTCCACCTTCACGCCCGCCGGCGCGTCCGGCTCCGCGATGCGGGCGCCGTCGATCAGGACGTCGGCGCCGGTCACGGTCCGCTCGCCGTCGAAGACCCGGACGTTTCTGATCAGAGTACGCATGACTCATCCCGTCGATAGTTCGATATCTGACTAACCATGCCCAAGATAGTACGACCTCTAACTATCAGACGCAAAAAAGGGCCCGCGCCCCGGTTCGGGACGCGGGCCGTACTGCGGAAAGGATCAGTGGGAGAAGGCCTGGAACTCGGCCGCCCTGACCTGGTCCCGCTGCGGGCTGGCCGTGGCGCAGTCGGTCGCGGAGTTCGGGTCGGCGTCCTGCTCACCGGCGAACAGCGGGTTGCCGGTGCACTGCGTGCTGAGCGCGCGCAGCATCAGGTGCGTGGCGTTCGTGTCCCTGACGTCGAACGACTTGATCAGCATGTCGGCGCCCCTCGGCCTGGGCAGGGAGGCGTCGAACGCGTTCGTCCGGCTGGTGTAGACCTTCCGGAAACTGGCCGGGTCGGCGCAGTTCGCGCTGCAGGCCAGCACCTCGAACGAGCGCAGGCTGGAGAAGCGGTTCTGCGCGCCCGGGTCGGCCGGGTCGCCGACGTTCGGCCGCAGCAGGGCGCTGACCTGCACCCGGCGGATCTTGACCGGACGGTCGCCCGCCAGGTCCACCACGACCGACTTGCCCGCCGGCGCGCCGGTGAGCGAGGCCCAGTTCGTGGCCTCGGTGTCGTCGATCAGCCTGGCCTGGTTGACGCCGTCGCCCGTCGCCGCCGCCCCGTTCGCCGCCGAGGCGTGGTTGCGGGTCAGCGCCAGCGGCAGCAGCAGCTTCACGCCCGGGATGACCGCGTACTTCAGCCGCTTGTGGCCGAAGCCGGCGCCCACGACGACGAAGTCGTACTGGCCGGGGGTCATCTCGACCGTGTCACCGAGCGGGGTGGCCGGGTCGGTGTCGGCGACGGGGACCACGCGGCCCTCGTAGTCGCCCACGTACAGCCGCAGCGCCGCGCCCTTCGCCTCGCCCAGGGGCTTGAGCTGCAGCGAGCCGTTCCTGCCCGCCGGGTCGACGAAGCTCGGCGTCGCGTCGGCGTCGTTCGCGCCGTTGCTCGCCGCGCCCTCGCCCAGGCCGTGCTCGGCGAACGCGCCCCACATGATGTCCTGGTTCGCGCCGCCGAAGCGGATCGCGTCGGCCGCCAGCAGCGCGTCACGGTGGTCGACGTAGCTGACCGCGCCGGTCGCCATCAGCAGCAGCGCGTCGAACGAGAGCTGCGCCCAGCGCCGGTTGCCCGGGCACTTCTCGACCGGCGTCCGGCCGTCCGCGCACGCCTTCTGCTGCTTGGCCGAGCCCTGGCCGTACCGCTTGACGAAGGCCGCGCGCACGTCGAACTGTGTGGCCGACCAGATCTCGCCGTCCGCGTGTGGCTGGGTGCCGACGATGTCGTAGGCCAGGTCGCTGTAGTTGAGCGGCGACTTCGACATGTCGTAGTTCCTGATGCCGCGCCCCTTGTCGCCGGTGACGTAGCCGCCGGTGACGTACGGGGTCTGGCCCGAGGGGCGGAAGCCGTACTCGTAGAGGTACTCCATGGCGAACAGGTCGGAGGTGCTCTCGTTCATGGCCCCGGGCTGGGTGCCGCTCCAGCCGGCGTTGGGCCCGCCGATCATGCGGCCGGAGATGGCGTGCGTGTATTCGTGCCCGATGACCGACATGTCGTAGTCGCCGTCCACGCACGGCGCGTAGAAGGAGCCGGCGATCGGCTGCCACAGGTACATGTTCGTGATCGGCGCGACCCCGTCGGGGCCGGTGATCTGGTTGGCGTTGTCGCGTACGGACAGGACCCGTGCGCCCGCCTGGGCGTTGCCCTGCTCGGGGTCGTTGCCGAGCCCGCCGCGCGTGCCGTTGTCCACCTGCATGTTCCAGGCGGTCTCGGTGAAGCCGAGCCGGTAGGACCAGTCGTGCATGCGGTTGTGCATGGCGTTCAGGTTGGCGATGGCGGCCTCGAGGTCGGCCTCGCCGGGCCGGTCGAGCTCCGCCGGGTCACACTTGGCCTTGTACCAGGCGTTCTTCCACGGGTAGGCGTAGTTCCTGCTCGGGGTGGCCACGTTGGATCGGGTGCCGACCGAGAACGGGTCGCCGTTCGCCCGGTTCTCGAAGGTCTTGGCCGCGTTGCCGAGGCTGGTGTTCGTCGGCTCGTTCGTGGCGTGGTCCACGTCCCACGCCTTGCCCGTGCCGGGGTCGCCGCCGCTGACGTAGTCGCAGCCGGGGCCGGGCGCGTAGCACCAGGTCTGGCGGGTGTCCTTCGAGCTGTAGTCGTCGCGCGGGTTGGACGGGAACGCCTCCCAGTGCGGGTTCTCCGGGTCGAAGTGGTCGACCAGGTTCTCCCGGGTCAGGATCGCGCCGCTGACCGCGTCCACGTGCGTCGTGTACCCCGCCTCGGCGCCCTGCGCGCCGCCGATCAGGACCACCTGGAACGCGTTGTGCACGCCGTCGGGCGCCGGCACCGCCACCGGGGTGGCCTGCTTGGTGATCGCCGTGGCCAGGTCGATGCCGCCGTCGGCGGCCGCGATCTCCATGGCCCGCTCCGCGGTGATCGCGGCGGCCGGAGGCGCTTCCGTGCTGCGTGACAGCGTGGACGTCACGTGCCTGATCTGGCCGCCGGAGACGCCGACGGCGACGAGGCCGTCCACGCCGGCGGGCAGGTCGCCGAAGCGCTGGCGCAGCAGTACGGCCGCGCCCGCCCCGATCGGGTTGACCGCGACCGTCTCCAGGGCGTCCACGGACTCGGCCGTCAGCCCGAAGATGCTCTCGTTGTCCTTGAGGTAGGTCTTGGCGGCCTGGACGGGGTCGGAGCCCAATCCCTCGGCCAGCGGTTTCGCGCTGACGACGGCGGCGGGGGTGCCGAGAGCGTTCCAGGTGATGCGCGCGTCCGGGGCCGCGCCGCGCCGGTTGGCCGCCGCCGGGGGCGGCACCCGGCCCTGGCGGTTGTCCACGTCGGGTTCGCCGTGGTTCTCGGCCTGGAAGTCATGGACGACGGCGGCCTGCCCGCCGGGTTCTCCCCGGGCCGCCCCCGCTACGGGCAGAGCCGACGCTGTGAGCGCGGCGACGATGAGTGTGCTGCGTAACCAGGGCTTGGTCGACACGTTTTCCCTCCTGCGTGTCAGGGATGCGCAGCTTTCGCGCATCTCCCGACAGAGGTAACATCACCGACCCTGGCTGACAAGATCTTGTAAAACGAGAAATATCAGCGTATAAGCAGTTGAAAAGTGCGGGACAGATGTCCGGCGCCTCGGCGACACGAAGAGTCGTCCGTAGCGACCATCCCTTACATGGAATGAGGGTTTTTGCCGCCGCGCCCGGAGCAGTTCCCGCACCGATCATTCAACGCCGCCCCCGCGAGCGTCGCAACCGGTTTTACGCTGTGGCGAAGACACCGGTTTCACGCTGTGGCGAAGACGGAGGCGTACACCGGCCGCCCGTGCTCGGTGACCACCTGCCCGGCCAGCCCGTCGGCGGTGAGCGTGGACAGCCGCAGGTCGAGGTAGCGCTCCTCCTCGGCCAGCCGCACGTCGCGGGCCGGCGCCGGCATCCAGGAGGCCACCTCGGCCAGCCGCACCGCCCGGTCGCGCGCCAGCTCGGCGCGCAGCTCGGCCAGGCTCTCCGCCTCGTACGGCCGCGCCTCCTCCGGCTCGGGCTCCAGCCGCCAGGCCGCCACTCCGTACGCGAAGCACACCAGAGCCGTCCACACCTCGGCGAAGTAGGCGGAGTCGGGCGCCAGCTCCAGCCCCGCGAACCGGTCACCGACGAAGAAGAGCGCGCCGAGCTGCCCCGGCATCAGCTCCAGCCGGCTCTGGAACTGCGTCAGCGTGGCCCGCCTGCGCGACAGGATCTGCTCCAGGTGGCCCCTGGACGGCAGCCCGCACGCGCGGTTGAGCTCGCTGATCTCCTCCCACAGCTTCGCGTAGTTGCGCTGCCCGCGCAGCGCCAGCGCACTGGCGCGCAGCTCGGCCGGCAGCACGAAGAACCACTGGTCGCGGCCCTCCAGGTAGCCGCCCTGAGCGGCCTGGACGCAGCAGGCGTCGTCGAAGCGCCTGGTCTGCCCGGCGCCGAGCAGCGCCGAGGCGCACAGGGCGTGGTTCTGGGCGGCGTCCTGGATGTAGCCGATGTGCAGCGGCACGATCGCCACGCCCTCGCGGGCGCCGTTCGACAGCTCCACCTGGCCGTAGCCGACGACCCGCTTGAGCTTCAGCCCGGAGCGGGGCGGCACGATGCCGGGACGGGCCGGCCCGTAGACCGGCACCATGGTCAGCGCGCCTGCGCGCTGCGGGGTGCCCGCCCGGTAGCCGCCCAGGTCGAGCGGCTCGGGCAGGAGTGTGGCAAGGCTCGTCATGTCCTTCCTCCTTCCAGTCGGCCGAGCATCGTCGCGCGGAGCCATTCCACGCCGGGCGCGCAGTGGGCGAACATCCACGCCAGCAGCCCGGCGAAGTCGTCCTGGTGCCAGAACGCCTGCCCGGGCAGGGCGGGCGCGGGGTCGCGCAGGGTCAGGTCGTCGCCCCTGGTGAACGCCGCCAGGCAGCGCACCACGGGCGTGGTGACGCCGGCGCGGGGCAGCGTGGACGCCACCCGCGCCAGGTCGCCCGGCAGGTGGTTCTCGTAGCCGTCGGTGACGACCACCACCAGGTCGGGGCCGGTGCCGAGCGCGTCGAGCAGCCCGCAGGCCAGGTCGGCCGAGCCCATCGGGGCCCGCTCGCTCCCGCCGGTCTCGACGACCGTGAACCGGTCGCAGATCTCGGCCAGCACCAGCCGCAGCGCGACGGCCTGCGACATGACGGCCCACTCGCGCTCGCCGTACCCGCGCATGGAGCCGGACGTGTCCAGCACCATGGCCACGCTCGCGTCCAGCCTGGGCAGCCCGCGCGTCGCCGCCGCCACGTATCCGGCCAGGGCCGGGCCCAGCTCGGCGGCCGGTCCGCCCTGGTAGAGGTGGACCAGCGTGGCGGCGATGTCGCCCCGGTTGGTGGGGGTGACGATCGGCGGGTACTCCCTGACCGGGTCGAGCGGCGCGGGCGGCTCCTGCGGGGCCGGCACGCCGTACGTGCCGGGGGCGTAGAGCGCGCGCAGCCGCTTGGTCGCGAGCACGGGGTCGGCGGTGAAGCGCAGCAGACTCCTGTGCAGGTACCGGCCGCCGTCGCCCTTGGCCGTTTCCGTGATTCCGGCGGTTTCGCCGGCTTGGGTGGCTTCGGTGGCTTCGGTGGCTTGGGTGGCTTGGGTGGCTTCGGCCGTTTCGGCGATCAGGCGGGCGCAGGCGCGGGCGGTCGTCTTTCCGAGCGCGTGCTCGAAGCAGTCGACCAGCGCGGGACGGCGTGCCTCGATCAGCGCGTCCGCCTCCGGGTGCTCCAGGACGAACGCGACGACGGCCCGGGTGACGTGCTTGTGGTTGGCCCGCAGCCGCCGCAGCGCCAGCAGGGCGGTGAGCGCGTACGCGGGCGGCAGGCCGAACATGAGCGCCCTGGTGACCTTGGCCAGCGCGGCGCGGGTCCGCTCGTCCAGGCCGTCCTGCGTGGCGGCCAGCGTCCGCAGCAGCACGCGGGCGCGCTGCCAGGGGAGCACACCGGGCACCAGCGCGAGCAGCGCGTACCCCTCCGGGTCGCTCAGCTGGGCAGTCCGGTGGAGCTCCGCGTCGTCCCAGACCGGCTCGCCGCTCCTGGCCAGAACCAGCGGAACGTCATGAGTCCGGAAATGGTGGAGAAGAGTTGGGGTGTCCACGAAATTCGAGTTTAGAAATGAAGATCGGGAAAAGAAACTGATTTTCCGGTCAGGCCATTTCCGGTCGCATCTCGAATAACGCGCGGAGGACTATGCGCCGCTCCGGGAAACGGCGGCCGGAGCCGCGTTCCCGAGTGCGGTGATCGCGCGTACCTGGGGGGCGATCCGGTCGGCCCAGGCCGCCGCGACCTCCTCCAGCCGGGAAAAGTCCGACTCCAGGAACGCCAGTCCCGGCGTGGGCACGCTCGCGCCCAGCTCCACCAGCAGCGGGCGCAGGTGCACCTCCACCGCCAGGGCGTGCTTGGCGTCCCCCATGACCAGCAGCGGCAGCGCGGCCGCGCCCGCCAGCGCCTGCGGGGGCAGCCGGTCGAGGAACGACTTGAGCAGGCCGGTGTAGGTGCCCTTGTACGTCGGGCTGGCCACCACCAGCACGCTCGCCGCCCGTACCAGCTCCAGCGCCACCTCGACGCCGGGGTGGGCGCCGGGGGCGAGCAGGTGCGGCCCGAGCGCCGACAGATCCACCACCTCGTACGGCCGGCCGGCGTGCGGATCCGCGGCCCCGAGCTCCGCGGATCCGCCGCCCGCCGTCCCGTTCCCGGATGCGCCGCTCCCGGATGCCCTGCTCCCGGATGCGCCGCTCCCAGATGCACGGTTCGCAGGCGCGCCGAGCGGCGAACCGGGCTCGTCCGTCGTGAGGCGCAGGGCGACGGCGCGGGCCGCCTCGGTGGCCGCGGTCAGGGTCCTGGAGCCTTCGCGGGGGTTGCCGACCAGGGCGACCACGGTCATCGGGTCACCGCCTCCTCACTCTCCACGACGGCACTCTCCAGGACAGCACTCTCCACGACGGCGGGGAACAGCTCCTCCGCCTCGTCGTCCGGCAGGTCGTACCAGTGGACGTCGCCCTCGCGCGCGTCCTGCGCCGCGTACCGGCGTGTCGTCTCAGCCATGGTGGGCCGCCACCTTCCGTTCCCTCGCGACGAAGGCGATGGTTGTGCCGGTGTGCTGCCGGACGCGAGCGAGGGTCTCCTGCAGCCTCTCGCGCGTCCGCACGTCCAGCCCGGCGAACGATTCGTCCCATGACAGCACACCGGAGTCCTCATGCGTACGAAGCTACGAGCCCCGCGCAGCAAAGTCAACATTTCCTACATGAGATATAGAGAATTATCCGTCGCTAGGCTCGTCCGGTAACGCCGCCGATCAAGGGAGCCGATTCGATGATCTTCATCACCGCGAAGTTCCGCGTCCTGCCCGAGTACGCCGAGCGCTGGGCCGAGATCACCGCCGAGTTCACCGCCGCGACCCGCACCGAGCCGGGCTGCCTGTGGTTCGACTGGTCGCGCAGCCTCGACGACCCGGCAGAATACGTGCTGGTGGAGGCGTTCAGGGACGGCGAGGCGGGGGCGGCGCACGTCCAGTCGGCACACTTCAAGCAGGCCCAGCAGACGCTGCCGCGACACCTCGCCGAGACTCCCCGCATCGTCAACGCCACCCTCGACCAGGACGACTGGTCCGAGCTGGGCGAGATGGCGGTCCCCAACCGCGACTGATCCCACCACACCCCGAGCCCGAGCCCGAGCCCGACCCACGCGTCGCTCGGGCTCGGAGCGTCACAGAGCTCCCGTTACGCGAACGTTACGATCGTCGCAAACCGCCCCGAATCCCCCGCCATCCCAGCTCACAGCGCCCACTCCCGAGACGGAAATGTTTTTTCCGGGTTATTGACGAAAAAGCTCGGGCGTCGGCAGACTCAGCGTCATGGCACAACCCCATGGCCCCTTGTCGCAACTCCGGCGCGGGCACGAAGAGCTCGTGCTCGGGCTGCTGCGCAAGCACGGCCCGCTCAGCCGGGGCGAGCTGGGCAAGCACTGCGGGCTGTCCCGCACGACCCTCTACGACATCCTCGCGGAGCTGGTCGCCGAGGGCGCCGTCGTCACCGCCACCTCGCAGGACGCGCCGCGCGGGCGCGGCAGGCCGGCCGAGACGCTGACCCTCAACCCGGACGCCGGGCAGGCCATCGGCATCGACTTCGCCCGCCGCGGGCTGCACGTGGCGGCCGTCAACGTGGCCCACGAGATCGTCGGCTCGGCCAGCGAGCCGCACGACGCCGACCTGCCGTGGGAGGAGCGGGTCGCGCTGGCCGAGCGGCTGGTCGGCTCGCTCACCGGGGCCGGCTCCGGGGCGCTGCGGCTGGGCGCGCTCTCCGCGATCGGCGTCGGCGTGGTCGGCGCCCAGGTCGAGGACCGCCCAGAACAGTACGGCGAGCAGGACGAGCCGGACTCCGCGCCACATCCCGCGCAACTGCTGCTGCGCCAGAGGTTCGGCGTCCCCGTGCTGCTCGACAACAACACCCGGCTGGCCGCGCTGGGCGAGGCCATCTGGGGCGCGGCCGCGGGCGGCCAAGACGTGCTCTACCTGCGCCTGTCCCACGGCGTCGGCGGCGGGCTGGTGGTCGGCGGATCCCTGCACCGCGGCGCGTACGGGCTGTCCGGCGAGTTCGGCCACATCACGGTCGAGCCGGGCGGCTCCCGCTGCGACTGCGGCGGCACCGGCTGCCTGGAGACCGTCGCGTCGATCAGAGCCGTGCTGGACGCCTACCGCGGCGCCGGTGGCCAGGCCGCGGACATCCCTGAGCTGGTCAAGGCCGTCAGGGCGGGCGAGACGGCCGCGCTGACCCTGCTGAGCGGGGTCGGCGCCAGGATCGGCGAGGTGCTCGCCGCCGTCTGCAACGCCATCGGCCCCAGCGTGATCGTGGTCGGCGGCGAGCTCACGGAGACCGGCCCCGCGCTGATCGGCCCGATAGAGCGGGCGCTGCACGACCACGTCATGCCGGTCTCCCGGCACCGCGTGAGCCTGCGCCGCGCCACGCTCGGCGAAGTGGCCGGCGCGCTCGGCGGCATCGCCCTCGTCCTGCACGAATCCCCCCTGCTCTCCCGCTATCCGGCCGGGCCCGACCTGGCGGAGGTCCCCTCCATGACGCAAACGAGGCACCCATGACCCAGCTGACCGCGCTGGGCAAGTCGTCGCCGGCCCCGGTCGCGCGGCGCGGCCCCAAACGCTCGCGGCGCGCCGTCGCGCTCAACCTGATCGCGGTCGTCATCGGCCTGGCCGTCTGGACGCTGCTGGCCGGCATCGGCGTCCAGGGCCTGCCAGGGCCGGTGGAGGTGGCGGGCAAGGCCGCCGAGCTGCTCTCGGACGGCACCCTCCCGCTCGACGCCCTGGCCAGCCTGCGCAGGGTGCTGCTCGGCTTCCTGCTCGGCACGCTGCTGGCGGTCCCGATCGGCTTCCTGATGGGCTGGTACGCCACCGCGCGCGGCCTGCTGGAGCCGTACGTGCAGTTCTTCCGCACCATCCCGCCGCTGGCGATCATCCCGCTGGCCATCGTGCTCATGGGCATCGGCGAGGTGCCGAAGGTCTTCGTGATCTTCCTGGCGTCGTTCCTGTCCAGCGTCGTGGCCACGTTCCAGGGTGTGGTGGACGTGGACAAGACGCTGATTAACGCCGCCAGGGTGCTCGGCGCGTCCGACCGCACGATCTTCCTCAAGGTCGTGGTGCCGGCCTCGACGCCGTTCATCCTGGTCGGGATGCGGGTCGGGCTCGGCTCGGCCTGGGGCACGCTGGTCGCCGCCGAGCTGATCGCGGCCCAGGAGGGCCTGGGCTTCCGGATGCAGCAGGCCCAGCTCTACTACGACCTGTCCACGATCTTCGTGGGCCTGATCGCCATCGGCGTGCTCGGCCTGCTGATGGACCGGCTGCTGCTGCTCGCCGAGCGCCGCCTCACCGACTGGCAGGAGCGACGATGAACGCCAAGATCTCGTTCAGGGACGTGGTCAAGACCTACCCGATGAAGGACGGCACCTTCACGGCCCTGGACCACGTGTCGCTGGACATCGCCGACCGCGAGTTCGTCACGGTCGTGGGCCCGTCGGGGTGCGGCAAGAGCACGCTGATGAGCATGGCCGCCGGGCTGGTCGAGCCCAGCGCGGGCGAGACGCTGGTGGACGGCAGGCCCGTCACCGGCCCTGGCCCGGACCGGGGGGTGATCTTCCAGCAGTACGCGTTGTTCCCGTGGCTGACCGTGCGCAAGAACGTCGAGTTCGGGCTGAAGCTCATGGAGCTGCCGGCCGAGGAGCGCAGGCGGCGGGCCGAGCGGGCGATCGAGCTGGTCGGGCTGTCCGACTTCGCCGACGCGCTGCCGAAGACGCTGTCCGGCGGGATGAAGCAGCGCTGCGCCATCGCCCGCGCGTACGCGGTGAACCCGCAGGTGCTGCTCATGGACGAGCCGTTCGGCGCCCTGGACGCGCTGACCCGGGTGCAGCTGCAGGACCAGCTGCTCGACACCTGGAGCCAGGACCAGCGCACGGTCATGTTCATCACCCACGACGTGGACGAGGCCGTCTACCTGGCCAGCCGGGTGATCGTGATGGCGGCCAGGCCCGGCCGCGTCCAGCGGATCATCGACGTGGACCTGCCCTATCCGAGGACCGAGGAGATGCGGCTCTCGCCCGAGTTCGGGCGGATCCGCAACGAGGTCTGGCACGCCGTCTACCACCAGGCGCCCGCCGCGTCCGCGGCCTGAAACCCGCCGCGTCCCAGCCTGAAACCCGCCGCGTCCGGCCTCAGACACCCGCCGCGTCAGCGGCCTGAACGACCCCCCGAGAAAGGACTGATCCGCCATGCGTTCTCTTCGCCGCGCCCTGATGGCCGCCGCCGCGGTGAGCCTGTTGACACTGTCCGTGACCGCCTGCTCCGACGACGGTTCCACGGTCAGGTTCGGCTACATCAGCGACTACAACGGCGCGAGCCTGCTCGCCATCGCCGACAAGCAGGGCCTGTGGGACAAGCAGGGCCTCACCCCCGAGATCAAGGTCTTCACCAACGGGCCGCTGCAGATCCAGGCGCTCGGCGCCGGCGACCTCGACTTCGGCTACATCGGCCCGGGCGCGATGTGGCTGCCCGCCACCGGCAAGGCCAAGGTCGTCGCGATCAACACGCTCGCCTACGCCGACCGCGTCATCGGCCGGCCCGGCATCACGACGATCCAGGACCTGAAGGGCAAGAAGGTCGGCGTGCCCGAGGGCACGTCCGGCGACATGGTGCTCAACCTGGCGTTGCAGAAGGCCGGCATGACGGTCAAGGACATCCAGAAGGTGCGGATGGACCCGGCCACCGTGGTCTCGGCGTTCGCGGCCGGGCAGATCGACGGAGCGGGCATCTGGTATCCGCTGATCGACAACATCAAGCGACAGGTGCCGGACATGGTGGAGCTGGCCAGCACCAAGGAGTGGCCCGACAGCTCGTTCCCGACCGCGTTCGTGGGCGGCACGAAGGTGGACGACGCGCTCACCAGCAAGGTGATCAAGGTGCTGCAGGAGGCGAACGACTGGCGGGCCGCGCATCCCGAGGAGGCGATCACCGAGTCGGCCGCGCTGCTCAAGCTGGACCCGGCCAAGGTCAAGGCCGACGCGGCGAACGTCCAGACGATGACGACCGAGGACCTGGTCGCCAAGACCAAGGACGGCACCGTCGCCAAGTGGCTGAACAGCCTGGGCGACTTCTTCGTCAGCACCGGCCAGCTCAAGTCGAGGCCCGACCCCGCGACGTACTACACCGGCGATCTCTACACGAAGGCCTTCACGAAGTGAACCTGCTGTTCCTGATGACCGACCAGCACCGTGTCGACACCCTCGGCTGCTACGGCAACCCGCACGTCGCCACGCCGAACCTGGACCGGCTGGCCGCCACCGGCACCCGCTTCGACCGGTTCTACACGCCGACGGCCATCTGCACGCCGGCGCGGGCCAGCCTGCTCACCGGGCAGGCGCCGTTCCGGCACCGGCTGCTGGCGAACTACGAGCGCAACGTCGGCTATCTGGAGGACCTGCGGGAGGACGCGTTCACCTTCCCCGAGGCGCTGAAGGAGCGCGGCTACCAGCTCGGGCTGATCGGCAAGTGGCACGGGGGCACCACGCGCAACGCCGCCTCGTACGGCTTCGACGGCCCCGACCTGCCCGGCTGGCACAACCCGGTCGACCACCCCGACTACCTGGCCTACCTGGAGGAGCGGGGGCTGCCGCCGTACCGGATCTCGGACCTGATCCGGGGCACCACGCCCAACGGCAACCAGGGCAACCTGCTGGCGGCGCGGCTGCACCAGCCGGTGGAGGCCACGTTCGAGCACTACCTGGCGACCAGGGCGATCGAGCACCTGGAGCGGTACGCGGCCGACGGGCGGCCGTTCTTCCTGGCCACCCACTTCTTCGGGCCGCATCTGCCGTACCTGCTGCCGGACGAGTACTTCGACATGTACGACCCCGCTCTGGTGGAGCTGCCTCCGTCGATCGCGGAGACGTTCGAGGGCAAGCCGCCGGTGCAGCGGAACTACAGCGCGCACTGGACGTTCGACACGATCCCGATCGAGGTCAGCCGCAAGCTGATCGCGGTTTACTGGGGTTACGTCACGCTCATCGATCAGCAGATCGGCCGCATCCTCGACCGCATGGACGAACTGGGGCTGACCGATCGGACGTCGGTGTTCTTCACCTCCGACCACGGCGAGTTCACCGGCGCGCACCGGCTGCACGACAAGGGGCCGGCGATGTACGAGGACATCTACCGCATCGCCGGCGTCATCCGGATCCCGGGTGCGCCGCCGCAGGTCAGGGACGAGTTCGTGTCGCTGACCGACTGCACGGCGACGATCCTGGAGCTGGCCGGCTGCGACACGGGGCCGGCCGTGGACAGCCGCAGCCTGGTGCCGCTGGTGCGCGGCGAACGCCCCGAGTGGCCGGGCGAGCTGCTCGCCGAGTATCACGGCCACCACTTCCCGTACCCGCAGCGCATGATCAGGGACGACCGCTACAAGCTCGTCGTCAACCCGGAGTCGGTCAACGAGCTGTATGACCTGCGTACCGACCCGCACGAGCTGAGCAACCGGTACACCCATCCCGAGCTGGCTCCGGTCCGGCGGCGCATGATGCGGCGGCTGTACGACCTGCTGCGGGAGCGGGGGGACAACTTCTACCACTGGATGACTCCGATGTACGACATCGGCGCCCTCGACTACGACCCCACGCTGAGCTCGTTCGAGAAGGAGAGCGCATCGGGATGAGCACGGGCGTCCAGAGACGCGGCGCGGCTCGGCACGGTTGGCTCAGCGCGGCCGGCTCGGTGCGTGATCTGAGGGCGGCGATTCCCGTTCTGTGAAACGCGTGTCGTGCGGCGCCTCTGATGTGCTTGACTCCCGCCTGGCAAATAGCCCCTCTGGGAGGGTTCATGGGGGAGTTCGTAGGGATCGACCCCCGCTGGGCACAAGAGCTGATCCGCCGGTTGGAGGCGGGAAAGGGGGTCCTGGGCCGGACGCGACCCGGGCTGGACGCCGCCATCGCCGAGGCGGGCCAGGACTGGGCCGGTCACCGGGGCACCACGGCCATGCGCCGCGCCTGGGAGTTCTACCACGAGTCCCAGCAGGACCTGAAGTGGCGCGTCGACACGTTGGAGCAGCTTGTGCCGGTGCGGGAAAGAGGCATGCTCACCGGCACGTTCCCGTTCGGCAGCGCGACCGAGGCGGTGCTGGCCGCGGAACGGACCGCGCGCGCCGTCCTCCAGGCCCTGGACCAGCCGGCGACCGGGGCTGAAGTGAGCGGCGAGGAGGCGGGCGGCGTGGTCGATCGAGCCTTGGCCGGAGCCGAGGGCAGGACCGGTGATCCCGCCTACGCGGCGGCGCTGCTGGCGGCCATCGGACCCGACGCCTTCACCCGCCTGCTGTCGGGCCACGCCACCTCGGACAGCGGCGGGCCTGCGGACGGCGCCGGCCCGGCCGACCACGCCGTACCGCCCCAAGGCGGGCCGGTCACTGACAGCGGATCGGTGGGTGGGCGGGTGCTGGCTGAGGCGTTCGCCAGTGCGGAGCGGACCGGGCGGCTTGGGGACGAATGGTATGAGCTGGTGGACAGTGCCCCTCCCGATGTCCTGACGAACCTGGTCACCCTCGCGGGGCAGTCGGGCGCGATGCTGAACCGGGTGGCGACGGGCCTGCTCGGCCGGCCGCCCGCCCCTGGCTGGAGCCCGCGTGCGCTGGTGCGGGCGTACGAGGGCGATCCGCTGGCGTTCCAGCAACTGCTGGCCGAGCACCAGGACGAGGCCCGCGTCCTGCTGGACGCCGCGACCGGCGATCCCGGCTGCGCGGAGCCGCTGGCGAGCGCGGTGCACGAGGCACTGAAGCCGGGCGCCGGCGTGGACGGGCTGCGGGAGCGGGCCTGGCGTACCGTCGTGCGCGGGCTCGGCGCGGCGCTGGAGATCGAGGGCCGCTGAGCATGCTCACCAAGCACCAACTGCTGCGCGACGCGGCCGAGAAGGAGTCGCTGGCGGCTGCCTTCACCCGCTACGCGCGCGGGCTCGCGGACGCCTTCGAGGGGATCCCGGCCGAGCCCGGCGACTGCGAGCCGTACTGGAGGGGGCCCGCGGCGCAGCGGTTCCTCACGCGGGCGCGCTCGCTCCGCCGTGAGCTGGGCGAGCTGGAGGACTCGTGCCTGGCCACCGCCGAGAACCTGCGCGACCGCGCCGGACGGTTGCGCGAGGAGGCGGCCCAGTTCGGTCCCTCGTCCGAGAACGATCCGTGGGGCTGGTAGTCCGACGTAATTTCCGCAAGCTGTTTGCGTCGCTGACGCAAGAATTTGAGGAGTAGCCGAAAGTAGTTCACAGGGTCTTGTCGAGGGGTGTGCGAGCGGCCTACTGTCGCCTCACCCCCCGAGAGAAACGAGGACGCGATGCGTCGCACCCTCACCGCGGCCACCGTCGCCGCCCTGACCTTGAGCCTCACCGGCCCCGTCGCGGCCAGCCCGATCGCCGCCGAGTCCGCCGCCGAGTCCGCCACAGAGTCCGCCACAGAGTCCGCCACAGAGTCCGCCACCGAGTCCGCCACAGAGTCCACTGCCGGGTCCGCCCCAACGGCGCCCGTCGTCACCAGGGCTGGACTCGATCCCGCCCTGGTCGCGGGCCGGGGCGCCCGGGTGGCCTTCGCCGAGCAGGAGGCGGAGAACGCGACGACGAACGGCACCGTCATCGGGCCGGGCCGCGACGCGTACACGCTGCCCGCCGAGGCGTCGGGGCGCAGGGCGGTCCGGCTGGAGCCGGGCCGGCACGTGGAGTTCACCCTGCCGGCCAGGGCGAACGCGATCACCGTCCGCTACAGCATCCCCGACGCGCCCGGCGGAGGCGGCATCACCGCGCCCCTCGACGTCACGGTCAACGGCCGCGACCGCACCACGATGACGCTCACGTCGCAGTACGCCTGGCTCTACAACCAGTACCCGTTCTCCAACGACCCCGGCGCCGGCCTGCTGCATCCCGACTGGTGGATCACCGAGTGCTCGTGCGTGCCCGCCGCCACCACCCCGCCGCCCGTGATCCCCAAGCCGTTCCGGCCCAGCCACTTCTACGACGAGCAGCGCCTGCTGCTGAAGCGGACGTACCGGGCGGGCGACAAGGTACGGCTGACCGCCCCGGCCGGGAGCGCGGCCGCGTGGACGGTCATCGACCTGCTCGACTCCGAGCTCGTCGGCCCGCCCCGGATCGAGCTGCTCGCGGCCAACGTGCTGGCCTTCGGCGCCGACCCCACGGGGCGGCGGGACGCGGCCGGGGCGTTCGACCGGGCCATCGCCTTCGCCAAGCGCAAGCGGCTGAAGGTGTACGTGCCGCCGGGGACGTACCAGATCAATCGGCACATCATCGTCGACGACGTGACCATCACCGGCGCGGGCAGCTGGTACACGATCATCAAGGGCCGCGAGACCGCCCTGCCCGGCCCGGCCCCCGACGGCTCCACGCACACCGGCGTCGGCTTCTACGGCCGGGACGCCGCCGACGGCGGCAGCAGGAACGTGCACCTGTCGGGGTTCGCGATCGAGGGCGACGTACGCGAGCGCATCGACACCGACCAGGTCAACGGCATCGGCGGCGCGATGAGCGACTCCACGATCGACGGCCTGCACCTGCGCCACACCAAGGTCGGCATGTGGTTCGACGGCCCGATGAGCAACGTGCGGATCACGAACAACGTCATCGTCGACCAGATCGCGGACGCGATCAACTTCCACACCGGCGTGACGAACTCGCTCGTGGCGGACAACTTCCTCCGCAACACCGGTGACGACGCCCTGGCCATGTGGTCGGAGAAGATCCAGAACACCGGCAACACGTTCGCCCGCAACACCGTGCAGAGCCCCGTGCTGGCCAACGGCATCGCCGTCTACGGCGGCGGCGACAACACGATCTCCGGCAACCTGATCGCCGACCCGGTCAGGGAGGGCAGCGCCCTCCAGGTGGGCTCCCGCTTCGGCGCGGAACCGTTCACCGGCCGGCTCGACATCACCGGCAACACGACGGTCAGATCCGGCACCTACGAGCTCAACTGGAACATCGGCCTGGGTGCCATCTGGTTCTACGCGCTGGAGCGGGACATCGCCGCCGACGTCCGGGTGACCGGAAACGACTTCCTCGACAACACCTACAACGCGATCATGCTGGTCAGCGAGTGGTCGGTGAAGGATCTGTACGCGATCACGAACGTGCGCTTCAAGGACATCCGGGTGGACGGCACCGGCACCTCCGTGGTCAGCGCCCGGGTGAAGGGGTCGGCCACGTTCGAGAACGTCGACGCGCGCAACGTCGGGGCAGTCGGGGTGAACAACTGCGGCTCGTTCGGCTTCCCCGCGACCGGGTCGGAGTTCTCGCTGACGGATCGGGGCGGGAACGACGGGGGCTGGCTGGCGCCGTGGCTGCTGCCGAACACCATCACCTGTGACGACCGCCCGCCGGTGGTCCCGCCTCCGGCCCCGTCACCCTGGTGAGAGGGCACGCTCCCGCCTCCGAGCGGGAGCGTCCCCGCGCTCAGCTCATGGCGGCCAGGCCCTTGACCACGGTGGTGGTCAGGGTGCCGATCTCGCCGATGCCGATGGTCACCGTGTCGCCGTCCTGGAGCGTGAAGGGCAGGTCGGGCACCAGGCACGTCCCGGTGGCGAGCACCGCGCCGTCGGGGAAGGAGTCGGCGCGGAACAGGTAGCCGGCCAGGTCGTCGAGGCGCCGGTTCAGCTGGGAGGTGCTCGCCTTGCCGTCCCACACCGTCTCCCCCGCCCTGGCGATGCTCAGCGAGATGTCCAGCGCGTACGGGTCCGCGACCTCCCACGCGGGCCTGATCGCAGGCCCCACCGCGCACGCGCCAAGGTAGATCTTGGCCTGCGGCAGGTAGAGCGGGTTGACCCCCTCGATGGTGCGCGAGCTGACGTCGTCCACGACCGTGTAGCCGACGATCTCCCCGTGCGCGTTCAGCACCAGCCCGAGCTCCGGCTCCGGCACGTCGATGCCCGAGTCCTCGCGGACCGAGATGCGCCCGCCGTCGCCGGACACCTTCCACGCCACCGACTTGAAGAACAGCTCGGGCCGCTCGGCGTCGTAGACCAGCTCGTACACGTCGGCGGCCCGCTCGCTCTCCAGCACCCTGGCCTCGCGCGAGCGCCGGTAGGTGACGCCGGCCGCCCACACCTCCATCCGCCCGTCCACGGGAGCCAGCCGCCGCACCGACCCGGACGGGTGCCGTGGTCCGTCCGCCTCCGCGCAGCGCCGGCGCAGCTCATCGGAGGACAACCGGAGCAGCTCGCCCACGGTGGTGATCCCGGCCAGCTCCACCACCTGCTCGCCGTCATCGATCCCGACAGCGTCGGCGCTGGTCAGAGGGCTGGTGAACCGTACGATCTGCATGCCTGCTCCTAGCTCCATCAGACGAGGGGGCATTGGTCATCCGATGAATAGTCCCCTATGGGATCAACTTAGTAGTTCGACGGGTTGATCGGGAGGGGCCCCTACGGTCATATCCCCTCAGATCACCTCGAAGTCGGCCATCATCGCCATGTCCTCGTGTTCGAGGTTGTGGCAGTGCAGCATGTACGTGCCGCGGTGGCCGTCGAAGCGGGCGAGCACGTCCACGACCTCGTACGGGCGCACGTCCACAGTGTCCTTCCAGCCCGCGTCCGTGGCGGCCGGCGGCCGGCCGTTCCTGGCCAGCACCTGGAAGTGAGCCAGGTGCACGTGCACGGGATGGCGGAAGTCCCCGGTCAGCCGCCAGATCTCGGCGGTGCCCAGGCGGGGGCGGGCCAGCGGCACGCCGGGGCGGTAGCGCTGCCCGTTGATCGTCCACGCGCCGTCCGTCGCGCGGAAGTCGAAGCGGCGGGTGGTCACGGGGCGCACCCGCTGCGGGGGACGGGACAGGACGGCCGGCACGGCGCCGTCGTCGGGCGCCCGCCGAGTGACGACGAAGCGCATGACGTTCCCGGCCGGCCCGTCGGCCAGGGCGTTGACCAGGGTGACGGCGGTGCCGACCGGGTAGGCGGAGAAGTCGACGACGACGTCGTACCGTTCGCCGGGGGAGATCGGGATCGCGTCGTGCGCCACCGGGGCGGCGAGCAGCCCGGAGTCGCTGCCGATCTGCGTGAACCGGCCGCCGGGGGTCAGCCTGAGCAGGTATCTGCGGGCGTTGGAGGCGTTCAGCAGGCGCAGGCGGTAGCGGGTGGCCGTGACCTCGGCGACCGGCCAGGGGGCGCCGTTCACCAGGATCACGTCCCCTTCGACCCCCTCCATGTAGTCACCGCCGAGCTTCCCCCAGCCGTTCGGCGGGCCGTGCCGCCCGTGCCCGGTCGGCGGGGTGTGTCCGGCCGGCGGGGCGTCGAACGGCTGCGGGTAGCGGAACGAGCCGTCCTCCTCGAAGGCCCGGTCGCAGATCATCAGCGGCAGTTCCCGCTCGCCACGCGGCAGCGGCAGGGCGTCCTCCTCGTCGTCCCGCACCAGCGCCATCCCGGCCAGCCCCCGCCACACCTGCGGCGCGGTGAAGTCCATCCGGTGGTCGTGGTACCAGAGCGTGGCGGCGCGCTGGCCGACCGGGTAGCGGTACTCGTTGACCAGCGGATGGTGCACCTCTCCTGGGTGATCCGGCCGTAGCGCGGAGCCGGCGGGCACGACGAGGTCGGTCGGGTAGCCGTCGGAGCCGGGCGGGGTGACGCCCCCGTGCAGGTGGGTGGAGGTGGGCACGGGCAGCTCGTTGCGCACCGCGACCGTGGCGGGCTCCCCGCGCCGCAGCTCGAACGTGGGCCCGGGGAAGGTGCCGCCGTATCCCCACACCTCGGTACGCAGCCCTGGCAGGATCTCGGCCGCCGCCACCCGCTGCGTCACCTCGTACCGGCCGGGAGCCACCGGCCTGGCCACGTCCGGGATCGGCAGCGGCACCGTGAACGGCTTGGGCAGCCGCGCCCTGCTCCGCAGCAGTTGCCCGGCCACCTCGGCCGTCGTCCTGCACCCCGCCACGCCCAACGAGGCCCCGCCCAGCACCCCCAGGAACGCCCGCCGCGAGAACCCTCCGGCCCCGACGCGGCTCATGCGCCACCCCCGGCATCGCCGCGCCCGCCCGCAACGCCACCGGCCCCCGTGCTTCCGGCCCAAGCGCTTTCCGCCCCCGCGCTTTCCACCCCCACGTCGGAGGCACCGCCGTCCCCCACAGGCGCGGGGCGGCGGAACGCTCGCCAGGTCCACGCGGTGAAGACGGCCGACAGCCCGAAGATGGCCACGCCGAGCGGAAAGTGCCCCGCGATGATCCGCGCCTGGCCCAGCCCCACCTGCGCCGTCTCCAGCACCACGAGCCCCACCCCGGCCAGCGCCGGCCATCCGGGGCCGCGTCCCGGCCGCCACAGCAGCACGGCGGCCACCAGTTGCAGGTAGAGCAGCGCGTGCGTGTAGCCGGCGTTGTCGCGGTGCCAGGCCAGCAGATCGACGTCGCCGGTGACGAACAGCCCGGCGAGCGCCGCCTGGACGAGCACACCGGCCAGGTGCCCGGTGGCCGTCACCCGCAACGACCAGACGATCCAGCCGCGCGGTCGCGGAACGGAGTTCGAGGAGGTCATGCCGGGAATGCTCCTCGGATCACCCCTCCGTCCACATCCCGCACCGGACGACTCTGTTCCGTACTCCCGGGGTCGTACGCGGGACGCCCGGTACGCGAAACGTACGCCCCCGGGATGACGCCCCGTCCGAGCCGGTCCCCTACCTTGAAGGCATGGACACCCGCGGGAAGGACGCGCTGGTCGCGGCGGGCGTGCTGACGGCGATCGTGGCGGGCACGTACGCGAACCTGTCGTGGTCGGGCCCCCAGGAACGGCCGCTCGACCCGGCGGGCCTGGCGCTGATCGTGGTCGCGGCGCTGTCGCTGGCCTTCCGCCGCACCGCCCCGCTGGCGGCCGGGATCGTCTCAGCGGCCTCCGGGGTCGTGTACTACGCCGCTCACTACCCGGGCGTGTTCACCGCCGCGCCCGCGCTGGCCTCGATCTACACCCTCGTCGTGCTCGGCCGGCGCAAGGCGGCGATCTGGCTGGCGGCGGCGCTGGCCGTGTCGATGTACGGCCTGATGGCCCTGGCGCCCGACGACCCGCCGCCGGGCAGCTGGATGGCGCTGCTGAGCGGCTGGCTGGTGGCGATGGTGCTGGTGGGCGAGGTGACCAGGAGCGGCAGGGCGTACCTGCGGGCGGTGGAGCAGCGCGCGCAGGCGATGGAGCAGCGAGCGGAGGCCGTGGAGCAGCGGGCGCTGGAGGCCGAGCGCACGCGCGAGGAGGCGGCGCTGCGCCAGGCGGGCGAGGAGCGGCTGTGGATCGCGCAGGAGCTGCACGACTCGCTCACGCACAGCATCTCCGTGGTCAATGTGCAGGCCGTCCTGGCCCTTGAGCTGCTGGAACGCCGGCCCGAGCGGGTCAGGGAGGCGCTGCTGGCGATCAAGGAGTCGGGGCACGAGGCGATGAACGAGCTGCGTGCCACCCTCGGCGTGCTGCGTGCTCCCGAGGAGGTCGAGGCGGGGCTGTCCGGGCTGCCGCGCCTGGTCGCCAGGGCCGAGGGGGCGGGGCTGCGGGTGACGCACACCGTCCGCGGCGTCCCGTACGCGCCGTCGCCCGAGGTCGACCGGGCCGCGTACCGGATCGCCCAGGAGGCGCTGACCAACGTGCTGCGGCACGCGGGCGCGGCGGCGGTCACGGTGAGCGTCGACTACGCCCCCTCGGCGATCGTGCTGCGGGTGGAGAACGACGGCGAGCCGGGCGTGGCCGGGCCGGGGATGGGGCTGATCGGGATGCGCGAACGCGCGGTCGCCGCCGGCGGCTCGCTGACGGCGGGCCCCGGCGAGCACGGCGGCTTCGCGGTACACGCGGAACTCCCCGGAGGGCAGCCGGCCGCGCTCCCCGCCCGAGCCGGAGGAGAGCCGGCCGAGCTCCACACCCAGGCTGGGGAGCGGCTGTGATCCGGGTGTTGCTGGCCGACGACCAGCCGCTGATCAGAGCCGGCTTCAGGGCCCTGCTCGAACTCACCGACGACATCGCCGTGGTCGGCGAGGCGGGCGACGGCGCGCAGGCGGTGGCGCTGGCCGAGCGGCTGCGGCCGCACGTGGCGCTGCTCGACGTGCGCATGCCGCTGATGGATGGCATCCAGGCCACCCGCAGGATCGGCGCCACCCCGGAGCTGAACGACGTCCGCGTGGTGATCCTCACCAACTACGCCCTCGACGAGTACGTCTTCGCCGCGCTACGGGCCGGCGCCAGCGGCTTCCTGCTGAAGGACATCGAGCCGGGCGACCTGCTGCAGTCGGTGCGGGTGGCGGCCAGGGGCGAGGCGCTGCTGTCGCCGTCGGTGACGCGCCGCCTGATCGAGGAGTACGTGAGCACCCCGCCCCGCCCGGCGCTCCCCGCCCCTGGGCTCGACCGGCTGACCGGCCGCGAACGCGAGATCGTCGCCCTGGTCGGCAGAGGGCTGTCGAACGAGGAGATCGCCGAGCACCTGGTGATCAGCGCTGCCACCGCCAAGACCCACGTGAGCAGGTCGATGATCAAACTCGGCGTCCGCGACCGGGCCCAGCTGGTCGTCTTCGCGTACGAGTCGGGCCTGGTGGTCCCGGGGGCGAGCGCCTGACCACCGGACAGCGAGGGCTCAGATGGTGAGCAGGAATTCGTAGCAGTTGAGCAGCCAGATCAGCAGCCACAGGGCGACGGCGGGCAGCCGGGCCGGCCTGCGCCACCTTCCGTCAGTCGGCACCTGATATCACAACGCCTTCCATGAACGGCGATGTCGTCCTCCCAGTCTGCGTCTTCATCGCCGCCGGCGCGCATTTCCCGCGTACCGGAGAACAGGCGAAGGAACGGGCGGCGCCCGACAAAGGATTTCCCGAATTCGCTCCTTCGCGGGGGCCGGTTTATATGCTCCATTGCACGGCCGACCGCGCACGCCCGCAAAGGAGCATTCATGGACAAAGACATTCCGGTCCTGTCCGACGCTCCGGTCGGGCTGGAGCAGGACGAGCTGGGCTTCGGCCGCTACGTCGACCCCCTGGTCCGGGTGATCACCGACGCGGCGACCGAGACCCCGTTCACGATCGGCGTGTACGGCCCCTGGGGCAGCGGGAAGTCGAGCCTGCTGCGCATGGTGGACCAGCGCCTGGCCGAGGATCATCCGGGCCGCACGATCAGGGTGCACTTCAACCCGTGGGTGCACCGGGGCGAGCCCCACCTGCTGCTGCCGCTGCTGCACGCGCTGCAGGACACTCTGGAGCAGGACGGACGCCACCGCCTGCGCGAGGCGGCGGGCCGGCTCGGCCACGTGATCGCCGGGCTGACCTCCGACACGCTGCTGCGCAAGGTCTCGGGCGGCGCGGTCACGCTCGACCGGATCGGCGAGCTGTCGAGGCAGTACGCCGAGCAGCGCGGCAAAGTGCACAGCGAGCTGCGCAACCTGCGGCGCACGCTGCAGGAGCAGGCCGACCGCGCCGCGGCCGACGGAGCCCGGCTGGTGATCTTCATCGACGACCTCGACCGCTGCCAGCCGCACGAGATCGTCGATCTCCTGGAGTCGGTCAAGCTGTTCCTCGATCTGCGCCACGTCGTCGTCATTCTGGCCGTCGCCAAGAATGTGGTCGATCAGGGCATTGCCGTGAAATATCGGGAATTCGGATTCGATGCCGCCCGAGTCGTGGAAATTGGCGACGAATATCTGGACAAGATTGTTCAGCTGCCGCTCACGCTGATGCCGATCGACCCCGGCTCCTTCCTCGACCGGCTGCCGCTGCCCGGCGCACTGGCCGCGTACCGGGAGCTGCTGGCCGGGATCGTCGCCCCCAACCCGCGCCGGATCAAGCGGGTGCTCAACACCTGCGCCGTCATGAGCGTCGTCGGCGGCCCGCCGCTGCGCGCCGACATCGTCATCAGGCTGGTCGTCCTGCGCGTCCAGAGCCCCGACCTGTACGACGCCATCGTGGCCCGCCCCCGCCTGGCCGCGGCGCTGGAGGACATGTACGCCGGCCGCCTGCCCCTCGACCGCCCCGACCGTCTCGTCGAACGCTACGGCCAGGCCGAGGCCGAACCGATGGCGGCGGCCGTACGCAGGTTCCACCGGTCGCAGGACTACCTCGGCGGCGTCTTCGGCGGCACGGCGTTCACGGAGGTGAAGGACGAGCTCCCCGGCTATCTCACGATGCTGGGCCGCTGACGATGTTGTCGGAGCCGCTGCGCTACGAGCTGTACGGGCTGCGTCACGGCAACCCGTACCGGATCGAGCCGCTGGACCCGCTGGCCCGCGCGGGCGACCGCTCGCTGCTGGTCGACATCGACGGGTTCGTCTCGACGGACGCGCTAAGGACGTACCTGCGCCGGACCGTGGAGGCGGGTGAGTCGGCGTTCGTGGTGGTCAGCGGCCGTGACTACACCGGTCGTACGACGATCGCCAACCACGTGCTCGACGTCTACCGGCAGGTCAGCGAGCTCGACGACCGGCTGCTGGTCAGCCGGATCAAGGTGGGCCACAACCGCGACTTCGAGTGGGTGAAGGAGGCGATGGTGGAGCTGCAGAACGAGATCGAGGAGGCCGACCTGACGCTCTCCCCCGCGTTGACCGAGTCGCTCAACACGATCGAGGGCATCGACGAGGGCGTCTACCAGAGCCGCTACCGGGGGCTCGCCCGGCGGTTGCACGGGGAGCTGGCGGGGCAGGCCAGAGGACGGTGCTCGTTCGGGGTGGTGTTCGAGGGCCTGCGGCAGACGAGCCTGGTGGACGCGATGCGGAAGGTGTTCAAGAGCAGCCGGTCGATCGCGGTGTTCACGCACGGCGACTACAAGCACGCCAACACGCCCTCGTACGAGGAGCTGAGCCGGTTGGACGTCCATCTGATCAAGCTGGAGCCGCTGAAGGGCGAGCAGGTCCGCTGCCTGGCCGAGGAGCGGTGGCGGGCGGCCTCGGCGCTGCCGAGCCCGTTCCCGCCCGACAGCCTGGAGACGGCCTGGCCCGCGCCGACGCCGATCAAGTCGGTGGTCAAGACGCTGAGCCTGCTGCTGGACATCCGGCTCGGCTCGGCCGCCGACCACGGCCCCTGGCCGAACAACACCGAGCTGGAGATCCCGCACCGGTTCATGTTCTTCATGATCAGGATGCTGAACGAGCTGGGGGCGTCATGAGGACGGCCACCGGCAACCCGTTCCCCGCGCGCGGCACCATGAGCATGGAGGAGCAGGTCAGGGACGCCGACATCCTCGACGCCCAGATCACGGGGCCGACCGTCGAGCTGCCCGCCGTGGCCGGCCTGACCGCGCTGGTCCGGCAGTACCTGGAGCATCCGTCCTGCGGGCAGGTGGCGTTCCTGCACGGCGAGCACGGCACCGGCAAGACCCACACGATCAGGTACGCGCTCGGCGGCGAGACCGGCGCGCTCCGGCTCTACGCCAAGGCCCAGGACGGCGACTTCCGCGCCCTCTACCAGCGACTCATGAGCCAGGTGGGCCGCGACCGGCTGCGCGAGCTGAGCCGGGGCTTCCAGGCGGTGCTGGCCGGCGAGGAGGCGGGCCTGCGCCGGCCGCCCGATCCCGGGCGGGCGGAGCTGCTGTTCACGGAGCTGCTGGTGGAGCCGGGCGCGGTGCTGGAGGCGCAGGCCGACGAGCTGGGCCGGGTGACCGACGACGGGCAGGAGTTCCAGCGGGCGCTGACGTCGCTGCTGGAGCCCGCGATGGAGGAGGCCGCGTTCGCGTGGCTGGCCGGGCGGGAGATCACGCCGACGGACGCGGCGCGGCTGGGCGTGTCAGGACCGATGACCGACGCCAACCAGTGCCGCCACGGGCTGCAGTTGCTGACCGCGCTGTGCGCCAGGGTCGGGCGGCCCGTCATCATCGTGGTGGACCAGTGCGAACGGCTCGTCCTCGGCCGGCCGTCGAACCTGGGGGTGCTGCACTCGCTGGTGGAGCGAGTCCCGCAGGAGGGCGGGATGCTGCTGCTGTCGGGGAGCGGGGCGGGGTGGGAGGCGCTGCCTGACGACCTGCGGCAGCGCTTCGGGGCCAACCACCTGGAGACGGGCGTGCTCAGCCCCGATCAGGCATTCGCCCTGCTCGGCGCGTACCTGGAACGGGCTCGCGTCCCCGGCATCGGGCCGGCCAGGCCGAACGGCGGGCTGGGCGGCGGGCCAGGCGGGTGGACCGGCCGGCCGGGCGGGTCGGCCGGACCGGGCGGTTCGGTCGGCTCGGGGAGCGGGATCGGGCCGTTCACGGAGGAGGGGGTGCGCGCGTTGCTGCGGCTGAGCGGCGGCAACGTGCGGGCCTTCCTGCAGCTGGCCTGGCGGGCGTTCCGGCTGGCCACGGCGGGGGGTGATCGCGGCACGATCGACGGCCGCTTCGCCGACCGCGTGCTCGGCACGGGAGCCGCTGCCCGGCAGGCCGCGGACCGGGCGGTGGAGGCGTGGCTGCTGGACGAGCGGGCCGGATACCGGCGCGACTGGCGGGACGGCGACGTCGCGGCCGACTACGCGGTCCTGTCGGCATCCGGACCCCGGCTGCTGGTGCGGATCGTGGACGCCGTCTTCACCGCACGGGAGGCGGCGGACCTGGCCGGCCTCATGGAACGGGTGCGGGCACGGGGCTGGCCGGCCAGGATCGTGCTGGTCGTCGCCGGGTACGCCGCCCCCGAGGCGCTGGCGCTGCTGGAGCGGGCCGCCCACGAGGTCGTGGTGGTGCGCGGCGAGCGGGACCTGGACCGGCTGCGCGGGACGGTCAGGCCGCTGGTGCCCGACGCGGGCGAGGTGTTCGACGGGCTGCCGTATCCGGGCGCCGAGCCGTTCTCCGAACGGGACGCGAAGGTGTTCTTCGGGCGCGAGGAGGCCGTCAGGGAACTGGCCGGCCTGCTGTCGGAGGCACGGGAGCCGGTAGTGGTGACCGGGCCCACCGGTGTGGGGGCATCGTCGCTGGTCCGCGCCGGCCTCCTGCCCGCCCTGGCCGAGAGCGGGCCACGGGGCACGCGATGGCACGGCCTGGTCCTCACCCCCGGCACCGCCCCACTGAACGAGCTCGCCGCGTCATTGGCCGGCCTGGTCGATGGCCTGGACACCGCGACCGTGCTCGCCTCACTCCGCGAACGCCCAGCAAGCGCCCGCTCCGTCGCCACCCAAGCCATCACCGCCCTCCCGAACGCCACCCTCCCCAGCACCGCGCTCCCGGGCGGCAGACTGTCCGGCGATGGCCGGCCGGGCAACGGACCGACGGGCAGGGAGCTGCGTGGCGAGCTGCCGTCGGGCGGCGAGCCGTCCTGCCAGGGGCTGGTGCTGGTTGTGGAGCGGTTCGAGGAGGTGCTGGCCGGGGCCGTGTCCGGTGATCCTGACACGGCCGCGTTCGTCGCCGCGCTGCACGCCATCGCCACCGGCCCGCACGCCGCGCTGGTCGTGGTCGTGGTGAGCGCACCCTTTGCCGGTCGGTGCGCGGCCTTCCCCGAGCTGGCCGGCCCCGCGTACGTGCTCGGGCCGATGGGGCGCGGCGAGTTGCGGCGGGCGATCACCGGCCCGGCGGAGGTGGCGGGGCTGGCCCTGGAGGAGGGGCTGGTCGACGCGGTGCTCGACGACCTGCGCACCCCGCGCGGCGCACCGGAGCCGGGTGCGCTGCCGCTGCTGGCCAAGGCGATGCACACGACCTGGTGCCACCGCGAGGGCCACCGGCTCACCCTGCGCGGCTACGCCCAGACGGGCGGCATCCGCAGGGCGGTGGTCGACGCCGCCGAGTCCGCTTACCTCGCGCTCGACGTCCCGCGCCAGGCCGTCGCCCGTACGGTGCTGCGCCGGCTGGCGGCGATCTCCCGTGACGGCCGGATCCTGCCCCGGCGGGCCACGCTCGAAGGGCTGCGGGCCGAGCACGTGGACGCGCCCGGCGACCTCGACGCGGTGCTGCGGGCGCTGGCCGCCGCGCGCGTGGTCGTGGTGGACGCGGACGCGGTGCGGATGGCGCACGGGTGCCTGGCCGAGGACTGGCCGCGGCTGCGGGAGTGGTTCGAGGAGGACCTGTCGGGCCAGATCCTGTACGACCAGTTGCTGGACGACGCCGCCGCCTGGATGGACAACCGGCGCAATCCGGCGTTCCTCTACCGGGGCACCAGGCTGGCCACGGTGATGAAGGCACGCGGGCGGTGGGAGGAGAGCGGCGAGCTGCCCCTGGACGACCGGGCCCGCCTCTTCCTCGAGGCCGGCGACCGGGCCCGCAGGAGGCGCAGGACGGTGCGCGGGACCGCGCTGCTGGCGTTGCTCGTGACGGTGCTGGTGGCCGGCCTCAACGTGGCCAGCCTGACCACGGCGGAGCGCCGGTTGCGGATCGTGCGGGACGACGAGGTGTCGCAGGGGCTCGCCGAGCAGAGCGCGCTGGTCAGCGATCCCGCGCTCTCGGCGCTGCTGGCCGCGCTGGCCTGGCGGGTCAGCCCCACCCCCGAGGCTCGTTCCGGGCTGCTGCGGGTGCTCGGCTGGCCGGCCAGGAGGTCGTCCTACCGTCTGGGTGAGCAGGCGCTGGCGCTGGCGTTCGACCGGGCGGGTGACATCGTCGCGGCCGAGGCGGGCAAGGACGGCGTACGGCTCACCGGGGTGCAGGTCCGGCGGAAGCCGGCCAGGATCGGCGGGGCCGGCTCGGTGGCGGCGTTCAGTCCCGACGGGCGCACGCTGGTGGTCGGCGGCGGCGCGGGCGTGCGCGTCGTCGACCGCCGCTCCCTGGACGTGCGCGACCGCATCGCCACCCGCGCCAAGCCGTCGTCGCTGGCGCTCAGCCCCGACGGGCGCACGCTGGCGCTCGCCGTCGCCGGCGGGGTGCAGCTGGTGGACCTGGGCACGAAGGAGGTCTCGATGCGCCTGAACGACAACGAGCCCGTGCTCGCGTCGGCCTTCAGCCCCGACGGCAGGACCCTGGCGACCGGCAACGCGGCCGGCGTGGTGCGCCTGTGGCACGTCCGTGGCGGCGACCAGCCCAGCGCGGCGCTGCTCGGCCACGTCAACCCCGTCACCTCGCTCACGTTCAGCCCCGACGGCAGGACGCTGGCGACCGGCGGCGCGGACGCCACCGTCCGGCTCTGGGACCTGGCGAGCAACCGTGCGATCAGCGTCTCCCCCACCGGCGAGCGCAGGACGGTGACCGCGCTGGCCTTCGCCCTGGACGCGCGGACCCTGGCCGGCGCCGACGACGGGGGCCGCGTACGACTGTGGGACGTCGAACCGCCGGCCGACCTCGTCGGCGGCGCCTGCGCACTCGCCCGCCGCGACCTCACGCCCGTGGAGTGGGCGAAGTACGTCCCCGCCGAGGTCGAACGCCGCAAAGCCTGCCCTACCCGTTGATCGGCTTGCCCAGGGCGCTGCCCGCCAGCCACGCCTCCCACGACTTGGCCCACGGCGTCGGCCCGTTGCCGAAGCGCAGCTTCCTGGAGGTGCCGGTGACCTCGATGATGTCGCCGCGCTGGGTGAAGTCGTAGAACCACCGGGCGTTGGCGGGGCTGGCGTTGACGCAGCCGTGGCTGACGTTCGAGCTGCCCTGCGCGCCGGTGGACCAGGGGGCGGCGTGGAAGAAGGTGCCGCTGTAGGTCATCCGGACGTTCCACTTCGTCTTGATGCGGTATTCGCCCGGCTCACCGATGGTGGCCGAGTCCATGACGATGTCGGCGGCCTTCTCCTGCGCGATCATGACGCCGGAGTAGCTGTCGTCGCCCGGCCTGCCCAGGCTGACCGGGATGGTCTTCACGACCTCGCCGTCCTCCCGTACGACCGCCCGGTGGGTCTTCGCGTCGACCTTGGTGATGTGCTCGGGCCCGACGGTGAAGCTCAGCCTGCGGTCCTTGGTGCCCCACACGCCGGCGCCCGCGCGCAGCCCGGCCAGGTGCGCGACGACCGTCACCTTCTGCCCGACCGGCCAGTACTCGCGCGGCCTGAACTGGACCTCGCGGTCGCTCACCCAGCTCCACGCGCCCTCGACGGGCCGCGACATCGTGACGACCAGCGACCGCTCGATCGCGGCCCGCTCCCTCTGGCCGGGGATCGGCCGCGACAGCAGCAGTTGCACGGGCATCCCGACGCCCACCTTCTCGCCGTCGAGCGGCGACATGCCGCTCTCCAGCACCCGCCTGGGCTTGAGCGTGGTGAACGTGGAGCGCCCCGTCACCTGCTTGCCGTCGGTGCCGGTCGCCTGGGCGCTGACCGTGTACGCCGTCGAGGGCCGCAGCGGCCATCGGGGCCGCCACAGGCCGTCGGCGCCGACGGCGCCCTTGACCGGCCGGCCCCTGGCATCGGCGACGGCCAGCTCGCCCAGTTTGCCACCGGTGACCTTGACGCCGATCGCGGTGTCGGGGGCGACCTTCTTCGTGCCGTCGGCGGGCGTGATCGACAGCTTCGCCACCGGGGCGCTGACCTGCGGGGGCCGGTCCGGTGATCCGCCGCCCGACGAGGTGCATCCCGCGGTGACGAGCAGCGCCGCCGCCATGATGCTCGCGAGTGTCTCTCTGGTCCGGCCGTTCCGCATCCCTGATGCCTCCCGCGCCTGACATATAGGCAGTTATCCACATTAGTTCGTTATCGGAGATCCGGCGGACTCCTGCCCGTATCGGCTTCAGCCATGCGGACCGGGGGCGCGGCGCGTGTCAATGATCTTGATCCGGTGTTCGGCCGCCTACAATCATGGGCCGGTGGACTACTACCTGATCTCCCCGACGGCGGGCGACCCCTCGCCCGCGGCCCTCCTGGTGGAGGAGTTCGTCCTGTGCGACGACTACACGGCGGCCGGCATCGACGGCGCCGAGTGGCAACCGGAGATCGGTGCCTGGTCCGCCTCCGCGGAGCTGAGCCGGGCCATCAGGGCCGACAGCTCCCTGCGGGGGCGGGTGACCCCGGTGAGCAGGCAGGAGGCCAGCGCCGCCTTCGCCCGCCTCGGCGGCGGCGGGCTGCCGGAGGAGGCCGGGCTGCGCACCCTCTTCCAAGAGCGCCGGCACCTGCCGACCACGGCCCCGCTCAACCTCGGCTCCGGCTCGGGGGCGCGCCGCTACCGGATCCTGTTCGCCGGGGAGCTGGGCGAGGACGGCCTGGCCAACGCGCGCACGGCCCTGCGCCTCGAACCCACCGACCATCCCCGCGTGGTCGGCAAGGCCAGCGCCAGCTCCGGCGGCCACGGCTTCACCTGGGAGCTACGCCGCATCGGCGCGGGCATCGCCTGGTGCGTGGACGTGACCGCACGGCTCGGCTCCGGCCCGGTCACCGCGCTCGGGGCGCTGCTGCACCATCACCGGCAGGTGGTGCGCGAGCAGGGCCTCATCCCCGTCACGGTCGAGCGGTTCGCCTGAGCGGAAAATTTCACCGGCCGGTGAGTGTCACATTCGCGGCGTCTATCCCGTCTTGTTGCTGAAGGAGCAATCAAGTCGTATGCGGGGTGGCGATGAAGGGCAGCTCACTGGCCGGAGCCTTGGACGACCGGCTCGGCGGAGCCGGATTCCTGAAGAAGGCGATGCGGAAGATCTTTCCCGACCACTGGACGTTCCTGCTGGGCGAGATCGCACTGTACGCGTTCGTGGTCATCCTGCTCACCGGCGTCTTCCTGACGTTCTTCTTCAAGCCGTCCATGCAGGAGGTCGTCTACAACGGCAGCTACGTGCCGCTGCGCGGCGTGACGATGAGCGAGGCGTACGCGTCGTCGCTGGAGATCAGCTTCGAGGTGCGCGGCGGCCTGCTGATGCGGCAGATGCACCACTGGGCCACGCTCATCTTCCTGGCCGCGATCGTCGTGCACATGCTGCGCAACTTCTTCACCGGCGCCTTCCGCAAGCCGCGTGACCTCAACTGGCTGATCGGCGTGGCCCTGTTCGCGCTGGTGCTGCTCAACGGGCTGTTCGGCTACTCGCTGCCGGACGACCTGCTGTCCGGGGCCGGGCTGCGCATCCTGCACGGGGTGATCATCTCGGTGCCGCTGGTGGGCACGTACGTGGCGACGTTCCTGTTCGGCGGGGAGTTCCCCGGCGAGGACATCGTCTCCCGCCTCTACAGCCTGCACGTGCTGCTGATCCCCGCCCTGCTGCTCGTGCTGCTGCCGCTGCACGCGGTGATCCTGACGTGGCGGCAGACGCACACGCAGTTCCGAGCCAAGGGGCTGCGGAACGAGCAGGTGCGCGGCGCGCCGTTCTTCCCCGCGTTCCTGGCGAAGACGACGGTGTTCTTCCTGTGGGTGACCGGGGTGGTCGCGCTGCTCGCCACGGTGTTCCAGATCAACCCGATCTGGCTGTACGGGCCGTACCTGCCGAGCACGGTCAGCGCCGGCTCGCAGCCCGACTGGTACATGGGCTTCCTGGAGGGCGCGCTGCGGATCATGCCGCCGTGGGAGTTCACCGTCTTCGGCTCCACGGTGACGATGAGCGTGCTGATCCCCGCGCTCGGCGCGCCCGGCCTGCTGTTCACCGTGCTCGCGCTCTACCCGTTCGCCGAGCGGTGGATCACCCGCGACCACGCCGTGCACCACCTGCTCGACCGGCCGCGCGACGTGCCCAAGCGGGCGGGGCTCGGGGTCGCGGGGATCATGTACTACGGCGTGCTCTGGCTGGCCGGGGGCAACGACCTGATCGCCTCGAACTTCCACATCTCGCTCAACGCGACCACCTGGATCTTCCGCGTCCTCATCGTCGCCGGGCCGGTGCTGGGGTACGTCGTCACCCGGCGGATCTGCCTGGGGCTGCAGCTGCGCGACCGGCACACCGTCGCGCACGGGGTGGAGACCGGGGTGATCGTCCGCGGGCCTGAGGGTGGCTTCACGGAGATCGAGCGGCCGGTGACCGAGGAGGAGACGGCGGTGCTGGTGCCCGCGGCCCTGCCCGCGCTGCCGCCCGCCCCTTCCGCCGACGGCGACGTGCCGCCCCCGGCCGGGGAACGTGTCCGCCGCACACTCCAGCGCTCGTGGCCCGGCTGACCATCCGGGACCGGCCACCGGCGTTCCGGATCACCGGTCCCGTGAGACGTCCCCGGGCGGCAGTCCCGGCCGCCGCCCGGGGGCCAGTCCGGTCCGAGCGGCGGTCCCAGGCGGCTCAGGGCACGGTGACGGCGGGCACCTCGACCGGGCCCGCGAGCGGGTTCAGCACGTCGGCCTGCGACTGCCCGTCCGGTACGAGCACGTCGAGCGCCTTCGGCACCGTCCCGGGATCGACCGCGCACAGCGGATCCGTGCCGCCCTCGGCGCAGACCCCGAACTGGAACGGCTGCGGCGTGGCGGCGAACCCCCTGGCCTGGTCGGCGCTGAACCCGTCCTGCCCGGTGAGCACCACGGCGAAGCGCCACCCGGGCCCCGGCGTGCCGAAGACGGCCCTGGGCAGGGCGATCGTGATCGTCCGCGTCGTGCCGGTGGCGCGGACCGCGGCCCCGGCCCGCGCCACGCCGTCGGCCGTCACCCAGACGGGAGCGGCGAAGCCCTGCGCCTCCACCCGCTGCGTCCACGCGTCAGGCCCGGCGATGCGATGGTTGCGCTGCGGGAAGGCCGGATCCGTCGAGCGCGCGGCCACCGCCGGGTCCTGGACGTACACGTCGAGCAGCTGAGCCCCCATCTGGTTGCCGAAGGTGGCGGTCAGGTCGCGCACCTCGGCCCGCAGGTAGACGGTGGTGTCGTCGGTGATGACCTGGAATCTGCGCAGGTCGAACGCGCCGTCGTGGAAGTCGGCGGCCGTCGGGTAGACGTACGTGCCCGGGCCGTCGTCGTCCCCCTCCGGATCGCTCACGTCGAGCACCGTCGTGGCGCCCGCGATGTCACCGACGACCGAGCGCCGCGCGTAGGCGTTCCTGCCGTCCGGCGTGGCGGCCGTCACGGTGAGCACGACCTCCCCGAACGAGACCGGCGCCGCCACGCTGAAGGCGCCGTCGGAGCCCGCACGAGCCGAGACCACCTGCGTCGGCGCGCCCGTATCGACGGGCGTGGCGGCCACCTCGACCCGCGCGCCGGGCGCCGTGGTGCCCTCGACCTGCACCGACGCGCCGGCCACCGCGGTGCCGTCGGCCGGGGCGGTGACGGTCAGCGGGACCGTTCGCGGCATGGTCGCGTAACGCTCGCGTACGACGCCGGGCTGCTCGACCGGCCTGCTCGACCCGAGCGACAGGATCAGCCGCACGGCCTGCGCCTGCGCCCACGTCAGCGGCGAGGCCGAGCCCGCCGGGCCGCCGTCGCGGAAGCCGATCGAGGCGACGGCGGGATCGCTCCCGTACGGGGAGGCGGGCAGGTCCTGGTTCTCCCACGCCTGCTCGGGGATCAGCCCGGTACCCGAGGACATGGCGCGCATGGCCGACAGCAGCGCGGAGGCGGTGCCCTGGTCGCGGGTCTGCAACGCCTGCTCGGCCCGCTCGCCGGCCAGCACCGGCCACACGTGCCCCGAGCCGGCGTTCCCGGTCGGCCATGGTTTGCCCGACGGCGTACAGGAGGTGGGGTCGGGCTCGTGGCAGTCGCCGTAGCCGTCCTCGGTGCCGGGAGTGTCGGATCCGTACCGGTACCAGCCGGGGCCGCGGGCGGTGTCGCGCCTGATCACCCGGTCCACGACGGGCAGGCTGGCCAGCACGTCGGGGTCGCCGGGCGGCAGGATGCCGAGGCGGGTCAGCTCCAGGAAGCCCGCGTCCACCACCCGGCGCTGGTCCTCGGTGGGGCCGCCGTTGCCCAGGTTGTACGGCGCCGCCGCGTCCGGATCGCCGGTGCGCGACAGGCGCAGGAAGTAGCGCGGCGCGTACGAGCCTGTCGTGGTGACCGTCCATGCCTTGACCGAGCGGGCGAAGTGGTCGGCGGTCGAACGGTAGAGCGCGGCCCTGGCCCGGTCGCCCTGCCTGGCGGCGATCTCCCCCGCCGCGACCAGCCCGGCGATCTCGGCCGCGATCGTGGACGGCGAGTAGCCCGACTGCTCCTCCCAGCGCTCCACGCCGAACGCGGGCCCGCGCGAGAGCACGAAGTCGGCCGCCGCCCGCACCCTCGGCCAGAGCTTCGCGTCGCCCGCCAGCCCCGCCTGGTAGGCCATCAGCAGCGGGTAGGCGGTCTCGTCGAGCTGGTCGCCGCCCGAGTCTGGGGCGAGCTCCCCGTTGAGCAGCGAGTTGCGCGGCAGCCGTCCGTCCGGCAGTTGCTGGCGCTCCAGCAGGAAACGGACGGTGTCGCGGGCGGTCGCCACGTCGCCGGCGGCGAGGAAGCCGGTGAACGCCTCGTACAGGTCGCGGGCGAACACCTCGCGGTAGGAGCCGAAGTAGATCGCCTTGCCCCCGACCAGCTCACCCGCCGAGATCGCCTGGCCCCACGGGCTGGCCAGCGAGGCCACGACCGCGCCGGGGAACGTCTTGTCCTCGCTGGCCTTGAGCACGTTGGCCGACAGCCGGTAGAAGTCGCCGAGCGCGTTCGGCGGCCGGCGCAGCCCGGCGTCGTAGGCGGCCCAGCCGGACTCATAGCGGGCGCGGGTGGCCTCGAACGAACGGCCGGCCGCCTCGCCGGCGATGCGCAGCGCGGCGGCCTTGGTGCGGCCGAAGCCGAGCGCGAACGTCACCTCGCCCCTGCCGTCGATGGGCAGGCGGGCGGTGGCGACCACGTTGCCCGCCGGGGCGTCGGTGTAGGGGGTGAGCCGGCGGTCCGCGTCGAGCTGGGCGGCGCCGTCGCCGGGGGTGCCGGCGTACGCGACGCTCGCCTCCTGCAGCCGGCGTTCGGCCCGCAGCGCCAGGTGGGTGGGCACGGCGTAGTCGCGGGCCGGGGCAGAGGTCTCGGTGCCCTCGTCCCAGATCACGGGCGCGCCGGTGGCGCCGTCGATCGTGCCGCTGTCGGCGCCGCCGTTCGGCCGGCCGCCGCCCCCGTTGCCGTTGACGCTCGCGTCGAGCCGGACGTAGAGCCGCAGTCCGGCGGGCTGGAGCCGGGTGCGCACCACGACGGCGTCGCTTCCCGGATCGGTCACGTAGGTGGTGGTCAGGCGGTAGCGGCCGTTCCTGCTGACCGAGGTGATCGTGCAGGTCATGCCGGAGCGGTCGGTGCTCACCTGGTAGGTGGTGTCGCGGGCCTGCAGCTCGGTGAACGTCCTGCCGTCGGTGACGACGAACTGCATGGTCTCGACGTTGGTGTTGTCGATCGTCGGCTCGTACACGTCGGACAGGACGCCGCCCGCGACCGTGTACCAGACCTTGGAGGCCCGGCCGGTGGCGGTGCCCACGCAGTCCTTCCTGGCCAGGCCGAAGTGGGAGCCCGCACCCGGCCCGCCCGGCGCGGGGGCCCGGGCGAGCACGGGCTCGACGGGGATCGTCACGAGGGCGGCGGTGACGAGCAGGGCAAGGACGGTGCGGCGGATCGCGAGCATGCCAGGGCTCCCCTCCCGACCCCGATGGAACGAGACAAGACCAGCCCCGGCCCCCTGTCAAGCCCGCACGCCGCGATAGGGACGTCCACGGACGAACGGACGGCCTTCGCCGAGGCGGGGTTGCGCGAGGTCGGCCACACCTGAGCGAGTTCAGTCGCCGGAGGGGTCCGGCAGGAGCTGGGCCGCGAGCGATCGTGCCGTGGCCAGGAGTGTCTCCGTGTCCATCCCGGTCCTGCTCATGAACACGAGCCCCTGTTGCGCAGCGAGCAGGGCCCGTGCCAGGGCGATCGGATCCGCGTCGGCCGGCAGGTCGCCCTCGCGCTGGGCGCGGGCGACGCAGTCGGCGATCAGCGCGGTGGACGTCTCGTAGGTGCGGTGGGCGTGGTCGAGGACGTCCTGATCGTGGTTGCCGAGCTCGCAGGTGCTGTTGGCCATCAGGCAGCCGCGCCGCGTGCCGGCCGGGTCGTCGACCGGTGACTCGATGAGCATGCGCAGGGCGTCCAGGGCCCGTGGCGTCTCGGCGAGGGCGCGCCGCAGGTACCCATGGCTTTCTTCGGTGTAGCCGCGCAGCGTCCGGAGGAAGAGCTGACGTTTGTCGCCGAAGGCCGCGTACAGGCTGCCTTTGCCCAGGCCGCTGACCCGCATCAGGTCTTCGAGGGAGGTCTCGGCGTAACCGGCGTCCCAGAACTGATCACGGATCGCGTCGAGCACCTGTTTCTCGTCGAACGATCGCGGACGTGCCATGTGAACAGGATACGAGTTCTTGACCGTGCGGTCCACCATCCTTATTGTGGACTGCACAGTCAAGAAAACCGTTATTTGAGGAGTGGCGAAGCACATGGGGAAGCTGGACAACAGAGTGGCCATCGTGACCGGCGGATCGCGGGGGATCGGGGCGGCGTCGGCACTGGCGCTGGCCGACGAGGGAGCCGACGTGGCGATCAGCTATTCGTCCTCGGCGGATCAGGCCAAGGCCGTGGTCGCCGAGCTGGAGGCGAAGGGCGTGCGCGCGGCGGCCTTCCAGGCGGACCAGTCGGACGCGGCCCAGGCGGCCGGCCTGGTCCACAGCGTGGTCAAGCAGTTCGGCAGGCTGGACATTCTGGTCAACAACGCGGGCGTCACCGTGGGCGTCCCGATCGACAGCGAACTCGCCGACGAGTCCGCCTTCGACCGCCAGCTCGCCGTCAACTACACCAGCGTGGTGGCGGCGATCCGGGCGGCGTTCCCGCTGCTGCCCGACGGCGGGCGGATCATCAGCATCAGCTCGGGCGTGGGAACGCGGGTGGGCTTTTCCGGGATGACCGACTACGCCGGCACCAAGTCGGCCCTTGAGGGCTACAGCCGGGGCGCGGCGCGCGACCTGGCCCACCGGGGCATCACGGTCAACGTCATCCAGTCCGGGTTCGTCGACACCGCGATGAACCCCGCCGACGGCCCGGCCGCGCCCGTCTTCCTGCCGACGACGGCGATGGGGCGGTACGGCAGGCCGGAGGAGATCGCCGCGGGCGTCGTCTTCCTCGCCAGCCCGCAGGCCAGCTACGTCACCGGGGCGGTGCTGCGGATCGACGGCGGTTACGGCGCCTAGCCCGGCCGCGACGCCGACGGCTTCCCTGGTCGAGATGTCGTCCCCTCCCCGACCGCTTCATCCGGAAAGCGGCCTTCCGCGAACCAGGTGCGAACGGCGACAGTCCAACACCTTGGAACGATCCTGGCGCTCGCCGGGGTCGTCGCTCAGGGGGCGCACCGGGGGCGGTGCGCGAGGGGGCAAAAATGAACATCGGCACAAACCCGCGCCCGCCCGCAGGGGCCGGGGCGCGACGGGGGACGGCGGGGTGGTTCGCCACGACCGCCTTGCTGACGGCGGCCTGTGGTTACCTGACCGCCACTCCGGACCCGGCACAGGCCACGTCCGGAACGGCACAGGCAGAGCGGCGCGTGGTGGGCGCGACACCGGATTCCGCCCAGCCCGAGACCCGGGAGGCCGGAACAGAGGCCAAAGCTGGGACCTGGACTGAGGCCAAAGCGGGGGCCGGGGTGTCGCCTGCGGCCTTATCGGTCGCTGTGCGGGAGGCGTGGGCGAAGGCGGCGGGGGCGGTGGAGGCCGCGGGGGCGGCCTCGCTGGCGCCGGTGCTGGCCGCGATCAACGGCGCCACCGCTGAGCAGGCCAGGCCGGTCGACTGCCGCCGGGCCAAGTGCGTGGCGCTCACATTCGACGACGGGCCGGGCAAGTACACGGACGCGCTGCTGCGCCACCTGGCCGCCTACCGGGCGCGGGCCACGTTCTTCGTTGTCGGCCAGAACGTCGCCGCTAGCCCGGGCGTCGTGCGCAGGACGTACGCGGCGGGGCACGAGATCGGCAGCCACACCTGGTCGCACCCGGACCTGACGAAGCTGTCCGCCGTCCGGGTGCGGTCGCAGCTCGCCCGTACCGACCAGGCGATCAAGGCGGCCATCGGGGTCCGGCCGAAGCTCGTCCGGCCGCCGTACGGCGCGTTCAACGCGACCGTCCGCCACCAGACCAGGCGGCCCATGGTGATGTGGAGCCTGGACACTCTGGACTGGCGGTCGCGCGACAGCGCCAAGGTGGCCCGCAAGGCGCTGCGGTCGGTGCGGCCGGGCAGCGTCATCCTGTTCCACGACATCCACCCGTCGACGGTCCGCGCGATGCCACGGGTGCTGCGTGGCCTGTCCAAGCGCGGCTACCGCTTCGTCACCGTCAGTCAGCTTTACGGAGGTCACCCGCCCAGGTTGGTGTACGGCGCCCAGTGAGCATACGGGCTCCCACCTGCGGCTTCGATCCACCGGCCGCGCCGTGGGCGGGCGTTGACCCGAAAGTTCGTCGCGTTCGGTGAACCGCACCCGCGAACCCGCCGTATCTGTCGGTGTGAGCGGTGAACGCGCATGAGCCCCGACCAGAAAGGACGCGGCACCGGCAGCAGGGACACCGCGCAGGCTGGCCGGCCCGGTCTGCGCGGGCTGCGGGCGGCGGTGTTCGCGGCCGTCTGTGTGCTCGCGGCCCTGGGCATGCATGTGCTGGCCGGCGGCCCGATCGCCGGTCTCGGAACCGTGCTGGCGGCCACGGCGGTGACGGCGGCGGGCGCGTACGTGCTGGCCCGTCGCAGACGCTCCCCCGGCACGCTGCTCACCGCCTCCTTCGCCGCCCAGTACGGGATGCACCAGCTGTTCACGGCGGGCGAAGCCTCCCTTTCCTCCGTGCTCTCCTCCGGCGGCGCCGAGCACGACTCGCACCTGTTCACCGGCCATCATGAGGACGGCTTGTTCGCCTGGGCGGGCATGCTGCTGGCTCACGCCCTGGTAGCGGCGGTGTCGGCGTGGTGGCTCGATCGCGGTGAGACGGCGCTGGCCGCGCTGCTGCTGTTGCTCGGCTGCTCGTTGCGCGAGCTGCTGTGGGCGCTGCTGATCGCCCGCGACGCCGCGCCCCCGGCGTACTCCCGCATCGCCCGCCCGATCACGGCGGACCGCGCGAACGTCCGCGATTCCCAGGTGCTGGCCTGGGCTCTGTGCCGCAGGGGACCGCCCTGCCCGGGACTGGACTGACCCGACCTCTCATCGGTGCCCGGCCGCACATTCTCGCCGGGTACGTCCGTCGGCGGCGCAGGCACGGGCCTGTACGCGCGCCGCACGGTTCCCCTGCCTGGATTCGGCGCATATGCCGGCTCCGCGCGACTCCCTGTCGCCCGGTTCTGGCGTCCCCGCCAGTTCTGCGCGACCCCTTGTCGCCCGGTTCCGGCGCGCACGCCGGTTCCGTGCGGCCCCTTGTCGCCCGGTTCCCGGGCATACGCCCCTTCCACGCGGTCCCCCCTTGCCCGATCTCGGCGCGCCCTCGTTCAGCTACGCGCGCCGGACGGAACGGAGCCCTTCATGACCTCGGTCGAAACCCGTACGGAAGCCACCGCCCCCGTCCCCTCACCCCCGCCCACCTCGTCCGCCTCCCAGCGCTACCGGGTCGTCTGGCGCTGGCACTTCTACGCCGGCATCTTCGTCGCCCCCGTCCTGCTCGTGCTGGCGATCACCGGCTCGATCTACCTGTTCAAGGAGCCCTTCGAGGAGTGGCGCTACCAGGACGTACGCACGCTGGCCGAACCCGCCGCCACCGCGCGTCCCCTGTCGGAGCAGATCGCCGCCGCCCAGCAGGTACGTCCGGGCACGCCCGTCATGTCCGTCATCCCGCCCACCTCCCCCGACCGCACCACCCGCGTCATCCTCCAGGGCTCCGACACCGGCCCGTTCGCGCAGGGCGTCTCGGTGTACGTGAATCCGGGCACGGCGCAGGTGGTCGGGGAGATCGACGACGCGGCCACGTTCATGCGCGTCGTACGCACGATCCACGGCGAGCTGATGTCAGGGACGATCGGTGACCGGGTGGTGGAGATCGCCGCCTGCTGGGCCCTGATCCTGGCCGCGACCGGCACGTACCTGTGGTGGGGCGGCCGGCGCAAGCGGGTCAAGGCGGCGCCGGTCAGGAAGGTGCGGACCGGTCGCGCGAAGCTGCGCCGGCTGCACGTCACGGCCGGGATCGGCGGGGGCGCGGTGGTCGTGTTCCTCGTGCTCTCCGGCCTGCCGTGGTCGGGCGTGTGGGGCGACGGGCTCCAGCGCATCCAGGACAGCACCGGCTCGACGACCCCGAGCGCCGACGACTACCCCCACACCTCCACGCCCCTGTCCGGCGACCTGTCGGCCAACCCCGACGCCAAGGTGCCGTGGGCGGCCGAACGGCTGCCCGTGCCCCCCTCCGATGACGCGCACGCCGGGCACGGCGCGACGCACGGCGGGCTGCAGCCGGGAGCGCTGCCCGTCGAGAACGCCCTGGCCGCCGCCAGGCCGGCGATCCGGAGGTGCCCGCCGAGCGAATGTGACGTCAAGGTCCTGCTGCCGGACGGTCCCAAGGGCGTCTACACGATCGTGACCGACCCGCGCCGCGACCCCGCCGACGCGCAGACCCTCCACGTCGACCAGTACAGCGGGAAGGTGCTGACCTCGTACGGCTGGAACGAGTACGGCGTGCTGGCCAAGGCCGTCGAGCAGGGCGTCGCGCTGCACGAGGGCCGCCGGTACGGCGTGGTGAACCTGCTGGTGATGCTGGGAGCCTGCCTGACGATCATCACGCTCGTGGTCACCGGGACGTGGATGTGGTGGAAGCGCCGCCCGCGCGGCCGCGCCGGCGCCCCCGCCCGCGCCACGGACCGGCGCACGGCCTACGGGGTGATGGTCATCATGGCGGTGCTGGGACTGCTGTTCCCGCTGGCCGGGATGACGATGATCGTGGTGCTGCTGGTGGACTGGCTCCTGGTACGCCGGATCCCCAGGCTGTCCCGCGTCTTCGGCTGACGCCCCTCCTGAGCGCGTACCGGCTCATGACAGTGCTGGGCGCGACCCCGTTCTGAACGGGATCGCGCCCAGCGCTCGTGCGCTACGGCAGGTCAGGACAGCAGACCGGCCACCGCCAGCGCCGCCTCCGGATGCCCGGTCAGCAACGCGCCCACCTCGGGATTCCCGACCGGGCCGCCGTCGGCGCCGGGTGCAGACCACTCACCCGCACACCCGAGCACCCCGGCCACCGCGTCGCACGCGGCCGGATGCGCCAGGAGCAGCTCCGCCACCGGCCCCGACGCCACCGGAGCGGCGCCGGCAGTGGCGGCGGGCTTGGGACGGGCCTCCCAGGGCGGCGTCCAGGTGTCGGCGGCGGTCAGCGAGCCGGGGAACGTGCGCCCGGCCTCGCGGACCAGCACCGGCACCAGCTCCGCCGCCCCGTCGCGGAGCGTGGTGATCAGCTTGGGCAGCCAGGGCAGCAGCACGCCGTCGGGCAGCCGTCCGAACGCCTTGGAGATCACCTCCACCACGAACCCCGACAACTGCGGCACCGGCTCCATGGCCTGCACGAACCCGATGATGTACTGCGGGAACGACGGGATGACCAGCGGGTTGGCCAGCAGGTCGTCCGCGCGGGAGCGCAGCTCGGCCAGCGGCAACAGCCCGAGCTGGTGCCGGGCCGCCCACAGCAGCGCCACCTTGGCCGGCGCCTCCGGGTGCGACTGCTGCACGGCCAGCTCCAGCTGGGCCCGGTCGCAGCCGAGCGCCAGCGCGAGGCTCTCCATCGAGAACAGGAACCCGAGCATGGCCGACACCTGCCGCACCCCGGTGTCGTCGTCCACGAAGGCCGTCGGCAGCAGCGTGCAGTAATGTGCGTATCCGCTGGTCGCGAACGCCTCGCACCAGGCGGGCAGCTCCGGCTCGGCCGTCCGGTAGTAGGCCATCAGCCGCCGGATCCGGCGCAGCACCTCCGGCGCGTCGTCCACCGTGCGCTCGGCCGCGAGCAGCTCCACCGCCCGCGCGCCGAGCTCGTCGGCGAAACGCCGGCTGCCGAGGAACAGGATCGCGTCCTCGACCGCCGCCAGCGCGACGGCCGCGGTGGCCTTCTGGTCCCACACCGAGCGCCGCAGCCGCTGCTCCAGCACCTGCTCGATGGTGACGCCCTCGTAGCCGAGCTCGATGATCGAGCGCTGGTGCTTGCCGAACGACAGGTCCCAGCTCTCCTGGATCGAGCGTTCGCCCAGCTTGCGCTCGCCCATGATGGGCCGTACGGCGTCGTCGGGCAGCAGGTGACGCAGCATCCACAGCAGGTCGGAGCAGGGCACCAGGTCGGGCTCGGCCTGCAGGTTGAGCAGCGCCCGCTGGATCGTGCGCTTCTCCAGGTCGAGCCCGAGCGGCGCGAGCCGGTCGTAGACGTTCCTGGCCAGCGGCGGCAGCGCGTCGTAGCCGACCTCGCCGACGCGGTCGCCGCCGAGCAGGATCTCGCACAGCCGCCGCACGTCGCGCCGACCCGGCACGGAGTCCTTCTCGATGCAGGTGACGGCGGCGTCCTGGAAGTCGTACGGGGTCGGCCTGGCCCGGTTGCGCATGCCCGCCAGCAGGATCGAGGTCTCGTAGACCGCGATGGCGTCGGCGGTGCTGGCCAGGTAGCCGTTGCGCCGGGCCAGCCGGACGATGTCCACCGACCAGCCGAGCAGCTCGGCCTCGTCGAGCGCGTCGAGCGCCGGCGGGCTGGACAGGAACCCGGTCAGCTTGTCGGCCACGTCACCCTGCGGGACGGGCGCGGGCAGCTTGGCCGGGCGCTTGCGCGCGCTCTTCTGACCCTGGAGCTGGAACGGGGTCAGCTTGCCCCGCGTGAGCGCCTTGGCCCAGGTCGCCGCCGCGATCGACACCGAGCCGGGAGCCAGCCCGAACTGCGCCTCGATGGCCGAGTGGCTGGACGGGATGAGACCGTACAGCCATTTGGTCTCGGTGCGCGGGCTGATCTCGAACGGCGCCTCGGACCTGACGCCGAACTGCTCGACGTGGCTGGCGGCGTGGAAGGCGCCGCACACGTACAGGCAGTCGGCGGGGTCGGCGCCCGAGGCGGACAGGTGCTCGCGCATCCTGGTCCACATGTAGCGCTCGCGGTCCTCGTCCACGGCCAGCCGGTCGCCGCCGGGGCCGAGCCGGCGGAACAGGCTGCCGATCAGCACCATGACCTGGCGGTAGGTGTCGTAGTCCGCCCCGGACAGGGGCTGCTCGACGTACTGGTCCCACCACTCCGACCAGTGGCGCACCTTGCCGTGGTGCAGCAGGTGCTCCTCCAGCTCGGCGAAGCGGGGGCGCAGGTCGCCGATCTCGACACCGACCGCGTCGCCGTGCAGGCCCGCCTCCTCCTCCTTCTTGCCGGCGGCCTGCGGCTCCTCCCCGGGAGCCCACTGGAAGACGTGGTCGGTCGAGCGGTCCACCAGCACCAGCTCGACGCCCGGGGTCTCCAGCGCGTACGAGATGGCCTGGTATTCGGCGGACGCCTCCGTGATGGGCGCCACCACGCTGAGCGGCGCCCACGACTTCGGGAAGCCGTCGATGTCGGTCGCGAACGCCTGCAGCGCCACCGGCAGCCGGCAGTTGCGCAGCTCGGTCAGCAGCGGCTGCAGGTCCTCGCAGAGCTCCAGATAGATGACCTTCGGCTGCTTCTCCCTGAGCCTGCGCACCATCGCCAGCGCCGAGGCCGGCGAATGGTGGCAGACCGGGAAGATCTCCAGCTCCTCGCGCAGCGCCCGGTCCACGTCGTCCACCAGGCCCGACAGGATGCCGGGCACGGCGACGGGACCCTCGGCGAACTGCTCGGCCGCGCCGAGCAGCTGCTCGCGGAGCGAGCCGAAGGGGCTCGGCTGGCCGATCATGAGAGCGTGGCGATGGCCTCGCGGCCGCCCTCGAGGAACTCCGGCCACTCGCCGCCGTCCTTCTTGCTGCGCGGCTCGACCACCCCGTGCCAGTACTTGTTGAGGATCGCCAGGTCCTCGGGGCTGCGCCGGGCCAGCGAGCCGACCAGCGACCCGGCCAGCGTCTGCGCGCGCAGCACGCGGTCGCCGAAGAAGTGGCTGTGCAGGATGGCGTCCTCCAGCACGCCGATCTGCTCGGCCGTGGACAGCGCCGACTCCAGCTTGTCGTCGTCGCTGGTGGCCGAGGACGCCGCCGAGCGCAGGTCGGCGAAGCTCTGCAGCAGGATGTCCAGCAGCGTGGGCGGCAGGTCCAGCTCGATCCGGTGCCTGCGCAGCAGCTCCTCGGTACGGAAGCGGACGATCTCCGCCTCGCTCTTCTTGTTCGTCACGACCGGGATGCGGACGAAGTTGAAGCGGCGCTTGAGCGCGGAGGACAGGTCGTTGACACCCCGGTCGCGGCTGTTGGCGGTGGCGATGATGGAGAAGCCGGGCTGGGCGAAGACGATGTTGTCGTCGTCGAGCTCGGGGATGGAGACGTACTTCTCCGACAGGATCGAGATGAGCGCGTCCTGGACGTCGCTGGTGGAGCGGGTCAGCTCCTCGAAGCGGCCGATCACGCCGCCCTCCATCGCCGTCATGATCGGCGAGGGGATCATCGACTCGCGCGACTGCCCCTTGGCGATGACCATGGAGACGTTCCACGAGTATTTGATGTGGTCTTCGGTGGTGCCGGCGGTGCCCTGGACGACGAGCGTGGAGTTGCGGCAGATGGCCGCGGACAGCAGCTCGGCCAGCCAGCTCTTGCCGGTGCCCGGATCGCCGATCAGCAGCAGGCCCCGGTCGGAGGCCAGGGTCACGATGCTGCGCTCGACGAAGCTGCGGTCACCGAACCACTTCTGCGGGATCTCCCTGTCGATCCCGTCGGCGCGCTCGGAGCCGAGGACGAACATCCGGATCATGCGGGGGCTGAGCCGCCACGTGAACGGCTTGGGGCCGTCGTCGATCGACTCCAGGTAGTCGAGCTCCTCGGCGTACTTCACCTCTGCGGGGGCACGCAGCATATCGTCACTCATTCGCGGTCTCCTAGGCGAGGAAGTTCTTGAGCTCGAACACGAGCTTGCGGACATGGCCGGAGAGCACAGGCGTGCCCATGGCCTTGAGTTTCTGGCGGTACCACGGGTCGACGCTCTGACTGCCTGAGCTGTTGACCGAGCCGACGGGGATGAACTTGACCCCCGACCGGTGGATCGCCTCGAAGTCGGTGATCAGTGAGCGGTTGTCGTAGAAGTCGGAGATCCACACCATCGCGGTGTTGCGCGGATCGGCGATCTTCGGTCTGGCCAGCGCCATCGCGACCGTGCCGTTGGTGCCGCCGCCCAGCGTGGTGCGCAGCAGCACCTCGAACGGGTCGCTCACCCACGGGGTCAGGTCGAGTGCCCTGGTGTCGTAGGCGATCAGGTGCACGTCGACCTTCGGCAGGCCGGCGAAGATCGAGGCCAGGATCGTGCAGTTGACCATGGCGTCCACCATCGAGCCCGACTGGTCGACGACCACGATCACGCGGGCCGGGGTGGTGCGGCGGGCGGTCTGCTTGTAGAAGAGCCGGTCCACGTAGAGCCGCTGGTCGTCGGGGCTCCAGTTGGTGAGGTTCTTCCAGATCGTCCGTTCGATGTCGAGGTTGCGGTAGACCCGCTTCGGCGGCACCGACCGGTCGATGACGCCCGCGCTGGCCTTCTCCACCTGGGTGCGCAGCACCTCGGCGACCTCGTCCACGAACCTGCGGATCAGCGCCTTGGCGTTGGCCAGCGCGACGCCCGACAGGTTGGACTTGTCGTGCAGGAGCTGCTCGATGAGCGACATGCTCGGCGTCAGCTGCTTGGCCAGGGCCGGATCGGCCAGCACCTCGCGCAGGCGCATGCGCTTGACCAGGTCGCCCTCCAGGCCGGCGAGGACCTTGGCCAGCTCTTCGTCGCCGACGCGGTGGCGCAGCCCGCCAGGCTCGCAGCCCATGCCGCGCTCGAACCAGCCCGCGTCCTGCTTCCAGCTCTGCAACTGGCTCGCGCTGACGTTGCCCGAGCCGGTCGCGAACACGTTGAGCAGCAGCTTGGAGACCAGGGCCGCGCGGCGGACCTCGTCGCCCTCCTCGTGCTCCCGCTCGGTCATCAGGCCGTCGAACTGAGCGGCCAGCTCGGGGAAGCGCTGCACCAGGTTGTCGACCGACACCCCTGGGTCGAGCAGCGCGGGCGGCAGGCCCAGCTCGCCGACGATGCCGACGCTGGCGTTCTCCAGCGAGGGCTGCTCGTCGGGGCTGAACAGCCGCGACAGCAGCCGCCAGTAGAGCACCTGACGCTTGGTCTGGTCGGCGCTCTGCGTGACGGGGGTTGCGGGGGTCTCGGTCATTTGCGCAGCAGCCGTCCCGCTCGTTCCCGCAGTACGGCGACCACGTCACCGTTCTTGGTCTCGGCCTTGGCCGCCTTCGGGTCGGTCGGGCCCTTGGCCCAGTCGCCGTTGTGCGCCGCGACCGGCTCCTTCTTGACCACCGACTGCACCGCGAGCGGCTGGAGCGACCACTGCCCGCCGTCCCAGCGCAGCAGGCCCACGCAGGCCGTCGAGGCCTTGAGCAGCGCGGGGGTGAGCGGGCCGCAGGACGGCAGCCGGTCGAGGTCGAACGCGAGCTTGCCGCCGCCCAGGGTCAGCGTGCGCCCGTCGGTCTTGTAGCCCTCGACGAAGACGGGCTCGGCGATGCGCACCGGATGGCGGTCGAGCGGCGTCACCGGCGCCGCCGTGGCCCCGCCGAGCTGGAGCCGGGCCGTGGCGAACGGGTCGGCCTCCGCGCCGGGACGGGCACGGTCGTCGTGCCACACCAGGTCGCCGCCGGGCAGCAGCGGCATGTCGGTGATCTCCACGCTGCGGTGCTCGGCCAGCGCGGCCAGCAGCGCGGGGTGGCCGCCGAGCAGCCGCCACACGGTCGGGCCGACGATCGTGTCGACCTTGGCGGCGGCCACGCTCGTACGGACGAGCCTGGCGGGCGCGCCTCCCGACGGCTCCAGCACGGCGTGCACCTGGACGCGGACGACGGTCGCGTGCTCGTGCACGTCGGCGCCCAGGATCAGCAGCCGGCCCGACACCTGCTCGGCGCCGCCCGGCCACGGGCCCTGCTGCGACAGCAGCATGGCGCGCGTCCACAGGTCGGCCCAGCGGCGGGCGGGCAGCCGCTCCATCGTGGCGATCGGGCTGGAGGCCCGCAGCTCTGTCGCCAGGCCGTCGAGCAGCACCGCCAGTCCGCGCAGCCCCGGCACGGCCAGCAGCGCCTCGATGGTCTGGTCGGCGGAGGCGACCAGGTCGTGATCGACGCCGCGCCAGCCCACGATGGCCAGCTCTCGCAGCCAGATGCGGCATCCGGCGAGCAGGTTGGCCGGCGCCTCGCTCTCGCCCGCGACCGGCTCCCAGGCGGCGCGGGTGCGGCCCAGCGCCGTGTCCAGGCGGGCGAGCAGCGCGTCGTGCACCGCGCCGAACAGCGCGGCCCGGGCGCCGGCCAGCGCCGCCAGATGCTCGTCCGCGACGGAGCCCGCGCTCACCTTCTCCACGGCCTCGCTCACGCGCCCGGCCAGCGGGGTGCCCGCCAGCGCGCCCGCCAGGGCGGCCAGCGCCGCCGCCGGCTCCTCGCCGATCCTGGCGAACCCGTGGGTGAGCGCCGCGTCGAACCCGGCCACCACGTCCAGAGCCGCGCCGGCCCCTGCGGGACCGTCCGCGATCAGCTCACTCAGCTGTACGTCGAGCATCAGCGCACCGCCCCCGTCGCCGGGAACCAGTGCAGCTCGGTCAGCGGGTCGGTGCTGTCGGGCACCTCCAGGTAGGCCAGGTGGCGCAGGAACCGGCTGAACACGACGGCCGCCGGCGTGCGCTCGACATGACCGTTGATGTGCTCCATCAGCCGCTCCCCCTCAGGGACCTCGACCCGCAGGTAACGGGCCACCCGGTCGAGCCCGTACTGCACGACCGCCTCGTCGGCCAGCGACCTGATGTGCTTGCACGCGTAGCCGTGCAGCGCGCCGCACGGCCGGTTGTTGTTGGTGCTGCAGCTCAGCGCGTGATCACCGGCGCTGATCGACGAGACGTAGACCCGCTCGATGTCGGATCCGCTCGACACGACGCCCTGCAGCCGGCCGTCGGCCAGCTCGACGAAGGGCACTTTCGCGAGCTTGCGCGGCTCCACGGGTGGCACCACCCGGAGCACACTGCGCTCTTCCCACGCGGCATTGTCCGCGTCCACGGCCTCAGAACCTCCCGCCCCTGCCGGCTCGCGGGACGGGCGGACATGCCCGTGCTCTCCGCGACCGGCTGATCGAATGATCCGGGAACTTACTAGAGGGCACCGACAGATCGGGGCCAAACGATCAAAGCGCCAGGCCCGCGCGGCCGGGGGCTGTCGCGCCGCGTCCGGAGCCGGCGATCGCGCGATCCGGCGGCCGTCCTGGCCAGCACGACCACGGGTGGATTGTTCATAATATTGTCGAACCAGATCTGTCCGTACGGCACCGGGAGAACGTCGTGACCGCAGGGTCCCCGCAGGAGGAGACACTGACCGACCGGGTCAGGTCGGCCATACTCGAGGGGGACTTCGTGCCCAACCAGCGGCTGGTCGAGGCCGACGTGTGCGAGCAGTTCGGCGCCGCGCGGGCGGCGGTGCGCGAGACGTTCAAGGAGCTCGCGGGGGAAGGTCTCGTCGAGATCCTGCGCAACAAGGGAGCCCGCGTCCGGGCGATCTCGCGGGAGGAGGCCGTCGAGATCACCGAGGTGCGGATGGTGCTGGAGGGCCTGTCCGCGGCCAAGGCCGCCGAACGGGTCACGCCCGAGCAGGCCGCGCGGCTGCGCGAGATCGTGGGCGACATGCGAGAGGCCGTGACGGTCAACGACCTCGACCGCTATTCGGAGCTGAACGCCGCCCTGCACGCCGAGATCCGCGCCATCGCCGGGCACCGCACCTCGGCGGCGATCATCGAACGGCTGGGGGCGCAGGTGGTGCGGCACAAGTTCCGCCTGGCCAGGCAGCCGGGGCGGGCGGCGATCTCGCTGCCGCAGCACGAGCTGATCGTGGCGGCCATCGTGGCCCGCGACCCCGAGGCCGCGCAGACGGCCATGCAGCAGCACCTGCGCAGCGTCACCAAGGCTTTGGAAGCCGGCCCCACCTGACCCCGGCCCCGCAGCCACTCCCGCTGAGCGCCCCTTCGGGGAAGGCGCACCACCTCGGAGACGCCGCCCGGCGGGACCGCCGGCAGCCGTTACGGTGTCTTGTCCGGGGTGGGTGGGACGCCGGTGCGGGTGGCGTGGTCGAGGGTGGCGGTGGTGGCCTCGGTCATGGTGGCGGACACCCCGAGCTCCGTCAGCATCCGCGTGGCCGCCTCCATCTCGTGCACCCGCCGCACCCCGTGCTGCCCCGCGCCCTGAAGCAGCCGGACCACGAAGGCCTCGTCGGCGTTCTCGACGGTCTCCAGCAGATGCCCCCAGAACCACTCCCCCAGCCCGGCCGCCTCCGCCGCCCGCCGGGACTCGATGAGCAGGGCGCTGAGCCCTTTCACCAGCACGCTGCGCAGCAGTTTGCGGGCCGCGGCGTCGCCGGGCACGCCGCCGATCGGCGTCACGGCCATGCCGTACGCGCCGGCGAACGCGGCGAACCGCTCCGCCTGCTCCCCGCTGGCCAGGACCGGCGTGGCCAGGCCGCGCAGCGGGATGGGCGCCATGATCGCCCCGTCCACGACGGCCGCGCCGCCCGGCTCCAGCACCTCGGCCAGGCGGCGCTTGTCGCCGGGCGCACCGGTGGACAGGTCGGCGTACAGGGCGCCGGGCTTGAGGTGGGGCAGCGACTCGGTGCCCGCCGTGAGACTGTCGGCCCCGGTGGTGACCGCGATGACGACGTCGGCCCCGCGTACGGCGGCGGCATTGGACGCGACCAGTTCACCGGACGCCGGTCCGCCGGGCGGGCAGGCCGGGTCGTACACGCGCAGCCGGACACGTCCGGCGAGTCCGCCGGCCAGGATGCGGCCGACCTCACCGTAGCCGAGCAGCGCGACCTGAGGGTCCTGCATGGACGTCCTTCCTGATCCGACACTCCTTGTTGTTGACAATATTGTCCATATTCAGCCAAGGCTAGCGGGCGCAGTCGGCGACCGTGCGTGGATTGCGAGCGAAAGTGTTGACAATCTTGCCGATCGGCTTTTAGCGTCGGCTGGGTGACCTCGGCAAAGACCTCATCCCGCACCCTTCTGGTGATCAGTGCCCACGCGGGCGACTTCGTCTGGCGCGCGGGCGGCGCGATAGCCCTCGCCACCAGCCGTGGCGAGCGCGCCAAGGTGGTCTGCCTCAGCTTCGGCGAACGCGGCGAGTCCGCGAAGGCGTGGCGGGCCGGCCGTACGCTCGACGAGATCAAGGCGATCCGCCGCGAGGAGGCGCAGAACGCCGCCGCGGCGCTGGGCGCGGAGATCGAGTTCTTCGACGCCGGCGACTACCCGCTGATCGAGAGCACCGAACTCGTCGACCGGCTCGTCCGCGTCTACCGGGAGCTCGAACCCGACGTGGTGCTGACCCATCCGCTGGCGGACCCGTACAACGGCGACCATCCGGCGGCGGCCCGCATGGCGCTGCAGGCGCGCGTGCTGGCGCAGGCGGCCGGCTACGACGCGCCCGGCGCGCCCCTCGGCGCGCCACCGGTGTTCTTCTTCGAGCCGCACCAGCCCGAGCAGTGCGACTTCAAGCCGGACCTGCTGCTCGACATCACCCCGGCCTTCGACAGGAAGCGCAAGGCCATGGAGTGCCTGCCGGCCCAGCAGCACATGTGGGACTACTACACCGACCTGGCCAAGCGGCGCGGCGTGCAGCTCAAGCGCAACGCGGGGCCCAACCTGGGGCTGGCGCACGACACCATGGGCGAGGCGTACATGCGGCTCTACCCGCAGGTCACGGACGTGCTCGCATGAGGAACGTGGTCGTCACCGGCATCTCGCGGGCGCCCGTCGACCGCATCGACACCCTGGCCGCGTACGGCGTCGCGACCGTGCACGAAGCCCTCGGCCGCACCGGCTACCTCGGCCCCGGGCTGCGTCCCGCCTGGCCGGGCGCGCGGACCGGCGGCAACGCGGTCACCGTGGTGTGCTGGCCGGGCGACAACCTGATGATCCACGTCGCGGTCGAGCAGTGCCAGGAGGGCGACCTCCTGGTCGTCACCACGACGTCGCCGTGCACGGACGGCATGTTCGGCGAGCTGTTCGCGACCGCGCTGCGTCACCGCGGCGTGCGCGGCGTGGTGATCGACGCGGGCGTACGCGACGTGGCGGAGCTGCGGGCGATGGGCTTTCCCGCGTGGAGCTCGGCGGTCAGCGCGCAGGGCACGGTGAAGGCGACGCCGGGCGCGGTCAACGTGCCGGTCACGATCGGCGGGCAGGTCGTCCGGCCCGGCGACGCGATCATCGCCGACGACGACGGGGTGCTCGTGTGTCCCCGGCAGGACCTGGAGCGGGGCATCGAAGCCTCCGCCGCGCGGGCCGCAAAGGAGGCGGCGACGCGGGAGGCGTTCGAGAAGGGCGAACTCGGCCTCGACCGCTACGGGCTGCGCGAACGCCTGCCCGGACTCGGCATCACGTACGTGAGCGCGAAGGAGTACGACGGTGACTGATGACGGCGGTCAATGAGGGTGTGCCCTGCATGTTGATGCGGGGCGGCACCTCGAAGGGCGCCTACGTCCTGGCCTCCGACCTGCCCGCTGACCCGGCCGAGCGCGACGACCTGCTGCTGCGCGCCCTCGGCAGCCCCGACCCGCGCCAGATCGACGGCATCGGCGGGGCGCACCCGCTGACCAGCAAGGTCGCCGTGGTGTCACCGAGCGCCGACCCGTCGGCCGACCTCGACTACCTGTTCCTTCAGGTGGCCGTGGACGAGCCGGTGGTCTCGGCGGCGCAGAACTGCGGCAACCTGCTGGCCGGCGTCGGCCCGTTCGCCGTCGAGCGCGGGCTGGTCACGCCGGGCCGCGAGCACACCGAGGTGCGCATCCGCCTGCTGAACTCCGGCGGCGCGGCCACCGCGAGCTTCCCCACGCCCGGCGGGCGCGTCGACTACCGGGGCGGCACCGCCATCTCCGGCGTGCCGGGGACGGCCGCCGCCGTCGTGCTCGGGTTCGAGGACACGGCCGGCTCGGCCACCGGCGGCCTGCTGCCGACCGGCCGCGAGGTGGACGTGATCGACGGCGTCGAGGTGACGTGCGTCGACAACGGCATGCCGGTCGTGGTCGCGGCGGCTTCGGACCTGGGCATCACCGGGTACGAGCCGCACGAGGAACTGGCCGCCGACGAGGGGCTGCGCGAGCGGGTGCAGTCGCTGCGCCTGCAGGCCGGGAAACTCATGGGGCTCGGTGACGTGACGCGCCGGCCGGTGCCGAAGACCACGCTGGTGGCGCCGCCCAGGGACGGTGGGGCGCTGTGCACCCGTACGTTCATCCCGCTCAGGCCGCACGCGGCGATCGGGGTGCTGGGCGCCATCAGCGTCGTGACGGCGGCGCTGCTTGAGCACGGGGTGGCGCGCCGCCACGCCCGGCTGCCGGCGGGCAGCCGGGTGGACGTCGAGCATCCCACCGGTCATCTGCAGGTGGAGGTGGAGCTCGACCTGTCCACGAGCCCGCCCACGGCGGTGCGGGCCGCGAACGTCCGCACCGCGCGCAAGCTCTTCGACGGCACTCTCTTCCCCCGTTCCTGACCCGGCTCCCGCGCGCGCCGGGGCTTACTTCGCCGGGCCGACCGTCCAGGTGGGGTGCTCGCCGGGGGCCAGTTCGACGAAGTCGGGCAGGTCGCGCAGCGCCTCCTCCTCACCGCCCGGCGTGTACGTGGCGATGATCCGCAGCGGCCGCCAGCCGGTGTTGAACGTCGAGTGCAGCGTCCCCATGGGGATCCAGACGGCGTCACCGGCCTTGACCGGGAACTCCGGGTCGTCTCCGACCGTCTGGCACCCCTCCCCTTCGATGATGTAGAGGATCTCGTCGGAGTGGGGGTGCAGGTGGCGGTCGTGCCCCTTGTTCGGGTTGATCACCACCTCACCCAGCGTGGACGAGGCGCCGGGCACGCTGCCGGGCGTCACGTGCCATTTGATGGAGCCCCAGTCGAAGAGCATCGTGGGGACGGAGTCCGGTTCGCGGTGCATGTGACCCTTTCCTAGGCGGGCAGGCCCTTGAAGGCCCTGAGCTGGTCGGCGATGGCCCGTTCAGCGGGCAGGCGTTCCATCGAGGAGGCGCCGAAGAAGCCGGCGACGCCGGAGGTGCGCTCCTGGATGTAGCGGACGTCGTCGGGCTCGGCGATGGGGCCGCCGTGGCACAGGACGATGACGTCGGGGTTCACCGCGACGGCGGCGTCACGCATCTCCTGGACGCGGACGGCCGACTCGTCGAGGGTCAGCGCGGTCTTGGCGCCGATGCTGCCCTTGGTGGTCAGGCCCATGTGCGGCACCAGGATGTCGGCGCCCGCCCGTGCCATGGCCTCCGCCTGCTCGGCGGTGAACACGTACGGGGCGGTGAGCAGGCCGCGCTCGGCGGCCAGCCGGATCATCTCGATCTCCAGGCCGAACCCCATGCCGGTCTCCTCCAGGTTCGCCCGGAAGACGCCGTCGATGAGGCCGACTGTGGGGAAGTTCTGCACGCCGGCGAAGCCCATGGCGGCCAGCTGGTCGAGGAACTGCGGCATCAGCCCCGCCAGCGAACCGCGCCCGGCCATCCTGAACCGGCCGGAGTTGTAGATGTTGACACCTCCCCCTCTGAAGGAAGGGGATTCCCACGGTCGCCCATGGGCCTTCCTGCTTCACGGCCAGTCGCCCGCCCGAGAGGGGTCTCGTTGAGGTCTTACACCGGCTCCACAGGCGTTTCAGCTCTCCGCCAGCCCGGCGGCGAGCACGTTCCTGGCCGCGTTCACATCCCGGTCATGGGCCGTGCCGCAGGCGCACTGCCACAGCCGGACGTTCAGCGGCATCGTCTCTTGCACGGTGCCGCAGGCCGGGCACAGCTTGCTGGAGGGGAACCAGCGGTCCACCACCACCAGCGTGCGCCCGTACCAAGCGGCCTTGTACTCCAGCATCGACCGCATCTCGCGCCAGCTCGCGTCCGAGACGGCGCGGGCCAGCGACTGATTGCGAAGCATGTTCCGAACAGCCAGGTCTTCCACGGCGATCACTTGATTCTCGCGAACGAGCCGTGTCGTGACCTTGTGCAGATGATCCCTTCTCCGGTCGGTGATCCGCGCGTGAGCGCGGGCCACCTTCAGGCGAGCCTTGGCCCGGTTGGCGCTGCCTTTCTCCTTGCGGGACAGCGCCCGCTGGGCTTTGGCGAGCTTGCGCCGGTCGCGGCGCTCGTGCCGGGGGTTGACGATCTTCTCGCCGGTGGAGAGTGTGGCCAGGGCGGTGATGCCCGCATCCACACCGACGTTCCGCGCGGTAGGAGGCAACGGACTGACGTTCTCCTCCACCAGGATGGACACGAACCAGCGCCCCGCAGCGTCCCGGCTCACGGTCACCGTGGACGGCTCGGCGCCCTCCGGCAGCGGACGCGACCACACGATCGCCAGCGGAGCGTCCATCTTCGCCAGCGTCAATTCGCCCTCGCGCCAGCGGAACGCCGAGCGGGTGTACTCCGCCGACGCCCGCGACTTCTTGCGGGACTTGAACGTCGGGTACTTGGCGCGTTTGGCGAAGAAGTTCGCGAACCCCGCCTGCAGATGCCGCAACGCCTGCTGAAGAGGGACCGACGACACCTCGCACAGAAAGGCGAACTCGCCACTGCGCTTCCACTCGGTGAGCATCGCCGACGACTCGGCGTAGGAGACCCGCTTGCCTTCCAGGTTGTAGGCGCGGGTGCGCTCTTCGAGGGCTTTGTTGTAGACGAGACGGACGCAGCCGAACGTCCGGGCAAGCTGCGAGGCCTGCTCGGAGGTCGGGTAGAAGCGGTATTTGTAGGCCCGCTTGCGGTATTTGTAGGCCCGCTTCACGATCTGCGCCACGCCCTGCATCCTACCAAACGATCAAGGACAATTCGCGCGCTTGTTCGATACGACGGTTCGGCTGGTGGCGAATCATCTGTTCCTGCGCTGCTCCGCAGGGATCCGGTTTCTCCTCCGCCTGAAGGCGGGGGTTTCCTCGGAGGTTTCTGATGATCAGGTCCACGCCGCCGGCCTCGGCCGCCTTGGCCGACAGGCCGGTGGTCTGTCCGGCCGCCATGATCAGGTCACGGACGTGGGCGTACTCGGCGCCCTTGGTGTCGAAGGTCCCCAGCAACAGCACGGCCATGTCCGGCCTCCTCGCGGTCTCGGGTTCTCCGCCACCCTGTGGCCTCCCCCGCCACGCGCGCGGTCACGCCTCCACGTGCGGTCAACGGTCAGCGGGCGTGGACGATGAGCCAGGTCGCGACCGCCGTGACGGTGGCGGAGCGGTTGCCGATGCTGTGCGGCCGGTCGCACGGGAACGTGATCGAGTCGCCCACCCCCAGGGTGACCACCTCCGACTCGAACTCGATCGTCAGCTCCCCCGCCGTGACCGTCCCGACCTCGTAGCCCTCGTGCCGCAGGAAGCTCCCGTGGGCGGTGGAGACCGCGTGCGGCGGGTACGTGGACTCGAAGAACTCGACATCCGGCGTCGCCCCGGGCGACAGCCGGCGGAACGTCACCCCGCCGCCGAGCACGATCGGCGCCACCTCCCCGGCCCGCCGCACGGCCAGACCGGGCACGGACCCGGACCCTGAAACAGCGGCACCCGAAAAAGCGGACCCCGATACAGCGGCACCCGAGCCAGCGGACCCCAAGGCGGGCTCGTGCTCGTCGAAGACGGCCGACAGCGGCACGCCGATGGCGGCCGTGTAGGCGATCAGCCGGCTGACGGACGGCCGCATCGTCCCGCGCTCGATCTGCGACACCGCGCTGGCCGAGATGCCCAGCTCACGGGCCACCGCCCGCAGCGACTTGCCCGACCCGGCGCGCAGCTCGCGCAGCCGCCGGCCGAGATGTTCGCCGCCGAGCGCTTCCAGGTCCATGGGCCCCCATCGCCAACTGTTAACACGGACGCAATCAGCGCCCGGGTGTCCGGGCATACATTCGACCTAAGTGTTAAGCCATCACTTAACACTCCGGCGAACCCACCCCCCAAGGATGCCGCAGATGACACAACCCGCCACCACCACGTCCCCGCCGTCCTACGACCCCCGGCTCACCAACGAGGACCTGGCCCCGCTGAAGAAGCAGAGCTGGTCGTCGTACAACATCTTCGCCTTCTGGATGTCCGACGTGCACAGTGTCGGCGGCTACGTGACCGCGGGCAGCCTGTTCGCGCTCGGCCTGGCCAGCTGGCAGGTGCTGTTCGCGCTGCTCGCGGGCATCGTCATCGTCAACGTCTTCTGCAACCTGGTGGCCAAGCCGAGCCAGGTGACCGGGGTGCCGTACCCGGTGATCAACCGCGCCGTCTTCGGCGTGCTGGGCGCGAACATCCCGGCCATCGTGCGCGGCGCCATCGCGATCGCCTGGTACGGCGTGCAGACGTACCTGGCCTCGCAGTCGCTCATCATCATCTTCCTGAAGTTCTGGCCCGCCACCGCGGCGCTGAACGAGCCGACCTTCCTCGGCCTGTCCGTGCTCGGCTACATCTGCTACGCCATCCTGTGGGTGGCGCAGGCGGCGGTGTTCTGGCGCGGCATGGACGCGATCAGGCGCTTCGTGGACTGGGCCGGACCCGCCGTGTACGTGGTCATGCTCGTGCTGGCCGGCTACCTGGTCAGCCAGGCGGGCTGGGAGAACATCAGCCTGGACCTGTCGCAGGGCGACAGCCTCGGCTTCGCCGAGTCGATCCCCGTGATGCTGAGCGCCATCGCCCTGGTGGTGTCGTACTTCTCGGGGCCGATGCTCAACTTCGGCGACTTCTCCCGGTACGGGCGCAGCTTCGAGGCCGTCAAGCGGGGCAACTTCCTCGGCCTGCCGATCAACTTCCTGTTCTTCTCCCTGCTCACGGTGATCACGGCGTCGGCCACGGTGCCGGTCTTCGGTGAGCTGATCACCGACCCGATCCACACCGTGCAGCGCATCGACACGCCGTTCGCGATCCTGCTCGGCGGCCTGACGTTCGTCGTCGCGACCGTGGGCATCAACATCGTGGCGAACTTCATCTCACCGGCCTTCGACTTCTCCAACGTCAGCCCGCAGCGGATCAGCTGGCGTACCGGCGGGATGATCGCGGCGGTCGGCTCGGTGCTGCTCACGCCGTGGAACTGGTACGGCAACCCCGACGCCATCCACTACACGCTCGGCCTGCTGGGCGCGCTGATCGGGCCGCTGTTCGGCATCCTGATCGCCGGCTACTACGTCTGCGCCCGGCAGCGGGTGTCGGTGGACGAGCTGTTCACGATGGACCCGGGCGGGCGCTACTGGTTCAGCCGCGGCTACAACCCCAACGCGATCTGGGCCACGGTCGCGAGCGGCGGGCCCGCCATCGCGTCGGTGCTGGTGCCGAAGCTGATCACGGCGGTGGACGTGACCTGGATCGCCGACTACAGCTGGTTCATCGGCTGCGGGCTGGGCTTCGCGGCCATGATCGTCCTGGAGCGCCGCAACCCCAGGATCACCGCCGCATGACGCACCTCAAAGTGATCAACCCGAACACCGCCCTGGCCATGACCGACGCGATCGGTCGTTGCGCCAGGGCGGTGGCGTCCCCGGGGACCACCGTGACGGCCGTCAGTCCCTCCATGGGCCCGGAGTCGATCGAGAGTCACTACGACGAGGCGCTGGCGGTGCCGGGAGTGCTGGCGGAGGTGGCGGCGGGCGAGCGGGAGGGCGTGGACGCGTACGTCATCGCCTGCTTCGGCGACCCCGGCCTCGACGCCGCCAGGGAGCTGGCCACCGGGCCTGTGCTCGGGATCGCCGAGGCCGCCATGCACGCCGCCACCATGCTCGGCCGCGGCTTCAGCGTGGTGACGACCCTGTCCAGGACCATGGGCCGGGCCTGGGACCTGGCCCACCGCTACGGCTTCGCCACCGCCTGCAAGGGCGTGCACGCCTGCGACATCCCGGTCCTCGACCTGGAGCATCCCGACGCCCGCGCGGCGGTGATCCGGCTCTGCGCCGAGGCGGTCGAGCGGGACGGCAGCGATGCGGTGGTGCTGGGGTGCGCGGGCATGGCCGACTTCTGCGCCGAGGTGTCGCGGGCGACGTCGGTACCGGTGATCGACGGCGTGAGCGCGGCCACCCGGTTCGCCGAGTCGCTGGTGGCGCTCGGCCTGCGGACCAGCACGCGCGGCGAGTACGCGCCCCCGCCTCCGAAGCGATACTCCGGCTTACTACGCGACTTCACATATTGACGGCATCCCAGACAGGAACTACGGTCGGTCTCATAACTTAAAGGAAACTTTCCTAATAGTTGGCATCCTTCACCCCCTCACACCCCCCAACCGGATGTCGGAGCGTCATGAGACACAAGATCCTGAGCAAGCTCCTCGCGGTGCTGGCGGCGCTGGCACTTCCCCTCACGGCCCTGGCCGCCGCGCCGCCGCAGGCGCTGGCCTCCGCCCAGGCCGTCTTCGCCGACTGGGCGGCGTGGACGGCCTACTCGGCGGGCACGCGCGTCACGTACAACGGCGTCGAGTACGAGTGCGTCCAGAGCCACACCTCCCAGCCCGGCTGGGAGCCCCCGAACGTCCCGGCCCTGTGGCGGCCCACAGGCGGCGGAGGCGGCGACACCACGGCGCCGTCCGTGCCCGGTAACCTGCGCTCGACGGGCGTCACCAACAACAGCGTGGCCCTGGCCTGGAACGCCTCCACCGACAACGTCGCCGTCACCGGCTACGAGGTCTACCGAGGCGGCACCCTCGTCACCACCGTCACCGGCACCACCTACACCAACACCGGCCTGAACGCCGGCACCGCCTACACCTTCACCGTCCGCGCCCGCGACGCCGCCGGCAACCGCTCCGGCGAAAGCAACAGCGTCAGCGCCACCACCACAGGCGGCGGAGGCGGCGACACCACGGCGCCGTCCGTGCCCGGTAACCTGCGCTCGACGGGCGTCACCAACAACAGCGTGGCCCTGGCCTGGAACGCCTCCACCGACAACGTCGCCGTCACCGGCTACGAGGTCTACCGAGGCGGCACCCTCGTCACCACCGTCACCGGCACCACCTACACCAACACCGGCCTGAACGCCGGCACCGCCTACACCTTCACCGTCCGCGCCCGCGACGCCGCCGGCAACCGCTCCGGCGAAAGCAACAGCGTCAACGCCACCACCACGGGCGGCGGAGGCGGCGGGGGCAACAAGGTCCTCGGCTACTTCGTGCAGTGGGGCGTCTACCAGCGCGGCTACCACGTCAAGAACATCGACACCAGCGGCTCGGCGGCCAAGCTCACCCACATCAACTACGCCTTCGGCAACGTGCAGAACGGCCAGTGCACGATCGGCGACAGCTACGCCGACTACGACCGCTTCTACCAGGCGAACGAGAGCGTGGACGGCGTCGCCGACACCTGGGACGCGGGCGCGCTGCGCGGCAGCTTCAACCAGCTGCGCAAGCTCAAGCAGAAGTACCCCCACCTGAAGGTGCTGTTCTCCTTCGGCGGCTGGACCTGGTCCGGCGGCTTCGGCCAGGCGGCCCAGAACCCGGCGGCCTTCGCCAACTCCTGCTACAACCTGCTGGAGGACCCGCGCTGGGCGGACGTGTTCGACGGCATCGACATCGACTGGGAGTACCCGAACGCCTGCGGCCTGACCTGCGACAGCAGCGGCCCGGCCGCGTTCAGGAACGTCATGTCGGCGCTGCGCTCGCGCTTCGGCTCCAACTACCTGGTCACCGCCGCGATCACCGCCGACGGCACGAACGGCGGCAAGATCGACGCGGCCGACTACGGCGGCGCGGCGCAGTACCTCGACTGGTACAACGTCATGACTTATGACTACTTCGGGGCTTTCGCCCCGCAGGGCCCGACGGCTCCGCACTCGCCGCTGACCTCCTACAACGGCATCCCGACCCCGAACTTCCACTCCGACGCCGCGATCCAGAAGCTCAAGAGCAAGGGCGTGCCGGCCAGCAAGCTGCTGCTCGGGATCGGCTTCTACGGCCGCGGCTGGGCCGGGGTCTCACAGGCTGCGCCGGGCGGCTCGGCCTCCGGGCCGGCACCGGGTACGTGGGAGCAGGGCATCGAGGACTACAAGGTGCTCAAGACGCGCTGCCCGGCCACCGGCACGGTCGGCGGGACGGCGTACGCGTACTGCGGCAACCAGTGGTGGAGCTACGACACGCCGGCCACCATCGGCGGCAAGATGAGCTACTCGAAGAACCAGGGCCTCGGCGGCGCGTTCTTCTGGGAGCTCAGCGGCGACACCACGAACGCCGAACTGCTCACGGCCATGAAGAACGGCCTGGGCTGACCGGATGTACCGTTCGGCCGGCCACGAGCCGGCCGAACGGCGGCACCGGCTGACCCGGCCGACCAGCCCACCGGCTGATCGGCCGGCCGGCCGGTCGCGGGATCGGCCGACCAAGCGATCGGCCGATCCCTATACGGGCCGGCCCTCCGTCCGGGGAGGGCCGGCCCGCCCAGCCGAGCCCGCCCGAGCCCGCCCGAGCCCGCTCAGCCCAGCTCGCGCAGGTGCTCGTCCGTCAGGGTCACGGTCGAGGCGCCCAGGTTCTCCTCCAGGTGCGCGATCGACGAGGTGCCGGGGATCGGCGCGACCACCGGCGACCGGGCCAGCAGCCAGGCCAGCGCGACCTGCGAAGGCGTCGCCCCCACGGCCTTGGCGACATGCTCGACGGGGCTGCCGGACCCGGCCAGCGCCCCCTTGGCGACGGGGCTGTAGGGGATGAACACGAGCCCCTCCCGCTCGCAGTGCTCCAGCACGTCCTCGGAGTCGCGCAGGGTGAGGTTGTAGCGGTTCTGGACGCTGGCGATGCCGACGACGCGCCGCGCCCGTTCCAGCACCTCGACGGTCACCTCCGACAGCCCGATGTCGGCGATCTTGCCTTCGTCGCGCAGCGCCTTCAGCTCGCCCACCTGGTCCTCCAGCGGCACTTGCGGGTCCACGCGGTGCAGCTGCAGCAGGCCGAGCCGCTCGGCGCCGAGCCGGCGCAGGCTCATCTCGACCTCCTGCCGCAGGTACTCGGGCCGCCCCACCGGATGCCACTGGCCCGGCCCCGTGCGCACGAACCCGGCCTTCGTCGCGATCAGCAGGTCCTCCGGGTACGGGTGCAGCGCCTCGCGGATGAGCTCCTCGTTGACGTAGGGCCCGTACGAGTCGGCGGTGTCGATGAAGTTCACGCCCAGCTCGACCACCCGGCGCAGCACCCTGACGGCCTCGTCGTGATCACGCGGCGGCCCCCAGACGCCGGGCCCGGTGAGGCTCATGGCCCCGTAGCCGAGGCGGTGCACGGTCTTGCCGCCGAGGGCGACAGTGCCGGTGGACGAGAGGGAGATGGACATGCGGTTCCCCGTTTCGAGTGCGACGTTCCAGGTCCGTGATGCAACGGATACGCGGTCAATCTTCCCTATCACCCCGCGGATGAATACGTTTCGGGAGCACGTGCGCATTTTGACCCGATTCACCGTCCACGTTCGAGGAGCAAGCATGCGTTCCCGCTTACGCAAGGGCGTGCTCGGCGCCGTCACCGCCGCCGCCGTGGCCCTGTCGCCCCTGGCCATCGCCTCCCCCGCCGACGCCCGCGTGCCTGGGCATGGGCCCGGACACGGGCCCATGGACGCCGTGGACAAGCTGGTCAAGGCGGTCTCCGGCAAGAACGTCAAGAAGCACCTGAAGGCGTTCCAGGCCATCGCCTCCGCGAACGACAACACCCGTGTCTCCGGGACGCGCGGCTTCGACCGGTCCCGCGACTATGTGGCCGGCAAACTGCGCCACGCCGGGTACGACGTGACGATCCAGCCCTTCGAGTTCACCTTCGAGGGCTACATCACGCCGCCCGTGCTGCAGAAGACGAACGGGACGCCCAAGTCCTACACGTACGGGTTCTTCAGCGACTACGTCGCGATGGTGGACTCGCCCGCCGGTGGCGTCACCGGCACCGTCCAGGGCGTGGACCTCGTGCTGCCGCCTGGGGCGCCGAACTCCTCGACCTCGGGGTGCGAGGCGAGCGACTTCGCCGGGTTCACCGCCGGCAACGTCGCGCTCATGCAGCGCGGCACCTGCAACTTCCGCGTCAAGGTGGACAACGCCATGGCCGCCGGCGCCTCCGCCGCCATCGTCTTCAACGAGGGGCAGGAGGGCCGTACGGAGGTCGACCTCAACCCGACGCTGGGCGGGCCCGGCGTGACGATCCCGTCGTTCTTCACCAGCTTCGCCGTCGGCCAGGAACTGGCCGCGGCCGGCAGCACGGTCAAGATGAACTGGGACCCGATCGTGGAGACCAGGACCACCTACAACGTGATCGCGCAGAGCAGGAAGGGCGACCCTAACAACGTCGTCATGCTCGGCGCGCACCTGGACAGCGTCCAGGAGGGGCCCGGCATCAACGACAACGGCTCGGGCAGCGCCGGCACCCTGGAGGTCGCGCTGCAGATGGCCAAGATCAAGCCGAAGAACCAGCTGCGCTTCGCCTTCTGGGGCGCCGAGGAGTTCGGCCTGCTCGGCTCGCAGCACTACGTGGACTCGCTGACGCAGGAGCAGCGGGACAAGATCACGTTGTACCTGAACTTCGACATGATCGGCTCGCCCAACTACACGTTCGGCATCTACGACGGCGACGGTGACGCCTTCGGCACCGCCGGGCCGCCCGGATCCGACGTGATCGAGGAAGACTTCGAGAAGTTCTTCGCCAGGCGCGGGCAGCCCTTCACGGCGACGGCGTTCACCGGGCGCTCCGACTACGGGCCGTTCATCGCGGTCGGCATCCCGTCGGGCGGTCTGTTCACCGGGGCCGAGGTGCGCAAGACCGAAGAGGAGGCGGCGATCTTCGGCGGCACGGCCGGCATCCCGCTCGACCCCTGCTACCACAGCTCCTGCGACACGATCAAGAACATCAACGACAAGGCGCTGGACGTGAACTCCGACGCCATCGCGACCCTAGCGGGCCGCTACGCCTTCGACACCGGCACGATCGGCATCACCCCGCCGGCGCCGACGGCACGCAGCGGCGACGCCCGGGCCCACACCCACGGGCCCGCGATCTCCGCGAGCTGACCCCCGGCTGCCCCGCGCCTCCCCCATCCGGAGGCGCGGGGCGGCTCCCCCCAGCGGTGCGGCTGTCAGGGGCGGGGCTGGTGGCCGTAGCGGACCGGTTTCGGGCCGCGCAGCCGTACCTCGGGATCGGGCATCGCCTGCTCCCGCCCCGCCCGCACCACGGCCGGCTCGACGACCGGCTCGGCCTCCCCCGCCGCCACGATCCGCCGCACCAGCCGCTCGCGCAGCCCGGCCGCGACCTCGGCGTGCGAGCCGTACCCCGCCAGGTTGACCAGCTCGTACGGATCATGCTCCAGGTCGTAGAGCGCCTGCTCGCGATACCGATCGGCGGCAGGGACGTCCCACGGGTCGGCGCCCTCGGCCACGGCGTAGTACTTCCACCGCGACGTACGGATGCCGCGCCCCACCTCCGACTCGCTCACCTGGAAGAAGACCTCCTCGGGCCAGTCCGCGCGGGAGTCGCGCACCAGCGGCAGGAACGAGCGGCCCTGCATCTCCTCGGGCACGTCAAGCCCGGCGGCGTCCAGCAGCGTCGGCGGCAGGTCGAGCGTGCTGACCGGCCGGCCGATCGCGCCGCCGCCGTCGAAGCCGGGCCCGCGCAGCGCCAGCGGCACCCGCAGGGAGGCGTCGTGGCAGGAGCGCTTGTACTCGCCGTTGCGGGTCTTGAAGTGGTTGCCGTGGTCGGAGGTGTAGGCCACGATCGTGTCGTCCAGCAGGTCCATGCTGCGCAGCGCGTCGAGCAGCCGGCCGAGCCCTTCGTCCAGGCGTTTGACCTGACCCAGGTAGCCGCCCATGTGCCGGTGCGCGGTGCCGCCGAGCGCGGCCAGGTCCGGCGGCATCCAGCGGCCCTGGTAGCGCTCCTCGTAGCCGTCGGGGGCCGGGTAGTCGTCCGTCTCGTTCTGGTGGTGCGGCTCCAGCAGCGACAGGAAGAGGAAGAACGGCTCGGCGGCATGATCAGCGTGGTCGGCGACGAACCGCACGGCCGCGTCGAACAGCGCGTCGGAGCGGTAGCCGGGTAGCAGGACGGGCTCGTTCGCCTCGTCGTAGACGATCGTCCGGTAGGCGTCGGAGGTGTGCTCAAGCGCGTTGGCGCCGAGCCACGACCGGTAGCCGCCGCGCCGCTCCTCGGGCACCGGCTCGGTGCCGGCCAGGTGCCACTTGCCGATGTAGCCGGTGGCGTAGCCGGCCGCGCCGAAGTGGTGCGCCAGCGTGCGCTCCTCCGGCGGCAGGACGCGGCCGTTGCGGTGCACGCCCGTCGTGGTCGGGTAGCGGCCGGTCTGCAGGGCCGCGCGGGCGGGCGCGCACACCGGCTGCGGGGTGATCGCCACCGTGGCCTGGGTGCCGTGCCTGGCCATCCGGTCGAGGTTCGGGGTGAAGGGACCGACGGTGTCCCACCGCTGCTGGTCGGTGAAGACGACGATCACGTTCGGACGCAAGAGTGAAAGCTCCTTGTGTGGGTTACTTGAGGCCGGTCAGGGCGATGCCGCGGACGAAGTAGCGCTGGGTCAGGACGAACAGGACGGCCGTGGGAACGAAGAGGATCACCGAGCCGGCCGCCGTGAGGTGCCACAGCGTGAAGTACTCCTGGTTGAACAGAGTGAGCCCGACCGGGATGGTGCGCATCTCGGGCGTGCTGGTGGCGACCAGCGGCCAGAGGAACTCGTTCCACTGGAAGACGAACGTGAACAGCCCGAGCACGGCGAGGGCCGGCCGCGTCTGCGGCAGGATGACACTGCGGTAGATCCGCAGCTCGGAGGCGCCGTCGATGCGGGCCGCGCTGATCAGGTCGTCGGGGATGGGCTGGATGAACTGCCGCATCAGGAAGATGCCGAACGCGTCCATGAGGAACGGCGTGATCAGCCCCTGGTACGTGTCGAGCCACCCCAGGTTGGCCATCAGCACGTACAGCGGGATCATCCGCACGAAGAACGGCACCATCAGCGTGGCCAGCAGCGCCACGAACAACGTGTTGCGCAGCGGGAAGCGGAACTTGGCGAAGACGTACCCGACGAGCGGGTCGAACAGCAGGTGCGCCAGCGTGATGCAGCCGGCCACGACGAGGCTGTTGACGATGAAGTTCCCGAACGGCGCGCGGACGAACAGCTCGGCGTAGTTGCCCCACTGCGGCGAGTCCGGCCACAGGACGGCGTCGGCCGACAGCGTCTCGGCCTCCGTCTGGAGCGACAGCGAGACCATGTAGAGCAGCGGCAGCACCGTGGCCAGGCAGGCCAGGCCGAGCAGGGTGTAGAGCAGCGGCCTGCGCATCAGTACGTGACCTCCCCGCGCCGCCCCGCCCTGAGCTGGATCAGGGTGAACGCCACGATCACGATCAGCAGCAGCACCGACTGCGCCGAGGAGTAGCCGAAGTCCCTGGTACGGAAGGCGACGTTGAAGATGTGGAAGACCGACAGGTCGGTGGCGTCGCCCGGCCCGCCGCCGGTGATGATGTACGCCTGCCCGAACGCCTGCAGCCCCGAGATGACCGCCATCACCGACACGAACAGCGTGGTCGGGGCGAGCAGCGGCAGCGTGATCCGCCAGAAGCGGCGCCAGGCGTCGGCCCCGTCGATCTTGGCGGCCTCGTGGTAGGTCTCGGGGATGCCCTGCAGCCCGGCCAGGAACAGCACCATCGTGTAGCCGACGCTCTGCCAGAGGGTGACGGCGGCGATCGTGAGCAGCGGCGCGGTGTTGAGCCAGGCCTGTCCCGGCAGCCCCATCGCGCCCAGCACCCGGTTCAGCACGCCGAGGTCGGGGTCGAGGATGTTGCGCCACAGCAGGCCGACGATGGCCACCGAGGTCAGGTACGGCACCAGCAGCAGCACCCGGAGCACCACCCGGCCCCTGAGCGGCTGGTCGATCGCCATGGCCAGGGCCAGCCCGAGCACGATCGACCCGATCACCACCAACACCGCGAAACCGGCCGTGATCAGGAACGAGTGCCGGACGGCCGGATCGGACAGGGCCTGACCGTAGTTGCCCAGACCCGCCCACTGGTCGGCCATCGGGCCCGTGCGGAAGCCGGTGGCCACCACGTTGCCGATCGGCAGGTAGAAGAAGGCGGCGAAGAACAGGATCGCGGGCAGCAGGAACAGGTAGGCGGTCCTGGCGTACCGGCCCTGCAACGTGCGGGGCGTTGCAAGGCTTCGCAGGGTGCGGGGGCTCACTTCAGGAAGCCCTCGGCGTTCGCGGCGAACCTGCGCAGCGTCTCGTCCGCCGGCCGGTTCTGGATGAGCACCTGCTGGTACATGACCTTCAGCTCCTCCTCCCATTTGCCCAGCTTGCCGGTCAGGCGTACCTGCTGGGAGGAGTCCTTGGCGCCCGGGAGCGCGTCGGCGAAGACCTTGAGCGCCGCGTCCGAGCGCACCTCGGGCAGCTCGGCCCAGGAGACGCGCGGCATGAGCATGCCGGTCTCCTTGGTGGCGGCCCGTTCGACGTCGAGGGTGGTGATGCGCTTGATGAAGTCCCACGACAGGTCGGGCCTGGTCGCCTTGGCCGGCACGAACATGCTGACCCCGGCCGCCTGCGTGGCCGCCACCTTGTGCTTGAGCGGCGGCGCGACGCCCAGGTCGATGTCCGGGCTGGTCTTCCTGATCGGCTCCAGGTCCCAGGGGCCGGTGAGGATCATGGCGGCGCGCCCGGCGGAGAACAGCTTCTGCGGGCCCGAGTAGTCGGTGCCCGACACCGGCACGGGGGCGACCTTGTGCTTGTGCACCAGGTCGGCCTGGAACTGCAGGGCGGCGACCGCGTCCTCGATCGGGGTCATCACCTTGCCGGTCTGCGGGTCGTACGGGGTGACGCCGGCCTGCACCATCCACGGCCACAGGTAGGTGTAGTCCTGGTTGAGCGCGACGCCGTGGACGCCGTCCTTGGTCAGTTTCTTGGCCGCGTCGAGGAACTCCTCCCAGGTGGCGGGCACCTCCACGCCCGCGTCGCGGAGCATCGCCTTGTTGTAGAGCAGCGTGTTGCAGGTCAGGTGCAGCTGCACCCCGTACACCTTGCCCTGGTAGGAGTTGCGCTCGACCGTCACCGGCTGCCAGTCCGAGGGGAAGCCCATCGCCGCGCCGTCGCGGTCGACGTAGTCCTGCAGCGAGCGGGCGTTGCCCGAGACGGCGAACTCCTGCACCCACCCGCCGGGCTCCTCCACCAGGTCGGGAACGGTCCCGGAGGCGAAGTCGGCCAGCAGCCTGGTCCGCAGGTCGGGCCACTGGTACTTCTGCAGGTTGACCTTGACCTTGTTGGCCTGCTCGAACTCGGCGATCATCTTGCGGTAGGCCTGGTAGTCGTGGCCGGCGTTCCAGTAGACGGTGAAGGTGCCGGGGGCGGCGCTCTGCGTGGTGGGCGCTCCCGCGCAGGACGCCAGCACCGGCACGGCGGCGGCCGCCCCGGCGAGACGGAACAGGTCACGGCGTGAGGGGTGGGAATGCATCTCGGGGTTTCCCTTCTAGGACGAGCCCCGCCGGATGAAGGTCCACGAACGGACGATCTCGCGGGCGGGTGGCGGCTCCTCGGCCTGGAGGCGGTCGAAGAGCAGGCGTACGACGTCGGTGTAGTCGTGCCGGAGCGGGCCGACGGTGCTGAGCGGCGGATTGCTGATGAGACCCTCGTCGATGTTGCCCGCGCCGACGATCGCGACGTCCTGCGGCACGCTCAGCCCCAGGTCCCTGGCCGCCCAGATGGCGCTGATCGCCGCCCGGTCGGAGGCGGCGAAGATCGCGTCGGGCCGGTCGGGCGAGCTCAGCAGCTCGGTCGCCGTCTGGTACGCCGAGACGCGGTCGTCCGCGCCCCCGGTGACGATCCGCTCCTCGACGCCGTGCCGGTCGAGGGCCGTGGTGTAGCCGAGCAGCCGCCCGGCGGGCTTGTCGCGGTAGACCTCGTGCCGGTGCGCCATGAACGCGACGCGCCGGCGCCCGCCCGCCAGCAGGTGCTCGACCGCCTCCGCGGTCGCCTCGGCCTCGGGGGTACGGACGACGTCGCAGCCTTCGAGCCCGCTCTCGTTGCTCATCACCACCATCGGCAGCCCGGTGGCGGCCAGGCCGGAGAGCAGGTCGCGGGTGAGGTGGTCGCCGACGAGGTTGATCAGGACGCCGTCGGCGATGCCGCCGCGCAGCACCTCGACCGCGGCCTTCGCGCGGGCCTCTGAGTAGACGGACAGCGACACCACGGAGTAGCCCCGCGCGTCGGCCATCTCGTGCAGGTCCGTGGCGAGGCGCTCGTCGCTCGGCACGCCGCCGAACGAGCTGAGCACCAGGCAGACCCGCTGGGTGCGGCGCTTGCGCAGGCTCCTGGCGGCCTGGTTGGGGGTGTAGCCGAGCTGTCTGGCGGCGTCGAGCACCCGCTGCCTGGTCTCGGCAGCGACCGGACGGTCTTTGCCGCTGAGCACGTAGGAGACGGTCGCCACTGACACGTTCGCCAGTTCGGCCACTTGTCGCGCTGTTGGTCTCATGTTAGTCGAATAACCTAGCATTCCCTACAGGAGATTAGGGTAATTTCGGAGGCTGGATCTCGGCGGGCAGGTCAGCGCGTGGAGGGATGTCACGCCTCGGCTCGCGACCGATGTGAATCGATTAACACCGTATGCCGCACCCTCCACCCGGATCAAGAGCCGATTCCGGATGAGCGTCACCGGCCGGGGGCGGAGGCGGCCCGCGTGCCGCTGAAGCGTGGCGCGCGGATTTCTTGATCACTTTCGGTTACCTTGCCAGGTGGATGGGGGGATCTGTTGTGAATGGTTCGGCACGCGCGCGGGGTCCGGTTTCTCGCAGGTTGTTCGTCACCGGCATGTTCGCCGCCCTGGGCGCCACACCGGCCGCCGCAGGGGCGGCCACCGGGGGCGTCGGGGGCGTCCAGGGCGTCCAGGGCGCCGGCGGCATCGGCAGCAGGGTGGCGCGGCCGTCGCGCGGGGTGACGTTGCGGGCGCGTCCCGCGTCGGTCTCGCTGGGGCGGCGTACCGTCTCCACCTGGGCGTACGGCGAGTCGCTGCCCGGGCCGCGCATCGATGCCACCGCCGGCGGCGTCGTCAGGGCCAGGCTCGTCAACGACCTGCCCGCGCCGACCACCGTGCACTGGCACGGCATCAGGATCGACCCTCGGATGGACGGCGCCCCCGGCTACACCCAGCAGGCGACCCGGCCTGGCGGCACATTCGACTACGTCTTCGAGGTGCCCGACCCGGGCACGTACTTCTACCACTCGCACGTCGGCATGCAGAACGACCGCGGCCTGTACGGGCCGCTGATCGTCGAGGACCCGCGCGAGCCGCTCGGGTACGACGAGGAGTTCACGGTCCTGCTCGACGACTGGCTCGACGGCGTCTCGGGCACACCCGACGACGCGCTGCGCCGGCTCAACGCCAGCACCGAACACGACGACACGCTGCGCAGCGACCTGCTGGGCGGGGTCGTGGGCGAGTTGCGCCATCCGTACCACCTGGTCAACGGCCGCACGCCGGACGCGCCCGCGGTCTTCACCAGCCGTCCGGGGCGGCTCGTCCGGTTCCGGGTGATCAACGCGGCGGCCGACACCCCGTTCCGGGTGGCGCTCGGCGGTCACCGCATCGCCATCACCCACACCGACGGCTTCCCGTGCCGGCCGGTCACGGTGGACACGTTCCTCATCGGCATGGGCGAGCGGTACGACTTCCTCGTCCGGCTGGGGCCGGGGGCGTTCCCGCTGGTGGCGGAGGCGGAGGGCAAACGGGCGCGGGCGTTCGCCGTCGTCCGTACGACGAAGCTCGCCTCCACCCCGAACAGGAACGTCCGGCTGCCCGAGCTGAACGGCCGCATCCTCACCTACGCCGACCTGGAGGCCCGCGACTCCGACGAGCTCCCGCGCCCGGCCAGGAGGGTGACCGTCACGCTCGGCATGCGGCCGTCGGGCAACGAGTGGACGATGAACGACCGGCTCGCGAACGACCCGATGCGGCTGCGCGTGGAGCGGGGCGAGACGATCAGGATCGTCCTGGACAACCAGTCGCCGATGTGGCACCCGATGCACCTGCACGGCCACACCTTCCAGCTGCGCGGCACCGGGTGGGGCGGGCCGCGCAAGGACACGGTGAACATCAAGCCGCGCGAGCGCCTGAACATCGACGTCCAGGCCGACAACCCCGGCGAATGGATGTTCCATTGCCACAACCTGTACCACCAGGAACAGGGCATGATGGGCACCTTCGGCTACGGCCCCCAACCCCCCGGCCTCGGCCACAGCACCCACGGCAGCCAAGGCAGTCGAAGCGACCGCGGCGGCAATGGCTCCCCTGCCGGTCACGGTGGCAAGGACGCTCACGGCGGCCGATCCGGTCGCGGTGGCAACGGCGGTCGCGGCGGCGACGATGGCCGCGGCGGTCGAGGTCGCAGCGGCCAGGGCGCTCGCGGCGATCGCGGCGGCGATGGCGGCGGCGATGGCGGCGGCGATGGGGGTCGCGGCGATGGCGCGCGGGGCGGTCAAGGCGGTGCCGGCAGTCGTGGCGCGAGCCGGCCCGACCAGCCGGCCGAGCGTCCCGCATCCCGCCGTCACCGGGGCGAAGGCGGCAGCTGAGCCGCCGGCATCTCCCGCCGTCCCCCCGCACTGCGGCGATACACCGTTCTGTCCATGGACCGCCGCGTCCCGGCGGGTTACGCTCCGCTGGCGACCTGTCGGGGGACGAACCGATACCGATGGGGGGCCATCATGACTTACACCCTGATCCGCGGCAGCTTCGTGATCCGGTATCCGGACCGGCCGCGTCAGGGCCCCGAGCCCGACGGCGACACCGTCAAGTTCCTGCCCGACACGCCCGCCCTGGTCGAGGCGCTGCCACGGCGCTCCGGCCGGCCGGCGGCGCTCACCGCGCGCGGTGTCTCCGCGCGGCTGGAGGCGATCGACGCCCTGGAGACGCACTTCGCGGAGAGCCATCAGGAGGAGGACGGCGCCTACGCGGCCCGCGACGAGCTGCTGCGGCTGCTCGGCTTCACGAACGTGACCTTCTGGGAGGACCTGCCCAACCAGGTGCGCTCGGCCGACCAGGACTCCCTGCGCGGCCACGTGCTCTCCAACGGCATCGACGCCAACGGCCGCATGATCGCGTTCTGCTACGCCGGGGACCATCCGGACCCGGACGGGACCAGCGTGTTCGTGGACGTCCCGCTGGCCGATCGTTCCGTGAACGCGCAACTGCTGGCCGCCGGGCACGCCTACCCGGCGTTCTACGCGACGTTGCCCGCGGACCTGCGCACGCACCTCGCGGAGGTGTCACGGACGGCCAGGCGCAAGGGCTCAGGGCTGTGGCCGCGCTCGGACGCCGACCCGGAGGGCGCGGCCACCGTGCGGGACCTGGCGGAGCTGGAACGGCTGGTGATGTGGCCGAAGCTGTTCCGGCGCATCGTGCCGTACCTGGCGGCGGGGTTCGCCACCTTCGACGGCTTCGACGGCTGGCTGCGCGCGGACCCGGTCAACCGGGACGACGAGCTGTTCCTGATCCCGAAGCTGGAGCGGGGCAACCTGCACGACGTCGTCATCGGGGCCGGGGCCGGGATCCAGCTCACGATGTGGCCGGAGGACTTCATCATCAGCCCCGACCCGCCCGCACCAGGCACGCCCGTCACCCCGCCACCGGACGCACTCCCCTGACCGGCACGTCTGTGGCGCCACCGGGCACGCCGCCCCGGCCCGGTCCACTCGTGGCGCCGACGCCGTGGTGCGCCGGTCGCGGGTGCCGGGTTGATCCGGCGCGGGACCCGTCGGAGACTGGGCGTTCCGACAGCCGACCGAAGGAGTCCGTATGTTCTCGCTCGTGCCGCGCTCGGTGTTCAGGCTCGCCGCCGGAGCGGCGGCAGGCTACCTGTTCGCACTCCGGCCCTGGCAGCTGCGCTGGGGCGCCGACGAACGCGAGGTCCACGCGGAGATGCCCGGCGACGACCTGGCCGGCCGCGCGCAGTACCAGGCCACCCGCGCGATCACGGTGGCGGCTCCGCCGGCCGGCGTCTGGCCCTGGCTGATCGAGCTCGGCGGCCACCGCCCCGGCGCCGCACCCGACCGGCCCGCCGCCTCGGCCGGCGCCGCCGGGGAGGAGGCCGCCGGTCAAGGGCTCAAGGTCGGTGACGTGCTGCTCGGCCGGAACGACGGCAGCGCGTTCATCGTGGAGCAGCTCGACCCCCCGCACACGCTCGTCCTGGCCATGCGCGGCGCCGACGCCACCACCACCTGCTCCATCTCCCTGCGCGAGGTGGACGGCGCGACCCGGATGATCTTCCGCACCCGCGTCCGCGCCGAGCCGGGCGTGCGCGGCACCACCTACCTGGCGACGACGGACCTCGGCGACTTCCTCATCACGCGCCGCCAGATGCTGGCCATCAAGGAACGCGCCGAGTCCACGCACCACTAGACGGCGAGTCAGGAAAAGGCCCTCGGGGCGGCCCGGCCGCCAATCCGCACTTGACGGCACTTATTGACGGGGGCGCCTTCGCGAGTTTACGGTTCCGGCGATCGACGAAATCTATCGGTCACGACCCCGAAACTTTCGGAGGCGCCATGTTACGAGGACTCGTCGCCATCTCGCTGCTCGGCCTGCCCGCCGTGCACCCCACACCCCCCGCCGGCCCGCCGGCCATCACCGTGAACGACCGCGTCCGGCACCAGGAGATCGACGGCTTCGGCATCTCCCAGGCCTTCCGCCGCAACGAACTGCTCGCCGCCCTGTCGCCCGCCCAGCAGCGGGAGGTCCTCGACCTGTGGTTCGACCGCACCAAGGGAGCGGGGCTGAGCATCCTGCGGCTCGGCATCGGCTCCTCCCCCGCCGGCAGCCCGTACGACCACATGGTGTCGATCCAGCCCGAGAACCCCGGCGGCCCCGACGCCCCGCCGGAATACGTGTGGGACGGCGACGACAACAGCCAGGTCTGGGTGGCCAAGGAGGCCAAGCGGTACGGCGTCGAACGGTTCTTCGCCGACGCCTGGAGCGCCCCCGGCTACATGAAGGACAACGGCGACGACAAGAACGGCGGCACCCTCCTGCCCGAGTGGCGCCGCGCGTACGCGAACTACCTGGTCGCCTACACGAAGTTCTACCGCCGCGAGGGCATCAAGATCACCGACCTGGGGTTCACGAACGAGCCCGACTGGACGGCCACGTACGCCTCCATGCGCTTCACCCCCGAGCAGGCCGCCGAATTCGTGAAAGTCCTCGGCCCGATCGCCAAGGACGTCAAGCTGACCTGCTGCGACTCCTTCGGCTGGACCGAGTCGAAGGCGTACACGGCGGCGATCGAGGCCGACCCCGAGGCCCGCCGCTGGGTGAAGACGCACACGGGCCACACCTACGCCAGTCCGGTGGACGGCCCGCTGCCGACCACCAGGAAGACCTGGATGTCGGAGTGGAACCCCAACGGCGACACCTGGAACGAGAACTGGGACGACGGCAGCGGCTACGACGGCCTGACCATCGCCCAGGCCGTGCACGACGCGCTCACGCTCGGCCAGGTCAGCGCGTACGTCTACTGGCTGGGCGGCTCGCGCGGCGCGACCAGGGCGCTGCTGCAGCTCGACGACGAGGCCAAGCAGTACCACGTGTCGAAGCGGCTGTGGGCGCTGGCCGGTTACAGCAGGTTCATCCGTCCCGGCGCGGTGCGGCTGGAGGCGTCGGCGGCCGATCCGGCGGTGAAAGTTTCAGCGTTCCGCAACCGTGACGGCTCGCGGGTGGTCGTGGCGCTCAACACCGGCACCGCTCCCGTCACCTGGCAGGGCGTGCGCGGCCGGGCGGCGGCGTACGTGACCGACGAGACCCGCTCGCTCACGCCCGCCCCGGTCAAGGGCCGCACGGTGACGCTGCCACCGCGGGCCCTGACCACGATCGTCACCAGGTGAGGCGCGCGCCCACACCGAGCGGAGCCCGGCTCAGCCCTTGCTGCCGGTGTGGGCGACGCCCTGGATGAACTGCCGTTGCAGGAACACGAAGACGGCGATCACGGGCAGCGAGGCGATCAGCGAGCCGGCCATCAGCACGGGATAGTCGGTCTGGTACTGCCCCTGGAGCGCCGCCAGCCCCGCCGACAGCGTCATCTTCTCCGGATCGGTGTTGACCACCAGCGGCCAGAACAGGTCGTTCCACGCCCACAGCAGGGTCAGAATCCCCAGCGCGATCAGCCCTGGCCGGGCCAGCGGCAGCATGACCGACCAGTAGATGCGCACGGGGCCGGCCCCGTCGAGCCGGGCCGCCTCCTCGATCTCGCGCGGCAGGCCGAGGAAGAACTGCCGCAGCAGGAACACCCCGAACGCGCTGAACAGGCCGGGCACGATGATCGCCTGGAGGCTGTTGAGCCAGCCGAGCGAGGACATGATCTGATATTGCGGGATCACGAACAGCTGCGGCGGCACCATGAGCACCGACAGAAAGACGCCGAACAGCAGGTTCCGGCCGGGAAAGCGCAGCCGGGCGAAGGCGTAGGCGGCCATCGAGCAGAACAGCACCTGCCCGGTCACCCGGCCCGCGGCCATGATCACGGTGTTGAGGAACTGCTCGCCGAACGGCAGCAGATCGAAGACCTTGCCGTAGTTGTCCCAGCGCCCCTCAGGCAGGAACGTCGGCGGCACCGCGGTGGCGCTGCTGAGCGTCTTGAGCGAGGTGATGATCTGCCAGGCGAACGGCGCCACCATCAGTAGCGACGAGATGGTGAGGACGGCGTGCACGCCCAGCGGGCGGCGCTCAGACATAGTGCACCCACTTGCGCTGGAGGCGGAACTGCGCGATCGTCAGCGCCGCGATGAGCACGAGCAGCGCGATCACGATGGCGGCGGCGTAACCGCGGTCGTTCGTGACGAAGGCCCGCTCGTAGAAGAGCTGCACGACGGTCTGCAACCGCGAGTACGCCGGGTTGGCCCGCGCCGACTGGCCTGACCCGGTCATCACGAAGACCAGGTCGAAGAGCTGCAGCGAGCCGATCACGGACACGATCGAGATGAAGAACGCGGTCGGCGACAACATCGGCAGCGTGATCTTGAAGAACTGGCGGACGCGGCCGGCGCCGTCCATGGAGGCGGCCTCGTACAGCTCCTTGGGGATGCCCTGCATGCCGGCCAGGAAGATGATCAGGTTGTAGCCGACGCTGCTCCAGATGCCGACCACGACCAGGGCGTACATGGCGGTGGCCGGGTCGGCGATCCAGTTGGGCCCGTCGATGCCGGCCACCGAGAGCACCTGGTTGACCAGGCCGTAGTCGCCGTTGTAGAGCCAGCGCCAGAGCATCGCGACCGCGACCGGCATGGTGACCACCGGCAGGAAGAACGCCGTGCGGTAGACGCTCACCCCGCGCAGCCCCCGCCGGTTGATCAGCGCGGCGAACACGATGGCGACGGGGATGCCGAGCAGGCCGAGCACGGTGTACATGAGGGTGTTGAGCACCGCCCGGCCGACCTCGGGGTCGGCGAACAGCCGCGTGTAGTTCTCCAGGCCGACCCAGGTGTGCCCGCCGAACGCGCCCCACTCGGTGAAGGAGAAGTAGACGGTCTGCAGGACGGGCCACAGGTAGAAGACGGCCAGGCCGAGGCCGGTGGGGGCGATGAACGCGTACCCCCACAGGGCCTCGGTGCGCGGCCCGCGCCGCTTCGCCGCGTGGGCGGCTCCCGCGGACGAGCGCGGGGGCCGCGTTCCGGCGGTGGTGGTCACGTCACTCCTTGGCCAGCAGGTCGTTCATGCCGGCCGCGAGGTCCGCGGCGGCCTTCTCGACCGGCACCTCGCCGGTCCACGCCTTGGTGAGGTGGGTGAGCTCGGCCTCCTGCCAGGCGGCGGTGTTCTTGGAGACGGGGTACGGCACCGCGTACGAGACCGCGTCGAGGAACGTCTGCAGCTTCCACTCGGGATGGGCGGCCACCCAGTCGTTCTGGGTGTCGTTGTAGGCCGGGATCGGGCCCTTCTTGCCGAGGATGTCGGCGGCCGGCTTGGAGCCGAGGAACTTGACGAACTCCAGCGCCTCGGCCGGGTGCTCGGTCTTGGCCGACACCACGTTGGCGACGCCGTGGATGATCGTGGCCTGCTTCTCGCCCTTGGGCAGCGGGGCGACGTCGACCTTGTCCTTGGTGTAGTCGTTCTTGCCGAACTCGGCCACGTTCCAGGACCCGCCCCAGTACATCGCCAGCTTGCCGGCCTCGAAGAGCTGCAGCGGGGCGGTGTCGGTCATGGTCTTGAGGTCGGGCGACTGCTTGGCGGCGATGAGGTCGGTCCAGAACTTCAGGCCCGCGATCGTCTTGGGGTCGTCGTAGCCGGACTTCTTGCCGTCGGGAGAGATCACGTGGCCGCCGGCCTGGTAGATGGTGTTGTACTGGTATTCCTGGAAGCTGGTCAGCTCGGCCCCGACGGCGTAGACGCCCTTGGCGGGGTCGGTGACCTTGGCCGCGGTCTCCTTGAAGTCGGCCCAGGTCCAGTCGTCGGCCGGATATTTCACCTTGGCCTGGTCGAAGAGCGTCTTGTTGTACCAGACGCCGACGGTGTCCATGTCCTTGGGCAGGCCGTACAGCTTGCCCTCGTAGGTGTAGAGGTCCACCAGCGCCTTGGGGTAGACGGAGGTGTCGATCTGCTCCTCGATCGGCTTGATCACGCCGTTGGAGGCGTAGAGCTGGAAGTTGGGGCCGTTCATCCAGAAGACGTCGGGCGCGGCGCCGCCGGTGACGGCGGCCTTCATCTTCGTCCAGTAGTCGGCCCACGGCGTGAGCTGGACGTTGACGGTGACGTTCGGGTGCGTCTTGGTGAACTCCGCGGTCAGTTCCTGCATGACCGCCTGCTGGGTGGCGTCCCAGACGCCGTAGGACAGCGTCACCTTTTCTCCGGGCTGCGCGTCCGTGCCGCCGGCCTGCTCACCGCCGCCGCAGGCGGAGGCGAGCAGTGCCGCGCAGAGGAGGGCCGCACCGCTCCGTGCCGACTTCCACATCTCCCAGTCCTCTCCTAGAACGTGGGAGTAATGATGGAGTCCAGTGAAATAGTTGGCAAGAGCTGGGCGTGTTACAGATGGCTCACGAGCGGGCTGCGGCCGTCGAGCACCCGGTCCTCGACGTCGTCGAGCGCCAGCCGGACGGCGCCGAGCACCACGGCCTCGTCGCCCAGCGCCGACATGCGCACCTCTGGGGTGCGGATGCACCAGCGGTCGAGCTCCCGCTTGAGCGGCTCGATGAGCACGTCGGCCGAGCGCGAGTAGCCGCCGCCGACCACGACCATCTGCGGATCCAGCGTCAGGACCAGCGCCGACGCCCCGAGCGCGAGGTCCTTGACGTAGCGGCGCACGGCCGCGACCGCCGCCTTGTCGCCCTCCCGCGCGGCGGCGAACACGTCGCCCGCCTCGCCGCTGGCGGCCACCAGGTGCTCCTGGGCGCGGATCCAGCCCAGCACCGGCAGCGCCCCGATCTCGCCGGAGGCGTTGGCGAAGCCCCTGTGCAGCTTGCCGTCGATGATCAGGCCGGCTCCCGTACGCAGCCCGGCCAGCAGGAACACCAGGTCCTTGGCGTAGCGGGCCACGCCGCGCCAGCACTCGGCCAGGGCGGCGAGCTTGCCGTCGTTCTCGACCAGCACCGGGGCGGGGCACATCCGGCGTACGTGGGCGGCCAGGTCGACGCCGGTCCACTCGGGCAGCGCGTCCGACAGCAGCACCCGGCCGGCGCCGTCCACCAGGCCGGTGGTGCCGACGCCCGAGGCCCACACGTCGCCGCCGGTCAGCCCGGCGCCCTCCAGGCACTCGGCGACCGCCCGGTCCACCGCCGCCAGGCGTTCGAGCCGGCCCATCTCGGGCGGCACCGCGACCCGCGCGCTGTGCAGCACCTCGCCGTCGAGGTCGGCGACCACCGCGCGGATCTTGTGCCCGCCGATGTCCACGCCGAGCACCCGGCCCGCCTCGGACCTGAACCGATAGCGCCTGGCCGGACGGCCGACCCCGCCCGCCGTGGCGCCCGCCTCGGCGACCCAGCCCTTCTGCAGCAGCTCGCGCACCACGTCCTCGGTCGACGCGCGTGACAGCCCCGTGCTCCTGGCCACCTCGGTCAGCGTGAGCGACGAGCTGCCCTGCAACACCTTGATCACGGCCTGCGCGTTGAGCTGCCGCAGCCTGGACAGGTCGCCGCCGGTCACATCCCCGGCCATCGGCCCCCCTTGCTGTCAGCTATCCAGAACCGAATAATGATGGTCTCCATGATATTTGTTCGGGGGGAAGGTTCCAATGACTGAGGTGACTCTAGCCGTCGTCGGCGGCGGCCTGCGAGGGCTGACGTACGCGCGCCGCGCGCACGCGACGGGAGCCGGGCGGGTGGTCGCCGTGGCGGAGCCCGATCCCGTGCGGCGGGCGGCGTTCGCGGCCGAGTTCGGGATAGCGCCCGAGCGGGTGCACGAGGACTGGAAGGACCTGGCGGCGGCCGGCCGGCTGGCGGACGCGGCCGTCATCGCCACCCAGGACCGGATGCACACTGACCCCGCCGTGACGCTGGCCGGCCTCGGTTACCACATCCTCCTGGAGAAGCCGATGGCCACGGAGGAGCCGGAGGCGGCCGCCATCGCCGCGGCGGCCGTGCGCAACGGCATCATGCTGGCGGTCTGCCACGTGCTGCGCTACACGCCGTACACGCGGGTGGTGAAGGACCTGCTGGACGAGGGCCGGATCGGCCGGCTGGTCAGCGTGCAGCACCTGGAGCCGGTCGGCTGGTGGCACCAGGCGCACTCGTTCGTCCGCGGCCACTGGCGGCGCGCGGACACCTCGGCGCCGATGCTGCTGGCCAAGGCCTGCCACGACGTGGACTGGCTGGTGCACCTGTTCGGCCGGCCGCCGGTCCGGGTGTCGTCGTTCGGCTCCCTGTCGCACTTCCGCGCCGAGGAGCGGCCCACCGCCGCGGCCGACCGGTGCCTGGACTGCCCGCTGGAGCCGTCCTGCCCGTACTCGGCGCCGCGGCTCTACCTGGGTTGTCTCGGTGACCCCGAGAGCGAGTTCTGGCCGCTCGGGGCCGTCACGCCGGGGCGCACCGAGGCCGACGTGCTGGAGGCGCTGCGCACCGGCCCGTACGGACGCTGCGTGTACGCCTGCGACAACGACGTGGTCGACCACCAGGAGGTGGTGATGGAGTTCGACGACGGCGGCACGTGCTCGTTCACGATGAGCGCGTTCACCCCGATGGAGCACCGCCGCACCCGCCTGTTCGGCACCCACGGCTACATCGAGGGCGACGGCGGCACCCTGCGGGTCGTGGACTTCCGCACCGGCGAGGAGGAGACCGTCACCGTCGCCGAGGCCGGCGGCCCGTCGGCGGCCGACGGCCACGGGGGCGGCGACGAGGGGCTCACCGACGCCTTCCTCGCCGCCGTCGCCTCGGGCGACGCCACGCTCCTGCGCTCGGACGCGGAGCAGAGCCTGATGACGCACCGCGTCGTCTGGGCCGCCGAACGCGCCCGCCTCAGCGGCACGGTGGTGACGCTCTAAGCGCTGCCCCACACCTCCTGGGCGATCTCGACGATGAGGCGGAGCTTGGCGAACTGCTCGTCGGCGGTGAGCTCGTTGCCCTCCAGCGTCGAGGAGAACCCGCACTGCGGCGACAGGCAGAGCTGGTCGAGATCGACGAACTTGGCCGCCTCGTCGATCCGCCGCTTGAGCGTGTCCTTCGACTCCAGCTCGCCGCGCTTGGTCGTGACCAGGCCGAGCACGACCATCTTGCCGGGCGGCACGTACCGCAGCGGCTCGAAGCCGCCCGAGCGCTCGTCGTCGAACTCCAGGAAGAACCCGTCCACGTTCAGCTCGCCGAACAGCGCCTCGGCCACGAAGTCGTAGCCGCCGGCGGCGGCCCACGAGGAGCGGAAGTTGCCCCGGCACATGTGCGTGGTGATCGTCATGCCGGCCGGCTTGGCGGCGAGTGCCGCGTTGATCTGCTTGATGTAACGCAGGTGCATGTGCTCGGCGTCGTCGCCGCGCTCGCTCAGCTCCGCGCGCTGCGCCGGGTCGTTCAGATAGGCCAGGCTCGTGTCGTCGAACTGCAGGTACGTGCAGCCCAGCGCGCCGATCCTGCGTACCTGCTCGGCGTAGGCGGCGCTCAGGTCCCGCCAGAACTCCTCCACGTCGGGGTAGACGCCGGGGTCGATGGAGGCGGGGCCGCCGCGGTAGTGCACCATGCTCGGCGACGGGATGGTCAGCTTGGGCGTCACCCCCGGTTCCACCGTGTCGCGCAGGAACGCGAAGTCGTCGGCGAAGATCGGCTCGTTCAGCCGGATCCGGTCGTGCACCCGCAGGGCGGCCGGGGTGAACTCGATGTCGCCCTGCTCGTTGTGGAAGCGCACCGTGATCTGCTCGTCGGCGGCCTGGCCGATGCCGCCGAGCTGGTAGATGAAGTCCATGTGCCAGGAGGCCCGGCGGAACTCCCCGTCGGTGGCGCTCTGCAGGCCCGCCTCACGCTGGCCGCGGACGACCGCCCTGATCGCCTCGTCCTCCACCTCGCGCAGCGCCTCGCCGGTGAGGGTCTGCCGGGCACGCAGCAACTCCGGCGGGCGGAGCAGGCTTCCGACGTGGTCGGCACGGAAGGGCGGTGAGGTACGCATGGGCGATCATCCTCCGTAGAGCTCTCTCAGCGGGGCCTTGAGCAGCTTGCCCGCCGCGTTCTTAGGCAGTTCAGCCACGAATTCAACATATTTCGGGATCTTGTAGCGGGCCAGGCGGCCGTCCAGGTGCTTCAGCAGTTCCTCCGGCGCGGCCGTGGCGCCGGGGCGCGGCACCACGAGCGCCTTGCCCACCTCGCCCCACTTCTGGTCGGGCACCCCGATCACCGCGCACTCGGCCACCGCGGCGTGCTCGTACAGGGCGCCCTCCACCTCGGCGGGGTAGACGTTCTCGCCGCCGGAGATGATCACGTCCTTGATCCGGTCGGAGATACGCACGTAGCCGTCCTCGTCGGCGACGCCGACGTCGCCGGAGCGGAACCAGCCGTCGGCCGACAGCACCTCGGCGCTCGCCTCGGGCCGCCGCCAGTAGCCGGGCATGACGTTGGGGCCCTGCACGTAGAGCTCGCCCGGCTCACCGGGCCTCGCGGGCGAGCCGTCGGGGGCGACCAGCCGCACGTCGGAGAAGAAGTGCGGCACGCCGGCCGTGCCGGCCTTCTCGACGGAACGCTCGGCGCCCAGGAAGAGCGCGCCCGGCGCGGCCTCCGTCATGCCGTAGCCCTGGAGGAACAGCAGCCCGCGCTCCTGGTAGGTCCTGATCAGCGGCTCGGGCACGGGCGCGCCTCCGCACAGCAGGTGCCGCAGGCTCGACAGGTCGGCCTTGTCCCAGCGCGGAGAGCCGGCGAGGAAGCCGAACATCGACGGCACCCCGAACATCACCGTCACCCGTTCGGACTCGATCAGGTCGAACGTGCGCTCCACGTCGAACGACGGCTCCAGGACGACCCGCCCGCCCTTGAGCACGCTCGGCACCAGCGTCTGGGCCAGCGCCGCGATGTGGAACAGCGGCGCGCTGATCAGCACCACCTCGTCGTGCGCCAGCGGCACGTCCACGAGCAGGTTGAAGGTGTTCCAGGTGAGGTTGCCGTGGGTGAGCACGGCGCCCTTGGGATGACCCGTGGTGCCCGAGGTGTACATGATCAGGCACACGTCGTCGTGGCCCACGGGCTCGTCGACGGGCTCGGGCGACCCCGACGCCAGCAGCGCCTCGTAGTCGCCGGCGGTCAGGTGCCGGCCCGGCAGTCCGTCGCCGTCGCGTTCCTCGCCCAGCACGAGGACCGACGGCTCGGCGTCCTGGAGGACGTAGCGCAGCTCGGGCGGGGCCAGCCGGGTGTTGAGCGGCACGAACACGGCCCCCAGCAGCCCCGCCGCGAAGAACGTCTCCACCGCCGAGGGCTGGTTGACGCCGAGGAAGGCGACCCGGTCGCCGCGCCGCACCCCGAAGCTCGCGGCCAGCGCGGAGGCCAGCCGGTTCACGCGTTCGCACAGCTCGCGGTAGGTGTGATCGCGCCCCCGGTACGACAGCGCGACCCGCTCCGGCGTCATACGTGCCCTGCGCGCGGGCCACGACCCCATCCCCTGATTCCGCATCGGCACTCCTCCGCGCTCAAGCCCTCAAGTTAGGCCACTATGCGATCGCTGTCACCGTTCTGCCCAAGTTTCATCGGGCACGGTGTCGAGGAGCCCCGCCACCACCCGCGCCGCCTCCGGCCGGAACCGCTCGTGCAGCGTGTGGCACACCCGCTGCGCCTTCTCGGCCGGCCAGTCGTGCGGCAGGTGCCGCAGCGGCAGCCGCGGATCGGTCCTGATGATCTCCAGCCAGTCGGTGAGCAGCGTCAGCGACCTGGCCAGGTCGTCGGGGGCGTCAGACGCCGGATCGGCCTGGTCCCAGCGGCGCAGGAAGTCGCGGTAGCGGGCGCCCAGCCCGGCCAGGTCGTAGGCGTCGGCGACCAGGGCCTGCATGTCCGTCGGCGAGCGCGGCTCGGCGGAGAAGACCCGGACGTTCGCGCCCAGGTCGTCGATCACGCCGGCCGCGTCCACCTCGCCGGGAGCGATCCACAGCCCGTTCCGCAACGGGCCGAACCCGGCCCAGACCAGCCGGGAGCGCAACTCGTGCCGCTGCCGCTGCCAGGACTCGGGCAGCGAGAAGCCGATCAGCGTCCACCGGTCCTCGTCGGCGTCGTTGACCACACCGCTGTGCCAGATCCGCCGCTCACCGTCCTTGAGCACCTCGGTGCTGGTCGGGGTGAGACCGAAGTACATGCGCCGGCCCGAGCGCTGCCGGCGCAGCAGGCCGCGCCGCACCATCCGGGTCAGCGTCGAGCGGGTGGCCTCCTCCGAGATCCCGACCCTGGCGAACGCCTCGATGAAACTGCCCGACGAGACACAGACCCCGCGGCCGTATACGTGGTCCCCGAGGAAGGTCAGAATCACCGATTGGGGCCTCATAACAGCTTGTCTCCCGAAATTCGGCACTCTATTGACAGCCGTAATGTACCTGCCTACATTCGGGGCCACATCGCCCGGTCCAGGAGGTCCAGATGCGCAGGCTTCTACCGTCCCTGGCCTGCTTGCTGCTGGCCGTGACCGCGTGTGGCGGAGGCGGAGGCGAGCAGAGCTCCGGCGGCGCCGACCCGATCAAGGTCGGTCTCATCGTCTCCCTGACCGGCAACTACACCCCGCTCGGCAGCGAGGACAAGAAGGCCGTCGAGCTGGCGGTCGAGCAGGTCAACGCCCAAGGCGGGCTGCTGGGCCGCAAGGTCGAACTGGTGACGCGCGACGACAAAACCGCTCCCGACCAGGGCATCGTGGCCTACAACCAGATCAAGGGCGAGATCGACGCGGTGATCGGCCCGGTGTTCTCCAACTCGGCGCTGGCGGTCGAGCCGCTCGCGCAGCGCGACAAGATGCCGTACCTGTCGCTGGCGCCGGCACAGGAGCAGGTCGAGCCGATCAAGTCCTACATCTTCGTCACCCCGGCCCTGTCCAGCATGTACGCCGAGCGCTACCTGCAGTACATCCAGGCCGAGGGCATCAAGACGATCGCGGTCGGCTGGGACTCCAAGAGCGCCTACTCGGTCTCAGGACACAAGGCGATGGTGGCCCTGGCCCCCAAGTACGGCGTGACGATCGCCGTGGACGAGCCGTACGAGACGACCACCTCCGACTTCAGCCCCATGTTCACCCACGTGCGCGACTCCAAGGCCGAGGCCCTGGTGTTCTGGGGCTCGGGCGCGCCCGGCGTGACGGCGGCCAAGCAGTACGTGGCCTCGGGGCTGAAGACGCCGCTGTTCCTGACCGCGTCGCAGGCGAGCAAGCTGTGGCTGGAGCCGATGGGCGCCGCGGCCGAGGGCATGACCGTGCAGAGCGCCATCGGCGTGGTGGGCGACCACCTGCCGGAGGGCAAGCAGAAGCAGGTCATCGACCAGATGGCCAAGCCGTACCAGGAGAAACACGGCTATCCGCCCCCGCAGTTCGCCCAGGACGGCTACAGCGCCTCGCTGCTGCTGTTCGAGGCCATCAGGAAGGCGAACAGCACCGACAAGACCAAGATCCAGCAGGCGCTGGAGAGCATGGACCTGATCACGCCCAACGGCCGCTTCCGCTACTCCGCCACCGACCACTCCGGCCTGTCGCCCGAGTACATCTCGGTCAACACGGTGAAGAACGGCCAGTTCGTCCCGACGGAGTGGGCCAAGGAGCAGCTCACCAAGACCGTCAACGCGGCGGGGTGAGGCGTGCCGGACGAAAGCGCGCTCTCGGTCAGTGGGGTCTCCCGGAGCTTCGGGGGCGTCTACGCCGTCCGCGACGTCTCGCTGAGCGTCGCGGACGGCGAAGTCTGCGGGGTGATCGGCCCGAACGGGGCCGGGAAGTCCACCCTGTTCAACCTGATCACCGGGCATCTGGCGGCCGACCACGGCCGGATCACGTTCCTCGGGCACCGGGTGGAACGGCTCGCGCCGCACCGGCGGGCCCGCCTCGGCATGTCGATCGTCTTCCAGGCGGCCCGAGTGTTCCGCGGCATGACGGTCAGGGAGAACGTCATGGTGGGCTCGCACGGGCGCACCACGGCCGGGTTCGTCTCCGCCGCGCTGCGGCTGCCGCGCCACCGGCGCGACGAGCGCGAGATCGCCGCCGAGGCCGACGTCGCGCTCGAACGCGTGGGGCTGGCCGAATGGGCGGACCGGCCCGCCGACCGGCTCCCGATCGGCCAGCAGCGGGCCCTGCAACTGGCCCGCGCCCTGTGCGCGCGGCCCCGCCTGCTGCTGCTCGACGAGCCCGCCTCCGGGCTGCGCGGCGAGGAACGCGAACGGCTGGCGACGCTGGTGGAGGAGCTGCGGGCGAGCGGGCTGACGATCCTGCTGGTCGAGCACGACGTGGCGTTCGTGACCCGGCTCGCCGACCGCGTCGTGGTGCTCGACCTGGGCCAGGTGATCGCCGACGGCCCGCCCGCCGAGATCCGCGCCGATCCGCTGGTGCTGGCCGCCTACCTCGGACAGGCCTCATGATCGAGGTCCAGGACCTGGTGGTCTCGTACGGCACCGCGACCGCGCTCGACCACCTCACGCTCACGGTCGGCGACGGCGAGATGGTGGCCCTGCTCGGCCCGAACGGCGCCGGCAAGTCCACCCTGGCCAATACGCTGGCCGGCCTGATCGCCCCCGCGTCGGGCATGGTGCGGATCGGCGGGCGGCTCGCGCTCATCCCCGAGGGCCGCCAGCTCTTCCCCGACCTGTCCGTCGCCGACAACCTCGCCCTCGGCGGCTGGCGTTCGGGCCTGCGCGACCCCTCCCACGTCTACGAGTTGCTGCCCCGGCTGGCCGAGCTGGCGGGGCGGCGGGCGGGCGTGCTGTCCGGCGGCGAGCAGCAGATGGTGGCGTTCGGGCGGGCGATGATGTCGCGCCCGGAGGCGCTGGTGGTGGACGAGCTGTCGCTCGGGCTCGCCCCCAACGTCACCGCCGACCTGGCCGCGCACCTGGCCGAGCTGAACCGGACGCAGGGGCTGACGGTGCTGCTCATCGAGCAGAACGCGCGGCTGGCGTTCGAGCTGTGCTCGCGGGCGTACGTGCTGGAGTCCGGGCGGCTGGTGACCGAGGGGGCCTGCGCCGAACTGGCCGGGGACCCGCGGGTGGCGGCCGCCTACCTGGGCGGTGCCGTCACATGAGCGCGTTCCTGAGCTATCTGCTGAACGGTCTGGCGGTCGGCTGCGCCATCGCCCTCATCGCCAGCGGCCTGGTCACCATCCACCGCGTCACGGGCGTGGTGAACTTCGCCCAGGGCACGTTCGCCGTCGTCGCGGGCCTGTGCACCTCCTCCCTGCTCGGGCTCGGCTTCCCGCACGGGCTGAGCGAGCTGGCCGCCGTGCTCGCGGCGGCGGTGGCGGGCCTGCTGACCGGGCTGGCCGCCATCGGCAAGCCCGGCACCACGCCGCTCGCCTCACTGATCGTCACGCTCGGGGTGGGCGTGCTCGCGTACGCCGTGGAGATCGTCCTGTGGGGCGACCAGCCGCGCTCGGCCCCCGGGCTGGCCGGCTCGGTGACCGTCGCGGGGGCCCACATCCAGACCCAGCACCTGCTCGTCATCGGCGTCACGGCGGCCACGTTCGTGCTGCTCGCGCTCTTCTTCGGCCGCACCTACCTGGGCAAGGCGCTGACCGCCTGCGCCTCCAACCCCTACGCCGCCCGCGTCGTCGGCATCGACGTCCGCAAGATGGGGCTGCTGGCGTTCGCGCTCGGCGGGCTGCTCGGCGGCATCGCCGGGGTGCTGGTGACGCCGCTGCGGCCGATCTCGTTCGACACGGACGTGACGCTCATCGTCAACGGCTTCGCCGCCGCCGTCTTCGGCGCGCTCACCCGGCCGGTGATCGCGCTCTTCGGCGCACTGCTGCTCGGCGTGGCCGAGACCATGGCCGCCGGGTACGGCTACGGCTCCCACCAGTTGGAGGTGGCCCTCGGCTTGATGATCATCGTCATGATCGTGCAGGCCGGTCGCCGCTCCGCCATCTCGGAGGAGACGGTATGACCAGGTATGTCAGACCGGCCGCCGTCGTCCTGGTCGCCGCCGTGACCCTCGTGCTCCCCGCGACGCTCGACGACAGCGCGCTGGCCGTCTACATCCTGCTCGGCCTGGCCGCCATCGTCACGGCCGGGGTCTCCCTGCTCATGGGGTACGCCGGCCAGGTCTCCCTCGGGCAGGGCGCCTTCTACGCCATCGGCGCCTACACCGCCGCGCTGCTGTCGCTGGGCGGCGTGCCCCCACTCGTCGGTCTGCTCGCCGCCCCCGTGGCCGCGGCCGTCTTCGCCCTCGTCATCGGCACGCCGCTGCTCCGCCTGCGCGGCCACCACCTGGCCTTCGCCACGCTCGCCATGCAGCTCATCCTGCTGTCGCTGGCCGGGCAGCTGGAGTTCACCGGCGGGGACATCGGGCTGCAGGCGATCCCGCAGTTCAGCGTGGGCTCGTTCGAGGCCGACGGGGCGGCGGCGTACGCGTACCTGACCTGGGGCGGGCTGGCGCTGGTCATGCTGATCACGCACAACGTGATCTCCTCCCGCCCCGGCCGCGCGCTGCGCGCGCTGGCCACCAGCGAGACGGCCGCCGCCTCCTCGGGCATCCCGGTGGGCCGCTACAAGCTGGTGGTCTTCGCCCTGTCGGCCACCTTCGCCGGACTCGCCGGGGGCATCTACTGCTTCTACACCGGGTACGTCGCGCCCGGGTCCTTCCCCGTGCTCATCTCCATCCAGTACATCGTGATGGCGGTGGTCGGCGGGCTGGGGACGATCTGGGGCGCCGTCGTCGGGGCCACCGCGATCACGCTGCTGGTGCAGGGGCTGGACCGGCTGGCCTCGCTGCCGGGGATGCCGACGTACGCGCCGAGCGTGCTGTCGTACGCGGTGTACGCGCTGGTGCTCATCGTGGTGGTGCTCTTCATGCCACGCGGCCTGGTGCCGGCCCTGTCACGCCGTCCGGACCGGAAACCGCGCCGCTGACGCATCTCATGACAAGGAAGACGGGGTGCCTGGCCGCCTCCGGCCGGCGCGCCGCCCAGACCGGGTCCGGCTCGGGCTCGGCCAGCTCGTCCAGCCACAGCTCGTGACGGCGGAACGTGTTGACGTACGTCGCCAGCGTCCGGTGGTTGGCGCCCACCTGGCGGCGCAGCGACGAAAGCTCGCCGTCGGCCCGCCACCAGCCCTCGGCCCGGTAGCTCGCGTGGGCGGGCCAGGAGCCCGAGACGCCGGGGCCGCCCGGGAAGCACGGGTGCAGGATCGAGCAGACGAAGAGCCCTCCCGGGCGCAGCGCGGCAGCGGCGGTGACGACCGCGCCGTCCAGGTCGTCGATGTCGGACAGGCCGAAAGCGCACACCACCGCGTCGAACGTGCCCAGCTCGCGCAGCCTCCCCTCGGCGGTGACGTCGGCGTGCAGGTAACGCACGCCCAGCGGGGCCGCGTGCTCGGCGGCCTCGGCCTTGCCGATCAGGGCGGCCGAGATGTCGGCCCCCACGACCTCGGCGCCCCTGCGGGCCAGCTCGCGGCTGATCCGGCCGTGCCCGCAGGCGAGCTCCAGCACGCGGCGGCCCGCGATCGGCTCCAGGAGGGCGAGCAGGCGCAGTGAGGCCGGGTCGTCGATGGTGTCGCTCCAGCCGGACGCGTAGAAGTCGGCGATCTCGTCGTAGCGCGCGACACCCTCCATGGCTCTCACGGTACGCGTGCCGTGCCCGGCCGGAGGAGAGCTGTTCGTCCAGCGCTGAACCCGGCGGGCAAAGATCACGTCATGGAGGCGCATGATTGCGGTCTGACCGGCCTTTTCGCCCGTCCGGAGGGAGGAGGATCGGCCCCGGGCCGAGCACGTACGACGTCGGGGGTAGGACATGGGCACGCCCAGATTCGGGGCGATCACCGCACTGGCCGCGCTGGCCGCCACTTTCTGGCCGGCCCCGGTCACAGCGGTGGCCCCACGGCCACCCGCCCCCGTCGCCGACGACTCCCGGCTGCTCTGGCCCTCCGTCCGCGATCCGCGCGAGCCTGGGCCGCCCTCCATCCGCGAGCCGCGCCAACCTGGGCCGCCCTCAGCCCGTGACTCGCGGCGTCCCGGGCGGCCGGGCGGTGAGGCGGGGAACTCCGGGCGTTCGGCCGCCGACCTGGCCGTGCCCCCGCCGCCGCCGCCGGACAGGAACGCCATCCTGCGCGTCACCGACGTCCTCACCCCCGACCCCCTGATCGCCGGCGCGAGCGCCGTCTACGCCGTGACCGTGGCGAACACCGGTGACCGGGACGCCGACGACGTCCTCGTCACCGGTCTGCTCGACCAGGACCTCGCCCTCGGCCTGCTCCCCGCCGACTGCTCCGCGACCGGGCACACCGTCGTCTGCGGCGGCTCCGGCCTGACGATCGCGCCGGGCCGCGAGATCACGTACGAGATCCCGGTCACGACCGGCCCCGAGCTCCCCGACGGCACGAACCTCACCAACCGCGCCTACGTCACCTCCCCGAACGCGACCGCCGACGAGGCGCAGCTCATCGTCCGGGCCCGGTCCGTGGCCGACGTCGAGATCGTCAAGCACGCCCCGGCCACGGCCCCCGCCGGCAACCATGTCGCCTACCGGCTGACGGTCGTCAACCACGGCCCTTCGCAGGCGGTGGACGTCACCGTGCAGGATCATCCCGGCGGCGACGGCTCCACGATCGCGGAGCGGCCCGCCGAATGCCCCGCCACGGGGCTGGCCCTCATCTGTCCTCTCGGCGAGCTGGCCCCGAACGAGCGCAGGACGTTCACGTACACCGTCATTCCGGGTGTCTCCGGACTGATCGAGAGCTGCGCCACCGTGCACACCGGCGGGCGCGAGGAGAACACGGCGGACAACCGTTCCTGCGCCGGCACCACCGTCATCAGCACCGCGCCGTCACCGGACCCCACACCCACCACCGACGGGGTCGCGGAGGAGGAGACGGGTGACGGGGCGGCGCGCAGCCGCGAGCACCATGATCGCGAGGAGCACAAGCAGGCCGGGCCGATCGGGTCCGAGATCGCCGACGGCCAGGGCGAGCCGATGGCCCCCGCCGCCGGTGCCGAGGTGCCGGCCCCCGCGCACCACCGGACCCAGTCCCTCCCCCTGACCGGCGCGTCGCTCTGGATGCTCGGCCTGGGCGTCGCCGTGCTGCTCGCGATCGGCCTGCTCGTACGCTCGTTCTCCCGCCGCGACCCACGCCCCGGGCGAACCCGCTGACCTGCTCAGGGCACCTCCCGGAGCCCTCAGGGGACCGGCGCGTCCCTGGTCCACGAACCGAGCACCAGCAGCGTCTTCGTCCCCGTGACGTCCCCCGCCCGGCGCAGCCGGTCGATGACCTTCTGCAGGTGCCCCAGGTCCCGCACCCGTACGTGGATCAGCGCGTCCGGATCACCGGCGATGGTGAAGACGGCCTGCACCTCGGCCACGTCCGCCGCGGTGCGGATGATCTCGCTGACCGGCGTCGTGCCCGGATAGCGCAGCTCGGTGAACGCCTCGATCCCCCACCCGAGCTTGGCGTAGTCGATCTGCACCGAGAAGCCGGTGATCACCCCGAGCTCGCGCAGCCGGTCCACCCGCCGCTTGACCGCCGCCACCGACAGCCCGATCCGCTCGGCCATCTCGGAGAACGTCCTGCGCCCGTCCTCCCGCAGCAGCCGCAGCACATGGTGATCGATCTCGTCGATCTCAGGCACGGAGAACGCCTCCTTCGGGCGCAAACAAATCGAGCCGGACACCCCGTCAACTCATATTGTTTGCGTCTTCGACCTACTTTCCCATCTAATACTTGCGCACATCCTGCCCGGGTTGCTGTGCTGAGAATCTCACGTAAGCGCCCAGCACGTACGACAGCCAGGAGGTTCGAGCGTGAGCGAGACTCCCGCCCCCGTATCGCTCGACGACAAGTACACCTCGTCCGACGGCCGGGTGCTCATTTCCGGCATCCAGGCCCTGGTCCGCCTGACGCTGGAGCAGCGCCGCCTCGACGAGGCCCGCGGGCTGGACACCCGGGCGTTCGTCTCCGGCTACCAGGGCTCGCCGCTGGCGGGCGTCGACCTGGAGATGGGCCGGGCGAAGCCGTACCTGGACGAGGCGGGCGTGGTGTTCCAGGCCGGGCTGAACGAGGAGCTGGCCGCCACGGCGGTGGCCGGCACCCAGCTGCTCGGCCAGGTCCCCGGCCGCAGGCACCAGGGCGTCACCGGCTTCTGGTACGGCAAGAACCCCGGCCTCGACCGCGCCGCCGACGCGATCAGGCACGCCAACGTGGCCGGCACCGCACCGCTCGGCGGCGCGGTGGCCTGGATCGGCGACGACCCCGGCTGCAAGTCCTCCACGCTGCCCAGCTCGTGCGAGCCGATGTGCCAGAGCCTGTCGCTGCCGCTGCTGGCGCCCTCATCGGTGGCCGAGATCATCGAGTACGGGCTGCACGCGGTGGCCATGTCGCGGGCCACCGGCCTGTGGGTGGGCCTGAAGATCGTCGCGGACATCGCCGACGCCTCGGCCACCGTCGACCTCGGCCCGCTGCGCGCCGGCGTCCCCGTCCCCGGGCAGGAGTCCAGGGGTCCCTCCCCCATCCTGCTCGGCGCCGCCGCCCTGGACGCCGAGCACGACCTGCTCACCCGCCGCCTCGACCTGGCCCGCGCCTACGCCCGCGCGCACGGCCTCAACCGGATCATGTCCGGCGCCGGCAACACCACCCTCGGTGTCCTGGCCTCGGGCGCCACGTACGCCATCGTCGAGCGGGCGCTGTCCGACCTCGGCCTCGACGAGGCGGCCCGCGACGAGCTGGGCCTGCGCCTGATCAGGCTGGCGATGCCGTTCCCGGTCGACGCCGGCGAGCTGGCCGCCATGACCTCCGGCCTGGACAAGGTGCTGGTGGTCGAGGACAAGGTGCCGTTCCTGGAAGGGCACCTGAAGCAGGCCCTTTACGGCGGCGAGCGCGTCCCCGCCGTCGTGGGCCGCGAGCTGCTGACCGCCAGAGGCACGCTCAGCGCCGAGGACGTGGCCAAGGCCATCGCCACCTGCCTCGGTCTCACCCCGCCGCGCCGGGAACGCCGGCGCGGCCTGCTGCCGGTGGTCGCCGCCCGCACCCCGTACTTCTGCTCCGGCTGCCCGCACAACACCTCCACCCGCACCACGGACGACACGCTGGTCGGCGTCGGCATCGGCTGCCACGCGATGATCGCGCTGGACGGGCACGGGCGCGGCACCCAGGTCGGCATCACCCAGATGGGCGGCGAGGGAGCCCAGTGGATCGGGCTGGCGCCGTTCACCGAGGACCGGCATTTCGTGCAGAACATCGGCGACGGCACCTACCACCACTCCGGCTCCCTGGCGATCAGGGCCGCCGTCGCGGCGGGGGTGACGATGACGTACAAACTGCTCTACAACGACGCCGTGGCCATGACGGGCGGGCAGCGCGCCGAGGGGCGGCTGGACGTGCCCGCGCTCGCCGAGGAGCTGGCCGTCGAGGGCGTCCGCAAGATCGTGATCACCACGCCTGAGCCGGAGACGTACCGCGGGGTGCGGCTGGCGCCGATCGCCTCCGTACGGCACCGCGACGACCTGCCCGAGGTCGAGAAGGAGCTGGCCGCGGCCGGCGGCGTGACCGTGCTCATCCACGACGATCGCTGCGCCGCGGAGGAGCGGCGGCTGCGCAAGCGCGGCAAGGCGCCCGTTCCCACCGAGAAGGTGCTGATCAACGAGCGGGTCTGTGAGGGCTGCGGCGACTGCGGGGACGTCTCGACGTGCCTGTCCGTGCAGCCGGTCGAGACCGAGTACGGCCGCAAGACCCGCATTCACCAGGCGTCCTGCAACACGGATTTGAGCTGTCTCAAGGGCGACTGCCCTTCGTTCCTCCTGATCGAACCGGGCACCAGCAAGCCGCGGCCGACCCCGCCTCCCCTCACCGTCCAGCTCACCGACCCCGCGACCCAGCATGGGGACGAGGTACTGGTCAGAATGCCCGGCATCGGCGGCACCGGCGTCGTCACCGTCTCGCAGATCCTGCAGATGGCCGCCCACCTCGACGGCCTCCATGCCGCCGGGATCGAACAGACCGGCCTCGCGCAGAAGGGCGGTCCCGTGGTCAGCGACGTACGCATCTCCAAGGATCCGATCTCCGGCTCCGTACGCGCCTCGCAGGGCGGCGTCGACGTCATCATCGGCTTCGACGTGCTCGGCGCGGCCGCCGACGCCACCCTCGCCGTGGCCTCCCCCGAACGCACCGTCGCCGTGCTCAACACCGCCGTCGTCCCCACCGCCGCCATGGTGACCGGCCGCGTGCCGGTGCCGGGACACGCCGACGCGGTCACGCGGGTGGCCTCGGCCACCAAGGAACAGGTCTGCGTGGACGCCCACGCCCTGTCCGAGGCGCTGTTCGGTGACCACATGCCGGCCAACCTGCTGCTGCTCGGGGCCGCGTACCAGCGTGGCTGCCTGCCGGTCGGTGCCGACGCGATCGAGCGGGCCATCACCCTCAACCGGGCCTCCGTCGAGCAGAACCTGGCCGCCTTCCGCTGGGGGCGGGCCGCCGTGGCCGACCCGGAGGCCGTCCGCCGGGCGGCGCTGCCCGGCTCGGAGCCGGAGGCGCCCCAGAAGCTGGAAGAGCTCGTGGCCACCCGGGTCGCCGACCTGACGGGCTACCAGAACGCGACCTACGCCCGTACGTACGCCGACGACGTCCGCCACGTGACGGCGCTGGCCGTCGAACGCGCGGGCGCCGAGCCCGGCGCCGCCATCGCCACCGCCTACGCCCGCGGCCTGCACAAACTGATGGCCTACAAGGACGAGTACGAGGTCGCCCGCCTCCACCTCGACCCCGCCGAGGTCGCGCGGCGCGAGCGCGAGTTCGGCGCGGACGCCGTCGTGTCGGTGCTGCTGCACCCGCCGGTGCTGCGCGCGATGGGCATGAAGCGCAAGATCCGCCTGCGCCGCTCGGCCGGCGTCCTGTTCCGCGGCCTGCGGGCGGCGCGGGTGCTGCGCGGAACGGCGTTCGACCTCTTCGGCCGGGCGGAGGTGCGGCGGGTCGAGCGCGAGCTGGTCACCGAGTACCGCGACCTGGTCCACACCGCCCTGACCCGCCTCAACCCCGGCAACGCGGTGGCGGTCGAGGAACTCGCGGGGCTGCCGGAGCTGATCCGGGGGTACGAGGACATCAAGCTCGCCCGCGTCGCGGAGTTCCGCGACCGCGCCAAGAAGACCCTGGAAACCCTGTAGCCCCGCCGGCGGACCGACGGAGCACAGCCGAGGCCCTCCACCGCACCGACCAGAACAGCTAACCTCCACCCATCAGCCCAGAACACTCGACGTACTACCCCACAAGAGTTGACCTCGACCGCCACCAGGAGCTCGAACCGTGACATCTGCCCCAGTTGACCGGCTGCTACCCGACCAGGACTCCCGCGACCTCATCGAGCTCACCAGGGAGATCGCCGACAAGGAGCTGGCGCGCCGGGTGGACGAGCACGAGCGGGCGGAGACGTACCCCGAGGGCCTGTTCGCCACGCTGGGCGCGGCGGGCCTGCTCGGCCTGCCCTACCCGGAGGAGCACGGCGGGGGCGGGCAGCCGTACGAGGTGTATCTCCAGGTCATCGAGGAGCTGGCGATGCGCTGGGCCGCCGTCGCGGTGGCGACCAGCGTGCACACGCTGGCCTGCTTCCCGGTGGCGACGTACGGGACGCCCGAGCAGCAGGAGCGGTGGCTGCCCGACCTCCTGGCCGGCCGCCTCATCGGCGGCTACAGCCTCTCGGAGCCTCAGGCCGGCTCCGACGCCGGCGCGCTGACCTGCAAGGCGGAACGGGTCGAGAGCGGCTACCGGATCACCGGCAACAAGGCGTGGATCACCCATGGGGGCATCGCCGACTTCTACGCCCTGTTCGCGCGGACGGGTGAGGGCTCCCGCGGCATCTCCTGCTTCCTCGCCCCAGGCTCTGCCGACGGCCTGACGTTCGGCCGCCCGGAGGAGAAGATGGGCCTGCACGCCATCCCCACGACCAGCGCCCACTGGGGCGGGGCCATCCTGGACGCCGACCGCCTGATCGGCGAGGAGGGCCAGGGCCTGCAGATCGCCTTCAGCGCCCTCGACTCGGGCCGCCTCGGCATCGCCGCCTGCGCGACCGGCCTGGCCCAGGCGGCCCTGGACGAGGCGGTGGCGTACGCGAAGGAACGCCAGACGTTCGGCAAGAAGATCATCGACCACCAGGGCCTCGGCTTCCTTCTGGCCGACATGGCCGCGGGGGTGGACACCTCCCGCGCCACCTACTTGGACGCCGCCCGCCGCCGCGACGCCGGCCTCCCGTACAGCCGCCAAGCCAGCGTCGCGAAACTGGTGGCCACGGACACGGCGATGAAGGTGACGACGGACGCGGTGCAGGTGCTGGGCGGGTACGGGTACACGCGGGAGTTCCGGGTGGAGCGCTACATGCGCGAGGCCAAGATCATGCAGATCTTCGAGGGCACCAACCAGATCCAGCGCCTGGTGATCAGCAGACACCTGGCCAAGTAGCCACTGACCCAGCAGCCCCGAAACCGACACGACACCACGAACAATCGCATACGGTGCGTATACCTTCAGCTTACAGATCGTGACCGTTCGCGGTAGAATGAAGACTCGACCATGCCCCCACATCGCCATTCAGGTTGGCGGGGTCCTGGGCGGCGAGGTATCCTGTGGTCATTGCTCCCCGCCGTCCTCCGGGATTGGCGGGGCTTTTTCATGCCGGGAGGCGTGATGACAGACCGCGTTGTGGTCTTCTTGGACTATCAAAACGTCCATCTTGGAGCGCATGAGTGCTTCGGCGCAGGCCTTGAACCGTACACGACCTTGGTCCACCCACTGTCTGTGGCCGAACGGATCGTCGCCAAGAGGAAGCACGGCGGAACCCTCCAAGAAGTGAAGGTGTTCCGGGCACAGCCGAACCCTCAGCATGAGCCGACGCTTGCCGCCGCCAACGATGCCCAGAGCGCGGCCTGGAGTCGCGATCCACGTGTCACGATGGTGCGTCGCCCGTTGAACTATCGGGGATGGCCCAGCGAGAGGCCGCGCGAGAAGGGCGTGGACGTCGCCCTAGCCATCTCACTTGTTGAGACTGCCCTGCTTGCCCAGTATGACGCCGCGGTGGTCTTCACTAACGACACAGACCTGCTTCCGGCTATCGAGATGGCTTTCCGCAGGACACGGCCGATGATCGAAATCGCAGCCTGGGTCGGGAAGAAGCCCTTGTGGTTCCCTGAGGAACTGAAGATGAAGCGCTATCTGCCCTTCTGCCACTTCCTGTCTCGAGGTCGACTTCGAGGACGTACGCGATCGCGCTACGTACATCTAGCATCCATCCTGAACCGTCGACCTGGTGATCGCTTGCCACTGATCACCAGGTCGACGGCTTTTGGGAAGCCGTGCGATCAGGCGTCTGTCAGCCGTCGCCGTTCGCCGTGCCGCAGTTGCTCGCCCAGTGCCCGCAGATTGGTCAGCCCGCCCTCCGCCGGTTCGCTCGCGGCCACTTCGTCGTCGGCCACGGTCAACTCGAACTCGGCGTCGATCCCGGAGAGGTCCACATCCAGCATGGTGACCACCAGGTCGCGCGCCATCTCCTCGGCCTGCTCCAAGTGCTTCACCTGGGTGTGGTGACTCCGCCTGAGGCCGGGTCCGGAGACGGTCAAAGGGTGGCGCTGCCGGTGTATTCGGGGAGTTCGGCACCAGGATGGCGATGTCGGGGGCGGTGGCGTCGCGGCGGCGGTGGATTTCGGCGATCTTGGTGCCGATCTCCGGGTCCGGGTCGTCGGTGATGTCGAACGAGGCGAATCTGTCGACCAGGGCAGCCCGTTGCGGTCAACCTCGAGGTGGACGGGGTGGCCCATCATCTCCGCGTAACCTTCCAGGTCCTCGATCACGGAGATGGAATCGCCACTCCGCGCGACGGCTTGGGGCGACCGTCCGCCCTGGGGTGCGCCCCTCCATTGCCCATCTTTCGACCTCCTCCATCCAGAGCCGTGCTCCGTTTAGTTATAAGCCAGCGCCATCGAGACGGCCCGAGCCCTGGTCGCGACCGGGACCCGGCTGCGCAACGACGTCGTCTTCCTCATCACCGACGCCGAAGAGACGGGGCTCCTGGGATCGGAGGCGTTCGTCAAGGAGCACCCGCTCGCCCAAGGGCGGAACGTCGTGCTCAACAACGAGGCCCGCGGCTCCAAAGGGCCGGTGCTGATGTTCCGCAGCACGGAACCGAACGCCGGCCTGATCTCCACGTTCGGATCGGCGGCGCGCATGCCGGTGGCCGACTCCGTGTACGCCGAGCTCATGAAACTGCTCAACAACGACACCGACTTCACCGCCTTCAAGCCCGGCGGGATGGCCGTCCTCGACTCCGCGTACGCCAACGCCGGCACCCTCTACCACAGCGTCCTCGACGACCCCGCCCACGTCGACCTCGCCGCACTCCAGCAGATGGGCGACAACACGCTCGCCCTCGTTCGCGCCTTCGGCGACGCCGACCTCGCACAGCTGACCACCAGGAACGACAACCTGGTCTACTTCAACCTCCCACCCGGCCTGCTGATCCGCTACCCGGCCTGGGCGGCCACCGGACTGGCCGCCCTCGCCCTGCTGGCGGCACTCGCACTCATCCTCCTGGCCCGCCGCCGCGGCGTCGTCACATTGCGGCGCACCCTCCTCGGCACCGCACTCGCCCTGATCCCGATCACGGCCGGGGTAGGCGCCGGCGTCTACTTCTGGGACCTGCTCAAGACAATCCGCCCCGCACTCAACGGCACCGCCACCACCACGCCCTACCGCCCCGAACTGCTGTGGCTCGCCGTCCTGACCCTCGCGACCACCATCCTGATCACCTGGTACGCCCTGCTCCGCCGCCGCATCGGCACCACCGAACTAGCGCTCGGCATCCTGACCTGGACAGCCCTGATCGCCCTCGCCCTCGGCATCGTCTCCCCCGGAGCCGCCCACCTCGCCACCTGGCCCACCCTGGGCGCAGCCCTCGGCGGACTGACCGCACTCCATTGCCCGCCGCGCTGGCGCACCCTCGCCCTCACCACCGGCCTCATCCCAGCCGCCCTCATCCTGCTGCCCACCGCATGGAACACCCTGCCCACGGGCCTGCAGTACGTCGGCTACGCCCCCATCCCCCTGATGATCCTCTTCACCGGCCTCCTGCTGCCGCTGATCGAGATGACGTGGCCACGCAGACGTTCCCTGCTGATCCCCCTGACCGCGCTGGCCATGTCCATCGCCCTAGTGGCAGCGGGCCTGCTGGCCGAACCCTTCGACAAGGATCACCCCCGGCGCACCAGCCTCGCCTACGGCCTCGACACCGACACCGGCCAAGCCGTCTGGCTGACCTCCAAGAACCCCGACCAATGGGCCCGCCGCTACAGCAGCACCAGCCACCCGCCGACCGGGCCATGGGCCGACGAACCCAAGCTCTCCAGTCCGGCAAAAGCCGCCCCTCTGCCGCCACCCTCACTACAGGTGCTCACGGACACGACCTCCAACGGCGAACGCACCCTCCGCGTCCGCATCCGTTCGGAACGCGGAGCGAACACGATCGCCCTACGAGTGGACGGGGACACCACGACAGTGCGCGCCCTGACCGTCGAAGGCCGCACCATCACCACCGACCCAGCCGGCTTCGCCTTCCACACCCCCGACCCAGCAGGCGTAGAGGCAACACTCACCGTAGCCGCCACCAACGACAAGATCCGGCTCCGAGTCACCGACATCAACCCGAACCCCAGCGAAATGTCCACACTCCCCGGCTTCATCCCCCCACCGGACTGGCTTTTCCTCGGCGACACCAAAATCTCCGTCACCAAGGCCTATCCCCTGTGACAACTATCGCGCCGCACAGAGCCCATCCCCGCCAACGAACAACTCGAAAGTCTCGCGCTTGCTCACTGCTCCCCCTGCTCCTTCGCCACCTCAGCAAGGATGCTGTGGATCATCACCGCAGGCCCCCGAAATCGCCCAGTCCAAGGCGGCTAGGGTCGCAGAGCCAGGCCGCTGGCACACATCTCGACCGGCGGGCGGCGCGACTGCTCACCGACCCAGGGTTCGCAGACTGGTCCCACGCCATGTCCACGGTGACCGGAAAGCACGAGTTCCTCATCCACCGCCTGCGGGAATGGACCCTGCTCAGGGCGATCGCCATGGACGCCCCCTGGAGACCGGAGGAGGTCGTCGCTGCCTCCGACTGGTGCCAGCGTACGGCCGTGCAGTTCCTCACCTCACCGGCCGCACTGCGCCTGCTCGCCGGGGAGGGCAGAACCCGACGCGTCCGCACGGCCGCCGACCGCTGCGCTGACCCATCGTGGCCGGGTGACCGGGACCACGGTGAGCAGGTGGTCCAGGCCCTCGAAGTCCTTGGGATTGCAGGTGTAGAGGGGGAGGCGGTTTGCGATGGCCACGCAGGCGATCATCAGGTCGGCTGTCCGCGGCCGAGGTTTGCGTCCTGAGGCGATGACGGAGGTCCACAATTGGCCGTACTCGCGGGCGGCGGTGTCGTCGAAGGGAAGAGGGTCGAACTCGGCCTCGACAGCTTGCAGGGTCTTCATTCGCTGGGCGAGTTCCTGCGTCCCGGCGGCCACCAGCACACCGACCGACAGTTCGGCGGTGGTGATGGCGCTGATCATCATCTCGTCGGGCAATTCGTCAGGGTTGATGTCAGCCCGCAGGATGAGGATGTTGGTGTCGAGCAGCCCATGAGTGAGGGTCATTCCCCGCCCTCTGCGAACTCGCCCCTGCCGTAAGCGCGGTCGTAGGGGTCATAAAGGTCGTCGTTGACGTAGCGGTTCATGTCCTCGCGGTATTTCCGGTCGTCCAGCCTCGGCATGCCGCGGGACATGGCGGCGAACTCGGCGCGCGAGACGGCCCGGCGGCGACGGCGAATGGGGACCAAGTCGCCGATGTGGTGGCCGTTGCGTGTGACGGCGTACCGCTCGCCGCGTTCAAGGCCGTCCATGATCTCCGCTGACCGGTTGCGCAAGTCGCGTTGGGAGATCTCGTGCGAGTGGTCGGCTTCAGGAGTGCTCACTCGTCAACTCTATCTCGACGTGCTATCAGGTGCCACCGGGTGGCACCTCGTCGACGCACCGGATCGACACGGTTGGTTCGGTGTGGTAGTGGACTCCTTTGGAGGGGCCGCGTCATTGTCGGGCAACCGTCGTTCTTACGGTGTGGTGAGCAGTTCGTTCTGGTGCGCCGAGTGCAGCAGTCGCACACCACCTACCCCTGGTACGGCGGCAGGTTGAAGCGGGTGCGGATGGCGCGTTGGACGGTGGTCTTGTCGGCCCGGGCGTCGATGGTCATGACGTACTCCTTACGCCGGAACAGCTCCAGCACCGGATCCGTCTTGCTGTGATAGTCACGAAGCCGCCGGGCCAGTGCGTCCGGGGTGTCGTCCTCCCTCGTGACCAGGTCCCCGGCGCACACATCGCACCTGCCCTCCACCTCCGGACGGTGGGCGATGAGGTTGTAGTCCATGCCGCACCGCGCGCACAGCCGTCTGGCCAGGACGCGGCGGCGGACCTCGTCGTCCGGCAGGTCCAGGTGGATCACCCCGTCGAGGTCGTAGCTCTCCAGGAAGAACTCCGCCTGGGGGCGGTTGCGGGGGAAGCCGTCGACGACGAAGCCGTAGTTCCAGTCGTGAAGCTGGAGCCGGTCCTTGACCACGTCGGCCACCAGGTCGTCGCCCACCAGCTCGCCCGCCGCCACCAGGCGGCGGACTTGGGCGCCGAGTTTGGTGTGGTTTTTCACGTGCCAGCGGAAGATGTCGCCCACGCTGATGTGCACCAGGTCGAGGTCGGCGGCCAAGAGAGCGGCTTGTGTGCCTTTTCCGCTGCCTTGGACGCCCATAATCACATATTTCCGCATTCGTCCAAACTCCTTGCCTCGTAGTCATGCCACCCTCCCATCGAGGCCCGTACGACGGAACCGCGCCGATACGTAGATCTGCGGATGCTTTGCCAAGCCCGTCGTGCCTAATCTCGGCGGCGACGACCGGGTTCGGAGAAGGTGGGTCCATGCGTGCGCTGACCGTGTTCCTGTCCACCCTCGCCCTGGTCACGACGGTGGCGGCCCCGGCGGGCGCGAAGCCGGCCGCCGCCGTCCCCGACGTCGTCTTCCACCGGGCCGACTTCGCCACCGGCACCCGGGAGGGCACGACCCATGCGGACGGGCTGGCGTTCGGCTCGGCGGCGGGCACGGTCACCCACACCGACGCGCTCGGCACCAAGACCTGGGAGTACGCCCGCTGGACCGGCCCCGAGCGGGCCATCGGCTTCGCCGCCACCGAGCTGATCGCCTCCTGGACGGCGGACGTCCCCCGGGGTAGCTGGCTGCGGGTCGAGGCCCGGGTCAGGAACGCGGAGGGGCTGACGAAGTGGTATTCGCTGGGCCGCTGGTCCTACGCCGAGGGTGACGTGCTGCGTACGTCGGTGCCCGGCCAGGGCGACGCCGACGCCAAGGTGGCGGTCGACACGCTGGTCGCGGCGGCGGGCAGGCCGATGAGCGGCTACCAGCTCCGCCTCACCCTCTACCGCCTGCCGGGCTCGGGCGTGACGCCGCGTGTGCGCACGTCCGGCGTGATGAGCTCCAACGTGCCCAGCCGTAAGACCGTGCCGGTCAGCCCGGGCGGGGGCGCCTGGGGGAAGGAGCTGGCCGTGCCGCGCCGCTCCCAGAACGTGCACCAGGGCCACTACCCCGAGTGGAACGGCGGCGGCGAGGCGTGGTGCAGCCCGACCTCGACCACCATGGTGATGGGCTACTGGGACGTGTGGCCGAGCGAGCGCGACACCGCCTGGGTCGACCCCGCGGACCCGAACCCCGAGGTTGATCACGCCGCCCGGCACACCTACGACCACGCCTACGCGGGCACGGGCAACTGGCCGTTCAACACCGCCTACGCGGGCCGTTACGGCCTCGACGGGTTCGTCACGCGGCTGCGGTCGCTGACCGAGCTGGAGCTGCTGATCAAGGCGGGCGTCCCGGTCATCACATCGCAGTCGTTCAAGAAGGCGGAGCTGCCGGGGGCCGGGTACGGCACCGACGGCCACCTCATGGTGGTCGTGGGCTTCACCGCGACCGGCGACGTGATCGCCAACGATCCCGCCTCGCCGAGCAACGATGCCGTACGGCGGGTCTATCCGCGGGCGGCGTTCGAGAACGTGTGGCTGCGGAGCTCCAGCAGCGGTGGCGTGGCCTATGTCATCCATCCGCCGGGTCGCCCGTTGCCCGCCACGACGCCCGGTCTGCCCGCCAACTGGTGACGCTCCGTCAACCCCTCGACGCGCGGCCGAGATCTGCGTACCGTAACAACCGGGCAACGGGGGGTTGACCGCGCCCTGACCTTCCCTGCCACCATGGCCGCAAGCATTCCCACGTTGTGGAGCGCCGGATGAGCGAGGACGAGTCGACGACGATCGAGAAGACCCGGCTCGTGCGGCCCCCCCGGTGGAACGGTCCACCACTGCTGCTGTCCGCGGCGGAGGCCAGGGTCGTGGTGGCGGGCACCGGCGCGCATCGGCCCTCCTCACGACTGCCGCAGGTGCCGGCCGTGCCGGCCACCGTCACCGATCTCGGTCATGCTCTGGTCGAACGGGCGGGCCTGGCGCCGGCCAACCTGTCCGTGCTGCTCGATCCGGCGACCCCGGCGAATCTGGGCGAGGCGCTGGAACGGGCGGCGAGCGAGGCCACCGGCGTGCTCATGTTCCACTATGTCGGGCACGGGCTGTTCGGTCCCGGGAACGAGCTGCACCTGGCCACGCGGGCCACGACGGATCTCACGGAGGGGGTGCCGGGCTACCAGGCGCTGCCGTACTCGATGGTGCGCCGGATCCTCGCGTCGTCGCGGGCCGAGCTGGTCGTCGTGATCCTCGACTGCTGTTTCACCGCCGGCCCCAGGCCGGTGCCGGCCAAGGCCATGGAGCAGGCGCTCGACGTGTCCGCGCGGGGGGCGTACGTGCTGGCGTCCTCCAGCAAGGACGAGAACGCGTGGGCGCTGCCCGGCGTCAGGCACACCGCGCTGACCGGCGCGCTGCTGCGGCTGCTGAACGAGGGCGACCCGTCAGGGCCACCGGCGTTCACCCTCGACCACGTGCACCACCACCTGTCCCGGGTGCTGCCCGAGGCCGGGTTCCCCAAGCCGCGGCGGCAGGCCGGAGCGCTCAAGGAGCTGCCGCCGCTGGCCGTCAACGCGGCCCACGACGCGCCCGCCGGCCGGACGGGCCCGCCGACCGGCTCCCCCGGCGACCTCAACAGCCCCTACCGCGGGCTCGCGGCCTTCGGGCCCGAGCACGCCGGGCTGCTCTTCGGCCGCGAGGAGCAGACGAGGTCGCTGGTGACGCGGGCGCGCCAGGCGCTGCGGACCCCGGGGCCGCCGGTGGTGATCGGCTCGCAGGCGTTCGAGACCGGCGGGCCGCTGGTCCTCACCGGCCCTTCAGGGTGCGGGAAGACCTCGCTGCTGCGCGCCGGGCTGATCCCGGCGCTGGCGAAAGAGGGCGGCCGGCAGGTCGTCATGACCCCGGGCGCGCGGCCGGTGGCCGGGCTGGCGCGGGAGCTGTCGGCCCTGACGGGCAACGATCCGGAACGGCTGCGCGCGGTCATCGAGTCCGACCCCGGCGCGGCCGGGCGCGGGCTGCCCGCCCGCACGCTGCTGGTGGTGGACCAGTTCGAGGAGCTGTTCACCGTCTGCACGGACGAGCCCGCGCGGCGGCGTTTCGTCGAGGCGCTCGTCGCGGTCTCGCGCTCCGCGGCCGTGGTGATCGCGGTCCGGGGCGACTTCTACGGGCGCTGCGCGAACTATCCCGGCCTGCTGGAGACGATGCGGCGGCCCGAGATCGTCGCTCCCATGACCCCGGCCGAGCTTCGGGCGGCGATCGAGGAGCCGGCCGTGCGCTCGGGGCTCTCGCTGGAGCCCGGGCTGGTCGAGCTGATCATGGAGGACGTCCAGGCGGTCGAGGACGACCTGCTGCCCAGGCTCTCCCACGCGCTGCTGGCCACCTGGCAGCGGCGCAGCGGCGGCGTGCTCACCATGGCCGGCTATCGCTCCGCCGGCGGGGTGGCGCGGGCGGTGGCGATGAGCGGCGAGGAGACGCTGCGGCGGCTGGGCGCGGAGTCCGAGCCGGTGGCGCGCGGCCTGCTGGTCCGGCTGGTGCACGTGGACGAGCGGGGCGGTGGGCTGCGGCAGCGGGTTCCGGTGAACGAGCTGAGCCCTGGGCCGTCGTCGATCGAGGGGCAGGTGCTGGCGGAGTTCGTCCGGGCGCGGCTGGTCACGCTGGACGGCGCCCAGGCCGAGCTCGCGCACGAGGCGCTCATCCGCGCCTGGCCCCGGCTCGCCACCTGGGCGGAGACCGGGCGGGCCCAGCTGCTGGTACGGCGCCGGCTGGCCGAGGACGCGCTGATGTGGCAGCGCGACGGCCAGGACGCCACTTACCTGTACGCCGACGACCGCCTCGCCATCGCCCAGGCGGCCGTGACCGCGTCGGCCCCCGGTGTCCAGGCCGGCGTGACCGCGACCGAACCCGGCCGAACCGCGCAAGCCCCCATGGCCACGAACGCCCCCGCGACACCCGCCGCCGGCCGAACCGCGCAAGCGCCCGCGGCACCCGGCGCTGCCCCTCCCCTCACCCCCGTCGAGCGGGACTTCCTGGCCGCGTCGCGGAGCCGGCAGGCGCGGCGTTCGCTGATCGCGCGTGCCGCCATCGCCTCCCTCGCCGTGCTGTTCCTCGTGGCGGCGGCGGGCGGCGTGGTGGCGCTGGTGCGCAGCGGGCAGGCCAACCGGCTGGCGAACGAGGCCGCCGCGCAACGCGACCAGGCCCTGTCCCGGCAACTGGCCGCGTCCGCGAGCACCGTCAGGGACACCTCGCTCGGGTCCCAGCTCGCCCTGGCCGCCTACCGCGTCTCGGCCACCCCCGAGGCCAGGGGCGCGCTGCTCGGCTCCCTGTCCCGCCCGGTCGGCGCCCGCATGATCGGGCACACAGGCCCGGTCGAGCGGGTCGCCTACCGCCCCGACGGCCGCGTCGCCGTCACCGCCTCCGGCGACACCACCGCGCGGCTGTGGAACGTCACCGACCCCCTGCGCCCGAAGGCCATGGGCGTGGCGAAGGGGCACACCGGCGGCGTGCTCGCGGCGGCGTTCAGCAAGGACGGCAAGACGCTGGCCACGGCGTCGGCCGACGGCACGGCCCGGCTGTGGAACGTCTCCGACCCGGCGAGCCCCCGCGCCCTGTCCACGCTCAAGGGGCACAAGGAGCAGGTCACCTCGGTGGCGTTCAGCCCGAAGGGCGACGTGCTGCTCACCGCGTCCGCCGACGGCACCGGCCGGCTGTGGAACGTCAAGGACACCGCCAAGCCCGCCGCCGTCTCCGTGCTGAGCCGGCAGTCGGCCCTGACCAGGGCGGTCTTCAGCCCGGACGGCCGCCTGGCCGCGCTGGCCGGCACCGGCGGCACGATCGCCATCCTCGACGTGCTCACCCCCGCGCAGCCGAAGAGCCTGGCCACGCTGACCTCGCAGGAGGGCGCCGTGCGCGGCGCGGCCTTCTCGCCCGACGGGCTCAACCTGGCCACGTCCTCCGCCACGGGCGCGGTGCAGGTGTGGGACATCACGGCGACCAAGCTGCTCGGCACGGCGCGCGGCCACTCCGCCTCCGTGGACGACGTCGCCTACAGCCCCGACGGCAGCGTCCTGGCCAGCGCCTCGGCCGACGCCACCGTGCGGCTGTGGAGCATGGAGTCGCCGAGCGAACCCGAGCTCACGGCGACGCTGGCCGGGTTCCCCGATCCGGTGACGGGCGTGGCGTTCAGCCCGAACGGCCAGAACCTGGCCACCTCCGCCACCGACGGCATCGCCCGCCTGTGGAACGTCCCCAACGCCTCCCGCGTCGCCCCGCGAGCCAGGCTCGACCGGCACACCGCGCCGGTCAACGGGATCGCGATCGCCAAGAGCGGCCGCGTCCTGGCCACGACCTCGGACGACATGAGCGTCAAGCTCTGGGACCTGGCCGACCCGGCGGTGGCCGTCCCGCAGTCCACGCTGTCGGGGCACACCGGGAAGATCATGGCGGCCTCGTTCAGCCCCGACGGCCGCCGCCTGGTCACGGCCTCGCTCGACAAGACCGCCAAGCTCTGGGACGTCTCAGAGCCGGCCACCCCGAAGCTGCTCGGCACGCTGAGCGGGCACACCGACGGGCTGCGCTCGGCCGCGTACGGACCGGCGGGCAAGACGGTGGTGACGACCGCCCGCGACGGCCGGACGATGGTGTGGGACGTCGCCACTCCCGCCACCCCGAAGCGGCTCTCCACGCCGGGCGCCGCCGACCGGCGGCTCAACACCGCCGTGTTCAGACCTGACGGCCGCGTGGTGGCGACGGGCTCGGGCACCTCGTCGGTACGTCTCTGGGACGTCTCCAAGCCCGCCAAGCCCGTGTCGCTGAAGACCTTCTCGGCGGCCTCCGGCGGGGTGCTCGACCTGAGCTTCAGCAAGGACGGCAAGACGCTGGCCGTGGCCGCCTCCGACGGCACGGCGCGGCTGTGGGACGTGTCCCGCCCCGCCCAGCCCAAGGCGCTGGCGAGCCTGCCCGGGCACACCGCCGACGTCTCCGCCGTCGCGTTCGCCGCCGACGACCGCACGCTCGTCACCGCCTCCCAGGACCGTACGTTGCGCGTCTGGAACGTCGCGGACCTCGCGCGGCCCTCGCTCTGGGCCGTGTTCGCCGGCACCGAGGCGGCCGGCGACGTGGAGCTCGGCCCCGACGGGACCGTGCTGGCCAGCGCGTCCGGCACGGCCGCCCAGCTCTGGGGACTGAACGTGGAGCAGGCGAGCGCGAACGTCTGCGAGGCCGCCGGCACGCCGGTCACCAGGGCCGAGTGGGCCCAGTACGTCCCCGGCCGCCCCTACACGCCGCCCTGCCCTGCCACGACCGCCACCCCGGCCGCCGGCTCGTAACGCCACCCGGGCGGGGCCCGCCGGACAGCGCCCCCGCCTGGACGGCACCCACGCGCGATGCTCTGCTGTCGAATGCGAGTGTCGAATGCAACCGCTTGCCGAGCTCTGCCGAGGTTGCGCATGCGACGCCTCATCCTCCCCCCACTGATCGCCCTGACGGCACTCGCGACGGCCCCTCCCGCGACGGCCTCCCCGGTGCCGGCACCACCGGCGGCTCGGCCGCCCGCCCCGAGGACGTGCACGTCGTACGGACCAGGGCGCAACTGCTGGCCGCGCTGAGCGATCCGGCCGACAACACGCCCAAGATCATCTACGTGGAGGGCTCCACAGACGCCGACACCGACGCCGCCGGCAACCCGCTGACCTGCGACGACTACGCCGCAGACGGCTACAGCCTGCCCGCCTACCTGGCCGCCTACGACCCGGCCGTCTGGGGCAGGACGACCGTCCCGTCAGGGCCGCTGGAGGAGGCGCGCAAGGCGTCGTACGCCAGGATGGCCGAGCACGTCACGATCACCGTCGGCTCCAACGTCACCCTCATCGGGGCCGGCCGGGACGCGGCGCTGAAGAGCTTCGGCCTGCGCGTCATCGGCGCCGACAACGTGATCATCCGGAATCTCACCATCACCGACACCTCCGACTGCTTCCCGCAGTGGGACCCGAGCGACGGCGCGGAGGGCAACTGGAACGCCTCCTTCGACAACATCGAGGTCTCCGGCTCCACTCACGTCTGGATCGACCACAACACGCTGAACGACGGCGACAACCCCGACTCCGGCCAGCCGTCCTACTTCGGCCGCCCGTACCAGGTGCACGACGGCCTGCTCGACATCGTCCGCGGCTCGAATCACGTCACCCTCTCCTGGAACCACCTCAGCGGCCACGACAAGGTGACCCTGATCGGCAACACCGACAACCCGGACAGGTACGGCGAGCAGGACAAGCTCAAGGTCACCCTGCACCACAACCACTTCGAGGCGCTCGGGCAGCGCACGCCACGGGTGCGCTTCGGGCAGGTGCACGTCTACAACAACTACTACCGAGGCGGGGACGGGCACGGCTACAGCATCGGCGTGGGCTTCGGCTCCCAGGTGTACGCCGAGGGCAACGCCTTCGAGGGGATCGAGGCGGCGAAGGTGCTGACGGTGTTCAACGGCACGGCCATCACGGCCAGGGACAACCTGGTGGACGGCGTGCCGGTGGACGTGGTGGCCGCGTACAACGCCGCCAACGGCACGACGCTCGGCGACGACGCCGGCTGGATCCCGACGCTGGTCCCCCGGCGGCATCCGGCCGAGGTGCTGCGGCACCTGGTCCCGGCTGGCGCGGGAGCGGGCCGGCTCCGCTAGCGCCGGCGCCGCCGCGCCGGGAGCCGCGCTGCCGGAGGGTGGGTGTGGCGCGGCCACCCTGAGCCTCCCGACCTGCTCTTTTCTGGCCTAGCCTCGAAGCATGGACACGGAGAACCTGCTCGGGCAGTTCCTGCGGGCCCGCCGCGAGCTGCTCCAGCCCGAGGACCTGGGCCTGCCGGTCGGCGTCCGCCGCCGGGTGTCGGGCCTGCGCCGTGAGGAGGTCGCCCAGGCCGCGGGCGTGAGCACCGACTACTACGTACGGCTGGAGCAGGGCCGCGAGCGCCACCCTTCCGCGCAGGTGATCGACGCGCTGGCCCGCGCCCTGGAGCTGGAGGAGGACGCGGCCGCGCATCTGCACGAGCTGGCCCGCCACCGCGACGGCCGGCAGCGCGGACAGGGCGGCTCAGGTCAGGGTGGCGGCCCCGAACAGGTGAGCCTTCGCCTGCTGCGCATGATGGACGCCTGGCCGCACACGCCCGCCGTGGTGATCGGCCGCCGGATGACCGTCCTCGCCGCCAACATGCTGGGCGAGGCCCTGTTCGCGGGCCACGCCCACAGCGGTGACCTGGTGCGGCTGGTGTTCCTCGACCCGGACGCGCGTACGTTCTACCCCGACTGGGACCGGGTGGCGCTCAACACCGTCGCCGGGCTGCGCCAGTCGATCGGCACCGACTACGACGACCCCGCGCTCGTCGAGCTGGTCGGGGAGCTGTCGCTCAAGAGCCGGGAGTTCCGCGAGCTGTGGGCCCGGCACGACATCCGCCAGAAGACCCACGAGACCAAGCGTTTCCGCCATCCGCTGGTGGGCGAGCTGACGCTGCACTACGAGTCGCTGACCGTCAACAGCGCGCCGGGGCAGCAGCTCGTCGTCTACCAGGCCGATCCGGGCAGCGCGTCGGAAGAGGCACTCGGCCTGCTGGGCAGCCTCAGCGCCTGAGCCCACCGCGGGGCGGCCGCACCGCCTGAGCCGGGCGGCCGCAACCGCCTGAGCCATCCCGTCCACCGCGCGGCGACCTTCGCCGGCGCGCCATACGACCATGCCGCGAAACCATCAGAAAGCACCTCACACCATGCAGGACACCCACGTCTGGTTCATCACCGGTTGCTCGACCGGCCTCGGCCGTGCGCTGGCCGCCGCCGTCCTCGATCGCGGCCTGCGTGCCGTGGTCACCGCCCGAGACCCTGATCAGGTGGCCGACCTGGTCGAACGCCATCCCGGCCGCGCCCTCGCCCTGCCGCTCGACGTCACCGACGCCAAGCAGATCGAGTACGCCGTGGCCGAGGCGCACCGGGCGTTCGGCCGGATCGACGTGCTGGTCAACAACGCCGGCTACGGCTATCTGGCCGCGATCGAGGAGGGCGAGGACGAGCAGGTGCGGGCCCTGTTCGACACCAACGTGCACGGCCTGGTGGACGTCACCAAGGCCGTGCTGCCCGGCATGCGCGCCCGCCGCTCCGGCCACGTCGTGAACCTGTCCTCGCTCGGCGGCCTGGCCGCCTTCGGCGCCACCGGCTACTACCACGCGACCAAGTTCGCCGTGGAGGGGCTGTCGGAGTCGCTGGCGGCCGAGGTCGGGCCGCTGGGCATCAGGGTCACGATCGTGGAGCCGGGCGCGTTCCGTACGAACTGGTCCGGGTCGTCCATGCGGCAGTCCGGGATCAGCATCGGCGACTACCTCAAGACCGCGGGCGCGCGCCGCGCGTCGACCCTGGCCACCTACGGCCACCAGCCCGGCGACCCGGAACGCGGCGCCGCGGCGATCATCGCCGCGGTCCAGGCCGACGAGCCGCCGCTGCGGCTGCTGCTCGGCAAGGTCGCCTACGACGTGGCCACGGCCCGGCTCGGCACGCTCGCGACCGTCTTCGACACCTGGCGCGAGCTCACGCTCAGCGCCGACTACCCCACCCAGGAGGGAACATCATGAGCAAGGTCGTTCTGATCACCGGCGCGAGCAGCGGCATCGGCGAGGCCACCGCGCTGCGCCTGGCCGCCGACGGCCACCGCGTGGTCCTCGGCGCGCGCCGCGAGGACCGGCTGGCCACGATCGCGAAGGCGATCGAGGCGGCGGGAGGCGAGGCCGACGTGCGCCGCCTCGACGTGACCGACCGGCGCGACGTCGCCGCCTTCGCCGACGCCGCCGCCGAGCGGCACGGCCGCATCGACGTGATCGTCAACAACGCCGGCGTGATGCCGCTGTCCCGGCTGGACGCGCTGCTGGTCGAGGAGTGGGACCGGATGATCGACGTGAACGTGCGGGGCCTGCTGTACGGGATCGCCGCCACCCTGCCGCACTTCCAGCGCCAGGGCGAGGGTCACTTCGTCACCGTCGCCTCGGTCGGCGCCCATGAGGTGGTGCCGACGGGGGCGGTCTACTGCGGGACGAAGTACGCCGCCTGGGCGATCACCGAAGGGCTGCGGCAGGAGCTGGACCCGGGCATCCGGGTCACCACCCTCTCCCCCGGCGTGGTGGAGTCGGAGCTGGCCGACTCCATCACCGACCCGCTGGCCCAAGGGGCGATGCGGGACTTCAGGAAGGACACGATCCCGCCCTCCAGCATGGCGGACGCCATCGCCTACGCGATCGGCCAGCCGGCGGACGTGGACGTCAACGAACTCGTCATCCGCCCGGCCCGGCAGCGCTGAGCGGGCGCGGGCGCGGGTCTGCCGGTCCTGGGCCGACCGGAGAGCCGGGGCGAGGGTCAGCTCAGCGGGCCGCCGTTGTGCAGGCCCTCGCCTTCGGGTTCGAGCGCGTACGCGATGCCCGCGTCGATGTCGCTGTCGAACCCCGTCTGGTAGGCCACCGTGTACGCGTTGTCGCCGAGCAGGTCGCGGGCCTGCGCCTCGCAGCCCTTCCTGGCCGCCACCCACGCCGCCACACTGGCCTGGGCCTGGCCGTGGGTGCTCCAGATCCGCTGGGCCAGCCCGAGCAGCCGCGCGGCGCGCATGGCCCGCCCGGCCGCGCCCGCCGCCAGGGCCAGCAGGTCGACGGTCATGCCGATGCCGAAGCTGTCGTGCAGCCGCCGCTTGGTGCGCAGCGCCGCCTGCCCGTAGGAGACGGCCGCGTCGAGCCGCCCGGCGCTCAGCTCGGCCTGGCCGCGCAGCAGGTCGCCGTGGGAGCGCATCAGCTGCTCGCCGCGTTCGTCGCAGAGCGAGCGCAGGTCCTCCAGCACGGCGATGGCGTCGTCGATGCGGTTGTCGACGGTGTAGGCGTGGCCCCGGCACAGCAGCGCCAGCAGGCCGGCGATGGTCAGCGGCTCGCCGCTCCAGCGAGCGGTGTACGAGGGCTCAGACTCGGCCATCGCCTGCACCAGGTTGCCCCTGATCACCCCGGCGGAGGCGCGCAGGGCCCTGACGCACGTGGCGGCGTAGGGGTCGCCTTCGGGGGCGGCCAGCTCGCACTCCGCGGCCCTGGCCTCGGCCGCGTCGGCGTCACCCTGCGTGGCCGCGAGCAGGCCGTCGGCCCACAGCGCCTGCGCGAGCGCGGGTCCCGGCCTGGTGTCCAGGTCGAGGGCCTGGCGCAGGTAGTGGCGGCCCTCCTTGGCGTAGCCGCAGCCGTACCAGAAGAAGGCCAGCGTCCCGGCCAGCTCCAGCGCGGGCAGGCCGTCCTTGACGCCGAGGGCGACCTCCATGGCGGCGCGCAGGTTGTCGTGCTCGCCGACCATGCGGTCGTACCAGGAGATCTGGCCGGGGCCGAGCCAGCCGGCGGCGCCCTTGCTCGCCAGCGACAGGTAGTGCTCGCGGTGGCGCTGCTTGAAGCGCTCTTCCTCGCCGAGGCCGCGCAGCCAGCCCGCGCCGTATTCGCGCAGCGTGTCCAGCATGCGGTAGCGCTCGCCCGCACCGGTCGGCAGCCAGGTCAGGATGGACTCCTCGGCCAGCGCGTCGAGCAGCTGCCCGATGTCGGCCTCCGCGAGCAGCTCGTCCGCGCACACCCGGCGTACGGCCTCGGCGTCGAAGTCGCCGGCGAACACCGACAGCCGCGCCCACAGCAGCCGCTCGGCGGGCTCGCACAGCTCATGGCTCCATCCGATGGCGGTACGCAGCGCCTGGTGCCACGGCGGGCCGGTCTCGCCGGACGCGCCCGGCGTGGCGGGATCCGCTAATGCGGCGGGATCGGCTGACGCGGCGGGATCGTCGCGGAGCGTGGCGAATCGGTCGTCGAGCCGGTCGGCCAGGTGCTCGACCGGCATCTCGCGCAGCCGCGCCGCCGCCAGCTCGATCGCCAGCGGGATGCCCTCAAGCCGCCGGCACAGCCGGATGACGGCGTCCTGGTCCTGGTCGGCGAGGTCGAAGCCGGGCACGGTCTCGGCGGCGCGCTCGGCCAGCAGCGCCACCGCGTCACCGAGACCGGCGCTCGTGCCGGGCGGCGGGACCGGCAGCGGGTCGACCACGTGGACGAGCTCGCCGGTCACGTCGAGCGGGCGGCGGCTGGTGGCCAGCACGCACAGCCCCGGCACGGCGTCGAGCAGCGTCTCGACCGTTGTGGCGCAGGCGCCGACGAGGTGTTCGCAGGTGTCGAGGACGAGCAGGACCTCCCGGTCGAACAGGTGCTCGGCCAGCACCTCGACCATCGGGCGGGTGGTCTGGTCGGTGAGCCTGAGCGCCTCGGCGATGGCGTGCGGCAGCAGCGAGCCGTCGACGAGCGGCGACAGCTGCACCAGCCAGGCTCCGCCGCTGAACCGGGGCCGCAGGTCGGCGGCGGCGCGCAGCGCGATGCGGGACTTTCCGACACCGCCCACCCCCGTGAGGGTGACCAGGCGGGATCGCCGGGCGGCCTGGCGCACCTGTTCGAGCTCGGCGCGGCGGCCGATCAGGCTCGTCAGCTCCGCCGGGAGGTTGCCTGCCTGCCACTTGCCCACCATGCGATCGCCACCTATCGGCCGGATTTGTTACAGCAGCTTGCCCGACGACGCCGCGCCATGTCACCGAAAGTGAGAATGTCATTACCCCGATGCACGCGATCGTGCGCCCGCAGCGCGGGTGCCGTCAAGAGGAGGAGCGCCCCCGATATCGGGAGCGCTCCTCGCGTTGGCACCTCAGGTTCCGTAGGCCCTGACCTCCAGCAGGCCGACGGAGCTGGTGCCGGTCCCGGTGAGCAGCACCCGCAGGCGGGTGGTGCCGGTGGCGGTGAAGGTGACGGAGTTGTAGGCGTTCTTGGTCAGCGGGTACGCCGAGGCGCCGGGCACGTCCACGTACGCGCTGCCGTTCCAGTACTGCAGCTTCCACGACGCCGGCATGTCGATGCCCTGCTCGTCGTCGAAGAAGTACACCTCGGCCCGGTTCAGGGTGCGGGCCGAGGACCAGGTCAGGTCCACCCACTGCTGGCCGGTCTGCGGCCAGCAGCCCCAGCGCGGGTTGACCGTGTCGTTGGAGGAGGGCGGGTCGATGCCGTCGTTGACTGCGGCCACGCTCTCCCACGACGAGGTGTAGGACGCGGTCGGCGTGGCCGCGGCCGCCAGGTTGGCCGGCGGTGGCGTGCCGCCCCGGTTGTGCGCCTTGATCTCGGTGAGTCCGGTCCGCGCGCCGGAGGCGGCCGTGGCCAGCACCCGTACCCGCTGGGCAGTGACGGCGGGGAAGCGCACGAGGTTGTAGTTGGCCCGCGGCGCGGCCGGGGTCTTGGTCTGCGCGGGCACACTGACCCAAGCCGAGCCGTTGTGGTATTGGATGTCGTACGACGCGGGCGCCCGGTAGGTCGAGTTGGCCGGGCGGCTGTCCTTGAAGTGGAGCCGGATCTCGTCGAGGGTGCGGGCCGTGCCGAAGTTGAGCTCGTACCAGTCCTGCCCGGCGGTCGTGCCGCCCCAGAACGGCTCGTTGATCGGGAAGCCGTCCACGGCGCCGGCGGCCGAGCTGCCCGAGGCGGTGGTGGAGGCCGTGGCGGTGGCGCCGGCGGCCAGGTTGGGCAGGTCGGCGGTCAGGTCGACGCCGGCCTTGGCGAGCAGGTCGACCATGCGGGCCCCGCTGTGGACGACCTGGGCCGGCGAGCGCAGGCCCGGGACGGCGACGTGGTGGGTGACGGTGCCGCTCGTGGTGACCGTTCCGGTGGCCGGGTCCCAGGTGAAGGGCACGAGTGAGGAGACCGTGGCGGCGCGGGTGCCGTTGACGTAGATCGAGTAGCCCTCGGGCACGCCGGGGTAGCGGACGACGCCGTCGGCCGGGTCGTCCCAGACGATGGTCAGGTCGGCGCCGCGGTAACGCAGGTTGTTGACGGTGAAGTGGGTCCAGCCGATGCCGATCGGCGAGAGCTCCACCTTGGCGTCGTTGCGTGGCCGCAGCCCGGCGACGTCCTCGATCACGGTCCAGTTGCCGCTGCCGAGGATGTTGTGGTGGATCCAGGAACGGTAGGTGATAGAGGAGCCGTTCCAGTCGGCCCAGAACTCGTTGGCGTCCGGCCACTGGGTGTTGCCGCCCACGTACTGGGCCCAGACGTTCCAGTAGAGGAGCTTCTTGTACCAGGTCGCGTCGATCCACTCGTTCGGGTAGTTACGCAGCACCGAGGAGAGCAGGCGGAACTGCACGGTGGAGTTGATCGTGGAGAAGTTGTTGCTGCCGGTGCCCGAGGCCGCCTTGTCGGCCTGGTTGGCGGTGTAGAAGGGGAAGATCGGATACTGGGCCGGGTCGTCGAAGAGGCGCAGCGCCTGCTTGTAGGTGCTGGTGTTGGGGATCGCGCCGACAGCGAACGGGTAGTAGTTGTTGATCTCCTTCCACGGCACCCATTCGTTGGTGGACTTCAGCCGGTGCTCGAAGAGCTGCCGGCCCGGGTTCCACAGCACGTTGACGATGGCGTTCTGGATCTGCGTGGCGAGCGTGCGCATCTCCGCGGCCTTGGCGGTGTTGCCGACCGTCTCATACGCCTGGGCGGCGGCCAGCGCGCCGCTGTACTGGTAGGCGCTCTCGGCCCGGTCCATCCGGCCCGGCTTCCAGTGGAAGGAGACGGCGTCGGCGTCGTTGCCGGTCAGGGCGCCCCAGTCGTACTCGATCAGCTTGTTGTTGTCGGTGTCGTAGTGGGACAGCTGGCCCTTGACGTCCTGCTCGGCGTAGCGGGCCAGGTTGGCGGCGATGCCGGGCTGGCCGCCGTGGATCTGGTAGCTCTTCCAGGCGGCCTCGCCGATGTACTGGGTGTAGCTGTTGGACCAGTTCTCCGGATCACCGGGGTTGTCGAGGAAGCGGCCGTTCTTGGAGGTCTGCCCGACGCTCAGCCAGTCGCCGTAGGAGTAGATCGGGTCGCGCAGGTACTTGAGGTCGTCGATGTGCATGGGCTGGGTCAGCGCGATGGCGTTGTTGTAGCCGAGCACGCCCTCGGTCGAGGTGGGGAACTGGAAGGTCTGGCCGGGGATGTCGGCGTCGAGGTGGTTGAAGCGCATCAGCCACCAGCGGTAGTAGATGTTCTTCTTGATGGCCGGCTCGGGCACGTCGATGTAGGGGACGTTCTCGGCCCACCAGCGGTTGTAGGCGCGCACGTGGGTGGCGAACGCGGTGGCGGCGGAGTAGCCGGCGTAGGCGTCGTACTCGGTGCGGGAGGCCGGGATCTCACTGGTGACGAAGCCCATGACGACCTTGACCGTGACGGTGGCGCCGGCGGCGATCGTGAGCGAGCGGTTGAGCCCGCCGCTGGAGACCGCGCAGCCGTCGCAGGTGAGCCGCGGGTAGAGGGTGGTCAGGTTGTTGTAGGCGTTGACCTGGCCGGTCAGCTCGGCGCCCGAGCCGGTGGTGGCGTACGGGGAGGTGGCGCGCAGCTGCAGCGTGGTCGTGCTGGCGCCGCCGTTGGTGACGGCCAGGTTGGCCACGGCCACGTTGTTGTCGGTGATGAACTTCGTCTGGTTGACGGTGATCGAGCCGCTGGTGTGCCGGCTCTTCCAGTGGCTCGGCGCCTGCCAGCGCGAGCTCACCTGTTCGGTGAACGTGCCCGGCGTGAGCGCGACGGTGAAGGCGTGGTTGTTGCTGATGCTCTCCCAGTACGCGGCCTGCCCGGCGAACCCGAGCGTGCCCGGCGTGTGCGTCTTCATGAACAGCGCCCGGCCGCGCGACATGAGCCAGGTGCCCGCCGGGTCGTTGCCGGGCCTGGCCAGCAGCCGGTCCATCCAGAAGTCCGTACCGGAGCTCTCCGCGTCGTAGATGGCTCTCATCATGTCGCCGGTCGTGTACGCCCCCGGCGGCGCGGGGACGGCGGGGCCGCCGAAGGAGGGGTAGCCGATGGTCTGGTCGGCGTGCGCCGGGGCGCCGGCGACGAGTAAGGCCGCGATCAGCAGCAGAGCGGACAGGACGCGCCTCATGAGAAGGCCCTCCATTCGAGCACGCCGGTCGAGTAGCCGGTTCTGGAGGTGATGTTCAGCCGCAGCCTGGTCGTGCTGACCGGGCTGAACGTGGTCGGGTTGAACGTGTTGCCGGCCACGCCGCAGCCGGGCAGGTCGACGTAGGCGCTGCCGTTCCAGTACTGGAGCCGGCAGGAGGCGGGCAGGTCGATGCCGAGGTCGTCGTCGAACCAGTACACCTCGGATCTGGAGATCGTCCGGGCGGCCGGCCAGCGGTATTCGAGCCACTCGGTGCCCTGGTGGTTCCAGTTGCCGTAGGCGCCGTGGCTGTGGTCGGCCGAGCTGACCGGGGTGTGGCCGTCGTTGATCGCGCCGAGCGTCTCCCAGGGCGAGACGTACGAGGTGGACGGGGTGGCGCTCGCGGCCAGGTTGCCCGGGGTGACCGGGCCGCCGGTCTGCACGACCTTCCGCATGGTGCCGTCGGCGTTGAAGAAGAGCTGGTCGATCGTCACCGAGCGGCGGAAGTCGCCCCCGCCCTGACTGGCGGCGTTGTGGTAGACCATGTACCACTGGCCCTTGAACTCGATGATCGCCGGATGGTTGGTCGTCGAGCTCACCTGGTCGAGCACGATCCCGCGGTGGGTCCACGGGCCCATCGGGTTGCTCGCGGTGGCGTAGCGCACGCACGCGTAGCCGGGCGCCGAGCAGGCCGAGTCGTTGGCCGCGTAAGCGAGGTAGTAGACGCCGGCGCGCTTGAACATCCAGGGGGCCTCCCAGAAGTTCGACACGCCGCTCGGGGTGATGACCGGGCCGTTGATCGAGGTCATGTCGGCGTTGAGCCTGGCCGCGCGCAGCCCGTAGTAGGAGCCCCAGTAGAGGTAGACCTGGCCGTCGTCGTCGGTGAAGACGGTCGGGTCGATGTTGAGCGGGGAGGAGTTCGGGGTGCTGTCGCTGACCAGTGGGCCGCCCTTGGCGTCGGTGAACGGGCCGAGCGGGCTGTCGCCCACGGCCACGCCGATGTCCATCCAGCCGGGGCCTCTGCCGTTGACGGAGGCGTACCAGTAGTAGCGGCCGTCGGCGCCGCGCTCGACCTCACTGGCCCAGGCGTCCCCGCCCGCCCACGGGAAGGTCGCCAGGCTCAGCCGGGCGCCCTGGTCGGTGAAGGTGGTGGCGTCGGAGGTGGTGAAGACGTGCCAGTCGCGCATGACGAAGTTCGTGCCGCCGGTCGGGGCCTCGTCGTGGCCGGTGTAGAGGTACAGGATGTCGCCCGCGACCAGCGCGGCCGGGTCGGCCGTGTAGATCGCGGTGGTGATCGGCGGGCCCGCCAGTGCGGGCCGCGCGGTGCCGGGGAGGAGCAGGAGTGCCGCGGCGAGGGCCGCCGCCCATCGTCGTCTCATGAGTGGCCCCTTGTGGATGTGAGCGCTAACATGATGAGCCCGGGACTACCTAAAAGGTTTTCGGGAACGTAGATCGCCGAGGCCGGGTCTGTCAATCGACTCCTGCACGTTGTTGCAAGTGTCATGACCTGCGGAGAGGCGAACGCGGCGGCGCTGATCAGCTCAACCGTTTTTGGTTACAGTTTCGTATCATCGAAAAGGGTTTCGGCGACTTTCTTCGTCCGATGTCATGACGTGGCCGTGCCGCGCGCCTGCGCGGAAAGTCCACCGGCGCATGAGAGGTTCCGAGGAGTAGCTCCTGATCTCCAAGGAACTTCCGTGGTACACGAACGCGAAGACCGGCGGGTCAGCCGGCGACGGCTCATCACCGGAATCGGCACCATCGGCCTCGGCGGCCTGCTCACCGCCGGCGATCCCAGCTTCGGCGTCACCCTGACGGACGACCCGGCCACCGTCTTCGACCCCGACACCCACGCCAAGGCGGACGCGTTGTTCGCCAAGGCCAGGACGTGCCGGCTGGCGCCCAGCACGATGCAGGGCCCCTACTACTTCGAGACCGGCGCGATCCGCAGCGACCTGCGCGAGGACCGGGAGGGCGTCCGGCTGCGGCTGGCGATCAAGGTCCAGGACGGCTCCTCCTGCCGGCCGCTGCCCAGAGCCGTGGTGGAGATCTGGCACTGCGACGCCGCCGGGCTCTACTCGGGCGCCGAGTCCGAGTCGCTCGACGCGCTCAAGGACAGGGGCAAGGACGGCAAGGCGAAGATCAATCCGGACACGAAGTTCGCCGACCTGCGGCCCACGGACCGCAAGCGGTACCTGCGCGGGGTGCAGATCGCCGACGCGGGCGGGGTCGTCCGCTTCACCACCATCTGGCCGGGCTGGTACCCGGGACGTACCGTGCACATCCACGCGATGGTGGTCGTGGACGATCGGCGTGCTCTGTGCACGGAGCTCATGTTCGACGAGAGCCTCAACCGGCGGGTGCTGACTCAGGCTCCTTACCTTGGGCACGACCAGGCGCGCGACACCTTCAACGGCAACGATCCCGTCTTCAAGGACGACATGCTGGCTCATGTCGTGCAGGACGGAGACGGGTACCTCGCCGTCGTCGTGGTGGCCACCGATCCCGACCTGCGGCAGGTCTGACCGTCCGCCGCCCCCGAGCCGCCCATGGGGTGCGGGCGGCACGGGGGCTCTGGGGGACGGGCCTGGGCGCGTCAGACCCGGCGTGCCACGTGCAGCAGGTACTCCTTCCGGTCGAGCGGGTTGTGGTCGGAGCGCGGGCGGCGCGGGATCGGGCCGCGCACGGGCTCGTACCGGTCGAAATCCGACTCCAGCACGGCCTCGCCCCTGGTCAGCCCCGGCAGCCGCCGCTCCAGCTCGTGCACCCTTGCCGCCGGGATCAGCCCCTCCACCAGGGAGGAGCGCTGGGTGCGCGGGGTCGCGCCGAGCCGGGCCAGCACGGGCAGCACCGGGCCCAGCGTGTCGGGCGGCAGTTCCAGGCGGAAGCGGTGCATCGGCTCGTACACCGTGCTGCCCGCCCGCCTCAGCGCGTCCATCAGCACCAGCGGGACGAGGTTGCGGAAGTCGGCCGCGACGCTCGACGGAGGCGAGTATCCCGCGTGGGTCAGCGTGACCACGCAGTCCAGCACCTCCCAGCCGTGCAGGCCCTGGTGGAGGGTCTCGTGCACCGTCTCCTCGATCGCGCTCATGAACGCGTACGGCAGCGACCCCAGCTCCACCTCCAGCCGGAACTCCACTCCCCCGCCCGTCGGGTCACCCGCCCCGCCCGGCTCGACGCGCAGGCCGACGGTCGCGACGAACGGGTTGGGGTCCTTGCCCAGCACCTCCAAGGCCGCGCCCGTGCCGGCGGGCCGTTCGACGCAGATGGTGGTGGTCTCGCGGAAGGTGACCTCCAGGCCGAAGTCGTCCAGGAGCGTGGCCTGGATGACCTCCTTCTGCACCTCGCCGTAGAGCGAGACCGACACCTCCTGGCGCAGGTCGTCCTGGCGCAGGCCGATCAGCGGGTCCTGCTCGGCGAGCCGGCTCAGCGCGAGGTGCAGCGCGGCCCGGTCGGCGGCGCGACCGGGCGACACGACGGTCTCCAGCGTGGGCGGCGCGAAGTGCCCTGCGGAGGCTCGCCTGGCGCTGGGGCCCGCGTCCGCCGTGTCCTGGTCCTCCGGGCGGGTCAGCCGGTCGCCGATGCGGACGTCGGTCAGGCCCCAGAGGCGGGCGATCCGGCCGGCGGGCACGTCCTGGCAGCGCACGGACGTGCCGCCGTCGAAGACGCTGATCGCAGTGACCCTACCCTCACGTCGGTCGTCGAAGTGGAGCCGGTCGCGGGTGTGCAGGGTGCCGCCGAAGATGCGGGCGTAGGCGACCTTCTCCCCTGCGGGACCCCGTTCGATCTTGAAAACGGTGCCCGAGACAGGATCGTTCGGGTCGTCCTGGGCGGGTGGCAGCAGCTCCCTGACGCCCGCCATCAGCGCCTCCACGCCTGCCCCCATGACGGCCGAGCCGAAGAACACCGGGTGGACCAGCGTCCGGCCGGTCTGGTCGGCGAGTTCCGCGCGCAGGCGGGCGGTGGAGATCGAGCTCTCGTCGTCCACGTACGCCGCCAGCAGCGCGTCCTCCTGCGCGGCGAGCACGTTCACCAGGTCCTCGGCGAACGCGGCCTGGCCGTCGAACGGCGTGAACGCGGCGGAACCCGTACCGAGGCCGGAGACCGCGCCCATGGCGACGACGGAAGGGGACAGCTTGGCGGCGAGCTCGCGCAGGACGCCGTCGTAACGGGCGCCACGGCGGTCGATCTTGTTGACGAAGACGAGCGTGGGGATGCCGAGGCGGCGCAGCGTGCGCATGAGCACGCGGGTCTGCGCCTGCACGCCCTCCACGGCGGACACCACCAGGACGGCGCCGTCCAGCACGCTCAGCACCCGCTCCACCTCGGCGATGAAGTCGGGATGGCCCGGCGTGTCGATCAGGTTGACCGTGGTGTCGCCGACGGCGAAGGACACGACCGCCGACTTGATGGTGATGCCGCGCCTGCGTTCCAGGGCAAGGGTGTCGGTCTGAGTGTTGCCGTCATCGACGCTGCCGACCTCGTCGATGACCCCGGCGGCGTGCAGCAGCCGCTCGGTCAGGCTGGTCTTACCGGCGTCTACATGCGCCAAGATTCCCAAGTTGAGCATACGCAACGAACGTCATGTCCTCTGATCGGCCGACTCCTTCTTTCGTGTGGGACATGGACGCCTGGCGCATCGGGGCTCCTCCGGGTCGTTCGGCCACGACAGTGATCGCCACGGTCGCGGCAATGGGCGTTCGGCCGCCGGAAAGCACATCAGACCGTCTCCCCGAACGGCAACCGATTTACGCAGCGCCGGTCTGCCATGGGGTAATGTTTGGACAGTTGCCCAAGTCGATCGCCCAAGCCATCCGTCCAAAGAGGAGACCATGGCGACCCACTCCGCCGAACGCGGCAGAACCACCCGGCAGCGGTTGCTCGACGCCGCCGTCGCCCTCGTCCCCGAGGTCGGCTGGGGCGGCGTCACGACCAGGATGGTCGCCGAGCGGGCGGGGGTGGCGCCCGGCGTGGTCCACTACCACTTCGCCTCCGTCACCGACCTGCTCGTCGCGGCCGGGCTCGGCTTCGCCGCCGGCCTGCTCGACGGCCTCGCCGCCGAGCTGGCCGCACGACCGGACATCGGCGAGGGGATCGACTGGCTGCTCGGCGAGCTGTCGCGGTACAGCGGCGCCGACCCGGCCTCGCTGCTGATCCTGGAGATGTTCCTCGCCTCGACCCGGCTGCCGGAGCTTCGCGAGCGGCTCGGGGTGCAGATCGGCGGCTTCCGCGCGGTCGTGGCGTCCTGGCTGACCGCACGCGGCTACCGGGGCGACGCGGAGGCCGCGGCCGCGCTGCTGGCGGCCTCGCTCGACGGGATCATGCTGCACCGCGCGCTCGACCCCGGCCTCGACCCGGCCGCGCTGACCGGGCCGCTGCGCGCCATGTTCACCGCAGGACAGACCGCTCCCGACCCGGCGAGCGGTCCCCGTACCAGCACGAGGAGGACGGAAGCGTGAAGGCTCTGATCTGCGGCGCCGGCATCGCCGGGCTGACGCTGGCCTGGCATCTCGAACGCTCCGGCTGGGAGGTGGAGCTGGTCGAGCGGGCGGGGGCGTTCCGCGAGGGCGGCTACCTGATCGACTTCTACGGCCCCGGGTCTTGAGGTGGCCGGGCGCATGGGGCTGAGGGAGCGGCTGACGGAGGCGCGCCACCCGGTCGACGAAGTCCGTTACGTCGACCGTTCCGGGCGGCCCAGCAGCCGGCTCAAGCTCGGGGCCGGGCTGGAGGGAGTGCTCAGCCTGCTCCGTGGCGACCTGGCCCGGATCATCGCCGACGACGTGCGCGCGCCCGTCACGTACGGGACCAGCGTCGAGGCCGCCGAGCAGGACGGCCGCCGGGTATCGGTGCGGCTGACCGACGGCACATCGCGCGAGGTGGACCTGCTGGTGGGCGCGGACGGCGCGCGTTCGCGGGTGCGCGAGCTGGCGTTCGGCGACGTGGCCCCGCGCTATCTCGGGCATCAGGTGGCGGCCTGCGTCCTGACGGACGCGGAGCTGAGCCGCCGGGTGGGCGTCCGCTACCAGATGCTCACCGAGCCGGGTCTCATGGCGGGCGCGTACGCGCTCGGCGACGACCGGCTCGCGCTGCTGTTTCTACGCCGCGAGCCCGAGCCCGAACTGCCCGCCGACCCCGCCGCCGCGCTGCGCCGCCACTTCGGCCACGTCGGCTGGATCCTGCCGGACGTGCTGGCGCGCTGCCCCGAGCCGCCCGATCTCTACCACGACCTGGTGACGCAGGTGGTGATGGGACGCTGGCACCGGGGCCGGATCGTGCTTCTGGGCGACTCGTGCCAGGCGGTGTCGCTGTTCGCCGGGCACGGGGCGTCCATGGCCATGGCGGCGGCGTGGGTCCTGGCCGACGAGCTGACGTCTGCCGAGGTGGATCCGGCCGACGCGCCGGCCCGTTACCAGGAGCGGTTGACGCCGGTCATCTCGGAGGTGCAACGGTTCGGCCGGCGGTTCATACAGTGGATGGCCCCCTCACACCGCTGGCGTATCGTGGCCCGCGACCTGATCCTCAGGCTGGCCGGGCTCCCCGGCGGCGAGCGCCTGTTCGTCAACGCGCTGAGCCAGGGCGGGCACAACCTCATCCCGCCACGCCACACCACCGTCTCACCCTCCTGAGCCCGCGCCGCACCCCCGGTCTCGCCCTCCTTCGCCCGCCGCCCAGCGGATGCGGAGCCAGCTCAGTGTGGCTCGCCGGGAGTGTTCGCGTCGCTGCTGGAGGTGCGGGGCGTGTGCGGGGCCCGGGAGGGCGGCCGTACGGGTCCAGTAGCCGGCCAGCGCCACCAGCAGCGCGTCCACCCGCTCGGGGTCGGCGGCCCGGCCGAGCGGGTGCGCGGTGAAGATCTCCTCCGGATCGGGGGTGCCGAGGTCGGACTCCAGCAGCAGGCAGACCAGGTCCGTCCAGGCCGGTCCGACGCAGGCGCGGCCCCAGTCCACATAGCGGGCCGTGCCGTGCGCGTCGATGACGATGTTGTCGAAGCGCGGGTCGAAGTGGAGCAGCGTGTCGCCGGTGACCAGCGACGTCCAGGTGCGCTCGACCGCCGCCAGCCGGTCCAGGTGCGCACGCTCCCAAGCACCCATCTCCGGAGCGGCGCCGATCCCCGGAGCCCCGGCCCGAGCCCGGTCTCCGTCGCCTGCCGCCCCGCCGTTCGTGGCGAGGGCGTGCCAGAGTTCGCAGCGGCCCGCCATTCGCTCGGCCACCGTCGGCAGGCCGTCCACGGGTGCGGGGGTGAGCGGGGCCGCGCAGGCGGTGAGCAGGTCGAGCGCCGCCGCGAGCTCCGCGGGCCGCCAGGGCTCGTGCGGCACCCGGCCCGGCGCCTCCTCCGAGCAGAGCAGCACCCAGCCGTCCCGTTCGCAGGAGAACAGCAGCCGCGGCGTCGGCACCTCGGCGGGCAGGGCGGCGCTGATCACCGCCTCCGACCGGTAGTCGCCCGCGTGGTCCGCGTCCGCCGGCGTCGCCTTGACGAACACGCGCCGCCCGCCGTCGAGGGTGAGCACGCCGAGGACGCCGTACGAGAAGCCGCCCCGCCGCGGCTCGAACCCCCGTACGGCGCCCAGCCGGCGCTCGGCCTCCGCTACCAGCGGGGCGGGCAGGTCGGCCCAGTCACGCCGCGGGCCCCATCTCGCCGGGCCGCTCAACCGCCTCCTCCCGGTCCTTGTGCTCCAGCGCCTGCTGGGCGTTCCTGAACCGGGCACAACGCGCTTCGAGTTCGCGCTCGTCTTCGAGCATCCACTGTTCGATCATGGTCCTCGACGGGATCACACGCCACCCGGCCCGCGCGAGCGACTTGGCGGGAACTTTTCACGCCAGCAACTCGACCGTGCCGCGTTCCCCGTCCACCCTGATCCGGTCGCCGTCGCGCAGCCGCATGGTGGCGTTGCCGGTGCCGACCACGGCGGGGATGCCGAGCTCGCGGGCCACGATCGAGGCGTGCGACAGCGGGGCGCCCATGTCGGTGACGACGGCGGCGGCGCGCGGGAACATCGGGGTCCAGCCCACGTTCGTCAGCGTCGTGACCAGGATCTCGCCCGGTTTGAGCCGGTCGCCGTCCTCGGGTCCCGAGAGCACCCTGGCGACGCCCTCGACCACGCCGGGCGCGCCGGGGAAGCCGGTCACGGTGTCGCTCACCGGCGCCCCCGGGCCGCGCGCGTCGTAGACGTCGGCCCGGCGTCCCGGGTCGGCCGCCCAGCGCACGGGGTCGAAGTGGCCGACGATCAGCACGGGGTAGGGCGGCAGGGAGGCGTAGCGCTCGTGGGTGACCCGCCGCGACGGCACCCGCTCCAGCGCGGACCGGTCGCCGCGCAGCAGATCGAGCAGCTCCTCCAGGTAGAGGTGGAACACATCGTCGCCGGCCCCGGTCAGCTCGCCGGCCCGGACGGTGAAGGCCCGCAGCACCCAGAACGCCCGTATCGTCTCCGACCGGGTGCTCTCCCGATCGCGTACGACAGCGTTCCAGCGCCGCACCCTGGCCCGCATCCGGGCCTCCTTGCCCGGATGACGCCGGGCGAAGCGCGCCCAGGCCGCCTCGCGCGCCTCCCGCTGCCGGGCGAGCAGGGCCTGGGTGTCGGCCCCGAGGTCGCGCAGGCCCGCGAGCTGGGCGTCGATCCAGCCGGGGTCCTCGCCGGGCCGCGGCACGGAGACCTCGAACTCGTGGGGTCCGCGATGCCCGTACGCGCGGGCGAACTCGTCCCTGGTGATCTCGCCGCGCGCCAGCCTGGACAGGCCGATGACCGGGCCCATGCTGGCCAGCTCGCCCTCGGCGTTGACGCCGGTGAGCATGGCCTCGGCGTCCGCCTCGCCCATCATCCGGTAGAGCCGGTCGCGGGTGTAGACGAGGGTGGCGCCGCCCTGGCGGCCGGCCGCCTCCAGCATGCGGCAGGCGGTGATCAGGTGCGGCCTGATCTCCCGTTCCCACAGCTCGGCCAGCTCGGCGCCGGACGTGGTGCGGGCCACGCGCTCGCGCAGCTCCTCGCAGCGCTGCTGCGAGGTGTCGAGGAACGCGCGCATGCCCTTGAGGTTGCGCCGCACCCGGAGTCGCAGGCGTACGGCCATGGGCAGGACGCGTTTGACGATCTCCCAGCGGGACGCCGGCACGCGCGGCACCTCCAGGCCGGGCGGCAGCTTGCCGAAGACCTGCTCGACGGCGGAGAGCCGGCCGCTCATGCCCAGCGCGCCCGCGATGGAGTGGACGACGCTCAGGTTCATGTAGAAGCGGCCGCCGATGTTGCCCACCAGGTCGAAGCCGGGGATCGAGGCGGCCGACATGGCCTCGTGGATGAACAGCCGCACGTACGACCAGGTGATCGGCGTCATCACGTCGGGGATGGCCTCGCCCAGGTTGCCGCCGGTCCACAGGTAGTCGCCCTTGAGGCTGTCGTTCCACTCCTCGAACTGCGGCTTGATGCCGGTGATCGGGCGGGCCTGGACGATGGCGAACGCGCCGTCGCGCCGGACCCATTCCACGTCCATGGGGGTGCCGTACAGGGCCTGGATGCGTGCGCCGAGCGCGGCCAGCCGCACGGCCTCGGCGTCGTCGAGCACGGCAGCGCCGCGCAGGCCGGCGGGGACCGGCCGTTCCTCGGTACCCGACTCGGTCCGTACGGTCATGACCTGTTTGTCGCCGACCCGCGAGGAGGTGACCGCGCCGCCGGACACCACGATCGTGTCGGGCGTGACCTGGCCGCCGACGACCGCCTCGCCCAGCCCCCACGAGGCGTTGATCACCGTGTCGTCGCGGGCGCCGGTGACGGGGTCGGCGGTGAACATGACGCCGGCCGCGTCGGCGTCGACCAGCTCCTGCACCACCACGGCCAGGGCCACGTCGTCGTGCGGCACGCCGTTCGTGTCGCGGTAGGCGATGGCGCGCGGGTTCCACAGGGAGGCCCAGCAGCGCCTGACCGCGTCGAGGAGGGCGTCGCCGCGGATGTTGAGGTAGGTGTCCTGCTGGCCGGCGAACGACATGTCCGGCAGGTCCTCGGCGGTGGCCGACGAGCGCACGGCCACCGGGACGTCCTGGCCGAGCTCCTCGTACGCCCGCAGGATCTCGTCGGCGATCGGGCCCGGCACCTCGTGGGCGGCGAACAGCGCCGGGATGGAGCCGGGGTCGGTGACGGCGGCGCGCAGGATCGCGTCCTGGAACCCGGCCACGAACGCCCGGTAGGCGGCGGTCGTGACGTGGAAGCCGCCGGGCACGGGCAGCCCGGCCCTGGTCAGCCTGGCCAGGGAGGCACCCTTGCCGCCCGCGGTCGCGAGGTCGGCGGCGGCGTCGCCGAGGGGGATGACGGTCTTCACTTCGCCCGCCTCCCTGTGCTCACGGGCTCGGTGCCCAGGGACGCCGCGAGCTTGCGGCCGGCCAGCTCGGCCGCGGCGTCGAGGAAGGCGAGAGTGGCGTCCGCGACGGCCTTCTCGGCGGCGGCGTCCAGTGGCTTGCCCGTGCTCATGGTCCGCTCGATGGTGTCGGCCACCAGGTCGGCGACGCGGTCGTCTGACGGCCGGCCCCCATCGGCCGGCCCGTCAGACAACTCGTCTGGCGGCCCTGCGGTCAGTCCGCCGGGCAGGAACAGGAACCCGTAGACGATCGAGGTGATCACCCGCACATGGTGGCCGGGCTCCTCGCGCACCGCGCCGAGCTCGATCAGCCGGGCCACGTACGCCTCGAAGGGACCGTCGATCCGCAGCCGCGCCGCGTTCTCGCGCTTCTGCCGGGTGAGCTTGCCGAGCACCTCGGAGTCACCGCTCAGCACCACGTGCAGCAGCGGCCGGCGCAGCAGCGCCCGGGAGAACTCGCCGAACAACTCGCTCAGCGTGGCCGGCTCCCGGTCGCGGACCGCCTCGACCAGGCCCACCCGCTCGCGCCGCAGCAGCGCGGCGAAGATGTCGTCGCGGGTCTTCCAGTGCAGGTAGATGGTGCCCTTGGCGACCCCGGCCCGCTGCGCGATGTCGTCGATCGTGGTCTTGTCGTAGCCCCAGCGCAGGACCAGTTCGGCGACCGCGTCGAGGATCCGGTGCGCCCGCTCGATCTGGCGCGCCGGATCCTGCGGCGGTCTTCCCGCTCGTGCCATCCGTCTCACCCCATTTGTTTGACTGGATGAGACTATTTGGTCATTTAATTAACGGCAAGTTTGCCCAGCAGCGCCTCGGCCTGAGGAGCGAAGGAGGCGTCCCCGGTGTCGACGGCCGTGGTCAGCAGCCGGCGGGCCAGCTCGAGGTCGCCGCGCTCGTACCGGATCTCGCCGAGCCGGTACGCGGCCTCGGCCACCAGGTCGTCCTGCCGGCTCAGCCCCAGCGTGAGCTCGTAGTACCGCAGTGCCCCGTCGCGGTCCCCCAGCCAGTAGCACAGCTCGCCCAGGTGCGCCGCGGCCATCCCCGACTCCGAGTCGCCCGAGTCGATGACCCGCTGGTACCAGGTCAGCGCCTCCGGGAAGTCCCGTGCCCGCTTGGCCAGCGCGCCCAGGTACATCGCGGCCACCGCGCCGGTGTGCCCCTCGCCCTCCTCGACGGCCCTGCGGTACCACCCGCGCGCCTGTTCCTCGTCCTCGTCGTGGTAGGTCTGGCCGAGCGCGACCATCGCCCGCGCGGCGAGGTCGGCGTCGCCGGCGTCCAGCACCCGCAGGTACACCTGCCGGCCCTCCTCCACCTCCCCGGTCTCGACGAGCGCCTGCGCGAAGAGGCTCAGCGCGGTCGGCTCGCCGCTCTCCGCCGCCGCGCGCAGCGTGCGCAGCGCCGCCTCGGTGTCACCCTGCTGACCTTGCAGCATGCCGAACAGGCTGCCGAACACCCCCTGCCCGGGGCTGTCGGCGTCGCCCGCCTGCCGCTCGGCCAGGTCGTAGAAGGCCGCGGCGTCGCCCTCCTCGTCGAGCAGCGACAGCAGCCTGCCGCCGGCCACGAACCGCACGTCGGCGTCGTCGTGGTCCTTCAGCCCCTCGTAGATCGCGCGGGCCTGGTCCGTCTGCTCCAGCTCCTCCAGCCGCTCGGCGATCCGCAGCTCGGTGAAGGGTCCGGAACCGGCCAGCTCGTAGTACGCCCGCACGGCCACCGGGTCCTCGCACATGTCGCCCAGCTCCCTGGCCTGCTCCCTGAGCTGCGCACCGGCCTGTTCGCCCGTCGGGCCGGCCATCGACAGCACCTCGACGGCCAGCGCGTGCTCGCCGCGCCGGCACGCCTGGTAGGCGAGCGCGTCGAGGTTGTTCATGGCGGTCTGGGTGAAGTCGCCGTCGCCGCTCACGGCCACGGCGGCGAACGCCCGTGCCGCGCCGAGGTGGTCGCCGTCCTCGTGCAGCCAGACCCCCAGCAGGACACCGGCTCGCGCCGCGGTGCCCTGGTCGCCGGACTCCACGGCCAGGCGCACCTCCCGGTCGGCCCCGGCGGCATCGCCGAGCTGGCGCAGGGTCAGCGCGAGGTCCACCCGGATGCGCGGCGTGATGCCGGGGAATCCGGTCTCGACGCCCCTGACGTACAGGAGGGCCGCGTCCGGCAGGTCGCCCATGGCCTTGCGGGCGTCGGCCCAGGTCCAGTAGCCCAGCGCCACGGTCTCGGGGTCGCCGGTGCCGACCGCCTGCTCGGCCTGGGCCACGAGAGCGTCGAAGTCCTCCCGCTGGAGCAGGTGGACGAGCAGTCTCTGGTGGCAGTCCAGGTCGCCGGCCGCCGCGCCCTCGGTCAGCAGCCACCGTGCCTCGTCGTACTCGCCGCGTTCCTCCAGCAGCTCGGCGACGAGCGAGGCGGTGGCGGGCAGGGCGGCGCGGGCGGCCTCGATCGCGCCGCCGAGGTCGCCACGACGGCGGCGGACGGTGGCGAGGTAGCGCCAGGCGGACTCGGCCGTCGCCTCGACCTCGGTCGCCGGCAGCAGCCACAGCTCGGCCCGGCACTGGTCGCCGGCGTCCGACAGGATCTCGCTCAGCCGGATCCCGGCCATGGCCGCGAGCTCGGGCTCGCCCAGCTCGGCCACCAGGCGGAAGATCGGCTCGGCCGTGCCGGCGTCCGACTCCAGCGCGTGCGCCAGCAGCTCGCGCAGGGCCTCCGTCCGGTCCTGCACGGGCAGCTCGGACAGCGGGCCGCGCAGGTCTCCCACCTCACCGGCCTGGATCGCGAGCAGCACCTTCGCCACGAGCTCGGACCCGGTCCGCTCGGTCAGCGCCGCCAGCGCGCCCTCCCTGTCGCCCTCCGCCGCCAGCACCCAGGGCAGGTCCTCCTCGTCACCCCGGCCCAGCAGGTACGCGGCCACGGCGGCGCGGAACGGATCCTCCTCCTGCGCCGCGGCCCGCTCCAGCGCGAAGCGCGCGGCGTCGGCCTCCGGCGTCTCCATCAGGCAGCGGCCGGCGGCCAGCATCGTCTCGGGCTCGGACCCGGGATCGACGGCCGCCCCCAGCTCGAACGCCGCCTTCGCCCCTTCCAGGTCTCCCGTCTCGGCCAGCAGGCCGCCGAGCAGCCGCTGGGACTCGCCGCTCACACGCGGCGGCGCGGCCTTCATCGCCGCCAGCGCCGCCTGGGGGTCGCCGTGCTCGCGCAGGAAGGTGGCCAGGTGCAGCGTCGCGTCCGCGCCGAACGTCTCGGTCAGCAGCTCGCGCGCCTCCTCCGCCCGGCCGCAGGCCACGAGCGAGTCACCGATCATCAGGGTCAGGCCGGGGTCGCCGTCCGCTCCCCGCAGCCGGGTCAGCGTCTCCACCGCCTCGGCGTGCTCGCCCAGCTCCCGCAGGACCTGACCGGCCGAGCGCAACGCCACGTCGTTCAGGCGCTCGTCCTCGCCCAGAGCCCCCAAGAACGCCGCCACCGAGCCGCGCTGGTCCCCCGCTTCGCCGCGCAGCGCGCCGAGGAAGCAGCCGGCCCGCTGCCGTTCGTCCCGCGGCTCGCCGACCGCGGCGACCAGCGCGAGCGCCCCGTCGGCCGCGACCGCCGCGCCCGTGCGCTGCCAGGCGTGCGCGCTCTCCATGGCCAGCGCCGTCGCCATCGCGGCCGGGGCGTCGTCCTGCGGGAACGCCCGCCGCGCGGCCTCGAAGTCCTGGTCGAGCAGCAGCGCGCCGAACGCGCCGACCTCGTCGGAGGTCAGGGCGAGCGCGGCCCGCGCGGCCTCGACGTCGTCGAGCCTGACCCGGGCGAACGCCAGCGGCAGCGCGGCGCGGTCCTGCCTGCCCTCGGCGATCAGCCGCTCGTGCAGGCGGCAGGCGGCCAGCAGGTCGCCCTGCCTCTCGTACACGCCGACCAGCCCGGCGGCGGCCTCGACACGCAGCCCCTGGTGCGCGCACTCCAGCACCGACTCGTACGCGGCCCGCGCCTCGGCCGGGTCGTCCTCCTCGACGAGCCCGCCGAGCTGGTACGCCACCCACGGCGCGAGCACGGGATGCCCCTCCGCCCTGGCCCGGCGCAGCAACTCGACCGGCTGGTCGGCACCCGTGGGCAGGTCCTTGCGAATCAACGCCGTGTACGACAGCGCCAGCGGGTCCCCGCTGTCCGCCGCCCGCGCGAACATGGCCGCCGTCTCCGACAGGTCGTACCCGAGCACGGCCAGCATCTGCGCGAACACGGCGGTGCCGATCGCGGAGACCGACAGGTCGGGATGCTCGGTGGCGGCCTCGTAGCGGGTCAGGCCCTCCTCCCTGCCGAGCCGCTGGTGGGCGAAGATCGCGGCCAGCACGGGGTGCGGCTCCTCGCCCGACTCGCGCAGCAGGTGCAGCAGGAACGTCGCGTGCAGCCCCTGGGCCACGTCGTCGCCCTCGGCCACGTACGTCAGCAGCTCGTCGGCCTGCTCCCGGTCGCCCTCCCCCAGCTCCAGCTGGGCCAGCGCCACCATGGCCCGCGACGACTCGGCGGGCGCCTCGGAGTCGACGGCTCCGCGCAACAGCCGCCTGGCCTCGCCCAGGTCTCCCTCGCGCAGCCGGGCCAGGCCGTCGTCGATGTCCTGGAGCGCCTGCTCCGCGACGGGGTCGGCCAGCGGCTGCTGCCTGGCGGCGTGCTCGAGCAGCAGCGCGGCCTTGAAGGAGGTGTCGGGGTCCTCGCTGGCCGCGGCCAGCCCGGCCAGCTCCACGACCTCGTCGCGTACCTCCTGATGAGCGTCGTGCAGCATGCCGAGCAGCGCGACGCAGATCGAGGTCCACTCGTTCTCGCCGGCCTCCAGCACGGCGCGCAGCTCGGCCAGTGCCTCGGCGCTCTCGCCCGCCTCGGTGTGCATCTGGGCCAGGCAGGCGTGCGCCTGGACGGCGTACTCGCGCTGGCCGCTGGCGATCACCCGGTGGAAGATCGCCTTGGTCTCGGCCACGTCGCCGAGCTGCGCGGTCGCCTTGGCCAGCTCGATCAGCGCGGGCAGCCGGAACTCGGGCCTGGGGTCCTCGGCGGCCACCCGGTAGGCGGCGGCGGACTCGGCGTACTCGCCCAGATCCACCAGCACCGCGCCGAGCAGGCTGTGGGCCATGGCCAGGTGATCGGGATGGCCGACGGCGATGGCGTGCTCGCACACCTCGCGGGCCGCGCCGAACTCCCCTTCGTCGGCGTACGCCTGGTAGAGCTTGAACGCCGACAGCGACACCACCTCAGGGTCGCCGCAGGTCAGCAGCGCCCGGTAGTCGTCCTCGGTCTCGGCCACCTCGTACAGATCCCTGGCCGAGGCCGGGTCCTGCTCGAAGTCCGGCAGCTCCAGCCGGGCGGCCAGCTCCGCCACGGAAGGGCTGTCACACCTGCGGGCCCGCTCCAGCGCCTCCTGCGCGCCCGGCTCGTCGCCGAGCTGCGTGAGCACGAGCACGAGGGCGGTGTCCGCGAGCGCGGCCACCTCGAAATCCGCCCCGTCGGAGGCGATCATCAGCACCCGGTGCGCCGCCGCCCACTCCTTGGCCGTCACGAGCATCATGCCCATGGCGATGGCCGAACGCTGCCCGAACACGGGGTCGCCCGACTGGATCACCGACCTGTGCGCCGCCTCCGCACCCTCCAGGTCCCCCTGCTCCATCAGCAGCCCGGCCAGCAGATGGGACGCCTCCGGGTCACCCGTGGCCGCGATCTGCCTGAACAGCACGGCGGCCTGGTCGAGGTCTCCCGCTTTCCAGTGGCTCATGGCCGCGTCAAGCTGCTCCGACGCCATCATTCACTCCAAGGTCATCCAACAATGTGAAAAAGCTACACATGTGTCACGCGCGTCACAGGGCATTCCGAGATCTCCCGTCCTCACGCGTAGAACCCGGGGAGCGCCGTAGCGTAGTGCTCATGGGCAAGGCGTTCTGGATCGATCAGGAGTTCGACAGGGACCGCGACGGGCGCTATGCCGTACACGTCCGCAAGAACCTGGACGAGTTCGAGTGGGGTGACATCGCGCCGGTGCGTTTCGCCTGCACGGCGTGGCGGCTGGCCGCGCCGCCGTTCCTCGACCCCGGCTACGTGCGGTGGGACCGGCGCATCCTGGAGGCGACCTGCCACCGCAACACCTGGGACGGCACGCTCTACGCGCGGGTCAGGGTCGTCTCGCCGCTGCCGGAGGAGCTGCGGCGCTCGCGGACGTGGTGGCGCGACCGCGGCTGGCTGGGCTGGCAGGAGACCTTCGGCCAGTACGTCGAGCCGACCCAGCAGGACCTGGCCAGGATCCCGTTCCTGCGCGCCTCCCTCCTCGTCGAGGCGCCGGTGCCGCTGGACGACCTGCCGCCCGAGCCCGAGGGGCCGCACGAGGAGGTCGAGCAGAGCGCGCACCGGGCGGTGACGGTGCTGGCCCGCGAGCTCAACGCGCTGGTGTCGCCGGTGCTCGACCAGCTCGGGCCGATGTACTGAGCCTGTTGCGAGGACCCGGCGGCGAGCATGCCTGATGCTCCTGTGGGTAACAGAGGCCCATGAGAACGCCTCTCGTGGTGCTGGCGCTGCTCCTCGTGCCGGTCTCGGCCTGCGCCGTGGACACCGCGTCCCCCGCACGAGCGGCCGAGCGCTTCCACGCCGCGATCTCCGCCCACCAGGAGCGGGCCGCGTGCGCGATGCTCACCCGCGAGACCGCCGACAGGTTGCCCGCCCGCGGTCAGACCTGCGCCGACGCGCTGAGGGAGCTGGGGCTCGGCCCCGGCGGCGGGGTCACCTCGGTGAGCGTGTGGGGCGACGAGGCTCAGGTCCGTCTGCGCGGCGACACGCTCTTCCTGCGCCGCTTCACCGACGGCTGGCGGATCAGCGCGGCGGGCTGCAGCCCGGTGCGCGACCTCCCGTACGAGTGCGAGGTGGAGGACTGATGCGGGTGATGTTCGGGCTGACCCTGCTGGTGATCGTGCTCGGGCTGGCGAGCTTCTTCGCGATCGGATGGTCGAGGCTGTGAGATGGGTCAGGGAGAACGCGCTGTCGCTGACGTTCCTGGTCCTGTTCCTGCTGGCGCTGGGCGGGCAGGCCGTGGCCGGACTGCTGCAGTTCAACGACCAGCAGCTGGCCGAGGGCGCCGAGCCGGTCTCGCTGCTGCGGTTCGTGACCTCCTCGTCGTTCGCGGTGGACGTGGCGGAGAACTGGCAGTCCGAATACCTGCAGTTCTTCCTGTTCATCATGCTCACCGTCTGGCTGGTGCAGAAGGGCTCGCCCGAGTCCAAGGAGCTCGGCGAGGAGGGGCCGGAGTCGGACGAGGAGCAGCGGATCGGGCCGCACGCCGGGCCGGGATCGCCGCGCTGGGCCAAGGTCAAGGGGATGCGGCTGTGGCTGCTCAGCAACTCGCTCGGGATGGTGATGGGCGCCGTCTTCCTGCTGTCGTGGCTGGCGCAGTCGGTGGCGGGGCAGGCGGCGTACAACGCGGAGCGGCTCAGTGACCTGCGCGATCCGGTCACCTGGGGCTCGTACGTGACCTCGCCGGAGTTCTGGAACCGCAGCCTGCAGAACTGGCAGTCGGAGCTGCTGGCCGTGCTGTCGATGGTGGTGCTGTCGATCTATCTGCGTCAGCGGGGCTCACCGGAGTCGAAGCCGGTCGGGGCGCCGCACGCCTCCACCGGGGTCGAGGGCTGACCGGTGACCACGGCGACGACGCGTGTGCCCGGCGCGAGGACGCCCCGCCGGGCGAGGTCGACGATGCCGTAGAGCATCTTCGCCACGTAGATCCGCTCGACCCGATGCCGCTCGGCGAACGCGTCCAGGGCCGGCGTCGATCTCGCGTACCCGCCGAAGTGGTAGCCGAGCTCGATCGACCAGTTCGGCCACGTACGGCCGAAGGCCTCCCGCTGCAACCTGGCCACCTCCTCCCGCAGGAAGGCGCCGCCCTTCAGCACCGCGAACCCGAGCGCCCGCCGCCCCCCGTCGAGGCCCGCCGAGATACCCGCCAGGGTGCCGCCGGTGCCGACGGGGCAGCAGATGACGTCGTAGTCGCCGTCGATCTCGCCAGGCAGCTCGGCGCATCCGCGTACGGCCGCCGCGTTGCTCCCGCCCTCCGGCAGGATCACCACGTCCTCGCCCCACCGCGCCCGCAGTCCCGCCTGCACCTCCTCGGCGTGCTTGCGCCGGTAGGTGGCCCGGTCGAGGTAGGTGAGCGTCATGCCGCAGGCCGCGGCGCGGGCCAGTGAGGGGTTGAGCGGCAGATGCTCCTCGCCCCTGATGACCCCGATCGTCTCGATGCCGTGGCGCGCCCCCGCCTCGGCCACGGCCCTGATGTGGTTGGAGTAGGCGCCGCCGAACGTGAGCAGCCGCTTGTGCCCGAGGTTGTACTTGAGTTTGCGCGGTTTGTTGTCGTCGTGCCGCAGGAACACGCGGACCTGACCGAGCCCTGGGTCCAGCAGCTCCTCCATGGCGCTAGTCTACGGTCGGGCCTTTGTTGAGGAGTGTTCGATTATGAGCGTTGTTGAAGCTTTCCGTGCCGCGTACGGCGCGTCCCCCCAGACCGTCTGGCGTGCACCGGGACGGGTCAACCTCATCGGCGAGCACACCGACTACAACGACGGCTTCGTGCTCCCGTTCGCGGTGCCGTGGGGCGTGACGGCGGCCCTGACCCCGCGCACCGACGGCACCATCCGCCTGCTCTCCCTCCAGGCCCCCGGCGAGCCGGTCACCCTGGCCACCCGCGAGGAGTCCAAGGGCTGGACCCGCTACGTCGTCGGCGTCCTCGCGATGCTCGGCGACCGGGTCGAGGGCGCCGACATCGCGATCGACGGCGACGTCCCGAGCGGCGCGGGGCTGAGCTCCAGCGCCGCCCTTGAGGTGGCCGTCGCCTCCGCGCTCAACGACGTGCACGAGCTGGGCCTGACGCCCATGGAGCTGGCCCTGCTCAGCCAGAAGGCGGAGAACGACTTTGTCGGCATGCCCTGCGGCATCATGGACCAGGCCGCCTCGGCGCTGGGCAAGGAGGGGCACGCGCTGTTCCTCGACTGCCGCTCGCTCGGCTCCCGCAACATCCCGCTCGACCTGGCCGCGCACGGGCTGAGCATCCTCATCATCGACACGCAGGTGCACCACGAGCACGCGGGCGGCGAATACGCCAAGCGCCGCGCCGAGTGCGAGTCCGCGGCCCGCAAGCTCGGCGTCCCCGCCCTGCGCGATGTCACCGACCTGGCCGGCGCCCTCGACCAGCTGAAGGGCGACGAGCGCAAGCGCACGATGCACGTCGTGACGGAGAACCACCGCGTCGAGGCGCTGATCGGACTGCTGCGGGCCGGCCAGGTCACCGAGATCGGCGCCCTGCTCAACGCCTCCCACCTGTCGCTCAGGGACCAGTACGAGGTGTCGTCGCCCGAGCTCGACCTGGCGGTGGAGGCCGCGATCCGGGGCGGGGCGCGGGGGGCGCGGATGACGGGCGGCGGGTTCGGTGGCTCGGCCATCGCGCTGGTGCCGGACGAGCGGCTGGAGAACGTCCAGCGGTCGGTGTCGGACGCGTACGCGGAGCGCGGGTTCCAGGCGCCGCGCTTCCTGCCCGCCATCCCGTCCGTCGGCGCCCACCGCCTCTCCTGACGCCGCCTTTCCTGATCGCCCGCCTCTCCTGGCGCCGGTTCTCTGATCGGTGTCCGGTTTCGCCTAAACTAAGTGGAGCGTCGTTCCGATCGATCGATTGATCGCCGGAGCCCGTTCCGCTTCGTCGGCGAAGGAGAGCACGGTGCCCACCACAGGCCAGCCCACCCCCGCGCAGCCCGGCTCCGAGCGGTTCGGAGCCGAGCGGCCCGGCGCGGCGCCGGTCAGGAACAAGCGGGCCGACGCGCGGCGCAACCAGCAGACGCTGCTGGCCGCCGCCGCCGAGGTGTTCGTCGCCTCGGGCGTCGACGCGCCGATCAGGGAGATCGCGGCCAAGGCGGGCGTCGGGGTGGGGACGATCTACCGCCACTTCCCGTCCCGGGCCGACCTCATCGTCGCCGTCTACCGTCACCAGGTCGAGGCCTGCGCGGAGGCCGGCCCGGCGCTGCTGGCGGAGACCGGCTCCCCGTACGAGGCGCTGCGCCGGTGGATCGACCTCTTCGTGGACTTCCTGGTCACGAAGCACGGGCTGGCCAAGGCGATGCAGTCCGACAGCAGCGGTTTCTCGACGCTGCACGCCTACTTCCTCGACCGCCTGGAGCCGGTCGCCGCCCACCTGCTCGACGCCGGGGTGGAGGCGGGCGAGATCGAGCCGGGCACGCGCGCGTACGAGCTGATGCGCGGCGTCGGCGACCTGTGCGTGGACCACGGCGGCGACCCGCGCTACAACCCCCGCCACCTGATCGACCTCGTCTTCAGAGGGCTGCGGCGCACTCCCTGAGCACCGCGGTCACGGCACGGCGAGGCGCCGGCCGCAGCGGTCACGGCACGACGACGAGGCGCCGGCCGCGCAGGTCGGTGCGCCGCCAGGCGGACTCGACCGCGCTCAGCGGGACCCGCTCGATCTCGAAGGTGAGCTCGCCGGAGCGGGCCCAGTCCACGATCCGCCCGTACGCCTCGCCCATGCTGTCGGGGGTGAGGTTTCTGGCCGCGCCGTAGATCTCGACCCCCGAGGTGCGCAGGCTCTCGGCGGAGAGGGTCAGCCCCGCCCCGGCCGACTCGCCGACCTGCACCACCCGGGTCGTCTTCGGGAAGGCGAAGGAGTCGGGCGTCAGCGCGCGCAGCAGGATCTCGGTGGGCCGGCCCCAGAGGAAGTCCACGACGACGTCGTAGCCGTCGCCCCTGGCCTCGGTGAACGCCCGCGCCAGCGCGTCGTCGGGGACGGCCGTGTTGATCACCGTGTCGGCGCCGAGGTCCCGCACTTCGCGCAGTTGCCCCTCGTCGCGGCCGGTGGCGACGATCCGGCCGGCGCCGAGCAGCCGGGCGAGCTGGACCGCGAGCCGCCCGGCCACTCCCGTGGCGCCCTGCACCAGCACCGTCTCCCCCGGCACGAGGCCCGCCGCGGTCGCCATGGACATGCCGGTGACGGCCGAGCCCAGCACGGCCGCGACCACCGGCTCGATCCCCTCGGGGACGGGGACGTACGCGCCGCGCGCCACCACGGTCCGCTCGGCGAGCGCGCCGTAGGGTGCGCGCGGGCCGCCGAAGCCGACGAGGGTGCCGTCCGGCAGCGTCCCGATGCCGTCGAAGACGGGGATGAGCGGGAGCCGGGCGAGGTATCCCCCGCCGGCGTAGTGGGTCCCGGCCGCGAACGCCTTGTCGACGTTCTCGATCGCGGCCGCCTTGACCTCGACGATCACCTCGTCCGCGCCGGCCACGGGGTCGGGGAAGTCCTCGAACCGTGGCACGCCGCCGATCTCGTGGAGTACCGCTGCCTTCATGTCAGCTCCTCTCTATCACTGATAGGGATGACCCTAGCACTGATAGAGTGCGCTGGGAGGTGCCTACTTTGGCCTTGGACAGACAGCGGATCGTCACCGAAGCGATAGCACTGTTGGACGCGGAAGGTCTCGACGGCGTGACCACCCGCAAACTGGCCACCCGGCTCGGGGTGAAGTCACCGACCCTCTACTGGCACTTCCCGAACAAGGCGGCCCTCGTCACCGCGATCGCCGAGGAGATACTCGGGCAGCAGTTCCCCGAGCTGACGCCGCCGGAGCCGAAGGAACGCTGGCAGGACTGGCTGAGCGGCCTGGCCGCCCGGCTGCGCCGTGCGCTGCTGGCCCATCCCGACGGCGCCAGGATCGTCTCGGCGGCCCAGCTCTCGCTCAAGATGGCGGCGATCTCGGAACTGGCGATGAAAACTCTGGTCGAACGCGGCTTCGCGCTGCGGCAGGCACGCCTGATCGTCCTGACGGTGGAGCGCTTCACCATCGGGTTCGTCCTGGAGGAGCAGTGGCCCCGGCCGGAGCCGGGCAGCGGGGAGGAGGTCGACCTGGCCGCGTACCGGGAGATGTTCCCGACCGTCATGGCGGGTGTGACCGACTACTTCCAGCCCGGCCGCACCGTGGACGACCTGTTCCACGACTGCCTGCGGATGGTCGTCGAGGGGCCCCCGGCAGCGCCCGACCCCGCACCCTGACCGGCGGCACCGTCGCAGGGCCGTCGCAGGGCCGTTACAGAGCCGTTACAGGGGCGGGAAGTTCGGCGGGCGGCGCTCCAGGAAGCTCGCCACACCCTCCGCGAAGTCCGGCCGCTCGAAGGAGGCGAGCATCTCCTGGGTGGCCGCCTTGGCCGACTCCTCCAGCGTGGTGTCCCAGTCGTGCCACACCTGCCGCTTGATCACCGCCATGGACGCCGGCGAACTGTGCACCGCCAGTTCCCCTGCGTAGGCGCGGGCCTGCTCCAGCAGTTCCTCCCCCGGCACGGCCCGGTTGGCCAGCCCCAGCTCGTACGCCTCCCGCCCCGAGAACACCCGCCCCGACAGCAGGATGTCCATGGCCCGCTGCTGCCCCATGACGCGCGGCAGCACCCAGGACAGCCCGTACTCGGCGACCAGCCCGCGGCGCGGGAAGGCCGTCGTCCACTTGGCCTCCTCGGCCGTGAAGACGAGGTCGCAGACGAGGGCGTGCACGATGCCCAGGCCGGCGCAGGCCCCGTTGACGGCGGCGATGATCGGCTTGGCGATGGTCGTGGGGAAGGTGGTGGGACGGGGGTCGGGGGCCTCGTCGTACGAGCCGGTCTGGATGGCGGTCAGCGTCTTGAAGTCGGCTCCCGAGCAGAACCCCTTGCCCGCGCCGGTGACCACCACGGCCCGCACCCCGGGGTCCCGCTCCGCCTCCGCCAACAGGTCGAAGTAGCGCCGCCCCATAGCGTCGGTCCACGCGTTGAGCGTGTCCGGCCGGTTGAAGGTCAGCGTGAGCACGCCCTTGTCGTCGAGCGTCGAGAGCACCAGTTCCGCCATGCCCTAACAGAACCATGTTCTAGCCTGGGAAGGCAAGGATACGGTGGTCCCATGGAGCGGCATCTGGCGTGGGAGGGCTGCCACAACGTCCGCGACCTGGGCGGCCTGGCGACGGCTGACGGGCGGCGTACGCGCTGGGGGGCGGTGGTGCGTTCCGACACGCCCGACCGGCTCACCCCGGTCGGCTGGGCGGCCGCCGCTGCACACGGCGTACGGACGATCGTCGACCTGCGCACCCCCGGCGAGCATCGCGCCGCCCCCGGCCACCGCCCTCCCGGGATGACGATCGTCAGCGTGCCCCTGCACCGCCACGACGACCCCGCCCTCGCCCGGTACGGCGGGACCCCGCTCTACCTGGGCCCGTTCCTCGACCGGCGGGCCGACCTGTGCGTCCTCGCCCTGCGCGCCGTCGCGTGGGCCGAGCCCGGCGGCGTGCTCGTCCACTGCGTGGCCGGCCGCGACCGCACCGGGCTGATCGCCCTGCTGCTGCTCGCGCTGGCCGGGGTCGGATCCGCCGACATCCTGGCCGACTACGCCTGCTCGGCGGCCCGGCTGAGCCCTCTGTACGCCCTGCTGGGCGAGCCCGACGACGACCTGCGCGTACGGGCACGCCTGGAGGAGGCCGGGACCACCACGGAGGAGGTCGTGCTGGCCCTGCTGGCGCGCCTCGACGTGGAGGCGCGCCTGACGGCGGGCGGCCTGACCGCCGCCGAGATCACCGCACTCCGCGACCGCCTGACCGAACCACCCGCCTGACACCTGGCGAGCGCCCCGCGACGACGGACGACTCGGGGCGGAGGACTCGGGGCGGAGGACTCGGGGCGGACGACTCGCGGCGGACGACTCGCGGCGGAGGACTCGGGGCGGACGACTCGCGGCGACGGGCGGCGGACGGGCGTGGGGCCTGCCCTGCCTCCGCTCCCGACACACCTCCTACCGATGGTGGACGAAGGCGGGGGTCAGGACGCGGGTGTCGTAGTAGCGGTGGAAGACGGGCGTGGCGCTGCCCGACAGCGGTGGCACGATCCACGACCAGTCCGCCGGGCAGACCCGTCCCGCCTGCTCCTCCCGCGACAGATGCGTCAGGAAGCGCCGCGACTCCGTGTGGTGATCGGTCATGCTCACCCCGGCCCGCTCGAACGAGTGCAGCACCGCCACGTTCAGCTCCACCAGCGCGTGGTCGCGCCACAGCGTCCGCTCGCTGGAGGTGTCCAGCCCGAGCCGCTCCGCCACCACCCCGAGTTGGTCGTACCTGTCCGCGTCCGCCAGGTTGCGCGCGCCGATCTCGGTGCCCATGTACCAGCCGTTGAAGGGCGCGCAGGGGTAGCAGATTCCACCGATCTCCAGGCACATGTCCGAGATGGCCGGTACGGCGTGCCAGCGCAGGCCGAGCTCCTCGAACCAGGGATAGTCGGGATGCGTCAGCGGCACCTCCAGCACGGCGTCCCCCGGCAGGTTGCACAGGAGCGGCTCGCCCGCCGGGGGCCGGATGACGAGCGGCAGCACGTCGAACCGGCCGCCCCGGCCGCGCCAGCCCAGACCGGTCGCCGTCTCGGTGAGCGCGACGTTGGCCGGATCGCCGCGCACGCCGTCCGGAGTGCGGTATCCGGCATAACGGATGAGCTGGTCGTTCAGAATGCGGAAGCCGGGCAGGGCGGGGGTGTCGGGCGGCAGCACGGTGACCGTGGGCCTGATCTTGCCTTTGCCCGTGGCCTCGCGCAGGTGGGCCACGCATTCGAGGGCGACCCCCTCGGCCGTGCCCACCTGACGGCGGTCACGTACCTTGAGCGAGCGCCAGTACAGCCGCCCGATGCACCGGTTGCTGTTGCGCCAGGCCACCCGGGCCCCGAACTCCAGTTCTTCGTACGTGTGCGTGTAGGTCCCGCGCCGGGCCACCTCCCTGGCGACGTCGCGCAGGCGGGCGTAGGCGTTGCCGGCGGAGGGGTTCTCGGCGTGGAAGAGCCTGATGAAACGCTCGGCCTCGCCGAGGTCGGTGGTGCGCCTGACCACCGTGCGGGCGGCGGGCGCGTCGAAGGGTCGAAGAGATTTGATCCAGGTAGGCACGCGGCAGTCAGCACTTCTCCGTCAGCGGAGCGCCCCGCCGATTCCGGGTCGGCGACACGTCCTGGTGGCGCCCTCTCCACGCCTCCGTCACGGTTCCCGCGGCTCCGGCCCGAACGACCGGCCCTTCCATCCTTGCGTGCCATGCCTGCCTTGTCCCAGGAACGGGAAAACGGGTGATGGTCGAGTCACATAGCGTGAAATGCCACGCGCCCCCGGGAACCCTGCCGGGGGCGCGTGACAACGGCCGGGTCACCGGCGGGCGCGGCCCTCCCACACGCAGGTGAGTTGGATGACGCGCGTGTCACGCCACCGCTTGCCGGCCTTCCCGCGCCCGATCTCGCGTGCCGGAACGCGGATCGTCAGCCGCTCGGACGTCCCACGTACCTCGTCCTCGACCGCCCGCGCGGGCCGTACGTCATCCTGCGCGGCCCGCGCGGGCACGACCTCGGCGTACTCGCCGTCGATCAGCTCGACCGCCCTGGCCCTGGACAGACGCACAACCTCACCGTCACTCGTCCAGCACACGAGCCTGGCACCGCGCGGCGCACGCTCGATGTGCCGGTCGCGCCGGTCGTACTCGCCGTGCCCGTCGTGCCCGTCGTGCCCGCCGAGCACCCTGACGGGCCCGTCAAGACGCTCATCGGCCAGCGCGGGCCCGGCCATGCCACCGAGCCCGAGCGCCGCCACCGTGGCGACGATCGCCAGGTGTCGCTTCATCATTGGGATCTCCCTCCCCGAAGGGTTTCGACACCCCCGAGGGTCGCCCGCGGCACCTGAAGCGAGCCTTAAGACACCCGAAGCGACCTTCAGCTTCAGGGCCGGCGGCGGGCCACCACGATGGCCACCACCGCCTGCATCAGGGCGAAGAACACGCCGAGCAGAATGAACGCGAAGCCGACGAGCAGGTTCCAGTTGCCCAGCTCGGCGATGCCGGGGAGAGCCGGGTTCACGTAGAACACAACGATCCACAGAACGCCGACGATCCAGGACAGACCCATCGCCAGCGACGGCCACATGGGGGTGCGCTGGGGACGCCGCGACGAGCGGCCGGGCGAATCGGGCGAAGAGGCCACTCGTTCACTCCTCTGGTGGGGAGTCGTCGGGGAACGCACCAGTCCGAACCAACGCCATCAAAGCACGGCGCCTGCGGTTCCGTCCCCCTCCGGCTTCACGCGTCTCGGGGGTACCCGAGCAGCTCCATGGCCGCGGCGTTGTCGGGGCGGGACCAGAAGAGCCGGTGCAGCTCGTCCGGCAGTTCGTCCGCGTGCGTACGCGTATGACCTCTCCTGAAGAAGCCGCCGTCGAGCTGGCGCAACTCCGCGAAGGTCGGGATCCGGGCGTCGGGCAGCGGCCGCAGGGACGGCACCAGCGTGGCCACCAACCGCTCGACGGCCCGGCGCGGCTCGCGGATCAGGTCCTCGTAGCGGAGCGGCACGCGATGGGGCGCGGGTGGCCGGAGCCAGCTCAGCACGTTCCGCCCCCAACTGCCCGTGCCCACCGTGTCACGGCGGTCGATGATCCTGCGCACCTCGGCCTCGAAGTCGGGCGCGCCGTTCAGCCGGGCCCATGAGGTGATGGAGTCGCGGCCGTCCCGGACGAGGCAGATCGCACGGTCCTCCTCGCCTGCGCGCTGCCGGTGCGTCTTGACGAAGTGCGGCCGCTCGGACGCGCGCATCTCCTCGATCGACGAGGGCCGCTTCTCGAACCCGATCAGCTCGGGCCCGAGCCGCTCGGCCACGCCGTCCACGTCGTAGACGGTGGAGGTACGCACGCCGTACAGGTGCTTGAGGACGATGCGTAGGAACGTGTTGCCCGACCGGGGAAACGAGGCGACCCAGATGATCACGCCTCCGACCGTACATTCCGCCCCCGCCGCGCGTCGCGCATCCGGCCGCGCCTCTACGATCGCCATCGTGGGCGCGGGCTTCATGATCGGCGCGGTGGCCCTGGCCATCGGATCGGACCCCCGGGACCGCAGGCGCCCGCAACGCAAAGACCGGCCGACGCACCCGAGCCATGGCGTGAGGCTGTGAGCCCCCCGACGATCACGGGTTGACCCGCCGGGCTCCCGTAACGACTCAGGCCCCCTTCCGGAGGAAGAGGGCCTGGATGACTGGCTCCCGCGATAGGACTCGAACCTATAACCTGCCGGTTAACAGCCGGCTGCTCTGCCGTTGAGCTACGCGGGATCGATCTGTTTGCCCACCTCGCCGGGGGTCTGTGCCCCCGTCGCTGTGCGCAGGAATAGATTAGCGCACTCCGGGAGTGCGTGTCGCATCGCCAGCGGGGTAGGCCCGGAGACAGCGGAGGTGCGAAATGCGTTATCGACTGACATTCGCTGTCGGGCTGGCTGTCGGCTACGTGCTGGGCAGCCGGGCCGGGCGCGAACGGTACGAGCAGATCAAGCGGACCGCGCAGCGCGTGGCCGACAATCCCCGGGTGCAGGAAGCGGCCGGGGTGGTCGGGGCGCAGGCGTCGAGGTTCGCGGGAATGGCCAGGGCGAGGGTGGGTGACACGCTGCAGCAGCGGATCCCGTTCCTCCATTCGGAAGAGCACGGCACGGGCAACGGCACCGGCTGGCCCGACGAGGAGGCCGCCGAGCGGAAGGCTCGCGAGAGCGGCATCCCCTACTGAGGCGTACACACGCGCCTCAACAAACGCGCCGCAGGCGCACACCTGAGGCGCACATCGATCGGTAGGGGATTGAGCGGCCGTACACCCCCGCGAGCCTGCGGCCGCCCCCGCACCGGCGCAGAAGATCAGACGCCCATGCTGCGGCGTACGCCTTCCAGAGCCTGTTCGGCCTGGGCGCGCAGGCCGGGGTCGGCGGGGTCGAGGCCGTCGTCGAAGACGAGGGTCCAGCCGAGCATCTCGCCGCCGGGCCTGCGCCTGGCCACCAGCCGGACGCCGCCCCTCCCGGGCAGTTGCACGTGCTTGTTGACCACGATCGTGGAGTTGACGCGCTCGCGCACGGTCTCGGGCATCATGCGCGGCTCGGTGACCCGCTCGAAATGCCGGACGCCGCCCGTGGTGATCACGAGCAGGCCGTCCTCGTCCCACGAGGCCCGGTCGATCTCCTCGTACGGCAGGCGGGTGCCCCCGGGCAGGTGGAGCGCGAGGTTGGTGGCCACCAGGTGGCCCGCCTCGGCGGCGGCGAACGTCAGCACCCGCTCCCCCTTCGCAATGTCCAGGGAACGGCGCACGTCAGCGGGCAGCCGGCGGAAAAGGCTCATTCGACCACAGTATCCGCGAGCAGATCCAGGGTGAGCGCCGCACTCCAGGAGAAGTCCCTGCAGCCCCGCCCGCTGCCGTCGAAGGGGTCGAAGCACTCGCGGAAACCAGCCTGGCGGACCAGACGTAAGGTGCCGTTGGTGAGCTGCTGGCCGAGCTGGTCGAGCGAGTGCACGGCCGCTGCCCTGCGCAGCAGCCAGTTGGTGTTCACCCAGGAGGGGCCGCGCCAGTAGCGGGTGCGGTCGAACTGGGTGGCGCGAATCTCGCAGCTGGGCACCGGATAGCCGGTCGCGCCCATGAACCTGGCCGACTCCAGCACGTCCACGGCGGCCCGCAGCCGGTCGGCGGGCAGGCCGGGGTCGAGCAGCGGCCCGAACGCGCCGACCGTGCAGACCCGGATGAGCCGGTCCGCGCGCAGGTCCCTGGCGTAGAAGCAGCCGTCCCAGAGGCGTTCGAGCAGGGCCCGCCTGATGCGTTCCGCCTGCTCGGCGTGCGGCGCGGGATCGACGCCCGCGAGCGGGGCGAGCTCCGCCATGGCCTGGCAGGACGCGAGCCAGATCCCGTTGAACATCGGGTCCTCGATCGCGAACGGGTGCTCGTCGCGCAGGTAGTCGGGGCTGTAACCGGCGTCCCGGTAGCGCATCGCCAGCCAGACGTAGCGGTCGTGGTCGCTGTCGGGGTGGCGTTCCTCCATCTCGACGTGGTGGTAGCCGTACCGGATCGAGGGCAGCGCGTTGAGCGGCTCGTCCCAGGCCGGACTGTCGTCCATGCCCGACTCCCAGGGGTGCACGATCGCGGCCAGCCCGGCGCCGCCCAGGTCGCGGGCGGAGGCGAGGTAGTCGTGCTGGGCGGCCAGCGCCGGGTACGCCTGCCTGACGAACGCGGCGTCGCCCGTGTGGCGGTAGAGCCACCACAGCGCCAGCCCGTGCAGGGGCGGCGCGGTGAGTCCTGAGGTGAGCACGCGGGGCGCGGCCTTGTGCTCCTGCGATCGCCACACGGAAGGGCCGGGGAAGTACGCTTCGCGGGTATGGAAGACGATGTGCGGCACCATTCCGGTGGCCCACTGCCCGCGCAGCAGGCTGAGCAGCTCGTCGCGGGCCCGGTCCGGCCGGTGTCTGGCCAGGCCGATGACGACGAACGCGGAGTCCCAGCTCCATTGGTGCGGATACAGCCCTGGCGCGGGCACGGTGCCGGTGCCCGTCCAGTTCGCCTCGAGCACGGCCAGGGCCTCGCGCCCGAGCGCGGCATCGTCGACCGCGGGCCGCGCCTCCATCACCTCACTATGACTGCGGATGCCTCAGGAAGCTATGTCCGCTTGAGCCACTTCGAGGCGAACATGACGGCGAACGCGACGGCGCCGATGACGAGCCCCCACTTGAGCAACGTCAGGGCGAAACCCACGAGGGGGCCGAGCAGCACGAGCGCGGCGATGACGGCCGCGACGATCAGAAGAATTCGTCCCATGACCACCACGCTAAGAGATCGTTAAGTGCTTTGCAGGCGAGGCAGGGTTGAATCAGGGACAAGTCAGGGGTCACCCCGAGCCAAAGGAACTAAAGCCCTTCAACCCGCCGTTGAGGCGGTATAAACGGGGCAGCGGGGGGCCTCTTCACGGGGAGCGTGATGAGCCTGGGACCACCAATGAGCAGGGAGGGCGCCGAGCACGCGCTGCGCGCTCGGGCCGACGAACGTGACCGGATCTCCGGCGACCTGCTCGATCTCGAATCCCACACCACCTACCAGTTGCTGCGCGGCGCCTCCTTACGCGGGGCGACCGAGCGGCGCTGGGCCGCCGCGCAGGAGGCACTGGCCGGGCTGTGGGCGCTCAACGACGCCTACCGCGCCGTGCTGCGCGACGCCGAGCAGATCCGGGCCTCCCGTCCCCGGCTCGGCGCCGACCAGCTCGCCCGGCTCACCGAGCTGCTGTCGGGCCCGTCCGTGGTGCTGCGGGCCGCCGCCAAGCCGGTCGAGCAGCGTTCGCTGCGCCCGCAGGCCGACACGCGCCTGACGCTCGACGAGACCGTGACCCGGATGGACGCCGCGTTCGGCGAGGTCACGGCCGCCCTGAACGACATCGACGCGGTGTGGAACGCCGTGCTGCCCCGCCTCGACGAGGCCGACGCCCGCCTGCGCCGCATCCGCGAGCTGGAGAGCCGGCTGGGCGAGAGCTCCGACCTGGCCGCCCAGGAGGCGGAGCTGCGGCGGATGCGCGCGGCGGCGGTCGAGGACCCGCTGGGGCCCTCCGTCGCGCAGGAGCTCGACCGGATGGCCAAACTGCTGGCCGGCTCGCTGGCGGAGGTCGAGCTGGCGCTCGTGGTCAAGGACGAGTACGCCAGGCGCAGAGAGGACCTGGTGGCCGCGCTCGACCGGGTGCGGGCCGCCGAGAGCGAGACCCGGCTGGCCCACGGCTCGGTCGTGGTCAAGATCGCCCTGCCGCCGCAGGCCCAGCCGCGCAGCAGGGTGGAGGCGCTGGCCGGGGAGCTGGACGCGCTCGACGCCTCCGCCGATCCCTGGGTGTTACGGGCCAAGCGGCTGGCGGCCCTGGAGGAGGAGACCCGCAAGGCCGCCGACCAGGCGTACGCCACCGCCAAAGCGCTTTACGGCCTCGTCGCCCGGCGCGACGAGCTGCGCGGCCGGCTCGGCGCCTGCCAGGCGATGGCGGTGCGCAAGGGCCTGGCCGAGGACCCGGTGACCTCGGAGCTGTACGAGCGGGCGCGCGTGCTGCTGTGGAGTGCCCCCTGCGATCTGACGAGGGCGGCCGAGGCCGTCGAGAACTACCAGCGCGCGATTTCCGGAGGTAGGCGATGACCCGCTGCGCGCAGCCCGGCTGCACAGGGACGATCGAGGAGGGCTACTGCGACCAGTGCGGGCACGCGGCGAGCCCGTCACCGCTGCCCCCGTCGTCGGCCCCCTTATCGGCACCGTCGTCGGTGCCGTCGTCGGGTCCTCTCAACACGCAGCCGGTCAGCAGATCGATGAGTTCCCCGTCGAGCAGCGGCAGGTCGCGGGCCGGGGTGCTGGCCACGATCGCCGACCTGCCGTCGGTCCCCTACCGCGACCCGTCCACCGCGGTGATGGCCAACCCCGAGGTGCCCGAGGAGAAGCGCCACTGCGCCAACCCCGACTGCGGCAAGCCGGTGGGCCGCTCGCGCGAGGGCCGCCCCGGGCTGACGGACGGGTTCTGCCCGCACTGCCGCACCCAGTTCTCCTTCGCCCCGAAGCTGGCCAAGGACGACATGGTCGCCGGCCAGTACCGGGTGCTGGGCTGCCTGGCGCACGGCGGTCTCGGCTGGATCTACCTGGCCTCCGACGAGAACCTGGACGGCCGGTGGGTGGTGCTCAAGGGCCTGCTCAACACCATGGACGCCGAGGCGCTGGCGGCGGCCGAGGCCGAGCGGAAGTTCCTGACCACCGTCGACCATCCCAACATCGTCAAGATCTTCAACTTCCAGCGCTCGGCCGGGCTGGGCTACATCGTCATGGAGTACGTCGGTGGCCAGTCGCTGCACGAGCTGCGCCGCCAGGGCCCGCTGCCGCTGCGCGAGGCCCTGATGTACGGCAGGGAGATCCTGCACGCCTTCGGCTACCTGCACGAGAACGGCCTGGTCTACTGCGACCTCAAGCCGGCCAACGTGATCAGGGTCGGCCGGCGGCTCAAGCTCATCGACCTGGGCGCGGTGCAGCCGTTCGGCTCGCCGGTGGGCTCGTCCTGGGTCACCGTCGGCTACCACGCCCCCGAGCTGGAGACGCAGCCGTCGTCGATCGCCTCCGACCTCTACACCGTGGCCAGGACGCTGGCGGTGCTGGCGATCCCCGGGTTCAGCCCGGCCTCGGGCGGCGTGGCCAACCCGCTGCCGGCCGACTGCGGGCATCCGTCGTTCACCCGGCTGCTGCGCAAGGCGACCGCGGCGAACCCCGCCGACAGGTTCCAGAGCGCGTGGGAGATGGAGGAGCAGCTCGTCGGCGTGCTGCGCGAGGTCAGCGCGCTGGAGAGCGGGGTGCCGCACCCGGCGCTGTCGACGCTGTTCGGGCCGGAGCGCACGGCCGTCGGGACGGCGCTGTCGCAGCGCGAGGGCGAGGTGTTCGAGCCGCTGGACCCGGTGGCGGTGGCCCGCGCGCTGCCGGTGCCGCTGGTGGATCCGGCCGACCCGGCGGCCGGCGCACTCGCGGGACTGCTCGGACGCGACGGCAAGGAGCTGCTCGACCAGCTCGCCGCGATGCCGGCGACCCCCGAGACGAAGCTCATGCGGGTCAGGCTGCTGGCCGAGTCGGCCGCGGCCGAGACCCCCGTCGCCCTGAACGAGCTGGACGGGGAGCTGCCGCGCGACTGGCGGCTCACCTGGTACCGCGGGGTGCTCGCGCTGGTCACCGGGCAGGCGGACCAGGCGATGTCGCTGTTCGAGGCGTGCCTGTCGCACCTGCCCGGCGAGACGGCGCCGAAGCTGGCGCTGGCGTTCGCGCTGGAGTGCGCGGGCAAGCCCGCCGCCTCCTGGTACGACCTCGTCTGGCGCACCGACCACACCTACGTCAGCGCGGCGTTCGGGCTGGCCAGGTCGGGCCGGATCGGCGTGCTGGACGAGGTGCCCGCCTCGTCGGTCCACCGGGTGGCGGCGCAGGTGGCGCTGGCGGCCTCGGTGGTACGCAGGGCCGACCTGAGCGTGCTGAAACCGGACGAGCTCGTGGGCGCCGCCGACCGGGTCGCGAAGCAGGCCGACCTCGACCCGCGCCGCCGCGACCTGCTCACGGCCGAGGTGCTGGGCGGGGCGCTGGCCTGGCTCGACAGCAACCCGCCGCCGCAGGGCTCGCCGCGGCTGGCCGACGCGCCGTTCACCGAGCCGGGGCTGCGCAAACGGCTCGAATCCATCTACCGCAGGCTGGCCGTGGCGGCGGAGACGCGCCAGGAGCGCCACGCGCTGATCGACCAGGCCAACGCCGTACGACCGAGGACGTGGTTGTGATCTGTCCCGTTTGCGAGGCTCCCGTGGTGGCCGGAGACACATACTGCGAGGCGTGCGGCCACGCGCTGGGGGCGCCCACCTGCTCCTTCTGCGCCGCGAAGGCCGTGGACGTGGAGGGCTACTGCGAGCGGTGCGGGCTGCGCCAGCCCACCGGCCGCGACCACGCCGAGATCGTGCTGGCCGGCGGCGCCGCCGCGGTGACCGACAGGGGGCTGCGGCGCGGCCGGAACGAGGACGCGGTCGCGCTGCTGGAAACCGGCAGCCGAACCAGCGACCAACCCGGCGGCCAACCCGGCGACCCCACCGGCAACCTCTCCGGCGGTGCCACCGGCAGCCCCATTGGCAGCCCCATTGGCGGCCCCACCGGCGGAACCGTGGTGACCGTCGTCTGCGACGGCGTGGGCAGCTCGCCCAGGGCCGACGAGGCGTCGGCGGTGGCGGTGGAGACCGCGGGCGCGGCGCTGGCCAGGGGCCTGTCGCAGGAGGAGGCGTTCGAGCTGGCCGGGCGGGCCGTGGCCAAGCTGGCGACGTCGGTGGACGACGCCCCCGCCTGCACGTACGTCTCGGCCGCGGTGGCGCCGGACGGCCGGGTCACGCTCGGCTGGGCCGGCGACACGCGGGCGTACCTGCTGCCGGGCGGCGACCTGCTGACCGAGGACGACGTGGTGGAGACCGGCGAGATCACCGCCTGGCTCGGCGCCGACGCCGGCGACGTGGACCTCCACCTGCGTGCTTTCACCCCGCAGCGGCCGGGGCTGCTACTCGTCTGCAGCGACGGCCTGTGGCGCTATCTGGACGGCTACGCCTTCCCCGCCACCGGCACCCCCATCGAGATGGCCCGTGAGATGCTGCGCCACGCGCTGGACTCCGGTGGCCAGGACAACGTGACGATCGTTTTGATCCCTCTAGGAGAGTCGCATGGCTGACCAGCCCGTTTTCACGCTGAACGTCGACCAGAACAAGTACCTTCCGCTGGACGGCCGCGAGGTGCACGCCATTCTCACCGTCACCTCCCCTGGCGGCTCCACGGGCGGCGCGACCGTGCAGGCCGCGCCCACCGAGGCGGCCGAGGTGATCATCATTGACACGTCGGGCTCGATGAGCGGCAGCAAGATCCGTGAGGCGCGGCAGGCGGCCGCGACCGCCGTGCGGACGCTGCGCGACGGCGTCTACTTCGCCGTGATCGCCGGTACGGAGTCGGCCAGGGTCGTCTTCCCCGGCGGCCACGCCAACCTGGTCAAGGCGAGCCCGGCCACCAGGGCCGAGGCCGAGCGGGCCATCAGCCGGCTGACCGCGCACGGCGGCACCGCGATGGGCGAGTGGCTCAAGCTGGCCGGTCATCTGCTGACCGCACATCCGTCGGCGATCAGGCACGCGCTGCTCATGACCGACGGGCAGAACAACGAGCGGCCCGAGGTGTTCGCCTCCGTGCTGGCGGGCTGGAGCGGCAAGTTCGTGGCCGACTGCCTCGGTGTCGGCGACGACTGGGTGCCCGCCGAGCTGCGGAAGGTGGCCGAGGCGCTGCTCGGCACGTTCGACTTCGTGCGCAATCAGGGTGACCTGCCGGAATACTTCCGCAGGCTCACGCAGACGTCGATGAGCAAGACGGTGGCCGACCTGTCGCTGCGGGTGTGGGTGCCGCAGACGGCGCGGCTGAAGTTCGTCAAGCAGGTCTCCCCCACGCTGCTCGACCTCACCGGCAAACGCGCCGACGTCAATCCGCTGACCGGCGACTATCCCACCGGCTCCTGGGGCGCCGAGGAACGCGAATACCACATCTGCGTCGAGGTGCCCCCGGCGCAGGTCGGGCAGGAGATCAGGGCGGGCTGGGTCAAGCTCGTCCGCCCCGACACCCAGGAGACGGTGGCCTCCGGCAACGTGCTGGCCCAGTGGACCGACGACCTGGCGCAGTCCACCCGGATCAACAGGAAGGTCGCCCACTACACCGGCCAGGCCGAGCTGCACGAGCTGATCCAAGAGGGGCTCAACGCCCGTTCCATGGGCGACGTCGACACCGCCACCGCCCGCCTGGCCAAGGCGCGGCAGATCGCCACCGACTCCGGCCGGGAGGACACCGCGAGGCTGCTGGAGAGGGTGGTGGAGGTCGATCCGGCCACCGGCACGGCCCGGCTGCGCAGGAACGTGGACAAGGCCGACGAGATCGAGCTGGACACCGGCTCCGTGCGGACGAGCCGGCTGCGTAAGGAAGGAAGCTGATGGCGACCTGCCCGCAGGGGCACGCGTCGGGCGCCGACGACTACTGCGACACCTGTGGCGCCCAGATGGCCGGCCCGCCCCAGGCCGTGTCCCCCCAGACCGTGTCCCCCCAGACCGTGTCCCCCCAGGTCACCCACTCCGTGCCCCAGCACGGATCCCCGTCCCAGGGGCAGGCCGCGGAGTCGTGCCCCGTCTGCCAGACGCCGCGCGCCGGGCAGTTCTGCGAGGTGTGCGGCCACGACTACAGCGGCAACAGCGCCGCCGTCCCCCTGCCCGCCACGGGAGCACGATACGAGGCCGTCACCGGCGCCGACCGCACCTACTACGAGAAGGTCATCGCCGAGGGCGGTCCCGACGCCGCCGCGATGGCGTTCCCGCCGTACTGTCCCGAGCGCTCGTTCGCGCTGCACGGCGAGCAGGTACGCATCGGCCGGCGCAGCCGGGCCAGGAGCGCCTCCCCCGAGATCGACCTGGCCGGGCCGCCCGAGGACCCGGGCGTCTCCCACCTGCACGCCGTGCTGCTGGGCCAGCAGGACGGCTCGTGGCTGCTGGTGGACCCCGGCTCGTCCAACGGCACCCAGCTGAACGGCCGGCCCCTCGCGGTGAACGTCCCGGTCAGGGTCGGCCCGGGCGACCGCATCCACCTGGGGGCGTGGACCGTGATCACGATCAGGGAGGGCACGCCGTGACCATGGTGCAGGTGCGGCCGGCCCCCGCCCCGGCCCGCCGGAGCGTGCCGGGCCGGATCCGCGTCATCTCCGGCATCACGGTCGCCTCGCTGGCCCTGCTCTTCGCGGCGCTCGCGGTCGGCAGCTCCAGCGCCCGCGACGGGCTGCGCGTCATCGGCCGCGACGCCGGCCCGCAGGTCGTCGCCACCGCCGGGCTCTACCTCGCGCTGAGCGACATGGACGCGCAGGTCGCCAACCTGCTCGTGATCGGCAAGGACTACGAGGCGCAGCGGGCCGAGGCGCTGAAGCAGTACGACGCGCGGCGGGTCGAGGCACACCGGGCCCTGCTGGAGGCGTTCGAGCTGTCAGGCGACAACGAGGCCGAGCGCAGGACCGTCCAGTCGGTGCTCGACGGGCTCGGCCGCTACGAGCGGCTGGCCGGGCAGGCCCTGCTGCTGAACGACCAGGCCGATCACGCCGCCGGGCCGCCGCCGGACAACGTGGTGCGCACCTACCGCACGGCCACCGACCTGATGCGGCTGGTGCTGCTGCCGCAGGCGTACAACCTGACCCTGGAGAGCGGCACGATCGTGCGCCGCACCGCCGACGAGAAGAGCCTCATGGTGCCGCTCGTGCGGCTCGCGGTGGTGGTGGCCGGGCTGGTCGCGCTGGGGTGCCTGATCTGGCTGCAGGTCTTCCTGGCCCGGCGCTTCCGCCGGGTCTTCGGGCCCGCGCTGCTGGCGGCCACGGTGACGACGGCGGTCGCGCTGATCTTCGGCGTGAACGTGCTCTCCCGGGACGACCAGGCCCTGCGCACGGCCAAATCGGACGGGTTCGACTCGGTGCTGACACTGGCCAGGGCGCGGGCGATCAGCAACAGCATGCAGGGCGACCAGAGCCGCTACCTGCTGGACAAGGATCGGGCCGACACCTACGAGCACACCTACCTGGACAAGTCGCTGTCCGTCATCTACTACGAGGCGGGCAATCTGAGCACCTACCACCAGCGGGTGTCCAGCGGCTCGACAGGAGGGCTCGGCATGCTGGGGCCGGAGCTCGTCGGCAGGGAGGGCGAGAAGGTGATGCGGGCGTACCAGGACTTCCAGCGCGCCGACGCGGCCTTCCGCCGGCTCGCCGCGAACGGCCAGACCAACGAGGCGGTCGCCGAGCGGCTCGGCCGCACCATGACGGCCTTCGCCTCCTACGACGAGGCACTGCAGTCCATGGCCGCCTCGCACCAGAAGGTGTTCGAGCGGGCGATCGGCACCGGCGAGAGCGCGCTGGACAGCCTGTGGCGGCTGATGCCGTTCGCCATCGGCGCGATCGGGGTGCTGGTGATCGCCGGGGTGTGGCCACGACTCAAGGAGTACCGGTGAAGCGGGTGCTGGCAGTGGCGCTGGTCCTGGTCGCCCTGGCGGCCGCGGGCTGCGGGATGAACGGCCGGGAGTCGATCCTGGACAAGGACGAACTCGTCATCGCGGTGCGGACGGACCTGCCCTCGGTCGGGTTCCGCGCCGGCGGCACGTTCGACGGCTTCGACGTGGACGTGGCCCGCTACGTCGCCGGCCGGCTGGGCAAGGAGGTCTCCTTTCTGGGCGTGCTGGCCGCCGACCGGGAGAAGGTGATCTCCCAAGGGCGGGCCGACCTGGTGGTGGCCACGTTCACGATCGACCAGGACCGGAAGCAGCGAGTGCTGTTCGCGGGGCCGTACCACATCTCCTACCAGGACATCCTGACCCGCGGCGACGACACGATCACCAACGTGCGCGAGCTCAAGGGCCGCAAGATCTGCGAGGTGGAGGGCGCGAACGCGGCCAAGCGGGTCGTCGAGGAACGCGGGGTGGCGGCGCAGGTCGTCCCGTTCCCCGACTACAAGAGGTGCCTGGCGGCGCTGAAGGACCGGCAGGTGGACGCGGTCACCACCAACGACATCATCCTGGCCGGGCTGGCGGCCGAGGACGGCTCGGGGCTGCGGCTGGCCAACGCGCAGTTCAACGAGCAGCGCTCGGGGATCGGGATGGCCAAGGGCGACGTGGCCGGCTGCGAGGCGGTGAACCGCGCGATCACCGACATGTACCAGAGCGGGACGGCCGAGAAGCTGCTGACCAAGTGGTTCGGCAGGTCCGGGCTTGATCTGTCCACGATCGCGGTGCCGCAGTTCGAGGGCTGTTCGTGATCGGTGAGCATGAGTCTGGGGACTGAGTGTGGGGACGACCGATGGCCGTCCCCGCACTTCGCGCTCAGTCGAGGTAGTCGCGCAACATCTGCGCCCGCGTCGGGTGGCGGAGCTTGGCCAGGGTCTTCGACTCGATCTGGCGGATGCGCTCCCGCGTGACGCCGAACTCCCTGCCCACCTCCTCCAGCGTGCGCGGATGCCCGTCGGCCAGGCCGAACCTGAGCTGGATGATGCGCTGCTCGCGGTCCGACAGGGTGGCCAGGATGTCGTCGAGCTGGTCCTGCAGCATGATGAAGGCCGCGGCCTCCATGGGCACGACGGCGTCGGCGTCCTCGATGAAGTCACCGAGGTCGGAGTCCTCCTCGCCGATCGGCGACTGCAGCGACACCGGCTCCTGGGCGATGCGCTGGATCTCCACCACCCGATCGACGGGGAGATCCATCTCCTTGGCGATCTCCTCCGGGATCGGCTCGCGGCCGAGGTCCTGGTGGAGCTGGCGCTGCACCCTGACGAGCTTGTTGATGGTCTCCACCATGTGCACGGGGATGCGGATGGTCCGCGCCTGGTCGGCGATGGCCCGCGTGATCGCCTGACGGATCCACCAGGTCGCGTAGGTGGAGAACTTGTAGCCCTTGGTGTAGTCGAACTTCTCCACGGCCCGGATGAGCCCGAGGTTGCCCTCCTGGATCAGGTCCAGGAACAACATCCCGCGGCCGACGTAGCGTTTGGCGATCGACACCACGAGCCGGAGGTTGGCCTCGATGAGCCGCTGTTTGGCCCGGGTGCCCTGCCAGACGAGCTCCCTGAACTCCGGGAAGGCCAGACGCGAGACCCCGTTGGCCAGCTTGTCCTCGGCGAACAGGCCGGCTTCGATCGACTTGGCGAGCTCCACCTCCTCCTCGGCGGTCAGCAGGGGCACCCGGCCGATCTCCCGCAGATAAATCCGGACGAGATCACTGGTCGGCGCCCGCTTGCCTACGTCTTCCTCATCGGCGCGGGAGGTCTCCTCGTCGCCCTGGGGCTCAAGGACCTCCACACCGTTCTCGGCGAGCATCCGCACGACGCGTTCCAGCGCGTCGGACGGCAACTCGGATCGGTCAAGCGCGGCTGCGACGTCATCGACGGTTACGCTCCCGCGCTCCCTTCCCTTCGCGACGAGGTCCGCCACCTGATCTACCGATGGCGGTCCGCTTGGCAGCACCGATGCACCCACGGGAGACAGTCTGCAGTATTGGTTCCATCAAATGGCAGACCCATTTTTGTCACCGAAGGTAAGACGATCGTCCTTACCGAATTGAGATCGCAATAAGGTTTAGCCCGAGTTTGATCAGGAAAGTAAAGTCAATTACGCGGTCTGGATTCACGCGCCCGGCGACACCCCCCGGTCGGACGCCGCCGTTTCGCTGCCCCGACGTGGCCGTCCTCGCCTTGTGGCGGATTTTGGACCGGGCCAAGTTTCCGGGCCAACCACCCTGATTTGTGGCTGCGATCGCGTCCTAACTGTTACCGAACGCGAGTGATGAGACGGCCCGGCAGAGCCGTTCCGACGGCGTTCCGGAGGCGCTGCGGCGGGCGTCCAAGCGGCGTCGCGGCGGGCCGTCGTGGGCCGGCCGCCGGCCGCGGAACAGCGCGCCGTCGCCGGTCAGCTGCCGGCGGCGCGGTCGCGCAGGACGCGGCGCTGCTGCTCCAGCGCCACCAGCTCCCCGAACAACTTGTTGTACTCCTGCTGCTCCTCCACCGGGTTGAGCCGCTGGATCCGCGACTTGACCTGGGCGATGGCCCGGTCGACCGCGATGGCCTCGATGGCGGCCAGCATCGCCCCGGCGTAACGCTCCTCGGCGTGGGCGTCGGCCTGGATCGGGTCGACCGCGAACCGGGTCACCAGCGCCCGCGCTCCCTCCTCGTGCGCGTGCTCCAGCAGCCGATCGACCCACTCGCGGCCGCCGTGCCCGGCCGCCGCGAGCCCGCCCGCGGCGGCGATGACCTTGTGCAACATCACGTGCTCAGGAGCGGTGAACGCCTGCGCGTCGAGCGCGTCGAAGCGCGGCCCGATCAGCGCGGGACGCTGCACGGCCAGCTTGAGCAGCTCGCCCTCGACCCGCACGCCCGGGTCGTGCGGGGCCGCCTTGGGGGCCTGCCTGCGCCGGCCCTGCTGCTGGGCGCCGGACACCTCGGAGATGCGCTGCATGACGAAGCGCTCGTCCATGAACCCCAGCCACCGGTCCAGGTCGATGGCGTAGCGCTTGCGCAGGCCCACGTCCTTGATGCCGGCCACGATCGGCGCGGCGGCGTCGAGGGCGGCGATCTTGCCCTCGTTGCTGCGCAGGTCGTAGCGGGAGATCGTGCTCCTGATCGCGAACTGGAAGAGCGGCTCGCGGCTGGCGATCAGGTCGCGCACGGCCGCGTCGCCCTGCTTGACCCGCAGATCGCACGGGTCGAGCCCGTCGCCCTGCACCGCCACGTAGGTCTGGGTGACGAACTTCTGCTCGTCGGCGAACGCGCGCAGCGCCGCCTTCTGGCCGGCCGCGTCGCCGTCGAAGGTGAAGATGACCTCGCCCCGGAATTCGGCCTGATCGAGCAGGAACCGGCGCAGGATCTTGATGTGCTCCTCGCCGAAGGAAGTGCCGCAGGTGGCCACGGCGGTCGGCACGCCGGCGAGATGGCAGGCCATCACGTCGGTGTATCCCTCGACGATCACGGCCTGCGCGCGCTTGGAGATCTCCCGCTTGGCAAGATCAATTCCATAAAGAACCTGGCTCTTCTTGTAAAGCGGGGAGTCAGGCGTATTCAGGTATTTCGGGCCGTCGTCGGAATCGAGCAACTTGCGCGCGCCGAAGCCGATCACGTCGCCGGTGGCGTCCCTGATCGGCCAGATCAGCCGCCCGCGGAACCGGTCGATCGGGCCGCGCCGCCCCTCCCTGACCAGCCCGCCCTTGACCAGCTCGTCGGCGCTGAAGCCGCGGCCCAGGAGATGGCGGGCCAGCGCCTCCCATTCGGCCGGCGCGTAGCCGACCCCGAACGTCTCGGCGTCGGCCCGCTCGAACCCCCGCTCCGACAGGAACCGCCGCCCCACCGCCGCGTCCGGCGACATCAGCTTGTCGGCGTAGAACTCCGCCGCCACCCGGTGCGCCTCGATCAGCCGGGCCCGCTCGCCGTGGTCGCGCCTGGGCACGTAGCCGCCCTGCTCGAACTGCAGCTGGATGCCGGCCCGCTGCGCCAGCCGCTCGACGGCCTCGCTGAACGACAGGTGCTCGATCTTCTCGACGAACGTGATCACGTCGCCGCCCTCGGAGCAGCCGAAGCAGAAGTACATCCCCCGCTCGGGGGTGACGTTGAACGACGGGCTCTTCTCGTCGTGGAAGGGGCACAGGCCCTTGAGGTTGCCCCCTCCGGCGTTGCGCAACTGGATGTGCTCGCCGATCACGTCGGCGATGGGGGAGCGCTCGCGTACGAGGGCGATGTCGACATCACGGATCCGGCCAGCCACGCCGGGAAGTCTATTCCGCCCCACCGACGGTTCCCGACCGGCCGGGTGTCCCCGGTATGGGGAGCGGGGAGGAAGCCGGAGGTTACCTCTCGGCTGCTAAAGGGGGAAAGCGGCCATGCGGGGGCTCCCGGTCGGCTACAAAGGTAAAGGTTGTCGGTGGAAAACGGTGACACGGGTGGAGAACATGCGATCGGGGCATATCGGACGATGGGCGGCCGTCACAGGCGCCGTGCTGCTGACCGGCGCGTGCACCCAGGCCACCGGGCTGGCGGGCGTCGGCGCCGGGGCCGGAGGAGTAGCCGGATCGCCCTCCGCGGTCGCCGTCTCGGGCACTCCGTCGGCCACCGCCACGACCCCGAGCCCGACCCCGCAGCCGCAGGCGGCCGAGCAGCCGCCCCAGGCCGACGACCCGGTGAACGTCCCGCCGCCAAAGTTGTCGAAGTACAGCTACGCCTTCCCGGTGAAGGGCTGCAAGACCACCTACCAGCGCAAGCTGCTCGTGCTGCCCAAGACGACGATCTGGGCGCCGCAGGGCTGCTCGTTCGTGGCGCCCGTCGAAGGCGTCGTGGACGAGGTGAACACCCAGGACAGGTGGCAGCCGGGCACCGACGCGGGCGCCGACCGCGAGGGCAGGTTCGTCACGATCATCGGTGACGACGGCGTTCGCTACCTGGGCGGCCACCTCGACTCGATCGCCGACGGCGTCAAGCCGGGCGCCAAGGTCAAGAAGGGCCAGCTGCTGGGCAAGGTGGGCCGCACGGGCAACGCCCGCGACACCGGGTCCAACCTCTACTTCGCGATCTCGTGGAAGACCGGCCCGGCCTTCTGGTGGGTGCGCAGGGGCATGGTCGAGCCGTGGGACTACCTCGACGCCTGGAAGAAGGGCAACCGCACGTACTCCCCCCGGGAGGAGACGATGAAGCTGCGCGGCAAGCTGGGCGAGACGCCGCCCTGCTCCGTGCAGTGCGCGTCGCGGCAGGCGACGACGCCGCAGAGCGGCAAGCCGACCAAGACGCCGAGGCCGCGCAGGAGCTCCGACAGCGACGCCGAGCGCAACCCGACGGCGACGGACCCCCTGACCGACGGCGGCGTCTCGGCCGGCTGAGCACGGCTGAGCACGGTTGAGCACGGCTGAGCACGGCTGAGCACGGCTGAGCACGGCTGAGCACGGCCGGGGGTGCGATGAACAGGGCCGGCCGGGGCGCATAGGGTGTGCTGGTGACTGCCAGCCGAGGCCGCCGTGACCAGCTCAAGGAGTTCCTGCGGGCCAAGCGGGAAGCGCTCACCCCGGCCGAGGCGGGCATGCCCTCCGGAGGGCGTCGCCGTACTCCCGGTCTGCGCCGGGAAGAGGTGGCGGTGCTCGCCGGTGTGGGGGTGTCCTGGTACACCTGGCTGGAGCAGGGACGCGACATCAAGGTCTCCGATGCCGTGCTCGACGCGGTCGCCCGCGCGCTGAGGCTCGACGAGGCCGAGCGGGCGCACCTGTACGTGCTCGCCGGGCTGAATCCACCCGACCCCGCGGGCCGGCCGGGCGCGCCGGTGAGCGAGCAGCTGCGCGCGGTGCTGGACGCGTGGATGCCCAATCCGGCCCACGTCCTGGACCGGCACTACAACCTGGTGGCGATGAACGACGCGGCCAGGTGGGTGTTCGGGTTCGACGACGACGTACGGAACTGCATGGTGGCGTTCTTCACCCACCCGACCTACCGCGGCAGGTTCACCGAATGGCACGAGTTCGCCCCTGACATGGTGGCCGACTTCCGTGCGAGCGCGGCCCGATATCACGACGATCCGGTCTTCGGGCTGATCGCCGCCGACCTGTGCGCGGCCAGCGCGGACTTCGCCGAGCTGTGGGCGCGGCCGGACGTCCGTTCCCGCTCCCAGGGGATCAAGGCGATCACCCACCCCGAGGCCGGGGAGCTCACCTTCGAGTACTCGCTGCTGCGGCTGCCGGACCGCGCCGACCTCAACGTGGTGCTGCACACGCCGCGTCCCGGCACCGGCGCCAAGGAGAAGGTGGAAAGCCTGGTGGTGGCAGACCCAGGATGAGCTGACACTGCCATGACGGAGGCCGTCCCAGCACGATGGACGGCATGAGAGCGATCACGATTCCCGAGTTCGGCGGCGCCGACGTCCTGCGCCTCGACGAGGTCGAGGTTCCCGAGCCAGGACCGGGGCAGGTCTCCATCGACGTGGCCTACGCGGGCGCCAACTTCGCCGAGATCCTCTACCGGCGGGGCGTGGTGGACGTCCCGCTGCCGTTCGTTCCCGGCATCGAGGTGTCCGGCCGCATCAGGGCGCTCGGCCCCGGCGTCGAAGGGCTGCGCGGGGGGCAGCCGGTCGCCGCGCTGACGATCGTCGGCAGCGGCGGCTACGCCGAGGTGGTGACCACCTCCGCCGCCCTGGTGGCCCCGCTGGACGGCTACGACCTCGGGCTGGGCCTCGCGGCGGCGCTGCCCTCCAACAGCGCCACCGCGTTCCTCGTGCTCGACCGCGTGGCCCGCATCGCGCCCGGGGAGGACGTGCTGGTGCACGCCGCCGCCGGAGGTGTGGGCAGCCAGCTCGGCCAGGCCGCCAAGCTGCTGGGCGCGGGCCGCGTGGTGGGCGCCGTGGGCAGCCCCGCCAAGATCGAGGCGGCCAGGGCGTTCGGCTACGACGAGGTGGTGCTCCGCGATGAGGTGGCCGCGGCCGGTCGGTTCGACGTCGTGGTGGACATGGTCGGCGGTACGGCCCGCCGCGGCAGCCTGGACCTGCTGGCGCCGATGGGCCGGATGGTGGTGATGGGCAACGCCTCCGGCGCCGAGGACGTCGGGATCTCGGCCAATGAGCTGTGGTTCACCAACAGGACCGTTTCCGGGTTCAATCTCGCCGCGTTCTCCGCCGCCTTCCCCGAAGAGGCGGGCCGGGCGCTGCACCGGGCCGTGGCCGCGGCCGCGAGCGGAGAGCTCCGGGTGCGGGTCGAGTCGCTGCCGCTGGAGCAGGCCGCGCAGGCGCACCGCCGCATCGAGACCGGCCGCACCACCGGCAAGCTCGTGCTCGAAGTCGAACGACTCTGAGGCGGCCGGCCGGCGGTGGCCACCGTGCTCAGCCCGACGACAGCTCCTTGACGTCGACCTGGGCGCCTGACCTGATCAGCTCCTGGATGCCGTCCACGACGTCCCACGTGTTGACGTTCATGCCGGCCACCACCCGGCCGTCGCGCAGCCAGTAGACGATGAACTCCAGGCTCTCGGGGTCGCCCCGGTAGACGATCTCGTCGTGGCCCTCGATGTCGCCGGAGAACTCCATGCCCAGCTCGTACTGATCGGTGAAGAAGTAGGGCAGCCGGTCGTGGACCACTTCCTGACCGAGCATGGACCGCGCGGCCACGGGGCCGCCGTGCAGGGCGTTGGCCCAGTGCTCGACGCGGATGTGCCGGCCGTACACCGGGTGCAGGAACTCGGCCACGTCGCCCGCCGCGTACACGTCGGGGTGGGAGGTGCGCAGGGAGGCGTCGGTGCGGATGCCCTGGCCGACGTCGAGGCCCGCGTTGCGGGCCAGGCCGACCTCCGGTGCGGCTCCGATGCCGGCCACGACCAGGTCGGCGCTCAGGCGCTCGCCCGAGCTGAGCCGCACGCCGTCCTCGGTGATCTCCGCCGCGGCGATGCCGAAGCGCAGGTCCACGCCCTTGCTCGCGTGCAGGCGGGCGAAGAGGGCGCCGAGCTCGGGGCCGAGCGCCCGGTTGAGCGCGGTGGGCTCGGGCTCGACGACGGTGACCGCGCAGCCGGCCGCCCGCGCCGCTGCGGCGGTCTCCAGGCCGATCCAGGACGCGCCGACGACCAGCACGGAGCCGCCCTCGGCGAAGCGCCGCCGCAGCGCCTCGCTGTCTCCGACCGTACGCAGGTAGTAGGCGGGTCCGGGCAGCCGCCTGGGCACGGCGCCGGTGGCGATCAGCAGCTTGTCGTACGGCTGCCGGGAGCCGTCCCCGAGCCGCACCAGGTGGTGACCCAGGTCGATCTGGGTGACCGGCGTGCCGAGCCGCAGATCCACGCCGTTGTCGGCGTACCACTCGGGGGCGTGGACGAAGATGTCGTTCCGCTCGCTCCTGCCCTGGAGGTACTCCTTGGACAGGGGTGGTCTCTCGTAGGGCCGTTCGCTCTCGGCGCCGATCAGCACGACCTCGCCGTCGAAGCCTTCTTCACGCAGCGTCTGCGCCGCCTTCGCCCCGGCCAGTCCGGCACCGACGATCACATATGTGGCCATGGGCGCAGTATCCGCCCGGCGGGGGTCCTCGCGAAAGCGGCTCGTCCCGGAGAGCCCGGCTCGTTGACGAAGCCTTAACCAGAAGATCGGCCGCAGAGGCCCGATCAAGGGCCTGATCAACGGCCTGATCAAGGGGGTCGGTCAGAGTGGATCGGTCAGTGGGAGAGCCGGCGGTGCCAGCTCACCGCCGAGGTGTCGGTGAGCGAGGCGATCTGGTCGATCACCACGCGCACGCGGGCGGCGTCGTCCGGCGCCTCCAGGAAGGCGGGCCTGAAGGCGGGCTCAAGCGTGTCCGGCGCGCCGAGCGTGATCAGCGAGGCCAGCTCGGTGATGAGGTCGCGCTGCCTGGCCTGCTTGGCGTGATGGTCGTCGGTGGTCATCACGTAGTGGGCGGTGACGCCCTTGAGCAGCGCGCACTCCAGCCTGGTGGCGTGCGGCACGACCAGGTCGGCGCGGTGGCGCGAGCCGTGCACCTCCCTGGTGGCGGCCTGCGCGGAGCGGCAGAAGCGGCCGATGAGACCGCTGGTGAGGGCCTTGAGGCCGGCCAGGTCGGCGATCGTGGCGGCGAAGCGGCGCGGCCAGAGGGGGTCGTCGATCAGCTTGGTGAAGACCTCCTCCAGCTCGCCGAGGTCGGCGCCGGGGGCGTACCAGGTGCGGGTGATCTCGCACACCTGGGCGCGTTCGGCCGGCGACTGGAGCGCCTCGGGGGTGACGTGGCCGGAGTGCAGGGCGTCCTCCAGGTCGTGCACGGAGTAGGCGACGTCGTCGGCCCAGTCCATGATCTGCGCCTCGAAGCTCACCCGCCCGGCCGGCGCGCCCTCCCTGATCCACTCGAACACCGGCAGGTCGTCGTCGTACACCCCGAACTTGGGCGATTCGCGGCAGGTCCACGGATATTTGATGGAGGCGTCCAGGACGGCGCGGGTCAGGTTGAGACCGGCGCTGCGCCCGTCCTCGGTGAGCACCTTGGCCTCCAGCCTGGTGAGCAGGCGCAGGCTCTGGGCGTTGCCCTCGAAGCCGCCGCACGAGCTCGACAGCGCGTTGAGCGCCACCTCCCCGTTGTGCCCGAACGGCGGATGCCCCAGGTCGTGCGCCAGGCAGGCGGTCTCGACCAGGTCGGGGTCCACACCGAGGGTGGCGCCCATCTCCCTGCCGACCTGGGCGCACTCCAGGGAGTGGGTCAGGCGGGTGCGGGGGATGTGCTGGCCGCCGCCGAGCGTCTCTCCCGGGCCGACGACCTGCGTCTTCGCGGCCAGTCTCCTGAGCGCGGCGCTGTGCAGGACGCGGGCACGGTCCCGCTCGAACGCGGACCGTTCCGGATTGCCGGGAAGTTCCGGAACCCAACGCTCTTGGTCATGCTCGTCGTAGTACGGCATCAGTGAAGCGATTTTATCCAGTTTCCCGTCTCCGCTAGTGTCGAGCCTCGCGAGAACCCCTTCCCCGGGAGCCCTCCCCCATGACGACAGCGTTTCGAGCAGTGCTGGCTTTTACCCTGCTCGCCGGCTTCTACATCCTGGTCGGCCTCATCGTGGCCGCCGCCATCTTCCTCGACGTCCTGCTCATCATCGACTTCCACGCCACCGCGCTCAAGTTCGCGATCGTGCTCACGCTGGCGGCGGGCGCTCTGGTCAGGACGCTGGTGATGGTCAGCCGCCGCCGTGACGGCGAGCAGCCCGGCGTGCCGGTGGGACGCGAGCACGAGCCGGTGCTGTGGCAGACGGTCGAGGAGCTGGCCCAGCGCGTGCGCACGGCCCCGCCCGACGAGATCCGCCTGGTCCCCGAGGTGAACGCTGCCGTCTCGGAGGACACCCGCTTCCTGGGGCTGAAGGCGACGCGGCGGCGCATGTTCATCGGGCTGCCGCTGCTGCAGACGCTCACGGTGAACGAGCTGCGCGCGGTGCTCGGGCACGAGCTCGGCCACTACAGCGGCGCCCACACGCGCCTGGGCGCGCCGGTCTACCGGGGCCGGGTCTCGCTCATCGCCACCGTCCAGGGGCTGCGCAACCATCCGTTCGTGCAGCGCCTGTTCACCTGGTACGCCAAGCTCTACCTCCGGGTCTCGCAGGCCGTCTCGCGCAAGCAGGAGCTGGAGGCCGACCGCTTCGCCGTCGCGATCGGCGGCCGGCAGGCCACGTCAGGGGCGCTGCGGAAGATCCGCCTGACCGCGGCCGGCTGGGAGACCTACGTCGACAGCTACCTGATCCTGACCGGCGCGGGCGGCACCAGGCCGGCGACGGTGTTCGGCGGCTTCCACGCGCTCATGAGCGACCCCGAGCGGCAGGCCGAGCTGGCCAGGCTGAGCGAGCAGCCCGAGGAGGTCTCACCGTACGACTCCCACCCCAGCATGGCCGAGCGCCTGGCCGCGATCGAGCACCTCGACGAGCCGCAGCAGGTGCCCGACCCGCGCTCCGCCCTGACTCTGCTCATCGACCCGAACGTGGCGGTGCAGGCCGTGGAGCAGTCGATGTGGTCGCCCGACGCGGCGGCGACGCTGCGGCCGGTGCCGTGGGAGGAGCTGGTCTCGCACGCCATGTACGCCGGCCGCAACGCCGACGCCCTGCACGACCTGGCGGTGGCCGGGCAGCAGGTGATGGGGGCCTCGCGGCCGTACCTGGACGCGGCGTTCGAGGCCATCGCGCGGGGGCGGCAGGCCGAACTGGAGGCCAAGCTGCTGGAGAGCGGCTGGAACCCCTCCCCTACCCTGCTGGCCGGGGTGCTGGGGCAGGCGCTGGAGGCGGTGCTGATCCAGCTCGGCGAGGCCAAGTGGACGCTGTCGTGGTCGGGGCCGGCGCGGCTGCTGTTCGACGACGGGGAGGAGGTGGCCCTGTCGGAGTACGCGGCCCAGGTGGCGACGAACCCGGAGGCCGTGGGCGGGCTGCGGCAGTGGCTGGGCGACCACGGGATGCGCCACGACTACGTACCGATCGAGGAACCGCCCGCCCCTGACCCCGCCGCCCCGCAACCGGCCCCGGCGCCACCAGCCCTGGCGCAACCGGCCCCGGCCGACCTGCACCACCTGCCGAGCTGACCGGCCGCCCGGAGCCGGCGGAGGACTCGTCCGAGAGCCCCGCCGCGCTCGTCGGGCGTCAGCGGAGGGCTCGCCCGAGAACCAGGTCGGGCTCAGCGGAGGGCTCGTTCGAGGTCGGCGCGCTGTGCGGCGACCCAGTCGCGGGCGGCGCCCACCCGCTCGACGACCCCGTCCGCGACCAACCGGACGGCGTGCGGCAGGCCGGCCGCCGCGTCCGCCACTATGCCGTCGCGGCACCGCTCCTGCCACCACAGCACGGTCGGCACCACCTCACCGCGCTCCGCCAGTCCGTAGCCGTCGCAGATCACCCGCATCCGCCGCGCGGCCACGCCCGGCTCCGCGCCGGGCCCGAGGCCGGCGTACTGCCAGCACACGTGGGCCACGTCGTGGATCCGCCGCCCCGGCCCGGCGAGGTCCCAGTCGATGAACGCCACCGGCCGCAGCCCCGCCCCCTCGTCCCGGTAGACGGTGTTCTTCGGCGACAGGTCGTTGTGGCAGACCACCTCGTCGTCGCCGGCCTGCGGGGTGCCCGCGGTCAGGTCGTGGAACTCGCGGACGAGGGCGGCCACCCGGGCCAGGCTCTCGTCCGAGCCGACGCCGTCCGGCTGGACCTCCTCCCACGCGACGTGCCCGTCCACGTACCCCAGGATCTCGCGGCCCTCGCCGTCGAGGCCGAGGAAGCGCGGCGCGCCCCGCCAGCCGCTCCGCTCGAACAGGCGCAGCACCTCGTGCACGTACGCGGCCCGCTCTGAGGGACGGCGGCGGACGGTGTCGCCGACGCGGACGACGGCGTTGACGAACCCTCCCGGAAGTGGTGTCTCAGGCATGAGTCCCAGCCTGCCCGATCACCACCCGCCCGCGCGACGCCCGCTCATCCTCGGCCGATCGTGCCAAGATCGATCACCTCAGGTGACGAGTCTGTGGCATCGCGGCGGATGAGGCGGAAAGTCGCGCGCGGGAGGGCCGCGCGGCAAGAGTTTTTCCCGACCGTCTTGCCACACTCCGATCAGTGGCCTTACGGTCACCCTTAGCATTCGCCCGGACCAAGGAGGCGCTGTGAGCAGGCATGACGGCGGAACCCGGCAGGGCTCTTCGATGCTGCCCCACATCGCCTGGCGGCTGGAGGCGATGATCGCGGCCATCGCCGAGCGCCGCGCCCCCGCCACCGGCCCGATCGCGCAAGCGCTGCGGAAGGTGCCGCGCCACTGGTTCGTCCCCTCGCAGGGCCTCGCGCTCGACGACGACGGCGGCGCCGTGCCGATCGACCGCGACACCGATCCGCACGGCTGGTGGGACGCCGTCTATTCCGGCAGCCCGATCGCCACCCCGCGCCCCTCCGAGCGCGGCGGCACCGCCTACACCTGCGTCAACCCCGCCCCCAGCGCCGTGGCCGACCTGCTGGAGCTGCTCGAGGTCGGCCCCGGACAGCGGGTGCTGGAGGTCGGCACGGGCAGCGGCTGGGTGACCGCGCTGCTGTGCCGGCTGACGGGCGAGGCGGGCGGCGTCACGTCGATCGAGAGCGATCCGGCGGTGGCGGAGGCGGCGGGCCGCAACCTGGCCGCCGCGGGGATACGGCCGCACCTGTTCGTCGGCGAGGGGGCGCGCGGGTGCCCGGAACGGGGGCCGTACGACCGCGTGCTCGTGCTGGCGGGCTCGCCTGAGTCGTGGACCGGGCAGACCCGGCCGGGGGCGGTGATCGTGGACGCGCGCGACGGGCACGCGGGGCACACGGGGCACGCGCACAGGACCGTCACCCCGTCGGCCGAATATTACTCGGGACTCCCTGATTATTAAAGCTCCACCCCCGACTACTACCAGCGCGCGCTGACCGGGGTCTTGACTTAATTCGCATGGATTCCATGATTAGTCGCAAGCAATCCGCGAACATCCCGCCGGCCTGCCTGCCTCTAGGAGCGCCATGCCCAAGCTCGCACGCGGTCTCACCCTCCTCCTCTTCCTGTGCGCGTCGGTCCTCGTCGCGCCCTCCCCCGCGCTGGCCGCCATCACCGGCCATTCGGCCACCGACACCGCCACGACGGTGACGTACCAGTTCGGCTACACCGGCAGCCCCGCCTACACCCGCACGTACGTCGACACCGACCGCAATCCCGCGACCGGCTTCGCCCAGGGCGGAGCCGGCGCCGACTTCTTACTGGAGAACGGCTCCCTCTACCGCCACAACGGCGGCGGCTGGAGCTGGACGCTCGTGGGCACGGTCACCCACTCGGCCACCGGCGGCACGGCCAGGTGGACGGTGCCACGCGCGAGCCTCGGCGAGAGCGCCACCCCCAACGACGCCGACCTCGTCTTCCAGGTGGAGTCGCCGCTGGAGACGTCCGCCAAGTACACCCACGTCTACAGCGGAGGGGGTGGCGGCAACGGCACCGTCACCTACACCCCCACCAGCGCCGACTTCGCCAACCCCGAGCGCGGCCTCTACCACCACACCGGAGACTGCGACAAGAACGACTTCTCCCTGGCGACCCTGCAGAGCTACCGCACGAGCCAGAACATCTCCCTGGTGATGTGCGTGTTCTACCTGGCCGAGTTCAAGACCACCCCGATCGGCGCGGCCGCCCTGCAGCAACTGCAGCAGCAGCTCGACACCGTACGGGCGGCGGGCCTGAAGATGATCCTGCGCTTCGCCTACACCACCTCGACCGACGGCGCCGACGCCGCCAAGGACCGGGTGCTCGCCCACCTCGACCAGCTCGCCCCCTACCTGAGTGCCAACAGGGACGTCATCTACCTCATGCAGGCCGGCTTCATCGGGGCCTGGGGCGAGTGGTACTACACCCAGAACTTCGGCAACGCCGGCACGGTGACCGCGGCCGACTGGGCCAACAGGAAGGCCGTCGTGGACAAGCTCCTCAGCGTCCTGCCGTCGACCCGGATGGTGCAGCTGCGTACGCCGAAGTTCAAGCGCACGATGTACACCACCAGCCCGGTGACCTCCGGCCAGGCCTACGGGGGCTCGGCCGTGGCGCGGCTCGGGCACCACAACGACTGCTTCCTGGCCAGCCCGGACGACTACGGCACGTACGAGGACCCGGCCGTCGAATATCCCTACCTCGGCTCCGACACCGCGTACGTCGCCATGGGCGGCGAGACCTGCAACCCCAACCCGCCCCGCTCCGACTGCCCCACCGCCATGGACGAGCTGTCGCGCTTCCACTACTCCTACCTGAACACCGACTACCACACCGGCGTGCTCGGCAGCTGGAACACCGGCGGCTGCCTGGCCGAGATCACCCGCCGCCTCGGCTACCGCCTCGCCCTGACCACCGGCACCTACCCCGCCACCGCCCCCCGTGGCGGCGGCCTGCCGGTCAGCATCACCCTGCGCAACGACGGCTACGCCGCCCCCTTCAACCCGCGCGGGCTGGAGCTGGTGCTGCGCAACACCGCCACCTCGGCCCTGCACCGCTTCCCGCTCACCGCCGACCCGCGCAGGTGGCAGGCCGGCGCCACGAACACGATCACGCAGACGATGCCGCTGCCCGCGTCCCTGCCGGCCGGCACGTATGCACTGCTCCTCAACCTGCCCGACCCGCAACTGCCGTCCAGGCCGGAGTACGCGATCCGGCTCGCCAACGACGGCGTCTGGGAGGCCACGACCGGCCTGAACAGCCTCCGCCACACGGTGACCGTGAACTGACCCTCACCCGCCGGCCCGTCACCCTCCGGGGCGGTGACGGGCCGGCCCTCACCCAACGCCTGCCGACGCCGGCGGCGGGCTCCACAGCCGATCGGCGGGACGAGCGCGTTCTGGCCCATCGACCTCGCGAAGTGTAATGATCGTCGGGTGGTGAAAAGGGTTTGACGGGGTGTGGTGGGGGTCTGGACGATCGGGTCTGTGAACGTTGAATTCTCTCGGTTCTCCCCCGACGACGCCGATGCCCTGGTCGAGTTTCTGACCGGCGAGGAGTGGCCCTTCCATGCGAGCGTCCAGGAGGAGACGGCCATCCGGCGGCGGGTCGCCGACGGCGTCTACGACGACGCGGACAACCGTACGTTCTGGCTGGTCTCCGACGGGGAGCGGGCCGGGCTGGTGCGGCTGCACGACCTGACCGACTGGACGCCCATGTTCGACCTGCGGATCCGGGCCGCGTGGCGAGGGCGGGGGCTCGGTACGGCGACGCTGAAGTGGCTGACCGGCTACCTGTTCGAGCAGTTCCCCGCGTTCAACCGGATCGAGGCGAACACGCGGCAGGACAACCTGGCCATGCGGGCCGTCTTCCGCCGCTGCGGTTACGTGAAGGAGTCGCACTACCGGGAAGCCTGGCCGGCGCCGGACGGCCCGGTGTACGACTCCGTGGGGTACGCGATCCTGCGGCGGGACTGGGTCTCCGGGACGACCACCCTGCCCGACTGGGACGACGAGCCGACGAGCGTCGCCTGATCAGGCGGGCAGGGTGAGGTGAGGGAAGCGTCCGTCACGTGACGGCTCAGGTGCCCCAGTGGTCGGCAGGGCGTCCGTCACGTGACGGCTCAGGCGGCCCCAGTGGTGGCAGGGTGGCGGGCAAACGCCCCTGACGTGACAGCTCAGGCGGCGGGCAACGTGGTGAGGAAGACGTCGCCGTTGCCCGGTGCGGTGCCGCCTGCCGGGGTTCCGTAGGTCAGGCCCGTGACGGCCACCTGGCCCGAGGGGGTCGGGGTGGCGTACAAACCGGGCTCGGCGAACGGGTCCACGCCGTCGTCGCGGGCCGTCCCGAGCTGGGTGGCGGCGCGCTGGGCCCCCTTGGCGTCCAGACGCAGCACCAGTACGTCGGCGCCGCCCGCCGGCACGCCGACCCGGCCCCGCGTATAACCGACGACCTGCACCTCCCCGCCCGCGAGCGGGGTCACGGCGGCGCCCTCGTCGGCCTGGGGCGTGGCCAGTACGTGCTGCCAGCGGCGCGCGCCCTTGCCGGTGTAGGCGACGGTGAGCGCGTCCCCTGCCGACAGGCCCGTGGCGACGGCCAGGCCGGTGGTGGTGACGGTGACCGCGTTCAGCCGGTCGTCCTCCGGGCCGCCGGCGGTGGTGGCCCACTGCCGGGTGCCGTCCGTGGTGTAGGCGGCGATCCAGCCGTCCAGGCCGCCGAGGGCGGTCGTGCCGGGCAGGGCGGCGGAGGCGCTGCCGGTCACGTGGACGGCCGAGGTGCCTACGGCGATGCCGGCCGCCTTGTCCTCGCCGGGGCCGCCGTACTGGCGGATCCAGGACAGCGCGCCGTCCGGGGTGAGGCGGGCGACGATGGCGTCCTTGTCGCCGGCGTTCTGGCCGTCGAGCGACCCCTTGGTGTAGCCGGCGACGTACGCGCCCCCGTCGGGAGCGGCGCTCAGCGCGTAGAGGCGGTCGGCTGCCGCCGGGTCGCCGAACTGGGTGAGCCAGCGCACCTCGCCGGCGGCGTCCAGCCGGACCACGAAGGCGTCGTCGGCGGCGTTGCCCGGATGGCGGCCGTCCAGGTCGCCCTTGGTGTAGCCGGCCGCGAGCACGCCCCCGTCGGGCAGGGCCGCGACGCCGTACAGGCGCTCGTCCGCCGCCGTGCCGAGCTGCCTGGTCCAGCCGCCGGTGTCGCCGGCCTCGTCAGGCGGGGCAACGGCATCGTCCGTCACCGTGCCGGGCTGCGTGCCGGTACGGGTCAGGACGGCGTCCAGGCGGCCGGCGTGCGGCTGCCCCTCGACCGGGCCGCCGGCGGCGTACCCGAGGGTCAGGGAGCCGTCGGCGTGGGCGGCCACGCCGCCGGCCCAGTCGGCGGCGGGCGTCCCGTGCAGCGGGGCGGGCAGGCCGGTCGGCGGGACTACGCTGAGGCCGGGGCCCAGCTCGGCCATGGCCTGCTCGAAGGCGGGCGCCCAGACCGTCCAGTCGTGGCCGCCGTCCATGACGCGCAGCTGCGCGGAGATCGCGGGCGAGCGCCTGGCCGCGTTGTAGAGGGCGGCGGACTCGAAGTCGAGGTCGTGGCGGGCGTCGGCGGGGTCGGGGTTGGCGTACTCGTCGTCGCCGACCGCCACGAACAGCCGGACGGGCAGGTCCTGGTCCAGGCCGGGAAGCAGGGACGGGTAGTTGAGCTCGCGGTAGACGTCCTCCGAGAACTTCGAGCCGCCTTCGCCGAAGGCGCCGTAGTCGCGGGCCGAGGAGTCGGACGGCGGCAGCGGCGCGTACACGGCTGGGCTGAGCACCGCGGCGGCGCCGAACAGGTCCTGGTGCGCGAGCGCGAACCGCAGCGCGCCCGCGCCGCCCATCGAGTAGCCGCCGACCAGGCGGGCCTGCCTGATGGGCGCCGTGCGGTAGGTGGCGTCCACGTGGGCGATCAGGTCCCTGGTCAGGGCGGTCTCCACCGGGCGGCCGGGGAGGTCCGTGCCGGTGTAGCGCGAGTCCACGTACCAGTTGCCGCGCTCGTTCCACGGCGCGTCCGGCATGACGGCGATGACCGGCGGGATGCGCCGGGTGCGGATCATGTCGTCCAGCGTGGTCTTGACGCGGGTCCACGCCTGCATGGTGTCGCCGCGGCCGTGCAGCAGGTAGAGCACGGGGTGGCGGTCCTTGGTCCGGTCGTAGCGGGCCGGGAGGTAGACGTTGTAGGCGATGTCCTCGCCCAGGGCGGGCGACGGGGCCGAGCCGGTGACGATCCGGCCCTCCGCCCGTACGCCCGTCTCACCGGGCCCGGCCGTCAGGCTGAGCGCGGCCACGACCGTGAGCGCGGTGGCGGCGATCCATCGGGGTAAGGGCATCGGACTCTCCTGTAAACGTTTACCGCATGCTGGCGACCGCACGCGTGTTTCGGGAGAGTTTCGTGGGGTTTGTGGGGCTCTGTCAACAGCCCCACCAACCCCACGGGAACGTCAGCGGGTGTCGGAGTCGGTGTCGGTCAGGGCGGCGCGGCCGGCTTCCAGCCGGGCCACCGGGATGCGGAACGGGCTGCAGGAGACGTAGTCGAGGCCCACGTGGTGGCAGAAGTGGATCGAGGCAGGGTCGCCGCCGTGCTCGCCGCAGATCCCCAGGTGCAGATCGGGCCGGGCGGCCCTGCCCTCCTCGACGGCGATCTTGACCAGGCGGCCCACGCCCTCCTCGTCCAGGGACTCGAAGGGGGAGACGCCGAAGATGCCGAGGTCGAGGTAGCGGGAGAAGAAGGCCGATTCGACGTCGTCGCGCGAGAAGCCCCACACCATCTGGGTCAGGTCGTTGGTGCCGAAGGAGAAGAACTCGGCCGCCTCCGCGATCTGGCCCGCGGTCAGCGCCGCCCTGGGGACCTCGATCATGGTGCCGACCAGGGCCTGCACGCCGGTCTCCGCGAGGATCCTGACGGACTCCTCGCGGACCGCCTCCAGCTCCTGTACGGCGGCCACCAGCGGGATCATGATCTCGGGCCTGGCCCCCGGCACCTCCTTGGCGGCCTGGGCGATGGCCCTGACCTGCATCGCGAACAGGCCGGGGATGACCAGGCCGAGGCGGACGCCGCGCAGGCCGAGCATCGGGTTCTGCTCGTGCAGGCGCTTGACCGCGGCCAGCAATTTGCGGTCCTTGTCCGTGGCAGTGTCTGTGGCGGCCTTGACCGACAGGTCCACGATGTCGGGGAGGAACTCGTGCAGGGGCGGGTCGATCAGGCGGATCGTGACGGGCGCACCGTCCATAGCCTGAAATATGCCGATGAAGTCGGCTTTCTGGAGCGGCTCCAGGGCGTCCAGGGCCTGCTGGCGGGCCTCGTCCGTGGTGGCCAGCACGAGGTCCTCGACCAGCTGGCGGCGCTCGCCGAGGAACATGTGCTCCGTACGGCAGAGCCCGATCCCCTCACCGCCGAAGCGGCGGGCGCGGGCCGCGTCCTCGTTGGTGTCGGCGTTGGCCCTGATGCCGAGCCTGCGCGCCCCGTCGGCGTGCCGCATGATGCGGTCGACCGCGCGGACGAGATCGTCGCCCGGCTCGGAGGCGCCCTCGAAGTACTCCACCACGGCCGAGTCCACGACGGGCACCTCGCCGAGGTAGATCTCGCCGGTCGTCCCGTCGATCGAGATGACGTCGCCCTCGGAGACCACCACGCCGCCGGGGGCGGCGAAGCGGCGCTCGCCGGTGTGCACCTCCAGCTCCTCGGCCCCGCACACGCACGTCTTGCCCATCCCCCGCGCCACCACGGCGGCGTGGGAGGTCTTGCCGCCCCTGCTGGTCAAAATGCCCCTGGCGGCGATCATCCCGGCCAGGTCGTCGGGGTTGGTCTCGCGGCGGACGAGGATGACGTCCTCGCCCTGCCCGGCCAGCTCGACGGCGCGCTCGGAGGAGAAGACGACCTTGCCGACGGCGGCGCCGGGAGAGGCGTTCATGCCCTTGGCGATCTTCCGCTTGGGGGCACCCGCGTCGAAGCGGGGGAACATGAGCTGGGCGAGCTGGTCGCCGGTGACCCGGGTGACGGCCTCGTCCATCGTGATGAGGCCCTGGTCGACGAGCTGAGTGGCGATGCGGAACGCGGCCGCCGCCGTGCGCTTGCCGACCCGCGTCTGCAACATCCAGAGCTTGCCGCGCTCGATGGTGAACTCGATGTCGCACAGGTCGCGGTAGTGGTTCTCCAGCACTTCCATGATCCGCAGCAGCTCGTCGTACGAGTGCCGGTCGATGTTCTCCAGCTCCTGCAGCGGGATCGTGTTGCGGATCCCGGCCACCACGTCCTCGCCCTGGGCGTTCTGCAGGTAGTCGCCGTAGATGCCCTGCTGTCCCGTGCCGGGGTCACGGGTGAAGGCGACGCCGGTGCCGGAGTCGTCGCCGTAGTTGCCGAAGACCATGGCCATGATGTTCACGGCAGTGCCGAGGTCGGCGGGGATGCGCTCCTGGCGGCGGTAGAGGATGGCGCGCGGGGCGTTCCACGAGTCGAAGACGGCCATGACGGCCAGGCGCATCTGCTCGCGCGGGTCGGCCGGGAAGTCCTTGCCTGTCTGCTCGCGGACGATCCCCTTGTAGGTCTCCACCAGCCCCTGCAGCTCGCCCGCGTCCAGGTCGGTGTCCTGGCGCCGGCCCTTCAGCGTGTCGAGCGCCCGTTCGAACAGGTCGCCGTCGATGCCGAGCACGGTCTTGCCGAACATCTGGATGAGCCTGCGGTAGGAGTCCCAGGCGAAGCGGTCGTTGCCGCCGGCCTGCTTGGCCAGCCCGTGGACGGACTCGTCGTTGAGCCCGATGTTGAGCACGGTCTCCATCATCCCCGGCATGGAGAACTTCGCCCCTGAGCGGACGCTCACCAGCAGCGGATCGCCGGCCTGGCCGAGCTTCCTGCCCATCCGGGCCTCCAGCGCCTCCAGTTGCCCGGCGACCTCCTGGTCCAGCCCCTCCGGAACGGAGCCTTCCGTCAGGTAGTGGCGGCAGGCCTCGCTGGTGATCGTGAATCCAGGGGGAACGGGCAGCCCGAGGTTCGTCATTTCGGCGAGGTTCGCACCCTTACCGCCGAGAAGATCTTTCTGATTCCTGTTGCCCTCGGTGAAGTCGTAAACGTACTTGGCCACCACACGCTCCAATCAAACGCCTCTGTCCCGGACTCTACCGGGGGAATTGATGATGAAACTGCACTCCCCTCTTAAGTCACCGTTTGCGCTGGTAAAGGGCACATGAAAGGTCTAATCCAATTATACGACCAGCAGGTATGAAATTGGATTAGACCAATTGGTTTAAACCAATTCTTGAGAAAGGCGGCCCCCGGGTGCAGAATCGGATCACACCCCCACCAGGAGGCCCCCATGGCCACTCCTACCAAGCCCGGACGGCGGGCCCGCGTGCTCACCGGCTCCGCCAGGGCCGCCGTCGGCTCGGCGCGCTACCTCGACGACCGGCTGCCGTTCGGGCGCTGGTTACGGCCGCAGCTGCGCAAGCTCTTTCCCAGCCACTGGTCCTTCCTGCTGGGCGAGCTGGCGCTCTACTCGTTCGTGCTACTGATCCTCACGGGCACGTTCCTGACGCTGTTCTACAAACCGAACCCCGACGTGGCCTACGAGTCGGTCGTGGAGATCAGCGTGCAGGTGCGCGGCGGGCTGCTGATGCGCCAGCTGCACCACTGGGCGGCGACGGTGTTCGTGCTGGCGATCGTGGCCCACATGTGCCGGGTCTTCTTCACCGGGGCGTTCAGGAAACCTCGCGAGCTGACCTGGATGCTGGGGGCGCTGCTGTTCGGGCTGGCCCTGTTCGAGTCGTTCCTGGGGGTCTCGCTGCCCGCCGACCAGCTCGCGATGACGGGGCTGCGGCAGGCGCAGGGGCTGCTGCTGTCGATCCCGCTGGTGGGGACGTACCTGTCGGCGTTCGCGTTCGACGGCGGCTTCCCCGGCCAGGTCATCCCGCGCGTGTTCGTCACCCACGTGCTGCTCGTGCCCGGCATCCTGCTCGCCGTGGTGCCGCTGCACGCGCTCATCCTCACGTGGCGGCAGAAGCACACCGAACGGCGCGCCACGGCCGCCGGCGAGCAGACGGTGACCGGCGGGCCGTTCTTCCCTTACTTCGCGGTCAAGAACGGCGCGACGGCGCTGTTCACGATCGGGTTCATCGCGCTGCTGGCCACGTTCGTCCGGGTCAACCCGGTGTGGGAGCACGGCGCCTACCGTCCGGGCGGCGCGCCGCCGTCGGCGCAGCCGTTCTGGTACGCCGGGGTGCTGGAAGGGGCGCAGCGGCTGGTTCCCGCTTGGGAGGTCACGGTCGGCGGCTACGTGCTGCAGTTCGGGCTCTGGGTCCCGCCGCTGGTTCTGACCGTCTTCTTCGGCGTGCTGCTGTTCTACCCGTTCCTGGAGCGCCGGTTCACCGGCGACCACGACGTCCACCACCTGCTCGACCGGCCGGCACAGGCGCCCGCGCGGACGGCGCTGGGCGTCGGGGTGATCACGTTCTTCACCGTGCTCTGGGCGGGCACGTGGGTCTCGGCGCCGCCGCCGGTGATGAGCTCGGCGCCCGGGTTCCCCGCGCCGCCGCCGCCCGCGCCCGCGCTGCTGACGGTCCCTCCTGAGACCTACGAGCTGGTCGTGCTCGGCCTGCGGATCGCGGTGGTCGTGCTGCCGGTGGCGGCCTTCCTGCTCACGAGGGCCTGGTGCCGCCGCAGGCCGGACTAGGGTTTCCCGAGCTTCAAGTGTTCCCGAGCAGGCCCGTCTCAGGCGTTCCCGAGCAGGCCGGTCTCACGCGTTCCCGAGCAGGTCGGCGAGGGGGTTGTGGCCGGGCGGCGTGCCGGGCACGCCGCCGCGCGGAGGCAGCCAGAGCACGAACGTGGACCCCTGGCCCAGCTGCGAGAACACCGCCACGCGGCCCCCGTGCGACTCCACGATCTGGCGGACGATGGCCAGGCCCAGGCCCGTGTGCCGGTCCCTGCGGCTGGACTCGCCGCGCCAGAAGCGGTCGAACACCCGCGCCTGGTCGGCCTCCCGTAGCCCGGGGCCGTCGTCGCCGACCGCCGCCCAGAGCCAGCCCTCGTCCCGGCCCGCCGAGGCCCTGATCGTGCCGCCGGGCGGCGAGAGGCGTACGGCGTTGGAGAGCAGGTTGGCCACGGCGCGGCGCAGCGCGTCGGCGTCGCCGGTCATCTCCAGCCCCGAGCCCAGGTCGCGGACGATCGCGATCCGGCGCGCCGCGGCGGGGGCGGCGTACTCCTCGCACGCCTCCCCCACCACCCTGGCCAGGTCGAGATCGGCGTCGGCGAACGCGGTGCCCTGCCGCCTCGCGGTGGCCAGCAGGTCCTCGACCAGCCGGGTCATGCGGGTGGTCGCGCGGTCCACGATGGCCACGGCCCTGACCCGCTCCTCCTCGCTGGCGTCGGGGGCGGCCAGCACGGCGTCCACGTTCGCCCTGATGATGGTCAGCGGGCTGCGCAGCTCGTGCGAGGCGTCGTCGATGAGCTGGCGTTGCGCGCTGAACGCCTCCTCCAGCCGGTCGAGCATGGTGTCGATGGTGTCGGCCAGGTCCTTCAGCTCGTCGCGCGGTCCGTCCAGCTCGATGCGCCGCTTCAGGTCGGTGGCCTGGATCTCCTCCGTCGTACGGGTGATCGCCCTGACCGGCCGCAGCACCCGCCCGGCCAGCACCCAGCCGATGCCCAGGCTGGCCACGTACAGGGCGGCCAGGGTGTAGAGGGAGTAGTCGCGCAGCGTGGCCATGGTCTGGACGTTGACCTGGTTCTCCACCTCCTCGACGAAGACCACCTCGCGCTTGCCGAGGTATTGGTTGCCGCTGTACGCCTTCGCGAACTCGGTCGTGACCGGCCGCTGGTCGGTGGTCTTGGACACAGCGAGGTAGATGCCGCCGAGCACGAGCGCGGCCAGCACGAACAGCAGCCCCGAGTAGAGCACGGTGATCCGGAAGCGGATGGTGTGGATCACGACGGCTCCTTCAGCCGGTAGCCACGGCTGATCACGGTCTCGATCAGGCCCTCTTCCTGCAGCTTGCGGCGCAGGTTGCCGACCGTGACGCGGACGGTGCTGGTGAACGGGTCGGTGTGCTCGTCCCAGACGTGTTCGAGCAGTTCCTCGGCGGACACGACGTGGCCCGGCCTGGTCATCAGGTAGTGCAGCACGCCGTACTCCTTCGGGGTCAGCGCCAGCGACCGGCCGTCGAGCGACACCTCCAGCCTGGCGGTGTCGATCCGCAGCCCGCCGACCTCCAGCACGGAGGTGCCGCCCCCGGTGTCCCTGCGCAGCAGGGCCCGTACCCGGGCCAGCAGCTCGGGGAAGGCGAACGGCTTGACCAGGTAGTCGTCCGCGCCCTCGTCGAGGCCGCGGACCCGGTCGTCGAGGCGGTCGCGGGCGGTGATCATGATGATGCGTACCCCCTGGCCGGCCGAGCGCACGGTCCGGCAGAGCTGGAAGCCGTCGCCGCCGGGCAGGTTGAGGTCGAGCAGGACCAGGTCGTAGGTGTTGACCTGCAGCTTCTCGTGCGCGGAAGGGGCGTCGTAGGCCACGTCCACCGCGTACCCGGCCCGGACCAGGCCGACGCGCAACGCGTCGACCAGGTCTTCTTCGTCCTCCACCACCAGCAGTCGCATATTTCGAGCCTAGTTTCGGATGATGCGGTCCGCGATGGGCGCCGCCCGGTCGATGGGGATGGCGAACCCGATGCCGATGTTGCCGCCTCCCCTGCCGGACGCGATCGCGGTGTTCACGCCCACGACCTCACCCCGGGCGTTCACCAGCGGGCCGCCGGAGTTGCCCGGGTTGATGGAGGCGTCGGTCTGCACGGCCGTACGGGAGAAGCCGCCCAGGCGCACCTCCCGGTCCAGCGCGCTGACGATGCCGGCGGTGACCGTCCCCGACAGGCCCAGCGGCGAGCCGATGGCCAGCACCTGCTCCCCCACGGACAGGTCGGAGGACCGGCCGAGCGTAGCCGGGGTAAGCCGGCTCGGGTCGTCCAGCTCCAGCACGGCCAGGTCCTCGCCGTCGTCGGCGCCGGCGACGCGGGCGGGCAGCCGGCTGCCGTCGCTCAGCACCACCGTGACCTGGCTGCTGCCCCTGACCACGTGGGCGTTGGTGAGGATGTGTCCGCGTTCGTCCACCGCGAAGCCGGAGCCGCCGCTGCTGCGCGTCTCGATCTGGACGACGCTGGGCAGCACGCGGGCCGCCGTCGCGCTCAGGCCGGTCAGCCCGGCGGAGGGGACGGGTGCCGCCCTCGGGAGGGCGGCGACGGGGGCCGGCGCGGGCCCTTCGAACAGCCCGGCGCCGGCCGTGGCCACCGCCGCCCCGCCGAGCGCGCCGGTCAGCGCCGCCACGAGCCCGGCCGCCACCAGCAGCCGCCCCCGGGGCGACTCGGGCGCGCTCCGCCCACCGTCCGTCCCCGGGACGGACACGGCCGGTACGGGACGCGGCGGCGGCCCGATCAGCGGCGGCAGCACGGGCGGCGGTGAGACAGGCGGCGGGCCGCCGGCCGGGGGCTCCAGCCGGGCAGGCGGCGGGCCGCCGAAGGCCCCCCGCCGGGTCGGCGGCGCGTCGTCGGGCTCCGGCCGGGCGCCCGGTGCCGGGCTCAGGAAGTCGGGCCCCTGCGGGTTGCCCATGCCTCTCACGGCAGCCTCGAGAACCACAACATCGACGTCATCGCCGCGATGAGCGCGAAGATCAGCCCCGCTCCGACGAACCACTGCCAGACCTCCTGACGCTCGATCCGATACCCGACCGACGTGCCGATGTCCTCATAGACCGCCTGCAACTCGTCGCCGCTGGCCGCCTCGTAGAAGCCGCCGCCGGCCGCGTCGGCCAGGCCGCGCAGCGCGGGCCCGTCCACCGGCACCGGCACCTCCTGTCCGCCCAGGCTGATGGTGCCGTCCGCCGTTCCGTAGGCGATGGTCGTGACGGGGACGCCCCGCGAGGACGCCTGCGCCGCCGCGTCGGGCACCGTGCGGCCGGTGGTGTTGGAGCCGTCGGACAGCAGCACGATGTGCGCGGGAGGCGCCTCCTCCTCCGAGTCGAGTGCGGCGATGGCGTCGAGAGAGGAGAAGACGGCCTCGCCGATGGCGGTGCCGGAGCCGGTGCTGAGCCGGTCGAGCGCGCTCAGCACCGTACGCCGGTCCGTGGTGGGCGGCACGGCGACCGAGGCCGACGCCGAGAACGACACCAGGCCCAGGTTGAACCGCTCCGGCAGGCCCTGGACGAACTGCCTGGCCGCCTGCTTGGCCGCCTCGAACCGGTTGGGCAAGACGTCGGTCGCCCCCATGGAGGCCGAGACGTCGAACGCCACCATGATCGTCGCCCGTTCGCGCGGCACCCGCACCTCGGCCGTCGGCCGGGCGAAGCCCACCACGAGCAGGGCGAACATGAGCAGCAGCGCCGCCGCGGGGACGTGCCTGCGCCAGCCGGGCCGCCGCGGCGCGACCTTGTCCAGCAGGTCGAGGTTGGTGAAGCGGACAGCGTAGGAGGTCCTGCTCCGCAGCGCCATGACCACGTACGTCACCGCCAGCAGGGCCACGGGGACGAGCAGCAGCAGCCACAGGGGCGCGAGGAGGCTCACGCGGCGTCACCTCCGCCCTCCGGCGGCCGCCCCTGCCGGGTCGGCCCCGTCGCCAGCGCGGCGAGGCGCCGCTGGCGCATGACGTGCCTGACCAGGTCGCGCACCCAGTCCCGGTCCGTACGCAGCCGCAGGTGGGCGGCCCCGGCCCGGCGCAGTCCCTGGGTGACGGCGTCGCGCTGCCCGGCCGCCGCCTCGGCGTACCTGCGCCGCAGCCGCGCGCTGCCGGTGGCGACCTCGCGCCGCCGTCCCGTCTCCGGGTCGACGAGCGTCAGGATCCCCACGTCGGGCAGGCTCAGCTCACGCGGATCGACCACCTCCACGGCCAGCAGCTGGTGCCGGGCGGCGAGCGCGCGCAGCGGCTGCTCCCACGTCGGCGGCGGGTCGAGGAAGTCCGAGACGACGACGACCAGGCCGCGCCGGCGTGCCGTCCGGCCGAGCTGGTCGGCCGCCACGCCGATCAGCGGCTCGCTCACCCCCGGCTGGGTGCGCGGCAGCGCGAAGGCCGCCTGGAGCAGCGCCATCAGGTGCGGCCGGCCCGTCCTGGCGGGCAGCGCCTTGACGCCGCCGCCGTGCAGCAGGTGGACGCCGATCCTGTTGCCGGTCCGCTGGATGAGGAAGCCGATCGCGGCCAGGGCCGACAGGGCCAGCTCCCGCTTCTCCATCGCCACGGTGCCGAAGTCCATGCTGGCGGTGGCGTCGAGCAGGGCCCAGATCTCCAGTTCCCGGTCGGCGACCAGGTCCCTGACGTGCGGTTCGTTCGTGCGGGCGGTGACGTTCCAGTCCATCCGCCGCACGTCGTCGCCCGGCTGGTAGGGCCGCGACTCGGCCGGCTCGCTGCCCGGACCTGGCACCAGGCCGAGATGTTCGCCCTGGAGAAGTCCATCGAGTCTCCTGGTGATCGTCAGTTCGAGCCGGCGCAGCGCGGGCTCGGCCATCAGGTACGGCCTCATGCCACGGCCTCCTGCTGCGGGGCGATGACCGGCATCGGCACGGCCGCGAGCACGCGGTCCACGATCTGCCGGGGCATGACCCCGTCGGCCAGGGCGTCGAAGGAGAGCACGAGCCGGTGTGCCATGACGTCGTGGGCGAGGTCGCGTACGTCCTCGGGCAGCACGTACTCGCGCCCGCGCATGAGCGCCAGCGCCCGCCCGGCCGCGAGGAGGCCGAGTGTGGCCCTGGGGCTCGCCCCGAAGGCCAGCAGCCGGTCCACGTCCTGCACGCCGTAGCGGCCGGGGTCGCGGGTGGCGTAGACGAGGCGGACGGCGTACTCGGCGACCGCGTGGTGCACGAAGACCTCCTCGGCCCGGCGCTGCAACGCGACGACCTGCGCCGGGCCGAGGATGTTCTGGGGCACGGGCGGGTCCACGCTCATGCGGTAGACGATCGCCAGCTCCTCCGACTCGCTGGGATGGTCCACGTCGATCTTCATGAGGAAGCGGTCCCGCTGTGCCTCGGGCAGGTGGTAGACGCCCTCCGACTCGATCGGGTTCTGGGTGGCCAGCACCAGGAACGGATCGGGCACCCGGTGCGTGACCCCGCCGATGCTGACCTGGTGCTCGGCCATGATCTCCAGCAGCGCGGACTGCACCTTCGCGGGCGCCCGGTTGATCTCGTCGGCGAGCACCAGGTTGACCATGACCGGGCCGAGCTCGACGTCGAACGACTCGGTGGAGGGCCGGTAGATCCGGGTGCCGATGATGTCGGACGGCACCAGGTCCGGCGTGAACTGGATGCGGGCGAACGTCCCCCCGACCACGGTGGCCATGGTCTCGGCGGCCAGGGTCTTCGCGATCCCGGGAACCCCTTCGAGCAGGCAGTGCCCCTTGGCCAGCACCGCGACGAGCAGCCGCTCGACCATGTGGTCCTGGCCCACGATCACCCGCTTGACCTCGAACAGGGCCCGTTCGAGCAGCGCCTGGTCCGTCATGGCCGCAGGCTTCCGTAGTGGCAGTCGTCCATGACGACCCGCAGCTCCAGAGCGGTCGGCTCCGGATCGGCGAACGCGGCGCTCCCCGTCGTGAACGACGTCATGAGCAACGCGACGGCCGCGAGAACCACCAGAGCGAAACGTGATGTACGCATTGGATTCCTCGTCCCTCGTATCGGCTTACGACGAATGTCATCAAGAGACCGCGAAAACCCGCGTAACCGCCGCCTTTACACGATCTTTCGGTCTCTCACCGCACGAAACGGCCACCCCCTGAGCGGAGGTGGCCGTTCCGTGTGGTGCTCAGCCGATCAGCCGTTCGGCAACGCGGCCGCTCAGCCGATCAGGTACCGCAGGATCTTCCGCAGTGACGCACTACGCGCCGCGTCGCTGCCGAGCTGCTCCAGCCCGAAGCCGAGCAGCACCGTGTCCTTGGTGGTCACGGCCGCCGTCCGGTCGGCGGAGGCGCGGACGAAGTCGCCGCCGCCGGTCGGGCTGCCCGCCGGAGGTCCGGGGGTCGCCCAGGCGCCGAGCCCGGTCTCGAAGCCCTCGGCCTGGGTGGTGCCGCCGGTCGTGGTGAGCCGGGTGTCGTCCACGAACGCGCCGACGCCGCCGGTGGCGGGGTCGGTCACGTAGCTGATCGACACCTCGACCTGCTGCCCGGCGTAGGCGGACAGGTCGAACGCCACCTGCTGCCAGCCGCCCGAGTCGCCGGTGAACCGGTTCCACGATCCGCTGCTCCCCGTCGGCTGACAGGGGTTGCCGCGGGTCAGGTAGTGCTCCAGCCACGGGTGCTCGTCCAGGTAGAAGTCGGCCTCGCACTCGGACGGGACGCCGGTGTCGGTGCCGCCGTTGAGGTCGGGCAGCGTGGTCCAGTTCTCCTGGCCGACCGTGTGGGCCTCGACGATGACGTTGTCGTAGCCGGGCTCGGTGTCGAAGGAGAGCTGGAAGGCCAGCCGCGGCTGCTGCGCCGCCGTCACGGAGCCCAGGTCGATCGTCCTGGTCAGCCGCATGTACGAGTCGTCGGCGTGCGGCCCGGCCATGTACCAGGCGCCTTCGACGGGGTCGAACGGTCCCGGGGCGCCGAGCGCGTAGTCGGCGGCCGGGGTGCCGGTGAACCTCGGGAAGTCCGTGCCCATGGGGAACAGCACACCCGCCTCGTCCACCGGGTTGTCCACCGTGGCGGGGCCGCCGAACGTGCCACTGGTCCCGGCCAGCGGGCCGGTGCCGGTGAAGCCGCTGGGGTTGGCCCGCGGCAGCCGGCCGGCCAGGCCCATGTAGTACTGGGTGAAGTCGTCGGCCAGCAGCAGGCACTCGTCGAACAGCCCCTGGATGGTGGTGACCACGCAGTCGCCGTCGGGGTTGCCGTCGATGCCGTAGTAGATGCCGCCGACGATGGTGTCGAGAATGCCGTAGTACGCGGCGGTCTCGCCGGTGTAGAGGAGCTTGCCGCCCTCGTTCAGGTAGTCGCGGACGGCGATGGTCAGGTCCTGCTGCGAACGCTTGACGTCGGCGTCCGGCAGGTTGCCGAGCGGGGTCACGGTGACCACGTCCTGCTGGTCCATGGACAGCCGGTTGTCGCCCAGCTCCCACACCAGGCCCTTGAAGTGCGACAGCACGCCGAGGTGGTGCGGCACGCCCTGGGCGTCCACGTCCCACGTCTCTGAGGAGTACCCGGCGGCCTGGAGGGCCTGCTTGTACCGGGTGGCGTACTTGGGCGCCGTGACGCTGTCCGGATAGTCCGGGTTGAAGCCGGTGTAGTCCTCGTTGGCCAGCACCAGCACCTTGGCTCGCGAGTCCGTGGCCAGCCGGTAGGTGAAGTGCTCGCTGGAGACGACGCCGGCGCCGGGCTTGACGCCCTGGAACCAGACCTCGACCCGGTCACCCGGTCGCGCGCCGGTCACGGTGGCGCGGTACTCGGCGAAGTAGAGGTCGTTCTCGTCGCCGTAGCGCTCGCCGCCCTTCCACTCACTCAGCGGCTTGACCCGCGCGGGGCCGCCGTTGATGCGGTAGCGCAGCACCTTGTCGCGCAGGGACCGGCGGGCGGTGACCGCCACCGGCTGCGGGTCGCCGTATGAGACGGAGAAGGAGTCGGGCTGGAAGTCGGGCACGGTGCGCCCGACCACGGAGACCGGCTTGTCCGGCGTGTGCACGGACTTGGCCGCGGCCAGTGCCAACGGCACGTTGCGCAGGAACTCGTCCTGGATGAGCGCCTCGCTGTCGGGGAAGGTGAAGCCGAGGCCGCCCGCGCAGTCCGCCAGCGTCCACTCGTCGTTCGGGTCGCGCTCGACGGCGTCCTCACACGTGGACATCTCGGGCGTGATGGACATGATCTTCCGTACGTTCGTCATGTGCCCGTCGAGCTCGCCGTTGGTGGTGTAGAGCTCGGCGCCGATGTCGGGGTCGTAGCCCTGGACGGCGGGGTTGGCGTCGTCGCCCAGCAGGGCCTCGAAGATCAGGTCGTCGGGCGACGGGGTGGCCTGCTGCCAGCCGACCCCGTACAGGAGCAGCATGGCGGCCGAGTGGTAGTTCAGCAGGTACGTGAACCGCACCCGCTTGGCCAGGTTGTCCAGCGCCACGGTCTCCGGCTCCGACTGGGCGGCGGCACCGCGGTAGGTCTGGCTGGAGGCGAGGCTGGAGGAGCCCTCGTCGTCGTAGCGCCACTTGTAGGAGAAGTTGCGGTTGAGGTCCACGCCGTCGTTGCTGGTGAGCTGCCCGTCGCCGTCGTTGTCGCGCAGGTTCTTGCGCCACAGGCGGTTGTCGGGGGTGAAGGTGTGGTCGTAGCCGTCGGGGTTGGCGACCGGCAGGAACCACAGCTCGGTGGTGTTGATCAGCTTGGTCAGCTCGGCGTCGGCGCCGTAGCCGTTGAGGAAGTGGTGCAGCAGGCGCCGCACCATCTCGGGCGTGATCCACTCGCGGGCGTGCTGCGCGGCCGAGTACAGCATGGCCGGGCGCTTGCCGTCGCCCAGGGTCCTGGCGTTCTTGGTCACCTTGATCGCGGTGATCGGCGTGCCGTTGAGGCTGTTGCCGAGCTCGACGACCTTGGCGATGCCCGGCTTGGCGTTCGCCGCCGCGACGATCTCTTCGCGGATGCCTCCGGCGCCCGCGTACCGCTTGAAGACCCCGTCCGCCTGGAGTGACCGGCGGGCGGCGGTGTTCTGGGCGCGGAGGGTGACGCCCTGGCCGGCGAGGGAGTCGGCCAGCGCGGAGGCCAGGATCACCTCGACGGTGACCTTGCCGCCCGCCCGTTTGACGATCCGCATCTCCTCGCGGTCCACGCCCGCGGCGACCAGCTTGGCGAGCTGGTCGGCGGTGAGCTCACCGCTGTAGACGAAGACGCCGTCGGGCCCGCTCTGGGGTGGTTTCGGCACCGCCGAGGCGGGCGGGATGGTGAACGAGCCGAGTAACAGGAGCATGCCGGCGAACATGATCAGTGCGCGCTTCATCGCGCCTCCGAAGAGTCAGCCCCCGAATTGCCGCTAAGGATGCCCGCAATGTCCGCGTATGCCGGGGGCTTGTCAATCATGACGGCCACATCCGGTCAAACATTTGACGACTTGGCCCGCAGCACACTCGCCCGGACGGACAGCGCGACCGGAACGCGGCGCACACGCCGACGGGCCGCCCGCCGAGAAGTCGGCGGGCGGCCCGTCAGGTCAAGCGTGGATCAGTCGTTGAGGTGCTGGCGGAGGTAGGCGTCCACACCGTCGATGGAGATGCGCTCCTGGGCCATCGAGTCACGCTCGCGGATGGTCACCGCGTGGTCCTCAAGGGTGTCGAAGTCGACCGTGATGCAGAACGGCGTGCCGATCTCGTCCTGGCGGCGGTAGCGGCGGCCGATCGCGCCCGCGTCGTCGAACTCCACGTTCCACCGGCGACGCAGCTGCGTGGCCAGGTCGCGGGCCTTGGGCGACAGGTCGGCGTTGCGCGACAGCGGCAGCACCGCGGCCTTGACCGGCGCGAGCCGGTGGTCGAGCCGCATGACCGTGCGCTTCTCCAGCACGCCCTTGGCGTTGGGCGCCTCGTCCTCGCTGTAGGCGTCGAGCAGGAACGTCAGCGTGGCGCGGTCGACACCGGCAGCCGGCTCGATGACGTAGGGGACGTAACGCTCTCCCGTGTCCTGCTCGAAGAAGCTGAGGTCGGTGCCCGACGCCTTGGAGTGGGCGGTCAGGTCGAAGTCGGTGCGGTTGGCGATGCCCTCGAGCTCGCCCCACTCAGAGCCGGTGAAGTTGAAGCGGTACTCGACGTCGACCGTGCGCTTGGAGTAGTGGGAGAGCTTCTCCTTGGGGTGCTCGTAAAGGCGCAGGTTGTCCTTGTTGATGCCCAGGTCGGAGTACCAGCGGAAGCGCTCGTCGATCCAGTACTGGTGCCACTCCTCGTCGCTGCCCGGCTTGACGAAGAACTCCATCTCCATCTGCTCGAACTCGCGGGTGCGGAAGATGAAGTTGCCCGGCGTGATCTCGTTGCGGAACGACTTGCCGATCTGGCCGATGCCGAACGGGATCTTCCTGCGCGCCGACTGCTGCACGTTGAGGTAGTTGATGAAGATGCCCTGCGCGGTCTCGGGCCGCAGGTAGGCCAGGCCCGACTCGTCCTCGACCGGGCCGAGGTAGGTCTTGAGCAGGCCGCTGAACTGCCGGGGCTCGGTGAAGGTGCCCTTGTTGCCGCAGTTGGGGCAGGTGATGCCGGCCAGGCCGCCCTCGGGCTCCTTGCCGTTCTTCTCCTCGTAGGCCTCGATGAGGTGATCGGCGCGGAAGCGCTTGTGGCAGGACAGGCACTCCGTCAGCGGGTCGGTGAAGGTGTCGACGTGGCCGCTGGCCCGCCACACCTCGGGGGCCAGGATGACGCAGGAGTCGAGGCCCACCACGTCGTCGCGCGACTGGACCATCGACAGCCACCACTGCCGCTTGACGTTGTTCTTCAGCTCGACGCCCAGAGGACCGTAGTCCCACGACGCGCGCAGTCCGCCGTAGATCTCGCTCGACGGGTAAACGAGCCCGCGGCGTTTGGCGAGGCTGACGATGGTGTCCATGACGTCGGTGCGTCGTGCCATTTGGTTGGTTCTCTTTCCGGCTGGAGGTCGGCGAGTGAAATCGGTGAGATCCCAGCTTAGGGGACGGGCGCCGCTCTCGCGCGCGACTAGGGCTATGCCCCGTCGCGGAGGTAGACGTCCTCGTATGCGCTGGGTTCGTGGACCATGAGGATCATCAGCGGATACATCACCATCCTGGACGCGGAAAGCGCTCTTCGGTAGAACCCCGCGCCCTCCCATTCCGACACCAGCGCCCACAGATTGGGCTCGTCCACCGAGCGGGCCAGCCTGCCCCGCTGGTAGCCCGGCTGGGTGGCGAACGCGTCGAGAATCGTGTGGCCCTGCTTGACGAAGTCCTGCGACTGGGACTCTGGGACGGTGTATCGGATCACGGCGAGCACCCGACCAGCCTAAAGGCGCTCATCCCCCCTGGCGCCCCATCTCCCGTAGGCTCTGGACGTGGCCCCTCAGAACAAGCGCGGCGGCAAGCGTCCCATCCCGCAGGGCGAGCAGTTCTTCACGCCCGGCGCGACCGGCCTGCGCGCGGCGGTGGAGCGGCGCAGCGCCGTGCCGATGACGTTCCTGTTCACCCAGGTGCCCCGGTGGGTGGCGCCGGTTCTCCTGGTGATCCTGCTGCTGGTCGGGTTCGCCGTGGCCAATCCGCTGGGCGGCGTGGCCGTGCTGCCGGTGCTCGCGTTCATCGGGTGGCTGGGCTACCTGTCGTGGCCGTCGCTGAGCGTGGGCGGCAAGCTGTTGCGGGTCGCCATGCTGACGTTTCTCGTCCTGCTCGTGGCGACCCGCTTCGGGGCCTTCTGAGCCCGTCAGCCCGTCTCTGAGCCTGCCCGTCGATAAGCCCGGGTCACGGGAGCAGGGTGTAGTGGGGGAAGTTGCCCGGCAGGCGCTCCGTCTCGCCGTCCCCGCCGCTCGTGGCGGCGCGGACGAGCAGGTCGCCGCCGACGAACGCGCCGCGCCACGACGCGCCGAGCCCGCCGAAGAGCTCCTCCCTGTCCCCGCGCGAGCGCGGCCTGTTGTGGCCCACCTTGAACGCGCGGATCTCGGGCGCGAGCCGGGCGAAGGTCTCCTCCCGCTCGCAGGACAGGGTGGCCACCAGTGCGCCGTTACTGGCGTTCATCGCGGCCAGCAGCTCCGCCTCCGTGTCCACCAGCACGATCGTGTCGACCGGGCCGAACGGCTCGGCGTGGTGGAGGGGTGAGGAGGGCGGCGGGTTGAGCAGCGCCGTCGGAGCAAAGTAAGCGGAAATATCCTGACCGGGGAGGAAGTGTCCGGACTCCAGGGACGCCCGATGGATCGGCACGCCGCCCCTGGCCACCGCCTCGTCCACCTGGTCGGCCAGTTCCTTGGCCTTCGAGGCGTTGACCAGCGGCCCGAAGTCCAGCTCAGGCAGCGGGTCGTCCGGATCGGCCACCGCCAGCGGATGCCCGAAGCGCAGCGAGCCCACGGCCTGGAGGTAGGCGGCCAGGAACTCGGGGAAGAGCGAGCGCTGCACGACGAAGCGCGGGTAGGCGGTGCAGCGCTGCTTGGCGTAGTCGAAGGACGCCCTGATCTGCCTCGTGAGCAGGTCCCAGTCGCCGTACTCCCACACGCCCCAGCAGTTGAGCCCCTCCTGCTCCAGCACGTGCCGGCGGCCGAGGTCGGCCAGCGAGGTGGCCACCTTGGCCCCGGCGTCCCTGCCGCCCACAAACGAGACGCACCCGAGCGAGCGCCCGGCCACCAGCACCGGCGACAGCTCCGCCCCTCCCCCGCTCACCAGCGTGAACGGCAGCCCCTCACGGACGGCCAGGGCGCTGGCCAGGGTGAGGCAGCACAGCCCGCCGTCCGTGGGCGTCTTGGCGATCACCGCGTTGCCGGCCAGCGCCTGGATCAGCATGGCGTGCATGAGCACGCTCATCGGATAGTTCCAGCTGGCGATGTTGCTGACTGGGCCGGGCAGCGGCACCCGGCCCTCGACCATGCGGTCGATCTCGCCGACGTACCAGCGCACGCCGTCCAGGCAGCGGTCCACGTCGGCGCGGGCCGTCTTCCACGGCTTGCCGATCTCCCAGACCAGCAGCAGGGCCAGCAGGTCGCGGTGCGCCGCCATGGACTCCACCGCCGCCGACACCATGGCCTTGCGCTCGGCGAGCGGCAGGTAGCGCCAGCGGTTGTGCTCCTCGACCGCGCCCGCCGCCGCGCGGCTCGCGCCCGCCCGGTCCAGCCGGGGCAGGCCGGCGATGGCGGTGCCGTCCAGGGGTGAGAACGCCGGAACCGGGCGCCCGTCGCGGTGCCAGATGCCGCCCCAGTGGTTCAGCACCCGCTCGTCGTGGAAGGCCTCGGGAGCCACCGAGCAGCACTGCTCGTAGGCCTCCCGCCAGGATGTGCCCGGCTTGAGCCGCATGTGCATCCCTCCTCAGTCGGACCAGTCGGCGGTGATGAGCTCGGGCAGCGGCTCGAACTCCTTGATCGCCTCCAGGGACGGGCCCATGGCGGCGTTCGCCTCGCGTTCCACCATCACCTCCACCAGCACGGGCAGCCGCTCGCGCGCCGCCTCCGCGCTCGCCCAGGCCAGCGCGTCGCGGATGTCGCCGGGCAGTTCGACCCGGCGCGCCGGGCAGCCGAACGCCTCCATGGCCTTGACGTGGTCGATGCCGCCCTCGCCGTAGTGCAGGTCCACGGCGTAGTTCATGTCGTACGGAAGCTCCGCCTGCCTGATGAGCCCCAGATACTCGTTGTTGATCATGACGATGACGAACGGGATCCGGTACTGCGCCGCCACCGCCACCTCCTCCATCAGGAACTGGAAGGAGTAGTCGCCGACCACCGCCACGACCTGCCGTTCCGGATGAGCCAGCTTGACCCCCATGGCGGCCGGCACCTCCCAGCCCAGCGGCCCGGCCTGCCCGCAGACCAGGTAGCGGCGCGGCAGGTACGTCGTCTGGAACTGGCCCGACCAGATCTGGTAGAGCCCGATCGCGGTGACGAACGTGGTGTCCCTCGGGAAGTAGTCGTTGATCTCCTTGAACACCCTGGGCGGCTTGATCGGCACGTCGTCGAAGTCGTCCCTTCGCCCCAGCGTGCCGCGCAACTCCCCGACCTTGCGCACCCACTTGCCCGCGTCGCGCGGCTCGCTCCTGCGCCGGGCCTCGTCGCGCAGCGCGGCCAGCACGGGCCTGGCGTGGCCGACGACGCCGAGATCGGGCTGGAAGACCCGGCCGATCTGCAGGGGGTCGATGTCCACGTGCACGAACTTGCGCCCGCGCCGGTAGACGTCGAGGTCGCCGGTGTGCCGGTCGCCGAACCTGGCGCCCACGGCGAGCACCAGATCGCTCTCCAGGAACGCGGCGTTGCCCCACCGCGTCTGCGTCTGGATGCCGGCCATGCCGGCGAAGAGCGGGTGGTCCTCGGGGAAGGCGCCCTTGCCCATGAGCGTCACCTGCACGGGGATCTGAAGGTGCTCGGCCAGCGCGCGCAGCTCGTCGCACGCCTCGGCGCCGATCACGCCGCCGCCGGCCAGGATGATCGGCCGCCTGGCCCCCTCCAGCAGGTCCATGGCCGCGCTCACCGCCCTGGGCAGGGGCTGCGGCACCTCGACGGGCAGCGGCGCGTCCACGTCGGGGTCGTACAGGCACAGGCCTCGCTGGACGTCGATCGGCAGGTCGATGAGCACGGGTCCCGGCCGACCTGAGCGGGCCCGCCTGAACGCCTCCCTGAACACCCACGGCGCCTGAGCCGGCTCCTTGAGCTGCACCGCCCACTTGGTCACCGGCCGGGCGATCTCCACGATGTCGACCGCCTGGAACGCCTCCTGGTGCAGCTTGGAGGTCATGGCCTGGCCGGTGATGCAGATCATCGGGATGGAGTCGGCGAGCGCGGTGTAGAGGCCGGTGATCATGTTCGTGCCCGCGGGGCCCGAGGTGCCGATGCAGACGCCGACGTTCCCCGTGACCCTGGCCCAGCCGTCGGCCGCGTGGGTGCCGCCCTCCTCGTGCCGTACGGTGATGTGCCGGATCGAGCTGTGCTGGAGCGCGGCGTAGAGCGGCAGGATGGCCGCGCCGGGGATGCCGAAGACGGTGTCCACGCCCTCCGACTCCAGCACCGACACCACTGCCTCCATGCAGGGCACCTTCTTCATCCGTTCAGCCTTTCGATCACCTTGAGCAGGGCGGAGTGGTCGAGCGAGCCGTGGCCCTGGGCCCTGGCCGCGGCCACGAGCTGGGCGACCTGACCGGTGAGCGGCAGGCTGACCCCGGCCTCGCGGGCGGCGGCGACGGCGATGCCCATGTCCTTGTGGTGCAGGTCGATGCGGAAGCCTGGGGCGAACTCCCGCTTGAGCATGGTGTGCCGCTTGAGGTCGAGGATGCGGGAGCCGGCCAGGCCGCCGGCGAGCACGTCCAGGCCGGGCCCCGCGTCCACCCCCGATGCTTCGAGCAGCACGATCGCCTCCGCCACCAGGCCGTAGATGCCGCCCACGACGAGCTGGTTGGCCGCCTTGACGGTCTGGCCCGAGCCCGCCGGGCCGACGTGCACGACGGTGGTGCCGAGCCGGCCCAGGACGGGCCTGGCGGCCTCGACGTCCTCGGCCTCGCCGCCGACCATGATCGACAGGGTGCCGTCGATGGCGCCGCGCTCGCCGCCGCTCACGGGGGCGTCCAGGGCCCGTACGCCGGCCGCCTTGGCCTGCCTGGCGACCTGGCGGGAGGTCTCGGGCCTGATGGTGCTCATGTCGACGTACAGCAGGTCGGGCTTGCCGTACTCGACGACGAGCGGCGCCACTTCCTCGACCTGGGGGGAGTCGGGGAGCATGGTGATCACCACGTCGGCGCCCGCGACCGCGTCCACGACGCCGGTGGCGGGCTTGCCGCCCAGCTCCGCCAGTTGTTCGACGCGGGCGGCGCTCACGTCATAACCGGTCACGACATATCCGGCTTTGAGGAGGTTGGCCGCCATCGGGCTGCCCATGATCCCCAAACCGACGAACCCGATGTTCATTCCTGCCTCCAGTCGAACGCGTCCGGCCCCTCGTGCCGGTACTCCAGGCCGACGTGGCCGCGGTAGCCCGCCGCCTCCAGCCGGGCGAGGATCTCCGGGTACGGCATGTCCCCGGTCCCCGGCCGTCCCCTCCCGGGGTTGTCGGCGATCTGCACGTGCCCGAAGCGCGCGCTGTGCCCGTCGATGAGCGCGAGCACGTCCTCGCCCATCCGGTGCAGGTGGTAGAGGTCGGCCAGGAAGGCCACGTTGGGCCGGTCCACCTGGTCGATCAGCTCGAACGCCGCCTGCGACGAGGTGATCGGATAGTCCGGGTTCTCGTAGGAGTTGAGGGCCTCGACCACCACGGTCGCGCCGATGCCCGCCGCCGCGTCGGCCGCCCGGCGCAGGTTCGCCACGGCCAGGTCCCTGTCGGTGCCGGGGTCGTTGCCGTACAGGGCGTTGAGCACCGTGCAGCCCAGCTCCCCCGCGAGCCGGACCGCGACGTCGATGTTGGCCTGGAAGCGGGCCGAGCCGCCGGGCCTGGCCAGCAGGCCGCGCTCGCCCGCCGCCATGTCCCCGGCGTCGAAGTTGAGCCCGGCCAGCCGCACGCCGGCCTCCTCGATCGCGCTCCTGAGTGCGCCCAGCTCGGCGGCGCCCGGATCGGGCGAGCCGAACGGCCACCACAGCTCGACCGCGTCGAACCCGGCCTTGGCCGCCGCCGCCGGACGTTCCAGCAGCGGCAGGCCGGTCAGCAGGATGGAGAGGTTGACGTCGAAACGCACCGCGCTCACGTCCCGGTCCCGCGCGGCACGCGGTTCAGCTCGGACCGCATCAGCCGGGCCGTCTCCGAAGGGGTGCGCCCGACGCGGACCCCGACCGCCTCCAGCGCCTCCTTCTTGGCCTGGGCGGTGCCGGACGAGCCGGACACGATCGCGCCCGCGTGCCCCATCGTCTTGCCCTCGGGCGCGGTGAACCCGGCCACGTAGGCGACCACGGGCTTGGTCACGTTCGCGGCGATGTAGGCGGCGGCCCGCTCCTCGGCGTCGCCGCCGATCTCGCCGATCATCACGATGGCGTCGGTGCCGGGATCGTCCTGGAACGCCTGGAGGCAGTCGATGTGCGTGGTCCCGATGACGGGGTCGCCGCCGATGCCGACGGCGGTGGAGAAGCCGAGGTCGCGCAGCTCGTACATGAGCTGGTACGTCAGCGTCCCCGACTTCGAGACCAGCCCGATCCGCCCGGCCGAGGTGATGTCGGCGGGGATGATGCCGGCCGACGACTGGCCGGGGCTGATCAGGCCGGGGCAGTTGGGCCCGATGATCCGGGTGCGGCCGCCGTTCGCCAGGGCGCGGAAGCGCACGGCGTCGTGCACGGGCACGCCCTCGGTGATCACCACGCAGAGCGGCACCTCGGCCTCGACCGCCTCCTGCACGGCCGCGGCGGTGAACCGGGGCGGCACGAAGATCACCGACACGTCGGCCCCGGTCTCCGCGACCGCCGCCGCGACCGAGCCGAACACCGGCACCGTCCGCTCACCGAAGTCCACCGAGGTGCCGCCCTTGCCCGGCGTCACCCCGGCCACGATGTCGGTGCCGGCGGCGAGCATGCGGGCGGTGTGCCGGGTGCCCTCCGCGCCGGTCATGCCCTGGACGAGCACCCGGCTGTCCTTGGTCAGAAAAATCGCCATTTACGCACCTACCGCGAGTCGAGCCGCCGTCTCGGCGGCGCCGTCCATGGTGGAGACCTGGCGCACCGCCGGGTGCCGGGCGTCACTGAGGATGCGCCGGCCCACCTCGGCGTTGTTGCCGTCCAGCCGTACGACGATGGGCCTGCCGTGGCCGCGCTCGCCGAGGAGTTCGAGCGCGGTGACGATGCCGTTCGCCACCGCGTCGCACGCCGTGATGCCGCCGAAGACGTTGACCAGCACCGAGCGCACGTCGGGGTCGGCCAGGATGATCTCCAGCCCGTCGGCCATGACCTTGGCCGAGGCGCCGCCGCCGATGTCGAGGAAGTTGGCGGGGTCGGCGCCCGCGCCCGCGACCACGTCGAGCGTGCTCATGACCAGCCCGGCGCCGTTGCCGATGACGCCGACGGTGCCGTCCAGCTTGACGTAGTTGAGCCCTTTCGCCTTGGCACGGTCCTCCAGGCTGTCGGTGCTCTCCTCGTAGTCCTGCCAGGTGTGCCGGAAGGCCGCGTTGTCGTCCAGGGTGACCTTGCCGTCGAGCGCCACGATCCGCTGGTCGGTGGTGCAGATCAGCGGGTTGACCTCGACGAGCAGCGCGTCCTCCTCGACCAGCACCCGCCACAACTGCTCCAGCACCCCTGCCGCCTGCTCGGGCAGCCCCGCCTTGGCCGCCAGCAGCCTGGCGGTTTCGGCGTCCACGCCCGTCGCGGGGTCGATCGGCAGTCTCACGATGGCGTCGGGGTCGGTGGCGGCCAGTTCCTCGATCTCCATGCCGCCCTGGGCCGACACCATGGCCAGGAACGTGCCCTCCGCCCGGTCCACCAGGAAGGCGGCGTAGTACTCCTCGAACGGGACCGTCGCGGCCTCCACCAGCACGCGGCGCGCGATGTGTCCCTTGATGTCCATTCCGATGACGCGATCGGCTTCCGTGGCGGCCGCGGCCGGGCCCGCCGCCGGTCTGATCCCGCCCGCCTTGCCCCGTCCGCCGGTCTTCACCTGGGCTTTGATGACCACGGGCGCGTCCAGCTCCGCCGCGATCTCGCCGGCCTGCGCCGGAGTGGTCGCGATCGCGCCGGCTGGTACGGGGATCCCGTGACGCCCGAAGAGCTCCTTCGCCTGGTACTCGTACAGGTCCATTCGAGCCTCCTTTGTAGACGGTATACCGTATGGAGTATCCTTCGTCTAGGGCCTCGACAGCGGTCGGTCGGCGGGATATTCCATACAGTATGGAGAATGCAATTAAGGATTGGCGGGGGCGTTCGTACTGCCCTGGACCCGTCCCGGCCGACCGTGCCCGCATGTTCCGGCTGGCCCTGGCCGCCATGGCGGCCATCGCGCCCCTGCAGTACGGCTACGCGGCCCTGCTCGCCCGCGACGCCGGCGGGCTGACCCTGCTGGCGGTGTGGATCGCCTGCCAGGCCGCCGGCGCCCTGCCCGCGCTCCACCTCGTGCGGCGCGGGCGCCTGGGCGTCCGCGCGTGCCTGGCAGCCGGCGCGGCGCTGAGCGGCCTCGGCCTGGCCACGGCCGCCCTCACCACCCCCGGACCGGCCGCACTCATCGGGTACGCGCTGCTCGGCGGGCTCGGCGGCGGGCTCGTCTACGGGGTCTGCGGGGAGGTCGTCTCCTCCTGGTATCCCGAGCGCCCGGCCGCCCGGGTCGGCCTGATCACCGGCGCCTTCGGCTACGGAGCCGTGCCGCTGCTGCTCTGGACCGGGATCGCCCCCGGCGCCACGTCCGCCGCCCTCCTGGTCTGCGCCGTGCTCGCCACGGCCGTCGTCGGCCTGGCCGCCTGGCACCTGCGGCTTCCGCCGGCCCGCTGGTGGCCCGGCGACGTCGATCCGCGCAGCCACGCCCTCGACGCCGCCCGGCTGCGCACCAGCCCCGAGGCGGTCAAGCAGTTCGGGCTGGCCCAGGCCGTGCGCACCCGTACACTGCCGGCCCTGGCCCTGCTGCTGACGTGCGCGGGGGCGGTGTCGGTGTTCGACGTGATCGTGGTGGCGGGCACGGGCGCGTGGGGCGCGCTGGCCCTGCTCGTGGCGCTGAACGGCGCGGGCAGGTCGGTGGCGGTGCGGGCGTCGGAGCGGTTCGGCCGCCGCCGCGTGCTGGCCGCCGTCTTCGCCGCGCTCGCGCTCGGCCAGATCCTGCTGGCCGTGGCCGTCCAGAACGCGTCAGTGCAAGGGGCGACGTCCGCGGGCAGCCCGCTGCTGTGGCTCGGGGCCGTCGCGGCGGGGCTCGGCGGTGGCGCGTTCTATCCCCTGCTGGCCAGTCTCGTCCGCGAACTCTTCGGCACCGAGCGGGCCACGGAGATCCACGCGGTGGTCTACAGTGCCAAGGCCGTGGCCGGAGTGGTGGCCGCCGTGCTGGCCCTGGTAGCGCTGACCGCTCCCGGTGCCGCCCTGCTGGCCGCCGCCGCGCTGGCGGCCCTGCCGGCCCTGGCCACGCCCCGGCTGCGCATCCCCGGCCTGCCCGTCACCATCCCGCTCTGAGGGTCTTCGGTGAATTCCCCCTAAAATCCCCCCGTTATATCCCCCTGTGATGAGTCTCACGACCATGGAGAACCCCTCCACGGTATGCTGTAGGCAGTCGACCAAAAACCTTAACTTGTCCTGGAGACGTGTCCCATGTTGCTGTCGGATCAGGCCGGTCAGACGGCGGCCGCCAAGATTCCCCGTCCGACGACGCTCCGCGAGAGCGTCATCGAGGCTATCCAAGAGCTCATCGTCTCCAGCCAGCTCAAGCCAGGCCAGCATCTCGTCGAAAGTGAGCTGGCCGAGCTGCTCGGCGTCTCCAGGCAGCCGGTCCGCGAGGCGTTGCAGCAGCTCAGCGGCGAGGGATGGGTCGATCTCCACCCGGGGCAGGGCGCGTTCGTGCACGTCCCGACGGTGGAGGAGGCCGACCAGCTGCTCGCCGTGCGCACGCTGCTGGAGACCGAGTCCGCCAGGCTCGCCGCGCAGCACGCGGGCGAGGAGGGCGTCAGGCGGCTGCGCGCGCTGTGCGCGCGCGGCATCGCCGCCGTGCAGTCCGACGACGTCGACGACGCGGTGGCGACCAACTCCGAGCTGCACGCCCTGGTCACGGACCTGTCGGGCAACAAGGTCCTGGCCGAGCTGGCCGCCCAGGTGGCCAGGCGGGTGCGGTGGTACCACACGCCGGTGGCCCGCCAGCGCGGCATGGCGTCCTGGGACGAGCACACCGCGCTGATCGACGCCATCGAGGCCGGTGACGAGCGCACGGCCGCGAAGATCATGCGCGATCACACCGAGCACACCCGGGCCTCCTACATGGAGCAGCGGGAGCACCAGCCGGCCGAGCCGGCGCCCAAGCCCGTACGCAGGCGCCGCCCGCGCCGCCTGGGCTGAACCCTCGCCGAACTTCCCTGGGCCGGTCGCGTCTGGACCGGTCCGATCTTCAGGGCGGTCTCCCTTGGGGTGGTCTCGTCCGAGCCGGCCTGGCTTGGACCGATCCCGCCCGGGTTCGACCTGCCCGGGAACACGCACGCCCGGATCCACGCCGTCCGGGGGTCGACCAGCGGTTTCCGGGTTTTGACACGGCGTTCACGTAAGTCCACATGCTCCGAAACACCTCGGGTAGAGGGTGGAGCTGTTACCGAATGGAGGTGCACGACATGAAAGCGTTCATCCGCTTTCTCTTGGGTGATCCCCTGGGCCAGTCCGCGGACGGCGGGACCATCGGCGCCGGCCTCAGTGCGGCGCTCAGGAAGCACTACTCCGCGCAGGACGCGGAGCACTACCTGCGCCAGTGGAGCGCCGAGCGGCACGACGTGCGCGACAACACGCGCCACTGAGCCGCCGGATCGGGCATGCATGCGCATGCCGATGAGCCGCGACAGGGGGGGCGGCCACCCATGAGCAGCCACCGCCCCCGCGCGGCCCACGTCAATCCACCGGTGCCGGCTCCACCTCCTCGGCCTCCTTCTTGGCCGCGGCCTTGGCGTCGCGCGACGACTTGATCAGGCTCAGCACCGTGGTCACGGCGAGGGTGCCGATGATGACCCCCAGAGACACCAGGATCGGGATCTCCGGCGCCCACGACACACCGTCGTGGTGCAGCGCCTCCATGATCAGCTTCACGCCGATGAAGGCCAGCACCACCGACAGTCCCTTGCTGAGGTAGACGAGCCGGTCGAGCAGTCCTCCGATCAGGAAGAACAGCTGCCGCAGCCCCATGAGGGCGAAGGCGTTGGCGGTGAAGACCAGGTACGGCTCCTTGGTCAGCCCGAAGATGGCCGGGATCGAGTCCAGCGCGAACAGCAGGTCGGTGGTGCCGATCGCGACCATCACGATGAGCATCGGGGTGACCATCCTGCGCCCGTGGTGCACGGTGAGACGGGCGCCGTGATAGGTGTCCGTCGTCGGGAGCACCCGGCGAACGGTGCGCAGCGCGAGGTTCTCGGAGAACTCCGCCTCCTCGTCCTCGTGCCCGATCAGCTTCCACGCGGTGTAGACGAGGAAGGCGCCGAACACGTAGAAGAGCCAGTCGAACCTGGTGACGGCCTCAGCGCCGGCCGCGATGAAGCCGCCGCGCATGAAGAGGGCCAGGATGATGCCGATGAGCAGCACCTTCTGCCGGTACTGCCGGGGCACCTGGAACCTGCTCATGATCAGCAGGAAGACGAAGAGGTTGTCCACGCTGAGCGAGTACTCGGTGATCCACCCGGCGAAGAACTCCCCTCCGTGCGCCGGGCCGGACAGCAGGAGCAGGCCGGCGCCGAAGGCCACGGCCAGCCCCACGTAGAAGGAGACCCAGGCCACGCACTCCTTGAAGCTGGGTTCGTGCGGGTTGCGGGCCACGAGCCAGAAGTCGAACGCGAGCACGACGCAGAAGCCGCCGATCGTGACCAGCCAGATCCACAGCGGCAGTTCCATCGCCGGCGTCATCTACGCGCCCCCTTCCGCGCGTTTCTGCGCTTGTCGACCACCCGGGCGAAGCGCAGGTACGTGCCGAGCAGGTCCTTGGCGAGCGGGTTGTCGCCGGCCCGGCGTACCAGCCAGTGCGGCATGAGCCGCTCGTGCATCCAGAGAAAGCCGATCGCGAAGCCGAGGGCGATCATCGCCTGGTAGGCCAGGAACGCCGGCACCCCTTCGGCCAGGCCGCCCGTCGGGGCCAGGACCTCCTGCGCCAGCCTGGACACCGGGAAGGCGGCCATCCAGTACAGGCCCACCGGCCCGAAGGTGCCGGGCCGGAAGACGCCGTGACCGAGCAGCATGCCGTACAGGCCGCCGAAGAGGCCGAGCGGCATGGCGAGCGCCAGGGCAGCCAGCGCGGCCATCCCGGTGGGCTGCCCCGCGAGCAGGGTCAGCCCACCGGCGATGGCACCGGCTACGGCTCCGATCGACGCCCCTGGCAGGGCGAGTTCGAGGCTGTGCCGTCCACCCATCAGCCCACGACCACGCCGTAGGCGAAGAGGCTGTAGAACAGCATCCCGAGATAGAACACCGCGCCGAAGCCGATGATCAGGTTGGTCCACCACTTGGGCCTGATCGGTTTCGGCAGCATGCGGTTGTTCACCAGGAGCAGGGTCACGCAGTACGCGCCCATGGCGAACGTCGACAGGAACGCCAGCGTGTCCAGGATCCCGCTCGGCCCGTCAGCCGGCCCGAACAGCAGGATCAGGATGCCGAAGATGATGACGCCCCAGAGGAAGATCCCGTACAGCTTCGACATGCCCAGCTTCTTCGCCCCGGGGACGAAGTGGAAGGACATGTCGGCCTGGCCACGGGAGAAGGAGTCGAACAGGCCGAGCGTGGCGTTCAGGCCGATCAGCGCGATGAACCCGAGGAAGACGGCCCCGAGAACCGAGCTGCCCGCCGACGAGACGGCGTCGGCCATCGCGGACAGCGCCACCTCCCGGTCGTCGCCCTGAATGGCCGTGCGCACGGCCGGGTTCTGGCGCACCGCCGACTGGGCGATCACCGTGAAGGAGATCGTGACCAGCATGGTGATGCCCCAGAACAGCAGCAGCGCGTCGAACGTGACCCAGCGCCGCCACCCCTTCCACTTCGCCATCTCGGCGGGGTCCTCGGTGTCGAACATGAACCCGCGCGAGGGCATCTCCTCTTCCTCGCCCGCGTGCCGCAGCCCGCGCACCTTCGGCAGGTGCACGCCCATGCCGGCGCCGGAGTCGCGCAGGTGCAGCGTGTACCACATCTGCTGCATGCCCGAGGGACCGGCGAAGGCGCACGCCCCGACGATGACGGGGAACCAGGCGGCCGACATGGCCTCCGGCGGCAGGTAGCCGAAGGAGAGCATGCCGGAGATGGTGGAAACCACGTCGCTCCACGATCCGACCATGGCCGCGACCACGGCCGTGCCGAGCACGAGAGCGCCGATGAGCAGCGACAGCACGTTCTCGAGCAGGTTGTAGATCACCTTGGCGAGGGTGAAGACCACGCCGACGAGGATCAGCCCGGCGACCGCGGTCACCACCCAGGGTATGCCGGTGATCTCCTCGAACGCCGCCGCTCCCGCCGACAGGTGTCCCGGCCAGATGTAGACGGCGATCGCCACGATGAAGAAGAACCACATCAGCGGCTTGAACACCCTGGCCGCGCCGGAGAAGATGCTCTCCCCCGTGGCCATGGCGTAACGGGCCATCTCCAGCATCACCACGGCCTGCAAGGTGACGCCGATCAGGAACAGCCACCGGATCTCCGGTCCGAACAGCAGGACCAGCCGGGGCCACATGTACGACTCGCCCATGCCCACGCCCAGGGCGACGAGGAACACCGTCGGCCCGAGAATGTGCACCGAGGGAGGCGCGTCGGGGAGCTTCCTGATGGGCATCGGCTCAAGCCGGCCCGCTTTCCATACTCGTTCATCCTCGACCGGCGGCGTGGCCGTCGCCGGTGGTGTGTTCGATGTGTCCACCTACGGACCTCCTGGGGGGTTGTTGCCTTCCTCGTGCGCCCCGAATAAGCCCCCTCGCCTGCTGCTGTCGCGCTCGGCTCTTAGCGCAACAGCCCGGCTGCCCTGGCCCAGCGGTACTTCGCACCTAGGACCGCCACGGGCTTCTCCGTCGTGTACGGGTACGCGACCACGCCATGCTCGTACAGGTACTCGCTGGCCTCCTCAACCTCGGTGTCGCCGGCGAGCGATGCCACGACCGGCTTGGTGTTGCCCTTCGCCCGCTCCTCCGCGACCACTTTCGCGATGAGCTCGGCGAAGACCATCGGCGGCGTCACGATCGTGTGCCAGTAGCCCAGGACGAGCGCGTGGATGCGGTCGTCCTGAAGGCCGAGGCGGACCGTGTTCTCGTAGGTCGAGGGGGGTTCGCCGCCGGTGATGTCGATGGGGTTGCCCGCCGCGCCGAACGGCGGGATGTAGGCGCGGAAGGCCGTGTCCAGGTCGTCGGGGATGTCCATGAGGGTCAGCCCGGCGTCCACGACGGCGTCGGAGAGCAGCACGCCCGAGCCGCCCGCCCCGGTGATGATGACGACGTTCTCGCCCTTGGGCGTGGGCAGGACGGGCAGCGCGCGGGCGTACTCGAGCATGTCGTTGAGCCCCGGCGCGCGCACCACCCCGGCCTGGCGCAGGATGTCGTCGTAGACCTTGTCGTCGCCGGCCAGCGCGCCGGTGTGCGAGCCCGCGGCCCGCGCGCCCATCGCGGTGCGGCCGGCCTTGAGCACGATGACCGGCTTCTCCTTGACGACCCGGCGGGCGGCCTCGACGAAGCCGCGACCGTCCTTGAGGTCCTCCAGGTGCATGGCCACGGCCTTGGTGTTGTCGTCCTGCTCGAAGAAGGTGAGCAGGTCGTCCTCGTCCACGTCGGCCTTGTTGCCGACGCCGACGATGGCCGAGACGCCCATCTTCGAGGTGCGGCTGAAGCCCAGGATGGCCATCCCGATGCCGCCGCTCTGCGAGGTCAGCGCCACGCTGCCGCGCACGTCGTACGGGGTGCAGAAGGTGGCGCAGAGGTTTTCCGGCGTGTAGTAGTAGCCGTAGATGTTCGGCCCGAGCATGCGCACGCCGTGCCTGCGGGCGATCTCGACGATCTCCTTCTGGCCCTCCACGTTCCCGGTCTCGGCGAACCCGGACGGGATCATGACGGCGCCCGCCGCGCCCTTCTGCCCGACCTCCTCCAGGGCGGGGGCGACGAACTTGGCCGGGATGGCGAAGACGGCCACGTCCACGTCGCCGGGCACGTCGGTGACGCTCTTGTACGCCTTGAGCCCCATGATCTCGTCGGCCTTGGGGTTGATCGGGTAGATCTGCCCCTGGTAGCCGCCGTTGATGAGGTTCTTCATGACCGAGTTGCCGATCTTGCCGTTCTCGGCCGAGGCACCGATCACGGCGACCGAGCGCGGCTTGAAGATCCGGTTCATCTGCCGCAGGATCTCCTCGCGCGACAGCCTGGTGACCTCGGGCTGCGGGGTCCCGATGATGACGCGCACGTCGGCGGCGACCGCGCCGTTCGCGTCGGCGAAGACGGGGTTGAGGTCCACCTCGACGATCTCGGGGATGTCGGTGACGAGCCGGCCGACGCGCTCGATCAGCGCCGCCAGCGCCTCCCGGTTGGCGGGTTCCGCCCCCCGGACCCCGCGGAGCACTTCCGCCGCCCTGATGTCGTCCAGCATCTTCAGCGCATCATCGCCTGAAACCGGGGCAAGACGGAAGGTCACGTCCTTAAGTACTTCAACCAGGACACCGCCCAGGCCGAACGCGATGACCTTGCCGAAGGTCGGATCGGTGACCGCGCCCACGATGACCTCGTGCCCGCCACCGACCAGCTGCTGCACCTGGATGCCGTCGATCTTGGCGTCGGGGTTGTAGGCGCGGGCATTGGTCAGGATCGTGTCGTAGCCGGCGCGTACCTCCTCGGCGCTCTTCAGCCCGACGAGCACGCCGCCGGCGTCCGTCTTGTGCAGGATGTCCGGCGAGACGATCTTCAGGACGACGGGGAACCCGATCTCCCCGGCCAGCCGGGCGGCCTCGTCGGCCGAGGTGGCCAGGCCCTCGCCGGGGGTGGCGATGCCGTACGCCTGGCAGAGCTCGCGGCCCTCGGGGGCCGTCAGGGCCGTGCGCCCTTCCGCCAGCGCCTTCTCGATGACTTCCCTGGGGCCCACTTAGATGACTCCGTTCGACTTGAGTTCAGCCAGCTCGTCAGCGCTCACGCCGAGCTCGCCGTAGATCTCGTGGTTGTGCTCGCCGAGCAGCGGCGGGGTGCGCACGTCCACCGGCGAGTCCGACAGCTGCAGGGGGCTGCCCACGGTGACGAACTCGCCGCGCTGCGGGTGATCGACCGAGACGACGATGCCCTCCTCGCGCAGGCTCTGGTCCTCCACCAGCTCCTTGGTGGACAGGATCGGCCCGCAGGGGATGTTCTCGGCGTTGAGCCGGTCGAGCACCGTCCACTTGTCGTGCCGGATCGTCCACTCCTCGATGAGCTGGAACATCTTGTCCAGCTTCGACAGCCGCGCCTCCGGCGTCGCCCACTCGGGGTCGTCGGCCAGCTCGGGCCGGCCGATGATGGCCGAGATCGGCTTCCAGCCGACCGGCTGGACGATCACGTAGATGTAGTCGTTCGGGCCGCCGGGAGCGCAGCGCACCGCCCAGCCCGGCTGGCCGCCGCCGCTGGCGTTGCCGGAGCGCGGCACCTCGTCGCCGAACGTCCTGTTGGGGTATTCACGCAGCGGGCCGTGCGCCAGGCGCTGCTGGTCGCGCAGCTTGACGCGGCACAGGTTCAGCACGGCGTGCTGCATGGCCACCTGTACGCGCTGGCCGCGGCCGGTCTGGCCCCGCTGGTAGAGGGCGGCCAGGATGCCGGCCACCACGTGGATGCCGGTGCCCGAGTCGCCGATCTGGGCCCCGGTGGCCATCGGCGGGCCGTCCTCGAAGCCCGTGGTGCTCATCGAGCCGCCCATGGCCTGGGCGATCACCTCGTACGCCTTGAACTTGGCGTACTTGCCCTGGCCGAAGCCCTTGATCGAGGCGTAGATGAGGCGGGGGTTGAGCTCCTGGAGGCGATCCCAGGAGAAGCCCATGCGGTCCACCGCGCCGGGACCGAAGTTCTCCACCAGGATGTCGGCGTTCTTCACCAGCTCGGTGAAGATCTCCTTGCCCCGCTCGCTCTTCATGTTGAGGGTGATGCTGCGCTTGTTGCAGTTGAGCATCGTGAAGTAGAGGCTGTCGACGTCTGGCACGTCGCGCAGCTGCTGCCGGGTGATGTCGCCGGTCGGCGCCTCCAGCTTGATCACGTCGGCGCCCAGCCAGCCGAGCAGCTGGGTGGCCGACGGACCCGACTGGACGTGGGTCATGTCGAGGACGCGAACACCTTCGAGAGCCTTCATCTCAAGCTTTCCCCTACTTGTACATGGTCTGGTTCATGGTTCCGGGGGCGTACACCTCTGGGTCGACCCAGACGTTGATCAGGGAGGGCTTGCCCGACTGCCTGGCCCGCTCAAGGGCGGGACGGATCTCGGCCGGGTCGCGCACCTCCTCGCCGTAGCCGCCGAGGAGCTTGGCGAACTCCCCGTAGCGGATGTCGCCGAGCGTGTTGCCCACGCGGGCGCGGTCCTCGCCGTACTTGGCGGCCTGGCCGTAGCGGATCTGGTTCATCGAGGAGTTGTTGCCGATGACCCCGATGAACGGCAGGTCGAAGCGGACCATGGTCTCGAAGTCCCAGCCGGTCAGGCTGAAGGCGCCGTCACCGAACAGGCACAGCACCTCCTTGTCGCGGCGGGCCTGCTTGGCGGCCATCGCGAAGGCCATGCCGACGCCGAGCGTGCCCAGGGGGCCCGGGTCCATCCAGTGGCCCGGCGACTTCGGCTGCACGACCTGGCCGGAGAAGGTGACGATGTCGCCGCCGTCGCCGATGTAGATCGTGTCCTCGGTCAGGAACTCGTTGATCTCGTGCACGAGGCGGTACGGGTCGATCGGCTGGGCGCCGGAGAGCTGGCGGGGCAGGCGCTTCTCGTACGCCTTGGTCTCGACCGCGCGCAGCTCCTCCAGCCACTCCTTGCGGCGGGCGGCGCCGTTCTCGACCCGGCCGCTGGCGGCCTGGGCCGTCGCCGCCAGGATGAGGCCGGCGTCGCCGACGATCCCGAGGTCGATGTCGCGGTTCTTGCCGACGGTGCGGTAGTCGAGGTCGATCTGCACGACCTTGGCCGTCGGCGACAGGCGCTTGCCGTAGCCCATCCGGAAGTCGAACGGGGTGCCGACGATGATGATCAAGTCGGCCTCGGTGAAGGCGTACCTGCGGCTGAGCTGGAAGTGGTGCGGGTCGCCGGGCGGGAGCGTGCCGCGGCCGGAGCCGTTCATGTACGCGGGCACGTTCAGAGCCCTGACGAAGTCGATGGCCGCGTCCGTGGCGCGGCACGTCCAGACCTGGTTGCCGAGCAGGATGCACGGCTTCTCGGAGTGCGCAAGCAGGTCCGCCAGCCGCTCGATGGCCTCGGGGTCGCCCTGCTGGCGGGTGGAGGCCCGGTAGTGGCCGGCCTCGGGGATGCGCGCCTTCTCGACCGGCACCTTCGCGTCGAGCACGTCGCGCGGGATCTCCAGGAACGACGGCCCGGGAGCGCCGTGGTAGCACTCGCGGAAGGCCATCGACACGATGTCGGCCACCCGTTCCGTGCTGGGCACCGTGGCCGCGAACTTGGTGATCGGGGTCATCATGTCGACGTGCGGGAGGTCCTGCAGCGAGCCCATCTTGTGCTGGCTCAGCGCCCCCTGACCGCCGATGAGCAACATCGGGCTCTCCGCCCTGAAGGCGTTGGCCACGCCGGTGACGGCGTCGGTCGTGCCCGGCCCGGCGGTGACGACCGCGCAGCCGGGCTTGCCGGTGATGCGCGCGTAACCGTCCGCGGCGTGCGCGGCCACCTGCTCATGGCGTACGTCGATGACCTCGATGCCCTCATCGACGCAGCCGTCGTAGATATCGATGATGTGGCCGCCGCAGAGCGTGTAGATCACGTCCACGCCCTCGGCCTTGAGTGCCTTGGCTACGAGATGACCGCCAGAGATCGTTTCCGACATCATGCCACCCTTTCCCGGCGACTGAACTGCCCACTGTCTGTCTTCCGCATACTGCATACCGTATGAACGCAATGGTTACCCCCTCGCGATGGGCCTGTCTAGCCCCCTGGGGGCAACTCGATCAGCTCGACCCGCTCTCCCGACCACCCCGGAGGGACCACCGCAAGTGCCCCGGCCAGGGCCGCACCCCACAAAGAGCCCGGCCGATCGTGTCCCACGGGAATCGCTCCCCGCTCGGATCCGAGCACCGGAACCAGCCGGGTGTCACGGGGATGCGGGTGCACGACCCCGTGCAGCGCGCTCGTCTCCACGGCCGCCGGCGTCCCGGTCAGCTCGCGCAGGATCGGGGCGAGCAGCGTCAGCGAGGCGGCCAGGGCCGCGAACGGGTTGCCCGGCAGACCCACCACGAGCCGGCCGTCGCGGAGACGGGCGAGGAGCTGGGGGTGGCCTGGGCGGACGGCGACGCCGTCGACGAGCACCTCGGCGGCCAGGCCGTCGAGCACGGCCCGCAGGTGGTCGGCGGGGCCCTTCGACGAGGCCCCGCACACGACCACGATCTCGGCCGCCGGCTCAGCCGAACGGCCGTCAGCGACCGCGGCCGACTCAGGCGCGCGGCCGTCAGCGACGAAGGCCGCCGGCGAATGACCGACCGCGGGAGCGGCCTGCTCCGGTGAACGGCCGCCCTCCTCGGGGGGATGTTGCCATGCGCCGGCGGTCTCGCGCCAGCCCCCGGTGAGCGCGGCGCGCAGGGGGTCGGCGCCGTCGGGGAGGCGGTCCACGGTCGTCACGCGCCCCCCGGCCCACTCCACCAGGCCCGGCAGGAACGGCCCGATCGCGTCCCTGACCCGGCCAGGGCCCGGCAGCCCGTGATCGACCACCTCGTCCCCAGTGACCAGCACGGCGACGCGCGGGCGGGGCCGTACCGGCAGCTCGTCGTGGCCGAGCGCGGCGGCCAGCCCGAGCGCCGCCGGCGTCACCACGGCGCCCTCCGGCAGCACAACCGCCCCCTCGGGGACGTCCTCACCGCGCCGCCTGATGTGCCTGCCCTCCTCGGCCGGGCCGCGAACCCGCCCGCCGGTCGCGTCCGCCCGCTCGTACGGCAGCACCGAATCGGCGCCGGCGGGCACGGGAGCGCCGGTCGCGATCTCCACCGCCTCCCCCGCCCGCAGCGGCCGGTCGTGGGCCGCCCCGCCGGCGAGCACGCGCGCCACCACGCGCCACGGCCCAGGACCGGCCACGGCGTAGCCGTCCATCGCCGAGACGTCCGTCCCCGGCACGGCGACCAGCGCCGTCAGCGGCCCGGCCAGCCGGCGTCCGAGCGCCTCCCGCAAGGGGACCGTCTCGGGCTTGGCCGGGCAGGCCGCACCGGCCGCGAGGGCCCGCGCGGCGGGCCAGGAGATCGCTTCCACCACTGGTCCATGCCACGCAACGGCCACGGGCACACTCCTTGACCCTCGTTTTTCCATACTGTATACCGAATGCACGACGGGCCGCGATTTTGCGGCCCGTCGCAAGTTACGGGCCCGTACTTGTCATCCGACGCGAGAACGGAGCGCAGCATGAAGGTCGCTGTTCTTGGCGCCGGCGCCATCGGCGCTTACGTGGGCGCCGCCCTGCACAGGGCGGGAGTCGAGGTGCACCTCATCGCGAGAGGTCAGCACCTCGAAGCCATACGTAGCGCAGGTGTGCGGGTGCTCACCCCCAGGGGCGATTTCATCGCCCATCCCCATGCCACCGACGACCCCACCCAGGTCGGTCCGGTGGACCACGTCTTCCTGGGCCTCAAGGCGAACAGCTACGCCTCGGCCGGCCCCATGATCGAGCCGCTTCTGCACGAGACCACCAGCATCATCGCCGCGCAGAACGGCATCCCGTGGTGGTACTTCCACGGACTCAAGGGCCCGTACGAGGGCTACCGCATCGAGAGCGTCGACCCCGGCGGAGCGGTGACATCCGCCTTACCCCTCGACCGCGCGATCGGCTGCGTCGTCTACGCCGCCACCGAGATCGAGGAACCCGGCGTGATCCGTCACCTCGAAGGCACCCGCTTCTCCATCGGCGAGCCCAGCGGCGAGCCGACCGAGCGGTGCGCCGCCTTCAGCGAGGCCGCCATCGCGGGCGGACTGAAGTGCCCGGTCGAGCGTGATCTCCGCCGGGACGTCTGGATCAAACTCATGGGCAACATCGCCTTCAATCCGATCAGCGCCCTCGCCAGGGCGACGATGGCCGGAATCTGCCGTCATGACGGCACCAGGGAACTGGTCGTGGCCATGATGACGGAGACCGTGGAGGTGGCCAGGCGCGTGGGCTGCGATCCGGGGATCTCCATCGAACGCCGCCTTCGGGGGGCCGAGAAGGCGGGCGAGCACAAGACGTCCACACTCCAGGACCTGGAGAAGGGCAAACCGCTGGAGCTCGACGTGCTGCTGGCCGCGGTGGTCGAACTGGCCGACCTCACCGGGGCCGAGGTGCCGACGCTGCGCGCGATCCACGCGGTCAGCGACCTGCTCAACGAGAATGTTGTTCGTGCGGTCTGACTCGGTATACCGTAGCCCGTATACACTACGGAGCCATCGTGAGCCATGACCGCCTGACCCGTCCACCCGCCTCCGTACGCGTCGAGCCGCCCGCGACCTCGCCGCACGGCAACCCCGTCACGAAAGGCGACCACAACGACAAGGAGCACCTCGGGCACCGCCATGTCTGAGGCGGTACGCACAGTGGCCCGCCGGAGCGTTGCCGACGACCCCGTCGACCTGGCGCGGCCGACCGTCGCGAGCCCGCCGGACCGGCCCCGCGCCGCCCGGCGGGCCTCCGACCGGAACGGGGGCCTGCACACGGCCGGCCTGTTCCCGGCGGACGGCGAGCCACTGTGCGTATGCGAGCACGTCGGCCGGCACGACACCATCGATCAACTGCCTGACCGATCCGAAAGACGACCACTACAAGACACCACCCTGACGGTGCCGATCCGGGGCACCGCCCCGGCGGTCCCACCGCAGTGCACCGTCCACACAGGCGACCGGCGGCACCGCACCGGCCAGAACGTCACCCCGGGCACCGGCAACGGCTCTGCCGGCGCACGACCACCGGGGTGATGACGGGACGCCGCACGGCACACCTGGCCCCCAGTGTGGCCGTGCGGCGGGCCCTGTCTAACTTGCCGCCCGTCGGGCGGCGGAGGCTCGGTCGCCTCAATGCCGCCGCCTTGCGACGATCGAAAACCTCGCACTTCGTGCGTTGGCCCTACTCGGGGGCTGCGGGCGCCATGGAGATGGTCCAGAAGGCGGCATAGCGGCCGTCGCGGCTGAGCAGCTCCTCGTGGGTGCCTTCTTCCAGCACCCGGCCGTCGTCCAGGAAGGCGATGTGGTCGGCGTCGCGTACCGTACGCAGCCGGTGTGCGGCCATCACCACCGTCCGGCCCGCCATCAGCCGTTCGATGCCCTCGTGGACGGCCGCTTCGTTGACCGGGTCGAGGGCCGAGGTCACCTCGTCCAGCAGCACGATGGGGGCGTCCTTCAGCAGGGCGCGGGCGATGGAGACGCGCTGGCGTTCGCCGCCCGACAGCAGGGTGCCGCCCTCTCCGACTGCGGTGGACCAGCCGTCCGGCAGGCGTTCGATCACCTCGTCCAGGCGGGCCGCGGTCGCCGCCGCACGGACCTCGGCTTCTGTGGCGCCGGGGCGGCCGAGGCGGATGTTGTCCTCGATGGTGCCGTCGAAGAGGTAGACGTCCTGGAAGACGATGGCGATCCGGGACATGAGCGCCTGCGTGGCGATGTCGCGGACGTCCGTGCCGCCGATGCGGATCGCACCCGTGTCCACGTCGTGGAAGCGGGCCAGGAGCTGCAGCAAGGTGCTCTTGCCCGCACCCGAAGGGCCGACGACGGCCAGCCGCCGGCCTTCTGGGAGGGTCAGCGAGAGGCGGTCGATCACCGTGCGGTCGCCGTGGCGGAAGGTGACGGAGTCAAACTCCAGGTCGTGCCGGGCCGGTTCGACCGGCTCGCGGGGTTCGGGGAGCGGCGGGGTGCGCAGGAGCGTGTCGAGCTTGGTCAGCTCGGCGCGGGCGCCCCGGAGCTGGCCGCCGATGTCGCCGAGGGAGAGGAGGGGGTCGGCGCAGCGGGTGGCCAGGACCAGGATGGTGAGCACCTCGGCGGGGCCGATGGTGCCGCCCAGCGCCAGGTAGGTGCCCAGGACCAGCAGTGCGGTGAAGATCGCCTGCACGGTGAGTGACAGGCCGAGGATGCCGGGCAGCGCCGAGATCATGGAGCGGCGGGAGGCGCGCTGGAGCTCTCGCAGGGAGTCGTCGAGCAGGCCGAAGCGTTCGGTGGTGCGGCCGCCCGCCCGTAGCACCGGCTGGGCCTGCAGGTATTCGATGACCCGGCCGGCGGCCTGCTGGTCGCGGTGGTGGCGTTCGGTGTCGGCGGCGGCCGTGGCGCGTCCCGTCCAGAGCTGGATCCCCGTCACGACGGGGACGGCGAGCAGTGCGGCCAGCCCGAGCTGCCAGTTGAAGGCGAGCATCACCGCGACGATGGTGAGGGGGGTGACGGCGGCGGAGATGTAGGGCGACAGCACGTGTGCGAGCACGCTCATCGCCTGGAGCACGCCTCTGCTCGCCAGGAGCGAGACTTCGCCGACGCGGCCGGGGGCGTACCAGCCGATGGGCAGGCGGGCCAGGTGGTCGCCGAGCCGCCGGTACGTACCGCGCAGCAGAGTGGTTCCGACGCGGAAACCGGACAGGTCGCCGGCGTAGCGGAGCACGGCGTAGAGCGCGACCGCCGCGCCGAAGGCGATGAGCCAGGGGCGGGCGGCGGCGGTGTCGTCGCCGAGCAGGGCCCGCAGCACGGGGACCAGCAGGGCGTAGGACAGTCCTTCGGCGATCGCGGTGGCCGTCATCAGGGCCACGGTGCGGCGCACCGGTCGTGCGTACTGGTGTCCCAGGACGCGCAGGAGCATGCGGATCATCGGGGCTCGTCTCCTCGGTGGGATCGCCAGAACGCGGCGAACCTGCCGTCCTGGCTCAGCAGTTCCGCGGGGGTGCCGCGCTCGACGATCGCTCCGTCGTCCAGCATCACGACGGTGTCGGCGTCGGCGATCGTCTCCAGGCGGTGGGCGATGACCACGATGGTGCGATCGCCCTGCGATGTGGTCAGCGCCTGCCGTACCGCCTGCTCGGTCTGTGGATCGGCGAACGCGGTCGCCTCGTCCAGCACCAGCACGGGGGTGTCGGCGAGCAGCGCGCGGGCGATGGCGATCCGTTGCGCCTCACCGCGCGACAGCCCGGCCTCCTCGTCGAGCACCGTGTCGTAGCCGCGCGGCAGCCGCAGGATCCGGTCGTGGACATCGGCCAGTTTTGCGGCCCTGACCACCTGGTCGCGGCCGGCCCGCGGGACCGCGAGCGCGATGTTGTCGGCGACGGAGGCACGCAGGAGGCGGATGTCCTGGAAGACGAAGGAGATCGTCCGGTAGAGCTGCCCGCTGCCGAGCTCGCGCAGATCGACGCCGCCCAGGGTGATCGAGCCGTGGGTGGGGTCGAAGAACCGGGGCAGCAGCTGGACCAGGGTGGACTTGCCGCTGCCCGAGGGGCCCACGATCGCGGTGGTCGTGCCGGGTTCGAGCACCAGGTCGACGCCGCGCAGCACCGTGCGGCCGGCGTCGTAGCCGAAGCTCACGTCCCGCAGCTCCAGCCGGTGCCCGCGCGCCGCGGCCGGGCGGGCGGGCTCGGGCAGGGGCTCCACCGCCAGCACGTCCTTGATCCGGCCGACCGCGCGCCAGGCCGCCCGCATGTCGTCGAACCCGTGCCCCAGCGCCGCCACCGGAGCGGTCAGCCCCAGGCCGAGCAGCAGGAACGGCAGCAGGTCTGCCGGCGCCAGGCCGCCGCCGGCGATCAGGACGGTGCCGCCGGCCAGCACGACCAGCAGCACGAACGGCGGCGCCAGCGCCGTCTGCATCCCGGCGGCGATCGGCGCCAGCCCGCGCGCCCACCGCAGGAACGTGCCGGCGAACTCGTCCGTGGCCGTCAGGAACCTCCGGTGCGTACGCTCGGCCCCGCCGAACGCCTTGACCACCGCGATGCCCTGCACGAACTCCACGACCGAGTCGGCGATCCGCCCCATGGCCGCGTCGAACTCGCGCTGCTCCCGCTGCCGCGCCGGGGTCATCATCAACGGGACCAGCGCCACCGCCAGCAGCACCGGGATCAACGTGATCAGCGTGAGCCGCCAGTCCACCGTGAACAGGTAGACCAGCGACACCAGCGGCACCACGAACGCCGAGACCAGCTCGCCGGGCGTGTGCGCGATGAAGGGATGCACCGCGCTCACGTCCTCGCCCACCACCTTGGCCAGCTCGCCCGTCCCGCGCCGGGAGAACCACCCGATCGGGACGCGGCCCAGGTGTGCGGCCAGCCGCCGCCGGAAGGCCAGCTGAACCCGGCCGTCGAGCAGATGCCCGATCCCCGACGACGCGGCGGTGAACAGCAGCCGGACCAGCAGGCCGGCCACGCCGGCGAGCACCGCGGACCAGACGTGAGCGCGATCGAGCGGGCCGGGCGACAGCAGGGCGCGCCCCACCTCGGCCACCGCCAGGAGCGGCGCCAGGCCCGCCACGGCGCCGATCACCTGAAGGATCACCAGGGCGGCGAAACCGCCCGCGTGCGGACGGAGCAGCCCGGCCACGGTGCCGGAGTCCGGCCGGATGTCGCTCACCGGGACGCTCCCGGAGGAAGGCGGAGCACGTCCCCGCCGTGCCGCATCGTGGTGACGTCGTTCATAATCCTCTCCCCAAGTTTCGCTACCTCAGGTTTCGAAACCTACGGTAGCGCAACTTGGTATCGTGTGAGCGTGAGCACGACTTCGAGCACACCCACCCGGCCGCCCGGCCGCCCGCGCTCCGGCATCAACGACATGGTCTTCGCCGCGACGCTGAGCACGGTCCACGAGCTGGGCTACGCGCGGGCCACGGTGGAGCGCATCGCCGCCGCGGCCGGCATCGCGAAGACGACGATCTACCGTCGCTGGCCGACGAAGGGGGCGCTGATCGTGGACTGCCTGCTCGACGCGTTCGGCCCGGTGCCGATGGAGGGCGGCAGCCGGGCCGAGATCATGTCCTCGGCGGTCCGCTGGGCCGCGGGCAAGATCGCCGAGCCGGGGGTGGGCGACGCGTTCGCGGGCGTGTTCAGTGACGGTGTCAGCGATCCGGAGCTGCGCGAGATCCTCTCCTCGCGGCTGCAGGACCCCTACCGGCTCGCGCTCCAGGACGCGCTCGGCGAGCCGGAGCACCGGGTCCTGTTCTTCATCGACGTCGTCGTCGGGACCCTGCTCCACCGCATGGGCATGACCGGCGAGCCGATGGTCGACGACGACGTGGACGCGCTGGTGGAGCTGGTCCTGCCGTTCTTCCGCTGAGGACGCGAAGCCGGGCCGGAGCCCCCGGCGCCCCCGGAAGACAGCACCCCGCACGGCAGGATGGAGCGATCCAAACATTAAGGACTTTGACAACCGTTTTCATTTTGGCGCATACTGAGTTCCATGATGTCAGGATTTTCCCGGTTGCGTGCCGGCGGTCTGCTGGCCACGGCCGCGCTGTTCGCCACTGCTGCCTGCGGCGCCGGCGCCGCTGAGACCGCCCCCGACGGCAAGCCCGCGGTGGTCGCCGCCTTCTACCCCCTGCAGTGGCTGACCGAGCAGGTCGGGGGATCCGACGCGCAGGTGAGCGGGCTGACCCCGCCCGGTGTCGAGCCGCATGACGTGGAGCTGGGCATCCAGCAGGTCACCGAGCTCAAGAACGCCACCCTGGCCGTCTACGTCAAGGGCGTCCAGCCGGCCGTGGACGAGGCCGTCGAGCCTGACACGAGCTTCGACGCCGCCACCGCCGTGGCGACCATCCCAGTAGGTGAGCACGCCGGTGAGCACGCCGAGGAGGGTGCGGAGGAGGGTGCGGAGGAGCACGGTCACGAGGAGCTCCCGTACGACCCGCACCTCTGGCTCGACCCCTCCCGCCTGGCCACCGTCGCCACCAAGCTGGGCGAGCGCCTGGCCACGGCCGACCCCGCGCACGCGCAGGGCTACAAGGACCGCGCCGCGAAGACGGCCGCCGCTCTCACCACCCTCGACCAGGAGTTCACCAAGGGGCTCACCACGTGCACGACCAGGACGCTGGTCACCGCGCACGAGGCGTTCGGGTATCTGTCGGACCGTTACAAGCTCAAGCAGATCGGCATCACGCTCGACCCCGAGACCGAGCCCTCCCCCGCCCGCCTGTCCGAGGTCGCCAAGCTGGCCAAGGCCGAGGGCGTCACCACGATCTTCACCGAGGCCCTGGTCAGCCCGAAGGTGGCCGAGGTGCTGGCGAGCCAGGTCGGCGCCAAGACGGCCGTGCTCGACCCGCTGGAGAGCAAGCCCTCGGGCGATTACCTCTCCGCCATGCGCGATAACCTCAAAACCCTACAAACAGCACTGGGGTGTACAGCATGAACGAAACGGCCTTCGCGATGACCGACGGCCGGGTCTCCTTCGACGGCAAGCCCGTCCTGCGAGGAATCGACCTGACCGTCTGTCCCGGGGAGGTCGTCGCCCTGCTGGGCGCCAACGGCTCGGGCAAGTCCACGCTGGTGCGCACCCTGCTCGGCCTCACGCCGCTGACCGGCGGCAAGACCCTCGTGTACGGCACCCCGCCCGGCCGCTTCCGCGACTGGTGGCGCATCGGGTACGTGCCGCAGCGGCTCCAGGTCGGCGGCGGCGTGCCCGCGACCGTGCGCGAGGTCGTCGCCTCGGGCCGGATCGCCAGGCAGAGCCGGCTGCGCAGGACCAGCGCGGCCGACCGGGCGGCGGTGACCGGCGCGCTGGAGGCCGTCAGGCTGGCCGACCGGGCCGGCGACCCCGTCCAGTCGCTGTCCGGGGGGCAGCAGCAGCGGGTGCTCATCGCCCGCGCGCTGGCCGGCGAGCCGGACACGTACGTGATGGACGAGCCCACCGCGGGCGTGGACGCCGAGACCCAGCAGTTGCTCGCCGACACGCTGGCCGGGCTGGTGACCGGCGGCAAGACCGTGGTGCTCGTGGTGCACGAACTGGGCCCGCTGGAGCCGATCATCACCCGCGGCGTGGTGATCCGCGAGGGCCGCGTCGCCCACGACGGCCGCCCGCCGCGCCCCGAGGGCGAGTGCGCGCGACCGGGGCACGAGCACCAGCACCCGCACGCCGACGAGGCCGCGGCGGGCCCGCTCACCGGGTGGCAGGGGGAACCAAGGTGATCTTCGAACTTCTGCAGGAGCAGCTCTTCCAGCTCGCGCTGATCGCGGCGCTGCTGGTGGGGCTCTGCGCGCCCGCCGTGGGCACGTTCATCGTGCAGCGGCGCCTGGCGCTGCTCGGCGACGGCGTCGGGCACGTGGCGCTGACCGGCGTGGCGCTGGGCTTCCTGACCGGCACCGCGCCCGTGCTCACCGCCGTCCTCGTCTCCATCGCCGGCGCCGTGGCCATCGAGCTGGTCAGGGCACGCGGCAGGACCAGCGGTGACGTGGCGCTCGCGCTGCTGTTCTACGGGGGCATCGCGGGCGGCGTGATGCTCATGGCCGTCGCGCCCGGCGGCAGCAACGCCAAGCTCAACTCCTACCTGTTCGGCGCCATCGCCAGCGTCACCCCCCTGGACATCTGGATCGTCGCCGCGCTGGCCGTCACCGTGCTCGGGGTCGTCGCGATCTTCGGCAGGGAGCTGTTCGTGCTCTGCCAGGACGAGGAGATGGCCAAGGCCAGCGGCCTGCCGGTGCGCTTCCTGAGTCTGCTGATCGCGGTCACGGCCGCGCTCACCGTGGTCATCGCCATGCGGGTGGTCGGCCTGCTGCTCGTCAGCGCGCTGATGGTGATCCCGGTGGCGACGAGTCAGCAGCTCACGCGCGGATTCAGGACCACGATGGGGCTGGCCATGCTGTTCGGCGTGCTGGCCTCCGTGGGCGGTCTGCTCGCCTCCACCTACTCCCCCAAGGTTCCTCCTGGCGCCGCGATCGTTCTTCTTGCGCTCGCCGGCTTCGTCCTGGCCCTCGGTGTCGGTAAATTCGTACGCCGAGGCCGTACTCAGGAGTCAACTTTGAGCGAGCGACCAAAGCTGCGCGTGGAGGAGGTCGCATGACGACGAGGCGCGACGCTGTGCACGACACCCTGCGCGGGAGCTCCGGCTTCCGCAGCGCGCAGGACGTCTATGCCGAGATGCGCCTGCACGGGGCGAAGATCGGGCTGACCACCGTCTACCGCGCGCTGCAGGCGCTGGCCGACGGCGGCAAGGTCGACGTGCTGCGCACCGACGACGGCGAGTCCGTCTACCGGGCGTGCGCGACCGACGCCCATCACCATCACCTGGTGTGCCGCAAGTGCGGGCAGACGGTGGAGGTGGCCGGTCCTGCCGTGGAGCGCTGGGCGGAGATGGTGGGCAGCGAACACGGCTTCACCGAGATCACCCACACCGTCGAGGTCTTCGGCACCTGCTCGTCCTGCTCGACGCCGTCCAGGACCGCCTGAAGCCGGTCCCGTGGCGGCCGGCGGCGACGGCGGGCGCTTCCGCTCAGACGACCGGTGCGCGTTCCCCGGCCGCGGCCGGTTCCGCCGGCGGGGCCGGGGCGGGCTTGGCGCGGCGGGAGCCGTACAGGACGCCGAGCACGATGACCGCGCACCCGGTCAGCTGCACCGGCGACGGCCGCTCCCCCAGCGCCAGCGCGGAGATCGCCACCGTGGTCAAGGGCTGGATCAGCAGCAGCAGCGCGGTGAGCGCGGCGGGCTGGCGCGGCAGCGAGAACGTGATCAGCGACCAGCCGAGCACCTGCGGGCCGAGCGCGAGCAGCAGCAGCCACCCGTGACCCGGCCAGGTGGGCATCAGGTCGGCTCCGCCGAACAGCGGGCTGAGCGCGGCGATGGTGAGGGTGGCCACCACGGTCGCGTGCGCCAGCGGCCCCGCTCCCCGCTCGGACCCGCCCTTCATCAGCAGCAGGAACGCCGCGTACGACACCGACGTCGCCACCCCGGCGAGTACCCCCAGCACGGGATCGCTGCCGTACGCGGCGCTGTCGAACACCCCGGAGATCAGCACGACCCCGGCGAACACGACCGGCGTGCCGACCATCAGCCGCGACGACGGCCGCTCGCCGAAGACCGCCCACGCGGCGAACGCGACGATGAACACCTGCAGGTTGCCCAGCACGGTCGCCAGCCCCGCGCCCACGTAGTCGATCGCGTGATGCCAGAACAGCAGGTCGAGCGCGAACACCACGCCCGCGAGCCAGGCCGCCACCATGCCCCTGCGTGGCAGTGGCCCGAGCCTGCGCCGCTCCAGCCAGGCCAGCAGCAGCATGGGCGGCACGGCGTACGCGCACCGGAACAGGGCGGACGTGGCGGGCGACACCTCGGACAGCCGCACCAGAGGAGCGGAGGTGGAGATGATGAGCGCACCGGCCACCGCGATCAGCACGATACGGCGATGTGCACTCACAGAAACCCCTACAACTGCTGACAGGAGATACGCTGCGACCACGCTAGAACCCGGTGCGGACAGGAGTCAACATGACGTTTGGCCATGACATGGTGCATTCTCTGGCCACCGTTGTCGAGCTGGTCAACACCTCGCCGTCCACCGGCGGCGACGAGGGTCTGCCGGGTCTGCCGGAGCTCGCGGCGTTCATCGACGCCCGCGAGATCAGCGGCATCGGCGCGGTCACGGCCCGCGACCTGGGTCAGGTGCGGATGGTGCGCGAGGTCTTCCACCGCGTCTTCACCGCCGCCGACCAGCCTGCGGCCGTGCGCACCCTGAACGCGTTGCTGTCGGACACGCGGATCACGCCCCGGCTGGTCGAGCACGACGGGCATCCGCTGCACGTCCACTATCACGCGGCCGATTCGACGCTGGCGGAGCACCTGGCGGCCGACTGCGGGGTGGCGCTGGCCCATCTGCTGGTGGAGGGGGAGGTCGAGCGCCTGCGTACGTGCGCGGCCCCCGACTGCGACCGGGTGTTCGTGGACGAGTCGCGCAACCGGTCGCGGGTCTACTGCGACAGCCGCACGTGCGGCAACCGCATGCACGTGGCCGCCTACCGCGCCCGCCGCCGCGCCTGAACGACCCCGCCTCCATACGAGCCCGCCTGGGACGCGGTGCGACAGGCAGGGTTGCGGGTCAGCGGCCGAAGTCGCGGCGGCGCAGCGCGAGCAGCCCGGCCGACGCGAGCAGCGCCGTGACCGCGAGCAGGGCCGTGGTTGGCCCGGCGGCGAACGGCGGCCCCGTCATCGCGTTGCCGACGAAGTGGAACGGCTCCACGGGCAGCCCGCCCCACACCCCGTACAGGGGACCGGCGACCTGACCCAGAGCGGCGGTCAGGACCCACACGAGCCACGAGATCGCCACGCTCGCCCGGGGCAGCAGCCCGTACGCCAGCACGCAGAGCGCCCCCACGCACCAGGCCGCGGGCACGGTGCTCAGCGCCCCCGCCAGGAAAGCCGGCAGGTCGCTCGCCAGGTCCCCGACGAGCAGGGAGTAGACCGTGCCGAAGACGAGCCCGGCCACGGCCATGAGGCCCGCGGTGCCGAGCGCGGTCACGACGAGCTGGCCGGCCGCCCAGCGCAGCCGGGTCAGCGGCGTCGACTGCACATTCTCCGCCCGGCCCGAGAGCTCCTCCGCGCGCAGCCGCAGCGTCATGAGGACCGGGTAGAGGGCGACGGCGTAGGCGAGGATCAGGATCAGGTACCACGAGTACGCGCCCAGCGCCGCGGGGCCTGACGCGATGCCGAGGGTGCGCCGCAGGTTGTCGACCACGACGCTCGGCCGGGACAGCAGGTCGCGCGTCAGCGGGCTCAGCGCGCCGCCCGCCGCCGCGAAGACCGCGACGCCCGCCGCCCACTTCGCCAGCAGCCCCCTGTGCAGCCGCCAGGCCAGGCTGACCGGGCCGCGCAGCTCGGGGGCCGACTCCCGTCCCTGCCGCTCGGGGAGCAGGCCGGAGCCGAGGTCCCTGCGGCCGAGCAGCCGGTACGCGAGCCCGTACAGGATCGCGGCGGCCGCGATCGACACCCCGAGCAGCCACCACCGCTCCTCCTGGTACGGCCGCACCAGATGGCTCCAGCCCACCGGCGAGAGGTACGCCGTCCACGACGCCCCCGCCGCGTCGCCCGCGTAACGCAGCACGTAGGCGGCGGCGAGCGTGGCCAGGGCGGCGGCGGTGGCCATGCGGGCGCCGCCGGCGATCTGGGCGGCCACCGCCCCGACGCCGCCGAACACCCAGCCGGCCACGGTGATGGCGGCCCCGTAGGCGAGCGACCCGACGGGCTCCAGGCCGATCCCCGTCAGCACGGCGGCGGTCAGCGCCCCGCCGAGCAGACTCACCGCGCCCGAGACCAGCATCGCCGCGGTCAGGGGCGCGTACCTGCCGACCGAGCCCGCCAGGACCAGCTCACTCCTGCCCGCGTCCTCCTCCGCGCGGGTGTGCCGGATGACGGACATCAGGGCGGCGAAGGCGCTCGCCACGTAGAGGAAGCCGCCGCTGCGCCACGTGGCGAGCACCTCCAGCCGGGGCTCGACGGTGCCGCCGCCGAGGCCGCGCAGGAAGGCGTTGCGGCCGATCACCTCGACGTAGGTGGCCTTCAGCTCGGGGGTCGCCATGTTGGTCTGGATGTACTCGACCATCACCAGGGCCAGCGCCACAAGCGCCAGGATCCACCAGGGCGCGATGCCCCTCTCCCGGCGCAGCGCCAGGCGGACCAGGGCGGCGAGGCCGGGCGGCCGGGCGGTGCGCGATCCGTTCACCACGACCAGCTCCTATCCATGAGTGCAACTGACTGTTCGCTAGGATAGGACGCTATACCTGTGTATAGCCGCACGGCAATCCGGGGCCGGCGACACCTCAGGGAATCGGGGACCGCGCAAGGGAAAGGCCCGCACAGAGCGCGCGAATCACGGCGCCGGGCGGGCCAAGGGGCGGCGAGCTGGTCAGGCGGGCGTCACCTGCCAGGTGACGCCGTGGAGGGGTCAGGTGGTCCGGGGGTCCGCTGAGGACCGCGCGTCAGACCTGATTGGGGATCGCGCCGCCGTAACGCCGGTCGCGCTTGGCGTAGATCTCGCACGCCTCCCACAGGTCGCGCCGGTCGAAGTCGGGCCAGAGCCGGTCGAGGAAGACCATCTCGGCGTACGCCGACTGCCACAGCAGGAAGTTGGAGAAGCGCTGCTCGCCCGACGAGCGCAGGAACATGTCGACCGGAGGGATCTCCGGCTCGTCCAGGTAACGGGCGAACACCTTCTCGCTGACCTTGGACGGCTTGACCCGGCCGGCCGCGATGTCGGCCGCCAGCCGGACCGCCGCGTCGACGATCTCGGCCTGCCCGCCGTAATTGACACAGAACTGCAATGTGAGCTTACGGTTGGTGAGCGTCATCTGCTCGGCGGTCTGCAGCTCGGAGATGACGCTCTTCCACAGCCGCCCGGGCCGCCCGGCCCAGCGCACCCGCACGCCCATCGCGTTGAGCTCGTCGCGCCGCCGCCGGATGACGTCGCGGTTGAACCCCATCAGGAAGCGCACCTCGTCGGGCGAGCGCTTCCAGTTCTCGGTGGAGAACGCGTACGCGCTCAGATAGGGAATGCCCAGCTCCAGCGCGCCCTCGATGACGTCGAACAGCGAGGACTCACCCGCCTTGTGCCCCTCGGTGCGCGGCAGCCCGCGGGCCTTGGCCCAGCGCCCGTTGCCGTCCATGACGATGGCGACATGCTGGGGCACCAGCTCTTTCGGGATGGACGGCGGAGTCGCTCCCGACGGATGCGGAGTAGGCGGTCGTACGTTCACGCGGGCTCCCTTTCGACGTGTCGGAGAGAGCGTATTCCGTGTTCGAGGTGCCATTGCAGATAGGCGGCCACCAGGCCGCTGCACTCGCTGCGATGGCGCGGCTCCGAGGCGTCGGCGGCGGCCCAGTCGCCGCGCAGCAGCGCCGTCATGAGCCCGAGCGTCTCCCCGGCCGGCACGGCCGCGCCGGCCGGCTTGCACCCCCCGCACACCACGCCACCTGCGACGATGGCGAACGCCCTGATCGCCGGCGCCTGGCACTTGGCGCAGGCCTCCAGCGCGGGCGCGTAACCGGCCACGGCCAGGGAGCGCAGGAAGTAGGCGTCGAGGACCAGCCTGGCCTCGTGGCCCCGGTCGGCGAGCGTGCGCAGCCCGCCCACCAGCAGCAGGAACTGCCGCAGCGCCGGCTCCTTCTCCCCGTGCGTCAGCCGGTCGGCGGTCTCCAGCATCGCGCTGCCCGCGGTGTAGCGGGGATAGTCGGCGGCCAGCGCCTCGCCGTAGGGCCTGATCGTCTCGGCCTGGGTGACCACGTCGAGCGTGCGGCCGGTGTGGAACTGCACGTCGACATGGGTGAACGGCTCAAGCCTTGCCCCGAAGCGCGAGGTCGTGCGGCGCACGCCGCGCGCCACCGCCCGGACTTTTCCTGTGCGCTTGGCCAGGACGGTGATGATCCGGTCGGCCTCCCCGAGCTTCTGAGTGCGCAGGACCACGCCTTCGTCACGGTAGAGACTCACTCGGACATCTTACGGCCACCCCTATACCGGCGGACGGGACGTTACGGGCATGCTCTGTTGACGCGACTTTGCGTCACTCTCACTAGACTTTGACGCCTGTCCCCGCATCACCCGTTGTTCAACCCCCCGCTACCGCCTCGAAAGGGAGTCATGACCCGCGTGGTCCTGCTGGGTTCCTCGCCCGGCCCCGACATCTCTCCGACCGGCCTGAGGCTGGCCGCGCTGCCCGGCACCCCCACTGTTGCCGAGCGGCTTCACAGCCAGCTCACCTCGATGGATCCGCGCTTCGCCACGATCCAGTCAGGCGACGTGGCCACCGCCCTTCGTGCCCTGGCCGACGTTGCCGAGTCCGCAACGGAGAACCTGTTCATCATCCCGGAGAACTCGGTCGTCCACGACGAGCTGATCTACCAGATCACCAAGTCCAAGCGCGGTGCGCTGGCGCTCGTCGCGAAAGAACCACGGGTGGGGGTGACGGAGGAGCAAGAGGACAACGGGCAGGACGACAACAGTCCTGAAGACCGCATCCCGATCGACGAGGCCGACCCCGAGATCGGACTCAACCGCGTCGAGGGGCTGCCCGTACGCGTCCGCGTCGGCAAGTCGCGCGTGGTCTCGGTGGGCACCGCCAACCACGCCGTGACCAGGCCCAACGCGGTGATCCTCGGCCCGATGCACATCAGCGCGCGCAACGCGCCGACGCTGGCCGCCACCTGCCGCGAGCTGGCCGACATGGCCGACCGGTTCGGCGACGACGACGACCTGATGCAGCTCGTCGTGTTCGGCCTGGTGCGCAACGGCGTGTCGGTCGGCATCAGGGGCCGCCGCGACCTGTTCTACCGCCGGGTCACCACCCAGGAGGAGATCAACGAGGCCGGCGCCGAGATGGCCGGCATGGACGAAGACCGCGCCCGCCTCAACAACGCGGTCAAGGGCGCCGACGGCTTCTTCACCACCTACTTCGTCTCCACCTACTCGCGCTACATCGCCCGCTGGGCCGCCCGGCGCGGGCTGACGCCCAACCAGGTGACGCTCATCTCGATCATCCTCGGCGTCGCCGCGGCCGCCTGCTTCGCCACCGGCGACCGGCCCTGGATGATCGCGGGCGGCGCGCTGATCTACTTCGCCTTCGTGTTCGACTGCGTCGACGGGCAGGTGGCCCGCTACGCGCGCAAGTTCGGCGTGCTCGGGGCCTGGCTGGACGCCACGTTCGACCGGTTCAAGGAATACGTGGTCTTCGCCGGTCTGGCCGTCGGCTGGGTCGTCTCGGGCAACGGCGACGACATCTGGATCCTGGCGCTGGCCGCGCTCGGCCTGCAGTCCGTACGCCACCTGCTCGACTTCTCCTTCGGCATCGCCAACCGCCGGAACAAGACCCCCAACCCGCTGCCCACGACGCCGCTCGACGCCCCCGACGACCGCGAGCTGCGCCAGGCGCTCACCCGCCGCAAGGTCGAGCGGAGCCAGGGGCTCCGCGGCGTGCTGAAGATGTGGACGAAGGCGGGCAAGTACCGTGCGGTCCATTGGGCGCGTAAGATGATCGTCTTCCCCATCGGCGAGCGTTTCGCGGCCATCGCGATCACCGCCGCCCTCTTCGACGCCCGGATCACCTTCATCACCCTGGTGATCTGGGGCTCCGTCGCCGCCGCCTACACCCTCACCGGACGCCTCATGAGGTCGCTCGTATGATCACCCACCCGCAGGCCATGGCCACCCCCACGCCGGACCCCGACGAGGAGCGCCGCCGCCTCCAGACCGCCCGCCTCGTCGCCTACCGCGACGACGGGCCCCTCGCTCACGCGCTGTCCACCAAGATCGGCGGCGGCGTTCCCCCTGTTCCGGCCACGCTCGTGGCCCTGCTCGCCGTGGTCGGCATCACGGCCGCCGGGCTGCTCGACCGCGGGCCCATCCTGCTGCTGCCCGTCGCGATCGTGCTGCTGCTCGTGCTGCCCACGACGCCGCGCGACCACCTCGGCCGCTTCGACTGGCTCACGCCGCCGCTGCTGCGCGGCGCGGAGTTCCTCACCGTGATCGCGGTCGGCCTGGCCGCCGACGCGCCGAAGTGGCTGCTGTTCGTGCTGGTGTACGTGGTCGGCTACCACACCTACGACACCGTCTACCGCACGCGGCAGAGCATCTGGCCGCCCGCCTGGGTGTTCCGGGCGGGGCTCGGCTGGGAGCTGCGGCTGCTCATCATCGGCCTCGGCGCGGCGCTCGACGTGCTGACGCCGGTGCTGGCGGTGCTGACGGCGTACCTGTTCGTGCTGTTCGCGGTGGAGAGCGTGACGAGCTGGGTGCGCCTGGACAAGGCGTCCGCCCAGGCCGGCGCCGACGCCGAGCAGGACCTGGAGGCCTCTCCTGAAGACGCCCTTGAGCAGGCCACGGGCGAGGCGGAGAAGGGCTGACCCGCCGCTCATCCGCGTCGCGGCGCCGCGCACTCGTGCGGCGCCGGGCCCTTCGACCCGCGCCGCGGCGCCGCATCCTGGTGCGGCGCCGCGCGCTTTTGTCTTTCGGGCTTTGTCTTTCTGGCTTGGCTTTCTGGCTTGGCTTTCTGGCTTTGGCTTTCCGGCGCGCCATCGGGGGCACTGACTCCTTAGTCTGGGTTTCAGTGACACCTCGGACCGGGGTGCCGGTCCGGGCGGAGCCAGGAGACGCGGATGGCGTTCTTGTCGCGGCTGTTCAAGCGGGCCGATCCGCCGGCCGAGCGCGAGGAGGCGCACCGGCGGGGGATGCGCGACGCCCGCGAGCATCCCCTGAGCGAGTTCACCGATCCCGACTTCCAGCCCGCTTACGTCACGGAGATCCGGGCCCTGGCCCGCGAGGAGATCACGCGGGTGGACCGGCGGCTGGCCGCCACGCGTACGGCGCTGCTGGAGCGGGCGCTCGGAGAGCGGGAGACGATCCTGCGCGAGCTGGGCCGGGCCGACACCCGCCCGCCCGTGAACGGCCACGCGCCCCCGCCCTCCGGGAACGACCCGGCGCAGGCGGACCCGTTCATCTCGATCGCGGAGTCGAGGGCGCGGCGGGAGGAGGCGCGGCGGCGGATCCTGGTCGAGGAGTCGAACGCCGGCGTGCAGCGCTCCAGGGCCCGCATCGAGCACCTCACCCAGGAGTGGGAGAGCGCGCTGATCGAGCGCGACCACGAGGTGGAGGCGGTGCACGCCAGGGCCGAGCGGCTCATCGCCGCCTACAAGAGCGGCGTGCTGCGCGCTCATCCGCGCAGGGAGGAGATCCCGGCCCTGTGGAAGGGCGAGGTCGTCGCGATGGACGCCACCGGCGACCGGCCGGCGGCGGTGTCGGGGCGGGAGGAGATCAGGCGGATCCTGCGGGAGGTGGAGGCGCGGATCGAGGTGTGGCACGCGGAGGTGTTACCCCGTGAGCTTCCAGCGGGCCAGGACATCAGGTCCGCCCCAGAGCTCACCCGGCAGGAAGCACCGGAGCGCACGCCGGAGGACGCCCGGGAGTTCCCCTCGGCAGCCGCCTCGAACGGCGCCGCAGGCCTTGCCCCGGAGGACGCTCCGCGCCCCGGCTCGGAGGGCGGCTCGAAAGGCGGCGCTGCCGGGGGCGGTGCCTGATGGGTGGGGGCGGGAGAAGCGCATGTCGGCTGGTCGCGACGCGCGGGGCGCTGGGGCTCGGTGCCGCCGGGAAGGGCGCGCGTCGGGTGGTCGCGGCGTTCGGCGCGCTGGTGCTCGGTGCCGCCGGGAGAGGCGCGCGCCGGATGGTCGCGGCGTTCGGGGCGCTGGTGCTGGTCGGTGCCGGGCTGGCGGGGTGTGGCACCGAGGCGAAGGCCGTCTGCGGCGTAATCGTGGACTCCACCAGCTACGCCGACCCGGCCACCTCCAGGAACGACGTCACCTCCAAGCTCCCGCCGTTCACCGAGGGCTGCGACTGGATCGCCTTCGCCGCGGTCACCGGCAGCTCGGAGAGCAGCACGTGCCGGCAGGACCCGGTCGCCCTGGCCGCCACCAGGGCCGAGAACCCGAACGACAACCCCGTCGTCGAGGAGCGCGTCAGGGAGCACCGCGTCACCGAGGTGCTGCCGAGGGCGGTCAAGCTGTTCGACTGCCCGGCCGAGGGCGAGGGCTCCGACGTCCTGGGAGCGCTGCGGTACCTGGCCAAGCAGCTCGGCGCGCGCCGGCAGCCCGACAGCGCGCACCAGATCATCGTGTTCAGCGACCTGATCAACAACCGCGGCGACCTCGACATCAACCGGCTGGACCTGAGCGAAGCTGCGCGGCAGCGGAAGATCAAGGAACTGAGGGACGCGCGGCTGCTGCCCGACCTCAACGGGTACGCGGTGGTCGTCCACGGCTTCCTCCGGGAGAAGGCGTCGAACCCCGACCGCTTCCCGCTGCTCGAAGGCTTCTGGAGGGAGTCGTTCGAGGCGGCGGGAGCGGCCACGGTGGACCTGCTCTGACCCGCGCGGAGAGCGCTCTCTGACAGCTCGTTCGGCGCCTTGTGCGGATTGTTGACAGGAAGTCACGCCTGTGTTCACATCTGGTGAGAGCGCTCTCTCACCTCAGCCTCAGCACCCCCTGGAGCGATGATGACAACAGAACTCAGGTACAGACGCCGTCTGGCGGCTGTGGCCGTGGTGCTCGTGGCACTCAGCGGCCTGCTCGTCAAAGTGGCCGTGAGTGCCTCCGCCGCCGTCCCGCCCACTCCCTCGGGCTGGTCGCTGGTCTGGTCGGACGACTTCAACGGCTCGGCCAACACCCTCCCCTCGTCGTCCAACTGGATCATCGACACCGGGCACGCGTACCCAGGAGGACCCGCCAACTGGGGCACCGGCGAGATCCAGAACTACACCTCCAGCACCAGCAACCTGAGCCTCGACGGCTCGGGCAACCTGCGCATCACGCCCCTGCGCAGCTCCTCCGGCGAGTGGACCTCGGCGCGCATCGAGACCAGGCGGGCCGACTTCAAGCCCGCCGACGGGCGGATGCTGCGCATCGAGAGCCGGATCCAGATGCCGAACGTGACCGGCGACGCCGCCCTCGGCTACTGGCCGGCGTTCTGGGCGCTCGGGGCGCCGTACCGGGGGAACTACTGGAACTGGCCGGCCATCGGTGAGTTCGACATCATGGAGAACGTCAACGGGCTCAACTCCGTGTGGGCCGTGCTCCACTGCGGCGTCAACCCCGGCGGGCCGTGCAACGAGACCACCGGCCTGGGCGCCAGCCGCGCCTGCCCCGGCTCGACCTGCCAGTCGGCGTTCCACACCTACCGCTTCGAGTGGGACCGCAGCGTCAGCCCGAACCAGCTGCGCTGGTACGTGGACGGCCAGCAGTTCCACAGCGTGAACCAGGCCCAGTTCGACGCGACGACCTGGAGCAACATGACCGGGCACGCGGGCTACTTCCTGCTGCTCAACGTGGCCATGGGCGGCGCCTTCCCGAACGCGCTCGGCGGTCAGACGCCGACCGCGGCGACCGTGCCCGGGCGGCCGATGGTGGTCGACTACGTGGCGGTCTGGCAGAGCGGCACCACCACCGACCCGACCAACCCGCCCGGCGGGGTCGACGCCCGCTCGACCATCCAGGCGGAGGCGTTCCAGGCGCAGTCCGGCACCATCACCGAGGCGACCACCGACTCCGGCGGCGGCCAGAACATCGGCGCCATCACCAACGGCGACTGGCTGCGCTACGACGGGGTCAACTTCGGCTCGACGGCCGCCACGCAGTTCCGCGCCCGGGTCGCCTCAGGGGCGGGGGCCGGGGTGAGCGGGCTCGTGCAGGTACGCCTGGACAGCCCCACGGCCACGCCCATCGGTGACTTCGCGCTGGGGAACACGGGCGGGTGGCAGAGCTGGCGTACGGTGCCGGCGAACATCTCAGGGGTGACGGGGACGCACACCGTCTACCTGACCTTCTCCTCCGGCCAGCCGGCCGACTTCGTCAACGTCAACTGGTTCAGCTTCTCGACCTCCTGAGGGGACTCGGGCCTTCAGGAGCCCCGCCGAGCCCGGTCACCTTCCCGGGCTCGGCCCCCCCACATGAGGGGCGGTCAGGGGCGGGTGGTGCGGCGGTGGTGGACGATGCGTTCGGCCCAGCTGGCCGCCTCCGGATCCCTGAGCCCTTCCACGACGCCCCCGAGGTAGGCCGTACCCAGGCTGTCGAACCCGCTGTCCAGCTGCCGCACCCGCCCGGCCCGCCGCCGTTCCACGCCTTGCAGGTACTGCGCGATGCTCTCCGCGTACGAGGCGTCGCGCTGGTACGCGGCCTGCGCGGCGGCGCAGGCGCGGGACTCGGCGTCGCGCTTGGCGCGCAGCTCCCACAGGCGGCGGTCGTTCGGGTTGTGCATGCGCCGGCCCAGGTCGGCGGCGATGAGGGCGGTGGCGATCAGCAGCGCGAGGAGCAGGATCATGGTGGGCAGCTGCCCGACCCCGTCGGAGGTGGGACCGATCTCCTGGCCGTCCACCACCAGCGGCCTGACCAGGGCGTCGCGGCGCAGGACGGCCACGGCGGCGATCAGGCCGAGCCAGACGAGCGCCGCGCCGATCAGCAGCACGCGCCCCTTGACCGGGCTGCCGTGCTCCTGCCACGAGCGGAACGCCCGCCCGTACATGTGCGGCGCGACGAGCATGATCAGGGCGGCGCCCGCGGCCAGCAGCGCGGTCATGGCCACGCTGTCACCCCAGCTCAGGATGACCTGGTAGAGGATCGGGACCTCGACGATCAGCAGCAGGAGCAGCAGCAACGCGGCGGGCAGCCAGCGGCGCACGACGGGCCAGCGGCTGCCCGAGACGGCGATGGAGCTGGGCCGGCCGTCGCCGGGGCGCCTGCTGGGCTGCTCCAGCTCGGCGACCCGGCGCTGACTGTCCTCCAGGGCCTTCCTGGCCTCCCCGAACGCACGCTGCGACTCCGCCAGGCTGATCTTCTGGCCTTCGAACTCCGCCCGCGCCCGCTGGATCTCCTGCTCCGTGCGCTCCTCGATCCTGGCCAGCTCCTCCAGCCGCTCGTCCTCCAGCTCGTGGAAGCGGGGCACGCTGCCGGTCTGCAGGGTGAGCGTGTCGATCTGGCCGTCGGCGGCGTGCGCGCGCCCCAGCTCGCGCTCCTCGCGCCGGCGCGCCGCCCAGTCGGGCAGGTGGTAGAGGTCGCCGTCGTAGGCCACGGCGGGCGCCCGGCGGACGACCTCGCCGTCCTCGACGCTCTCCGTACGGTCGCGGCTGAGGCGGGAACGGTTGCGGCGTAACAGGCGCATCGGGCCTCCCCGGCGGGGTTCTCCCTTCGATGCTAAGTCGCGCATCCGGCACGGCCATGGCTACCCGGGCGATTTGGGGAACAATGGTGCGGGTGAGCGCATTGCCGGTGATCGACGTGTCACCCCTCCTCGCCGCCGGAGCCGGATCCGAGTCTGAAGCGCGGAGACGGCGGGTCGCGGAGGAGATCGGGGCGGCCTGCCGGGAGAACGGCTTCTTCTACGTCTCAGGTCACGGCGTGCCGGCCGAGCTCATCGACCGGCTCGACGCGGCCGCCAGGCGCTTCTTCGCCCTTCCTGAAGAGGTCAAGGACGAGATCCGGATGGAACGGGGCGGACGGGCCTGGCGCGGCTTCTTCCCGGTCGGCGGCGAGCTGACCTCCGGCCGCCCCGACCTGAAGGAGGGCGTCTACTTCGGGGCCGAGGAGCCGGCGGGCACGCTGCCGCTGCACGGCCCCAACCTGTTCCCCGAGCGGGTCCCCGAGTTGCGGGAGGCGGTGCTTGGGTATCTGCGCCGGATGACGGGGCTCGGGCAGGCGGTCATGAGCGGGATCGCGCTGAGCCTGGGTCTGGAGGAGGACTACTTCCGTACGGGATACACCGCCGACCCGACCATCCTTTTCCGGATATTTCACTATCCGCCGAGCCCGCCTGACGACGACGGCTGGGGCGTGGGCGAGCACACCGACTACGGCCTGCTCACCCTGCTCCTCCAGGACGCCAACGGCGGCCTCCAGGTCCGTACGCGGGCCGGATGGATCGACGCGCCCCCGGTGCCGGGCACGTTCGTGTGCAACATCGGCGACATGCTCGACAAGCTCACCGCCGGCCACTACCGCTCCACTCCCCACCGCGTACGCAACCGCAGCGGCAACGAGCGCCTCAGCTTCCCGTTCTTCTTCGACCCCGGCTGGGACAGCGAGGTCCCGCCCCTCCCCTACGCCCCGGGGCGCCGGTGGGACGGCCAGGTGGACTTCACCGGCACGTACGGCGAGTACCTGCTGTCCAAGGTCGCCAAGGTCTTCCCCCGTCTCTTCGAGCAGCAGCTCTGAGCGGCCCTGAGCGGCCCTGAGCGGCTCTCTAAGCCGACTCGCGCACGACCAGCCGGGCCGGCAGCACGACGGAGGTGGTGTGCCGTCCCTCCAGGCGCGACAGCAGCAGCCGGGCCAGCGCGAGCGCCTGGTCGGCGACCGGGACGCGGACGGTGGTCAGCGCCGGGGTGGTGGCCGAGGCGGCGTCCACGTCGTCGAAGCCGACGACCGCGAGGTCCTCGGGCACCCGCCGGCCGGCCTCCCGCGCCGCCGTGAGCGCCCCGATGGCGAGCTGGTCGGTGGCGGCGAAGACGGCGTCCAGTGACGGGTCGTCTTCGAGGAGACGGCGGGTGGCCGCCGCGCCCGCCGCGCGGGTGAGGTCGTCGGCCACGGCCAGGTGCGGGCTCAGGCCCGCCCGCCGCAGCGCCGTACGGTGGCCGGCCAGCCGGTCCTGGACGGCGACCAGGTCCATGGGACCGCAGATCATGCCGATGCGCCGCCGGCCGAGCGCGACGAGGTGGTCGGTGGCGGCTCCCGCGCCGCCCGCGTTGTCCACGTCCACGTACGGGACCAGCGACGCGATGGGCGGCTTGCCCAGCAGGACGACCGGCACCTCGGTGCGCGAGAGCCGCTCGGCCAGCGTGTCGCCCCGGTCGGGCGGCAGCAGCACGACCCCGTCCGCCAGCCCGCTCTCGACGTGCGCGACGATGCGGCGATGGCTCTCGGCCGTGTCGGCGAGCATGAGCGTGATCTGCTTGCCCGCGCCCTCCAGCAGGCTCGTGACGTACTGGACGACGGACTGGACGACGGCGGCCGTCAGCGCGTCGCCGCCCTGGCGGGGCACGGACAGCACGAGGGCGACGGCGTTGGTGCGGCGGGTGACGAGGCTGCGGGCGGCGGCGTTGGGCACGTAGCCGATCTCCCTGACGGCCCGCATCACCGCGGCCCTGACCGAGGAGCTGACCGACGACTCCCCGTTGACGACGCGCGAGACCGTGGCCCGCGACACTCCGGCGCGGGCGGCCACCGTCTCCAGGGTCGGGCGTTTCGGCCGGGTCTCGGTCAGGCCGTTGCGGCGGATGACGTCGCGGTACCACAGCGCGCTGTCCTTCGGCCGGCGTTTCTGGGTGGCGAAGTCGACGTGCACGAGGCCGAACTTGCGCTGGTATCCGTCGGCCCATTCGAGATTGTCGAGCAGGGTCCAGACGAGATATCCGCGCACCTTCGCGCCGTTCTCGACGGCGCCGCGCAGGGCCCGCAGATGTTCCTCGACGAAGTTGATCCGGTCGACGTCGTGAATGCCGTCGCCGGTCACCACGTCCACGAAATCGGCGCCGTTCTCGGTGACCATCAGGTCGAGGCCGGGATAGTCGCAGGAAAGGCGGTCGAGGAGCAGCGCGAGGCAGTTGGGCACGATCGGCCAGCCCATCGCGGTGACGGCCGTGGGAATGGTGCAGAAGAGAATTCCCTCGCTGCCGGGAAAGGCAGGGTCGGCGGGCTCGCTCGGCTGGGCCTGGACGACCAGCGGGGTGTAGTAGTTGACGCCGAGCAGGTCGAGCGGCTGGGCGATGACGTCGAGGTCGCCGTCGCGCACATGATCGAGGCCGCCGTGGCGCTCGGCGATGGCCAGCAGTTCGGCGGGGTAGGCGCCGCGCAGCATCGGCTCCAGGAACTGCCGGTTGGCCAGGGCGTCGATCCGCGCGACGGCCTCGGCGTCCTCGTCCGACAACGTCCTGCCGAAGTCGCTGACCTGGGCCGGCGTCATCACCGGCGAGATGTTGAGCACGGCGCCGACCTCGGCGGCTCCGCCGTCGCGCAGGGCGCGCGCGCCCAGGCCGTGCGCGAGCAGCATGTGGTGTGCGGCGCGGAAGGCGTCGGCGGCCGACGCGCGGCCCGGGGCGTGCACGCCGGAGCCGTAGCCGAGGAAGGACGCCACCCACGGCTCGTTCAGCGTGAACCAGGTGCCGACCCGGTCGCCGATCCGCTCGTGCACGGCGGCGGCGTAGTCGGCGAACCGGTGGGCCGTGTCCCGCGCGGGCCAGCCGCCCAGATCCTCCAGCCACTGCGGCAGGTCCCAGTGATAAAGGGTGGCGTACGGCGTGATGCCCGCGCCGGTCAGCTCGTCGGCCAATCTGTCGTAGAAATCGAGCCCGGCCTGGTTGACCTTTCCCGACTCGTCGGGAAAGACGCGCGTCCAGCTCACCGAGAACCGGTAGGCGGCCATGCCCAGCTCTTTCATCAGCCGCACGTCTTCCGGATAACGGTGGTAATGGTCGCACGCCTCGGCCCGGTCGGCGGTGAAGGTGTCCCAGATCGACGGGGAACGGCCGTCGGCGGCCGTCGCCCCCTCGATCTGGAAGGCCGAGGTCGATACTCCCCACACGAAATTCGGGGGAAAGCTGGCGATATTCGTGCTATTCATGCTGCGAATAACCTTCCGGTGACAAGTCGAAGGGGCGGCGCTCGACGGGGGTCGCGGCCGGGCCCCGCCCAGTGTCCCGCGTGCCGCTCGTCGCGCGCCAGCCTGGCCAGGCGGTATACAGAGCGCGTGGAACTGGACCGGCTCGATCGTGACATCATCGCGGCGCTCGTGGACGACGCCCGCCAGACCTACGCCGAGATCGGCCACCGGGTCGGGCTGAGCGCTTCGGCGGTCAAGCGGCGGGTGGACCGGCTGCGCGAGCTCGGGGCGATCACCGGGTTCAGCGCGCGGGTGGCGCCGCAGGCGCTCGGCTGGACGACCGAGGCGTACGTGGAGCTGTTCTGCCAGGGCAAGACGAAGCCGTCGGACATCGCGCTGGCCGTGGCCAGGTTCCCCGAAGTGGTGGGCGCTGCCACGATCACCGGCGAGGCGGACGCGCTGCTGCACATCAGGGCGACGGACGTGCGCCACGTCGAGCGGGTGATCGAGCGCATCGCGGCCGAGGCGTTCGTGGTGCGGACCAAGAGCGCCATCGTGCTGTCGCGCCTGGTGGACGCAACTCACAACCCCTCTGTGCCCGAGGTGCGCAACGAATCCCCCTCAACCGGGTGAAAGACGCAACCGATCGGCGGCAAGACGCAATGTCAACCCCTTGGCTTGCCCAATCGGGAATTCCTAGGCTTGCTCCGTCCCCCTGAAGAGGGGTTTTCCCTGGTTACGACACGTTGGAGCGTTGCATGCCCAAACACTTCCTCATGTGCCGCCCGGACTTCTTCACGGTCGAGTACGCGATCAACCCGTGGATGCGTCCCGAGGCCGGAGCGGACCGCGACGTTGCGGTCCGGCAGTGGGAGGGCCTCAAGACGGCGTACGAGGAGCTCGGACACCAGGTCAGCCTGATCGACCCGATCGAGGGCCTGCCCGACATGGTGTTCGCCGCGAACGGCGCCCTGGTGGTGGACGGCCGCGTCTACGGCGCGCGCTTCGCCTACCCGCAGCGCGCCGCCGAGGGCCCGGCCTACCTGCGCTGGTTCACCGACCGCGGCTACGAGGCGCTCGAACCCTCCCAGGTCAACGAGGGCGAGGGTGACTTCCTCACCCTCGACGACGTCATCCTGGCCGGTACGGGCTTCCGCACGGACGTGGTCGCCCACCAGGAGGCGCAGGAGTACCTGGGCCGGCCCGTCGTCTCGCTGACGCTGGTGGACCCGCGTTTCTACCACCTCGACACGGCGCTGTTCCCGATCGACGGGCGCAACGTCGGCTACTACCCCGCCGCCTTCTCGCCCGGGAGCCTCGCGGTGCTGCGCCGCATGTTCCCCGACGCGGTGATCGCGACGGACCGCGACGCCGAGGTGCTCGGGCTGAACGCGGTCAGCGACGGCACGAACGTGGTCATCAACGCCGAGGCCTCCGATCTCCACCTGGAGCTCAAGCGGCGCGGCTACGAGGTGATCCCGGTCGATCTGTCGGAGCTGCGTAAGGCGGGCGGCGGCCCCAAGTGCTGCACACTGGAGATCAGGGGGGAGATCTGATCATGACCACCAGCGCAGAACTGATCGAAGTGAGCGAGCGCCGCAGCGCGCACAACTACCATCCACTGCCCGTGGTGATCCACGAGGCGCACGGCGCCTGGGTCACCGACGTCGACGGCAAGCGGTATCTGGACTGCCTGTCCGGCTACTCCTCGCTCAACTTCGGCCACGGCCATCCGAAGATCATCGAGGCCGCGAAGGAGCAGCTCGAACGGCTGACGCTGACCAGCCGCGCCTTCTACCACGACCAGTTCGCGCAGTTCTGCGCCGGGCTCGGCGACCTCACGGGCAAGGACCTGGTCCTGCCCATGAACACCGGCGCCGAGGCCGTGGAGACCGCCATCAAGGTGGCGCGCAAGTGGGGCTACGAGGTCAAGGGCGTCGAGCCGGACCAGGCCAACATCATCGTGATGGAGGGCAACTTCCACGGCCGTACGACCACGATCGTCAGCTTCTCCACCGACCCCGAGGCGCACGACAACTTCGGCCCGTACACGCCGGGCTTCCGCGTCGTCCGCTACGGCGACGTCGAGGCGATCAGGCAGGCCCTCGACGCCAACACGGTCGGGGTGCTGGTCGAGCCGATCCAGGGCGAGGCCGGGGTGCTGGTGCCGCCGGACGGCTACCTTGGCGAGGTGCGGGAGCTGTGCACGGCCGAGGGCATCCTGATGATCGCCGACGAGGTCCAGTCGGGGCTGGGGCGCACGGGCCAGACGTTCGCGTGCGACTTCGAGGGCGTCGTGCCCGACATCTACGTGCTGGGCAAGGCGCTGGGCGGCGGCGTCGTACCGGTCTCGGCCATCGCCGCGAACCGGGACGTGCTAGGGGTCATCCACCCCGGCCAGCACGGTTCCACGTTCGGCGGCAACCCGCTGGCGTGCGCGGTGGCCAACGCGGTGATCGAGATCCTCGGCACCGGCGAGATCCAGGCCAGGGCCGCCAAGCTGGGCGAGGTGCTGCACACGCGGCTGCGCGACATGGTCGGCAAGGGCGGCGTGGTCGCGGTGCGCGGGCGCGGGCTGTGGGCGGGCGTGGACATCCACCCCGACCTGGGCACCGGCCGTGAGGTGTCGAAGGCGCTGCTGAAGCGGGGCGTGCTGGCCAAGGACACGCACGGGTCCACGATCCGGCTGGCGCCGCCGATCGTCATCTCGGAAGAGGACCTGCTCTGGGCGATCGACCAGTTCACCGACGCCATCTACGACCTGCAGCACCCGCAGAACTCGTAGAACCCGCAGGACCCGCAGGTCGAGCCAGGCCCGGCCACCCGTGGTGGCCGGGCCCTGGGCGTCAGCCGGGCAGCGACCACACCTGTATGCCGTCGGGCGCGTCCTCAGCGACGAACCCGTGCTCCTTCAGCTCAGCCACCAGCACCTCCCCTGCCGGCCAATGGCTGGTGGAGACCACCTCGTCCTCGGTCACCACCACCCCGCGCTGCCTGGTCCGGTAGACGAAGCGCGAGGTGACGCTCTCCCCTTCGGCGGCGAGCACCTGCCCGGCCACCTCGTACGTGTGCCGCCCCACCGGATAGGAGCCCATGGACACGAGCTCCCCCGGCACGGCCGCGGCCCGCTGCCGCCAGTTGAACAGCAGCCGCCCGCCCGGCTCAAGCTGCCTGGCCAGCACCCGCCACAGCTCGTCCCGCTCGGCGGCGGAGAAGCTCTGCAGCACCGAGATCATCACGACGGCCTCGACCGGCTCGTCCACGTCCACGTCGAGGGCCCCGCACGGCAGCACGGTCACCCGCCGCAGCGCCGGCGGGTCCTGGGCCAGCCGGGAGATCAGCACGGAACGCATGCCGAGCGACGGCTCCACGGCGTAGATCTCGGCCGGGGTGACGCGGGCGATCAGCTCGGTGATCAGGCCCGTGCCCGCGCCGATCTCGATCAGACTGCGCCGCACCCCGGCCAGCAGCGGCGGCAGCAGCTCGCGGATCAGGGGCACGTGCCCGTCCTCGTGCCAGAGGTCGTAGAAGGGTACGGCGACGGCGTTGGCATCCATGGGGATCAGCGTAGGCGGGCGGAGTCGATCGGCTTGACCACCTCGCCGGTGGAGCCGTACCAGGTGACCTCGTCGGGCAGGGTCAGCACGGCGAGCGCGTTCTGGAACAGCGGGCCCTTGGTGACCCGCCAGCGAAACGGCGGGCGCGGGATGCCCGCCGACCGCGCCAGCAGGCCGCCCACCAGGGTGGCGATCGAGAACTGGGTGAAGACGTTGGCCCAGCGCAGCATGCGGCTGAGCGGGTTGCGGATCGGCGAGCAGACGATCTGGAAGACCGGCCCCCGGTCGGCCTGGGCCAGGTAGGAGTAGTGCACGTCGCCCGACAGGATCAGCACCGGCTTGCCCAGCCCGATGAGCAGCCGGGCCAGGTCCTCGAACGAGCGCCGGAACGCCGCCCAGTGCTCCAGGTCGATGGCCTGCCGGAACTTCTCCGACCACCGCCGCACCACGGGCCCCCACTTGCCGTCGCTCAGGGCCTCGTTCCAGTTCTGCACGCCGTGGACGCCCTCGGGCAGCAGGAACGGGATCGACGAGCCGATGATCAGCTGCTCGGTCGGGCGGCTGACCTGCTCCTCCAGCCAGGCCCACTCGTCCGCGTCGAGCATGCGGCGGTCGCCGGGCGTGAGCTGCCTGGCGCACCGGGTGTCGACCATGATGAGGCGGGCCGGGCCGAGGTCGCGGGCGTAGCTCCAGCGGTTGCTGGTGGGCTCGGCGTCGGCCTTGTCGGCGAAGGCGTCGAGCGCCTGGCCGCCGTCGCCCTCCATCAGCTTGCGCAGCAGCGGGTCCTCCGCCCGCTCGGCGGGTGAGAGGTTGCCGAGGTGCTGGTAGATCCAGTACGCCCCCAGCCCGGCCACCACCCGGCGGCGCCACCACGACGTCCTGGCCATCTGCTCGCGCCAGGGCTGGGAGGTGTTCCAGTCGTCGCGCAGGTCGTGGTCGTCGAAGATCATCGCGGTCGGCACGGTGGACAGCAGCCAGCGGATCTCGGTCTCGGTCCACGCCTGGCGGTAGAGCTCGGCGTACTCCTCGAAGTCGGCGATCTCGCCCTGCGGCTCGGTGTCCCTGCGGGAGCGGATGTAGGCCAGCATGTCGGGCGAGGGGTTGTCGGCGTAGACCTGGTCGCCGAGGAGCAGCAGCAGGTCGGGCCACTCCTCCTCGGCCGCCTCGGGGAGGTGCTCGCCGAAGGCCCGCAGCACGTCGTCACCGTGGGAACGCACGTGCGCCGCGTCGTGGGGCACGCTGGTGCGGCACGATCCGAACGCCAGCTTGCGCACCCCTTCCCTGGGCAGCAGCCTGATCCGGGACGGCGGGCGACCCGCCATCGGCCAAACCTGCTCCCCGTCGAGCTCCACCGTGTACGACGCGATATCCTGGGACAACTCGACGAGATCGACGATCGCGTAGTGGTGACCGTGCACAGTGAAGGTAGGCGACCGGTAAGTCCTGCCTCCCGCCTCGACGGCGACTGTGCAGGGCTCGGCGGTCTCCACCCAGATCGACGCGCTGTCGAAGGCGACGTACCGCAGCATCGGCCCCACCACCAGTGCGGGCAATGGAAAAACCTCCTGGTTCGACGTTCCTTCACACTCTCGTGCGCAAGCCTGCCAGAGTGGCGCTGTCCGCCACATCCGATCAACGGCTTGGATTTCTACCAAAACTCGGCAAGGTCAAACGCCCCGCTCTAGGATGATCGTGACATCAACGCCCAAAAGGGAGAGGCAACGGCGCCTGTTCCCGTAAAAGGGCGTTACATATCGGGAGGAAGTTCTTCCATGAGCATCATGGTGCCGTCAACGACGCCGGCCCTGATCACCCCGGGCCGTCAGGCCCTCGACTCCGCGTTGCACCAGCTCGACCGGGCCGCCGAACATCTCGGCCTCGACGACGGGCTCCGCACGATGCTGGCCACGCCCCGCCGCTCCCTGACCGTCTCGGTCCCGGTGCGCCGCGAGGACGGTCGCCTGGACGTCGTCCAGGGCTACCGGGTCCAGCACAACGTCTCACGCGGCCCCGCCAAGGGCGGGCTGCGGTTTCATCCCGCCGTCGACATCCACGAGGTCACCGCGCTCGCGATGTGGATGACGTGGAAGTGCGCACTGGTCGGCATCCCGTACGGCGGCGCCAAGGGCGGCGTGGCCGTGGACCCGGCCCAGCTCACCACTCGCGAGCTGGAACGGCTGACCCGCCGCTACGTCAACGAGATCCTGCCGCTGATCGGCCCGGAGAAGGACATCCCGGCCCCCGACGTCGGCACCGACGAGCGGACCATGGCCTGGATCATGGACACCTACAGCGTCAACACCGGCTACTCGGTGCCCGGCGTGGTCACCGGCAAGCCGACGACGCTGGGCGGCTCGCTGGGACGCGCGGGCGCGACCTCCAGGGGCGTGCAGATCGCGGCGCTGGCCGCGCTCGGCCGCTCGCCCGAGGGCGTGACCGTGGCCGTGCAGGGCTTCGGCAAGGTGGGTGCGCCGGCCGCGCGATACCTGGCCGACGCGGGCTGCAAGGTGGTGGCGGTCTCCGACGTCAGCGGGGCCGTCTACAACGCGGCCGGCCTCGACATCGCCCGCCTGCGCGCGTGGGTGGCCGAGTCGGGCGGCGTGCGCGGGTTCCACCAGGCCGACGACCTGCCTCGCGAGGACCTCTTCGAGCTCGACGTGGACGTCCTGGTCCCGGCCGCGCTCGAAGGCGCGATCACCGAGGCCAACGCGCCCAGGGTGCGCGCCCGGCTGATCGTCGAGGGCGCCAACGGGCCCGTCACACCCGAGGCGGACGAGATCCTCGCCGCCGGCGGCACCACGGTCGTGCCCGACATCCTGGCCAACGCCGGCGGGGTGATCGTGTCGTACCTGGAGTGGGTGCAGAACATGCAGGCCTACTCGTGGAGCTCCGGCGACGTCGAGCTGAAGCTGCGCGAGCTCATGCTGGCCGCCTACGCCGAGGTCACGGCCACGGCCGCGGACCGCGGGCTGACGCTCAGGCAGGCGGCGCACGTCATCGGCGTGAGCAGGGTGGCCGAGGCGCACCAGATGCGCGGCCTCTACCCGTGACGACCCGCGTGTAGGTCCTGAGCAAGGCACGACTTAAGTAGCACGCGGCCCGCCCAAGGTTCGATGCCCTGGGCGGGCTTCGTGCTGCATCGTGATGGGCATGAGAGGAATCATCAACATCGTCGGCGTGATCGCCATCATCCAGGGCGTCGTCGGATTCGTGGGCCAGATGTGGTTCGACAGCAACTGGGGGTTCCTGCACCGGCTCGTGGACCTGCCGCTGTGGGCCTACCTGGGCGTGGCCGCCGCCGGGCTGGTGGCGCTGCTCGCGGCCGACTCCACCAAGAAGCGCGAGGACCGGTGATCAGAGCTTCAGTGCAGTGCTGTCGAGCGCCTCGACCAGGTCCTCCAGGTCGCGCATGAGCTGCTCGGTGCGCTCCTGCCCGAACGCCCGCGCGATCTCCCCCTGCTGTTCGGCCACCGCGCCGTCCACCCGCGCCAGCAGCTCGGCGCCGCGTTCCGAGACGAACACCGCCACCCGCCGCCGGTCGCCCTTTGCCGGCCCCCGGTAGACCAGCGCCCGGTCGATGAGCCGGTCGACGGCCTTGGTCAGCGTGGGGTGCGGCATGAGCACGGCCGCGGCCAGCTCGCCCATCGACTCGCCGCGGCCGTCGGCCAGGGCCCGCATGATGCGCCACTGCTCGACCGTGACGTCCTCGCCGGCGAGCACCGCGGCCAGCCCGCGGTTGACGCCCCGCTCCGCACGGCTGAGCAGGTAGGCGAGTGAGGACCCCAGCCCGGAGGTGGTCATCGCAAGGTCCTTTCGTCGGGGAGCTTGAAGGGAGGATACTCGTCGGCGTGGCGCCGATGGTCGATCCCTTCGAAGCACGACTCCTCCCGTCGGGCTCGGTCAGGGTCGCGCTGATCGTGCCCGTCTCCGGCGTGCTGGGGCTCATGGGGCCGTGCGCGATCAACTGCGCCGTGCTGGCCGCCGAGGAGGTCAACGACCGGGGCGGCGTGCTGGGCCGGCCGGTGGAGCTGGTCCTCGTGGACGGCGGGCGTCCCGCCCGGGTGGTGGCGGCCGAGGTGGCGGGGCTGGTCCGGACGGGCACGGTGCAGGCGGCGGTCGGGGCGCACGCGAGCGACGTGCGGGTGGAGGTGGTGGCCGCCATCGCGGGGCGGGTGCCGTTCGTGTACGCGCCGCCGTACGAGGGCGGCGGCCGCGCGCCCGGCGTCTACTTCCTGGGCGAGACCCCCGACCGGCAGCTCGCCCCCGGCATCGAGTGGCTGGCCGGCACCCGGCGGGCGCGCAGATGGTACCTGCTGGGCAACGACTACATCTGGCCGCGCCTGGTGCACGCCAGCGCCCGCAGGAGGCTGTGGGAGGCGGGGGCGAGCGTGGTCGGCGAGAGCCTCGTCGCGAACGGCCAGGCGGTGCGCCGGCTGGAGCGGGTGGCCGAGGCCAGGCCGGACGCCATCCTGCTGACGCTGATCGGCAGCGACCTGATCGACTTCAACCGCGCGTACGCGGACTCCGGCCTGACCGCGGCCCGGCTGTGCGGCGCGCTGGAGGAGCACGGCCTGCTCGGCATCGGCGGCGACGCGACCGGCGGCCTGTACGCCTCCATGGGCTACTTCCGCGGCCTGCCGACCACGGCCAGCCTCGACTTCGCGCAGCGGTACGCGGCCAGGTTCGGCCAGGACGCCCCCTCGCTCAACGCCCACGGCCACGGCTGCTACGAGGCGGTGGCCATGCTGGCCGCCCTGAGCGCGCGGGCCGGCTCGCTGGCGGTGCCGGCGCTGGACGCGGCGGCCGACGGGGCCACGATCACGAGCGCGCGCGGCACGGTCACGCTGCTCGACCGGCAGGTCCGCCATCCCGTCCACCTGGGCAGGGCCGACGGCCTGAGTTTCTTTCTAGAGAAACCTTTTCAATAGAAAGCTTTGGCTCTAAGGTGCGAAACGCCCCCCGGGCAGCCCCCAAGCACCCCGTGCATGCCCCAAGCGCATGCCCCCCGCGCAGCCCCCCAGGCAGCAAGGAGCCGTCCATGAGCACCATCGAACAGTTCGGCTACCGGCAGGAGCTGAAGCGTACCCTCGGCTTCGCCGACCTGATGATCTACGGCTTGATCTTCATGGTGCCGATCGCGCCCTTCGGCATCTTCGGCTACGTCTTCTCCACCTCGCACGGGATGGTGGCGCTGGCGTACGTGATCGGGCTGCTGGCGATGGCGTTCACGGCGCTGTCGTACGCGCAGATGGCGCGGGCCTTCCCGATGGCCGGGTCGGTCTACACCTACGCCGGGCGCGGCATCGCGGCCCCGGTCGGGTTCATGGCCGGCTGGGCGATCCTGCTGGACTACGTGCTCGTACCCTCGCTGCTCTACCTGATCGCCAGCGGCGCCATGAACTCCTTCGTGCCCGCAATCCCCGTCTGGGCGTGGCTGGTCATGTTCGTGCTGCTCAACACCGGCATCAACTACCTCGGCATCCAGATGACGGCCAGGATCACCCGGGTCATGCTGGTCGCCGAACTGGCCGTGCTGGCGATCTTCCTGGTCGTCGGCGGCGTCGCGCTGGCCCAGGGCAAGGGCCAGGCGGGCGCGTTCTCCCCGATCTTCGAGTCCTCCTCCTTCACCTGGAGCGTCGTGTTCGCCGCCGCGTCGGTGGCGGTGCTGTCGTTCCTCGGCTTCGACGGCATCTCCACGCTGGCGGAGGAGAACCGCGAGGACGCCAGGCGGCTCGGCCGCTCCATGGTCGCCGCGCTCGGCGTGGCGGCCGTGCTGTTCGTGGTGCAGACGTGGGTGGCGGCGCTGCTCACCCCCGGCAGGGACAAGCTGATCGCCGAGGGCGACCTCACCGGCAACGCCTTCTACGACACCGCCGCGTTCGCCGGCGGGCAGTGGCTGGCGGTGCTCACCGCCGTGGCCACCGCCATCGCCTGGGGCTTCGCCAACTCGCTGGTCGCGCAGGCGGCCACCTCGCGGCTGCTGTTCGCCATGGCCCGCGACCGGCAGCTGCCCGGCTTCCTGGCCAAGGTGGACCCGAAGCGGCAGGTGCCGGTGAACGCCACGTTCGTGGTCGCGGGTATATCGCTGGCCGTGGGCCTGTTCATGAGCACCAGGGAGCAGGGCGCCGGGGAGCTGACCTCGCTGGTCAACTTCGGCGCCATGACCGCCTTCCTGCTCCTGCACGTGGCCGTGGTCGTCCACTACGCGATCAGGCAGGGCAGCCGCAATTACTGGGCGCACCTGGTCGCGCCCGTGATCGGCTTCGGCATCCTGGTGGCCGTGGTGATCAACCAGAACGTCGCGGCCCAGTGGGCCGGCGGCATCTGGCTGGCCGCCGGTCTCGTCGTGCTCGGCCTGTCGTACCTGTCGGGCCGCGGGCCCGTCCTTCCCAAGGAGGTCATGTGAACGTCGTCTCGTACCATCCCTCGCCAGAAGAGCTGAGCTACACCTTCGGTGGGCGCCCGGCCGTCGGCAAGGTGCGGCCGGGCACGATCATGGAGCTGTACACGGAGGACTGCTTCGGCGGCCTGGTCAGGAGCGTGGACGACCTGCCCTCGCGGGTGTGCGAGTTCCCCTACCTCAACCCCGTGACCGGGCCCTTCCACGTCGAGGGCGCCGAGCCTGGCGACACCCTGGCGCTGCACTTCGTCTCCATCACCCCGGCCAGGGACTGGGCGGTGTCCACGACGTTCCCCCACTTCGGCGCGCTGACCGGCACGCACACCACGGCCATGCTGCAGCCGCCGCTGGAGGAGCGCGTCTGGCGCTACGACATCGACCTCGACCGGGGCGTGGCCGTCTACCACGCCCGCAACAGCGACTTCAGCGTGGCGCTGCCGCTCGACCCGATGCACGGCACGGTCGGCGTGGCCCCCGCCGCGAACGAGGCCCGCATGACGATCACCCCCGACGCGCACGGCGGCAACATGGACACCCCGGAGCTGCGCGCGGGCGTCACCGTCTACCTGGGCGTCAACGTCGAGGGCGGCCTGTTCTCGATCGGCGACGGCCACGGGCGGCAGGGGCACGGCGAGGTGTGCGGCACGGCGGTGGAGTCGGCCATGAACACCGTGGTCGCGGTCGAGCTGATCAAGGGCATGGCCACGCCGTGGCCCCGGCTGGAGGACGACCTGCACCTGATGTCCACGGGTTCGGCCAGGCCGCTGGAGGACGCGTACCGGATCAGCCAGCACGACCTCGTCACCTGGACCTCGGAGCTGACCGGGCTGGACACGCTGGACGCCTACCAGCTCGTCAGCCAGGCCGGGCAGGCGCCGGTCGGCAACGTGTGCGACACCAACTACACGATGGTCGCCAAGATCCCCAAGGAGTTCCTCGGCCGGGCGGCGGTCTACGAGTCGGCGCACGAGCGGCTGCGGGCCCTGGGTTCGGCGTACACAAGATAGGTTGACTTGCTCTCCGCCCTGAAGAACGGAGGTTCCCGTGCCGCTCACGCGGCAGTTCGTGCCGCTGGCGCGGCCCGTGCTGTGGAACGGGGTGCTTGGCGCTTCACGGACCCGGATGGGTCTCCACGCCCTGAGACGACCAGCCCGGCCGCCTGATACTTCGCTAGCGTGTTCTTGGCCCCGACGATGTCGGCGTGCTCGGTATGCCCGCAGGCGGTGCAGGAGAAGAGTGCTTGGCTCTTGCGGCTCTTCCCATCCACCACCCCGCAGGCCGGTGCCGGGCAGGTCTGTGAGGTGTACGGGGCCGGAACCTCAGCGATCACCGTCCCGGTGTAGCGAGCCTTGGACCGCAGCGCTATCTCCAACCCGTACCAGCCCTTGTCCAGGATCGCCTTGTTCAGGCCGGACTTCGCGGCCCGCCCGTTGGGCAAGAAAGCGCCAGGGCGGCCGGGGTCGGGTTTCGGCCGCGCGGCGCTGGTCAGGTTCGTCGTCTTCAAGTCTTCGAGGATCACCACGCCGTAGTCGCGGGTAAGTCGGTGCGCGGTCTGGGCGTTGAAGTCGCTGCGCCGCCATCTGACCCGGTGCATGATCTCACCCAGCCGAGCGATGATCGCCTTGCGCCGCTTGGAGCCCTTCGCGCTGCGGGCCAGCCGGCGCTGCAGCCGCAGATACCGTTCTGCTTCACCACGAGTGAGATAGCCCAGATCGGATGTCCGGTCCTGCTTGGCGGCCGGGGGTATCACCCAGCTGGAGACACCATCGGTGGTGGCGTGGCGACGATCGAAGAACTCCCCGTCGAGGGAGACGGTCGCCGATTTCACCACTCCACCCAGCGGACGCGACATCCGGAACTTCACCCACCCGAATTTGGGCAAGAACACCCGCCCCCACGTGCGGTTGATCCGCTCCACGGGGATATGTTTCGCGGTGGGGAACCGAAAGGACGGCTTCCATCTGGTTTTCGACTTCCAGTTGACCTTCCAGGTGCCGTGCCGAGAGCACGCCTGATCCAGGTCTTTGAGGATCTGCTGGATGACCTGGGCGGGAGCGTCGGCCAGCCAGGCGCAGTACGGGTCCTTTTTCGCGTCGGCGAGTTGCGCGCACTGCTCGGCGTAGCCGAGGCGCCCGCCCCGCTTGCGGTACTCGCGGCGCTGCTGGAGACCGGTGTTCCACACGCTGCGGCAGATCCCGCCCAACCGCTCCGCGAAGATCCGCTGCCCGGGGTCGAACTCCACGCGATACTTCCGCCCCGCCAGCACAGCCAGACCATGCGACAACTTTGAAGCCGAACTACGCGAGTTCAACGGCGCAGACGACCACGTCCACCTGCTCGTCCACTACCCACCCAAGATGGCCGTCTCCAACCTCGTCAACTCCCTCAAGGGCGTCTCATCCCACTACCTGCGCAAAGAGTTCACCGGCCGCCTCAGCCACGTCCCCATGAAGGACCCCCTCTGGTCGCCGTCCTACCTCGCCGCATCCTGCGGCGAAGCCCCGCACACCCTCATCAAGGCATACATCGAACAACAGCGCCGCCCCACCTGACCGCTTCAAGCTCCGCGCCACGCGCCCCGCCACGCCACGCCTCCGGCGGGCCACCCCCTTCGAGGACCACATCCATCCCGGTCTGAAGGCCGAGGCTTTCTGCAGACCTTCGGCAAACATTGATGTCGCAGGTCAGAACATTGATCATCTTCCCCTTAGAGTGGAGCGGTGCTCAGGTTGGTGCTCTCTCTGGTCCTGCTCGATCCAGCCGCCCTCACCGAGGTGTCCCAACGCAACGTCCCCGTTCCCCGCGTGCTGACGCCTGACGGCGACCGCCTGGGCTACGCGCCGGTCCCGCGTCCCTACACGGGGGCGCGGCGGCTGACCGGGGTGCTGCTCGGCCACGATCCCGTCGCGAAGACCGACGTGCTGTGCGGGGGCACGGTGATCGGCTCGCGCAGCCGCAGCCTGGTGCTGACGGCGGCCCACTGCCTCTATCACGACGGCCGGCTGCTCGAACGGCTGGCGTTCCTGCCGGGCTACGACAGGGGCCGGCCGCCGCTCGGGGTCTGGCCCGTCGTGCGCACGTGGGTGCCGGCGCGCTGGCGCAGCAGGCCGTTCTCCTCCGAGCTGCTGCCGTACGACGTGGGCCTGGTCGGAGTCGTGCGCCGCAAGCGCCCGCTGGAGGACGTGACCGGGCGGGGGCTGCCGCCCATGCCCACGGCCAGGGGCACCAAGTTGCGCGGGCTTGAGCTGCTCGGCTATCCGGTGGGCCGGGGTTATCCGGGCACCAAGATGTACCGGTGCGTGGGCGACACCGTCGAGGGCGTCTCGGAGGGGCCCGGGCTGATGGTGACCCGCAACTGCCACGCCGCCGCCGGCGGCAGCGGCGGGCCCGCGCTGTACGGGGGCTCGGTGGCGGGCGTCGTGTCGTCCTCCAGCCCGCTGAGCGACGCCAAGGGCTACACCGTGCTGACCCGGCTGGGCGACAGGTTCGGCCGGATGCTGGCCAGGGCCGACCGCGCGATGCGCCTGCTCACCCCGACCGGCTGACCCGCGCTCCCTCTGAGCCGCACGGCCGAGCCGGAGCCGCGCCGCCGAAGCAGAGCCGCGCGGCCGGGGCGGATCAAGTCGCCTGGGCGACGATCTGCTCACAGAGGGCGTGGGTGGCCAGGGCGTCGCCCGGGTCGATCCGGCGGTCCGCGCGCACGGCGGCCAGGAACTCCAGGCAGATCTGCTCGATGCCGCGCTGCCTGGCCACCGGCACCCAGTCAGGCCGCCTGGCCAGCTCCTCGCCGCCCTGGTAGTCGACGACGTCGCCGAGGTTGACCACGCGGCGCTTGCGGCCGTCGCCCATCGCCTCGCAGGTCTCCTCGCTCGCGCCGCTCACCCGGTTCATGACGCCGAGGGCGGTGAAGCCGTCGCCCGACAGCTCCAGGACGATGTGCTCGATGAGCCCGTCACGAACGCGGGTCCTGATCGTGGTGCCGGTGACCTCGCCCGGGGCGAGGAACCTGAGCGTGTCGGCCACGTGGATGAAGTCGTCGAAGACGGCCCGGCGCGGGGTGTCGGGCAGATCGTGCCGGTTCTTCTGCATGACGACGAGGTGCCGGGGGTGGGCGGCCAGCGAGACGTAGCCGGGGGCGTGGCGGCGGTTGAAGCCGACCATCAGCGACCTGCCGGCGGTCCTGGCCAGGCGCACCAGGCGCTCGGACTCGGCCAGGGTGTAGGCGATGGGCTTGTCGACGTAGACGTGGATCCCGGCTTCGAGCAGCGCCTCGACGATCTCGGGATGGGCCTCGGTGGCGGCGTGCACGAACGCCGCCTCGACCCCGGCCTTGATCACCTCGTCGACGCGGGTGAACCGGGCCGCGATGCGGTGGGCGTCGCCGAGCCGGTCGAGCCTGGCCTCGTCGCGGGTGCACAGGTGCAGGTCGAGGGCGGGCTGGGCGGCCAGCACGGGCAGGTACGCCTTCTCCGCGATGTCGCCCAGGCCGATCATGGCTGTCTTCACGGGTCGAGCGTAGCCGTACCGGGAGCTCAGCTCTGATTCCAGACGAGGCGCAGGACGGCGTTGAGGACGAAGAGCGCGGCGAAGACGGCGGCGGAGGTGAGCATCCCGGAGGCGTAGAGCGCCAGAGCGCCGCCGCCGAACCAGAGGATCTCCAGGGCGGCACGGGCCAGGCCGGTCAGCGGGTAGACGGCGTTCTCGCCGCCACCGGCCCCGAACAGCGCCCACGCGGCGATGAACAGGGCCGGGCCACCGATCCCGGCCAGCAGCTTGACGGCCCAGTTCGGGCTGAGCGTGAACCCCCAGTACGCGACGGAGGCCAGCACGCCGAGCTCCAGCAGGAACATCAGCAGGGCGTTGGCGTGCTTGGCGAGGGCGAGCATGGGGGCCTCCGGCGTTCAGGCGTTCAGGCGTTCACTTACGAGAGCAATGCTCTCTCAAGAGAGCGCCAGTCGTCAAGAGCAGTGCTCTCGTTTGCTTGCGCCGCTCTGGTAACCTGCCGAGCATGACAGCCAGCCGTACCGCCAGAGAACGCGTCAGGGCCGAACTCACCAGAGAGATCACCGACATCGCGCGGCGCCGGCTCGCCACGGAAGGGGCGGGCGGCCTGTCACTGCGGGCCGTGGCGCGGGAGATGGGCATGGTCTCCTCGGCCATCTACCGCTATTTCCCGAGCCGCGACGACCTGCTCACCACGCTGATCATCGACTCCTACAACGCGCTCGGCGAGGCCGTCGAGCAGGCCGAGGCGGCGGCCCCGCGCGCCGACCATCTCGGCCGGTGGCTGGCGGCCTGCCACGGCGTGCGCGACTGGGCGGTGGCCCACCCGCACGAATACGCGCTGATCTACGGCTCCCCCGTGCCCGGCTACCAGGCGCCACAAGACACGATCGCGGCCCGCGTACGCGACCTCACCGTGCTGGCCGGCATCGTCCGCGACGCCTGGCAGGCGGGCGCGGTGCGCGCCCCCGAGGCCGGGCCGCCGGACGAGCTGGAGCCGGACACGGCCGGCCTGCGCGCCCTCATGCCGGAAGTCCCCGACGCGGTGATCTGGCGCGCCGTCACCGCGTGGACCGCGACGTACGGCTGGGTCAGCTTCGAGGTGTTCGGCCAGTTCAACAACACGATCGAGCACAGGCGCACGGCCTTCGGCCACTCGATGCTGACCATGGCCGAGACGATGGGTCTTGCCCGGTGACCCTCACTCACTTTTACTGAGGGGATGGCTCGCGGGAACCAAGCGCTCAGCCGCTTCACGGACGTGGCGCTGCTGGTGCTCATCAGCCTCGCGGAGGGGCAGAAGCACGGATATCGCATGATCGGCGACATCGAGGAGTTCTCGGGGACCTCGCTGGAGCCGGGCACCCTGTACGGGGCGCTGATGCGGCTGGAGGAGGACGGCCTGATCGAGGCCGTGCAGTCGGTGGAGCGGCACAGTCCGTACCGGATCACCGAGACCGGGCGTGACGCGCTGCGCGAGCAGCTCGGCATGCTGCGCCGGATCGAGCAGGCGGGGGTCAGCCGCGTGGTCTGAGCAGCGGCATGAGCACCTGGTCCACGATCTCGACCACGAGCCGCTCCGGGATGGGCGGCCCCTCGAAGAGGAAGTGGTGGCGCAGCAGCGCGTGCCCCGAGTCGAGGCGGAGCGGGGTGACGTCGCCGGGATCCACCTCGCCGCGCTCGACCGCGCGCCGCACGACCTCCTCCATCAGCCGCCTGGCCGTTCCCTGGGAGTTGCGCCGCAGCGTGCCCAGCGGCGACTCGCCTCTCAGCGCCTCGCCGAGCAGCCCGCGCATGGCCTCGCCCGCGGGACCCGACAGGGCCTGCGCCGTGAGGCTGAGCATGGCCACCAGGTCGTCACGGAGGTTGCCCAGGTCGGGCGAGCACCCTGGCGTCGGCAGGCTCTGGTAGACCGCCTCCATCACCAGCTCGATCCGGGTGGGCCAGCGCCGGTAGAGCGAGGCCTTGCTGGCCTTGGCCCGCTCGGCCACCCCCTCCATGGTCAGCCCGGCGTAGCCCACCTCGGCCAGCTCGTCGAGCGTGGCCTGGTAGATGGCCGCGTTGAGCGCGTCGCCCCGGCGGCGTGGCAGCTTGCGGTGGTCGGTGACCATGGCATGCATTCTAAGGAGCCGCGGTGACCGCGCCGGTGTCGCCGTTCACGGTCACCACCTGACCGTCCTCCAGCACCGACGTCGCCGTGCCCGTGCCCATCACGGCCGGGATGCCGTACTCCCTGGCCACGATGGCCGCGTGCGAGGCCGCGCCGCCGGTGTCGACGACCACCGCCGCCGCCTGCTGAAAGAGCGGCGTCCACGAGGGGTTCGTGTACGGGCACACGAGCACGTCGCCGGCTGCGAGCCGGCCGAACTCGGCGGGCTCCCTGATCACCTTGACCGGCCCGGTCGCACTGCCGCCCCCGGCCGGCGCGCCCGTGATCAGCGCGTCGCCGGTGTCCCCCGCGCCGAAGACCTCGGCGGGGTCGATGAGCCGCACGCCGGACAGCTGCTCGCGCTTGACCGCGCGCGCCCTGGCCGTCTCGCGCAGCCGCTCGGCGTCCTCGGGGCGCAGGGCGGCGATGTCCTTGATCTCCTCCAGCTCCTCCAGCCGCAGGTGGAAGAGGGCCTCCGGCCGGTCGAGCACGCCCCGCTCGGTCAGCCGGCGGCCCATCTCCAGCAGCGACCTGCGCAGGATCGGATGCGGCAGCATGAAGGCGAGGTGGCTGTCCTCGCGGAAGGCGATGCCCGCGCGGGCCGCCACCACCCGGCGCGTCATCCGGGCGCGCCGGCGCTCCGAGCGCAGCCGGGGGTGGGTGAGCAGGCGTTCCAGCGGGTCCTGCGGCCTGTCCTTGGGCGGCTCGGCGGCCAGCACCTCGACCAGGCTGAGCACGATCTCGGGGGCCTCCGACCAGGTGGGCGGGGTGATGAGGATGGGGCTCGCGCTCTCGCGGTGGCCGTACTCGGTCAGGAACGCGGCGAACTCCCGCTGGAACTCCTCCGGCTGCGGGCCGCCCTTCAGCGCTCCCGTGCGCCTGGCGACCTCCGCCAGCCGTTCCAGTGCCTGGTTGGCGTCGCTCGTCCTGGTACGCGTCCCACCCATCAGCGGGCCGTACCACTCCGCGAGCCCGAGCAGCCGCAGCGCCAGGATCAGCCGCAGCAGCGCGAGCCCGGTGCCGGGCAGGTAGTCGATGCGCAGGTCGGCCACCGGGTCGACCAGGGCGAGCGCCTGCCTGGGCATGCGGACGAGCTCGGGCCACGACATCGCTGTCAGGTCGCGGGCGCGCAGCCGCTCGGTCGCCACCAGGTAGTCGCGGAAGCGCGGGTCCTCGGTCCAGCAGGCGGGGTCGTACTTCCTCGCCTTGCTCATCACCTTGAACGGCGTCGCGAGCATCCGCGGGCTCGGGCTCGGGGACGGCGGCACGATCCGGTAGACGACGCCGTCCTCCTCCACCAGGAACCCCTCGAACGCCTGCCGCAGGCCGAAGTAGCGGGTGACCTTGCCCATCAGCCCCGCCGGCCCGTACGGGAGCCAGGTCGTCATGTCGATCGGGTAGGGCCGCACCGGCAGGTACTCCATCAGCACCGTGGCGAGGCGGCGGCGGATGGGGTTGAGCGGGCCCACCGGAGGCGGCGGCAGCGCGGTCATCGGGCGGGCCTGCAGCAGGTGGACGCGGCCCTTGGCGTAGGCCCACTCGATGTCCTGCGGCCGGCCGAAGTGCCCGGCCACGCGCCGCGCCAGCCCGCCCAGCTCCGTCAGCACCGCGTCCGGCAGCCGCTCCGCGCTCTCCGCGCCCCCGCTCTCGTGCACGACCCCGCCGCCTTCCACGCCGCGGATGACCACCTCGCGCCGTCCGGGGGTGAAGTCGATCTCCCCCGAGCGGCGCAGCACGTAGTGGTCCGGCGTCACCAGGCCGGAGACGACCGCCTCGCCCAGGCCGCTGCTGGCGTCGACGACGATCCTGGTCCGGTCGCCGCTCACCGGATCGGCGGTGAACATCACCCCCGCCGCCTCGGCCTGCACCATGCTCTGCACGACCACCGCGATCCGCACCTCGGCGTCGTCGATGCCCAGCCGGGCCCGGTAGGCGACGGCGCGCTCGGTGAAGAGCGAGCCCCAGCAGCGGCGTACCGCGTCGAGCAGGGCCTGCTCGCCGACGACGTTGAGGTAGGTGTCCTGCTGGCCGGCGAACGCGGCCCCCGGCAGGTCCTCTGCGGTTGCGCTCGACCGCACGGCCACGGCCCCGCCGCCGAGCTCCGCGTAGGCGCCGACGATCGCCTGCCGCAGGTCGTCCGGCAGCTCGGCCTGTTCGAGCTGCTCGCGGCTGTTACGGTCCTGGGCGACCTGTTCGTACGCCTGCGTGGTGACGACGAAGCCGTCAGGCACCGGGAAGGCGTTGTTGACCAGCTCTCCCAGGTTGGCGCCCTTGCCACCGGCCGTGGCGAGGTCGCCCCGGTCGAAGGCGCTCAGGGGTGCGACGAGTTTCACGACTTCTCCTCGGCATAGGCGGTGGTACGAAGGGGACGCGCCGGCAGCGCCAGCGCGAGCAGGAACGCCACGGCGAGCAGCGGCGCCATGGCGGCGAACACCGGCGGCACGGCCTCGGTGAAGGCCACGCGGACGCTCTCCGGCAGGTCGGACGGCACGGAGGCCGGGATCCCCGCCGGAAAGCGCACCGTGATCAACGCGCCCACCAGCGCGACCCCGGCCGAGGCGCCGATCTGGCGCAGGAACGTCACCGACGAGGTGGCGGTGCCCAGGTCGGCGTACTCGACCGCGTTCTGCGCGGCCAGCACCATGACCTGCATGACCAGCCCGACGCCGAGCCCGGTCAGCAGCATGGCCAGGGCCAGCCCGAGCGGCGATTCCGCCGCCAGGCCGAGCGCCCCGAGCCCGGCCGCCGCCAGCGCCGTGCCCGCGACGGGGTAGGGCTTGTAGGTGCCGGTCCTGGTGATGAGCCGCCCGGACGCGATGGTGGTGAACAGGACACCGCCCATGAGCGCGGTGACCAGCAGGCCGGCCTGGGTGGCGCTCGTGTGCAGCGCGATCTGTACGTACGCCGGCATGTACGTGATCGTGCCGAACAGCGCGAACCCGATGAGCAGGCTGATCAGGACCGGCACCGCGAACGCCCGGTCCCTGAACAGCCGCAGCGGCAGGATCGGATCCTTGGCGAAGCGTGCGCTGACCAGCCACCCGGCCACGCCCGCCGCAGCCGGCAGCAGGTAGAGCGGGTTCCTGGTCTGGCCGACCATGACCACGCCGATGACGGCGACGGCCAGCGTGACGGCTCCCGCGACGTCCAGCGGCGCCCGTGACCGGGGGCTGGGCAGCTTGAGCGCGACGCTCAGCACGACCAGCGCCACCAGGCCGAGGGGCGGGTAGAGGGCGAAGATCCACCGCCAGCTCAGCCGGTCGATGAAGAACCCGCCGATCAGCGGCCCGCCCACGGCGGCGACGACGTACGCGGCGCCGATGAACCCGAGGTAGCGGCCCCGCTCACGCGGGCTGACGATCTCGCCCATGATCGCCTGCGCCCCGATCATCAGCCCGCCCCCGCCCAGCCCCTGGACGGCGCGGAAGACGATGAACTGCGGCATCGACGTGGCCAGCGCGCACAGGACCGCCCCGGTGACGAAGACGACGATGGCGACCTGCATGGTGGGCTTGCGCCCGTATCGGTCGCCGAGCTTGCCGTAGACGGGCATGACGACGGTGGCGGCGACGACGTAGGCGGTGACGACGGCTGGCATCTGGTCGATCCCGCCGAGGTCGCCCGCGACTGCGGGCAGGGCGGGCGCCATGATCGTCTGGTCGAGGGCGCCCAGCAGCATGGCCAGGATCAGGCCTGACAGCACTAGGCCCATGCGATCGCTCCTTAGAGAACGAGGCGTTCTCTAAGGAGCATAGGTTTCTTCGCGTAGATACGCAACGTTCACTATGCGGGCAGCCGTCGGCCATCTGAGCGAACGAGCGATGGCCCGCCTCCACCGAGCGCACTCGGCAGGGACGGGCCCGTCAGCGAAAGGGTGGTGAAGGTGTCAGCGGGAGGCGCGGTTGACGGCGGAGATGATGGCCTTGAGCGAGGCCGTCGTGGTGTTGGCGTCGACGCCGACACCCCACAGCACCTGCCCGTCGACCTCGCACTCCAGGTAGGACGCCGCCTTGGCGTCGCTGCCCGCGCTCATCGCGTGCTCCACGTAGTCGAGCACCCGCACCTGGATGCCGATGCCCGCGATCGCGTCGACGAAGGCCGAGATCGGGCCGTTGCCGGTGCCCTCGATCTCGCGGATCTCCCCGTCGAGGCGAACGTCGGCGCCGATGCGGTCCTTGTCGTCCACCGTGGAGGCGTGGCGGTGGGCCATGAGGCTCAGGCGGCCCCAGCGGTTGGCCGGGTTGGGCAGGTATTCGTCGCGGAAGATCTCGAACATGGCGGCGGAGCTGATCTCGCCGCCCTCGCTGTCGGTGCGCGCCTGCACGACCTTGGAGAACTCGATCTGCAGCCGGCGCGGCAGGTCGAGCTGGTGGTCGGCCTTCATGATGTAGGCGACCCCGCCCTTGCCCGACTGGCTGTTGACCCGGATGACCGCCTCGTAGGAGCGGCCGATGTCCTTCGGGTCGATCGGCAGGTAGGGCACCGCCCAGGTGAACTGCTCGACCGGCACGCCGGCCGCCGCGGCGTCGCGTTCGAGGTGCTCGAAGCCCTTCTTGATGGCGTCCTGGTGGGAGCCGGAGAAGGCGGTGTAGACCAGCTCGCCGCCCCACGGGTGGCGCGGGTGCACGGGCAGCTGGTTGCAGTATTCGGTGACGCGGCGGATCTCGTCGATGTCACTGAAGTCGATCTGCGGGTCGACGCCCTGGGAGAACAGGTTCATGCCCAGGGTGACCAGGCAGACGTTGCCGGTGCGCTCGCCGTTGCCGAACAGGCAGCCCTCGATGCGGTCGGCGCCGGCCATGTAGCCCAGCTCGGCGGCGGCCACGGCGGTGCCGCGGTCGTTGTGCGGGTGCAGCGACAGGACGATCGAGTCGCGGTGGGCGAGGTTGCGGTGCATCCACTCGATCTGGTCGGCGTAGACGTTGGGGGTGGCCATCTCGACGGTGGCCGGCAGGTTGATGATGACCTTGCGGTCGGGGGTCGGCTGCCACACCTCGTTGACCGCGTCGCACACCTCGACCGCGTAGTCCAGCTCGGTGCCGGTGAACGACTCGGGCGAGTACTGGAAGCGCACGTCGACGTCGGAGGCGTCGGCGAGCTTCTTGACCAGCTTGGCGCCCTCGACCGCGATGGCGGTGATGCCGTCCTTGTCCTGGCCGAAGACCACGCGGCGCTGGAGGGTTGAGGTCGAGTTGTACAGGTGGACGATGGCCTGCTTCGCGCCCTGGATCGACTCGAAGGTGCGCTCGATGAGCTCGGGCCTGGCCTGCGTCAGCACCTGGATGACCACGTCGCCGGGGATGCGGTCCTCTTCGATGATCTGGCGGACGAAGTCGAAGTCGGTCTGCGAGGCGGCGGGGAAGCCCACCTCGATCTCCTTGTAGCCCATGCGTACCAGCAGCTCGAACATCTGGAGCTTGCGGTGGGAGTCCATCGGGTCGATCAGGGCCTGGTTGCCGTCGCGCAGGTCGACGGCGCACCATCGGGGCGCCTCGGTGATGACCTTGCCGGGCCAGGTGCGATCGGCCAGCCTTACCGGCTCGAACGGCTGGTAGCGGTGGATCGGCATGCGGCTGGGCTGCTGAGCGGTCATGTCTGCTGCTCCTCGTCGGTCTCAGAAAAGAAAGCGGCCGACGCGCACGACTCGCTCCGCGGCGAGGGAGCCGGCCTTAGAGGCCCCCGCCGCGGCAGCTAAGAAGGAGACCGCGCAGCATGCCATGAACGGTATCAGACGTCTCGCCGTGGACCGTCCAGGATCTCAGATCCTGAGAAACGCCTGAGCCAGGCCCTGCGCCCAGGTTCTGAGCCCAGGTTCTGAGCCCACGTTCTGAGCCGGGTCAGTCCGCGACGAGGACGCTGAGGCAGGTCACGCAGCCTTCCAGCTTCTCGTACTCCGAGATATCCACCTTCGTCACGAAAAATCCGCGCTTTTCGAGCATCGCGGCGGTCTGTGGGGCCGACACGGCCAGCAGCACCCGGTCCTCGCCCAGCACCACCACGTGCGCGCCCGCCTCCTCCTCCGGCACGAGCAGGCCGGGCAGGTCCACCTGGTCCGGGTCCCCGATCAGCGTCCCGTCGGGCAACGCGGTCACCGCCGACTTCAGGTGCAGCACGCCGCGCAGCTCGACAGGCACGACGCTGCGCTCGGGCAGGAGGGCGGTGAGCTGCCTGATGCCGTCGTCGTCGGTGCGGGCGGACCTGCCGACGTACACGGTGGGGCCGACCTGGAGCACGTCGCCGCCGTCCAGCGTGCCGGGCGCGGCGATCCGGACCGACGGGACGCCCAGCTCCCGCACGGCCTGAGCCACCGACTCCACCTCGGGCCGCCGCTCCGGCGCCCCTGGCCTGGTCAGCACGGCCAGCCGGCCCGACATCACCAGCGTGTCCTCCACGAACGGCCCGTCGGGCAGGTCGTCGGCGGGCGCGACGTAGGTCGGCCGCCATCCGTTCGCGGCCAGCGCCGCCACGTAGGCATCGTGCTGGACGGCGGCCCGCTCGTGGTCCACGGGCTCTCTCGCCAGATGCGTGACGATGCCCTCGGCGATTCTGGGGCCGGGCCTTCTTACCAGCGCGATACCAGACATAGGGCGCTTTCTATCACGAGGTGACTAGAGTCTTGGGCATGCGGGACGACGAAATTCTCACCACGATCAGCGCACTGGTCTCCGAGGAGCACGACCTGCGCGACAAGCTGCGGGCCGGCGACGTGACCACGGATGAGGAACACACACGCATCAAGGAACTGGAGACGGCCCTCGACCAGTGCTGGGACCTGCTCAGGCAGCGCCGGGCCAGGCGCAGCGCGGGCGAGGACCCCGACGGCGCCGCCGCCCGCCCCGCCGGCGAGGTGGAGAACTACCGCCAGTGAAGCCTCAGCCGGACCAGCCCCCAGGTGAACCGGATGCGGCTCTCCCCAGTAAGACCACAGGTGGGCAGCCACCGCCGGTGAACGGGTGGTGGGGCACCACGCGGTAAAACCATTCGCCCCGGCCGGTGGGCGTGCGTTTGGCTGAGGGCATGCGGATCCAGCCCATCGCCATCGCCGACCGGCCGGGCCCCACCGGCGCCCGCCGCCCGGAGGACGACCTCGTCGCCGGCCTGTACGCGGCGCACACGGCGGCCTCCACCGACGTCCCGGGGCCCGAGCTGTCCCTCGCCCGGTTCCGCCGCGACGTCTGCGCGCACGCCCCCTCCGCCCGGGCCGAGGCCTGGGCTCTAGTCGACGGCGACGGCGACGGCGACGGCAAGGTCGCCGGCGGCTACGCCCTGTCGCTGCCCCAGTCCGACAACCGGCACATGGGCTCGATCTTCCCCCTCGCCGTCCGCCCGGAGCACCGCGGCCGCGGTCTCGGCTCCATGCTCTTCGGGCACGCCCTCGACCGCATGCGCGCGCACGGCAGGAGCCTGCTCCTCACCGTGACCCCCGTCGCCGGCACGGGCACCCGATTCGCCCGCGCGCACGGCATGACCGTGGCGCTCGCGGAGGCGCGCCGCGTCCTCGACCTCCGCGACGCCGACTGGGCGGCCCTGCGGGCCATGTACCCGCCGGTCGAGGGCTACAGTTTGGAGAGCTGGGTCGGCCCGGCGACGCCGGAGTTGCTACCCGATCTCTCGGCGGTCAAGGCCGGCATGAACGACGCCCCGCGCGACAGCGGCGTCGGTGCCATCGACTATGGCATCGACCTCGTGCGCGCTTACGAAGAACGCATCCCGTACGCCGACGAGACCTGCTACACCACGATCGCCCGCCGGGACCGCGACGGGGCTCCCGCCGGATACACCCGCATCTTCGTCCCGACCGACCGCGCCGGCGGCTGGGCCGAGCAGGGGGACACGGCCGTGCTGAGCGAGCACCGAGGCCACCGCCTGGGGTTGGCGCTCAAGCTCGCCAACCTGTTCCTGATGCGGGCGAACGAGCCCGCGATCGACCGCGTCATCACCTGGAACGCCACCTCCAACGCCCACATGGTCGCCATCAACGAGGCCATGGGGTTCGTGCTCTTCGACGAGTGGACCGGATGGCGGCTGTCGCTCTAGCCGGGCGGACGGCATGGATCATCCGTCGCCTCCTTGGCTAACCTGACGGTCTATGACCGTGCGGGCACTGAGGGACGAGGATCCGCGGCAGGCAGGGCCGTACGCGCTGCTCGGGCGGCTGGGCGAAGGCGGCATGGGCGTCGTCTACCTGGGGCGGGGGCCTGACGGCACCCGGGTGGCGGTCAAGCTGATCCACGCCAGGATGGACGCGCACTCCGACTTCAGGCGGCGGTTCGCCCGCGAGGTGGAGGCGGCCAAGCGGGTGGCCCGCTTCTGCACCGCGCCCGTGCTGGACGCCGACGTGGAGGGTGAGACGGCCTACCTCGTCACCGAATACGTCGAAGGTCCCAGTCTCGCGGACGCCGTGCGCGACTCGGGCCCGCTGACCGGCTCGGCCCTCGACGGGCTGGCCGCCGCGATGGCGATGGCCCTGCACGCCATCCACGGGGCCGGGGTCGTGCACCGCGATCTCAAGCCGTCGAACGTGCTGCTGTCGCAGGTCGGCCCCAAGGTCATCGACTTCGGGATCGCACGGCTGGCGGACGCCGAGGTGAGCAGCGCGATCGTGGGGACGCCGTCGTACATGTCGCCCGAGCAGGTGGCGGGCTCCGACATCGGCCCGGCCTCCGACATCTTCTCCTGGGGCTGCACGGTCGCCTTCGCCGCGGGCGGCGTGCCGCCGTTCGGGTCGGGCTCGATCCCGACGATCCTGCTACGCATCGTCAACGAGCCGCCCGAGCTGCGCGGCCTGTCGGGGCCGCTGCGTGAGCTGGTGCTGGCGTCCCTGACCAAGAACCCCGGCCGGCGCCCGACGGCCCAGGAGCTCATGGACCGGCTGAGCGCCGCCAACATCACCGCCCCCGGCCCGGAACCCACCCCCTCCGGCCTGGCAACCCCGGCACCACCATCGCCCGTCGCCGGCAACCCGGCACCGGCACCCGGCGGCACCGGGACCACCCCACCTCACGGCGCGGGCGCCACTCCGCCTCCAGGCACCGGTGCCTTGCCGCCTTCCGGCACCGCCCCTTCACCGTCCGATACGACCCCACCGCCTCCCGGTGCACCGCTGCCGCCCCCTGCCACCGAGCCGCCCGCCTCCTCGCCGGTGCGGCGCAAACTTCTGGTCGCGGGCACCGCCGTGGTGCTGGCCGTCACCGGTGTCTCGGCGGCCGTCGTGCTGCGCGACCGGGGCTCGTCGGCCGCCAGGACCACCCCCGCCGCCGGCGACACCCCCGCTGTTCAGACCGAGCCGGCCGTCCAGGCCACGACGGCCGCAACGGGCACCCCGCAGTCCCCGGCCACCCGTCAGAACCCCCTCAGAGCCGCCGGCAACGTGACGTTCTACGCCCCCGACGAGCCCAACGCCTCCCGTCAGGCCGAACTCTGGGAGAAGGACCGCCCGCAGGACGCCGCCCTGATGCGGAAACTCGCCGCGGTCCCCTACGCCATCCGGCTCGGCGAGCCGGAGGTCCGCGCGAAGGTGGACGACACGATCACGAACGCGCGGCAGGAGGGCGGCGTCCCCGTCTTCCTGATCAACCGCATGCCCGGCAGCGACTGCCGCCGCCCGGCGACCACCGCCGAGATGCGGACGTACCAGGACTGGATCAGCGGCATCGCGCGCCAGATCGGCCCGGCCCCGGCGGTGGTCGTCCTGGAGCCCTCCAGCCTGGTCAAGCTCCCCGGCGCCGCGAACTGCCCGGTCCCCGACGACGGCGGCCGGCGCTACCGCGACCTGCGCCAGGCGGTACGCAGCCTGAAGGCCGGCCCGCGCACGGCCGTCTACCTCGACGGCGGCCAGGCGCTCTACCCGGGCACCGAGACCATGGCCGGGCGGCTCATCGGCGCGGGCGTGGACGAGGCGGACGGCTTCATCGTCAACACCTCCGCCTACACGGCCACGGACAAGAGCGTCGCGTACGGTGAGGAGCTGTCGGCCTGCATCGCCGTCCGCCTGAAGACGAAGGGCGCAGACTGCCCGAAGGACGCCGACGTCGACCCCGCGTCCATGCCGCACTTCGCCGTGGACACCTCGAGGAACGGCCGCGGCTCCTGGCGCACGGACAAGCCCTACAAGGACCCGCAGACGTGGTGCAACCCGCCGGGCAGAGGCGTCGGCGAGCGGCCGACGACGGAGACGGGCGAGGAACTGGTGGACGCCTACCTGTGGGTGGCCAGGCCGGGCACCTCCGACGGCCGGTGCCGGCGCGGCACGAACGGGGAGAAGGACCCGGAACGCGGTGTCGCGTCCCCGGAAGCGGGCCAGTGGTGGGACGCCCTGGCGCTGGAACGGGCGAAGAACGCCAGCCCCCCGTTGCGCTGAGGTAGCGGGAGGATGCCGGCCCAGCGTCGGTCTGAGGTAGCGGGAAGACGCCGGCCGAGCGTCGCGCTGAAGCAGCGAAACCGCCGGCCCCGCGTAGCGCTGAGGTAATGCACGCGTAAGAACGCCATGTTAAGCGCACGTTAGATCTGACGCCCGCTCCCTTGTCCGAACATCCTTCTGACGTAAGGCTCTGGCCAGCAGCTACTCCCCCCAGAAGCCCCCCGGAGGTATTTCGTGAGCAAGGCCCGCGTGCCGTGGAAAGCCGTGCTCGGCGGCTCGATCGGCAACATGGTCGAATGGTATGACTGGTTCGTCTACAGCAGTTTCGCCATCTATTTCGCCGCTTCCTTCTTCCCCGACGGCAACGACACGGCGAAGCTGCTCAACACCGCCGCGATCTTCGCCGTCGGCTTCTTCATGCGCCCGCTCGGCGGCTGGCTGCTCGGCCGCTACGCCGACAGGAAGGGCCGCAAGGCGGCGCTCACGCTCACCGTCACGCTGATGTCGGCCAGCGCCCTGCTGATCGCCATCGCCCCGACGTACGAGGCGGTCGGCTACTTCGGCGCGCTCGTGCTGGTGGTGGCGCGCCTGCTGCAGGGCCTGTCGGTCGGCGGCGAGTACGCGGCCAGCGCCACGTACCTCACCGAGGCCACCCCGCGCGGCCGGCGCGGCTTCGCCTCCAGCTTCCAGTACGTCTCCATGACCGCCGGTCAGCTCGTCGGCCTCGGCCTGCAGATCATCCTGCAGAACTCGATGTCGAAGGAGGCGCTGAGCTCCTACGGCTGGCGCATCCCGTTCGTGGTCGGCGCGCTGGCCGCCGCGGTCGTGTTCTACCTGCGCCGCAGCCTGCTGGAGACGGAGGCGTACGACGAGGAGGAGCGCGAGACCTCGCAGGGCCGCGGCACGATCGCGCAGCTGCTCGCGCACAAGAAGGAGGCGCTGCTGGTCATCGCGCTGACGATGGGCGGCACGGTCGCGTACTACACCTACACCACCTACCTCACCAAGTACCTGTCGAACACGGCGGGCCTGGCCAAGGAGACGGCCACGCTGGTGAGCTTCTGCGCGCTGTTCATCTTCATGTGCCTGCAGCCGCTGGCGGGCGGGCTGTCGGACCGGATCGGGCGCAGGCCGCTGCTGATCACGTTCGGCATCGGGTCGATGGTGGGGACGGTGCCGCTGATGACCGCGCTCGGCGGCGTGCAGGGCTTCGGCGGCGGCCTGGTGCTGTCGCTGATCGGGCTGATCATCGTCACCGGCTACACCTCGATCAACGCCGTGGTGAAGGCCGAACTCTTCCCGACGCACGTGCGCGCGCTCGGCGTGGCGCTCCCGTACGCCATCGCGAACGCCCTGTTCGGCGGCACCGCTGAGTACGTGGCGCTGTGGTTCAAGGACAGCGGCATCGAGTCCGGTTTCTTCTGGTACGTCTCCGGCTGCGCCGCCGTCTCCCTCGTCGTCTACCTCTCCATGCGCGAGACCAGGGACGCCGCGCTCTCCCGCGCCGAGCAGGCCACGGCGGAGTCGGTGCCGACGCGCGTCTAACCTGACGGCATGCGAGTTCTCCTGGTCGAGGACGACGATCGGCTCGCGTCCGCGCTCACCACGGCCCTCGACCGGCACGGCCACCAGGTCACCAGGGCGGGCCTGGCCGTCGACGCCCTCCGCCTGGCGGGGGGCGCCGACTTCGTCCTGCTCGACCTGGGACTGCCGGACATGGACGGGCTCGACGTGCTGCGCCGCCTGCGCCGGGTGTCGGCGGTGCCGCTGATCGTGGTCACGGCCCGTACCGAGGAGCGTGAGGTGCTGCGCGGCCTGCGGTCGGGGGCGGACGACTATCTGGTCAAGCCGTTCCGTACGGTCGAGCTGATGGCGCGCATGGAGGCGGTGGTCCGGCGGGGCACGCGCCCGCGCCCGCCGCGCGATGACGTGGTGAGCGTCGGCGACGTCCGCATCGACCTGGAGTACCGGCAGGTCACGGTGGCCGGGCGGCCGGTGACGCTGACGCGGCGCGAGTTCGACCTGCTGGCGATGCTGGCCCGCGAGCCCGGCGTGGTGCGCGGCAGGGAGGAGATCCTCGACGAGGTCTGGGGCGACCCGCTGCTGTCGGCCTCGCGCTCGCTCGACGTGCACGTGGCCAACCTGCGCTCCAAGACCGGCCGGCCCGGCCTGGTGGAGACGTTGCGCGGGACCGGCTACCGGCTGGGCTCGACGGCGTGAACTCGCGGCTGGTGGTCACGTTCACGACGCTGATCGTGTTCCTGGTGGCGGCGCTGGCGGTGCCGCTGGGCCTGGCCTACGCCTCCCACAGGACGAACCGCCTGCTGCTCGACCGCCGCGCCGACGCCACCCGCTTCGCGGAGCTGGCCGACCAGGCCGCGCGGGACGACGACCGCACGGGGCTGCTGTCCGAGATCACCCGCTACGCCGACCTGTACGGCGCCGCCGTCCGCGTACGTGACCGCGACGGCTCCATCCTGCTGACCGCCGGCAGTTTCACCGCCGACGACGGCGACGCCCTGCGCCTGGCGTTGTCCGGCCGCACGACCGAGGACCTGCCCACGATCAGCCCGTTCGGCCCCGACACGGTGCTGCTGGCCGAGCCCGCGGGCCGGGACGCGCAGTTGTCCGGGGTGGTGTTGCTGCAGGCCCCCGCCGGCCGGGCCCGCCTGGAGGTGAGCCTGGTGTGGGCCGCGCTGGCGCTGGGCGCGCTGCTGATGCTGGGCGTCTCGACGGTGGCGGCCAGGCGGCTGGCGCGCTGGATCCTGCGGCCGGTCACCGAGCTGGATCGCACCACGCGGGCCATCGCGCAGGGCCGGATGGACGCGCGGGCGCATCCCGGCGCGGGCCCGTCCGAGCTGCGGCGGCTGGAGGAGCGCTTCAACGCGATGGCGGACGCGGTCGCGGGCGCGATGGAGCGGCAGCGGGCGTTCGTCGCCGACGCCTCGCACGAACTGCGGACGCCGCTCACGGTGCTGAGCCTGCGGCTGGAGAATCTGGAGCCGCATCTGCGCGCCGAGGGGACGGCCGAGTTCGAGGAGGCGATGGCCGAGCTGGACCGGCTGGCGCTGCTGGTCGAGGATCTGCTGGTGCTGGCCAGGGTGGAGGCGGGCGCGGGGGTCGAGGGCAAGGAGGTCGCGCTGGAGCCGCGGCTGGGGGTGTGGCGGGAGGTGTACGCGGCGAAGGACGTACGGCTGACGACCGACATTCCCGAAATGTCGGTCGTGCCGGAGGCGGCGGCCAGGATCGCCGACATCGCCCTCGACAACGCGCAGAAGTTCGTCCCCGCGGGCGGCACCGTGACCGTCACCCTGCGCGAGGGCGTGCTGCGGGTGGCCGACGACGGGCCGGGGCTGAGCGAGGAGGAACGCGCGGAAGCGCAGGCGCGCTTCTGGCGCTCAGGAGCGCACGCGAACGTGCCCGGCAGCGGCCTGGGCCTGGCCATCGCCGCCGAATTGGCCAGAGCCTGCGGGGCCACGCTCGAACTGCGTCCGGCAGACCCGCACGGGCTCGTGGTCGAACTCCGCCTGCCCGAGCCGTAACCGCCTCCCCGCCCGGGTCCCGCCGCTCAACCGCGAACCTCACCCGTAGACGGCGCGGTAGTAGCGCGCGGCGCCGGCGTGCAGCGGCACGACCCCGGTGCCGATGGCGTAGCGCCGGTCCAGTCGTCCCCCGGGGGCCGACGGGGCCTGGAGCCGGTCGCGGGCGGTGAAGAGGGTCTCGGTGATCGTGTACGCCAGGTCGTCCGGCAGCGAGGTCCGGCACATCAGGTAACTGGGCGTGCCCACGGTCGGCACGGCCCTGGGTCCGCCGTACGCGCGGGCGGGCACGGTGGCGTCCTCGTACACGGGGCCGAACTCGCGTCGCAGCACCGGCACCAGCGACTCCAGCGGCAGCAGCCGGATGTCGTCGAGCTCGGCCAGCGCGGGCGTGGGCACCCCGCCCGACCAGAAGAACGCCTCGACCCGGCCCGCGCGCAGCGCGCCGATGGAGGCGTCCAGCCCCAGCCTGGTGATCCTGGGCGGACGCCGGAGCCGGGCGGCGGCCAGCACGCGGGTGGCGGTCACCGCCGTCCCCGAGCCCTCCACCCCGATGGCCACGGCCCGCCCCGCCAGCCCGCCGATCGCGCTGATCTCTGAGTCCGTGCCGACGACCAGGTGCACGTAGTTCATGTACATCCTGGCCAGCGCGGAGACGGGCTGGTGGCGTACGCGTACGGCGTCGTCGGCACTGTCGGCCAGCGCGAACCCGACGTCGGCGCGCCCGTCGGTCATCATCGTGAGGTTCTGCACGCTGGCGGCGGTCGGCAGCACCCGCACGCCCAGCCCGCCGCGCCGCAGCTCCTCGGCGAGCCGGTCGCCGAGCGCCCCGTACGGCCCGCCAGCGAGCCCCGTCGCCAGCCGCAGTTCGGGCTGCCCGTCGTCGCCGCCCGAACACCCGGCGGCGGCCAGGGCGGCGATCCCCGCCAGCCCGGCGAACGAGCGGCGGGATATCGGCATGAATTCACGGTACTCGGTGTCACAGAATGGACATTGTGACGACCGCACGCCTGCGCATCTCCTCGGAGCTGAGGATGTTCCTGCCCGCGAACCGCCGCCACGAGTGGCAGGAGGTGACCCCCGACGGCACCTCGACGCTGGGCCACCACGTGGAGTCGATCGGGGTCCCGCTGACCGAGGTGGGTCCCATGGTGGTGAACGGCAGGGGTGTGCCGCCCTCCTACCAGCCGGCCGGCGGCGACGTGGTGGAGGTGCATCCGATCCCCCGGCCCCAGCAGCTGCCCGAGGAGCCCCGGTTCCTGCTGGACGTGCACCTGGGCACGCTGGCGCGGCGGCTGCGGCTGCTGGGCGTCGACACCGCCTACCACAACGACATGGACGATCCGGCGCTGGTGGTGCAGGCCAACGAGGAGCGTCGGGTGCTGCTCACGCAGGACCGCGGCCTGCTGCGCCGCCGCGCGCTGTGGCTGGGAGCGTACGTGCGCGGCTCCGCCCCCGCCGACCAGCTCCGCGACCTGCTCGACCGCTTCTCCCCGCCGCTGCGCCCGTGGACGCGCTGCACCGCGTGCAACGGCGTGCTGGCGCCGGTGCCGAAGGAGGAGGTCGAGCCGCGGCTGGAGGCGGGCACGCGGCGCAGCTACGACGCCTACGGCCGCTGCGCCGACTGCGGCCAGGTCTACTGGCACGGCGCGCACAGCGACCACCTTGAGGAGATCGTCCGCACGGCCAGAGCCTGGGCGAGCGGCGCCGGCTCCGGTCAGGAGCAGAGGGCGAACGGGTCGACGCCGGGCAGATAGTCCCTCCACTCGGCGGCGGTGAGCGCGCGACCGGCCCGCTCGCACACCGTCACGGCCAGGCGCGCGCCGTCGAGCTCGTGCGTACGGAACGTGCCGTCCACGCCGAGGCTGTGCAGCTTCGTCCCGTCGGCCGAGAAGCCGAGCCACGAGTTGTCGATCTGCGGCGCCGCCAGCCCGTCGTACACGACCCCGATCTGCCGCCCGCTCGCCACGTCCCACAAGCGCAGCCGCGGCCCGCCTTCGTACGAGGCGATCCAGCGGCCGTCCGGCGACCACGTCAGCAGGGTGGCTTCGCCCATCCCGGCCGTCACGGGGAAGGCGCCGAGCCGGGTGCGCAGGTCACGGTCCCAGATGGTGATCCGGTCCGGTCCTGAGAAGGCGATCCTGCGCCCGTCGGGGCTGTAGGCGAACGTGCCCCCGAGCCGTGCGGCGTCGGCGGACACGGGTACGAGGGTGTCGCGTCCTGGGTCGTAGAGCCGCGGTCGCGGGTCCGCGACGAACAGCCGGGCACCGTCAGGGGCGAACTCCATGGGCCCGTCGCCCGGCACGAGGTTTCCCGCGGACGACCTGCGCTTGAGGTCCCGCAGGTCCATCACGAAGAACGCGCCACCGTCCGGCTGCACGGCCAGCGTCCGGCCGTCGGGCCCGAAGGCCAGCTCGGAGACACTGACGGGCTGCTCGGAGGCGCTGCCGGCCGGTTCTGAGTCACTGTCGGCCGGTTCGGGGATGCTGTCGGCCGGCTCGGGAGCGTTGTCGTCCTCCTCGGAGGCGCCGCCGGGCGGTTCAGAGGCACTGCCGGGCTGCTCGGAGGTGCTGTCGACCTCATCGGTGACGCTGTATTCCGGTCCTGAGGCACTGTCGGTGAGCCCGAACTGCCGCATGATCCGCCCGGAGGTGACGTCGAGCACGCGCACCACGTCGCCGTCGCCGAAGGCCAGCCGGGTGCCGTCCCGGCTGAAGGCCATCGCCTTCCCCTCGCCCTCCCAGGCGATCGGGCCGGCCTTCCGCGCGCCGGTCGCCGGGTCGAGCAGTTCCAGGGTGCGTAGCTGGTGGGCGGTGAGCGCCGAGGGCTCTCGCTTGACGGCCAGCATCCGGCCGCCGGGCGCCACTTCGAGGGTGACGACGTCGTGGTCGAGCGGCGGGTCGAGCCTCATCGGCCGGTCGAACATCATGGAGACGTCCAGGGTGACGACGCCGCCCTGCCCGTTCAGCACGCGTACGGCCTTGCCTGCCAGGTCGTAGCGGACCTGGACGGGATCGGTCGGCAGCGGGACGGTCAGCATGGTCGTCCAGCCGTCCCACCGCGCCACGGTGAGCTCCCCCGGTGCCCACATGCCGACGTACCCGCCGCCGAAGACGAAATCCGCGGCCTGCAGCGCATCGCCCTCGATGGGCTGCTTCGCCCTACGCGTGACCAGGTCGTACAAGTGCACGATGGGTTTGTCGTGGCGGGGCACGTCCTCGATGAGCGCCAGCGCCCGGCTGTCCTCGCTGAAGGCGGCGGCGATCGTGGTGCCGCTGCCCGGCAGGGAGGGCAGGCTCAGCCGCCGGCCTCGTCGCAGGTCCCACACCTCGGCCGTCCGCTCGCCCGCCGCGACGACCCCGTAGCGGCCGTCGGGGCTGATCCCGGTGAGCGCCGCCCCGCCCGGAGCGGTGAGCTTGGCCCGCCCGGCCACGTCCCACCATTCCACGCCGCCCGACGCGCGCGGCACGGAGAGCAGCCGGCCGGACCGGTCGAACTCCAGCCCGCCGAACCCACCCGCATCCTTCGCGAACGGCTCGCCGAGCGGCCGGCCGGTGACGGTGTCCCACACCCGCACGCCGTCGTCGTCCAGAGCGGCCAGTCGTCGGCCGTCGCGGCTCACGGCCAGCCGGGTCACGCCCGGGTCGAGCCCGGTGACCTCGCGCAGCCGCCGTCCGCTCGCGACGTCCCAGAGCCGGGCGGTGTCGCCCGCCACGGAGGCCAGGACGCGGCCGTCCGGGTCGAGCGCCTGCACGCTCGACGAGTCCACGGACGGGGCCACGAAGACGTCGCTCACGTGCTGGGACGCCGAGTCGAGCAGCGCTCCCCACGCCTCCGTCGTCTCCGGCGACAGCCGCCAAGCCGCCACCGACAGCAGTAGTGCCAGCTCCGGCTCCACCTCGCGCAGCCCGGACGCGCGCAGCGCCAGCTCCTTGGCCCTGGCGTCGTCCCGCTGGCGTACGGACTCCCTGCGCAGGTACTCGGCCGCCCCCAGCCCGCCCAGCGCGACGACCAGCAGCACGGCCAGCGCCGCCGCGATCAGACCGCGCCTCCTGCCGCGTCTGCGCACCTGGGCCGCGGCGGCGTCGAGGTACTCGCGCTCCCGCCTGGCCAGTGTGAGGTCCCTGCGCTCGGCGGCGGCCCAGCGCAGGGTGCGGTCCAGCGGGGTGCCCTGCATCAGGTCGGCGGGCCGCCTGCCGTGACCGTCCCACTCGGCGGCGGCGTCGGCCAGCCGGCGGTGCACGGGCAGCCCGTCGCTGTTGGCCCCCACCCAGTCCCGCAACCGAGGCCAGGCGCGCACCAGCCCGGGCGCGGGCAACTCGAACGTCTCCTCGCGCCGCGTCACGAGGCCCGCGGCGGTGAACAGGTCGAGCATGGCGTCCAGGCCCTCGATCTCCGGCAGCTCGTCACGCCGCACCGGCCGCAGCGCGTCGCCGTCGAGCATGCGCAGGAACACCTCGGGCACGCAGGCCCGCTCCGCCTCGCTCAGCTCGCGGTAGAGCTCCTCGGCCACCGCGCCCAGGCCGGGACCCGCCTCACCGGTGAGTTCAGCGGCCACCCCGCTGCCGCGAACCAGCGGATCGTCTTCCGCACCGGAGCCGTCCCCTGCAGCACCATCACCGTCCCCTGGCAGCTCCGGCAGCCCCAGCAGGCCGAGGAGCACGTCCCTGGCTGCAGGACGGGCGGCGGGGTCGTGCGCCGTGGCGGCGGCCACCAGCGGCGCGATCCCGTCCGGCAGCCCCGAGACGTCGGCGGAGAACTCCAGCACCCGCCCCACCACCGCCATCGGCTCACCCGCCGGAATCGCGTCGCGCCCCCGCGCCGCGAACAGCAGCACCATCCCCCACGCCCACACGTCCGCCGCCCCGGTGGCGGCGCGGCCGGTGAGCACCTCGGGCGCCATGTAGCCGGGCGTGCCCATGGCCGGTCCCGTCGTGGTGGGCCCGCTCTCGCGCGCCACACCGAAGTCGATCACGCGCGGCCCGTCGGGGCCGAGGATGATGTTGTCCGGTTTGAGGTCGCGGTGCACGATGCCGGCCTGGTGGATGGCGGTCAGCGCGGTGGCCACGCCGATCGCGAGCCGGCGCAGCGCGCCGGCCCCGTACGGCCCGGATTCGGCCACCGCCTGACGCAGGCTGGGCCCGGGGACGTACTCGCTGACGATGTACAGCGGCGCCGTCTCGACCTGGGCCTCGATCACGGCGGCGGTGCAGAAGGAGGCCACCCGCCGGGCCGCGGCCGCCTCCTTGGCCAGCCGGGCGCGCGCCTCGGGGCCGTCGAGGGTGGGCACTTTGACGGCGACGCGCTCGCCGCTCTCGCCGTACGCCTCGTACACGACACCCTGGCCGCCCGCGCCGAGCCGGCCGGCCAGCCAGTAGCGGCCCAGCCGTCGTGGGTCTGCGGGAGTGAGGGCAGCCATCAAGTGTGCCATTCTGATCGAGATCTCCTCCCCGAAGGAAGGCCGCGTGGAATTTCGCATCATGGGGCCGCTTGAGGTACGCGACGGCGAGGGGCACGACCGCACCCCGACCGTGCCCAAGCACCGCGACCTGCTCGCGATGTTCCTGCTGAACGCGGGCCGCCCGCTGACGGTCGAGCGGCTGCGCAGGCTGCTGTGGCCGCGTGAGGGCGGCGACCGCTCCGACTCCCTGGTCCGCGGCTACGTCGGCGAGCTGCGCAGGCTCGTCGGCAAGGACGTGATCAGCACCGTGTCCGGCTCGTACGTGCTGGCGCTGGGCGACGAGCAGCTCGACGTCGACCGCTTCCGGCTGCTGGTCGACAAGGGCGCCTACGAGGAGGCGCTGAGCCTGTGGCGGGGCGACCTGCTGGAGGACGTCGATCCCGAGGGCGAGCGCTGGGCCGAGACACGACAGCTGCGCGAGGAGCTGGAGGAGCTGCGGCTGCTGGCCCTGGAGCGCAGGCTGCAGGCCGACCTCCACGCGGGCCGGCACCGCGAGCTGCTGGTGGAGTTGCGCCGGCTGACCAAGCAGCACCCGACGTGGCAGCGCTTCCGCGGCCAGTACATGCTGGCCCTCTACCGCAGTGGCCGCCGGGTGGACGCGCTGGCCGCGTACGCGGTGCTGCGCGACCAGCTCGACGGCGGGCACGCCATCGAGCCCGACTCCGAGCTGCAGCTCCTCTACCACCGCATGCTGCACGACGACGTCTCGCTGCACGTCTCGGCGGGGCCGCCGGTGCTGCTGCCGCCGGACGTGCCCGACTTCACCGGCCGCGCCGGCCTGCTCGACCGGGTGCTCGGCGACCAGGTGGTGGTGCACGGCCAGGCGGGCGCGGGCAAGTCGGCGCTGGCCGTGCGCGCGGCCTGGCGCGGGCGCGAGGCGTACCCCGACGGCATCCTGTACGCCGACCTGCGCGAGACGACGTCCCCCGCGGCCGTCCTTGAGGACTTCCTGCGCTGGCTGGGCTGCCCGGCCCAGGCCATCCCCGCGACGCTGGAGCAGCGCGAGCGCCTCTTCCGCGCCTACTGCGCCAACCGGCGGCTGCTGGTGCTACTCGACAACGCCGCCGACGAGGCTCAGGTACGCCCGCTGCTGACCTCCTGCCCGACGGTCGTGACCAGCCGTTCCCCGCTCGGCGGCCTGGCCGGGGCGACCCGGCTGTCGGTGGGCGTGCTCGGCCCTGAAGAGTCGCTCGACCTGCTGACGGCCGGGTCCGGGCGGCCCGCCGACGCGGCGATGGGCCGGCTGGCCAGGTTCTGCGGCGGGCTGCCGATCGCGCTGCGCATCGCCGCCTCCAGGCTGGCGGCCCGGCCGGAGTGGACGGTCGACTACCTGGTGGGCCTGCTGGAGGACGAGCACGGGCGGCTCGACCGGCTGCACGCGGGCGACCGGACGGTGCGCAGCGTGTTCACCGTCGGCTACGACGGACTGCCCGAGCCGGCCAGGCTGACGCTGCGCGGCCTCGGCGCGCTGTCCGCGCCGGACTTCGCCGACTGGCTGACCGAGCGGCTCGGCGGCGGGGCCGAGGCGCTGGTGGACGCGGGCCTGCTGGAGACGGCGGGCGTGGACGCGGCGGGGCAGGTCCGCTACCGGATGCACGCCCTGACCAGGCTGTTCGCCCGCGAGCAGCCGGTGCAGGGCGTGCTGGACCGGGTGTCGGCGGTGGTGCTGGCCAGGGTGCGGGCCTCCCGGTTCTCGCTGGTGTCGGGCGATCCGGCGACGGCGGTGGCGACCCGTGACATCAGGGAGTCGGTCGAGTGGCTGGACGCCGAGCGCTCGTTCCTGGTGAGCCTGGTCGCCGACCTGCACGACGCGGGCTTCGACGACCCCTGCTGGCGCCTGGCGCATCTGCTGGCGCCCTACCTGGAGCGGCACCGCTTCCTCGACGACTGGCGTGAGGTGTCGCGGCGGGCGCTGGAGTCGGCCCGCCGCTCCGGGGACGACCAGGGCGAGGCGCTCGTCCTGCTCGACCTGGGCGACCTGCATCTCGCCGAGCGCGAATGGGACCTGGCGCACGAGAAGCTGCGGCTCGCGCTGGGCATGTTCCTGCGCCAGGGCCGCACCCGCAAGGTGAACCACGCCCGGCGCCGGCTCGGCCGGGTGCACCTGGAGCGGGGCCGGCTGGACGAGGCCGAGCGGGCGCTGGTGTCGTGCCTGGAGGCGGCGGGCAACCAGCGTGACGCGGCCGACGCCGAGAGCGTGCTCGGCGCGGTGCTGCGCCGGGCCGGCCGCCTCGACGAAGCCGCCGCCCACCTGACCCGCGCCGTCGATCACCTCACCGAGCTGGGCGACCGGCACCGCCAGGCCGACACTCTGCTCGACCTGGCCGCGGTACGCCTGGCGCAGGGCGCCAAGCCCGAGGCCAGGGCCGCCGCCGAGCGGGCCCGCGGCATCGCCGTCCGCCTCGGCGACCGCCTGCTCGACGCCCACGCCCTGCTGGGCCTGGCCCGGGTGAACCGGGCGGAAGGCGCGGCGGAACGGGCGCGGGAGCTGGCCGGCACGGCGCTGGAGGTCTTCGAGCGGGCAGGCGACCGCCAGGCCGCCGGCAACGCCCGCGCCCTGCTCGCGCAGGTGGCCCGCTAGACGCCGGGCGCTCAGTCGCCGCCCGGCCCTGCTCGCCCGGCCCTGCTCGCCCGGCCCTGCTCGCCCGGCCCTGCTCGCCCGGCCCTGCTCGCCCGTCAGACGGCCAGCAGCCGGCGGACGTCCTCCTTGTGCAGGTCCCCTGCCGCCCCCGTGCGCACCACGTGGCCGCCGTCGAGGATGACGAACGTGTCCGCCAGCCGGAGCGCGATGTCCAGATACTGCTCCACCAGCAGCACGGCCAGCCCCGAGGCGTGCAGCCGCTCGATGGCCGCCTCGATCTCGACGATGATCGACGGCTGGATGCCCTCGGTCGGCTCGTCGAGGATGAGCATCCTGGGCCTGGTCACCAGGGCGCGGGCCATGGCGAGCTGCTGCTGCTGGCCGCCCGACAGGTGCCCGGCGCTCCGCTTGAGCAGGGGCTTGAGCGCGGGGAAGACGTCGAGGGCCTCGTCGACAGCGCTCCTGGGCTGCTTGGCGGCCTCGACGGTGACGAGCAGGTTGCCCAGCACCGAGAGCTGGGGGAAGCACTGGTGGCCCTGCGGCACGTACCCCATGCCGAGCCGCACCCGCTCGTGCGGCTTGAGCCTGGTGACGTCGCGGCCGTCGAACGTCACCGTGCCCGCCGTCGCGGGCAGCACGCCCATGACGGTGTTGAGCAGCGTGGTCTTGCCGACCCCGTTGCGTCCCATGACGCACACGAGCTGGCCGGGGCCGACCTCCAGCGACACCCCGAACAGCACGCGCGCCCTTCCGTACCCCGACTCAAGGCCGGTTACCGACAGCATCGCTGGCCCTCCTCCCCAGATAGACCTCCTGCACCCGGGGGTCGGCGCTGACCTGGTCGACCGACCCCTCGACGAGCACCTTGCCCTCGTGCAGCACGGTCACCACCGAGGCGTGCCGGCGCAGGAAATCCATGTCGTGCTCCACCACGATCACCGTGTGGTCGTCGGCGATCTCGGTGAGCAGCTCGCCCGTACGCTCGCGTTCGTCCTTGGACATGCCGGCCACCGGCTCGTCCAGGAGCAGCAGTTTCGGCCGCTGCGCCAGAAGCATGCCGATCTCCAGCCACTGGCGCTGGCCGTGCGAGAGAACGCCCGCTGAACGCTCGGCGAGCTCTTCCAGACCCGTCCTGGCCAGGGCCTCCTCGACGGCCTCCGACACGCCGTCGCGCCGCCGGGTCAGCGACCACAGGGGTTTGCGGAAGGTGGCGGCCAGGTCGAGGTTCTCGACCACGGTGAGCGCCTCGAACACCACCGAGGTCTGGAACGTGCGCCCGACGCCCATCCGGACGATCTGGTGCTCCTTCCTGCCGACCAGGTCCGCGCCGCCGAACCGCACGCTGCCCGCCGCCGGCTTGGTCAGGCCTGTGATCACGTCGATGAGCGTGGTCTTGCCGGCCCCGTTGGGCCCGATGAGGAAGCGCAGCTCGCCCTCGGGCACGGTCAGGTCGACGCCGTCGAGCGCGCGGAAGCCGTCGAAGATCACCTGGACGTCACGTAGCTCTAGCATGGCGCAGCCTCCCGGCGATGCTTCGGCTGATTCCGGCGATGCCCTTGGGGGCGAGTGTCATCACCAGGATGAACAGGGCTCCTTGCAGGTAGAGCCAGCCGTCGGCGAACTGCTCGCTGAACGCCGTCTTGGCGTACCCCATGACGACCGCGCCGAGCACGGCGCCGGCCAGTGCGTGCCGGCCGCCCACGGCCACCGCGACGACCAGTTCCAGCGAGGGCACGACGCCGAGCAGCGCGGGCGAGATAATGCCGACGACCGGGACGAACAGCGCGCCCGCCAGCCCGGCCATGCCCGCAGAGACGGCGAAGGTGACGGTCTTGACCAGGGCCGGGTCGTAGCCGAGGAAGCGCACCCGGTCCTCGCCGTCCCTGACCGCGACGAGCAGGCGGCCGTAGCGGCTGTTCACGAGCTGGCGGGTGGCCAGGTAGAGCACCCCGAGCACGCTCGCCACGACCAGGTAGAGGCCGCGCTGGGTGGAGTCCTCGGCCAGGTCCTGGCCGAACAGCTCGAAGAAGTTCGTCATGCCGTTGGTGCCGCCGGTCAGGCCCTGCTGCCCGACCAGCAGGATGACCATGGCGGCGGCCAGCGCCTGGGTGAGGATCGCGAAGTACGCCCCCCGTACCCGCTGCCGGAAGACGAGCGTGCCCAGGATCAGCGCGATGGCCACCGGCCCGAGCACGGCCATGCCGAGCGCGAAGACCGGGTTCGCGAACGGCACCCACAGGGCGGGCAGCGTCTCCACGCCGCTCCACACCATGAAGTCGGGCAATCCGCCCGCTCCGGCCTCGTTGAGCTTGAGGTACATGGCCATGGAGTAGCCGCCGAGCCCGAAGAAGACGCCCTGGCCGAGCGTGAGCATGCCGCCCTTGCCCCAGGCCAGCCCGATCCCGAGCGCGACGATCGCATAGCACAGGTATTTCGCGAGCAACCCCAGCCGGAACGGCTCCAGTAGCAGCGGCGTGGCCACCAGCGCGATCACGGCCACGGTCGCGAAGGGCAGATGACGTCTGATCACGTGAGCACCCCTCTGACGCCCGATCATGTGAGCGCCCTCTGACGCCCGATCATGTGAGCACCCTCGACCTGAGCACGAACATGCCCTGCGGCCTGATCTGCAGGAACGCGATGATGACCGCGAACACGATCACCTTGGCCAGCGAGGCGTCCGACCAGAACTCGGCGTAGGAGTTGAGCAGCCCGAGCCCGAGCGCCGCGAGCACGGCCCCGCGCAGCTGCCCGAGCCCGCCGGCCACGACGACGAGGAAGGCGTCCACGATGTAGTAGTCGCCGAGCGCGGGCCCGACCGGGCCGATGAGCGTCACCGCCACGCCCGCGACGCCGGCCAGCCCCGATCCGATGAAGAAGGTCAGCATGTCGACCCGGCCGGTGTCGATCCCGCTGGTGGCGGCCAGTTGCCGGTTCTGCACCACCGCCTGGGTCCTGCGGCCGAGCCCGGTGCGGGTGAGGTAGAACCAGACCCCCACCACGCCGGCCACCGCGAGCCCCATGATGAACAGCCGGTTGTAGGGCAGGATGCCGACGCCTCCCGACAGCCAGGTGGGCGCACTCACCTGCACGTTGGGCGCGCCGAACAGGTCGCGGGCGAGCTGCTGCAGCACCAGGCTGACGCCCCAGGTGAGCAGCAGCGTGTCCAGCGGCCGGCCGTACAGGTGCCTGATCGCGAGCCGCTCCAGGACTAGCCCCATGGCGCCGGCGACCACGAAGGCCGCCGGCAGGGCCAGGACGAAGTCCTGCAGCAGGTACGCGGTGTAGGCCCCGGCCATGATGAACGACCCGTGCGCCATGTTGATCACGCCCATCTGCCCGAACGTGAACGTCAGGCCGAGTGCGATGAGCAGCAGCACCGCCCCGATCGAGAGCCCGATCGGCAGCTGGTTGACGAAGGCCGTCATCGTCAGCCCGCCGCCAGGCTCGCGGCCCAGGGGTAGCCCTTCAGGTACGGGTCCGGCTTGATCGGCTTGCCGGAGTCCCACACCTGCTTGATCAGGCCGTCGGGCTGGATGATGCCGATACGGGCGGTCTTGTACATGTGCTGGTTCTCGCCGTCGATGGTGACCAGCCCTTCGGGACGTTCGAGCGCGATGCCCGGGGCGGCCTTCTTGACCGCCTCCACCTCGGTCGTGCCCGCCTTCTTGACCGCCTCGGCCCACAGGTAGACGGCGTTGTAGCCGGCCTCCATGGGGTCGCTGGTGACCTTGCCCGCGCCGTACCTGGCCTTGTACGCCTTGACGAACGCCTCGTTGGCCGGGGTCTCGGTGGTCTGGTAGTAGTTCCAGGCGACCGGCTGGCCGACGATGTTGTCCACGCCGATGCCGGTGACCTCCTCCTCGGCGATGCTCACCGACAGCACCGGCATGCTCTCCGCCGTGGCCCCCGCGCTCTTGAGCTGCTTGAAGAAGGCCACGTTCGAATCGCCGTTCAACGTATTGAAGACCGCGTCCGGCTTGGCGCCCATGACCTTGTTGACCAGAGTGGAGTATTCGGTGTGGCCGAGCGGGGTGTACTCCTCACCGAGGATCTCCATCCCGTTCGCGGCCGCGTACGCCTTGATGATCTTGTTCGCGGTGCGCGGGAAGACGTAGTCGCTGCCGACCAGGAACAACTTCTTCTTGCCCTGCTCCTTGAGGTAGTCGAGGCCGGGGATGATCTGCTGGTTGGTGGTGGCGCCGGTGTAGAAGATGTACGGCGAGCTCTCCAGCCCTTCGTACTGCACCGGATACCACAGCAGCGCCTTGTAGCGTTCGAAGACCGGCAGCATCGCCTTCCTGCTGGCCGAGGTCCAGCCGCCGAAGACGGTCGCGACCTTGTCCTGCCTGATCAGTTTGGTGGCCTTCTCGGCGAACGTGGGCCAGTCGGAGGCCCCGTCCTCCACGACCGGGACGAGCTTCTTGCCCAGGACGCCGCCGGCCTTGTTGATCTCCTCGATGGCGAGCAGTTCGGCGTCGCGCACGGTGACCTCGCTGATCGCCATCGTGCCGCTGAGCGAGTGCAGGAGTCCGACCTTGATCTCGCTGGACTGGGCGGCGGGTTCGGCGTCGGACCCGCAGGCCGCGAGGGTTAAGAGGAGGATCGCGGAGACAATCGGGCGGGAGATGCGCACAGCCGTTCCTTCCTGCCGACCGGTTCTGCGAGAAAGGTGACTCGGCGACATTTCGCCAGAAGATCCCGATTGTTAATTGGCGATTGCCAAGCGTTCACAATCGCACAAAAACCGTCATGCCCTGCTTCACCGCAGGGCGAAACCAACACGACATGCTCCGGCAACGCCGTGGAAACGGCCGGTTTCTATGGTCCGGGCCATGCGGCTAACCCCACACGAGCAGGAACGGCTGCTCATCCACGTCGCCGCCGGGGTCGCGCGCGAGCGCCAGGCCCGGGGCCTGCGGCTCAACCACCCCGAGGCTACCGCCGTCATCGCCTCCTTCCTCATGGAAGGGGCCAGAGACGGGCGCAGCGTGGCCGACCTGATGGAGGCCGGGCGGTCGGTGCTCGGCCGGGCCGACGTCATGGAGGGCGTACCGGAGATGCTCGACAGCGTGCAGATCGAGGCCACCTTCCCCGACGGCACGAAGCTGGTCACCGTGCACAGGCCGATCCCGTGATCCCGGGCGAATACGTCCATCCGGAGGGCGTGATCGTGCTCAACCCGGGGCGCGAGCGGGTGAGCGTGCGCGTGGTCAACACGGCCGACCGGCCGGTGCAGGTGGGCTCCCACTACCACTTCGCCGCGGCCAACCCGGGGCTGGAGTTCGACAGGAAGGCGGCGTGGGGGATGCGGCTGGACGTGCCGGCGGGGACGGCGATCAGGTTCGAGCCCGGCGTCGAACGGGACGTGACGCTGGTGCCGCTGGCAGGGAATCGGGTGGTGCCGGGGCTGCGGCAGGAGTGGGCGGGGCCGCTCGATGACTGACCAGCCGACCGCACACGGGCCCACCGCCGATGGGCCGGCCACGCACGGGCCCGTCACCCAGGGGACCGCCATCACGCGCGCCCGTTACGCCGCACTCTACGGCCCCACGACCGGCGACCGGATCCGGCTGGCCGACACCGACCTGTTCATCGAGGTCACCGAGGACCGGTCCGCGGGCCCCGCCGGGCACGGCGACGAGGCCGTCTTCGGCGGCGGCAAGGTCATCCGCGAGTCCATGGGCCAGGCCAGGACCACCCGCGCGGAGGGCGCGGCCGACCTGATCATCACCGGCGCGGTCATCCTCGACCACTGGGGCGTGATCAAGGCCGACGTCGGCATCCGCGACGGCCGGATCATGGGCATCGGCAAGGCGGGCAATCCCGACACGATGGACGGCGTCGACCTGGTCATCGGGCCGTCCACGGAGGTGCTGGCCGGCAACGGCAAGATCCTCACCGCCGGGGCCGTCGACTCGCACGTCCACCTCATCTGCCCGCAACTGCTCGACGAGGCCATCGGCTCCGGCGTCACCACGATCGTCGGCGGCGGCACCGGGCCCGTCGAGGGCACCAAGGCCACCACCGTCACCGGCGCCTGGTACCTCGCCCGCATGCTGGAGTCGCTCGACGCCTACCCGCTGAACTTCGCCCTGCTCGGCAAGGGCAACACCGTCAGCGAGGAGGGCCTGCGCGAGCAGCTGCGGGCCGGCGCCTCCGGCTTCAAGCTGCACGAAGACTGGGGCACCACGCCGGCCGCCATCGATGCCTGCCTGAGCGTCGCCGACGCCGCCGGCGTGCAGGTCACGATCCACACCGACACGCTGAACGAGGCCGGCTTCGTCGAGTCGACGCTCGCGGCCATCGGCGACCGGACGATTCACGCTTACCACACCGAAGGGGCGGGCGGCGGGCACGCGCCCGACATCATCCGCGTCGCGGCCTATCCCAACGTACTGCCGTCGTCCACCAATCCCACCAGGCCCCACACCGTCAACACGCTCGACGAGCACCTCGACATGCTGATGGTCTGCCACCACCTCAACCCGTCGATCCCCGAGGACCTGGCGTTCGCCGAGTCGCGCATCCGGCCGACGACGATGGCGGCCGAGGACATCCTGCACGACCTCGGGGCGATCTCCATGATCGGCTCGGACTCGCAGGCCATGGGCAGGATCGGCGAGACGATCATCCGTACGTGGCAGACGGCGCACGTCATGAAGGCGCGGCGAGGCTCGCTGGGTGGGCCGGCCGACAACCTGCGCGCCCGCCGCTATATCGCGAAATATACGATCTGCCCGGCCATCGCCCACGGCCTGGAGGCCGACGTCGGCTCCGTCGAGCCCGGCAAGCTAGCCGACCTGGTCCTCTGGGACCCGGCCTTCTTCGGGGTCAAGCCCGACCTGGTGCTCAAGGGCGGCGTGGTCGCCTGGGCGCAGATGGGCGACGCCAACGCCTCGATCCCGACGCCGCAGCCGGTGCTGCCCCGCCCCATGTTCGGCGCCGCGCCGGTCACCGCCGCGGCCACCTCGCTGCACTTCGTCTCGCCCGCCGCCGTGGAGTCGGGGCTGGCCGACCGGCTCGCGGTGCGCCGCCGCCTCGCGCCGGTGGCGGACGTACGGGGGCGCGGCAAGTCCGCGATGCCGCTCAACGACGCGCTGCCGCGGATCGACGTGGCGCCCGACACGTTCGAGGTCCGCATCGACGGCGACCTCGTCGAGCCCGCGCCCGCCACCGCCCTGCCCATGGCCCAGCGTTATTTCCTCTTCTGATGCGGCCCGCCCTGCTCCTCCTCACCGACTCCCGGCTCCCGGCCGGGGGTCACGCCCACTCCGGCGGCGCCGAACGCGCCGTCGCGTCGGGGGCGGTGCACGACGTGCCCTCACTGGCGCACTTCCTGCGCGGACGACTGCGCACGGCCGGCACGGTCGCCGCCGCCCTCACCGCCGCCTCCTGCGCCCACGCCTCCATCGGCACGGCCTCGCCAGGCGCGGCCTCACCCGGCACGGTTCCCTCCGGCACGGCCTGCCCAGGCGCGGTCTCCTCCGGCACGACCTCCTCGGGCTCAACCTTCCCAGGCGCGGCCCCCACCGGCGCGGTTTCGTGGGAGGCGCTGGACGCCGAGATGGACGCCAGGACCGCGTCCCCTGCGCAGCGGGAGGCCTCGCGCACTCAGGGCCGGCTGCTGCTGCGGGTGGCCCGCCGGATCTGGCCGTCCCCCGTGCTGGACGAGCTCGCCCGGGCGATCCCGAGCCCGCATCACCCGCTCGCCCTCGGCGCAGCGGCGCACGCGGCCGGGGCCACGCCCGAGGAGGCGGCGCTGGCGGCGGCCTACCACGCGGTCACCGGGCCGGCCACGGCGGCGGTCCGGCTGCTGGGCCTCGACCCGGTGGCCGTGCACGCCGTCCTGGCCGGCCTTGATTCCGACCTGACCGCCGTCGCCACCCAGGCCTGCCTGCCGTCCGACCTCGCCGCCGCCGACGCCGGCCCGGCGACCGGCCGCACCACCGACGCGACCCGAGCCGATCCGGCGTCCGGCGCCGGACACTCCACGGCCGCCGATCCCTTCGCGGCCCTGGCGGCGCTGGAGGCGCTTCCCGCCTGCTCGGCGCCGGCCCTTGATCTTCTCGCGGAACAGCACGCCCGAGCCGAGGTACGGCTGTTCATCTCCTGAGACGAAAGGACCCCTTCATGGGAGCCAATCACGACGACCACCACCACGCCCCCGACGGCCGCGGCCGCGCGCTGCGCCTGGGCGTCGGCGGGCCGGTTGGCAGCGGTAAGACGGCCCTGGTGGCGGCCCTCTGCAGGACCCTGGGCCCGTCGCTGTCCCTGGGCGTGGTGACCAACGACATCTACACCACGGAGGACGCCGACTTCCTGCGCCGCGCGGGCGTGCTCGACCAGGAACGCATCCTCGCCGTCGAGACCGGCTGCTGCCCGCACACCGCCATCCGCGACGACATCGCCGCGAACCTCGACGCCGTGGAGACCCTGGAACACCACTTCGGCCCGCTCGACCTGGTGATCATCGAGAGCGGCGGCGACAACCTGACGGCCACGTTCAGCCGTGGGCTGGCCGACCGGCAGATCTTCGTGCTGGACGTGTCGGGCGGCGACAAGGTGCCACGCAAGGGCGGCCCCGGCGTCACGAGCGCGGATCTGCTGGTGATCAACAAGACCGACCTGGCCCCGATGGTGGGCGCCGACCTCGACGTGATGGCCCGCGACGCGGCCGCGGTGCGCGGCGACCGGCCGGTGCACTTCACCTCGATCCGCCAGGAACCCACCGCCGCCGAGGTCGCCGCCTGGGTCTCCGAGCAGGTACGCGACTGGTCTCACGCCCACGCGGCCCCCGTCTCGTAATGCCACCACCATCGGCCGACCACCCACCCCCCACCCCGACACTCGCCGCCCCCACGACACCCGCACCACCCGCGAGCACCCGGCGGGTGATGCGGGCGAGTGCCGCCGTGGCGACCGCGCGGGCCGGTGACGGCCGTACCGTGGTGAGCCGCCTGGCCTCGGCGCCGCCGCTGACGCTGCGCCAGACCGGGCCGCACACCGTCCACCTCGTCTCCACCGCCGCGGGCCCGCTCGGCGGCGACAGGCTCGCGCTCGACCTGTACGTCGCCCCCGGCACCACCCTGGAGCTGGGCTCGGTCGCCGCCACGCTGGTCCTGCCCGGCCCGGGTGAGTCCGAGCTGCTGGTCACCGCCCACGTGGGCGCGGGCGGCACGCTCCGCTTCGCCCCTGAGCCGACCGTGCTGGCCGCCGGCTGCGCGCACCGCCTCGTGGTCCGGCTCACGCTGGAGGACGGCGCGAGCGCGTTCTGGCGGGAGGAGATCGTCTTCGGCCGCCACGGCGAACCGTCCGGCCGCTGCCGCTCGCGCTTCGACGTCACCCGCGACGGCCTGCCGCTGCTCAGGCAGGAGTTCACGGCCGGCGACCCGGTTTTCGACTCCTCCCCCGCCGTGTACGGCCCCGCGCGCTGCGTCGGCACCACCTTCCTGACCGCCCGCGCCAAGGAGCCGGCCGTGGCCGAGGGCGTCGCGGTGCTGCCGCTGGCCGGTCCCGGCACGCTGGTGTCCGCGCTCGCGAAGGACGCCGTACAGCTGCGGTCACGGCTGGAGTGGGGCGAGCGCACGGCTGTGGCGGATGAGCCGGCCACCGGCGCCACGCCGTGGTGACGACTCCGTTGCGTACGGTGGAGAGCGGCGCGTCTCCCGGCTTACAGTGATCGTATGGCCGTCGCACCCGCCCACCCGAAGCTGCGCCGTGGTTATCCGCTGGCCGTGATCCTCACCGGAGCCCTGCTTGTGTTCTGCGCGGTCCTGCCCTGGGCCGGGCTGCAGGCGACGAGCGGCCTGATCGGCGCCGGGGTGGCCAGTGACGTGCGCGGGATCGACGACGCGTTCGGCGTCTACACGCTGATGGCCGGGCTGGCGGCGCTGGGCTGCGGCCTGGCCGGCCTGCTGTCACGCCCGAGGCTGGCGGCGCTGGCGATCCTGCCCGGCGGGGCGGCCGTGCTGGTGCTGGTGCTGTTCGTGACCGAGGGCAGCGGGCTGCGCGACCGCGTCTCCATCAACCTCGGCGAGCTGCTGTCGATCGAGCCGGTGATCAGGTTCGGCTGGTTCGCCGCGCTGGCCTGCGCGCTGGCGATCGTCCTGCTCGCGTTCATGGCCCTGATCGGCCGCCGCTGATCCCGGCCGGGATCAGTCGTAGAAGCCCAGCCGCCGCAGCTGCTTGGGGTCGCGCTGCCAGTCCTTGGCCACGCTGATCCGCAGGTCGAGATAGACCCGGGTGCCCAACAGGGCCTCGATCTGCTTGCGGGCCCTGGTGCCGACGTCGCGCAGCCGCTCCCCCTTGTGCCCGATGACGATCGCCTTCTGCGAGGGCCGTTCGACGAACATGTGGGCGTAGATGTCGAGCAGGTCGTCACGCCCCTCGCGGGTCATCATCTCGTCGACGACCACGGCGATCGAGTGGGGCAGCTCGTCGCGTACGCCCTCCAGCGCCGCCTCCCTGATCAGCTCGCCGACCAGCACCTGCTCCGGCTCGTCGGTGAGCTGGCCGCCCTCGTAGAGGGGCGGCGACTCGGGCAGATGCTCGATGATCACGTCGCCCAGCACGTCGAGTTGCTCGCCCGACTGCGCCGACACGGGCACGACGGCGGCGAACTCGGCCACCTGCGACACCGCCAGCAACTGCTCGGCGATCTGCTCCCTGCTCGCCAGGTCGCACTTGGTCACCACCGCGATGACCGGGGTCTTCTTCACCGCGGACAGCTTGTCGGCGATGAACCGGTCGCCCTTGCCGATGGGCTCGTTGGCCGGCACGCAGAACCCGATCAGGTCCACCTCGGTCAGCGTGGACAGCACCAGGCTGTCGAGCCGCTCACCGAGCAGCGTGCGCGGCCGGTGCAGGCCGGGGGTGTCGACGATGATGATCTGGGCGTCGGGCCGGTGCACGATGCCCCTGATGACGCGTCTGGTCGTCTGGGGCTTGGACGAGGTGATCGCCACTTTCGTGCCGACCAGGGCGTTCATCAGCGTGGACTTGCCGACGTTCGGCCTCCCCACGAAGCAGGCGAATCCGGCGCGATGGTTGTCTGGCGAAGTCACATGTGCATTCTGTCCCATCATCGAGCCTGTTCACGCCACCAGGCGAACGCCGTCGGCGCCACCCCGGGCGTCCACGCCGTCGTCTCGTAGCCGGGCAGCTCGCTCTCGGACACCCACCGGTAGTCGTTGATCTCGTCCCCGTCGGGACGCGGCTCGCCCGAGCCGGGGGCCAGCGCGCAGCCGTAGGCGGCGATGACGTAGGCGACCTGGTGGCCGTTGGGGTAGCGGGTGCGGAACTCGGGCCCGCCGTACACGCCGATCAGGCCGCGCACCTCGATCTCGACGCCGAGCTCCTCGCGCAGTTCCCTGGCCACGGCCGCCTCAGGCCGCTCGTCCGGATCGATCCCGCCGCCGGGAGCGGCCCAGAGGCCCACGTCACCATGGCGGGCCAGCAGCAGCCGGCCCTCGTCGTCGAACACGAACCCGGACACCGACGGCAGCATGAGCAGATCGTTGCCGATCTTCTCCCGCAGGCTCGCCAGAAAGGGCGACATCGGCACGTCAGCCTCGCAGAGTGCCGTCGGGACCGGCCACGAGCAGCTTGCCGACGCCCAGCTCGGCGGCCACCGCCTCGTCGTCGGGGCTCGGCGTGCCCTCGCTGACCAGCGCCGCCGCCTCCAGGGACCGCGCGCCGCTGGAGATCGCCATGGCCGCCGCCACCTGCACCGCCGACAGCTTGAGCGCGGTCAGGGAGACGTCGGTCGCCGCGTAGGTGCGGCCGGTCTCGTCGCGGACGGCCGCCCCCTCGGCGGAGCCGTTGCGCGCCCTGGCGGCACGGGCCAACGTGATGATCTTGCTGTCTTCAGGGTTCACTGGTCCAGATTAGGCGCTGACCAAGGAGATCGCCGCCTCGACCACCTTGCGGGTACGCGCCGCGTCCACGTCGTTCATCCCGGTGTGCACCACGGACACGAGCGTGTCGCCGACGCGGGACACGACGACGTCCATCGCGTACGGGTAGCCGTTCAGCCGCCCGTGCAGCCGCGCCCCCACGGCCTCGTCACCCGCGTCGCGCACGGGAAGCGTCCGCACGCTCAGGTCGGTGCCGCTGGAGGTGTGCACGGAACGGCAGGAGTCGATGGCCTTGGCCAGCTTGTCGAGGTGCCCGCGCGCCTCCTCGTTCGCGTACCTGGCCAGGCCCACCCCGGCCTGCTCGCCCAGCCCGTCGCCGTCGTAGCTGACCGCCGCCTGGGCCTTCAGCGCCTGCGCCGGCGCATGTCCGCCGGCCGGCTCCAGCACGGCCCTGCAGTTCCTGTCCGCCTGCCCGAACGGCATCCGCCAGGCCTGCTCGGGTCGCGGCGTGAAGCCGTCGGGCAGCGGTGGCTTCTTGGTGAGCACCTCGCGCAGCTGTGCCATGGCCCGGGCGTCGAGGAAGCTCTCGGCTCCCCCGCCGCCGCATCCCGCCAGGACTCCGGCCAGCAGTGCGCAGGCGATGACCCCCGGTACGCGTTTCATGATCCCTCCTGCTTCGCAGCCTCCCCCACCTGCGAAGACGGCAATCCACCGGAGTGGCCACCGAAGCGCAAAAAGGGTGCCCTCATCCGGTTTCCGGATGAGAACACCCTTTAAGCCGATCAACGTCTCGGCCGGTGACCCGGCCAGGACGTTGTCGTCCCCCCGGGAAGTCTCCTTCTGCCGCGAACCCCACCCGGCGTTCGGACACTTCCCCTTTGACACCCACCGCACTGGATGTCGTGAAATGAGAATGGCGGACGCGGCTTGCAGAAGACTTGTAGAACGCTTGCCGCACCACCCTGAGGTGATGCGGGAATGGTCATTCGCGTTCGGCGGCGGCCGGGACCGCCTCGTCCTCGGGCGGCGTGACCCGCCGCGCCACCACCGTGCTGATCCGGTTGCGCCGCCCGGCCAGGCTCTCGGCCGTGAGCGACAGCCCGCCCACCTCCGCGTGCGACCCGGCGATCGGGACCCGGCCGAGCGCGTGGGCCAGCAGCCCGCCCACGGTCTCCACGTCGTCCACCTCGATCTCGGTGTCGAACAGCTCGGCCAGCTCGTCCACCGGCATGCGGGCCGTCACGCGCAGCGCGCCGTCCGGCATGGACTCCACGCGCGGGGCCTCCTGGTCGTACTCGTCGGTGATCTCCCCGACGATCTCCTCCAGGACGTCCTCGATCGTGACCAGGCCGGCGGTGCCGCCGTATTCGTCGATGACGATGGCGATGTGGATCTGCCGCGCCTGCATCTCGCGCATGAGCTGGTCGATGGGCTTGCTCTCGGGCACGTACGCGGCCGGCCGCATGATCGACTCGACCGGTTCCTTGCCCCCGCTGTCACCCGACTCGTGGATCTTGCGGGCGATGTCCTTGAGGTAGGCGATGCCGATGACGTCGTCCTGGTTCTCGCCCACGACCGGGATGCGGGAGAAGCCGCTGCGCAGCGCGAGCGACAGCGCCTGGCTGATCGTCTTGCCCCGCTCGATGTAGACCATGTCGGTGCGCGGCACCATGACCTCGCGCACCAGCGTGTCACCCAGCTCGAAGACCGAGTGGATCATCTCGCGCTCGTCGGGCTCGATCACCCGGCGCTCCTCGGCCAGGTCGACCAGGTCACGCAGCTCGGCCTCCGAGGTGAACGGGCCGTCGCGGAAGCCCTTGCCGGGGGTGAGCGCGTTGCCGAGCAGGATGAGCAGCTTGGGCAGGGGGCCGAAGATGCGGGTCAGGCCGTACACGATGGGGGCGCTGGCCAGCGCGACCGGCTCGGCGTGCTGGCGCCCCAGCGTGCGCGGCATGACGCCGACCACGACGTAGCTGATCACGATCATCACGACCGCGGCCCAGAAGTAGGCCCAGCCCTGGTCGTCGAGGAGATCGATGAAGAGCAGCGTCGCGATCACGGTCGCGACCAGCTCACAGCTCAGCCGCAGCAGCAGGAGCAGATTGAGGTAGCGCGGCGGGTCGGTCACGATCGCCTGCAACCGCGCGGCACCACGTCTGTCTTCACGCACGTATTCCTCGGCACGCACCCTGGAGATGCGCGTCAGCGCCGTTTCCGCGCTGGCGATCAGGCCACCGATGATCACAAGGGCGATGACCGACAGCAACCAGGCGTTCACCGCGGGTTGCGCACCTCCTGCCACGACTCGAGGAGCCGGGACTGCAGTCCGAACATCTCCTTGTGCTCCTCCGGCTCGGCGTGGTCGTAGCCGAGCAGATGGAGGATGCCGTGGGTGCACAGCAGCTCCAGCTCGTCGGCTGCGCTGTGACCTGCGTCCTCCGCCTGCCTGGCCGCGACCTGCGGGCAGAGCACGACGTCACCGAGCAGGGCCGGATCGGCGGGACCGTCGCCCTCGCCGCGCGCGCCGCCCCCAGGACGCAGCTCGTCCATCGGGAACGCCAGCACGTCGGTCGGGCCGGGCTCGCCCATCCACTTCTCGTGCAGCTCGGCCATGGCGTCCTCGTCGACGACCACGATGGACAGCTCGGCGAGCGGGTTGATGCCCATCTCGGCGAGCACGTGAGCGGCCAGGGTGGCGATGCTCTCCTCGTCGACCCCTACGCCGGACTCGTTGTTGATCTCGATGCTCATGGCCGTCGCTTCCCCCGCTGCTGGATCGCCTTCGGCTCCTGGGCGGCCTGCGTGGCATCGTAGCGCCCGTAGGCGTCGACGATCTCGCTGACCAGCTTGTGGCGGACCACGTCGGCGCTGCTCAGGCGGGCGAAGTGGATGTCGGGGATGCCCTCCAGGATCTCCTGCACCACCCGCAGGCCGCTGACCGTACCCGAGGGCAGGTCGACCTGGGTGACGTCACCCGTCACCACGATCTTGGAGTTGAACCCCAGCCGGGTGAGGAACATCTTCATCTGCTCGGCCGAGGAGTTTTGCGCCTCGTCGAGGATGATGAAGGCGTCGTTGAGCGTGCGGCCGCGCATGTAGGCCAGCGGCGCGACCTCGATCGTGCCCGCGGCCATGAGCTTGGGGATCGAGTCGGGGTCGACCATGTCGTGCAGGGCGTCGTAGAGCGGGCGCAGGTAGGGGTCGATCTTCTCGTAGAGCGTGCCGGGCAGGAAGCCGAGCCGCTCACCGGCCTCGACCGCCGGCCGGGTGAGGATGATGCGGTTGACCCGCTTCTCCTGCAGCGCCCGCACGGCCTTGGCCATCGCGAGATAGGTCTTGCCGGTGCCGGCCGGGCCGATGCCGAACACGACCGTGTGGTTGTCGATCGCGTCGACGTAGCGCTTCTGGTTGACGGTCTTGGGGCGGATGGTCCGCCCACGCGAGGAGAGGATGTCGAGGGAGAGCACCTCGGCGGGACGGTCGGAGGTCATGCGCAGCATGGCGATGCTGCGCTCGACCGCGTCGGGGGTGAGCTCACCGCCGCTGCGCAGGATCTCGACGAGCTCCTCGAAGAGGCGCACGACGGCGCCGCTCTCGTCGGGGCTGCCGGTGACGGTGATCTCGTTGCCACGCACGTGGATGTCGGCCCTGAAGGCGCCCTCGATGACGCGGAGCAGCTCGTCACGGGAGCCCAGGAGGCTGACCATCGGGTATTCGTCCGGAATCAGCACCTTCGCCTGAGTGCGCGAAGGAGGTGCTGTGCGTCGGGATTCGTGTAGTTCGGACATGGGCAGGCCAGCGGCCTGATGCCTCCCGGTCTCTTTCGGTGTGCTTCTCCGCCCATCGTAGCCGGGACCTGGCCGATTGCTCGCGCCAATATCACCGCCTGCGGCCGGAGGTGTCCGTTATCCGGGCGGCCAGCCCAGATCGCGCCCGCCCAGGACGTGGGCGTGGACGTGGAAGACGGTCTGCCCGGCGCCCGCCCCGGTGTTGAACACGATGCGATAGCCGCTTCCGGACACCCCGTCCAGCACGGCCACCTCGTGCGCCGACTTCAGCACCTCGTCGGCGAGCCCGTCGTCGGCCGCGGCCAGCGCCGCGGCGTCGGCGTGATGCTCCTTCGGGATGACGAGCACGTGCGTGGGAGCCTGCGGATTCACGTCGCGGAAGGCGAGGGTCCTGCCGGTTTCGTAGACGATCTCAGCGGGAATCTCGTTGGCGACGATTTTGCAGAAGAGGCAATCGCTCACCCGATCACCCTATCGAGCGCTCACCGCCGGCAAGTCCGTTGCGAATCGGTAATCAGCTGTGTCGTGCGTAGGAAGATCAACGAGGTTAGGGTGAGTGTGCGACACTACAGCTAAAAGAAGACGATTCAGGGTCGGGCGAGCGCCACCTGGCGAGGACACGACTGGGTAATGCACCCTAAGGAACCGGGGAAACCTCAAGAACCGGAAGAGCGTAAACCCTCTGGGAAGGCCGCGCGTCCCACTGATGTGACCACCGAAACCCTCCTGGCCGACAGGTCGATGGGGGCGGTGCCGGTCGGGTGGGATGCCGACATGGCCGTGACGGCGCTGTACAGCGCGCACTTCCGGTCATTGGTGCGTCTCGCCGTGTTGCTGGTGCGCGACATTGCAACAGCCGAGGAAGTCGTGCAGGATGCGTTCGTCGCCATCCATGGCGCCTGGCGCAGACTGCGTGACCCCGACAAAGCACTCGCCTACCTGCGTCAATCCGTCGTCAACCGGTCCCGGTCCGTGCTGCGTCACCGCGCGGTCGTCGAGAAATACGCCCCCAAGGGCCTGCCTGACGCTCCGAGCGCCGAGAACGGCGCGATCGGCGAGCTGGAACGCTCCGCCGTCATCGAGGCGTTACGAGCCCTGCCGACCCGACAGAGAGAAGCACTGGTTCTACGCTACTACGGTGATCTGTCCGAAGCTGAGATCGCCCACGCCATGGGGATCAGCAAAGGCGCGGTCAAGAGCCACACGGCACGTGGTATGGCCGCGTTGCGATCGGTCCTGGAGAAGATGTCATGAGCCAGCCCCCCGACGAGTACGGCGACCTCCTGCGTCGTGCGCTCCGCGCGGAGGCGGACGCGGTCGTACCCTCGCCGGAAGGACTGGAGATCATCCGTGGCCGCATCGAGCGGCGTGGAGTGCGCAACCTGTTCTGGTGGCGAGCGGGCGCGGCCGCCGCCAGCGCCCTGCTGGTGGCGGGAACGATCGTGATGGCCGTTCCCTCGCTGCGCTCCCAGATCATCGACCAGATCCCGGTCGGCCCCATCGACAACGAGACGACCTCCGAGGCTCCTTCCAACTCCTCCACCACCCGTTCCGTGCAGCCTCCGCCGCCGGAGCGGACCAGCGACCCGCCCGCGGCCGTGATCCCCGAGACCCCCAAGCCGCCGACCCCGCGCACCAGCCGTAAGGCCGACTCGACCAGCAGGCCGTCCCCGTCGCCCAGCCCGACGCCGACCTCCTGCCCCTCGACCCTGGCCGAGCAGGCCGAGCCGCCCGCCGACTGTCCTACGCTGTCACCGACGCCCACTCCGACGCCGACGTCGGAGGAGACGAGCGCGCCGCCCACGGCCTGCCCGCCCGAGGAGTGCCCGCCGTCAGACGACGCGATGGAGACACCCGCGGAGCTGGCCAGCCCGCTCCAGGACACCTCCGACGCCACGGTGCCCTGACCCGGCTGAGCCGGCCGAACCACCCGCACGTCTTCACGACCGCAACGTCGCGGTCACACCCCCATGCCCCGCCCGCAGCGTCGCGGGCACGCTCGCACGGCCTGCGCGGTTCGCGCGGTCTCACCAGCGTCCGGTACGGCTGAGCAGCACGGCCGCCGCCGCGACCCCCGCCGTGGACGTACGCAGAACCGTCGGCCCCAGCAGCACCGGCGCCGCCCCGGCCGCCCCGAACCGGGCGAGCTCGTCCTCCGAGACGCCGCCCTCAGGACCCACGACCATCACGATGTCGCCGCTCGCCGGCAGCGGAACCTTCGACAGCGGCCCTGCCGCCTCCTCGTGCAGCACCAGGCCCAGGGCCGCGCCGGCGAGCAGCTGTTCGACCTGGGCCGTGGTGGCGAGGTCCGTCACCTCGGGCAGGTGGAAGCGGCGGGCCTGCTTGCCCGCCTCGCGGGCCGTGGCACGCCACCGGCCCAGCGCCTTGGCGACCTTGTCGCCCTTCCACTGCGTGATGCTGCGCGCGGCCGACCACGGGACGATCACGTCCACGCCGGCCTCGGTCATCATCTCGACCGCCAGCTCGCCCCTGTCGCCCTTGGGCAGCCCCTGGACGACGACGAGCCGGGGCCCTGGCGCCTCGACCTGGTAGCGGCGCAGCACGTCGAGCCTGAGCGCGTCCTTCAGGGTCTCGCGTACGACGCACTCGGCCACCGTGCCGGCGCCATCGGTCAGATCGACCCGCTCACCGGCGCGCAGCCGTCGTACGGAGGCTGCGTGCCGCCCCTCGGGCCCGTCGAGCGTCAGCTCGGGGCCGTCGAGCGCGTCGGCCAGGAAGACGGGCGCCGTCACCGGCCGTTGAACGCGTCACGCAGGCGGGAGAAAAAACCCTGCTGACCCGGTGCGAACTTGCCAGGCGGGCGCTCCTCACCCCGCTGCCTGGACAGCTCGCGGAGCAGTTCTTCCTGGGCGGTGTCGAGGCGGGTCGGCGTCTCGACGTTGACGTGGATGAGCAGGTCGCCCCTGCCGGACTCGTTGAGCCGCTGCACGCCGCGGCCGTACATGGTGATGACCTGGCCGGACTGGGTGCCGGGGCGGACGTCGATCTCCTCGGAGCCGTCGAGCGTCTCCACCGCCAGCACGGTGCCGAGCGCGGCGGCCGTCATCGGGATCTGCACGGTGCAGTGGAGGTCGTCGCCGCGCCGTTCGAAGATCTCGTGGGCCCGTTCGACGATCTCCAGGAAGAGGTCTCCCGGCGGGCCGCCGCCTGGACCGACCTCGCCCTCGCCGGCGAGCTGGATGTGGGTGCCGTCCTCGACGCCGGCGGGGATGCGGACCTTGATCGTACGGCGGGTGCGCACCCGGCCGTCGCCGGAGCACTCCTGGCAGGGATGGCGGATGATCGTCCCGAAGCCACCGCACTGGGGGCACGGCCGCGAGGTCATGACCTGGCCCAGGAAGGAGCGGGTGACCTGGGAGATCTCACCGCGCCCGTTGCACATGTCGCAGGTGTCGGGGTGGGTGCCCGCCGCCGCGCCGGCGCCGTGGCACACCTCGCACAGCACGGCCGTGTCGACGGCCAGCTCGCGGGTGGTGCCGAACGCCGTCTCGCGCAGGTCGAGCTCCACCCTGATGGTGGCGTTGCGGCCTCTGCGGGCGCGTGAGCGCGGCCCGCGGGCGCCGGCGGCCGTGCCGAAGAAGGCGTCCATGATGTCGCTGAACGGGAAGCCCGCGCCGAACCCGCCCGCGGCGCCCGCGCCCGCTCCCGCACCGCCGAAGGGGTCGCCACCCAGGTCGTACATCTGGCGCTTGTTGGGGTCGGAGAGCACCTCGTAGGCCTGCGTGATCTCCTTGAACCGCTCCTGGGTCTCAGGATCGGGGTTCACGTCGGGGTGCAGCTCACGGGCGAGACGGCGGTAGGCCTTCTTGATCTCGTCCTGACTCGCGTCACGGCGCACCCCGAGGGTGGCGTAGTAGTCGCTGTTTGCCACTTATCGACCTCTTATGATGCAGCCAGGATCTGGCTGACGTAGCGTGCCACCGCGCGTACGGCGCCCATCGTCACGGGATAGTCCATCCTGGTCGGCCCGAGTACGCCGAGCCGGGCCAGTTGGTTGTCGCCAGAACCGTATCCGGTCGCGACGATGGATGTCCCCCGCAGGTAGGGGTTTTCCGCGCCGATGCGCACGGTGAGCGCGGACGGGGTGTCTGAGGTTGTCTCGCCGAGCAGCCGCATGAGGACCACCTGCTCCTCCAGCGCCTCCAGCACGTCACGCAGGCCGGTGGTGAAGTCGGCGCCGGCGAGGTTGGCCGCGCCGGCGAACACGATCTTCTCGTCGTGCCGCTCGACCAGCGTCTCGAGCAGGACCGACAGGACCGTGGCCACCACGGGCCGGTCTTCGAGGGGCAGCCGCTCGGGCAGGTCGGCGACCAGGTCGGGCACGCTGCTCAGGCCGCAGCCGTCGAGGCAGGAGTTGAGCACCGCGCGCAGGTGCGCGATGCGGGCGTCCTCCACCACCTCGGGCAGCTCGACCACGCGCTGCTCGACGCGGCCGGTGTTGGTGATCAGCACGAGCATGACCCGCCGGTCGCTCAGCGGGACCAGCTCGACGTGTCTGACCGTCGAACGGGTCAGCGTCGGATATTGCACGACCGCGACCTGCCGGGTCAGCTGCGCGAGCAGCCGGACCGTGCGGGTGACCACGTCGTCGAGGTCGACCGCGCCGGCCAGAAACGTCTCGATGGCTCTGCGCTCGGCCCCGGACAGCGGCTTCACCTGCGAGAGCCGGTCGACGAACAGGCGGTAGCCCTTGTCCGTCGGCACGCGGCCCGCGCTGGTGTGCGGCTGGGTGATGTAGCCCTCCTCCTCCAGCGCGGCCATGTCGTTTCTGACCGTCGCGGGGGAGACCTTCAGGTTGTGGCGCTCGGCGAGCGCTTTGGAGCCCACCGGTTCGTTGGTGGACACGTAGTCTTCGACAATGGCTCTGAGCACAGCCAGCTTACGTTCGTCGAGCACGTGCTCACCTCCTGCCTCTGTCTCTGTCAGGAACGCGGTGTCTAGCACTCTGTGTTCCCGAGTGCCAAGTGTACGGCTCTCGCCCACAAGGTGCGATAACAGCGGGTCCCATCCTGCTGCTGGCGTGGTGTGAGCGACAGGCCTCAGACTGGCGAACATGACCGACGATTCTCAGCCCCCGCCGTACGGCCCCCCGTCTGAGCAGGGGCCTCACCACGGTCAGCCGCAACCTCCTCAGTACGGGCCGCCTTCCGGGCCGCAGCCCGGCCCTGGCCCCGATCAACCTTACGGACAGTCACCGTACGGACAGCCACCGTACGGGCAACCGCCTTACGGGCCGCCGCCGCAGGGACAGCAGCCCCCGTACGGACAGCCTCCGCCCTACGGGCAGCAGCCGCAGTACGGTGAGCCCACCCAGTTCGGCCCGCCACCTCAGTACGGACAATACGGCCAACAGGCCCAATTTCCACCACGAATCGACTCCAAAGCCATAAAGCCCAGCCTGTGGTGGCTCGCCGCCGCCTGGGGCGTGTTCCTGGTGTGCGTGGTGGCGGGTGTGGCCCTGTTCGGCGGCGGCCTGGTGAGCAGCGTGGCGGACATGGCGCCGACGAAGACGTTCGCGCCCGGCGAGAGCATCACGGTGTCGGTCGATCCGGCCGACAAACCGGCCGTCTACGTCGCCAGCGACGCCCGTATCTCCTACGACTGCGCCATCTCCGGCGGCCCCGGTCAGGCCAGGCTCGCCAAGGTCCCCGGAAACCAGAGCGTCACCTGGGACAACACCGTCTGGCAGGAGATCCTCGTGATCAACGCGCCGGCCAAGGGCGACTACCAGCTCACCTGCACCAACCAGGAGCAGGCCACCGTCCGCTACGGCGTGGGCCGCGACGTCCTGTCCAGCCTGGGCGGCGTCACCGGTGGGCTGGCGGGGCTGTTCCTGCTGCCCGGCGCGGGCCTGCTGGCCGCCGTCGCCGGCACGGTCGTCGTCCTGGTACGCCGGAGTGGCGCCCGCAAGCGCCTTGCGGTCAGCGGGTGATTTGCTACGGTCCCCGTGTGTACGAGGGCGATGTTCTGGCGGGAAACTGGCGTCGGCCGGGCAAGGGGAAGATCCCCAAGGTGCCCGCCGAGATCGATCTGGTCGTCGAGGACGCCGACAGCGGCTTCTGCGGCGCCGTGGTGGCCTGCGACAAGGAGGCCGTCACGCTCGAAGACCGGTTCGGCAAGCGCCGCCTGTTCCCGCTGGCGCCCGCCGCCTTCCTGCTGGAGGGCAAGCCCGTGACCTTGGTACGCCCCGCCGCCGCCCCCGCCGCGCCCCGGCGCAGCGCCTCGGGCTCCGTCGCCGTGGAAGGGCTGCGGGCCAGGGTCGCCAGGCAGAGCCGGATCTACGTGGAAGGCGTCCACGACGCCGCCCTCGTCGAGAAGATCTGGGGCCATGACCTGCGGGTCGAGGGGGTCGTGGTCGAATACCTCGAAGGCGTGGACGACCTGCCCGCCATCGTGGCCGAGTTCGGCCCGGAGCCGGGGCGGCGGCTGGGCGTGCTGGTGGACCACCTGGTGCCCGGCTCCAAGGAGAGCAGGATCGCCGCCGAGATCACCTCGCCGGACGTGCTCGTGGTGGGGCATCCGTACATCGACATCTGGCAGGCGGTCAAACCGTCCGTGCTGCGCATCCCCGCCTGGCCCGACGTGCCGCGCGGGGTGCCGTGGAAGGAGGGCGTGATCGCGGCCCTGGGCTGGCGCATGGAGCCGGCGCAGGCGTGGCGGCGCATTCTCGGCGCTGTCTCGACGTACACGGACCTGGAGCCGGAACTGCTCGGCCGGGTCGAGGAACTGATCGACTTCGTTACGGAGGCACCATGAGCCAGGACCCGCCCCAGCCGCCGCCCGATGACGACGCCACCAAGAAGATCTCCCCCGCCGACATCCCACCCCCGGCGTCCGGCCCCCAGCCCGGCTACGGCCAGCAACCCAGCTCGCAGCCCGGCTACGGGCAGCAGCCCAGCTCCCAGCCCGGGTACGGGTACGGCCAGCAGCCCGGCTCCCAGCCTGGTTACGGTCAGCCCGGGTACGGCCAGCAGCCCGGCTCGCAGCCGGGGTACGGCCAGCCCGGGTACGGCCAGCCTGGTTACGGGCAGCAGAACCCGTCCGGCCAGCAACTCCCCTACGGCCAGCTGCCCCACTCGGCCCCGGGCTACGGCCAGCCCCCACCCGGTTACGGTCAACCCGGCTATGGTCAACCGAACTACGGTCAGCCCGGCTACGCGCCGGGCCGCGGCGAGCCGTACGTGCCCGGCAGGTTCGGCCCCCGCCCCGGCACCGACGACACCACCATGGCCATGCTGGCGCACCTGCTCGGCCTGCTGGTCTCCTGGATCGGCCCGCTGATCATCTACTTGATGAAGAAGGACGAGGCCCCCTACGTCAGAGACCAGGCGGCGGAGGCGCTGAACTTCCAGATCACGATGTTCATCGGCTACCTCGTCGCCGGCATCCTGACCGTCATCTTCATCGGCGTCCTGCTGCTGCCGGTCATCTGGGTGCTGTCGCTGATCTTCCACATCCAGGCCGCGGTGGCCAGCAACAAGGGCCAGCCGTACCGCTACCCGTTCTCCATCCGGATGATCTCCTAGACCAGAAGGTCCCTGACGAGGGCGTCGGCGAGCAGCCGTCCCTGGAGGGTGAGCACCATCAGGCCCGCCTTGAACGGCTCGGGCTCCAGCAGCCCGCGCGCCAGCGCGCTCGCCACAGTGGGGCGGGCTGCGGGCGCCACCCGCGCCAGCGGGTAGCCGGAGGACAGCCGCAGCTCCAGCATCAGCCGCTCGGCGTCGCGGTCGTCCTGGCCGAGCACCTCGCGCGCGTGGGCGGGCGAGGCACCGCCGGCCAGGCGTTGCGCGTAGGCGGCCGGATGTTTGACGTTCCACCAGCGGGTGCCGCCGACGTGGCTGTGGGCGCCGGGGCCGGCGGCCCACCAGTCGCCGCCGGTCCAGTAGAGCAGGTTGTGCCGGCAGCGGGCGGCGTCGTTCACTGCCCAGTTCGACACCTCGTACCAGCGCAGACCGGCCCCTGAGAGCAGCTCGTCGGCGATGAGGTAGCGGTCGGCGGCCACGTCGTCGTCGGGCATCGGCAGCTCACCGCGCCGGATCCTGGCCGCCAGACGGGTGCCCTCCTCGACGATCAGCGAGTACGCGGACACGTGGTCGGGCCCGGCCTCGATGGCCGCGGTCAGCGAGGCCCGCCAGTCGTCGTCGCTCTCGCCCGGGGTGCTGTAGATCAGGTCGAGGTTGACGTGGTCGAACCCGGCCTGCCGGGCCTCCTTGACGGCCGCCGCGGCCCGGCCGGGCGTGTGCTGCCGGTCGAGGACCCGCAGCACGTGCTCGCGCGCGCTCTGCATGCCGAAGCTGATCCGGTTGAACCCGCCCTGGCGGAGTTTCTCCAGGTATGACGGGTCGACGGACTCGGGGTTGGCCTCCGTGGTGACCTCCGCCCCCGGCGCCAGCCCGAACTCGGAGTCGATCGCCGCCAGGATCCTGGCCAGGTCCTCGGGCGGCAGCAGGGTGGGCGTGCCCCCGCCGAAGAACACCGTCTCCACCGGCAGCTCGGTGGCGCCCAGGACGCGGCGGGCCAGGCGGATCTCCGTCACGACCGTGTCGGCGTAGTCGTGGTGGGAGGCGCCGGGACCGAGCTCGGTGGCGGTGTAGGTGTTGAAGTCGCAGTAGCCGCAGCGGGTCACGCAGAACGGCACGTGCACGTAGAAGCCGAACGGGCGCTCGCCGAGGCCCCGGAGGGCGCTGTCGGGCAGTTCGCCCGAGGTGGGCGCGGGATCGCCGTCAGGCAGGGTGGATGGCACACCACCAGTTTGCCCGCCTCCCAAGAGTGCTCCAATCCGACTGCAAGTCACACCATGTCCACTGATGTCATACCGGCGAAGGGGGAAACATCATGGCGGGCATCGGCATCGTGGGGGCGGGGATCTCGGGGCTCACCCTCGCGCTGCGGCTGCAGCAGCTCGGCGTCGAGACCACGCTCTACTGCGAGCGCGGGGCCGAGTCGATCCGTACGGGGCGGCTGCCCAACACCGTGGCCAGGATGGGCCACACGCAGGAACGGGAGCGGGAGCTGGGCAGCGTCCACTTCCGCGACCCCGGGTGCCTCATGAACTCCGCCACGCTCTCGATCAAGGGCGATCCGCCGCTGGAGTTCACGGGATACGTGACCGAGCCGTTCCACGCCGTCGACTTCCGGCTGCTGCTGCCCGCGTTCATGGACGACTACGCCGAACGGGGCGGCGAGATCGTGGTGGCGGGCGCGGAGCCGGACGCGGCGCAGGTGGATCGCTGGTCGCGGGGGCACGAGCTGATGGTGGTGGCGGCGGGACGGCGCTCGGTGGCCGAGCTCTTCCCGCGCGATCCGGAACGTTCTCCGTACGACAGGCCGCAGCGCAGGCTCGCCGCCGGGCTCTGCCGCGGCATCGACCTGCCCACCGGCTTCTCCAACAACATCGCCGCCGGGGTGGGCGAGATCTTCCGGCTGCCGATGATGACACGGGAGGGCGTCATGTCCACCCTGCTCGTCGAGGCGATCCCCGGCGGCCCGCTGGAGCCGGTCACCCACATGCCGTGGCACGAGGTCTCCTCCGCCCTGCCAGGACTGATCCGCGAGTACGCGCCACGGCTGGCGGAAGGGCTGGACCCGGGCGAGTTCGGCCTGCTGGGGCCCGACGACCTGCTGCAGGGCGCGATCACGCCCACGGTGCGCCGGCCGGTGGCCGAGCTGCCCCGCGGCCGGATCGCGCTGGCCGTCGGCGACGCCTGGATCGTCAACGACCCCATCACCGGCCAGGGCGCGAACCTGGGCTCCAGGTGTGCCTGGATCGCGGCCGACGCCATCGCGGGCGGCGGTCCGTACGACGCCGCGTTCGCCCGTGCCACGGCCGAGCGCATGTGGGAGGCGGCGGCACCGGTCACCGACTGGACGAACGCGTTCCTGCAGCCGCCGCCCGAGCACGTCGCGCGGCTGCTGATGGCCGCCACGACCAGGCAGGACCTCGCCGACCTGGTGGTGTCGCTGTTCTCCGACCCCGCGTTCGCCTGGGGGCTGCTGTCGTCCCCCGAGGAGATCGCGCGGATCGTTGACGGGGAACCGGAGCCGCTCTACGATCGCGTCTAAATTTATAGGAAAGTTTCCTATACAAGTGGCGCAGTCCCCGGGAGCCGCTCCGTGCGCAAGAAGGTCCTGATCACACTGTCGCTCTTACTCGGCCTCTCGGCGCTCGCCGTGCCCGCCGAGGCCCATACCGGCTTCAAGCGGGTCGCGTACTTCATCCAATGGGGCATCTACGGCCGGAACTTCCACGTCAAGGACATGGACGTCTCCGGCGCCGCCGCGAAGCTCACCCACCTCAACTACGCGTTCGGCTTCGTGAACGCCGAAGGCGGCTGCTACTCGGCCGACCCGTGGGCGGACTGGCAGCGTCCCGTACCGGCCGAGCAGAGCGTCGACGGCGTCGCCGACGCTCCGGGCCAGGCGCTCAACGGCAACCTCAACCAGCTGCGCAAGCTCAAGGCCAAGCACCGCGGCCTCAAGGTGATGATCTCGCTCGGCGGCTGGACCGGCTCCGCGCACTTCTCCGACGCCGTGCTCACCCCCGAGTCCCGCTCCGCACTGGCCGCCTCCTGCATCGACCTGTGGCTGCGCGGCAACCTGCCCGGCCTGGAGCCGGGCGCGGGAGCCGGCGTGTTCGACGGCATCGACCTGGACTGGGAGTGGCCCGGCTCTTCGGGCGCCGACGGCAACGTCATCAGGCCGGAGGACAAGCGCAACTTTACCCTCTTCGTCCGCGAACTCCGCAAGCAGCTCACCGCCTACTCGGCGAAGGCCCAGCTCACGGCCTTCCTCCCGGCCGCCGCCGCCAAGATCGACGCCGGCTTCGAGGTGCGCGACGTCTTCCGGCAGCTCGACTTCGCCACCGTCCAGGGGTACGACCTGCGTGGCTCCTGGGAGCCCATGACCGGCCACAACGGCAACCTGCTCACCGACCGCCGCGACCCGAACCCGGTCAAATACAGCGTCGACCAGACCGTCCGCGACTACCTCTCCCGAGGGGCGCCGGCCCGCAAACTCGTGGTGGGCGTACCCGCCTACGGCCAGGGCTGGACCGGCGTCACCGCCGGCGGAAACGGCCTGTACAAGCCCGCCACCGGCCCCGCCCCCGGCAAGTGGGCCCCCGGCACCGAGGACTACAAGGACCTGGTCACCAAGCCCGGCCAACGCCACCGCGACCTGCGCACCGGGACGATGTGGCTGTACGACGGGAACGAGTTCTGGTCGTACGACGATCCGGCGGTGCTGCTGCAGAAGGCGGCCTACATCCGGCTCAAGGGGCTGGGCGGGTCGATGATGTGGTCAATCGACCAGGACGACTCCCGCGCCTCCCTCACCTCGGCCCTGTACTCGATCCTCCGCTAGCTCTGCAGGCCGCGCCCACCCATTCCCCCGGGCGCAGCCTCCCCACATTCCAGACACACTTCCACATAACCCGCCCATCCCCCAGCCACCCACCACGACGGCCCAGACGCCACCAAGCCGCGCACGACCCGGCCTCACTCCCAGCACGACCTGGTCCAGCGCGGCTACACGCCCAGCTACGCCCTGACCACGCCGCCAGGCGCAGCCCGACCACACGACCCCACTCGACGAGACCGCACGACCGGGCCCAGCGCAGTCACACTTCAGGCCCAGCCTGACCCCACAACCGGGTGCGACCGAAGACCCAGGTGGGCACTCCACCCCAGGGTGGAGACCCGGGGTCTCAACCCGCAGGTCGATCCGATTCCGGCGGTGTCTCCCTACGGTCGGACCTCGTGAACACCGTGGAGATTTCCCTTCTCGTCCTTCTAGCCCTCCTCCTTTCCGTCTACCGCCAGACCCGAACCCGGCCCGCCTCCCGCATGACCGGAACCCTCGTCACCGCCGCCGCCCTGGTGGTGCTGGGCGTCAATTCCGGCGGGCTCCTCGACACCGGGCAGCCCGCGCTCAGCCTGGCCCTGTTCGCCGTGGAGGCGGTCGCCGCCGTGGCGCTCGGCGCATGGCGGGCGAGCAGCGTGCGGGTGTGGCTGGACGACGCCGGGATCGCCTGGTCGAAGGGCACAGCCGGGACGATGCTGGCCTGGCTGGCCTCGATCGCGATCCGGGTCGGCCTCTACTTCGCGGGAACGGCCGCCGGCCTCTCCGTCTCGACCGGCGGCGCCCTGCTGTTTCTCGGCCTGACGCTCGGCACCCAGGCGTACCTCGTCGCACGCCGGGGCCGTGCGCTTATCGGCGACCGGATACTTTCGAAAGGTGATGCGTGAGCTGTCCAGGTTTGTCCCGGTCGCATTGCGACTGGGGGTGATCGTGCTCCTGGTTGTGGCGCTGGTGCGGGCGACACCCGCGCCGGGCCTGACCGGCATGCCCCTGGTCGTCACCCTGCTGACCGTCGCGCTGGCCCTCTCCCTCCTGGCCGTCCTGTTCCTGTCACACCCTTGGAACCTCCACCGCAAGGAGAACGACAGCTTCCACCGCGAGGGGAACGGCGGCTTCCACCGCGAGGGGAGCAACGGCTTCCCCCGGGTCGCACGGCGCAGCACCAGCACGTCCCCGCCGTCCCCGTCGTCCGGAAGTCCGCTCCCGACCACAGGCCAGGAGCTCCCGGCCCCAGGGCAGAAGCTCCCGATCGCAGGGCAGGACACCCGCCCGCACCGACTCACCGGGCATCCCCTCCCAGTCGTGTGGCGCACTGTACGCACGCACTTGCAGACCGGACGCTCGCTCCCAGCCGCGCGGCGGACCCTGCGCACACGCTTCCCGGCCGCCGTTTCCGCCGCATGGCGCACCCTACTCACAAACCTCCCGGCCAGAATTTCCGCCGTATGCGCCCGCTTCGCGGTCAGCCTCCAGAGTGCATGGCGCAGCGTACGTACACGGCTCCCGTCCAGTCGCCCGAGCGTGTGGCCGAGCGAGGGCACGGAGGATCGGCCGGCCGGAGGTCTTCTCTCGGAGGCGTGGCGGAGAATGCGCCGGCCGGGGGCGAGCATGTCGCAGCTCGCCACGACGATCGCGCTCGGCCTCGCGGTGCTCCTCTCCATCGCCCTGAACTCGATCACGCACAGCGGGGCCACGATCGGCTCGCTGCTCGTGTGCGTCAGCCTGGCGGTGAGCCGCCTGCCCTTGGGGCGGGCGCTGGCGATCGCGCTGCTGGCCGTCGCCGGGCTGATCGTGGCGGGCGGGATCTCCGGCGCCCCGGTGCAGGATCTCACGCTCGTTCTCAGCGTCTGCCTGATCTTTCTGGTCACGTACGCGGGTAAACAGCGCAAAGCCGCCAGGGCCGCCGAGGCGAGAGAGGCTGTGCTCGCGGAGAGAGCCAGGATCGCCAGGGAGATCCACGACATCCTCGCCCACTCCCTCTCCGCCCAGCTCGTCCACCTGGAAGGGGCCAAGCTGCTGCTGCGCGCGGAACGTACGGCCGAGGCGCTCGACCGCGTCACCCACGCCCGCGACCTGGCCAAGTCGGGGCTTGAGGAGGCCGGCCGGGCGGTGTCGGCGCTGCGCGAGGACCCTCCGGAGCTGCCCGTGGCGCTGCGCTCGCTCGCGGAGAACTTCGAGAGCATCACCCACAGACCATGCACGTTGCGCATCTCGGGCCCGCAGCGCCGGCTCCCTCCGGAGACGGAGCTCGCGATGCTGCGCACCGCCCAGGAGGCCCTCACGAACGTACGCCGCCACGCGCCGGGCAGCCCGGCCGAGGTCGAACTCGACTTCGGCCCGGCCTGGTGCGACCTGCGGGTCATCAACCCCTCCTCCTGGACAGAACCCCCAGAGAGGGGGTCACCCCGGACAGAACCCCCCGAGACGGGGGCGTACCAAACGGGCTCGTCCCAATCGGGATCGCCCGAGACGGGATCGCCCGAGACGGGATCGCCCGAGATGGGATCGCCCGAGATGGGATCGCCCGAGATGGGGTCATCCCCGACGGGATCGCCCGCGATGGGATCGTCCCCAACGGGGGCGTCCCGGACGGGATCACCTGAGACGGGATCGCCCGGGACGGGATCGACCCGAGGCGGGTATGGCCTGGTGGGTATGCGTGAACGCGCCGAACTTCTCGGCGGCACGCTGTCGGCGGGCGAGCGCGACGGCGTCTTCCTGGTGCACCTGAGGGTGCCGGCATGAGTTCTCCTCCTCAGGGTGCTGGCATGGGCTCTTCGCCTCACGGTGCCGGCATGAGCTCTTCTCCTCGGAAGCGCGTCTGCCTCCTCCACCGCCTCTCCTCTCCTCGCCTCGGATGTCGCGCCCCGATCGGCACCGGGGCCAGGGATGACGATGGAGCTAAAGGGTCTGGGCATGGGTGTCGAGGTATGAGCGGCAAGATCGTCGGTGGCGGAATCGGGGTCGAAGGGAACGGGATCAAGGAGGTGCTCCACCGGTGATCAGGGTGGTGGTGGTCGACGACCAGGCGGTGGTGCGTGAAGGGCTGGTGTTGCTGCTCGGGCTGTTGCCGGGGATCGAGGTGGTCGGGTCGGCGGGCGACGGTGAGGCGGCGCTGCGGCTGGTCGGGGCGGAGTCGCCGGACGTGGTGCTGATGGATCTGCGCATGCCGCGCATGGACGGCGTGGAGGCGACCAAACGCATCCGCGCCTCCCACCCCGGCACCCAGGTCGTCGTGCTCACCACGTATTCGGACGACGAGTCGGTCTTCGCCGCGTTGCGTGCGGGCGCGCGCGGCTTTCTCACCAAGGACGCGGACGCCGACGACATCGCCTCGGCCGTGGCCACGGTGATGCGCGGCGACGCCCAGCTCGACCCCACGGTGCAACGCCGCCTCCTGGACACGATCTCCCCTCCCTCCCCGGACCACGACGCCACCTCCCAGAAGTCGTCCGGCGAAACGGTCCACACCGCTTCCCAGGAGCCTTCCGACGAGCCGGCACACGTCACTCCCCAGAAGCTGTCCGACCAGCCGCCCCACGTCACTTCGCAGAAGCCTTCCGACCAGTCGACCTACGCCTCCTCCCAGCCATCGTCCGAGCCGGCCGAGCCTGCGAGCAGCACGAAACCCGGCCCGGCGGACCGCCGAAGCGGCGAGTCGCCGGACGGGCTCACCCCGCGTGAGAGCGAGGTGCTGGCCCTCATCGCCGAAGGCCTGTCGAACGCCGAGATCGCCCTCCGCCTCTACATCACCGAAGCCACCGTCAAGACGCACATCAACAACCTCTTCGCCAAGGCCCACCTCAGGGACCGGGCCCAGGCCGTCACGTACGCCTACCGTCACGGCCTGGCCGGCCCGGGTTGAGCTGCGACTCCTCGTCGAACCCGGCCAGCTGTAACAACGTCTCCAGCGCCGCCTGCCTGGTCTCCTCGACCGAGTCTCCCCGTTCGCCGAAACACTCGGCCGCCACGTCGAGCAGCGCCGTGACCACGGCCGCGTCGGGGTAGGGCACGTCAACGAGAACGGTGCCGTCGTCACCCTCCTCGCCCTCGCCCACATGGAGCTTCAGCAGCCGCCGAGTCTCCTCGGCCACAGCCACCCCCAGCACCGCGGCCCGCTCGAATCGCTCAGAAGCAATCACGTCACCCTCCAGTAGCACAGGTGTTCGGAATGAAAAGGTAGAGGGTGGCACCGACAGAATCCCTTGCGTCGCCGGGGATCCCGCCTTTCACCCTCCGTCCCGGCCCGTCATCCGCGCCCCGCCGAGCCCCGTTCGCCGACCGCCGAAACCCAGAAGGCTCGCGCGCGCTCCACCGAGACGATGGATACGCTCGAACGATGTACGACCCGATCATCAGCACCGACGGCCTCACGGTCGAGCTGGGCGGCAACCCCGTGCTCCGAGACCTGCGCCTGACCGTCTCCCCCGGCGAGATCGTGGCGGTGGTGGGCCCCAACGGCTCGGGCAAGTCCACCCTCCTGCGCTGCCTGGCCGGTCTCCAGCCGGCCACCTCGGGAGAGATCCGGGTGTTCGGCGCGCCTCCGGCCGACGACGCCGCCTTCTGGGGGCGCGTCGCGCTGCTGGGTGACGAGCCCGCCTGGTATCCGGGGCTCACGGCGCGCGAACATCTGGAGCTGATGGGGGCCGTGCACGCCCGTTCCAGGATGACGGTGGACGCGGCGATGGAGGCGTTCGCGCTGACGGAGCGGGGCGACGCGCCGCCGCTGAACCTGTCCACCGGCCAGCGCCAGCGCCTCTGCCTGGCCGCCGCGCTGCTCAGGCCGAGCACCTTGCTGCTCCTGGACGAGCCGGAACGCGGCCTGGACGCCGCCTTCCGCGACCGCCTGACCCGCCTGCTAGGGGCATACGCGGACGAGGGCGGCACCGTCGTCATGGCCACGCACGACCAGGGCCTGGCCGCCCGGGCCCGGCAGATCTCTCCGGCGGGGGCAGACGCATGAACCGGCAGAGCGGCATGAGCACGTACGGCCGGACGGACCCGTACAAGCGCATGGACCAGCACAGACGCATCCGGCGCCAGAGCACGTGCGGGCGCCTGAGCGTGCGGCGGGAGGTGGCCGCGTGAGCGGGGCGGAGGCGAGTGTACGGGCGGTGCGGGCGTACATCCGCTCCCGAGGCCGCACCCCCGCCACCCTGATCGACCGCTACGCCGCCGTCTTCGGCCTGGCCATGATCGTCGCCGTGCTCGGACGCCCGCTGTCCGGCCTGCTCACCGGCCTGGCCGGGCCGATCGACCCGGTGCGGGCGGGAGCGGGTGCGGCGCTGCTCGCGCTGGCCGTGGCGGGCTTCCTGGCGGCGGCCCGCGCGGCGGGGCCCGTGCTGCTGCCCGCCTCCGACGCGTCCTGGCTGCTGCTCTCCCCGCTGAACCGGCGTCACCTCCTCGGCCGGACGGCCCGCGCGCTCAGTGTGGTCGCTCTGGTGGCGGGCGTGCTGCTGGGCGTGGGGCTGCTGGCCGTGCTGGGCGCGCCCGACCAGCTCGTGTGGCGGCTGCTCGGCGCGCTGGTGCTCGGTGTGTCGGTGACGGCGGGCGGGATGGCGCTGGCCGTGCTCGGGCAGGTCTCCCAGTCCTGGCAAGTCTGGCTGACCGGCGCGGTGGCGGCGCTGCTGGTGCTGGCCGTGGTGGCGGTGAGCGGGCAGCTCCGTACGGTGGCGGCGATCGCCGCAAGCGCTCCACTCACCGCTCTCGCCGCCGCCGCGTCGGGGGCCGCGGTGCTCTCCGCATTGCTGGTACGGCAGGCGTGGACCTCGCTCGATCGCATTCCCACCCGTACCCTCGCGAACGCCTCGACCAGGGCCGGCCACGTGGCGAGCGCGACCGTGTCCCTCGACCCCGGCGCGCTCACCTGGATCGCCGAGGACAACCGCTGGCGGGCCAGGCGGCTCGGCTCCAGGCGGTGGCCGTCGCTGCCCGCGCCGTTCGCGCTGGCCTGGCACGACTGGCGCAGGCTGGCCCGCACGCCGGGACGGCTGGCGGCCGTCGCGGCGACGACGGCGCTGCCCGCGGTGCTGGCTCAGGCGGGCGGCCCGCCCCCAGCGCTGGGGGTGGCCGTGCTGGCCGGCGCGCTGGCCGTGGCGTCGATGGGTACGTCAGGCGCCCGCAGGGACGCCGACAACCCGGCCCTGGCCCGGCTCATCGGCGTGGGCCGCCGCCCCGCGCTGGCGGCCCGCGCGGTCCTGCCCGCCCTGCTGGGCGGCGTCTGGGCAGCCACCGCCCTCACCGCCCTGACCCTGGCCCTGACCACGCCCAGCACACTTTCCGCCCTGCCCGAGGCGGTACCGGCGGCTACGACGGCGACGGGCGCGGCAGGCCTCAGCGCGACGGCCACAGCGACAGGCGCGGCGACAGGCACAGTGACGATGGCCGGCGCCGGCGGATGGTGGGCGCTGGGGCTGCTGGCCGGGCCGGCGCTGGCCGCCGCCGCGTTGCGGATGGCCAGGCGCGCCCCGGTCGACCACTCGATGCCGACCATCGACACCCCGGGCGGCTCCATCCCGACGGGCCCGCTGTTCTGGGCGGCCACCGGCCCCGACCTGGCCCTGCTCGGCTGCCTCCCCACCGCGATGGCGCTGCTCACGCAGCCGGCCGCACTGGCACCGTTCATCGCAGCTCAGGCGATCATGGGAGTGGTGGTACTCGCGGGATACGTGTGGCGGACGGGTCAGGTGACGTAGACGTCGCTGGGCACGCCTCCGTACGGGATCGTCCGGTCCTTCTTCATGCCGATCCGCTCGGCCACCCGGTGCGAGGGCAGATTGATGTCCCTGATCACCGCCACGACCTCCCCCAGCCCCGTACCGACGTCGAGGGCGGCCCTGGCCAGTTCGGCCGCGTACCCGTGGCCCCAGGCGGCAGGGCGGAAGCGGTAGTACAGGTTGAGCACCTCGCGCCCGTCCAGGATCGCGCGGCGCAGCCCGCCGAACCCGAGCACGAGCGGCTCGTCCACCGGCCGGGCCGCCCAGTAACCGATCCCCCGCTCCTCCCAGTCGGCCAGCCACAGATCGAGCATGGCGCGGCTGGACTCCAGGTCGGTCACGGGGCCGCTCGGGTGGTAGACGCTCGTACGCGGGTCGGCGTGGATCTCATGGACGGCGTCGAGGTCATCGGCCGTGACCCGAGATAGGACCATACGCGCCGTATGTACCACTTCCATGCTTTCAGCGTAACCGCCACCGTCACCTAGCGATCGGACGAAGACATCACGAGAAGACATCACGAAGGGCCCCCGGCGAACGACGCCGGAGGCCCTCGGACCGCGGAAAACTACTTCTTGGCCTTGTCGGCGGCGCTGGAGTCGGTGGACAGCGCGGCGACGAAGGCCTCCTGGGGCACCTCGACCCGGCCGACCATCTTCATCCGCTTCTTGCCTTCCTTCTGCTTCTCCAGCAGTTTGCGCTTACGCGAGATGTCACCGCCGTAACACTTGGCCAGGACGTCCTTGCGGATGGCCCTGATGTTCTCGCGGGCGATCACCCTGGCCCCGATGGCGGCCTGGATGGGCACCTCGAACTGCTGCCGCGGGATCAGCTCGCGCAGCTTCTTGGCCATGTCGACGCCGTAGCCGTAGGCCTTGTCCTTGTGCACGATCGCACTGAAGGCGTCGACCGCCTCACCCTGCAGCAGGATGTCGACCTTGACCAGCTCGGCCTCCTGCTCGCCCGCGGGCTCGTAGTCGAGCGAGGCGTAGCCGCGGGTGCGCGACTTCAGCTGGTCGAAGAAGTCGAAGATGATCTCGCCGAGCGGCAGCGTGTAGCGGATCTCGACCCGGTCTTCGGACAGGTAGTCCATGCCGAGGAGCTGGCCGCGCCGCCCCTGGCAGATCTCCATGATCGCGCCGATGAACTCGGCCGGCGCCAGGATCGTGGACTTGGTGACCGGCTCGAAGACCTGCGCGATCTTGCCGCCGGTGGGGAACTCCGACGGGTTGGTGACGGTGAGCTCCTTGCCGTCCTCCATGACCACGCGGTAGACCACGTTGGGCGCGGTGGAGATCAGCGACAGCCCGAACTCGCGCTCCAGCCGCTCGCGCACGATCTCCATGTGCAGCAGCCCGAGGAAGCCGACGCGGAACCCGAACCCGAGCGCCGCCGAGGTCTCCGGCTCGTAGACCAGCGCGGCGTCGTTGAGCTGAAGCTTGTCGAGCGCCTCGCGCAGCTCGGGATATTCGTCGCCGTCGATCGGGTAGAGGCCGGAGAAGACCATCGGCTTGGGGTGCTCGTAGCCCGCCAGCATGCCCTTGGCCGGCTTGACCGCCGAGGTGACGGTGTCGCCGACCCGCGACTGACGCACGTCCTTCACACCGGTGATCAGGTAGCCCACCTCACCCACGCCCAGACCCAGGTCGGCGACCTTGGGCTCGGGCGAGATGACGCCGATCTCCAGCGTCTCGTGGGTGGCGTTGGTCGACATCATCAGGATGCGCTCGCGCTTGCCCAGATGGCCGTCGAACACGCGGACGTAGGTGACCACGCCGCGGTAGGTGTCGTAGACGGAGTCGAAGATCAGCGCCCGGGCGGCGGAGTCGGCGACGCCGACGGGCGCGGGCACGGTCTGCACGACGTGGTCGAGCAGCTCGCGCACGCCCACGCCGGTCTTGCCCGACACCCTGAGCACATCGGACGGGTCGCAGCCGATCAGCCCCGCGAGCTCCTCGGCGAACTTCTCCGGCTGCGCGGCGGGCAGGTCGATCTTGTTGAGGACGGGGATGATGTGCAGGTCGGCGTTCATGGCCAGGTAGAGGTTGGCCAGCGTCTGCGCCTCGATACCCTGGGCCGCGTCGACCAGCAGGATCGCGCCCTCGCACGCCTGCAGCGACCTGGACACCTCGTAGGTGAAGTCGACGTGCCCCGGGGTGTCGATCATGTTGAGCACGTGGCCGTCCCACGGCAGCCGCACGGCCTGCGACTTGATCGTGATGCCGCGTTCGCGCTCGATGTCCATCCTGTCGAGGTATTGGGCACGCATGGAACGGTCGTCGACCACGCCGGTGATCTGCAGCATGCGGTCGGCAAGCGTCGACTTGCCATGGTCGATGTGCGCGATGATGCAGAAGTTGCGGATCAACGCGGGGTCGGTCTGGCCAGGCTGAGTGCGCACCGAAGTCCGTTTCGACAGGGTTGAGGTCGAGCAGTCTTTTATGGTGACATGCCCGGGTGATAGCCCGGACCGTCATCCGCCGCGGCCTGCGCCTGATCGCGCTGGCCTTGGCCATCGTGGTCGCGCTGGTCGGCCTCCTCGCCGTGGCGCTCCGCCTCCAGTTTACCGGTGCCCCGGCGGCCTGGGCGAAGAGCACGGGCAACGACGCACTCTGGCTGGGCCACGCGTGGGTCGACGGCCGCCGCACGGGGCGTGATGTGGAACGGCTCGCGGTACGGCTGCGCGCCACGGGCATCAAGGACGTGTACGTCCACTCCGGCCCGTTCGAAGCCGACGGCCGCTTAGATCCCGCTAAATACCCCAACGCCGGAAATTTCATCTCGTGGATGCGTGAGCAGCTGCCCGGCATCCGCATCTCCGCCTGGCTCGGCCAGACCGTCGACGCCGACCTCGACGACGACCTCGACCTCGACGACCCGAAGTCCCGCGCGAACGTCCTGACCGGCGTGGCCGCCATCATGAAGACCGGCTACGACGGCATCCACTACAACTTCGAGCCGATCGGCGACGCGGACACGGAGTTCCTCGACCTGCTCGACCGCACCAGGCGGCACACGAGGCTCCTGTCCACTTCCACCCCGCAGATCGAGCCGTACCCGGGCATGCGCCTGACGGCCAGAGCCGTGCTGGGTCACGACAAATACTGGTCCGAGGGATATTTCCGTGAAGTCGTGAACCGGGTGGATCAAGTGGCCGTCATGACGTACGACTCCTACACCCCGCTCCAGTCGCTCTACGGCGGCCATGTGGCCCGCCAGGCCCGCCTCGCCCTGGACCTGGTGCCCGCCGAGAAGTCCCTGTTCATCGGCGCCCCCGCCTACCACGATCACGGCGTAGGATGGCTGGACGCCGCCGAGAGCGTCGAGATGGCGGCGGAGGGCGCCAGGCTGGCGCTCTCCGATCACGGCCGCCGCGAGCGCTTCGGCCTGGCCCTCTACGTGGACTTCGCGGCCACGGAAAGAGATTGGCACGAGTACATGACACGATGGCGTTGATTTGAGCAGCGGCCTGGGTTATTGGTAGCCTGGGCAACTGCGTGTGGCGCGCCCTCTCTCGAGCCCGCGCGCCCCGTCCAATCACTTCAGACTTCACCGAGGCTTCTTCGTGGCGAACATCAAGTCCCAGATCAAGCGCAACAAGCAGAACGAGAAGGCTCGTCTGCGCAACAAGGCAGTCAAGTCCTCGCTGAAGACTGCCGTCCGCAAGTTCCGCGAGGCCGCCGAGCAGGGCGACGTCGAGCAGGCCACGGCCCTTCAGCGGGTCGCTGCCCGTCAGCTCGACAAAGCCGTCAGCAAGGGCGTCATCCACAAGAACCAGGCCGCCAACCGCAAGTCCGCGATCGCCAAGCAGGCCGCGGCCCTGGCCGCCAAGTAAGCGCGACCGGTACAGCAACGCCGCACTCCACGAAGGAGTGCGGCGTTCTTGTTTTTCCGGCCCGGTTCCGTCAGCACTTTGTCACGGTTTCGATATCACACTGCCGTATCGGGTGAGTCACCGTTGCAGAGATCGCCTTGCCCCTCGCTCCGCGCGTGCTCGAAGGTGCACTAAACGGGGTTAAGGGGGACACATGCGGGGGCCGCTCGTCGTCAAACGGGCGTTCAGTGAGCCGTTGCTTCTCCTGGCCGCGTTCGGGTCGATCCTGCTCGCCACCACCACGCTGGTGGCGCTGACCATGTACGCCTCCTCCATCGCCGAAGCCGGTGTCCGCCGGACGATGGAGACCGCCTCGTACGAGCAGACCGCCGTCACCGTCAGCGCCTCCGTGACCGCGGAGACGTTCCCGAAGGACGACGCGTCCATCCGCGCCGAGCTCGCCAAGGCGTATCCCAGCACGCCCGCCGTCACCACCAGCCTGCGCTCCGACTCCTACACCATGCCCGGCCAGGAGGACAGGAAGCTGCCCGAGCTGCTGCGGTTCGGCAGCTACGACGGCCTCGACCGGCAGGCCAGGCTGGTCTCCGGCGCCTGGCCGAAGCCCGCAGCCACAGGTGACGAACCGGTCGAAGCGGTGATCTCGCTGCCTGCCGCCACCGCGACCGGGTTCGAGACGGGCCGCGAGTACACGGTGCGGGGGCGGCTCGACCCGCGTCCGGTCAAGGTCCGCGTGGTCGGCGTCTTCCAGCTCGACGACCCGTTCGGCGCACGCTGGGCGGGCGAGCAGCTGCTCAGCACGGGCGTCGAGCGCCGCGACTTCACCACGTACGGGCCGCTGATGGTCGCGCGTGAGACGTTCGTCGGCCGGTTCGCTACCAGCGTCAACGCGACCTGGACCGCTGTGCCCGACCTGCGCGCCATCACGCCGGAACGGCTGCGCCCGCTGGCCGGCGCCGTCGCCGAGCTGGGCGACCGGCTCAAGGCCGCCGGGTGCACCGGCTGCGAGACGGCCAGCCGCCTGCCCGAGATGCTCACCCAGCTCGACACCGCCTCGCTGGTGGCCCGCTCCACCATGCTGATCCCGGTGCTGCAACTGCTCTTGCTGGCCGCGTACGCGCTGATGCTGACGGCGCGGCTGCTGGCCGACCACCGCCGGATGGAGGTGGCGCTGCTGCGTTCGCGCGGCGCGGGCACGGTGCGGCTGGCGGCACTGGCGGGCGGGGAGGCGCTGCTGGTGGCGCTGCCCTGCGCGATCGTGGCGCCGTTCCTCGGGCCGCCGCTGCTCGCGCTGGTCACCATGCTGCCCTGGATCAGGGCCTCGGGAGTGCGCCTTGCGCCGGTAGCGGATCTGGGCACGTTCCTCGTGTCGGGTGGGGTGGCGCTGGCCGCGGCCGTGCTGCTGATGCTGCCCGCGCTGGCCGGCGCGCGGCGTACGTACGTGGAGGAGCAGTCATCGCGCGGGCGCGGCGGCGGGCGCGGGCTCATCGAGCGGGCGGGCGCCGACCTGGCGCTGCTGGTCGTGGCCGGGCTGGCCATCTGGCAGCTCCAGCGCTACGGCGCGCCCGTGACCGCCACCGCGCAGGGCGGGCTGGGCATCGACCCGCTGATCATCTCCGGGCCCGCGCTGGCCCTGCTGACGGGCGGCATGCTGGGGCTGCGGCTGGTGCCGCGCGTCTCCAGGCTGGCCGAACGGGTGACCTCCAGGCGGCCCGCCCTCGCGCCCGCGCTCGGAGCGTGGCAGGTCAGCAGGCGGCCGCTCAAGTACGCCGGGCCCGCGCTGCTGCTCACCATGGCCATCGCGATCGGCATCGTCTCCCTGGCCACCACCGCCACCTGGCGTTCCTCGCAGCTCGACCAGGCCCGTCACCAGGCCGGCGCCGACCTGCGGCTGTCGGGGCCGCCGGACGGGCCCGAGCTGGGCGCGCTCGGGCGCGGCACCGCGTTCACCGCCCTGCCCGGCCTGACCGCCGCCTCCCCCGGATACCGGGGGCAGATCGAGGTCGGCGGCGAGAGCGCGCTGCTGCTCACGCTGGACGCCGCGAAGATGGGGCAGTTGTTCCACCTTCGTGCGGATCTGTCGGCGCAGACCACCGCCGAACTGTCGCGGAGCCTGGCCGGTGACCGGGCGGGCAAGCTGGACCTGCCCGGCCGACCCGCCACGCTCACCCTGACCGCCCGGGTGAGCGCGGACCTGCCGCTGCGGCTCGTCCTGTCCGACGCGCTCGGCGTGTGGCGCGAGGTCTCGCTCGGCGTGCTCAAGCCCGGCGACAACCAGGTCGAGGTGGACCTGCGGGCGCTGGCAGGGCGGAGCGGGGCGCTGTCGTACCCGATCTCACTGCGCGGCCTGCTCGCGGGCGCGCCGGAGAGCGAGGCGAGCCTCACCCTGACCGGCCTGCGCGCCGACGGCCGCGACGTGGCCGCGCCGCCGCTCACGATGACCGTCGGCGACGGGCCGGGATCGGCCGCGTTCGTGGCGCCGCCTCGGCTCGGGCCACTGCCCGTGGTGCTCACCGCCGACCTGGCCGCCTCGCTCAAGCTGGGCGTCGGGCAGGTCGGGAAGGCCAGCATCGACCGGCGGGTCCAGACGGTCAAGGTCGTCGGCGTCGTCGCGACGATGCCCACCGCGCCGGCCGGGCAGAAGGCCGTACTGGCCGACTGGAGCACGGTGCAGGCGCACGAGCTCGCCGCGGCGCAGTCGCCGCGGCCGGCCACCGAGTGGTGGCTGGCCGGTGACGGCGCGGCGGCGGTGGCGGCGCTCGGGAGACATCCGGAATGGGACGTCTCCGTGCTCGACCAGCGGGCGCTGGCCGCGACGCTGCAGAACGACCCGCTGGCCAGCGGGCTGCAGGGGGCGCTGATGCTGGGGTTCCTGGCGGCGCTGGTCTTCGCCGTGCTGGGGTTCCTGGTCAACGCGGCCGTCGCGGCACGGGAGCGGATGGCCGAGTTCGCGATCCTGCGGGCGCTCGGGGTGAACTCGCGGCAGGTGTTCGGGATCCTGGCGATGGAGCAGACGTTCGTGGTCGGGCTGTCGCTGGTGGCCGGGACCGGGCTCGCGATCGTCGTCGGGGTGCTGGTGGTGCCGCACATCGTGCTGACCGGCCAGGCGGCGGCCGTCACGCCGGGGGTGCTGCTCGACATCCCGTGGGCGGCGACCGGGGTGATGCTGGTGCTGGTGGCCGGGGTGCTGTTCGCGATCGTCGCCGGGCTGACGCGCAACCTGCGCCGGCAAGGGCTCGCCTTCCGGGAGGAACAGTGACGATTCCGGCCGCTCGCCGTCCGGCGGGGTTCCGGCTGCTCGCCTTCCGGGAGGAACAGTGAGGATCCGGCTGCTCGCCCGGGAGCACCTGGGCACGGTCGCCGTGCTCTTCGTGCTGACGCTGGGCGCCTGCCTGCTGGTCGCGGGCCTGCCCAGGGCGACGCAGGCGGCGTACGACGAGGCGCTGCGCCGCGACCTCCAGGCCGCGCCCGCCGTCCAGACCGACCTGGCCGTCACCGTCAACTCCGGCTCGCGAGCCGAGGACCTGCACGAACGCGCCCAGTTCGACTCCCGCGAGCGCCTCTGGCGCGAGATTCTGCCGCCCCGGCTCCGCCCGGTGACCGCGCCCTCCAGCGCCGGCCACATGAGCGCCAAGACCACCCTGACGCCGATCACCGGCACCGGTGGCAAGTCCTTCCTCAACCTGGGCTGGCTCTCCGACGCCGACCGGCGCGTGGACTGGGTGCGCGGGCGCGCGCCCGGCGCGCCCGCCACGACGCGCTACGAGGGTGAGACGATCCCGGTCTTCGAGGTGGGCGTCGTCGAACAGGCCCTGGACAAGATGAACCTGCGGCTGGGCCAGACGGTGTTCGTCGGCGAGAACGACTACGCCGCCGTCAAGATCGTCGGCATCTTCCGCGCCAAGGATCCCGGCGACCGCTACTGGTCCCACAACTCCGACATCCTGCGCATCCTCGAAGAGCAGCCGCCCGGCCGCCAGGACTTCGTCCGGCACATCACCACGCTCACGTCCGACGCCGGGCTCACCGCGCTCAGCGGCGAGGGACGTAACCTGACCTACCGCTGGATCCTGCCCCTCGACCCGCGGGCGGCCGACGCGCTCGACGTGCCCGGCCTGCGGGCAGCCGTGCACGAGTTCGACCGGGTCGTGGCGCTGCAGACCGTGGGCACGGCCAGCCCGTACCGGCTGGTGAGCGGGCTGCCCGAGCTGCTCAGCGGCTTTCTCGCCGAGCTGTCCACCGCGCAGACCGTGATGTACCTGGTGCTCGGCGGGCTGCTGGCCGTGGCGCTCGGCGTGATCGTCCTCGCCGTACAGCTCCTGGCCGACAAGCTCGACCACACACTGAGCCTGGCCCGCGCGCGGGGCGGATCGTTGCCGCAGGTGGCGGGCACGGCGGCGGCGCTGACGGCGCTGGCCGTGGTGCCCGCCGCGCTGATCGGGTACGCGCTGTCGTACCTCGTGCCCGGCCCCGTCCTGCCCGTCGTGCACGCCGGGCCGGTGGTCGTGGTGGTCGTGGCCGTCGGGTTCGCCGCCGTCGGGCCGGCCCTCGCGCACCGCACGCCGCTGCACGAGCGGCGCGAGGACGTGGCCACCGCCCGGCCGTCCGCCAAGCGGATCACGCTTGAGGTGCTGGTCGTGGTGCTGGCGCTGGCGGGGGCGTACCTGCTGCGGGCCCGCGGGCTGAGCGCCTCGGCCGGGCAGGATCCGTTCCTGCTGGTGGTGCCGATCGCGCTGACCGTGGCGGCGGCGCTGATCACGTTGCGCTGCTATCCGTACCCGCTGCGGCTGTTCGTCCGGCTGAGCGCGCGCGCCCGCGCGGCCGTGCCGTTCCTCGGGCTGACCAGGGCGGCCAGGTCGCGATCCGGCAGCGTGCTGCCGGTGCTGATCCTGCTGCCCGCGCTCGGCGTGTCGGTGTTCGCCGCCGTCGTCTCCGACGGGATCGCGAGCACGCAGCGGCTGGCCGCCTGGCAGCAGGTGGGCGCGCCGGTCAGAGTGACCGCGGAGAGCGAGATCCCGGGCGACGCGATCGAGCGGGTGCGCCGCCTGGCCGGGGTGGAGCAGGTGGTGCTCGCCCAGACGGGACGGGTCCAGGTCGGGTACGGCGCCGAACGGGCCGAGGCCATCGCCGTGGACGTGGCCCAGTGGCGCGCCATCCTCGGGGACGCCCCCGTCGGCCTGCCCGCGCTCTCCGACGGCGTACTCGTCTCGCCGGAGCTGCGTGGACGGGGAACGCTGGAGATCGGCTGGCAGTCGCGGTTGAAGCTGGCCACGCGCGGCGTGATCGAGTCGGTGCCCGGCTTCTTCACCACCGGCAAGTTCGTCGTCGTGCCCATCGGCGTGCAGTTGCGGCCCGCCGTGAACACGCTGCTGATCAAGGGCGATGTCTCACTCCCCGAGCTGGCGCGACTGGTCCCGTCCGCCCGCGTCGTCTCCCAGGAGAGCGCCATGGCGGCCATCCAGGAGGACCCGCTGACCAGCACCGTCCGCTCGACGCTTGTCGTGGTGACGGTCGCGCTGGCGGCGTACGCGCTGGTCGCCGTCGTCCTGTCGCTGGTCGTCGGGGCGGCCGAGAGGGCCAGGGCGGTGTCGTTCCTGCGTACGCTGGGGCTGTCCGAACGCCAGGCGCAGCGGCTGACCGTGCTGGAGATCCTGCCCATGATCCTCGTCACCGCCCTGGTCGGGCTCGGCCTGGGCCTCGGCCTGCCGGCCGCGCTCGGGCCCGGCGTCGACCTGTCGTCCTACGCCGGTGACCTGGCCGTCGGCGACTACTCGCTCGACCTGTTCCTGCCGAGCGCGCTGGCCGCCGGCCTGGCCGTCGTCGCCGTGCTCGGCGCGTACGCGCACACCGTCATCAGCCGTCGTCGCAGCCTCGGCGCCGTCCTTCGAGTGGGGGACCTCACATGAATCCGACCCTGTCAGAGCTGGAAGCCAAGGCCACCCGCCAGAAGGCCGCCTTCGGCGGTGACGCGCACATCGTGTGCGACAACCTCGTCCGCATCTACAAGACCGAGGGCGTCGAGGTCGTCGCGTTGCAGGGCCTCGACCTGGTGATCGACAAGGGCGAGCTGGTGGCCATCGTCGGCGCGTCGGGCTCGGGCAAGTCGACGCTGCTGAACGTGCTGTCCGGGCTGGACGTGCCGACGGCGGGGGTGGCCAGGGTGGCGGGCATGGACCTGCTGTCGATGAGCCCGCGCGACCGGCTGCGTTACCGGCGTTCCGTGGTGGGGTTCATCTGGCAGCAGACCGCGCGCAACCTGCTGCCGTACCTGACCGCGCGGGAGAACGTCGAGCTGCCGATGAAACTCGCCTCTCGCGGGAAGGCGCGGCGGGGACAGGCGGAGGAGCTGCTGGAGCTGCTCGGCGTCGACTCCTGCGCCGGCCGCAAACCCCCCGAGCTGTCCGGCGGCCAGCAGCAGCGCGTCGCCATCGCCGTCGCGCTGGCCAACTCCCCGCAGCTCATCCTGGCCGACGAACCGACGGGCGAGCTGGACAGCGAGACGTCGGAGCAGGTGTTCGACGCCCTGCGCACGGCCAACAGGGAGCTTGGGGTGACCGTGGTCATCGTGACCCACGACCCGCTCGTGTCCGAGCAGGTGGACCGCACGGTGGGCATCCGCGACGGCCGTACCAGCAGCGAGACGCTCCGGCGCGAGGGCGCCGAGGGCCAGATCATCGCCGAGGAGTACGCCGTGCTCGACCGCGTCGGACGGCTGCAGCTGCCCCGCGACTTCACCAGCGCCCTCGACATGGAGCGGCGGGTCCGCCTCGAACTCGAATCCGACCACATCGGCGTGTGGCCCGCCCGAGAGGAGCCCTCGAATGACTGACTCGCCTCTGGTCGTGGTGGAGGGTCTGCGCAAGGTCTACCGGACCGGGCCGAAGGAGGTCGTCGCGCTGCGAGATGTGACGTTCTCCATCCATCCCGGCGAACTGGTCGCCGTACGGGGCCGGTCGGGCTCGGGCAAGACCACCCTGCTCAACCAGATCGGCGGCCTGGACAAAGCGGACGCCGGCCGGGTCGTCGTGGACGGGCACGAGGTCACCGCCATGTCGGAGAACGAGCTGCTGACCCTGCGCCGGGACGTGGTCGGCTTCGTCTTCCAGTCCTTCGGCCTGATCCCGGTCCTGTCGGCGGCCGAGAACGTCGGGGTGCCGATGCGGCTGCTGCGTACACCCGCGGTGGAACGGGAGGCTCGCGTCCGGATGCTGCTCGCGCTCGTGGGGCTGGAACAGCACGTCAACCAGCGGCCGTACGAGCTGTCCGGGGGGCAGCGGCAGCGGGTGGCCATCGCGCGCTCCCTGGCCAACCGGCCCCGGCTGCTGGTGGCCGACGAGCCAACGGGGCAGTTGGACTCGCAGACGGGGCGGCAGATCATGGAGCTGCTGCGGGCGCTCGTACGGAGTGAGGGGGTTACGGCGTTGGTGGCCACGCATGATGAGAGTCTGATGACGGTGGCGGACCGGGTGCTGGAGATCAGCGACGGCGTCATCCACGAAACCGCCCGCACCTGACCGCTCCGCGGCGCGGCATTGGAGAGCCCACACGTGCCGAGAAGGCGCTCAGAAGGGATGGCCGTGACCTTCATCCCGAGCCCACTGTCCTGGTTGAGCCACAGCTTTCTATGATCGGCTGCGTGCAGCGCCTAGCCCTCTTCGACCTCGACAGAACACTCCTCGACCATGACGCCGGATTCCTCCAGTGGGCCGCCGAGTTCGCCGAACACCAGCACCTGGGCCCCAAGAGCCTGGCCTGGCTCATTGCCGAGAATCGAGCCACACACCCCAATCGCGAGACCTTCTTCACCAGAGTCCGTGAACATTTCGCCCTGCCCGACCCAGTCGAGGAACTATGGGCGGCCTACCGCCGGCGCATGCCCAACCTCGTCAGCTGCTACCCCGGAGTCCTCGCCGGAATTGCCGGCCTGCGCGCCGCGGGATGGCGCGTGGGCATCGTGACCAACGGCATGGCAGACACCCAACTCGGCAAACTCCACCGAACCGGCCTGGCCGACGCGGTAGACGGTTACGCCGTGTCGGGAGCCGAGGGCATCAGGAAGCCCGAGACCGGCCTGTTCGAGATCGTCGCTGAACGGTGTGGGACCAGCCTCGCCCAGGGCGGCTGGATGGTCGGCGACAACCTCATAGCCGACATCGCAGGAGCCCAAGCAGCCGGTCTGCGTACGATCTGGATCGACCGGGGGACGTGGCCGGCCCACGAACACGCGGCCGATCACGTGGTCGGCGACGCCACCGAGGCCATCGCCATCCTGCGCGGGCATATGCCGCTTGAGCAGCCCCCCTCGACCACACCTTGATTCCTCGCGAGACCTCGTACTACTGCTCAGCACGTTCAGATCGCGAGGATTTCTTCGTGAGAAGCATCGAGTGACATCCGCCGACCTCGTTCAGCGACGGTCGGGCGAGCCTCAGTCACGGTACGACCTCGCGATCGGGCGCATCTCAACCCGGCTCCGTTCAGGGATGAGCGCGTCCCGGTTCATGCGATCGGACGCTTTCTCCCCAGTCTCAGCGAGCGCGCCCCGTCGGCGTTGTCGCGCCTGCGGGCGTTCGGGTCGGATGTCGTGGGCGACCAGGCCATCGCCATCAGGTTGGCGGCGGCGACCAGTACGCCCCCCACCACCGCCAGAGCCGTGACCCCGGTCAGCCCGGCCAGCGGTGCCGCCACCGCCAGCCCGAACGGTCGCGACGCGAACGAGATCAGCGTGTCGAACGAGCGCACCCGCCCCAGGGCTCCCTCCGGGATCTCCTCGGCCACGACCGTCTCCCACAACGGGATGAGCACCCCCAGCCCGAACATCGCCAGGAAGTACGCTCCCGCCAGCACCGCGACAGGCCCCGGGATGGCCAGAGCGACCATGGGCAACAGATAGGCGGCGGCGCCGACCTGTATCAGCGCCAGCGGGCGCCGGATCGGCAGCCTCGGTGCGGCGAACACGCCGAGCACCATCCCGACGGTGCCGCTCTGCACGATCACCATCCAACTCGTCTCACCGCCCAGGTCCTGTACGACCGTCACGGGGGCGAGCGTCAGGAAGAGCCCGGCGACGAAATGCCACACACCATGACCGAACACGCATGCCAGGAACCAGGGCCTTTGCCTGATCTCGCGCCACCCATGCCCCAGATCCCGCCCGAACGCCGAGAAAGTGCCCCGCCCCTTGGCCTCAGGGCTCTCGAGGCCCCGATTCGCCGCGACGCCCGCAGCGCCCTGGGCCACCACGCTCTGGCCTCTCAGGCTCTCCCCGCCCCCAGCACCCCGGGCCGCCACGTTCTGGCCCCTCGGACCCTTCTCAGCTCCTTGGTAGCCCTCCACGGCCCGAGCGGTCGACGTTCGGATGCCGCCCAACGTCAGCGCCGAGCCGGCGAACAGCACCGCGGTCAGCCCCGCCGCCCAACCAGGCCCGGCGGCGACCGTGACCGTGCCGGCGATCGCCGGGGCCGCCACCGACGACAGGCTCGTCACCACGCCGATGCGCGCGTTCATCCGCAATCTGGCCGGCCCGGGCACGACCGCGACCACCAGCCGCGGCACGGCCGGGCTGCCGAACGCGATGGCCGCGCCGGCGATCGCCGACAACAGTGCGAGGTCGACCAGCCGGTACAGCCCGAGGAGCAGCTCCACGGCGATGGCCGCCTGCGACAGGCCCCGGGCCAGGTCCGCGAACAATGCCACCCGCTCGGGCCTGAGCCGGTCGGCCAGTACGCCGCCGACGGGGAGGAGCAGGAGCATGGGAACCAGTTCGCTCGCCAGCACGATCCCGAGCGCCCCGGCGTCGTCGGTGGCACGCAGCACCGCCAGGGTCAGGGTCGTCGGGATGAGCGCCGTGGCCAGCGCCGACAGGCACCGTCCGATCAACAGCCGAGACATCATGTTCAGAGACGGTATTTCGTCAGCGAATGTTTCGTCAACAAAATACTTGCTGGCATAGGATCTCGCGCATGGAGGACTCCGTCGATCGTCACCTGGCCCGCTGGCGCGGCAAGGCGCCCTTCGACGAACGGGTGGAGGCGATCGTCACCCGCCTGCAGTTCCTGGTGAAGCACCTGGGCCACACCAAGGAGGCGGCGCTGTCGGAGGTCGGCATGCAGGACTTCGAGTTCGAGACGCTGCACCGTCTGGTGGCGCGCGGCGGTTCGGCGACGCCGTCGGAGCTGGCCGCGGATCTCCTGCTCTCGCCGGCCGGGATGACGGGGCGCCTGGACACGCTGGAACGGGCGCAGCTCGTGCGGCGCGTACGCAGCACCGAGGATCGGCGTCGCGTGGACGTCGAGATCACCCCCAAAGGGAACGACCTGTGGACGGATGCGATGACGATCCGCGCCGAGGTGGAGGCCGCGATGATCGACACCCTGTCACCCGAGGATCAGATCGTCCTGAACGAACTCCTCAAGCGCCTGCTCCTCAACGCGGAAAATCCGGGCTGACCCGCCCGCCTCTAATCGGCCACGCCGACCCGTGACCTTCGGACGTCGTCGCCCCACTCAGTTGGCCGAGCCGACGTACCCCTCCTCGATCGCCCGGTCACACCAACTCACCTCTTGAACGTCATCGGCCCGTTCGGCTGGCCACGATGACCTGCACCGTGTGCTCCAGCGCGTAAGCCGGATCCGCGCCCCCGCCCTTGACCTGCTCATCGGCACTGGCCACAGCCTGGATCGCCCGGGACAGCCCTTCCGGGCCCCACCCGTTGAGCTGCCGTCTCACCCGGTCCACCTTCCACGGCGGCATGCCGACATGACTCGCCAGCTGCCCGCCCCGCAGGTTGCGCGGCGCACTGCCGACCTTCGCCAGCGATCGCAGCCCACCGGCCAGAGCACTCACCAGCAGCACGGGGGCGACGCCCGTGCCGAGCGCCCATCGCAGTTGCTCCAGTGCCTCCGCCAGCCGCCCCTCGACCGCCGAGTCGGCCACGTTGAACCCGGTGACCTCCGCGCGCCCCTTGTGATAGCGGGCCACCGCCGTCGCGCTGATCGTCTTCTCTTCGCTGTCGAACACCAGCTGGCTGCACGCCGCAGCGAGCTCCCGCAGGTCATTGCCCACGGCGTCGAGCAGCGCCTGCGCCGCGTCGCCCGAAATGTTGCGCCCGGCCCGCTTGAACTCCCCCTTGATGAACTCCAGCCGCTCCCCCGCCTTGGTGACCTTGCTGATCGTGATCACCTTGGCCCCGGCCTTCTTCACCCCGTCGACCAGCGCCTTGCCCTTCACCCCACCCGGGTGTGCCAGGACCATCACCGTGTCCTCGGACGGCTGCTTGGCGTAGGCCACGATCTCGGCGATGACGTCCTTCGCCAGATCCTGCGCCGACCGGATCACCACCACGGAATGATCGCCGAAGAGCGACGGCGAGGTCAGCTGGGTGAGCTCGCCGGTGGTGACCTTGCTCCCCAGCAGGTCATGCACCTCGGTGGCGGGATCAGCCGCCCGGGCCGCGGCGACGACGCCAATCACCGCCCGCTCGGCCATCAACTCCTCATCGCCGACGACCAGGGTCACAGGTGCTGGATCGGTTCCCGCCATGTCAGGCAGCATGCCATGCCCCACCGACAACCCGGTACTCAACGCCTCCGCCGTGGCTGTGGGCGCTGGATGCAGGGTGAGGAACGTGCCTCTCAGGCGGCCTCCGGCGCGTTCGGAACGCGCCGTGGCACAGTTTCATTGTGCCGCTCGACGATCTGCCGGACTGGCTACCGGCCTGGTGCCTGGACCACCTGGGAGAGCAACCCGCCGACGTGCTGTTCCGGCAGCAGTCGATGTCGGCGGTGCTCGGTCTCCGGCTGGCCGACGGTACGGATGTCGTGGTCAAGGCCCGTCCCGACGACGGCCGGGCGGGGTCGTGCGTCGCAGCGCAGGCCCGGCTGGCCGAGAACGGGTTCCCCTGCGCCCGTCCGCTCACGCCGGTCGTCGGTGTCGGTCCGCTTGCCGTACACGCGGAGGAGCTCCGCCCTGGAGGAGAGGTGCTGCATGGGGACACACCGGACATCGCCGTACGCTACGCGGAGGTCTTCGCCTGGTTGATGACCGCGCTCGCGGACGTCGCCGTCATGCCACCGCTTCCCAATCCGCGCTGGGTACGCTGGGATCACCCGGACCCTGGGCTGTGGCCTTCGATCGAGTCACTCGACGAAAAGGACCAGAGCCTCGTACCTGCTTATGTCACTGACATAGCCGACAGGGTCCGTCGGCGCATGCTGGCCGCCGACCTGCCCCGCGTGCTGGGCCACGCCGACTTCGAGGCGCACAACCTCGGATGGCGCGGGCGGCAGGTATGGATCGTGCACGACTGGGACAGCCTGGCCTGGCAGCCGGAGGCCGCCCTGGTGGGAGCCGCCAGTACGGTGTTCCCCAAGCTGGGACCGGCCACTTTGCCACCGATCGAGAGCACCGAGGCGTTCCTGGCCGCGTACCAGGATGCTCGGGCCCGCGCGTTCACCACCGAAGAACAGCAGATCGCCTGGGCGGCGGGGCTGTGGCCGGCGGCCCATGACGTTCGGTGGGAAGCACTCCACGGCTACACCGCGGTGTCCGGCAGAGCGCTCTGGGCCCAAGCAGCCGAACGCCTCCGCCGAGCCGACGCGTGACAGCACCGATCGGCGCATCATCTCTTGTCCAGCAGCGTGTATCCCCCCTTGATCACCGGCGCATCGGCTGCGGGAGCCATGCAGGCGCTCAACTCGCCTTCCCCAGGCAGAGGTGCCCCGCTCAGACCGATCCGGCTCGGGCCACGGCCTTTCCCCGCGACGTAGAAACTGAGGCCCATGCGTGTCCGGTCCTTCAGCAACTGCTCCCATGGGCCGCCGGGTGTCACCTTGGTGAGCCTGCCGGTGACGGTCGCGGTGGGTCCACCAGTGGTCAGGCAGTCGACCGCGAAATCACCCCAGTTGGTGAACCATGTCCCGTCCGGCATCTTGTACCGGTGCGAGATCCGGAACGTCCCCCATGATCGGGTAGGTCTCCATGCACCGCTCGGGTCGAACGTGGCATGGGCGTCGGCCGTGATCTCGATGTCGTTGTCGGGCGCCGGAAAGTACATCGTGGCCCGCCCCTTGAGGTGGGCGGTCTTCGCGGCGGACGTGGTCGGGCTCGGCACGGCGGATGCCTCCGATCTGGCCGTACCATCCGCAGTCCGGCCCCCGGATGGCGTCGATCCGACAGCACCATCCGACACCCAGCCCCCGAACGGCGCCGAAGCTGCAGCGCCGTCCAACGCCCAGGCCCCGGAGGGCGCGGCCGCAAGGGCCACCGCGGCGATCAGGCTCATCAGGGATGTGCGGTTGTTCATCGGGAACGTACGGTGGATCCGATTGCTCACGTTTGTACCCCGGTCGGAAGAGGTCGTGCATGCTGACCTTCCGAGCCTTCCAATCTCCATGGAGCCGCGACTCCCTCTGGCGAGGGAAAGCATGATCGCCGAGCTCCCTCGGATGGGGGAAATAGGGCTTGAGACGCGAGGTGAGGGGCGCAACTGATCGGCTACGTGCCTCGTGCGACGACCGCCATTCCTCCTTCTTCTCGTTCCACCACGGCGAGGTCTCCGTCCTGGTCGGTCCGGTAGATGGTGAGGCCGAGCCGTCTCAGCAGGTTCAGCGTGGACTCGGCCGGATGGCCGTAGTCGTTGTCGGCTCCGACGCTGATCAGCGCGGCTCGGGCGCCTAGCGAGGACAGGAAGGCCGGGGACTGCCGGTTCGACCCGTGGTGCGGGGTTTTGAGAAGGTCCGCCCGTACGGTCAAGTGGTGGTGCAGTTGTTCCTGCGCTTCCGTTTCCAGGTCGCCGCTGAGCAGGATCGAGCCGGCGCGCCAGCGTACGTGCATGACCACGCTGGAGTTGTTGATCGCGCTTCCCTCCCCGTATCCGTGCATGTCATCGGCTGTGACCTCCGGGGCCAGTACGGTCAGCTCCGATGGACCGAACCGCCAGCGGGTCCCTGGTGGGGCGGTCCATTCGGGGATCCGGTGGTGTGCGAGGGTGGAGGACACACGTGCGACTGATCGTGCGTCCGTTCGTTGCGGACTGACCACCACCGCGCCGACCCGCCGGTTTCTGAGCACGCCTGTCAGGCCGTTCACATGATCGGCGTGGGGGTGGGTGAGAACGAGCAGCGGTACGTCCTCGATGCCGATCCTCCTCAGGCAGCGGTCCATGGTCACGGGGTCCGGCCCGGTGTCCACCACGACGCCGCGTCCCGGCCCGGCCGAGATCACCAGGCCGTCGCCCTGACCCACGTCACACATGACCATCAGCCAGTTCCTCGGCGGCCAGGCTCCGGTGATGGGCCGGATAACCAGCACCGTCAGGAGCGCGGCACCGGCCGCCGTGAGCGCCATCGCCCGCCAGGCGCGACGTCGCAGGAGGAGGGCCGCCACGACCAGCGCGAGCAGGAGCAGGCCGAGACCCGCAAGGCCGGCGGGCCATGGGACGTTGGCGAACGGCAGGTTCACCGCCCAGCGGGCTACCGTGATGATCCAGCCGACCGCGTATCCCGCCGGGATCACCAGCAGCCTCGCGCCGTCCGGCCAGACGGGGGCTATCAAAGCGGCGCCGAAGCCGAGCAGGGTGGCGGGAGCCACGGCCGGGGCGACGAGCAGGTTGGCGATCACAGCCACTGGGGTCAACTGACCCGCCATCAGCACCAGGACAGGCGTCACCGCCAGCTGAGCGGCCGCCGGAACGGCAACAGCCTCAGCCATCCAGCGTGGAACCCGCCACGAGAACCCAGAATCAGGGCCTTGATGCCTGAGCTCTGAGCCATGCGGGTCTGAGTGGGGCGGACCTGAGCCATGCGGGTCTGAGTGGCGTAGATGCGTGTGGCGCGGGCTGGGGTCGTCAACGTTGCGGCGATCGGGAGCGGGCGTACTCGGGTCGTAGGCGTCAGGGTCACGGCGAGCAGGCTCACAGCGGTCAACAACATGGTGTCCGGAGCAGACGCGGTCGGCGTTGCAGCTGTCGGGGTCGAGGCGGCCGGAATCCGAGTGATCCGAACCGTGGCGATGCAAGCCGGAGCTGTCGGGGCTGGGACGGTCTGCGGCGAAGCGGCTGAGGTCGGAGTGGTCGCTGCCGAGGTGGCCCCATTGGGAGTGGCCCCATTGGAAGTGGCCCGGGTTGAGGGGATACGGGCTGGGGTGATCGAGGTCGAATGGATCGGTGCTGATGCGGTGGATGTGGTCGCGATCGGCGTAGTCACGATCAGGGAAGGCCTGATGGGCGTGGTCGTGATGAGCGTGGTCGTGATGGAGGCGGTCCGGATGAGGGTGGGCTGGATGAGGGTGGGCTGAATGAGGGTGGGGCTCAGTTTCTGGTGAAGGGGTTTCCCTGGTTGTTCCGGTTAGCTTGTCTCGCCAGCGAGGGGCCAGGATGAGGATGCCGGCGGTGGCGGTTACCGAGAGGGCGAAGCCGTAGGAGCGGGCGAGTTCGGGGGCGAAGAGGATCAGGAAGAGGACGGTAGCGGTCAGGGCCGCGAAGCCGTCCTTCGAACGGCCCGTACCCATCGCTATGGCTGCTGCAAGGCCCATGAGGAGGGCGCGCAGGACGCTCGGGGACGGGCGGGCGACGATGGCGAACGCGAGCATCGCGACTGCGGCGAATATGGCCCTCAGTGGCAAGGAGAGGCCGATGAGGCGGGAGATCGCTAGTGTGGCGCCTGCGACAATTGCCAGGTTTGCCCCGGATACCGCGTTCAGGTGGCTGAGGCCCGCTTCCTTGAAGTCGGCGGTCACCTGCGGGTCCATGCGGGAGACGTCGCCGACGACGAGGCCGGGGAGGAGGCCGCGCTGGTCGGGTGGGAGGACGTCGGCGGCCGATCGCAGGCCCGACCTGAGCGCGCCTGCTGCCGTCTGGAGTCCTGAGGGCTGGGTCAGCACTCTTGGCGGGCCTCGGACCAGGAGAGTCGCGGCTATCAGGGAGCCTGGGATCGGTTTGGCCAGGCGGCCGGTGACTTCCACGTGCTGGGTGGGCAAGAGCGGGCCCCAGGCTTGGCCGGTGGCGAAGACGGTGATGGGGACGTTGACTGCTTGCGTGGTGGCGCCGGTTCGGATGGTCTTGAGGTCTGCGGAGATCACGTAGCTGGCGGGTTGGAAGTGTCCGCTTCTGTCCGGTCGGCGTTTGGGGTCGTCGGTCAGGGCGATCTGGGCGGTGATGAATGCGTTCGCCTCTGCGAGTTGGGCTGCTGGGCCCGTGGTGAGGGCGTGGACTCTGAAAGCGACAGAGGCCGAGGCTGCTGCAGTGCAGATGAGGGTGGCTATGGTGACGTTTCGCCATGCGGTGCGTCTGGCGGTGGAGCTGTCGGTTTGTCCGTCTGCGAGTCGAGTGAGGCGGAGCAGCACGATGGCCGCCACGGCTGCGGATGTGGCGACCATCATGCCGGTGAGGGCGGAGCAGGCGGGCAGGATCAGGGCGGTGGCCCAGGCCGCCAGGGCAGGTAGGGCGAGGGGCCAGGTGTGTTCGCGGGGGACGGAGATCGGGTCTTTCTGGCTGTCCGCGGTGCGTTTTCTGGGCATGTCAGACGCGGACCTTCGGCTTGATCTCGGCGAACTTTCTGGGGCCTATTCCACTGACTTCGCGTAGTTGCTCGACTGAGGTGAAGCCGCCCCGGCTGGTACGGAACTCGAAGATGCGTGCGGCCAGGACTTCTCCGACTCCTGGGAGTTGTTCGAGTTGGTCGGTGGTGGCGGAGTTCAGGTCCAGGATGGCGGCGGTCGGGTCGGAGATTGGCGAACCGGGGGCGAGAGGTGTCTGGGGTGAGGTGGCGCCCACCACTATCTGCTCGCCGTCTATCAGGCGTCTGGCCAGGTTGAGCGGCCCCGTCGAGGCGCCGCGCGTCACGCCACCCGCGGCTGTCACCGCGTCCGTCACGCGGGCGCCTGAGGGGAGCAGGTAGACGCCGGGCTTACGGATCTTGCCTGCGATGTGGACGGTCACTTTGGCGGAGGGGGATTGGGTCAAGGGGGTGATCGACGTGTTGGGGGTCATCGGGGTGGGGGCTGCGAGGGGTTGGGGTGACGGGTTCGAGCGCCAGACGAAGAAGGCGGCTGCGGCGACTGCGAGTGCGCCGATGGCGAGGAGGACACGGAGACCTGGTTTGCCCGGATCGAGGGTGGAGCTCTTGGAGGCGAGCAACTCTCGAAGTGATCGCAATGAGGAAGGGGGGAGGGTGGCTGGGGAGGAGGTGGGCGCACCGGAGGTGGGTGGGTTAAGGGTCCTGGGCGAGATGGTGGTAGGTGGGTCAGAGGTCCAGGGCGTGCCGGCCGTAGGTGAATTAGCGGTCCTGGGGGTGTCCGCGGTGAGTGGGGTGGTGGGTGTAGAGGTCGAGACCTCTGGCATCGTGGAGGTCGAGGGAGTCGCAGAGGTGGGGGAAGGTGCAAGGGCCAGGGGCGCGGCGCCCGCAACCGTTGGGGCTGCGAACGTGGGGGCCGTGCCGGTGGTGGTGGAGGCTGTGGCGGCAGTGATGGTGGTAGAGGTGGAGAGATCGGCAGCGGTGGAGGAGGGGTCAGCGGCGGCGGTGGAGGGGTTGGCGGTGGCGAAGGGGTAGGGAGGACCGGGGATCCGGCGAGGGCTACGGCTGGAGCTGATGCTGTGGTCAGGGTCAGAACCATGGCCAGCGTCGTAGTTGGCGACCGGTGCAGGACTGCGAGCAGGTGCCGACCTGTGACCGGAACCGAAGCCGAGGCGGTGTCCGTGGTCGGGGCCGGGGCCGGGGCCGGGGCCGGGGCCGGGGCCGGGGCCGGGGCCGGGGCCGGGGCCGGGCTCAACGCCGTAGTTGTGAACGGGTGGAGAGCTGCGAGTGGGCGAAGGGCTGTAGCCGGGATCGAGGTCGAAGCGGTGTCCGCGGTCGCGGTCGAAGCCGGGCTCAACGTCATAGCGGGGGACGGGTGCGGGTGCTGCTCGTTGCGCGGCCGTCCGTGTGGATGCCCACTCCCCCTGCTCCGGGCTTGGGCTTACCTGCTGTGGTTTCGTGGGGGGTGCGGTTGTGGGGGCGGGGGTGGGTTCCCGGGATCCGGGGGGCTTTCGCGTGCCCCAGGGAGGTCGGCCGATGAGGCGGCGGGGGCGGCGGGCAGGGGCGGTGATCGACCGTAGCCGGGCTTCGGCTATGGCGCGCTCTGCCTTCGGATCGGGGGTTCGCACGTCGGCGACGGTATGGGGTGCGTGGCCGTGGCGATGGGGCCGAACGGCGTTCTGGGGATAGTGGTGGGTGGGGAGGGGCCGGCTGTGGATAACGTGCCGAGGGCGGGATCGTTATCCGTCTGCTGGTGTTACGGTGAGGCCGAGGAAGCCGGGGCCCACGTGGATGCCGAGTTCCGCGCCTACCTCCACCACCTGGAGGTCCACCGCGTCCGGCAGGCGTTTCGGGAGGCGTTCCGCCAACGCTTCGGCTCGTTCGCTTGCGTTCAGGTGTTGTACCGCGATCCGTACGGGGCCCGATCCCGCCGCGTGCACGGCCAGGTCTTCGAGGCGGGCGATGGCGCCTGAGGCGGTGCGGACCTTCTCCAGGAGGGAGATGCGGCCGTCCACGAAGTGGAGCAGTGGCTTGATCATGAGGGCGGAGCCTACGAGGGAGGCTGCCGTGCCGATTCGGCCGCTGCGGCGGAGGTAGTCGAGGTTGTCCACGTAGAAGAACGATTGCGTGGTTTGTAGGCAACGATGTGCGGCCGCTGCTACCTCGTCCAGGGTGCCACCGCTCTCGGCGGTACGGGCGGCGGCCAGGACGGGGTATCCCAGGCCCATGGCGATCGAGCGGCTGTCGATCACCTCTACGGGTACGGGTGCCTCGCGCGCGGCGGCTCGGGCGGAGTCTATGGTGCCGGACAGTTCGGCGGAGACGTGGATCGAGACGATGGCCGTGGCGCCGGCGGCGGCCAGCTCGGCGTAGCAGGAGGCGAAGCGGGTGGGGGAAGGGCGGGAGGTGGTCGCGTCGGTGAGGTCTCCGGTGAAGGAGTTCTCGGCTGACGACACTACTTCTGCCAACACTTCTGGCTGCGCTCCTGGTGACGCTTCTGACGGCACTTCGGCGGTGGAGCTGCTCGTCGGCGGGCTCGCGCCGAGGTAGGCGCTTCCGGACGATCCCCCGACGGGCGAGGACTCACCAGGCGGCCCGTCGCCGGGGTGGGCGTCCCCCGACGGTCCCGCCGCACCTACGTGGCCGTCCCGAATCGGCCCCTCGTCGGCCGAGGAGTCTCTCAAGGTGTCGCTACCCATACGGCTACCTGTTGGGCCGCCCATTGAGGTGGGTGCGGCCGTGACAGGCGGTCCAAGGGCTGATGCGGCGGCTGGCTCGACAGGCGGCGGCTCCGGGGCCGATGTGGTGCCGGACGCGGTGGAAGGGCCAGACGTGGTCGGCCGAGCCGAACAGAGGCCGAACGTAGTGGGAGGGCCGGGCGTTGTTGGTCGGGCTGGAGGGAGGCTGGGAGTGGAAAGTGGGGCGAGGGGGGTGCCGTGGCGGGGGAGGACTTGGATGGGGACGATGGTTATGCCGGGTTCGTCCCCGAGGCAGGCGGTGGAGTCTGTGACGATGGCGATCCAGGGTGACATGTCCGGACCCTGACTACTGGACCGGCGTCCCACCCCGCCACACCCGCCGCGGCTTCAGGCCGAAGGACCAGGCGAAGGCGCCCTCGTGGTCGGCGTCCCACTGGACGATGTCGGCCAGGCGGCCCGGCGCGAGGACGCCGCGGTCGGGGGCGCCGAGGACGGTGGCTCCGCCCAGGGTGGCGGCGCGGAGGGCGTCGTTGACGCTCATGCCGAACGCCGACACCGCCATGGCGATCACCAGGGACATCGAGGTGATGCCGCAGTAGCCGGGGTTGTGGTCGCTGCCGAGCGCGATCTGGACGCCGTGCTTGATCATCTGGCGGACCGGCGGGAGGTGGCCGCGCTGCAGGGCGGTGGCGGGGCAGACGACGGCGGGGACGCCGTAGCGGGACATGATGGCGATGTCCTCGTCGGACATGTGGTGCAGGCCGTCAGCCGACGCGCAGCCGAGCTCGGCGGCCAGCTGGACGGCGCCGCGGCGGCTGTACTGACCGGCGTGGACGCGCGGCAGCAGGCCCACGTTGCGGCCGGAGGCGAGGACCCAGCGGGACTCCTCGGTGGTGAAGTAGCCCTCGTCGCAGTAGACGTCGACGCTGTCGGCGCCGGCCGCGGCCGCGTCGGCGCACCAGGCGCCCACGGCCTCGACGTATTCGCGCTGCCTGCCGAAGTATTCGGGCGGCACCACGTGCGCGGCCAGGAACGTGACGTGCACCCGCGGCATCATCGGCTCCTTCTCCAGCTCGCGCAGGAGCCGCACGTCGGCGAGTTCGCCGTCGCGGGTGAGGTGGTAGCCGGTCTTGGCCTCGACGGTCGTGGTGCCGCTGAGCAGCCAGCCGCGCAGCCGCTCGCGTACGCCGTTGCACAGGGTCCACGGGTCGGTGCCGCGGGTCACGGTGACGGTGGAGCCCACGCCGCCGCCCGCCGCGGTGATCGAGGCGGACGTGGAGCCGCCGGTGCGGATCGCCAGCTCGGCGTAGCGGTTGCCGGCGTAGACGGGGTGCGTGTGGGCGTCGATCAGGCCGGGCGTGACCAGGGCGCCGCCCAGGTTTTCGACGTGGTCGACGTCGACGATGTCGTCGACGACTCCGGGAACGCTCTGCGGCAGATCGGGCGCACGCCCGACCCACGCGATGCGGTCGTTGTGCACCAGAATGGCGGCGTTGCTCAGGACCTCGTTGCCGGTCCAGAGGCGGCCGATGTTGGTCAGCAGTCGAACGGTCACCGCATCACCACCCAGCACGGCCCACCGCATGAGCGCAGAGCCCAGCGCACGGCCTGGGCCGCGCCCACTGAGTCCGCTCCGGGTCCGGACGACATGGGGGGTCTCCTGCTCTTTTCCGCACCTCGTTGGTGCGGTGACCGTATCGCCGGGGGCATGATCCGGCGATTTCAGTTCAGTTACGTTATTTCACATGTTGGGCTGCTGTACAGGGTTATTCGGAAGAAAGACCACTCATCCCAATCGTCACGCAGCCCTACCGCGTCCCCAGGGCTCCCGCTGACGACTCGAACGCGCACGACCCTCATCCGAAACTCAGAACCGAACCCAAATCCAGACCAAAGTTAGGTCTGGCCAATCGTAGCAACCCCTGGGTTCGGGGACCACTGCCGCTTTTAGGCAGGTCTGCGCGCTTTGCGGCGAGAACTGACCCACCATGCCAGGAAGAGCCCCGGCATGGTGGGTCTGTTCTCCGGTTTTCATGGGCGCCCACGCGTGTTCATGCACGTCCATGGCCTACATGAGTCCCATGACGCATCCATGAGCGCGCCCCGCCGGACAGCCCTCCGCCGCGTACGCATCCCCAAGAAGCCCAGGCAGAGCCTAGGAGACGTGCTCCACCGGCTTGCCCACCTTCTCCAGCTCCTGCGCCAGACTGGGCAGCACCCGCGCGTGCAGCACGGTCCCGTCGCCCACGTGGTCCACCGAGAGCACCTCGCCCTCCTTGTGGGCCCGCGAGATCAGGTCTCCCCTGTCGTACGGCACCAGCAGCTGCACCTCGTGGTCGAGCCGCGGCAGCCGCTCCTCGATCAGCGCCATCAGCTCGCCGATCCCCTTGCCCGTGCGCGCCGACACCACGATGCTGTCGCGCTCGCGCCTGGCGATCCGGTCGAGCACCTCCTGGTCGGCGGCGTCGGCCTTGTTGATCACCACGATCTCGGGCACCTCGGAGGCGCCCTCGATGTCGGCGAACACCTCGCGCACAGCCGCCAGCTGCCCCTCGGGGTCGGGGTGCGAACCGTCGACCACGTGCAGGATCAGGTCGGCGTCGGCGACCTCCTCCAGCGTCGAGCGGAACGCCTCGACGAGCTGGTGGGGCAGGTGCCGGACGAAGCCGACGGTGTCGGCGATGGTGAACAGCCGGCCCTCCGGCGTGCGCGCCCTGCGCACGGTCGGGTCGAGGGTGGCGAACAGCGCGTCCTCCACCAGCACGCCCGCGCCGGTGACGCGGTTGAGCAGCGAGGACTTGCCGGCGTTGGTGTAGCCGGCGATGGCCACGGCCGGGACCTCGCGCCGCTGGCGGCGGTTGCGCATGGTGTCGCGGGAGGTGGACATGCCGCCGATCTGGCGGCGCAGCTTGGACATGCGCTCGCGGATGCGCCGGCGGTCCAGCTCGATCTTGGTCTCACCGGGGCCGCGGCCGCCGATGCCGACGCCGCCCGCGGCGCGACCGCCGACCTGACGGGACAGGTTGCCGCCCCAGCCGCGCAGGCGCGGCAGCAGGTAGGACAGCTGGGCCAGCTCGACCTGTGCCTTGCCCTCACGGCTCTTGGCGTGCTGGGCGAAGATGTCGAGGATCAGCGCCGTACGGTCGATGACCTTGACCTTGACGATCTCTTCGAGCTGGCGCAGCTGACCGGGGGTCAGCTCGCCGTCGCAGATCACGGTGTCGGCGCCGGTGGAGTCGACCACGTCGCGCACCTCCAGGGCCTTGCCCGAGCCGATGTAGGTGGCCGGGTCGGGCTTCTGGCGGCGCTGGACGAGCCCTTCGAGCACCTGGGATCCGGCCGTCTCGGCCAGGAGCTTGAGCTCGAGAAGGGAGTTGTCGGCGTCCTCGGCCGTGCCGGAGGTCCAGACGCCGACGAGGACGACCCGCTCGAGCCGCAGCTTCCGGTACTCGACCTCGGAGACATCCTGGAGTTCGGTGGAGAGGCCCGCCACGCGGCGCAGCGCCTGGCGCTCCTCGAGGTCCATGTCGCCGGTCTCGAACTCGTCGAGCGCGGTGTATTCGTGCATTCGTGTCATCTCTATGAGGGAACGTCTGGACACCCCGATGTCTTCCCACGATGGTGGCATGACACCCGCGGCGCAATCACCTGGTTATCCAGGTGCGCCCCGGCCCTGTCAAGAGGCCGCGACGGTGATGTCGCCGGAACCCGCCGTCAGCGAGAGCTTGTGCGGCGAGGAGTTGTCTTTCTTGACCGAGATGTCGGTGTCGCCCGAGCCGACGTCGCTCTTCACGTCATAGGCGCCGTCGGGGACGTTGAGCGTGATGTCGCCCGACCCGACCTCCAGCTCCACGCTGTCGGGGACGGAGACGTACTTCAGCTCGATGTTGCCCGAGCCGGCCGTGGCCAGCACCTTCTTGCCGCCCAGGCCGGCCGCGTCCACGTCGCCGGAGCCGACCCGCAGGTCGAGCGGGCCGGTCAGCGCCCTGAGCGTCAGGGTGCCTGAGCCGCTCTCCAGGTCGGCGGACAGCCCCTTGGGGATCTCGATCTTGTAGTCGACGCTGCAGCTCCCCCAGTTCGACGGGCACTTGTAGGAGAGGAACAGCGAGCCGCCCTCGACCTTGTGCTCGGGGACGGGCTTGTCGTCGCCACGCCAGCGCAGCTTCTCGACCACGCGCACGCTGGTGCCGTCGGTCTCGGTGATCACGGCGTCGCCCGCGTCGCTCTCCAGCCGGAGCGTGGAGACCTTGTCCTTCACCTCGTACGAGGCCGTGTCCTCATTGCTGGGACCACCCAGGCTCTGGAGTCCGCAACCCGCCATCAAGAAGGCGGAGGCCAGCAGGCCGCCCGCGATCGCCATCGTCTTCATGGCGGAAATCCTGTCGCGTCCGGGTCCGGCACACATCGGGGATCCCCCGGGGGGAACCCCAACCTTTGACCCTCGGACACCAGGGGAGTAACTTCACTTCCACAATCCAGAATCGATTTTCCACACTGCGGAAAGGCGTCCTGATGGAGATCACCGGCCCGATGCTCGACCGGTTCGACGAGATCCTCACGCCGGAGGCGCTCGCCTTCGTGGCGGCGCTCCAGCGGGAGTTCGGCGCCAGGCGGCTGGAGCTCCTGGAGGCCCGCCAGGCGCGCCAGGCGGAGCTGTCGGCGGGCGGCATGCTCGACTTCCTGCCGGAGACCAAGGAGATCAGGGAGGCCGACTGGCAGGTCGCCGCCCCCGCGCCCGGCCTGGAGGACCGCCGGGTGGAGATCACCGGCCCGGTCGACAAGAAGATGACCATCAACGCGCTCAACTCCGGCGCCAAGGTGTGGCTGGCCGACTTCGAGGACGCCAACTCCCCGCTCTGGGAGAACTGCGTGGCCGGCCACCTCAACCTGCGCGACGCGCTCGACCGCACGATCGACTTCGAGACCGGGGGCAAGTCGTACACGCTGCGGCCCGACGCCGAGCTGGCCACGGTCGTGGTCCGCCCGCGCGGCTGGCACCTCGATGAGAAGCACGCCCTGGTGGACGGGCAGCCGGTCTCGGGGTCGCTGTTCGACTTCGCGCTCTACTTCTTCCACTGCGCCCAGCGGCAGATCGACAAGGGCAGGGGCCCGTACTTCTACCTGCCCAAGATCGAGTCGCACCTGGAGGCCAGGCTCTGGAACGACGTGTTCACCAGGGCCCAGGAGCTGCTCGGCATCCCGTACGGCACGATCAGGGCGACCGTGCTCATCGAGACCTACCCGGCGGCGTTCGAGATGGAGGAGATCCTCTACGAGCTGCGCGACCACTCGGCCGGGCTCAACGCGGGCCGCTGGGACTACCTGTTCAGCGTGATCAAGAAGTTCCGCACCAGGGGGCGCGAGTTCCTGCTGCCCGAGCGGAACGCGGTGACGATGACGGCGCCGTTCATGCGCGCGTACACCGAGCTGCTCGTGCGCACCTGCCACAAGCGCGGCGCGCACGCCATCGGCGGGATGGCGGCGTTCATCCCCTCGCGCAGGGACCCCGAGGTCAACGCCGTCGCGCTGGAGAAGGTGCGGGCGGACAAGACGCGCGAGTCCAACGACGGGTTCGACGGGTCGTGGGTGGCGCACCCCGACCTGGTGCCGGTCTGCCGTGAGGTGTTCGACGGCGTGCTCGGCTCGCGGCCCAACCAGCTCGACCGGCTGCGTACGGACGTCAGCGTGTCGGCGGCCGAGCTGCTGGCCGTCTCCGAGACGCCGGGCGAGATCACCGAGGCGGGGCTGCGCAACAACGTGGACGTGGCGCTGCGTTACCTGGCCGCTTGGATGGGCGGACTGGGCGCGGTGGCCATCCACAACCTCATGGAGGACGCGGCCACGGCCGAGATCTCGCGCTCGCAGATCTGGCAGTGGATTCACAACGACATCACGCTGGCCGACACGGGCGCGCAGGTGACCAAGGAGCTGGTCGAGCGGATCATCTCCGAGGAGCTGGCCAAGATCGCGCAGGAGCCCGGCTACGACGAGAAGCTGTTCGGGCAGGCGACCGAGCTGTTCAAGGAAGTGGCGCTGGACGACGACTTCGCGGAGTTCCTGACGCTTCCGGCCTATGCTCAAATGCCATAAGAAGGGGGATCGGTGATGGACACCCTGATAGCGGCTCTCCGCTCGCTGCTGCCCCACGACTCGGTGATCACCGATCCGGTACGCCTGCGCACCTACGAGTGCGACGGCCTCACCTATCACCGGGCGACCCCCGGCGTGGTCGTGCTGCCGGACACGGCCGAGCAGGTCGCCCGGGTGGTGCGGCTCTGCAACGACTTCGGCGTGCCGTTCGTGGCCAGGGGCTCGGGCACGGGCCTGTCGGGCGGCGCGCTCCCCCGCGAGGACGGCGTGCTGATCGTCACCTCCAGGATGCGCGCGATCCTGGAGATCGACCTCGCCGACCGCAGGGCCGTCGTGGAGCCGGGCGTCACCAACCTGGCGATCACCGAGGCCGTGCGCGACCGCGGCTACTACTACGCGCCCGACCCCTCCAGCCAGCAGATCTGCTCGATCGGCGGCAACGTGGCGGAGAACTCGGGCGGCGCCCACTGCCTCAAGTACGGCTTCACGGTCAACCACGTCGAGGCGTGCGAGATCGTCACCCCGGACGGCGACCTGGTCACGCTCGACCGCATGGACCCCGGCTACGACCTGCTGGGCGCGTTCATCGGCTCGGAGGGCACGCTGGGCATCGCCACCAAGATCACGGTACGGCTCTGCCGCGCGCCCGAGGCCGTGACCACGGTGCTGGCCGCGTTCGAGAGCATCGAGCAGGGCGGGCAGGCCGTTTCGGCGATCATCGGGGCGGGCATCGTGCCGGCCGCGATCGAGATGATGGACGCGCTGGCCATCGAGGCGGCCGAGGCGGCGGTGGCCTGCTCCTATCCCGAGGGCGCCGGCGCCGTGCTGATCGTCGAGCTGGACGGCCCCGCCGCCGAGGTGGAGCGGCAGTTCGCCCAGCTTGAGGAGATCTGCTCGGCGGCGTTCGAGCTGCGGGTGGCGGCCGATCCGGCGGAGCGGGCGGCGATCTGGAAGGGCCGCAAGTCGGCGTTCGCCGCGGTGGGGCGGATCAGCCCGGCCTACATCGTCCAGGACGGCGTGGTGCCGCGTACGTCCCTGCCCGCCGTGCTGGCCGCCATCGACCGGCTCTCCGCGGAGCACGACATCAAGGTGGCCAACGTCTTCCACGCGGGCGACGGCAACCTGCATCCGCTGGTGCTGTTCGACGACGGGGATCCGGGGGCGGGCGAGCGGGCCGAGGTGGTCTCCGGCGCGATCCTGGACCTGTGCATCGAGCACGGCGGCTCCATCACGGGCGAGCACGGCGTCGGCGTCGACAAATCCCGATATATGCCGAAGATGTTCAGCGCGGACGACCTGGACACGATGCAGCTCGTCCGGTGCGCGTTCGACCCCCAGGGCCTGGCGAACCCGGGCAAGGTCTTCCCCACCCCGAGGTTGTGCGGCGAGGTGCCGGGCGTGCGCAAGGGCGTGCACCCGCTGGTCGAGTCAGGAAAGGCCGATCAACTGTGAGGGGGCGGATGTGTTCGGCGAGGTGACGACCAGGCAGGCCGGCGACGACGACGCCGTGTGCGGCGTGCGGCCGCGCTGGGTCGCGCTGCCCGAGACCGTCGAGGAGATCGCCGCCGTCATGCGCGCCTGCGCCGAGCGCGACCTCGCGGTGGTGCCCGCCGGCGGCGGCACGAAGCTGCACTGGGCTCCGCCGCCCGAGCGCTGCGACGTCCTGCTCGACCTGTGCTGCATGAACGAGGTGCTGGAGCACGCCGCCGGCGACCTGGTCGTGCGCGCCCAGGCCGGGGTGACGATGGCGGCCCTGTACGCGGCCCTCGCCGGCGAGGGGCAGGAGCTGGCCCTGGACGTGCCGTTCGGCGAGGACGCGACGGTCGGCGGCACCCTGGCCGCCCCGCTGCCCGGGCCGCGCGCGTTCCGCTACGGCACCGCCCGCGACCTGCTCATCGGCATCACGGTCGTGCTCCCCGACGGCACCGTCGCCAGATCCGGCGGCAAGGTGGTCAAGAACGTCGCGGGCTACGACCTGGGCAAGCTCTTCACCGGCTCGTACGGCACCCTCGGCGTCATCGCCGAGGCCACGTTCCGCCTGCACCCGACACCGCCCGAGCGCCGCTGGGTCGTCGCCGAGCTGAGCCGCGCCCGGGTCCCGGCGGTCGCCGCGGCGCTGGCCGCCTCGCAGGCCGAGCCCAGCGCGGTGGAGGTGGACCGGCCCGATCCCACGGGGCCGATCACGCTGGCCGCGCTGGTCGAGGGCACGGCGGCGCAGACGAGGGCGGAGGCGCTGCGCGAGCTGATCGGCACAGGGTCGGTGACCGGCGATCCGCCCTCGTGGTGGGGGCAGGTCTTCGGTGACGAGGTGCTGGTGGAGGTGCGGTTCCCGGCTTCGGGCGCGGCGGCCGTGCTGGACGCGGCGGCCGGGTGCGGGCTGTCGCTGCGCGGCTCTCCCGTGGCCGGGCGCGTGCTGCTGGAGCCCGGACGCGAGCTGAACGAGGACGAGCTGGCCGCGACGGTGTCGGGGCTGCGCGAGAAGGTGGAGGCGGCCGGCGGGCGGGCGAACGTGCTCGCCGCGCCGTACGCGGGCGTGGACCGGTGGGGGCATGTGAGCGGGCTGCCGCTGATGCGGCGGGTCAAGGAACGCTTCGATCCCGGGCGCAGGATGTCTCCCGGACGGTTCGTGGGAGGCATCTGATGCGACGGCGAGGGGGGAAGGGAGTGCGGCCATGAGCTTGGATCCCGAGCTGATCAACGACTGCGTGCACTGCGGGTTCTGCCTGCCGACGTGCCCCACGTACGCGCTGTGGGGCGAGGAGATGGACTCGCCGCGCGGCCGGATCCATCTGATGAAGCAGCACGTCGAGGGCACGCCCATGACGCCGGAGATGGCCGGGCACTTCGACGCCTGCCTCGGCTGCATGGCGTGCGTGACGGCCTGTCCCTCGGGCGTGCGTTACGACCGGCTGATCGAGCAGACCAGGGTCGTGGTCGAGCGCGAGCACGTACGCGAGCCGCGCGAGCGGGCCGTGCGCGGCCTGGTGTTCAGCCTGTTCCCCTACCCGCGCCGGCTGCGGCTGCTGCGCCCGGGGATGTGGCTGGCGGATCGGATGGCGCCGTTCCTGGCTCGGGTGCACCCCAGCCTGGGCGCCATGGCCGCGCTCGCGCCGCGCGTGGAGCACCGGCAGCGCATGCCGCGCGTGGTGCGGGCCAGGGGCGAGCGCAGGGCCGTGGTCGGGATGCTGACCGGGTGCGTGCAGGGTGAGTTCTTCCCGCAGGTCAACGCGGCCACGGCGCGGGTGCTGGCGCTGGAGGGCTGCGACGTGGTCATCCCGCGCGGCCAGGGCTGCTGCGGGGCGCTCAGCGTGCACTCAGGGCTCGACAGCCAGGCCAAGCGGCTGGCGAGCAGGACGGTACGGGTGTTCGAGCGGGCCGGCGTCGACACCGTCGTGGTGAACGCGGCCGGCTGCGGCTCGTCGATGAAGGAGTACGCCGAGCTGCTCGGGCGTGAGCCGGGGTTCAGGGTGATGGACCTGTCGGAGTATCTGGCCGAGCTGGGTCCCGTGGCCAAGCGGCATCCGCTGCCGGTCACGGTCGCCTACCACGACGCCTGTCACCTGGCCCACGCCCAGGGCGTGCGGTCGCAGCCACGCGAGCTGCTGGGCGCGATCCCCGAGCTGGAGCTGCGTGAGATCCCCGAGTCGGCCATCTGCTGCGGCTCCGCGGGAACGTACAACCTGCTGCAGCCGCAGGCCGCCCGCGACCTCGGCGACAGGAAGGCCAAGGCGGTCGGGACGACCGGCGCGCAGCTGCTGGTCTCGGCCAACCCCGGCTGCACGATGCAGATCGCGGCGGCGATGCGCCGCGCGGGCGGCGAGATCAGGGTGGCGCACACGGCCGAGGTGCTGGACGCCTCGCTGCGCGGGGTGGGCCTGTGAGCGTCCAGTCGGTCGAGCGGGCGCTCGATGTGCTGGAGGCCCTGGCCGAGCACGGGGGTGAGGCGGCGCTGTCGGAGATCGCCGCCAGGACCGGGCTGCCGTACGGGACCATCCACCGGCTGCTGCGCACGCTGCTCGCCCGCGGCTACGTGCGTCAGGAATCCGACCGGCGTTACGCGCTGGGCGGCGGGCTGGTGCGGCTGGGCGGCATCGCGGAGAGCATGGTCGGCGTGTGGGCGCAGCCGTACCTGGCCAAAATGGTGGAGCTGTCCGGCGAGACGGCGAACCTGGCCGTGCTCGAAGGGGACTTCATCGTCTACGTGGCGCAGGTGCCCTCGCCGCGCAGGCTGCGCATGTTCGCCGAGGTCGGGCGGCGGGTGCTGCCGCACAGCACGGCGGTCGGCAAGGTGCTGCTCGCCGGGAGGCCCGCCGCCGAGGCGATGGCCGTGTTCGAACGCACCGGCATGCCGCGCCGCACCCCCAACACGATCACCGACCTGCCCGTCATGCTGGCCGAGCTGGGCGCGGTCAAGGCCCGCGGCTACGCCATGGACCTGGGCGAGGAGGAACTCGACGTGCACTGCCTGGCCGTCCCCGTGCTGGACGGGGAGCGCGTCGTGGCCGCGATGTCGGTCTCGGGACCGGCCGGGCGGATCGACGCCCTCGACCGCGACGAGCTGGCAGAAGGGCTGCGGAAGATCGCCCTCGACTTCGGTAACGAGCTCAGTCCTGTCGGTAACTGAACTATCGTTGCGTCATGGGCAACAGCACGTCGGTTCAGTCGGTCGACCGTGCCATCGCGATCCTGGAGATCCTGGCCCGCGACGGCGCCACCCGGGTCACGGACGTCGCACAAGAGCTGGACGTGCACAAATCCACCGCCTCCCGGCTGCTGGCGGCCCTGGAGCACGGCGGGCTCGTGGAGCAGAGCGGCGACCGCGGGCGCTACCGGCTCGGCTTCGGCGTCGTCCGGCTGGCCGGCGCCGCCACCGCCCAGCTCGACCTGTCACGCGAGAGCAGACCGGTGTGCCTGCGGCTGGCCGAGGCGGTCGGCGAGACCGTCAACATCGCGGTCGCGCGGGCCGGCGACACGGTCAACATCAGCCAGGTACGCGGTCCCGCCGCCATCAGCGGCCACAACTGGGTCGGCCAGCGCACCCCCTCCCACGCCACCTCCAGCGGCAAGGTGCTGCTGGCCTTCGGCGCGCTGCGGCTGCCGGCCGAGCTGGAGCGCTACACGGCCCACACCGTCACCTCCCCCGACGAGCTGGGGCTGGAGCAGATCAGGGAGCAGGGCTGGGCGACCACGGTGGAGGAGCTGGAGGTGGGGCTGAACGCGGTGGCGGCGCCGATCAGGGGCTCCGACGGCTCCGTGGTGGCCGCGGTCAGCGCCTCGGGGCCCTCCTACCGGCTGACCAGGGACCGGCTGCCGGACGTGGGCGCGCTGCTCGCCGAGGCCGCGAGGGAGATAAGCCAGCGCATCGGCCATTACGGTTAGGGCATGTGTAGAAGCATCAAAACCCTCCGGCCGCCGTACACCGAGGACGTGACCGAGGAGGACGTACGGGCCGCCGCGCTGCAGTTCGTCAGGAAGATCTCCGGCTTCCGCGCGCCCGCCGCGCACAACGCGGAGGCCTTCGACCGGGCGGTCGAGACGATCACCAGGGCCTCGGAGGAACTGCTCGGGGCGCTCGAAGTTCGCGGGAGTCGTTGACAGGGTCATTCCGCGGGAGAAGTCTCCCGGGTATAACCCCAGCGATCCCCAGGAGCTCCCATGATCAGCGGGCTGTACCAGGGACAGGACGGCGATTCGCGGCTGGCGCTCCGCGTCGACGTGGACGGGGCCAGGCCCACGGGGCGGGTGAGCGGCGACCTGTTCACGGTCGCGGGCGCGACCACCTCGTACGCCGGCTCGTTCGTGGTGGACGCCCCGGCGGTGCGGGCCGAGGGCGGGCGGACGCTGATCGAGGGACGGGCCGCGTTCAGCGGCGGCACCCCGGCCGGGGACGTGAGCGTGATGATCGGCGGTGGGGGCGGGACGGCCTCCGTCGCGGGGCGTGCCTATGAGGTGTCGTTCGCCTCGCCGTTCTTCCGCAGCGTGGTGCTCGAAGTGGACTCCGTGATGGGCGCCGAGCCGTTCACGGCGTACCGGACCGGCTCGCTGCCAGGGCCCGCAGGGTCGCCGGACCGGGAGCTGACCGTGGCGGCGGCGTACGCGGAGGCGGGCGTCGAGCTGCGGCTGAACGAGCCGGAGGTGATCCCGGTGACCGGCTCGGGCGCGGACCTGGCCTGGGACGACGCCGAGCTGCACCACGCGATGACCCGCCACTTCAGCGCCTTCGCCGACCAGCCGGCCTGGCGGGTGTGGCTGCTGGTGGCGAGCAAGCATGTGGGCGGCTACCGGGGGATCATGTTCGACTACAACGACGCGCACCAGCGGCAGGGCGCCGCGGTCTTCCACGACGCGATCATGGGGACGACGCCGCAGGCGCAGAGGGCGCAGTTACGCACGTACGTGCACGAGCTCGGCCACGCCTTCAACCTGCTGCACTCCTGGCAGAAGAACCTGGCCAACCCGCCCCAGCCGCTCGGCCCCGACGGCGGCTTCGGCGACCTGTCGTGGATGAACTACGTGCATAACTACTCCCAGGGTGGCGAGGAGGGCTACTGGGCCGCCTTCCCGTTCCAGTTCACCGACGCCGAGCTGGTCCACCTGCGGCACGGCTTCCACCGGAACGTGGCCATGGGCGCGGACGCCTTCGGCAGGGGCGCCGCCGAGATCGCCCCCTTCGAGCCGCCGGTCGAGGACCACTCGGGTCTGCGCCTTGAGGTGCGCGCCAAGGAGTCGTTCGAGCTCGGCGAGCCCGTCGTGGTGGAGTTCAAGCTCTCCTACGCTGGAGAGCCGCGGGACACCCACGGCCATCTGCATCCGGACACGGAGTTCACCCAGGTGTCGATCACGCAGCCGGGCGGCAGGACGCTGCTCTACCGGCCGATGATGCGGCACTGCGTGGACACCTCACCGCGGATCCGCCTGGACGAGGGCAATCCGGCGCTCTATCGCAGCGCGTACATCGGGCACGGCCGCGACGGCCACTACTTCCAGCAGCCCGGCGAGTACCAGGTACGCGCCCAGTACATCGCCGCCGACGGCTCCCGCATCGTCTCCCCCGTCTGCCCGGTCAGGGTGCGCTTCCCCGTCTCCCGTGACGACCATCAGGTGGCCGAGCTGATGCTGGGCGAGGAGCAGGGCATGCTGTTCTCGCTGCTCGGCTCGGACTCGCCCCGGCTGAGCGCGGGCAATCAGGCGCTGGACGAGGTCATCGGCCGGCACGGCGAGCACCCGCTGGCCGTCTACGCCCGGCTGGTCAAGGGGCTGAACGCGGAGCGGGAGTTCAAGGAGCTGACACCGGACAACCGGCTGCGGGTACGGCCACCGGACCCCAAGCAGGGCGTCGAGCACCTGAGCGCCGTGGCCCGCGACGCCGGCATCGACAACATCACCCTCAACCTGGTCATGCGCCGGCTGGCCAGGGCGGAGGCGCGGCAGGGCGACCTCGTACGGGCGAACGCGGTGATGGACCGGATGGTGGCCACGTTCGCCGCCAAAGGGGTGAACGACATCGTCATGGGTCAGATCCGGCGCCAGGCCGAACTGACGAAGACGGCACTCGCGGCCGAGGTCTCCTGAGGCCGCGAGCTTCTGGCGTCCGGCCGCGCGACGCCGAGGTCTCCTGACATCCCCGTCACGGAGAGCGGACGACGGGCGAGCCGCCCGAGCAGACGATGGTCAGCTCGACGTCCTCGCCCTCGTCCGGCTCGAACTCCACCTTCGCCTCGCGGGCCGGCCCCGCGTCCACGCCGTCCACCGAGTAGTCCTGCGCCGGGCTCCACGAGCGCAGCGTGACCAGATCGCCGTCACAGGAGGCGATCACCGTCCCGCCGGCGCTGCGGATCAGCTTTTCGCGGGACGTCCGCGACGGCGTCACGCTCGGCGCGCCCGTGCTGGTGGGGGCGGCGGTAGGGGCTGCGGTGGCGGTCGGGGTGCGGGTGGCGGCGGTGGCCAGGGCCGAGCGGACCTCCCCCGCGTCGAGCACGTGGCCGTCGGTGCCGGTGATGCCGTTGCCGAGCAGGCCGATGACCGCCACGGCGGCGCCGGTGGCGGCGAGCGCGGTGGCGGCCCAGGCCACGACGAGTCTCTTCATCGCCCTCACCTTCCCCCATGTACGGCTAACGCCAGGTTAAGGCGGCGCTAAGGCTGCTCTATGCAGGGCGGAAAAGCGTCTACGTTCTTGCTATGGCTGACATTCTGCTCATCGAGGACGATGCGGCGATCCGCACGGCGCTCAGCCGCGGGCTGCGGGAGCTCGGCCATGCCGTCTCCTCCTCCCCCACGGCGCTGGACGGGCTACGGCTGGCCGTACAGGACCGCCCCGACCTGATCGTGCTCGACCTGGGGCTGCCCGACCTGGACGGGGTGGAGCTGCTGCGGATGTTGCGGGCGGTCAGCAAGGTGCCGGTCATCGTGGCCACCGCCCGCGACGGGGACGCCGAGATGGTGCCCGTGCTGGACGCGGGGGCCGACGACTACGTGGTCAAGCCGTACAGCGCGGCGCAGCTCGACGCCCGCGTACGGGCCGTGCTGCGGCGCTCGGGCGAGTCGGCGCCGGAGCCGCTGGCGGTGGGGACGCTGCGGGTCGATCCGCGCGCGCGTACCGCCACCCTCGACGGCGCGGCGCTGGACCTGACGCCGCGCGAGTTCGACGTGCTGCACTATCTCGCGGCCCGCCCCGGCGAGGTGGTCACCAAACGCGAGCTGCTGACCGAGGTGTGGCAGCTCCCCTACGGCGGGGCGGACAAGACGGTGGACGTGCACCTGTCGTGGCTGCGCAGGAAGCTGGGCGAGACGGCCGCCGAGCCGCGCTACCTGCACACGGTGCGCGGCGTCGGCGTCAAGCTGGTCGAGCCGTCGTGAGGCGCTGGCTGGCGCTGCTCGTGGCGGCGACGACGTCCCTGGTGCTGATCGCGCTGCTGGTGCCGATGGCGCTGCTGATCCGCGCCGTGGCCGAGAACGGCGCCATGAGCCGGGCCACGACCGCGGCCGAGTCCGTGGCGGTCGCGGTGGGCACGGACGAGCTGGCCGTGGCGGTGGAGCAGGTGTCGCGGCCCGTCACGGTGTTCCTGCCCGGCGGGGGCCTGCTGGGGGCCAAGGCGGCGCGCTCCGACGCGGTACGCCTGGCCGCGACGGGCCGCAGCGTCACCGCCGAGGCCCCCGGCGGCAGGGAGGTGCTGGTCTCGGCGCAGTCGCCCGAGGGGACGGCCGTGATCAGGGTGTTCGTGGCGGACGCGGAGCTGATGCGCGGCGTGCGCGAGGCGTGGCTGGCGCTGCTGCTGCTCGGGCTCGGGCTGGTGGTGCTGGGCATCGTCCTGGCCGACCGGCTGGCGCTGGCCGTGACGCGGCCGGTGGACGGCCTGGCGCGGGTCTCGCACCGGCTGGCGGGCGGCGATCTGAGCGCCAGGGCCGAGCCGGGCGGGCCGCCGGAGGTGCGTTCCGTGGCGCTGGCGCTCAACCATCTGGCCGCGCGCATCGACGAGCTGCTGGTGGCGGAGCGGGAGTCCGTCGCCGACCTGTCGCACCGGCTGCGCACCCCGCTGACGGGCCTGCGGCTGGACGCGGAGTCGCTGCGCGACCCGGAGGAGGCGGCGCGCGTCCAGGCCAGGGTGGACGCGCTGGAGCGGGCGGTGAGCTCGGTCATCACGGAGGCGCGGCGCCGCTCGGCGGGCCGCGAGTCGTGCGACGCGGCGGCGGTGGTGCGCGAACGGGTGCGGTTCTGGTCGGTGCTGGCCGAGGACCAGGGGCGCGAGGTGACGGTCGCCCTGCCCGACGGCCCGCTGCCGGTCGCGGTGGGCGCCGAGGAACTGGCCGCGGTGGTGGACGCGCTGCTCGGCAACGTCTTCGCGCACACCCCAGAAGGCGTCTCGATGGCGGTACGGCTCCAGCCGCGCCCCACAGGGGCCCTGCTGACCGTGGCGGACGCGGGCCCCGGCTTCGAGCCCGCGCTGCTCGAACGGGGGAACAGCGGGGGCGGCTCGACCGGGCTCGGCCTGGACATCGCCCGGCGCACCGCGGAGTCGTCCGGCGGCGACCTGACCGTATCCCGGTCCCCGGACGGCGGGGCCCGCGTCGAAGTGCTGCTCTCCCGCCCCTGAACGCCTTCTCCTCGCCTTAACCGCCGTTTAGCGCGCGGTTACCGGGGCTCGCGGTTTCGTGGAGTCATGCAGATCACGAAGAAGTTCATCGTCGCAGGTGCCGGGATCGTCGCGCTGATCGGTGGCGGTGGCGCCGCCTACGCGGCCACCACGTCCGCCACGACCGCCGCCCCCAAGGTCACGGCCGAGCAGGCCATCGACATCGCCCACAAGACCGTGCCGGGCGCGTGGGTCAGCGAGCTCGACTTCGACGCCCGGGGCAGCCGGGCGGACGTGTGGGAGCTGGAGCTGACCAAGGGCTCGCAGCGTCACGAGGTGGACGTGGACGCGTCCTCGGGCAAGGTCGTCAAGAACCAGATCGACAAGAACGACCGGGACGACGACAACGACGGCGACGACGACTGATCCCCCGTCCCCCGCCACGCCGGCCCGCCTCAGGCGGGCCGGCGTCCTCATGCCCGGCCCGCCACGTCGTGGGCCGGCGCTCTCGTGCCTGGGCCGCCTCATCGTGGGGCGGCGTTTCCGTGTCCGGGCCGGGTCACCCCTTGGGGGTGATCCGCAGGGTGACCGTGCGGTTTCTCGGGGCCTGGCGGTGCGGGTTGTCCGACTGGTCGGCGCTGACGAGCGTGAACGACGTGCGCGGCAGGCCACCGCCCTCCGCCAGGTGGCGCGCCGCCACCAGGGCGCGTCCCAGGGCCACCACCGAGCCGCCGCGCGTCCGTCCGCCGGGCACCGGCACCGCGTGGCCCACCACCGTGATCCGCACGTCCATGCCCGCCATCCTGCGGCCAAGCCCGCGCAGCACGGCCCTGCCTCGCGGGCTGACGTCCGCGCCCTGCGGGAACAGGCCCGTGTCGAAGCGTACGTGCACGTCACGGGAGCGGCGCCGTACGGTGAGGCCCGGCATGGACAGCCGCCCGGCGATGGCGGCGAGCCGCGCGTCCAGACGGGCCTCGGCCGCAGTACGGCGCCCCTCGGCGGCCTCCCGCTCCTTCTCCGCCTCCGCCCGCTCCCTCTCCACCACCGCGCGTTCCTTCGCCACCGCCGTACGCTCGGCCGCCACCGCCGCGCGCTCGGCCTCCAGCGCGGCCACACGGCCGGTCAGGGCGTCGGCCCGCGCCGGGGTGGCGGGGGCCCCCGCGCCCCGCCCGGCCCCGCCCAGCGCCACCACAGCGCTCCCCGCCAGCACCACGGCCGTCACGGCCGCGGCGGCCGACGCGAGCCGGCCCGGCTGGACCAGCGGCCGCGTCCGGCGCCGGCCCGCGGTGATCCGCGCGATCGTGCGCCGCCCCTCGGCCGCCGCCGTGTCGCCGGGCGACCGTTCCTGCACGGCGGCCCAGCACCGATCCGCCTCGTCCAGCTCCCCACACTGAGCATGCACCCGAGCCCGCAGATCCAGCACCGCCACAGGACCTGTCCCGGCACCCGCCTCGGTGCCCGTGACAGCGTCCGTGGCGTCCGTGGCGTCCGTGGCGTCCGTGGCGTCCGTGGCGTCCGTGGCGTCCGTGGCCGGCGGTTCCAGGCTGTCCAGGAGGGCGAGGGCGGTGTCCAGGTCGCCGCTGCGGGCGGCGGTGCGGGCGCGGTCGAGGGTCAGGCGGGTGCGCAGGGCGTCGCTCATCGCCTGACCAGACCGATGATCTTGTCCTGCTCGCCCTTCGGCAGCATGCGGATCATCCGCTGGTTCACCCCGTCGAGCCCCTGCCGGTCGCCCGCGGCGATGGCCCGTTCGCCCTCCTTGATCAGCGCCTGGGCCCGCCCCGTCGGCTCCAGCATGTCCCGGAGCCCCTGGAACAGGGTGAACGGCCAGTCCGGGCTACGCCGTTCCAGCTCCACCAGCAGCCGCCCGGCGCGGTCGATCTGGGCGCGTACGGCCGTGATGTCCCGCGCCCTGATCGCCTCGCGCGAGCGCCCGCGCAGCCCGGCCAGCTCCGCGCGGTCCGCGGCGTCGCCGAGCGCGTCCACGAGCCGGTCCGCCTCGTCTAGCAGCCCCTCCAGCTCCTCGGCCAGCGCGGGCAGCAGCGCGGCATCCTCGACGTCGTCCAGCTCCGCCTGCAGCTCGCGCAGCCGCTCCTCCGCCGTGGCCGCCGCGCCGACGTCCACCCTGGCCGCGCGCACCTGCTCGCGGGCGGTCGTGATCGTGCCCTCCGCCTCGATCCTGGCCAGCCGGCCGGCGACGTCGGCGGAGCCTCCGCTCGACGCGCGCAGCGTGTCCAGGCGCCGCTCGGTCTCGTCGAGCAGCGTCTCCAGCACCTCCGCGTCCGGCGTGCGCACGTCGTTCAGATTGATCTCGCCCTCGAACTGGGTCTGCACCAGCGGCACGTCCGCCACCACCGTGACCAGGCTGGAGGCGTCCACCTCGAAGGTGACCTCCACCTCCGTCCCCGGCGGCAGGTCGATCGTGACGTCCTTGGGCCTGATCTCCAGCTGGCCGACCACGCGGTTGCGCTCGCCCCTGCTGCGCTCGCCCTGCAGCACGGGGATGCGGATGACCGCGTCAGTGTCGGAGCGGCGCAGGGCGGCGGCGGTGTGGAACACCTCGCGTACGGAGGTCGGCAGCGTGACGCCCTTGCGCAACATCGGCGCGAAGGCCCGGTCGGCGAGCTGGATGCCGAGCGAGTGCGCCAGCCGCACCCCACCGAACTCGACCTCACCGTGCTTGATCGACAGCGAATCCGGCGTCAGCGGCCTGGGCGCGCCCCGGTCGTCGATCAGCTCGACGCGGAAGCGCGAGGTCCTGCCCTGGTCGATGTCCACTTCCGCGACGAAGTGACCGGTGTCGCTGAGCGGGATCCTGCCGGTGGTGAACGGCGGGCGCCCCTCGGGGTTGCTCAGCGTGACCGAGTAGCCGCTCCAGCCGGTGGCCGGCCCGCTCACCCGGCCGGCGACGGTGGGCCTGGTCGTGGTGACGATGGGCTCGTACGCCAGATCGACCGCGAACTCGCCCTCGACCCTGGTCTGTGTCCTGGGCCGACGCAGGGTGGCGGCGAAGACGGCCGCGCCGCGGGCGACCACGGTCGTGGGGTCGAGGCTCACGTCGAGCTCGATGCCCAGGCCGTGATGCGGATCGGCGAGCCGCTCCCTCAGCCCTGGCGACAGGGTGACGCCGCCGACCAGGAGCAACCGGTCGATGTCGGCCGGGCCCAGCGCGGCCTCCTTGAGCGCCCTGCGGCACAGGTTGATCGCCCGCTCGTAGAACGGCTCGGCGGTCGTGTCGAGCTCGCCGCGGCGCAGCACGTACTCGAAGGTCTCGGTGCCGCCGTCCGCGCCCGTCAGGTCGACGACAACGTCCGCCTGCTCCATCCTGGACAGCAGGATCTTCGCCTCTTCGGCGGCGCCCTTCAGCTTGGCGAAGTTGTAGCGCCATCTGGGGTTGTCCCGGCGAAACCCCTCCAGCCCGAGCTCGCGGGCGGCGGCCGGGGCCAGGATGCGCTCCACCAGCGCCCAGTCGATCAGCTTGCCGCCCAGGTACGGGTCCCCCGAGTGGTCGAGCACCCGCAGGTCCCCGTCGCGCTTGCTGACCACCGCCGCGTCGAAGGTGCCGCCGCCGAAGTCGAACACCATCCAGTACGCCCGCTCGTCGGCGTCGTCGAACCCGTACGCGAACGCCGCCGCGGTCGGCTCCTGCACCAGCGGGCAGGCCGTGGTGAACCCGGCCAGCAGGGCGGCGTCGGTGGTGGCCTTGTTCTGGTTCAGCGTGAACGCGGCCGGCACGGTGATCACGGCGGCGTCCGGCGGCGTGCCGGTGTAGTGGGCCGCGTCGGCGCGCAGCGACTTGAGCACCTCGGCCGACAGCTGCGGCGGCGACAGCCGCACCCCGGCTCTGGCGAAGCTCGTACGCGCGTCGGCCAGCCCCATCTCCAGCTTGAACTCCGCCGCCGCGTTCTCCGGGTCGCTCTCCACCCGCTCCCGTGCCCGCCGGCCGACGTGGACGAGGTCCGGCTTCGGCATCCAGACAGCCGAGGGCGTGGTGTCCCAGCGCTCGTTGTTCTTGATCACGGTGACCGTGTCGTCGTCCGCCACCGCGATGGCGCTGTTGGTGGTGCCGAGGTCGATGCCGAAGTCGATGGTGTCACGCATTTCCGTTCCTCAGGTCGTCTCTGGTGGGGCGGCCGACGATCACCTGGCCCAGCTGGATGTGCCGCTCCCGCAGGTAGATCGAGGGCCGCACGGTCTCCAGGACCGTCTCCGCGCTGAGCGACGGGTCGTCCTGGAACAGCAGGACCTCGATGGAGCGGCCGGAGTGGAACGCCTCGCCGTCGTGGTCCTGGAGGACGAGCCCGGCCTCGGCCAGCGCGGCGCGGGTCGTACGCAGGTGGCGGGCGGCCTGCCGGCCGGCGGCGTCCGCGCCCGGCGCGGACAGCCTGCGCTCGGCCCGCCACAGGTGGGTGGCCGCGGTGGCCAGCGACTTCTCGTCCAGCGGTTCCGGCGGTTCTGGGGCGTCGAGCAGCGCGGCGAACTGCTCCATGACGGGGTCGTCCCAGACGGGCGGCGGGATGCGGAAAGCCCGATGGTGCCGCAGTTGCCCGAGCTCTTCCCGAACCGCACGACGGAGCCACGACCGGCCCGCACTCTCGCCGGACGCGCAACGCGGGCGGAGCTGAACCAGCCGTTCGCGGAACGTACGACGCGGCTCACGCCGGGAGCTCACATGATCACCCCCCGGCGCCAGAGCACGAGCCGGGACAGGTGAAGTTCGCGCAGGGGCGGCCACAGTTCGACGGCTTCCTCCATGAGTTCGGTGGCGCGCCCCAGTTGTCCTGGAACGCGGTAAAGGCGCAGCGCCTCGGCGGCGATCCGGCGGGCGCGCTCGTCCGGCGGGCCCTCCACGGCCGCGCGCCGCTCGCTCAGGGCCGCGCTCAGCTCTCCGGCCGTGGCGGGACGGTCGCGGGGGTCGAGCGCGAGCGTGGCCACGATGATCTCGTCCAGGCGGCGGTCCACGTCGTCGTTGTACCGGCTCGGCGGCAGCAGCATCCGGTCGAACCTGGACAGGCCGAGGTCCTCCCCGTACGGCAGACGGCCGGTGAGCAGCAGGTACGCGATCGTCCCCACCGACCACACGTCGCTCGCGCACGAGTGGCCCCGATAACCCAGTACCTCGGGGGCCATGAACGCGAGCGTGCCCCGCCCGCTGGCCAGGCGGGTGACCGGGTCGGCCCGCTTGGCCAGGCCGAAGTCGCTGACCCGGATCCGCACGGCGCTGCCCTCGTAGCCGATCAGCACGTTGGCCGGGGTGAGGTCGCGGTGCACGACGGGCGGGTCCTGCTCGTGGGCGAGCGCGAGCCCGCCGGCGAGCTGCTCCGTCACGCGCACCGCGAGGTCCATGGGGATCCCGCGCGGGTAGGCGGTGTAGAGGCTCTCCAGACTGCCGCCGGGGACGTACTCCATCGTGAAGTAGCCGCGCAGCCCCTGCGGCGTGCGCACGGTGCCGGCGTCGAAGAACCGCACGATGTTCGGGTGCCCGAGCGTTGACAGCAGCCGGGCCTCGTCCAGCATCTCGTGCGTCTCCTCCAGCGAGGCGACCCGCTTGAACAGCTTCATCGCCTGCAGCCCCAGGTGCTCGTGCCGGACGCGGTGCACCTCGGCGAACGCGCCTTCGCCGAGCAGCCGGTCGATCACGAGGGTGGCGGTGACCCGGTCACCGCTGTTGAGGAGCGCCATCGTCCCGCCTCACCAGACCTGGGACACGGCGGGAGGCACGGGGGCCGCGGTGCCGGAGGAATCGGACGAGCACTCGTTCAGCATGAAGATCGCGCCGGCCACCAGGACCGCCCAGAAGGCGAGCCTGAACGCGGTGCGGCTCCGCCTGGGCATCGGCACGGGCCTGATGCCGCCGCGGTCGGTGCCGAGGTCGCGGCGCAGCTTGTCGATCAGCGCCACGCCCGGCGTCCCCGCCGCCTGCCGCCGGAGGTCACCCAGGAACCCGTCGGCCACGGCGGGGCCGTAGGCGGCCATCAGGGACCGGGCCTGGTTCGTGATCTGTTCGAAGGTCTGCACGAACTCGGTCACCTGGTCCTCGTTCGTCTCGATGGCCTGCCTCATGTGCTCGTCGGAGGCCAGCTCCAATCCCGTGGCGAGCCAGTTGAGCGCCGAGGACTCCCCCACGGGACCGGCGCTGTCCATCAGCGTCATCGCGCAGTTGTTGAGCAGGATGGCGGTGTCGTTGCGCACGCCGGCGGTGCGGCGGTGCCGGTCGTGGGGCACCAGGGTGTCCAGTCTCCGCAGCTCGGGCAGCACGTCCGTGTAGACCATGGCGGCCGCCAGCGCGGTCTCGCCCTCCTGCAGCCGGTCGTTCGCCGCCGTCAGGGCCGTGTTCACCGCTTCGTAGCACGGTGCGGCCACCGTCTCCAACTGGTCGTCGATCGCGATCGACGGCGCCGGCCAGCGGCGGGCCAGGTTCGCCAGGCGCGCCTGGTCCCGCTGGTTCCTGGCCGCCAGGTCGGTGATCGGCCGCAGCAGCGCGGTCGCGAACTCCTTGCGCAGCTCGTCCACGGCGGACTCGCCGAGCTGCCGGTCGTCCAGCGCGGTGATCCGGTGGCGGACGTGGTCCCAGAACGCGGCCCGGCGCAGGACGGCCTGCCACGACCGCGCGGCCGACTCCCACAGCCCCTTCAGCTCGGGATCGGCCACTTCCGGGCCGTCGGCCTCCCGGTCGAGCGCGGCGCAGTGGGCGCGTACGGCCTCGTCGTGGTCGGCGTGCAGGGAGCTGAGGCAGGCGCAGGTGGCGTCGCCCGTGTCCCAGAGCCAGAACAGCTCGTCGACCAGGCGCCGGCGGGGGTCGTCGAGCAGGCGGTCGAAGGCGGCGCGCACCTCTTCCGGCCCGACGGGCAGCGTGTGGCCGAGGTCGAGGTCGGCGCCCACCTGGAGCGCGGTGGTGACCCGCTGCCTGCGCTCCCGTACGGCGCGGCGGTTCGCGTACGTGGAGACCCCGGTGATCCGGAACGCGTTGCGCCGGTAGAGGTCCGCCCCGGCCACGTCCCGCAGCGCCGCCACCGTCGCGTCGCCGGCTCCTTGTGCTGCCCAGTCCGCCTCGCCTGCCCCGAACATGACCTGCCCATCCAGATCGAAGGACCGCCTGTCCCGAGCCTGGCGCAGGGCCGCGTCAGGCTCCATGACAGGCGGATGAAAACCAGATGGGCGCCGATTCACAACGGCGTCACAGACAGGGCAGGATCAGCCGGGCAGATCAGTCGGGCAGAGTCAGTCGGGCGGGGTCAGCCGGGCAGAGTCAGCGGACCATTCTCATGACGAGGGGGCGGTGGTCGGACAGGGTGGATGACAGCACGGACCCGCTGGTCGTCGTGATCCCGCGGGTGTAGACGTAGTCGATGCGGGCGTCGCCGTGGGTGGGCTTGTTCGCGTACCTGGCGCCGGTGTCCGTCCAGCCCGCGCTCACGAACCGTTTCGACAGCGCGTCGGTGGGCGGCGCGTTGAAGTCGCCGGTGAGGATCACCCCGGTCCTGGTGCCGAAGTAGCCGAGCACCTTGGCGGCCTGGGCCTCGCGGCGGCTGACCGAGGTCGCCGACAGGCCGGGCGACAGGTGCGTGGTGAACACCCGGACCTGCGCGCCGCCGCCGAGGTCGAGCTTGACGCCGGCCATGGAGCGGTTGACGGGGCAGGTGGCGAAGTTCGAGATCGGCAGCGTCACCCGTTCGACGACCCGGTACGACGACAGGATGGCGTTGCCCGCCTTGCCCGGTTGCGGATCGTCACAGGGCCCGACGTCGTCGCCCATGCCGAAGTGGGCGTTGGCCGTGATGTCCCAGCCGAGCTCGTCGGCCAGTTCGCGGACCTGGTCGGCACCGGGCCGGCGGTGGATCTCCTGGAGCGTGACGACGTTCGCCCCGCTGTCCTTGACCACCTTGGCGATGGCCTTCATGTCGGCGCTCTCGCCGTGGATGTTCCAGTCGAGGACGACGACGTTGACGGCCCTTGCGTGAGCGCTCTGGGCGGTCTGGGCAGCGGGGACGGCGGTGGCGATGAGGACTAACGCGACGGTCAGGTGGCTACGCTGAGTCACTCGCATATTTCGTGATCTTACGTAGCCTTTCCCGTGAAGTCAGCAGCCGTCCAGGATGCCCTTCATGGCGTCCTTCTCCGCCGAGGTCACCCACAGTTCGTACTTCGCCTTGACGTCGATCTGCTTGGCGATGTACGTGCACCGGTAGGCCTTGCGCGGTGGCAGCCAGGTGGCGGCGTCGGAGTCGCTCTTCTGCCCGTTCAGCGGGCCGTCCACGGCCATGAGGTTGATCGGGTCGTTGGCGAACTCCTTGCGCTTGGCGTCCGTCCACTGCTGCGCGCCCTTCTGCCAGGCGTCCGACAGCGGGATCACGTGGTCGATCTGCACGGCCGTGCTGGTGGTCTGGCCGCGCTTGAACCTGATCGTCTTGCCGCTGTACGGGTCGTCGAGCGTGCCGGTGAGCACGATGCAGTCGTGGGTACCCGCTTTGAACGTCTCGTCCGTCAGGTCGCGCTTGAGGATGTCGTTGCGGGTGTCGCAGCCGTTGTGGTCGACGTCGGACCAGGCCGGGCCGAACTCGTCGCGGTCGAAGCCCGTCTTGGGCGCGCGGCCCTTGACGTCCAGCTTGGCCAGCTTCGTGCGGGCGTCGGCGATGGCGGCCGAGTCGGTTTTCGAGCTCTTCCCACCACCGTCTCCCGAGACCTGCGCTTCCAGCCCACCGCAACCGGCCAGCATCGCCACTGTGGCCAGACCGGCCATGAACGCCCGAACTCGCACGCCCGCTCCCCAGACTTCACCCAATGAATCCCTAAAGTCTAGGTAATGCCCGTTTAAAGGGTTATAACGCGCTAATGGCGTCCAGTAGCCACTCCGCGAGATATCGGGTGAAGGACGACCTGACGAAGACGCGGTAGTCGCCGGGGCCGCGCCGCTCCAGGACGACCGAGGTCTTGCCGAGCAGGGTCTGGGCGTGGCCGGGGAGCGTGTCCAGGTCGAGGGGACAGCCGGTGATCAGGACGTCCTCCGCCCTGGGGCCGGTCAGCTCCAGGATCGTCCGCTGCCCCGAGACGTCCACCCAGCCCTCACGAGGCACGATATTTCCGGACACGAGCCACCAGGACGGTCCCAGCCGCAACCCCACGCCCGGATCTTGCCCGCGCACCTCCCACATCGGCTCGAACGCCACCTCCCGCAGCCTCAGCTCGGGCCCGCTCGCGGCCTCGAACCGGGCGGCGAACGAGGCGGCCGGGCTCTCAGCCCTCGCCTCCCCCGGCGGACGCCCGTGCGGCGGCCCACCAGATCGCCCGCCGGCCGGTGGCTCGGCGTCGTCAGGCAGCGGCTCCCGCAGCGGACCGGCGTGCGGATGTCCTTCGGGCAGCGGCTCGCCGTCGCGGCGGGCGTTGTCCGGGTCGTAGAAGACGGGCGCCACGACGGTCACCGGCTGCGTCACACCCCCGGACACGGCGGTGAGCCGGTCCCCCGGCTCGACGCCCCTGGCCAGCGCCAGCCCGAACGTCCGGCCCAGCACCGCGCTGTGATAGGCGGAGGTCACGTGGCCGAGCATGGGCACCCTGCCCTCAGCCGGGCCCTCCGCCCTGCTCTCCACTGGGCCCCCCGCTGGGCCCTTCACGGGCCGCCCGGCCGCGACGAGCTGTGCGCCCTCCTCCAGCCGGGCCCCCGGATCGTCGGGCAGCAGGCCGATCAGGCGCTTGCGATCGTCACGCGAGGTGTCGGGACGGGCGTGCGACCGCCTGCCGACGAACTCCGGCTTGCGCCGCGAGACGATCCACGACATGCCGAGGTCCTGCGGGGTGACGGTGCCGTCGGTCTCCTGCCCGACGATCGGGAACCCCTTCTCCGCCCGCAGCACGTGCATGGTCTCGGTCCCGTACGGCACCGCGCCGGCCTCCAGCACCGCCTCCCACAGCGCCCTCCCGTACGCCCAGGGCACGTTCACCTCGTACGCCAGCTCGCCCGAGAAACTGATCCGGAACACCCGCCCCGGCACGCCGAGCACGTCCGTGGCCGCGTACCGCATGAACGCCAGCTCCACCGCGCCCGGCGCGACCGCCGCGACGACCCGCCTGGCGTGCGGGCCGGCCACGGCCACGGTCGCCCAGTGGTCGGTGACCGACGTGAACGACACGTCCATGCCCGGCCATTCGGTCTGGTGCCACTCCTCCAGCCAGTCGAGCACGGCGGCGGCGTTGCCCGTGGTCGTGGTCATGAGGTAGTGGTCCTCGGCCAGCCGCGTCGTGGTGCCGTCGTCGAACACCATCCCGTCGGCCCCGCACATCAGCCCATAACGGCAGGCGCCGACGGCGAGGGTGGAGTACAGGTTCGTGTAGATCAGGTCGAGGAACGCGCCCGCGTCCGCACCCCTGATGTCGATCTTGCCCAGGGTGGAGGCGTCCATGGCGGCCACGGCGGTGCGGGCGGCGTGACACTCGCGCCGCACGGCGGCCTCCATCGGCTCGCCGTCCTTCGGGAAGTACCACGGGCGCTTCCACTGGCCGACGTCCTCGAACACCGCGCCCATGGCGACGTGCGCGTCGTGCATCGCGGTCGTCCTGACCGGGTCGGACAGCTCACCCCGGTCGCGTCCGGCCAGGGTGGCGAAGGACACCGGCGTGTACGGCGGCCGGAAGGTCGTGGTGCCGACCTGGCCGGGGGCCGCGCCGAGAAGGGCGGACATGACGCCGACGACGACCGCGCCCGAGGTCTTGCCCTGGTCGGCGCCGGTGCCCGCGGTGGTGTAGCGCTTGACGTGCTCCACCGAACGCATCCCGGCGCCGGTCGCCCTGGCGAGGTCGGCGACGGTGACGTCCCGATGCAGGTCCGCGAAGGCGGGCTCGTCCGAGCTCCCCTCGACCGCCCACAACACGGCCGGCCGGCCGAGCGGCCGCTCATCACACTCGGGCACCCGCAACCCGTCCGCGCCTGCCACGCGAGGCTGCGCCGCGCCGGGATCCGCCACCTCACGGTCCATCGGGTCGGAGCCCGTCGCACCCGTGCCCGCCGCGCCGAAGCCCGCCGCGCCTGTGCGGGACCGCGGCGTAACCTGGGCGGCCTCGGCGGCCTCGGTGCCTGCGGCGTAGCCGTCCGCGATGGCCTCGCGGGTGCCGTACCGGCCCGCGCACGCCCCCACCGACCGCTCCGCCTGCGCCGACGTCCCCGGGACGAAAGCCTGGAGGTCCTCGTCGAACCTGACCCGGCCCTGCGACTGGCTGAACAGGTGCACGGCGGGGTTCCAGCCGCCCGCCACCGCCAGCAGATCGGCCTCGACGTGCCGCGCGCCCACCTGGACGCCGTTCAGCACGCCCTCCGCGTCGCCCGTCGTGCCGGTGACCACCTGCCCGTCCACCCGGGGGTCGACGATCTCCGCGATCTCCACCCCGGCCGCCGCAAGGTCCCGCGCCGCCTCGTGGCCGGAGTCCGTGCACGCGAACACCACCGCCCGCCGCCAGGGCGCCACCCCGTACCGGTTGGCGTAGGCGCGGGCCGCCGAGGCCAGCATGACGCCGGGCCGGTCGTTGCCGGGGAAGGCGAGCGAGCGCTCGTGCGCGCCCGTCGCCAGCACCACCCACCGCGCCCTGACGTGCCACAGCCGCTCGCCGCGCGCCCGCCGCTCCACGGCCACCACGTAATTGTGGTCGTAGTAGCCGACAGCGGTCGTCCTGGTGAGCACCCGGCCGGTCAGGTCGAGCGAGTCCACCCAGTCCGTCGCGGGTCGGCCGTCCAGGAGTGTCCTGGAGTTCAGCAGGTCGCCGCCCAGCCGGGGCTGGTCGTCCATGAGGATCACGCGCGCGCCGGCCTGCCCCGCCGCCGTGGCGGCGGCCAGCCCGGCGGGCCCGCCGCCGATCACGAGCACGTCGCAGTGCAGGTACCCCTTGTCGCAGCGACGCTCGTCCGTAGCATTGAGGTCCACCCGCCCCTTGCCGCGCAGGCTCCACGCCTCCAGCCCGTCGTACAGCTCCACGGTCGTGGCCGCCAGCATCGGATCGGCGCCCACCCGGACCAGCGCGTTCGGCTCCTCGGGACCGGCCGTGAAGACGCCGCGCGGCCGGCCCAGCTCCACGCTGCGGCCCACGATCCGCACCCGGTTACGAAGGAGGGCGGCGGCCAGCGTGTCACCCGGCTCGCCCTCCAGGGGACGGCCGTCGAAGGTGAACCTCATCTCGCCTTCCTCACCTCATGAGTGGCAGTGTGCCGTTCGACGTCGAACCAGGTCCGGCAGCCGTGCACGTGGAACCAGCGCTCGCGGAACCAGCCCTTGGGGTTGTCGCGCAGGAAGACGAAGGCGGCCCACTCCGCGTCGGTGGTCTCCCCGAGGGGGTAGGGGATCCCGGCCTGGCCGCCGTAGTGGTACTCGTTCTCGTCGCGGGGCCCGCAGTGGGGGCAGTCGATGAGCAGCATCAGTGCGCCACCGCCGCCGCGCCGTGCTCGTCGATGAGCGCCCCCGTCGTGAACCGGTCCAGCCCGAACGGCTCGGCAAGCGGATGGGGCCGCTCCTCGGCGATCGTGTGGGCGTACACCCAGCCGGCGCCGGGAGTGGCCTTGAAGCCGCCGGTGCCCCAGCCGGCGTTGACGTACAGGCCCTCGACGGGGGTGGGGCCGATGATCGGCGAGGCGTCCGGGGAGACGTCCACGATGCCGGCCCAGGTGCGCAGCACGCGTACCCGGCTGAAGAGCGGGAAGAGCTCCAGCGCCGCCGCCATCTGCGCCTCGATCACGTGCACGCCGCCGCGCTGCCCGTAGGAGTTGTACGCGTCGATGCCCGCCCCCATGACCAGCTCCCCCTTGTGCGCCTGGCTGACGTAGACGTGCACCGCGTTCGACATGACCACGCAGTCGAGCACCGGCTCCAGCAGCTCCGACACCAGCGCCTGGAGCGGGTGCGACTGCAGCGGCAGCCGGAGGCCGGCCAGCGCGGCGAGCACCGAGGTGTGCCCGGCCGCCGCGAGCGCGACCTTGCCCGCGGCGATGAGGCCGCGCGAGGTCCGCACGCCGGTCACCCGGCCGCCGCTGAGCTCGAACCCGGTGACCTCGCACCCCTGGATCAGGTCGATCCCGTACGCGTCCGCCTTGCGGGCCAGCGCCCAGGCCACGTGGTCGTGCTTGGCGATGCCCCCGCGCCGCTGCAGGGTCGCGCCCATGACCGGGTAGCGCACGCTGCCGGAGACGTTGATGATCGGGCAGAACTTCTTGACCTCGTCGGCGTCCAGCCACTCGGCGTCCACGCCGTTCAGCCGGTTGGCGTTCACCCTGCGCCTGCCCTCACGCACGTCGCCGAGGCTGTGGGCCAGGTTGAGCACCCCTCGCTGGCTGAACTGCAGGTCGTAGTCCAGCTCCGCGCTCAACCCCTCCCACAGCTTCAGCGAGTGCTCGTAGATCGCGGCGCTCTCGTCCCACAGGTAGTTGGAGCGGATGATCGTGGTGTTGCGGGCCATGTTCCCGCCGGCCAGCCAGCCGCGCTCCAGGACGGCGGCGTTCGTGATGCCGTGATTTTTGGCCAGGTAGTAGGCGGTGGCCAGGCCGTGCCCGCCGCCGCCCACGATCACCACGTCGTAGGCGGGCTTCGGGTCGGGGTCGCGCCAGAGGAAGTCGGGGTGGGTCAACGCCTGATCTTCTCCATCCCGGGGTCGTACAGCGGCTCGGCGGCGACCACCGCGGGCACGCGGCGGCCGAAGTAGGAAATGTCGACATACGTCCCGGGCTCGGCCAGCTCGACCGGCAGCCAGGCGTAGGCGATGGGGCGCTGGATGGTGTGTCCGTAGGCGGCGCTGGTGACGTAGCCGACCGTGCGCCCGCCGTGCCTGACCGGCTCCTTGCCCATGACGACCTCGGTGCTCAGCAGCGGCACCAGCTTGCGGGTGACGTCCTTGGTCAGGGCGTCGCGGCCGACGAAGTCCTTGTCGTCCTTGACGGCGAAGGCCAGCCCCGCCTCGTACGGGCTGTGCTCGGTCGTCATGTCGACGCCCCAGAGCCGGTACCCCTTCTCCAGCCGCAGGCTGTTGAACGCGGCCCGGCCGGCGGCCACGGCCAGCCCCGGCGCCCAGAGCGTGTCCCAGAGCTTGAGCCCCATGTCGGCCGTGGTGTAGAGCTCCCAGCCCAGCTCGCCCACGTACGAGACGCGCAGCGCGAGCACCGGCACCTGCCCGACATATCCGGACTTGCAGCCGAAGTAGCGGAAGTTCTGGTGCGACAGGTCCATGTCGGTCAGCCCCTGCACCAGCTCCCTGGCCCGCGGCCCCCACACGCCGACGCAGCAGGTGCCGGGCGTCAGGTCGCGCACCCGTACGCCGCCCGGCGCGTGCCCGGCCAGCCAGTCGAGGTCGAGGTTGCCGTTCGCGCCGACCTGGAACGTGTCCTCGTCCAGCCGGGCCACGGTGAGATCGGACCGGATGCCGCCCTTGACGTCCAGCAGCAGCGTGTAGGTGACCGATCCGGGCTTCTTGTCCACGTTGTTGGTGGTCATCCGCTGCAGGAACGCCGCCGCGCCAGGCCCGCTCACCTCCAGCCGCTTGAGCGGGGTCATGTCATAGAGCGCCACGCTCTCCCTGGTCGCGTACGACTCGGCCGCGGCGACCGGCGACCAGTAGCGGGTGGCCCATTCGTCCCGCAGCGCCGCCCCGAGCAGCGGCTCGACGGCCGCACCGCGCGACTCCTCCGGCACGTCGGCGTGCTCGTCCCTGCGCCGGCGGACGAGGTCCTCCAGCAGCGGCACGTTCGCCTCGAACCAGTGCGGCCGCTCCCACCCCGCCCCCTCCAGGAAGAACCCGCCCAGCTCCTGCTGCCGCGGATGGAACGGGCTGGTGCGCAGCGGCCTGGGCGACTCCATCGGCTGCAGCGGATGGATGATGTCGTAGACCTCGACGAAGTTCTGCCTGCCGCGCTCCTCGACGAACGCGGGCGAGAGCTGGGCCTGCTCGAACCGGTTGAGCTCGCATTCGTGCAGGTCGATCCGGGAGTGCCCGTCCACCAGCACCTCGGCCAGCGCCCTCGCCACCCCGGCCGAGTGCGTCACCCAGACGGCCTCGGCCAGCCAGAACCCGTCGAGGTGCGGCGCCTCGCCGATCAGCGGGAAGCCGTCGGGGGTGAAGGAGAAGATGCCGTTGATGCCGTCCTCGTACTTGGACTCGGCCAGCACGGGCAGCAGCTCGACCGCGTCGCGCCAGGCGGGGTCGAAGTCCTCCTCGGTGAACGCCTGCACCGACGGCATCGTGGTGGATCTGGGGCCGATCTCGTCCTGGGCGACCGGCATGGGGCGGTGGGCGTAGGAGCCGATGCCGATGCGGTCGCCGTGCCGGCGGAAGTAGAGGTCGCGGTCCTGGTGGCGCAGGATCGGGCCCTCCTCGCCCAGCTTCAGCGGGCCCGACTTGGCGTACTGGTGGGCCAGGGGCAGCAGCGGCACGTTCAGCCCGGCCATCCTCCCGATCGAGGGACCCCAGAAGCCCGCCGCGCACACCACCACGTCGGCCGGGACCGTGCGGTACTCGCCGGCGCTCGTCACCGTGACCCCGGTGACCCGGCCGCCGCGCTGCTCGACGCCGACCACGGTGTGCCCCGGCAGGAATCTGGCCCCGCGTTCCGTGGCCCGTTCGGCCTGCGTCTGCCCGCACGCGACCGCCGCCGCCAGCCCGTCGCCCGGCACGTGGAACCCGCCGAGCACCTTGCCGGGGTCGAGCGAGGGCCACAGCTCCAGGCAGGCGGCCGTGTCGAGCAGGCGCGCCTCGACGCCCCACGACTCGGCCCAGCCGTGCTTGCGGTGCAGGTCGTGCCAGCGTTCGGGGGTGGTGGCCACCTCCAGGCCGCCGACCTGGCGGAAGCAGTGCTCGCCGAGGCCGGTGTACTTGCGCACGGTGTAGGCGGCGAATTCGGTCATGGTCTTCGACGGGTTGGTCTGGAAGACCAGGCCGGGGGCGTGGGAGCTGGAGCCGCCGGCGGCGAAGAGCGGCCCCTGTTCGAGCACGGTGACGTCGGTCCACCCCCGCTCGGTGAGCTCGTCGGCGAGGGCGCAGCCGACGATGCCCGCCCCCACGATCACCAGACGGGGCCGACTCATGACGCCTCCGGTTGTTCCTTAATGCGCAACATGTCCCGGACTACGCAACGAACATAGATCCCCGCGTCCCCGCGAACAAGGGCCCCTTCACCGCCGGGGGCGGCCCCCATACTCTTTACTTCGGATCATGGCAGGTCAGGAAGAGGGGACATGGCGCAGCGGCGCTTACTCGAAGGGCTCGGTGTCACCGTCGCCGAGGAGAACTCGTACCGGGCCCTGCTCAGACACGGGCCCGCGACGCTGAGCGAGCTCGCCGCCGAGACCGGCACCTCCGCCGCCGCCATCCGCCGCATGCTGCCCCGGCTGGAGGACCTCGGGCTGATCTCCCGGGTCGCCGGCCGGCCGCTGCGGCTGGTCGCCACTCCCCCGAACGTCGCCATCGACATCCTCGTCGCGCGCCGCCAGGAGGAGCTCACCCACAGCAGGGCCGCCGCCGCACTGCTGGCCACCGAGGTCGCCGACCGCGGCGGGCCGCACCCCGAGGAGGTGCTGGAGGTGGTCAGCGGGCGCGACGCCGTGGCCAGGCGCTATCTCCAGCTCGAACGCAACGCCACACGGGAGATGCTGGTGCTGGTGCATCCGCCGTACGCGGTGGACGTCAGCGACGACAGGGAGAACCGCCGGCGCGCGGCCCGCCAGGGCGCGCCCACCCGCGGCATCTACAGCCCGCTGGCCTTCGAGCACCCCGGCATGCTGGCCCACACCCGCCGCGCCATCGCCGACGGCGAGCAGGCCAGGCTCGGGCAGGTGCCGGTCAAGCTCGCCATCGCCGACGCCCGCACCGCCATCCTGCCGCTGGTCTCCGACGAGGACCGGGCCGTGGAGAGCGCGCTCGTGGTGCACCCGTCGGCGCTGCTCGACGCCCTGGTGGGGCTGTTCGAGACGTTGTGGCGGGCCGCCGTGCCGCTGCGTCTGTCGGACGAGTCCCTCGAACCCGAGGCGTGGCCGCAGGCGTCCGACGCCGAGGTGCTGACCCTGCTGGCCGCCGGCATGAAGGACGATGCCATCGCCAGGCAGCTCGGGCTGAGCCCGCGCACGGTCCAGCGCCGCGTCCAGGTGCTGTGCGAACGCCTGGGCGCCAGGACCCGCTTCCACGCCGGCTTCCTGGCCGCCCAGCACGACCTGCTGGACTAGGGTGACCGGACCCCGCCGCCCACTCCGAGCCGCGCTCCCGAGGTCCACCGCAGGCTGAGGCTACGTGATCAGCGTCGCGCCGCCCGCCCCGAGCCGCGCTCCCGAGGTCCACCGCAAGCCGGGCTAGGTGATCAGGATCCCGCCGTCCACCGCCAGCGTCACCCCGGTGATGTACGAGGCCGCGTCGCCGGCCAGGAACACCGCGGCGGCCACCAGCTCGGCCGGATCCCCCGCCCGTCCCATGACCACCCGCTGCTCCGTCATCCGCTCCAGGTAGCCGGGTGGGTACTGCTCGGTCATCTCCGAGGCGAAGAACCCCGGCTCCAGGCAGTTGACCCGGATGCCGCGCCGCCCCGTCCACTGCTGGGCCAGGTCACGGGTGAGCCCGGTGACCGCCGCCTTCGAGGCGCTGTAGGCGGCCTGCGGCAGCCCGGCCGTGGTCTCGCCGAGCACGCTGCCGATGTTGACGATCGACGAGCCGGGCCGCATGACCCGCGCGCACGCCTGCGCCATCCAGTAGGTGCCGTGCAGGTTGACGTCGACGACCTGGCGGAACTCCTCGGGGGTCTCGCGCAGCGCGGGCACGGCCGTGCCGATGCCGGCGTTGTTGATCAGTACGTCGACCCCGCCCAGGCCCTCGACGGCCGCGGCCACCAGCCGGTCGCAGTCTTCCGGCCGGGCCACGTCGGTCTGGACGGCCAGGCACGCGCGGCCGGTCTCCTCGACCAGCCGACGCGTCTCCTCCAGCCGATCCGCGCGCCGGGCGCCGATCACCACGTCGGCGCCCGCCTCCGCCAGGCCCCTGGCGAAGGCCACGCCGAGGCCCGATGAGGCCCCGGTGACGATCGCCACCTTGCCGTCGAGCCGGAAGCGCTCCAGCACGTCACACCTCGCTTCTCGGAACGAAGACCCGGCTGTTCGGAACGGAGGGCCCCGGCCGCCCGACCACCGGCTCGGCGATCACGACCTCGTGCGGCCGAGCCGGACAGGACGGGCCGGATGCCCCTACAGGCCGTATTCCTTGACGATGCGCTCGTGCCGTTCGATCTCAACGTCGATCTCGCGGGCCAGGTCGAGCCAGGCCAGCGGATGCACCCACCGCTCGGTGGCGTCGTCGAGCAGGGCGTCGACCTCGGAGGGCGACACGTCGGGCGGCACCGCGACCCAGCCGAACACGCCCGGCAGCGGCTCGCTGCTGGTCGGGTGGGTGACGGTGTAGTTTTCGTCGCTGTAGACCCACATCGGCCAGCCGCGCTCGGCCATGACCTCGGTGAACTCGGCCCAGTCCTCCTCGCTCGGCGCGGCGCCGTCGAAGAAGTAGCTGGTGTAGCCGCCGGGCCGCAGGATGCGCACCGCGCCGAACGGCGGCACGAAGTTCTGCTGCTCCTCCGGGTCGTCGGGGACGGGCTCCAGCAGCTGCGGGTCGAACACGACCAGGTCGCCGGCGTTGTAGTCCATGCCGCGCGGCTGCGGCAGGGCCAGCCTGGCGGTGGCCGGGCCGGTGCGGATGGACAGCACCTGGCGCTGGCCGCCGTCGGGGGCGGGCAGGATGAGCCTGATGAGGCCCATCTCCTCCTCGATCGGGCCCTCCTTGGACTTGATCGGCATGCCGATCTTGGCCGCGCCCTTGCGCACGGTCTCCCAGTCCTCGGCCGAGGTGGCCATGACGATCATGCGCCAGACGTCCTCCTCGGCCAGCTCGTCGAGCACCTCGAGCAGCACTTCGGCGGCCCTGGCGTTCTGGTCGAGCTGCTGGGCCGCGCCGGACAGCAGGCGGCGGGCGTCGAGCCCGGCCCCGGCCGCGAGGGCGTGCTCGCCCGCTTCGACCGTCTCCTGCCAGCGCTCGCGGGCGCTGTGGAGGCGGGCCAGCGCGAGGTATTGGGCGGCGTGCGGCAGCAGCCCGGCCATCTGCTCCAGCCGCTCGTCCTGGCGGGCTTCGATGAGCAGCGTGGTCAGGTAGGCCACGTCCTCGGGGTCGGCGGTGGCGATGTCGCCGGTGTCGACGAGCAGCTTCCAGTAGATGTCGGCGCCCGTGGCGGGGTAGCCGAGGAAGCCCAGCGTGGTGGTGTGGCGGCGGGTGGCCTCCAGGTCCTCGCCGGACAGCGGCGCGAGCCAGCCCACCCACTTCTCCGGGTCGGCGTTGAAGCCGTCGGCGGCGTCGAACAGGCCCACCCGCTCGGCGAGCGGACCCGGCGGCGTCGCCTCGGTGGCGGCGTCGGCTGCGGTCCGCAGCGCGGCGATGCGCTCGGCCAGGTCGCCGGCCTCGCGCAGCTCGGCGGTGCCGGACTCGGCCACGTCGGCCAGCAGCCTGGCCTGCCAGACGCCCTGCCTGGCGATGGCCAGCTCGCCCGCGACCAGGGCCAGCTCGACCCGGGAGCGGTAGCCGCCCATCATGCCGAAGTAGTCGGTCCACTGGCGCAGGACCCGGCCGAGCTGCCAGGTGTTGGTGATCTGCGAGGAGCCGGCCAGCTTGTTGACGGCGTGGGCCCACTCGACCCACACGCGCGGGTGGTCGCCCACCACGTCGAGGTCGGGCAGGGCGTCGACGGCCTCGGCGGTGCGGCCGAGCGTGGCCAGGATGAGCGAGCGGCGCACGCCGTCGCGGTGCTCCTTGGCCACCGGGTCGTCGGCCTGGAACTCGGCCGCGGCCTGGAGCGCGGTCAGCGCGTCCTCCGCGCGGCCGGCGGCCAGCAGCGCGCGGGCGCTCTCCGCACCCAGCTCCCAGCTGGCCTCCCGGCCGGCCGTCTTCAGCCGCTCGACGGCGGACTCGGCGTAGGTCACGGCCTCGCCCGGCTTGCCCGCGTCGACGAGCGCGGCGACGTACTGGGTCACCAGGCCCGTGAAGGAGGGCCGCTCGGGGCTCATGCCCTCAAGCGCGGCGGCCAGCGTCTCCAGCCGCTCGGCCGCGTAGCCGGGGCCGTCGGTGTTGGCCCACACGACGGCCAGCGCCTCGACCGCGGCCGGGGTGGCCGGGCAGTCACGCACGTCTTCGCGCTGGGCGAACGCGAGCAGCTGCTCCACGTCGGCCAGGGCCACCGCCCCCTGCGCCCGGTCGCCGATCCGGCCGACCAGGTGCCAGTAGCGGGCGTAGAACTCGAGCCAGGGCAGCTCAAGGGTCTCCGCCTGCTGCGCGATGGCCGGGGCCATCACGTCGAGCTGCGGATATCGGCCCTCATAGGCCTGTGCGGGGAGGTCTCCCAGCGCCATGGCGAGGCCAACGTTGCCCGCCTCAGAAAGCTGCTGCTGGGTGTCGCCGACCCAGGCCCAGATGTCCACGTCCATGGGCAGTCAGTCTGCCAGGTCAACGAGCGTCCCCAAAACGCAGAAGCTCGATCAGCTCGTCCGACTCGGTCTCGGTGAGGACCGAGAACGCGGGCGCCATGAGGTCGTCCGTCGTCTCCTCGACGGCGGCGCGGCGCGCGACGAGCTCGGGACCGGGCGTGGCGTACGGCTCAGGCCACTCGAAGAACCTGGCGATCGCCTCGCCTGCCGACGTCCCGAGCGGGGCTCCGCGGTGGTCGGCGGCCAGGGTGGCGTCCAGAGGATGCATGCCCGCCGCGATCACGGCGTTGGCGTGCAGGCCGCCGCGCAGCTCGCGTACGACGTGCATGAGCTGGGCGGCCCTGGCCGGCGGGTCGCCGGGCAGCGGAACGGCCCGCCACCCCGCGAACAGCGGCGCGCCCACCGGCGACGCCTGCTCGACGACCGGCTGCAGCAGCTCGGCGATCCTGGCGCAGCCGTCGTAACCGCCCAGATTGCGCCGGCCCCACGCCTGGCACGCCTGCGCGTAGAGCTCGACGGCGTGCTCGGCCGTGAGCTTGCGGCCGCCGTTCCAGTTCGGCTCCACGTGCCGGGAGGGGAAGAAGACGGCGACCGACGTGACCACGTCGGCGTCGCACTCGCCGAGGACGCCGCAGCGGCCCCTGAAGTAGAGCTCGCGCGGGCCGAGGCCGTGCTCCTCGCAGAGCGCCTTGGCCTCTCTGGAGATCATGAAACCGCCGCCGAGCCGGCCGATCGGCGTCTTGACCTGCGCCGCCGTGGTGCGTGGGTCAGCCATGTCCACCTCTCAGTGCGTGAAGTGAACCCAGCATCCCCTACCAGAACATCATTCTGCAAGCAGGAGTTCGCCGCTGGCGACGATGGTCGCGGGACCGGACAGGTAGCTGGTCTCCTCGTCGAGGATGACCGTCAGCGTGCCGCCCAGCACCTCGATCGTCCATGTGCCGGTGGTGTCGCCCGACAGGTGGGCGGCGGCCACGGCGGTGGCCACGGCGCCGGTGCCGCAGGAGCGGGTCTCGCCGGAGCCGCGCTCGAAGACGCGCATGACCGCGCGGCTGGTGCCGACCGGGTTGAACAGCTCGATGTTGACCCCGGCGGGGAAGACGCCGGTGTCGAAGCCCGGCTGGTGGGTGAGGTCGAGCTGGGCGACGGGGTCGCCGATGGCGCAGGCCAGGTGGGGGTTGCCCATGTCGACGGCGAGCCCGGTGTATTCCTGGCTGCCCACGGTGGCCACGCTCTCGCCGGAGACCACGGGCTTGCCCATGTCGACCGTGATGTCGCCGTTCGGCTCGACGCGGATCCGCCGCACGCCGCCCCGCGTCGCGATCTCGAACTCCGAGGCGCTCACCGCGCCGGTGTCGATCAGGTAGCGGGCGAACACCCGCACGCCGTTGCCGCACATCTCCGCCATGCTGCCGTCGGCGTTGCGGTAGTCCATGAACCACTCGGCGGCCGAGGCCTGGTCGGCGACCTCGGGGCTCTGCTTCGTGCGCACCACCCGGAGCACCCCGTCGGCGCCGATGCCGGCTCTCCTGTCGCAGATCTTGGCGACGAGCGTGGCCGGTACGTCGGCCACCCCGTCGGGATCAGGCAGGATGACGAAATCGTTCTCGGTGCCGTGCCCCTTGAGAAAGCGCATGCTAGGAGTTTATTAGCGCCAGAGATCGCTCCAGGATGTCGGGGGCGTCGTACGGCAGCCAGTGCACCCGCGGGTCCCTGCGAAACCACGACTCCTGCCGCCTGGCGAAGCGCCTGGTCAGCCTGACCGTCTCGGTCATCGCCTGCTCCTCGCTCCACTCGCCGGTGAGAAAGCGGATGACCTGCGCGTAACCGAGCGCCCGCCCGGCCGTGCGCCCTTCGGCCAGCCCCTGGCCGAGCAGCGCCCGCACCTCGTCGACCAGCCCCGCCTCCCACATCCTGGCGACCCTGAGCTCGATCCGCTCGTCCAGCACCGGCCTGGGCACCTCCAGCCCGATCTGCACGCTCGGGTAGACGGCGTCGTACGACGGCATGGTGGCCGAGAACGGGCGGCCGGACAGCTCGATCACCTCCAGCGCGCGCACGATGCGCCGGCCGTTGCTGGCCAGGATGGCCGCCGCGGCGGCCGGGTCACGCTCGCGCAGGCGCTCGTGCAGGGGGCCGGGGCCCAGCTCGGCCAGCTCCTCCTCCAGCCGGGCCCTGATCTCCGGGTCGGTGCCGGGGAACTCCAGCTCGTCGATGGCCGCGCGCACGTACAGGCCGCTCCCGCCGACCAGCACCGGCACCTCGACGGCGTCGATGACGGCCCTGGCCAGTTTCTGGTACTCGGCCACGCTGGCGGTGACCGTCACGTCCCAGATGTCCAGCAGGTGGTGCGGGACCCCCCGCCGCTCGGCCTCGGTGAGCTTGGCCGTGCCGATGTCCATGCCCCGGTAGAGCTGCATGGAGTCGGCGTTGACGCACTCGCCCCCCAGCCGGAGGGCGAGGTCGACGGCGAGATCGGACTTTCCTGCGGCCGTGGGACCCACGACGGCGATGACTGGCTGCTGGCGCACGGCGACAAGTCTGCTAGAGATCGAGGAGCGTCGGCTGCAGATAACCCTCGTGGGTCAGCAGCCAGCGCTTGGTCTCCACGCCCTCGCCGCCGCTGAAGCCGCCCAGCCCGTTGCCGGCCGCGACGACCCGGTGGCAGGGCACCACGATGGGGATCGGGTTGGAGCCCATGATCGAGCCGATGCCGCGCGCGGGCACGCTGGAGCCGCTGAGCGTGGCCAGTTCGCCGTAGGTGACGGCGCTCCCGTACGGGATCCCGTGCAGGGCGCGCAGCACCCGCAGCCGCGAGCCCGACATCAGCCGCCAGTCGATCGGCGTCTCGAACCGCTTCAGCTCACCGGCGAAATAAGCATTCAGCTCGGCGACGGCGAAGGCCGTACGATCCGCATCATGAACCTCAGCCAGGTCGAGCCGGCCGGACACCCGGGCGCGGGAGCCCCAGCCCGACGCGACGAGCCCGGTCTCGGTGACGGCCAGCACGAATGGCCCCACCGGCGTCTCCACCTCGGCGAAGGCGACCGTCTCCTCGTTGGCGGTCATCATGTCCTCACGTGAGCTCGTGGTGCTGGGCACGTCCAGCGCCGTTCCTACCCGACACCGTAACCACAACGGCTACCTCCTGCGCTGGGACGGCCAGGGCTTCCTGTTCGACCCGGGCGAGGGCACGCAGCGGCAGATGGTGCACGCCGGCCTGAGCGCCAACGACGTCCACTGGCTCTGCGTGACCCACTTCCACGGCGACCACTGCCTGGGCCTCCCCGGCGTCGTCCAGCGCATCGCACGCGACAAAGTACGCCATCCGGTGCGCGCCGTCTTCCCCGCCTCCGGCCAGACCTACTGGCGGCGGCTGCGCCACGCCGCCGTGTTCGCCGACACCTCGGTCATCGCCGAGCATCCGCTCACCGGCGACCTGGCCGGCGTCGGCCCGCTCATCGCGCGCCGCCTGTCCCACCCCGTCGAGTCGTACGGCTACCGCGTCCAGGAGCCGCCCGGCCGCCGCATGCTGCCCGACAAGCTGGCCGCCCACGGCATCCGCGGCCCCGACATCGGCGAGCTCCAGCGCACCGGCTCCGTGCGCGGCGTCACCCTGGCCGAGTGCAGCGTCCCCAGACCGGGGCAGAGCGTGGCCTTCATCATGGACACCCGGCTCTGCGACGCGGTCTTCGAGCTGGCCTCAGGGGTCGACCTGCTGGTGATCGAGTCCACGTTCCTGTCGGCGGAGAGCGCGCTGGCCAAGGAGTACGGGCATCTGACGGCGTTCGAGGCCGGGGTGGTGGCGGCGGACGCGGGGGCGCGCAGGCTCGTGCTCACGCACTTCTCCGAACGGTACGGCTTCGACGACGAGCCGACCTTCGTCGCGGAAGTACGGCGCAACTTCGACGGCGAGGTGGTGACGGCCCGCGACCTGATGCGGATCCCGGTGCCGAAGCGTCAGACCGTCCACGTCCCGACGAGATAGCCGACCCCGTACGGGGCCGTCTCCATGAGCAGCCGCCCCTCGTAGTCCCGCCCGTCCGCCGCGCCCGCCAGCACCTGGAAGGCGGACCGGCCGCTCACCCACAGCCGGTCGGCCTCCTCCGGATCGAGGGCGGCCAGGGGCGTGGGGTCGCCGCCGGCGACGGCCTGGGCGATGCGGTCGTTGCAGGGGCCGGCCGCTTCGTCGTACTTGCCGGGGGCCTTCGGGCTGAGGCAGGCCGAACCGTCGGCCATGACCAGCAGCGCCACCCTGTCCGCGCGGTCGGCCAGTTGTTCACCGAGCTTGGCGCAGTCCTCGCCCGGGGCGTCCCAGGCCACCGACTGAAAGGCGTCGGGTCCGTGCGCTCCGAGCAGCAGCCGGGCCACGGTCAGCGACAGCGGGAGCACCGGCTCGCCTCGGCCCGCCGCGAGCTCCGGCCCCCAGGGGCGCAGGCTGCCCGCCGCGTCGCCGTCGTACGCGCCGGTGGCCGGCGCGCCGCCCACCACGATCAGCGCGTCGGGCCGCGCGTCGCGCAGCGTGGCGATCGCGGTGTGGCAGGCGGAGCGGAGGTCGGGCATCCCCAGGACGACCAGCGGGGTGAGCGGGCACACGGCCGCGGCGACAAGCACGAGCGCAAGCGTACGTCCGGCTCCTGCCTTGCCCGGCACGGCCCCTGCTGTTGTCAGTACGGGTCGTGGCCCGCGCGTATCTCGGCGAGCAGGCTCTCCGTGAAGGTCTGGGACGCCTGGTGCAGGCCGCTGCCGAAGCTGATCCTGGCCACCCCCAGCGCGGCCAGCCCGCCCAGCCCGGGGGTCCCCGGTCTGAACAGCACGTTGACCGGCCCGCCGAGGCCCTCGACCAGCGCCCGGATCTCATCCGCGTCGGCCAGCCCGATCGGGTACACGCAGTCGGCCCCCGCCTCCAGGTAACGCCGCCCGCGCGCCAGCGCCTCCTCGCGCGTCACCTGCCCGCGCAGGTAGAGGTCCACCCTCGCGTTGATCACCAGCCCGTCGCCGGCCGCCGCCCGCACCTCGGCCAGGAACCCGGCCTGTTCGTCCTGATCCACCATCTCGCCGCCGCCCGGCAGGGAGTCCTCCAAATTGCAGCCCACGGCCCCGGTCGCGAGCAGCCGTTCGGCCAGCTCCGCGGGCTTGAGGCCGTAGCCGCGCTCCACGTCCGCCGTGACGGGCCGGTCCACGGCCCTGACCACCCGGGCGATGGCCGCCATCATCTCCCCGACGGGCGTACGCTCTCCGTCCTCGTAGCCGAGCACCCGCGCGACCGCGGCGCTGCCGGTGGCGACCGCGGGGAACCCGGCCGCCTGCACAGCGCGGGCGGAGGCGGCGTCCCAGACGTTGGGCAGCACCAAAGGGGTTCCCGGCACGTGCAGAGCACGCAGCTCGGACGCTCTGTCAGTCGTCATACCCCGACCCTACGGACGGCACCGGCTCCTCCGAAGGGCCAGTAAGCCCCATAAACGGCAAGCCACTTCGCCGGACGCCCGACCACCACGAGCCGTCCTTGCCGCCGACATCAGGACCGGCCACCACAAACCCACTTGGCCGCCCGTCGTCAGGACCGCCGTCTCGAGTCCTTGCCACCCGGCGTCAGACCGGCCGCCGCGAGCTCACCCTGGCGCCCATCACCGGAGACGTGCTCAGCAGCCGCTCTTCGAGCACTGGCCGGGGACGAGGCCGCCGGGGCCGTCCGCCGGGCTGTCGGCCTCGGAAGGGGTGCCGGCGCCTGAGGACTGGGGCGACTTGGTGGGCGAGGTCGTCGCGGGCTTCTTGTTGGTGCCGGTCTTGGCGGAGTCGGTGCCCGTGTTGCCCGTCGTGTCCCCTGCCCTGTCACCCGTACCGGGTTGGTCTCCGCCGTCCGGGACCCCGGCGGCGACGTCGCCCATGCTGCCGTCGTCCTCGGGAGCCTCGCCCGTACGGTCGTCCCCAGGGGAGTCGGCGGGAGAGTCGGCGGTGACGTCGCCCGCCGTGGCGTCGTCGTCGCCGCCCTGATCCTGGTTCGCGTCGGCGCTCTGGGAGGTCGCGGGGCCGCCGCCCTGCTGGGCGCTCCCGAAGGGGTTCGAGGCCAGCATGTAACCGGCGCCACCGGCCACGAGCACGGCGATGAGCGCCGAACCGGCGATGAGAAGGGTCTTGTTGCTCTTCTGCCTCGGTCGTCTGTTTCCCGACGCCCTGTTTTCCAGGCGGGTGTCTCCCGGCCCGGTGAGGATCTCCTGGCGATCCGCCTCGGTCGGATCTTGCATGGCGTTACAGCTCCCTGCGGTCGTATCGGGGAAAGCTCGCCGGCTTCCGCGGGTGATGGACCACACTAGCCGCAACAGCTGAATGCTCGCACAACAATCACAAAGGAATCACGACTTGTCCCCCCTTAGATCCATTAGCCCAGGTAGCCGCGCCAACCTGGCACCCGTGGCCGGAGCCACCGGGGTGCTCGCCACAGCGGCGCTGGGAATATTCCTGGCATTCACCAACAGTAAGGAACCGTCACCGCAAACACCTCAGGAAATGGATCAGGAAACCCCGCTTTCCCCAAGATCAATACCACTCTCGGCATCGAATACGCCACCGACGGCGACCGTCCTTCCGCCGTCGGTGGCGCCTATGGCTGGAACGCTCCAATTCCCGACGGCCCAGCCCGCCGACGTCATGCTCGGCCCGCTGACGCCCCCGTGGATCGAGACCGTTCCGCCCCCGAATGCGAGCCTGCCGCCCTGGGGAGCGCACCTCCCTCCTGTGGGCGCTGAACTGCCGCCCGTGGGCGCCGACCTGCCAGCCGTGGGCGCGGATCTGCCGCTCATCCCCTCGGCGACGGCCGGCCCGCCGGTCACCCCCGTCGCCGAGGACGCGGGTCCGCGCCGACCAGGCAGGGACGGGAACCGCCCCCCGAAGGTCCGACCCGCCCCACGGGCCACCCCGCAGGTGCCCCCTGAGGAGCGCCCGTCACCCAGCGGCCTCGCCCCACCGCCCCTGCCGTCCCAGCCGCTGCGGCCCCCGTCGTCACGGCCGATCGCACCCCAGCCGTCCCACCCGCCGTCCCACCCGGCGTCCCACCCGGCGTCCCGGCCGGCCCCGCCGGGCCGCGCGGGCCCCGACCCCTGCGCCACCATGCACGACTTCCGCCGCCGCCCCTGCTACGACATGCTCGACCGCCTCACGCGGTAGACCCCCGGCACAGCGAAGGGCGGCCCCGGATGATCCGGAGCCGCCCTTCCCAGCAGTACGCAGAAGAGCCCGGCGAGACGGGCAACGGCATGGGCCGCCCGTCGTCAGCGGTACCGGCCAGACCCGGCGGGACCGGCGACGGCGCGGGCCGCCCGACCGTCGTCAGTGCGCCGTCAGTGCGCCGTCAGTGCGCCGTCAGTGCGCCGAGCAGGCCCCTGTCGAGGCCGGCAGCGGGGCGGGCCGTCCGACGGTGGGCATGCCCAGCAGCACCCCCGAGCCGCCGCCCGAGCTCCCGCCGCCCTGGCGGGCCTCCCAGGCGTCTCCCGCCCTGGTCCGCCGCAGCCCCAGCACGGCCCCGTCGGCCACCAGGTGGTGCGGCGCCGCGTACGTCACCTCGACCGTCACCATGTCACCGGGCCGCGGCGTCTCCTCGCCCACCGCGAAGTGCACGAGCCGGTTGTCCGCCGCGCGCCCCGACAGCCGGCGGGTGGCCTCGTCCTTGCGCCCCTCGCCCTCGGCCACCAGCACTTCGAGCGTCCGCCCGACCTGCTTCTTGTTCTCCTCCCATGAAATCTCCTCCTGCAGCGCCACCAGTCGTTCGTAGCGCTCCTGGACGACCTCCTTGGGCACCTGGTCCGCCATCGTGGCCGCGGGCGTGCCGGGGCGGATGGAGTACTGGAAGGTGAAGGCGTTGGCGAAGCGGCTCTGCCGGACGACGTCGAGGGTCGCCTGGAAGTCCTCCTCGGTCTCGCCGGGGAAGCCGACGATGATGTCGGTGGAGATGGCCGCGTCGGGCATGGCGGCGCGTACGCGTTCGATGATGCCGAGATAGCGCTCGGCCCGGTAGGAGCGGCGCATCGCCCGCAGCACCCGGTCGGAGCCCGACTGCAGCGGCATGTGCAGCTGGTGCATGACGTTGGGCGTCTCCGCCATGGCGGCGATCACGTCGTCGGTGAACGCGGCGGGGTGCGGCGAGGTGAAGCGGACCCGTTCGAGCCCCTCGATGTCGCCGCAGGCGCGCAGCAGCTTGCCGAAGGCCAGCCGGTCGCCGAACTCCACGCCGTAGGTGTTGACGTTCTGGCCGAGCAGGGTGACCTCCAGCACGCCCTGCTCCACCAGCGTGCTGACCTCGGCGAGGACGTCGCCGGGCCGGCGGTCCTTCTCCTTGCCGCGCAGCGACGGCACGATGCAGAACGTGCAGGTGTTGTTGCAGCCGACCGAGACCGACACCCAGGCGGCGTACGCGGACTCGCGCTTGGTCGGCAGCGTCGAGGGAAAGACCTCGAGCGACTCCTTCAGCTCGACCTGCGCCTCACCCTCGACGCGGGCCCGCTCCAGCAGCACCGGCAGCGAGCCGATGTTGTGCGTGCCGAACACGACGTCGACCCACGGCGCCTTGCGGACGATCTCGCCCTGGTCCTTCTGCGCCAGGCAGCCGCCGACGGCGATCTGCATGCGCGGATTGCTCACCTTGGCCGGTCTGAGGTGGCCCAGGTTGCCGTAGAGGCGGTTGTCGGCGTTTTCCCGCACGGCGCACGTGTTGAACACGACGACGTCGGCCGCCTCCCCGTCGGGAGCGGCCACATAGCCGGCGTCCTCCAGCAGGCCTGACAGCCGCTCGGAGTCGTGGACGTTCATCTGGCACCCGTATGTGCGCACTTCGTAGGTGCGGGCGCCCTCCTGAGTCACAGTCATGGCATGTTCAAGGGTAGTCGGTGTCAGCCTTGGGACTGCCCGGACCGATCTAAAAGGCCTGCTTGATGGCACGATGTGATCGGATCGGTACCGCTCGGTTAGTGCACAGCGTTCTAACGCCCTCTACGTTTTACTCCATGACGGAGAACGGCGACGCCACTCCACTTGTGCAGTTGGAGAACGTCAACAAGCACTTCGGGGCGCTGCATGTCCTGAAGAACATCAACTTGACCGTCTCTCGTGGCGAGGTATTGGTCGTCATCGGTCCCTCGGGCGGCGGGAAGTCGACGCTCTGCCGCACGATCAACCGGCTGGAGACGATCAACGACGGCAAGATCATATTTGACGGCCAGGTGCTGCCCGACGAGGGCAAGGCGTTGGCCAGGCTGCGTTCCGACGTCGGAATGGTCTTTCAGTCGTTCAACTTGTTCGCCCACAAGACCATCCGGGAAAACGTCACGCTCGGCCCGATGAAGGTGCGCGGCAAGGCCAGGGACGCCGCCAACCAGCGGGCGATGGAACTGCTCGAAAGAGTGGGCATCGCCGCGCAGGCGGACAAATATCCGGCCCAGCTCTCCGGCGGTCAGCAACAACGTGTGGCGATCGCCAGAGCACTGGCCATGGACCCGAAAATGATCCTGTTCGACGAGCCGACCTCCGCACTCGACCCCGAGATGGTGCAAGAGGTCCTCGATGTCATGATCGGGCTGGCACGTGACGGGATGACCATGATGGTCGTCACGCACGAGATGGGGTTCGCCCGCCGGGCCGCGAACCGGGTGGTGTTCATGGCCGAGGGGCAGATCGTCGAGGAGAACACTCCCGACGAGTTCTTCACCAATGCGCAGACGGACCGGGCGCGAGACTTCCTTTCGAAGATCCTCACGCACTGACTATTGAGGCAGGTACACATGCACATGCGTCGAACGGGAGCAGTGCTCTCCATTGCGGCTCTGGCCGCGGGCCTGACCGCCTGTGGCGGTGGCGGCGGTGAGTCGTACGCCAACGTGGCCGACAAGATCGCGGGCGGCGGCACGATCGTGGTCGGCACCAAGTGGGACCAGCCCAGCCTGGGCCTGAAGATGGGCAACGAGCCCGAGGGCTTCGACGTCGACGTGGCCAAAGCCGTGCTCAAGGAAGTGGCCGGCGGCAAGGACGTGAAGATCGAGTGGAAGGAGTCGGCCTCGTCCAACCGCGAGCCGTTCCTCCAGAACGGCACGGTCGACATCATCTTCGCCACCTACTCCATCACGGAGGAGCGCAAGGGCAAGGTGACCTTCGGCGGCCCCTACGTCGTGGCGCACCAGGACGTGATGGTCCGCAAGGACGACACCTCGATCAACAGCCCTCAGGACCTCAAGGGCAAGAAGATCTGCAAGGCCGCGGGCTCCAACTCCTACAAGCGCATCACCGACCCGCCCCCGGACGGTGAGCTCGACATCGACGCGACCACCGTCGACGCCGGCAACTACTCCGAGTGCGTGCAGAAGCTCACCGGCAGCAACCTCGACGCCGTCACCACCGACGACCTGATCCTGGCGGGCTTCGCCAAGCAGGCGGGCGGCAACTTCAAGGTGCTGGGCCAGGGCTTCACGGACGAGAAGTACGGCATCGGCCTGAAGAAGGGCGACACCAAGACGTGTGAGGCCCTCAACACCGCGGTGAAGAAGCTGTGGGACAACGGCACCATGAAGCAGCTGCTGGACAAGTGGTTCGGCGGCATCCAGGGCCTGAAGTTGTCCGAGACCGCGCCTCCCGCCGAGGGTTGCGCCTGATCACACCAGGGGCGGCGGCCGGTGACCCGGCCGCCGCCGTCCTATGCGGTGGAGCACGATGGACGAACTAATCAAATACGCCCCGGATCTCGGGCTGGGATTCCTGGAGAACGTCAAGCTGTCCCTCGTGGCGGCCGTCGCCTCCCTGATCCTCGGCACGGTCCTGGTGGCGATGCGGGTCTCACCCACGCCGGTCCTGCGCGCGGCCGGCACCATTTACGTCAACGTGGTGCGTAACACCCCGCTCACGCTGGTGCTGGCGTTCTCCGCGCTGGGCCTGAGCGACCAGCTCGGCCTGGTGTTCTCGGACGTGCCGTCGACCAACTCGTTCTGGATCGTGGCGATGGGCCTGTCGGTCTACACCGCGGCCTTCGTGTGTGAGTCGCTGCGCGCCGGCATCAACACCGTGCCGATGGGCCAGGCGGAGGCGGCCAGGGCGATCGGGCTCACGTTCATGCAGTCGCTGCGGATGATCGTCCTGCCCCAGGCGTTCCGCGCGGTCGTCGCGCCGCTCGGCAGCGTCATGATCGCCATGATCAAGAACACCACGGTGGCCACCGCGGGCGGATACCTCGCCGACGCCGCGGCGGTCATGAAGATCACCTTCGACACGACCGGCGCGTCGATCCCGATCTTCCTCGGCATCGTCGTCGCCTTCATGGCGCTGACCATGCCCATCGGCTTCTTCACCGGCTGGTTGTCGCGACGTCTGGCGGTGGCCCGATGAGCACGTCCGTACTGTTCGACGCGCCCGGCCCGCGCGGGCGGCTGCGCAACCACGCGCTCACGGTGATCAGCGTCCTCGCCGTCATCGCCGTCCTGTACGGCGTCTATCGCGGCTTCGACGCCAAGGGCCAGTTCGAAGGCAAGATCTGGCAGCCGTTCCTGCAGTGGGAGACGTGGGAGTTCTACATCTTCCCCGGCCTCATCGGCACCCTGGAGGCGGCGGCCGTCTCGGCGGTGCTGGCACTGGCCTTCGGCTCGGTCTTCGGTCTGGCCAGGCTCTCCGACCACGCGTGGGTCCGGATCCCGGCCGGTGCGGTGGTCGAGGTGTTCCGGTCCATCCCGCTGCTGCTGCTGATCTTCTTCATCTTCTACCTGGCGCCCATGCTCATTGGCGGCGGCGACTACGCCTTCTTCGCGGTCGTGCTCGGCCTGACCCTCTACAACGGCTCCGTGCTGGCCGAGGTCGTCAGGGCCGGCGTGTACGCCGTGCCGAAGGGGCAGTCGGAGGCCGCGTACGCGGTCGGCATGCGCAAGAACCAGGTGATGCGGCTGGTGCTGCTGCCGCAGGCCATCACCGCGATGATGCCGGCGATCGTCAGCCAGCTCGTGGTGCTGCTGAAGGACACCGCGCTCGGCTACATCATCGCCTACGTCGACCTGCTCAACACCGGCTTCAAGATCATGCCGGCCCGCTTCTTCGGCTCGCTGATCCCGGCGGCGATCGTCGTCGGCATCATCTACGTGGCGCTCAACATGGCGCTGAGCTACCTGGCCACCTGGCTGGAAAGGCGCAGCAGGCGCAGCCGCAAGACGGCGGCCGTCCCGATCGCGGCGCCCGGATCGGCCGAGGTCGGCATCGGCGCCGGTCAGGGCACGGCTGGTGGCGGCCTGGGTCCTGACAAACCCCTCGAGTGACCGCGGGGCGGCGGGCGTGCTGGCGCCCGCCGCCCTGACGGGCTCTCGGGCTTGGTCTCGGGGGCTCGTTCGCCTTGAGGGGCCTCAGGCTTGGCTTCGGGGGTTTGTCACCTTGATGGGCCCCCAGGGGTTTGTCACCTTGGCGGGCCCTCAAGCTTGGCCTCAGGCGTTTGTCACCTTGACGAGCCCTCCACTTTGTCGCCTTTCTCCCCATAGATCGCCAAGAAACACCCACGACTGCGTCGAATCCGCGTTCCGCACGGCTCGCGTGGGTTACCCATAGTCGTGGGGAAGTTCAGGGTGACCAGGCGCGCGGCGGCACTCGCCGTGGCCGTGGCCGTGACAGCGGCACTGGCCGGGTGCGGCGGCGGAGGCTCGTACACCACCGTCGCCGACAAGATCAAGGGTGCCCGCACCGTCGTCGTCGGCACCAAATGGGACCAGCCGGGCCTGGGCATGCGCTCCGGCTCGGGCGATCCCCAGGGTTTCGACGTGGACGTCGCCCGCTACATCGTCGCCAACCTCGCCGGCGGCGCCAAGGTCAAGATCACCTGGCGCGAGTCGCCGTCGTCCACCCGCGAGGCGCTGCTTCAGAACGGCACCGTGGACATGATCGTCGCCTCCTACTCCATCACGGAGTCCCGCAAGCCCAAGGTCACCTTCGCCGGCCCGTACGTGATCGTGCCCCAGGACACCATGGTCAGGGCCGGCGACATGAGCATCAAGAAGGTGGAAGACCTGCGCGGCAAGCGGATCTGCCTGGCCGAGGGCTCGAACTCGTACCGGCGGATCGTCGACCCGCCGCCGGACGGCATGCTCGACCTGCCGGCCCAGCTGGTGCCCGCCGCGAACTACTCCGACTGCGTACGCAAGCTCGTCGAGGCCCGTCTCGACGCGGTCAGCACCGAGAACCTGACCCTGGCCGGGTACGCCGAGCACGACCCCGGCATGTTCCGGCTGCTCAACCAGCCGATCAGCTGGGAGAAGTGGGGCGTCGGCCTGAAGAAGGGCGACATCGAGACGTGCCAGGCGGTCAATCGCGCCATCGCCTCGATGTGGCGCGACGGGACGACGACGCGGCTGCTGAACAAGTGGTTCGGCCGCGCTGGCGTCGCACTCCCCTCCTCCCTGCCCCGCCCGGCCGGCTGCCCCTGAACCGCTCACGCGGGCTGAACTGTGGGGACAGCACCTCACGCCCGGCGATCTTCCGGCAGGATGCGGGGTATGCCTTTCTGGCCCTCCCCCATTTCGACCAGAGACGTGGCCGGCTCCGCCGTACGTCCCGGCTGGCCCACGCTCATGGACGGCCGGACGTGGTGGACCGAGGACCGTCCCGACGACGGCGGGCGTACCACGATCGTGTGCCGCGCCGCCGACGGCACCCGTCGTGACCTGCTACCCGCCCCCTGGTGCGCGCGCACCCGCGTTCACGAGTACGGCGGCCGCCCGTACGCGGTGACCCCCGAGGGGGAGGTGGTCTTCGCCAACCTGCAAGATCAGCGCCTCTACCTGTTGCCGGAAAACGGCGAACCGAAACCCGTCACTCCCCCGGGTTGCCGCTACGCGGATCCGTTGGTGCGCGACGGACAGGTGTGGTGCGTACGCGAGCACCACGCGGAGGACGGCAAGGTCACCAGAGCCGTCGTCTCCGTCCCCCTCGACGGCGGCGAGATCCGCGAATGGGCCACCGGCTGCGACTTCTACGCCTCTCCCACCATCTCCCCCGACGGACGACATCTCGCCTATGTCTGCTGGGATCACCCCCGCATGCCCTGGGACGGCACCGAGCTACGCGTCATCCGCCTCTCGGACGGCGACTCCTGGAAGGTGCGGGGCAGCGTCACCGAATCCGTCCTGGCCCCCGCCTGGAAGGACGACACCCGGCTCTACCTGGTCTCCGACTCCTCAGGCTGGTGGAACCTCTACGAGATCGGCGTGCACGGCGACGGGGCGCGAGCGCTCCACCCGGCCGAGGAGGAGTTCACGCTGCCGCCGTGGCGACTGGGCGGGATGCCGTACGCGATCCTCGCCGACGGCCGGCTCGCGGTCCTGCACGGGCGCGGCGACCTGCGACTCGGCCTGCTCGACCCCGCCTCAGGCACCCTCACCGACGTCGAGGCCCCGTACAGCGGCTGGGACGCCGACCTGGCCACCGACGGCACCGCCGTGACCGGCATCGCGTACGCCCCCACCACGCCTCGCTCGGTCGTGACCGTGAACCCGGCGACAGGCTCCCACCACCCCCTCGCCCCCACACCCTCCGCCCTGCCCAACCCCGCCTACCTGCCCGTCCCCCGCCCCGTACGAATCGGCGGCCCCGCAGATCAGACCGCACAGATCAGCGACACCACCCACCAAGACACACAGATCGGCTCCACCGCAGACCAGGCCACACGAATCGCCAGCACCACCCACCAGGACAGACGGAGCGGCGACACCATCCACCAAGACGCACGAATTGGCGACACCGCAGACCAAGACGTGCACGCCTTCCTTTACCCACCCCACACCGAAGCCTCGCCGCAGTCCGGCCCACCCCCTTACGTCGTCTTCGTGCACGGCGGCCCGACCGCTCACGCCGACACCGCGCTCGACCTGGAGAAGGCGTTCCTGACCTCGCGCGGCATCGGCGTCCTCGACCTCAACTACGGCGGCTCGACGGGTTACGGCAGGGCCTACCGCGACCGGCTCAAGGGCCAATGGGGGCTCGTGGACGTCCACGACACGATCGCCGCCGCACGGTGGCTGGCCGAGCAGGGCCTGGCCGACCCCGCCAGGATCGCCGTACGCGGGGGCAGCGCGGGCGGCTGGACGGTGATGGCGGCCTGCTGCAGCTCCGACGTGTTCGCCGGCGGCGTCTCCTACTACGGCGTCAGCGCACTCGCCCCGCTGGCCGCCCACACCCACGACTTCGAGTCACGCTACGTGGAGTGGCTGGTGGGTCCGGAAGATCCCCAGGTGTACGCCGCCAGAGAGCCCCTGGCCCTCGTGGACGGAGCCACCCGCCCCATGCTGCTCCTCCAGGGCCTAGACGACCCGGTGGTGCCACCCGAGCAATCGGCCGCCTTCGCCGACGCACTGTCCGAACGCGGGGTGCCGTGCACGTACCTGGCCTTCGAGGGCGAATCCCACGGCTTCCGCCGCACCGAAACCCGAGCAGCGGCCCTAGCCGCAGAACTTGCCTTCTACCAGCAAATCTTCATCTAACCCAAACCCCAAACCCCAGACCCCGAACCTCCGGCCCCCTGAACCTCGGCCCCGCAACCCCCGCGCCCCGAACCTCGGACTCGCGATCCTCGGACCCGCACCCCCCGCACTCCGAATCTCGCCCCCAAACCTCTCAGCCCCGCCCCCAACCACCCTGACCTCGAACCCTCGAACCTCGGACTCGCGACCCCCAAACCGCCAAACCTCGGATCCCGAACCTCTCAGACCCACGATCCCTAGACCCCGGAACCTAGGACCCGCGAACCTCAGCCCCCGCACCCCATACCCCCGGACCTCTAATCCCGGAATCCCGAACCTCTCGGCCTCGCACCCCCGAACGTCGGATCCCCAAACCCCGGACCTCGGATCCCTGAATCCCGGATCCCCGAACCGCTCAGACCCTTGAACCCCCAGACCCCCGACCCTGGCTACGCAGAACCCGACCATTCACGCGCACCCACACAAACACCTGCACCTAGCGGGCGAACTCGGTTGCCCGTGACTCCCGTACCACCGTGATCCGGATCTGCCCAGGGTAGGTCAGCTCCTCCTCCACCTGCTTGGCCACATCGCGCGCGATCACCTGAGCCTGGATGTCGTCGATCGCGTCGGGCTTGACCATGACCCGGATCTCCCGGCCCGCCTGCATGGCGAACACCTTCTCCACGCCCTCGTACGACTGCGCGATCTCCTCCAGCCGCTCCAGCCGCTTGACGTAAGCCTCCAGGGACTCGCGCCGCGCACCGGGACGGCTGCCGCTGATCGCGTCGGCGGCCTGCGTGAGCACCGCCTCGACGGTACGCACCTCGACCTCGTTGTGGTGCGCCTCGATGGCGTGCACCACGTCCTCCTCCTCGCCGTACCGGCGGGCGATCTCCGCGCCGATCAGCGCGTGACTGCCTTCGACCTCGTGCGTGAGCGCCTTGCCGATGTCGTGGAGCAGGGCGCAGCGCTTCATCAGCGTCTGGTTCATCTTCAGCTCGGCGGCCATGATCCCGGCGATGTGCGCGGACTCGATGAGGTGCTTGAGCACGTTCTGTCCGTACGAAGTCCGATAACGCAACTGCCCGAGCAGCAACGTCAGCTCGGGATGCATCTCGGTGATCCCCAGCTCGACGAGAGCGTCCTCACCGGCCCGCGCGCACAGGTCCTGCACTTCCTGGCGGCTGCGGTCGTGCGCCTCCTCGATGCGCTGCGGGTGGATGCGGCCGTCCAGCACTAGCTTCTCCAGCGTCAGCCGCGCCGTCTCCCTCCTGACCGGATCGAAGCACGACAGCAGCACCGCCTCCGGCGTGTCGTCGATGATCAGGTTGACCCCGGTCGTGGACTCGAACGCGCGGATGTTGCGCCCTTCGCGCCCGATGATCCGGCCCTTCATCTCGTCACCGGGCAGGTGCAGCACGCTGACGACCGACTCGGCCGTCTGCTCCGCCGCCAGCCGCTGCACGGCCAGCGTCACGATCTTCGTGGCTCGCTTCTCGCCCTCCTTGCGGGCGGCGCCCTCGATCTCCCTGATGATCAGCGCGGCCTCGCGCTTGGCCTGGTTCTCGATCTCCTTGACCAGCTCGTTCTTGGCCTGCTCGCCGGTGAGCCCGGCCACCCGCTCCAGGATGACCCGCCGCTCGTCCTCGACCTGGAGCAGCTCTTCCCGGCGGTCGGCCAGCTCGACCTCGGTCTCGGCCAGCTTCCTGTCCCGCTCGGACTGCCGCCTGGCCTCCTCGTCCAGCCGCTGCTCCCGCTCGGCCAGCCTGGCCTCGCGGCGTTCGAGGTCGGAGCGGAGCTCCTTGAGCTCGGACTTGAGTATCCGGCTCTCCTCCTCGACCTCCCGCCGCATCTGCGCGGCGCTCTCGGCGGCCGCCTCCGACCTGCGCAGAATCTCCTCGGCGTCGGTCTCCGCCTTGTGCCGGATCTCCCGCGCCTCTTCACGTGCCTGTTCAAGCTCCTCGTGCACGACGTGCACCTGCTCGGCACTCGGCTTGCCGGCGCGGGGCTGGCTGCCCGAAGTGCGCCGTATGACGACGAGGAGCGCCGCGATCATCCCGAACGCGAGCACGAGCACCGCCACCATCAGCACCACGACCAGCGGCCCCATGTACGCCCCGCCCTCCTCGCGTCGTCAAGAACTCATAACGCGGCCACAAAACGGGAGGGGTCACAGGCGCGCTGCGCAGAGCCCGGTCGGCGTCTTCACCAGTATCGATGTCAAGCCAAGACTGACCGGGCGTCGACTGCTCCAGCCGACACCTCGTCCGCCTCGATCATCCAAGCTCGTTCGTCCGTCGTTCACCGGTATGGCAATCCGCGCTGCGCGGAGTAACTCCTCACTGCCGTCGAGGTTATGCGTCGAACAGGTCACGAGCAAGCAAACGCGTCATCAAGCGTGTCTTACAGGCCCGCATCTCCACATCCAGCCCGATATCCCCCATTAGTGCCCGAATAGCCCAGTATGCGCCCCCGCTCCACCTCCCAATCCCCACCAACCCCGATAACCCACGCAACCCCGGCGGTGGTACGGCTTCTGCGGCCGCCGCACTCCCTTCAAGTCACCTCAAGGAACGACGCCCGCCGAGCAGAACGGCTCACACCCCACAGAACAGCGCGTCTCCACCCACTCCCCCTGATCCCGCCCAGGTCAGCAACGCGCAACACGACCGTTCCTCCCCACTCGGCACAACGCAACCCCGGGTCCGCCGGTACGGGACCCGCAGAGGCCCATGCAGCACTCGAACCACCACACAAAACGACCGACCAGCAGGGGGACGCCCGGAAGCGGAAGGTCGAGAAGCAGAAGACTGAGAGAAGCGGGGGCCGATCCCAAGCCCGGAGCCCGGAGCCCGGAAAATGTGGGAGAAGTGGAAGAAGAGGAGGACCGGAGGGCTCAAGGGTCAGGAGAAGTCTTCCTCGATCTCGATGCCCTCCTGCTCAAGCGCCTCCCGGATGACGCGGAAGGCCAGTCCGGAGGGATAGCCCTTGCGCGCGAGCATGCCGGCCAGCCGTCGCGTCCGTACCTGCGGGTCGAGGGACCGGGTGGAGGCGAGCTTACGTTCGACCAGCTTCCGGGCCGTCTCCGCTTCCTGGTCGGGGTCCAGTCGCTCGACGGCTTCGTTCACCGTGTCGCTGTCGACACCCCGATGACGCAACTCGGCCGCCAGCGCGCGCTTGGCCAGACCGCGACCGTGATGCCGCGAATCAACCCAAGCCTCGGCGAAGGCCTCATCGTTGATCAGCCCAAGCTCGGAGAACCGGCTCAGCACCGCCTCAGCGGCCTCCTCCGGCACGTCCCGCTTACGCAACGCCTCGGCGAGCTGAGCGCGGGTCTTGGGCGCCATGGTGAGCAGGCGCAGGCAGATGGCCCGAGCGACGGACTCCGGATCGGCATGCGCCTGCGCCCCGGCCGCACTCCCCTCATCCGGCCCCTCAGGCAACCACCCCCGCTTCCGACCACCGTTCCCATTCCGTCTACCGCCCCGACGCCCACCACCACGACCCCGAGCATTACCGCCACCGCCATAGGGCCAAGCATCGCCACCGGATGACCCGCCATCACCACCAGGCGGTCCACTTTCACTGCCACGCGGCCCAGCGTCGCTGCCGCGTAGTCCGCCTACACCACCGCCATACAGGCCGGCGTCACCGCCGCTAAACCCGCTCCCTTCGCCAGACGGCCAAGCTTCGCCACCGGATGACCCGGCTTCACCGCCATGCGGCCCAGCCTCGCCATCACGCGATCCGCCTACACCGCTGCTAAACCCGCTCCCATCGCCGGACGACCACGCGCCGCCACCAGACAGCCCGCTTTCACCGGCGGTCGGTTCACCTTCACCGCCATACGACCACCCAGCTTCGCCACCGTGCGGCCGGCCTGCACCGCCGTGCAGGGCGGCGTCACCATCGCTGGACCCGGTCTCACCGCCGTACGGCCGAGCATCGCTGCTGGACGACCCGATTCGGCCCCCGCGTGGCTCGGTTTCGCCGTCGTGGAAGCCGGCTTCGCTGTCGTGTGGTTCGGGTTCGCCGTTGCTTGATCTGCCAGAGCGGTTGCGGATGCGGCTTGATCTGCCGCGTTTTCCGTAAGCGTTGCCGAGTCGGTCCGTTCCTTCTTCGGGATCAGGCTCCCCCGAGCTTCCGCCCGAGCGTCCGGTCTCCTCACCAGGCCACCCGGCTGTGCCTTCGGGTCCGTCAGGTTCGCGATCGGACCATCGGGACCTCTTCCCGGAACGACCGGACTTTCTGCCGGATCCGCCGGAGCGGCGTCCCTTGGTCGGCCAGCCCGTGCCGCCGTCGTTCTGGTCGGGTGCGAACCAGCTGCTTCCGGCCAGCACCTTGGAGTGCCAGTCGTCCGCGGTTCCTGCCTTGGACCGGGCTTCGGCGGAGGGAGTGTCGCCGCGTGGATCTTGTGAGTCGTCCGGATGCGGCGGACCGTTCTGGGGACGTGGCAGGACGTCCTGGGCGCCCTCCTCATCACCGCCGGGATCCAGGGATGTGCTGGGTTCCGGGGATGGGCTCGTGGGAGTGGTGTCAGGAGCGGCCTGTTGGGTTGGGGGGGCTTCGTGGGGAGTGTCTGATTGTGGTTGTGAGGGCTCCGATGGTGGGGGGTTTGTGTCCGGCGGGGCGGCGGCGGAGGGTTCCGCCGCCTCGGCGGCGCGCAGGCGGATGCGTTGCTCGCGCCATTCGTCCACCGACGGCCAACCGTCCGTGGCCGAACGGGCCAGGTCGCGCCTGTGTGACGAAGTGGGCTCGGGCCGAGCGCCCCGGTCTGACGGAGGGGGCGCCTGCGAGCGATCCGTGCTGCTCATGCGTGGTCGATCAGACGTCACCCGGCTTCGGGGTGGACTTCGAGCCCCGACCCGAAGGAGCGGCGGCGGCCGGAGCCGGAGCGGCGGCCTCTGCGGCGGGAGCGTCGAGACGCGGGCCCACGCCCAGCTTGTCCTTGATCTTCTTCTCGATCTCGTTGGCCATGTCGGGGTGGTTCTTCAGGAAGTTGCGGGCGTTCTCCTTGCCCTGGCCGAGCTGGTCGCCCTCGTAGGTGTACCAGGCGCCGGACTTGCGGACGAAGCCGTGCTCCACACCCATGTCGATGAGGCCGCCCTCGCGGGAGATGCCCACCCCGTAGAGGATGTCGAAGTCGGCGACGCGGAAGGGCGGGGCCATCTTGTTCTTGACGACCTTGATCCTGGTGCGGTTGCCGACCGCCTCCGTGCCGTCCTTGAGGGTCTCGATGCGGCGGATGTCCATCCGGACCGAGGCGTAGAACTTCAGCGCCTTACCGCCGGTCGTGGTCTCGGGGCTGCCGAACATGACGCCGATCTTCTCGCGAAGCTGGTTGATGAAGATGGCGGTGGTGCTGGTGCTGCTGAGGGCGCCGGCGATCTTACGCAGCGCCTGGGACATGAGGCGGGCCTGGAGACCGACGTGGCTGTCGCCCATCTCGCCCTCGATCTCGGCCTTGGGCACCAGGGCCGCCACCGAGTCGATGACGATGATGTCGACGGCGCCGGACCTGATCAGCATGTCGGCGATCTCAAGCGCCTGCTCACCCGTGTCGGGCTGGGAGACCAGCAGAGCGTCGGTGTCGACCCCGAGCTTCTTGGCGTATTCGGGGTCGAGGGCGTGCTCGGCGTCGATGAACGCGGCGATGCCGCCGGCCCGCTGGGCGTTGGCCACCGCGTGGAGGGCGATCGTGGTCTTACCCGAGGACTCAGGACCGTAGATCTCCACGATGCGGCCGCGTGGCAGGCCGCCGATGCCGAGGGCGACGTCAAGGGAGATCGACCCCGTGGGGATCACCTCGATGGGAGCTCGGGCGTCGTCGCCCAGTCTCATGACGGAGCCCTTGCCGAACTGCCGCTCGATCTGAGCGAGCGCGGTCTCGAGGGCCTTCTCGCGGTCGTTGATAGCCATGGAACTCCCCCTGGAGGGTCGTGGTCCGATCAGTCGAGTGAAAGCTACGGCCTGCCACCGACAATTTCTGCCGCAGTCGGGGAAGACGTGACCCGGCTTTCATATCGTAGCCGAACGGCTGTTCGATCTCAGCAGGAACACGCAGGTCGTCATTGATCATCAGGCTCCTGGACCCCATTCGACTCGACACACACCGCTCAACGAACTGGTCGAGAGACTGGTGGATGAACTGGTCGAGGGCCAGGGCATGAGCTTGGGCTTGGGCTTGGGCTTGGGCTTGGGCTTGGGCTTGGGCTTGGGCTTGGGTGACATAGGTCCGGGTCGGCGACGGAGCTGGGGAGTGACTCTCGAAGGCTCGGGCTGTGGGTCGCAGGTCGAGGTCGGGTCGTGGGGCCGGGACTGTGCGGGTCCGGTGCTGGGGTCCTGGTCGGGTGGGCGGTCCTGGAGCCCTGGTCGGGTGGGCGGTCCTGGGGGTGGGCGGTGCTGGGGTGAGCGGGGGTGAGGGTGAACGGGCGCGGATGAGCGGGCGATTCGGACAGGTGCTGGGGGTGGAGGGCGGGGTGAGGACGGATGCGCGTCTGTAGAGAAACGGCGCTCCGATGATGTACGCGGGCGGTTGGGCACCGCGTGTTGTCAGGCGCGATGAGCTGGGGAGACTCAGTGCAGGGCGACAGTTGGAGGCGGCACGTGGCGAGCGGCTTCACCGGGGAACGACGTGTCCATCTCGAGGCTCTCGCCGACCTGCTGCCCGCCTACGGCCTGGTCAGCCGGATGGTCGGCGGTGAGGATCCGGTGTTGTGGGTGTGGCATCCCCGCACCGGCCGCCAGACGATCGTCTTCGCCACCCCCTCGAACAACGGATGGCAGCTGTTGTGGTCACCAGGCGGGCAGGGCTCCGCGGACGAGCTGGACCGTGCGGCCACCGCCCTTCGCCGGACGCTCGCCGTGGACGAGCCGGACCACGAAGACCACCCGGATCACGAAGACCACCCGGATCACGAAGATCGCCCGGACCGCCCGGACCGCTCCGGCCACCCTGACTAGCCTGACTAGAGCGTCGGTGGCCTTGCCGGCACCGCCGGGCGCCCATGTAGGTCGCGGTGCGCAGTCGGCGCGGCCGCCCCTCCGATACGGTCGCCCCTGCCGGTACGTGCCCCCACCAGTGCGGCCGACCGAGCCGATTCGGCCGCCCGCGTCCGTTCAGTCACCCGAGCGGTGCAACACCACCCGAGGCCCCAGAACGACTACAACCCGCCCCGATCACCGCAGCTTGGGCGACACGTCCTCCACCTGGCAGACCGCGCGCCACACCGTCTTCACACTCTCCCCGTCAGCCAGCGCCTGCATCACGGTCCGCCCGCCCAGAGGCGCGAGGACGTAGTCGCGGGCCCACGACTCGGCGTACGTCTCGCCGAAGTGGGCGTTCATCCGTCTCCAGAACTCCGTCAGGCGCATGGACTCAAGTATGGAATCCCCGGAGGTGTGGGTAGGACATCCTCATGCCAAAGACCCCCAAGTCTTCACCCCCGAAGACAGCCAGAACCAAGGCCAACAGAGCCAGACGCCGCCGGTTACTGCGCGCGCTGCGCCAGACCGTACATGAGGAGAAGGCGGAGCGCGCCGAGCGGCACGCGGGCATCAGACAGGCACCACGTGCGGGCAAGCCGCGTACGCGCAGGGCGTCGCGGCGTTAGGTCACATCACCCGCGCGCCGTACATCTCACCGAGATGGTCGGCGAGCAGTTCCAGGCGGGCGCCGTCGGGGTCCTTGAAGTAAATGGAGGCGCCGCTCTCTATCTGGTGCGGCACGCCGGCCATCTCCAGCTTCCCGCGCAGCCGCTCCCACGTGGCGGGGTCGACGGAGATCGCGATGTGGTGGAGCCCGCCGAGCACTTCCTGGTACGGCCCGAGGTCGAGGCCGGGGAAGTCGAAGAAGGCGAGCAGGTTGCCGTTGCCGATGTCGAAGAAGAAGTGGTTGGAGCCCTTGTAGTCGCGGTTTTCGATGATCTCCGTCAGCGGGAACTCCAGGAGTTCCTGGTAGAACGTGATGGTCCGTTCCACGTCGGAGGAGAGCAGGGCCATGTGGTGGAGACCGCGCGCGCTGCTCGATGGCCGGTGCGGTAACACGTAACGCTCTCGTATGTCCGTACGGCGGGCTTCGATGGCCGCGTAATCGATGGTCACGGTCGCTGTATGTCCACGCGGGCGGCCCCTCAATCGCACGGCGCCGGGCCAAATGGTTTTCTGTCGGTGGCGCGAGGCAGGATGGCTGGGTGAGCTCGCTAGCCCAGTTCAGCCAGGTGACCAGGCAATGGTTCACCGGAGCCTTCCAAGCTCCCACGGCCGCCCAGGAGGGGGCGTGGGAGTCGATCTCGCGTGGCGACAACACCCTCGTCGTCGCGCCCACCGGGTCGGGCAAGACGCTGGCCGCGTTCCTGTGGTCGCTCGACCGGCTGGCCGCCGAGCCGCGGCCCGAGCCCGGTCCGGGCGTTAAGGCGGGCACGCGCGTGCTCTACGTGTCGCCGCTCAAGGCGCTGGCCGTCGACGTCGAGCGTAACCTGCGCGCGCCGCTGGCCGGGTTGAAGCAGACGGCGCGCAGGCTGGGGCTGCCGGTGCCGGAGATCTCGGTGGCGATCAGGTCGGGCGACACCCCGGCCGAAGACCGCAGGCGGTTCGCGGCCAGGCCGTCCGACATCCTGATCACCACGCCGGAGTCGCTGTTCCTGCTGCTCACCAGCCAGGCGCGGGAGGCGCTGCGGAGCGTGGAGACGGTGATCGTGGACGAGGTGCACGCGGTCGCGGGCACCAAGCGCGGCGCTCACCTGGCCATCACTCTCGAACGGCTCGACGCCCTGCTCGACCGGCCGGCGCAGCGGATCGGGCTGTCGGCGACCGTGCGGCCGGTGAGCGAGGTGGCCGCGTTCCTGGGCGGGGCGCGACCGGCCACCGTGGTGCAGCCGCCGTCGGACAAGCGGATCGAGGTCGAGGTCGTCGTTCCCGTCGAGGACATGACGGAGATGGAGGGGCGGCCGCGCGGGGAGCCTGCGGAGGAGGAGTTCGCGCCCGAGCCGGCCAACCGGTCGATCTGGCCGCACGTGGAGGAGCGGCTGTTCGACCTGATCGAGGCGCACAGCTCCACGATCGTGTTCGCCAACTCGCGGCGGCTGGCCGAACGGCTGTGCACCCGGCTCAACGAGCTGGCCTACGAACGCGAGCACGGCGCCGCCGCCGAGGCCGTCGACCTGTCGATCTGGGAGACGGGCCCGGCCGTTGAACCGGGCCTGAACGCGGGGCCGACCGACGGCGACTCGATGGGCAGGACCGACTCGAAGGGCGGGGTCGGGTCGAGAACTGAGGGTGGGGCCGGGAACGCGGGCGACCGGGGGCCGCGGGAGCCGTCTCAGAGGTCCGGGCCGGTCAGGCGGATGCCCGCCGACATGATGGCGCAGGCCGGATCCGGCGGGGGCGTCGTGTCGGAGATCGTACGCGCTCACCACGGCTCGGTCTCCAAGGAGGAACGGGCGCAGATCGAGGAGGCGCTGAAGTCGGGCCGCCTGCCGGCCGTGGTCGCCACCTCCAGCCTGGAGCTGGGCATCGACATGGGCGCGGTCGACCTGGTCGCCTGCGTGGAGGCGCCGCCGAGCGTGGCCAGCGGGCTGCAGCGCATCGGGCGGGCGGGCCACCAGGTGGGCGCGGTGTCCAGGGGGGTCATCTTCCCGAAATACCGTGGCGATCTGGTGCAGACGGCAGTGGTGGCCGAACGGATGAAGAGCGGGCTGATCGAGGAGCTGCGCTATCCGCGTAATCCGCTCGACGTGCTGGCCCAGCAGATCGTGGCGATGACCGCGCTCGACGAGTGGACGGTCGACGAGCTCGAAGAGGTGGTCAAGCGGGCCGCCCCTTATGCGACGCTGCCGAGGAGCGCGCTGGAGGCCACGCTCGACATGCTGGCCGGGCGTTACCCGAGCGAGGAGTTCGCCGAGCTGCGCCCGCGCATCGTGTGGGACCGGGTGACCGGCACCCTGCAAGGGCGGCCGGGCGCGCAGCGGCTGGCGGTCACCAACGGCGGCACGATCCCCGACCGCGGCCTGTTCGGCGTCTTCCTGGTGGGCGAGCGGGCCTCCAGGGTGGGCGAGCTGGACGAGGAGATGGTCTACGAGTCGCGCGTCGGCGACGTGTTCGTGCTGGGCGCGACCTCCTGGCGGATCGAGGACATCACGGCCGACCGGGTGCTCGTCTCCCCCGCGCCTGGCCAGCCGGGCAAGCTGCCGTTCTGGCACGGCGACGCGCCGGGCCGGCCGGCCGAGCTGGGGCGGGCGATCGGGCAGTTCCTGCGCGAACAGGCCAAACAGGATTCCACCGAACGGATGCGCGCCGCGGGCCTCGACGAGTTCGCCTCGGGCAACCTGCTGTCCTACCTCAAGGAGCAGCGCGAGGCGACCGGCTATGTGCCCGACGACCGTACTCTGCTGGTCGAACGCTTCCACGACGAGCTCGGCGACTGGCGGGTGGTGATCCACTCCCCCTACGGCGCGCGGGTCCATGCCCCGTGGGCGCTGGCGATCAACCGGCGGCTGCGCGAGCGTTACGGCATCGACGTGCAGGCCGTCCACTCCGACGACGGCATCGTGCTGCGCATCCCCGACACGCTGGCCGAGCCGCCGACCGACGTGGCGGCGTTCGACGCCGAGGAGATCGAGCAGATCGTCACCGAGGAGCTGGGCGGATCGGCCATGTTCGCCTCCCGGTTCAGGGAGTGCGCGGGCCGGGCGCTGCTGCTGCCGCGCCGCACGCCGGGACGGCGCAGCCCGCTGTGGCAGCAGCGGCAGCGCGCCGCCCATCTGCTGGGCGTGGCCTCTCAGTACGCCTCGTTCCCGATCGTGCTGGAGACGATGCGCGAGTGCCTCCAGGACGTCTTCGACGTGCCTGGCCTGGTGCGGCTCATGCGTGACATCGCCGCGCGCAGGGTGCGGCTGGTGGAGGTGGAGACCTCGCAGGCCTCACCGTTCGCGGCCTCGCTGCTGTTCCACTACGTAGGCGCGTTCATGTACGAGGGAGACGCGCCGCTGGCCGAACGCCGGGCGCAGGCCCTGGCGCTGGACACCACGCTGCTGGCCGAGCTGCTCGGCCAGGCCGACCTGCGCGAGCTGCTCGACCCCGACGTGATCTCCGACAGCGAACGCGAGCTGGCCAGGCTCGACCGGCCGCTGCGCGATCTGGAGGACCTCGCCGACCTGCTGCGCTCGCACGGGCCGCTGCTGGCGCCCGACGTGAGCGTGCGCGGCGGCGATCCCGCCTGGCTGGAGGAGCTCGAACGGGCCCGGCGGGCGATCAGGGTCCGCATCGCGGGCGAGGAGCAGTGGGCGGCCATCGAGGACGCGGCCCGCATGCGTGACGCGCTGGGCGTGCCGCCGCCCGTTGGGGTGCCGCACGCCTTCCTGGAGCCGGTGCCCGATCCGCTGGCCGACCTCGTCGCTCGGCACGCCCGCACGCGCGGGCCCTTCCACGCCGACACGGCGGCCGCCAGGTTCGGGCTCGGCGTGGCCGTGGTGAGCGACGCGCTGCGGCGGCTGGCCGCGACCGGGCGGGTCGTCAACGGCGAGTTCCGGCCGGGCGGGCGCGGCGAGGAATGGTGCGACGCGGGCGTGCTGCGGATGTTGCGCCGCAGGTCGCTGGCCAGGCTGCGCAAGGAGGTCGAGCCGGTCGCCTCCGAGACGCTCGCGCTGTTCCTGCCCGCCTGGCACGGCGTCACCGGCTCCGGCACGGGAAGCGGTGGCGGCGGGCCGCGCGGTGAGGCGATCGGCGCGGCCCGGGCCATGGACTCCCTCGTCCGCGCCATCGAACAACTTCAAGGTGCCGCCGTGCCCGCCTCGGCGCTGGAGACCCTGGTGCTGCCGTCGCGGGTGCCCGCCTACCATCCGGCGCTGCTCGACGAGCTGACCTCGGCGGGCGACGTGATGTGGGTAGGTCAGGGCTCGCTGCCCGGCGGTGACGGATGGGTGTCGCTCTACTTCGCCGACACGGCGCCGCTGCTGATGCCCGAACCCGCCGAGATCACCGTGACGCCGGTGCACGAGCGGGTGCTGGAGCTGCTCGGCGGGGGTGGGGCGCTGTTCTTCCGCGGGATCTCCGACCAGGTCGGCTCGCTGGACGACGCGACCTTGGTGTCCGCGCTGTGGGACTTGGTGTGGGCGGGGCGGATCTCCGGCGACACCCTCGCACCGCTGCGGGCCACGCTCGGCACCGGACGTCCCGCGCACCGGCCGGCCACGACGCGGCGGCGCCGGGCCGTACTGCCCAGCCGCAGCGGGCCGCCGACGGTGGCCGGCCGGTGGTGGCTGCTGCCCTCCCCCGCCGACGACGCGACCCAGCGCGCCCACGCCCAGGCCGAGGTGCTGCTCGAACGGCACGGCGTGGTGACGCGGGGGGCGGTGACGTCGGAACGGTTGCCCGGCGGGTTCACGCCTGTTTATCAGGTGCTGCGGGCGTACGAGGAGAGCGGGCGGTGCCGCAGGGGGTACTTCGTCGAAGGGCTCGGCGGCGCGCAGTTCGCGTTGCCGGGGGCGGTGGACCGCATGCGCGCCATGGCGCCGGGCATAGCACCGACCTCCCAGCCCGCCCCCGGGACGGCCAAGGCGGGTGGCGGGCGGCGGGCCGTGGTGCTGGCGTCCGCGGATCCGGCCAGCCCGTACGGCGCCGCGCTTCCCTGGCCGCAGCGTCCCGGCGACGTCGGGCACAAACCGGGCAGGAAGGCGGGCGCGCTCGTCGTGCTGGTGGACGGTCATCTGGTGCTCTACGTGGAACGTGGCGGCAAGACGCTGCTGTCGTTCACCGATGGCGACCGGCTGCAGCCGGCGGTGGACGCGCTGGCCCTGGCCGTACGTGACGGGGCGCTGGGGAAGCTGACGGTGGAGCGGGCCGACGGCGCCTCCATCGTGGACTCCCCGCTGGCCGCGGCCCTGGAGGCGGCCGGCTTCCATCCGACGCCACGCGGGCTGCGGCTGCGGGCCTGAGCGAAGGGGCGGCGCCCAGTGGTGGTGGGCGCCGTCCAGTGCCGCGGTCGCCCTGGCTGAGGCATTCGCCGGCGAACCTGCGGACCAGCGCGTATCCGCCTTGACGGCGTGACTTCTCGGACCTGATCATCCCGATGGCTGGCTGCTCTTCCAAAAATTTGAATGACCGTTTAAAGTTCTGCCTGTGCAGCCAGAAAGTCGCACGTTCATTGAAGAGGCCCGCCGGGCCCAGATCATCGCGTGTGCCATCGAAGTGATCGCCGAGCACGGCTACGCCCACGCCACCATGGCCAGGATCGCCAAGCAGGCGAAGATCAGCAGCGGCGTGATCTCGTATCACTTCGGCGGGAAGGACCAGCTCATCCAGGCCGTCGTCGCGGAGGTGGCCAAGCTGGCCATCGACCTGATGCTCCCGCGCATCCTGGCACAGCCCTCCGCGACGGAGGCGCTGCACGCGTACATCGAGGGCAACCTCGAGTTCATGCGGCTGCACCGCAAGCCCCTCCTGGCGCTGGTGGAGATCGTCACGCACGCCCAAGGCGGGGAAAGCGGCCAGGGGCCGTACGCCGAGCAGGCCGAGGTGGCCATCACCGACCTGGAGAAGATCCTGGACTGGGGCCGACGGACCGGCGAGTTCCGCGACTTCCACCAGCGGACCATGGCCATCGCCATCCGGGGAGCCATCGACGCCGTGCCGGGGCGTCTCCTTCACGACCCCGACTTCGACCTCGACCTGCTCACCCGTGAGCTGGTCACCACCTTCACCATCGCGACCAGGAGACAACCATGACAGCGGCCTTGCAGATCAAGGGCTTAGCCAAGACCTTCGGCGACAAAACCGCCGTGGACCACATCGATCTGACCGTCCCCCAGGGTTCCTTCTACGGCCTGGTCGGGCAGAACGGCGCGGGCAAGACGACCACGCTGTCCATGGCGGTCGGCCTGCTGCGGCCCGACGCGGGAGCGGCGTGGATCTTCGGCTCGAACGTCTGGTCCGACCCGGGGAAGGCCAAGCAGCTCGTCGGCGTGCTGCCGGATGGCCTGGCGATGCCCGAGCGGCTCACCGGGCGTGAGGTGCTCACCTATCTCGGCCTGCTGCGCGGGCTGAGCAAGGAGGTGGTGGCCGAGCGGGCCGAGGAGCTGCTGTCGGTGCTGGAGCTGGACAGCGCGGAGAAGACACTCGTCATCGAGTACTCCACGGGCATGCGCAAGAAGATCGCTCTGGCCACGGCACTGTTGCACGCGCCCAAGTTGCTGGTGCTGGACGAGCCGTTCGAGGCGGTGGACCCGGTCTCGGCGGCGACGATCAAGACGATCCTGCGCGGCTTCGTGGCAGGCGGCGGCTCGATCGTGCTGTCCAGCCACGTGATGGCGCTGGTCGAGCAGCTCTGCGACCACGTGGGCGTGATCGACAAGGGCCGGGTGGCGGCGGCCGGCACGCTGGACGAGGTACGCGGCACGGCCACGCTCGAGGACAGGTTCGTGGAACTGGTCGGCTCCGGCACCACCGCGACCAAGGGGCTGTCATGGCTGTAGCCGTCACCATGGCCCAGATGAAGCTCGCGATCCTGCGCCATTCGCTGAAGGGCGACAAGGGCACCATGATGGCCTCGGGCGGCACGCTCGGCCTGGTGCTCGCTGCGGGCACGATCTACCTGGCCTTCCTGGAGGGCGACTGGCTGGCCGCCGCGCTCGCGGTGTGGATGCTGGGCTGGATCATCGGCCCCGTCTTCTCCGGCGGCGGTGACGAGACGCTGCGCCCGGAGTTCTTCTCCCTGATAGGGCTGCCCCCGTGGCGGCTGGCGACCGCGCTGCTGGTGTCGGCGTTCGTGGGCGTGGCCCCGGTGATCGGCCTGATCGCGCTGGCCGGTCTTGTCGTCGCGGCCACGTCACCGGTGAACGCGCTCGTGGCGGTGCCGGCGATGGTGTTGCAGCTGGCGGTGTTCGTGCTGCTGTCGAAGGTGGCGGTGGCGCTGCTGGGCATCGCGCTGCGTTCGCGGGCAGGGGCGATCGGCGCGGGCCTGCTCAACGGTGTGGTGCTGGCCTTCCTGGGCCAGGCGTGGGTGTTCGCGGTGGCGTTCGGGCAGGGCGCGCAGATCCCGGAGTTCGTCCGCTACCTGCCGTCCGGCTGGGGGCTGCTCGCCGTCCAGGGCGACTATCTGGCGCTGGCCGCGATGGTCGTGCTCATCGCGCTGCTGCTGGCGACGTGGGCGGGGCTGCTGACCCGCCGGGCGGGCGCGAACCGGCCCTCGACCCGCGGCCGGCGGCCGATGCGGGCCCGCAACGGCCGGGAGGCGGTGGTGGCCAAGGAGCTGCGTACCTGGTCGCGGGACCTGGTGCGCAACCACCAGCTCACGTTCGCCCTCGCCTACGGGGTGTTCTTCGCGAGCGCGCCGCTCGTGCTGGGCTGGACGGACATGCTGCCCTGGGCGGCCCCGATCTTCATCGTCATGGCGGCCTCGATGACCTCCAACCTGTACGGCACCGACGGCACCTCCCTCTGGCTCGCCCTGATGACGCCTGGTTCGTCCGACGTGCGGGGCAGGCAACTGGCCTGGCTGGTGATGGTGGGCCCGGTGGCGGTGCTGGTGGCGGTGGCGTGCACGCTGATCACCGGCGGCCCGTGGGCGGTGATCCTGACGGCCACGGCCGCGCTGCTCGGCGGCGGCGCGGGGCTGGTGCCGCTCATCTCGGTGTACGCGCTGGTGCCCGGCACCGACCCGCAGAACCGGGGCGGCAACCCGCTGCGTACGAGCGAGGAAGACGGCGCCCTGACGGGGCTCGCGTACCTGATGATGGTGCTCGTAGCCCTGACCGGCGCGCCGGCCATCGCCGTCGCGACACTGTACGGCTGGTGGGGTGTCGCGGCCGGGCTGGCCACCGGCGCGCTGTGCTACTGGGGCCTGGGCCTGCTGGCGGATCGGCGGCTGGCGGCCCGCGGGCCGGAGCTGCTGCACCTCATGCGTACGGGACGCAGGCCGGAGAGCCCCAAGCCGTCCGCGTTCAAGCTGCCCGACATGCCGACGTCGCATCGGGCGATCGTGATGATCTGCTGGTCGCTGGGCGCGATCCCGCTGTTCCCGCAGGGCGTCGTGGCGGCGGTCATGGTCTCCAACGGGCAGCTCCGGCACTCCTGGTTCCTGGCCACGTACATGGAGCCCGGGTTGCGCTGGCCGGTGGCGATCGGCTTCGTCCTGCTCGGCCTGACCATGTACGGCACGGGCCTGTGGCTCCCGCACCGGGCGAAGAAGAAGGCGGCGGCCGGGTAAGAAGTTCGACGGTCTCCGGGAGGCGGCCAGGGAGGTGACGGACGCCGACCGGTACCCCGGCGCAGCGCAGATGACCTCCTGTATACGATTAGTCCGATATGACTGATCTCACGCTGGGCGCGGCCCACCGGACCTTGCGGGACGAGGTCACCAACGAGCTGCGCCGGCGCATACTGTCCGGCGAGCTGGCCCAGGGTGAGCGGTTGGTCGAGGATCGGCTGGCCGCCGCGCTCGGTGTCTCCCGCAACCCGGTGCGCGAGTCCATCAGGGTGCTGGCCGCCGAGGGCTTCATCCGGGTCGTCCCCCGGATCGGCGCCACAGTCGCGCGGCTGTCGGCGGAGGAGGGTGAGGAGCTCTTCGACGTGCGCATGGCGGTCGAGGGGCTGGCGGCGCGGCTGGCGGCGCGCAAGCGAGGCTCGGCCTCGGCCGCACGGCTGCGGCAGGTGCTCGACCAGGCCAAGGAGGCGGTGGAGAGCGGCCGGCTGGAAGAGGTGGCCGATTTGAACACCGCGTTCCACCTGGCGGTGGGCGAGGCGGCGGGGAACTCGTACCTCGCCCTGATGATGAAGCCGATGCTGCAGCGGGCGCAGTGGATCTTCAGTCAGACGGCCGCCGTCCGGGGCCCGCACTCCTGGCAGGAGCACCTGAGCCTGTGGGAGGCGATCGAGGCGGGCGACGAGGACGAAGCGCAGGCCAGGGCGGTCGCGCACGTCGCGGCGGCCCGGCGGTCGTTCCTGGCCGCCACCCGCGAGCCAAAACCGGCAAACGATTAGGAAACACTCAGATAACGACATAGGGTCACGAAGCATCCCTGAAATGTCAGATCTTGTATACAGTCTCCTAAACGTTTTCAACGGAGGCCCCCATGCGACCGTCACCCAAGGTCGTCGCGGCGCTCGTGACACTCCCCCTCGCCCTGACGGCTTGCGGCGGCGGCGGATCGAGCACCACACCCGCGGCACCTAGTTCCATAGCCAGCGCCTCGGCCGACCACCGAGCGGTCAAGAGCGGCGGCACGCTCAACATCGCGCTCAACGCCGACCCCGACGCGCTGGACCCGAGCATCTCGACCACGCTGGTGGGCCGCGAGGTGTTCGCGAACATGTGCGAGAAGCTCTACGACATCGACGCATCCTCCGCCCTGGTGCCGCAGCTCGCCTCGGCCCTGCCCGAGCTGTCGGGCGACGGCAAGGAGGTGACGATCAAGCTGCGCGAAGGCGTGAAGTTCAACGACGGCACGGCGCTCGACGCCGACGCGGTGAAGAAGTCGCTGGACCGCCACCGTACGTGGGAGAAGTCGGCCCGCCAGGCCGACCTGGCGGCGGTCTCCAAGGTGGAGGTCGTCGACCCCGCGACGGTGAAGCTCACTCTGACGCAGGCGTTCACCCCGCTGACCGCGCAGCTCGCGGACCGCGCTGGAATGATCATGTCGCCGAAGGCCCTGGACGCCGAAGGCGACAACTTCGGCGCGAGCCCGGTGTGCGTGGGGCCGTTCAAGTTCGCGAGCCGGACGTCCGGCAGCCAGATCTCGCTGGAGAAGGCGCCGGACTACTACGACGCGGCCAAGGTCAAGCTGGACAAGCTCGTATACAAAATCATCGTCGACCCCAACGTGCGGGCCGCGAACCTCAAGTCCGGCGACGTGCAGGTGGGCGACCAGCTCGCCACCAACACCGTCAAGGGCGTGCAGGACGACCCCAACCTGACCGTGGTCTCCGGCGGCGGGCTGGGTTACTACGGCTTCCAGATCAACATCGGCAACGCGAACGGCTCGACCAAGAAGCCAGGCCCGGTGGACACGGCGCTGGGCAAGAGCCCGCAGCTGCGTGAGGCGTTCGAGCTGGCGCTCGACCGGGACGCGATCAACAAGACCGTATACAACGGCCTGCACGAGGTCGACTGCTACCCGGTGCCGAACGACAGCCCGTTCCGGCCGAAGGATCTGACCTGCCCGAAGCATGACCTGGCCAAGGCCAAGCAGCTCGTGCAGGCATCCGGTGTGCCGACGCCGATCCCGGTCTCGATGGCCACCCCGAACGACGCCGTCAACCAGCGTCTGGCGCAGGTCATCCAGTCGATGGTCAAGGAGGCCGGCTTCAACGTGAGCGTGCAGACGGCCGAGTTCGTCAGCGTGCTGGAGCAGGGCAAGGCCGGCAAGTTCGACACCCTGCTGAGCGGCTGGTCGGGCCGGGTCGACGCCGACGGCAACCTGACGAACCTGGTCACGACGCAGGGCAGCAACAACTACGCCGGCATGTCCGACCCGGGCATCGACGACCCGATCAAGCAGGCCGCCGCCGAGACCGACCTGGCCAAGCGCGCCGAGCTGTACGGGGCCGCCATGAAGAAGGCCGCCGAGCTGCGGGGCGTGGTGTACCTGTACCACAACAAGTACTACCTCGGCATGCACAAGACGGTCGCCGGCGTCCAGTACTTCAAGGACGGCCTGCCGCGCTTCGTCACCGCCGGGTTCGCCGCGTAATGCTCTGGTTCATCCTCCGGCGCTGCGGGTCGGCGGTGATCGTGCTCTTCCTGTCCAGCGTCCTGATCTTCCTGGGGATCAGGGCGCTGCCGGGAGATCCGGCCACGGTCATGGCGGGCCAGGAGGCCTCGCCCGCCGCGATCGAGGCCATCCGGCACGAGTTCGGCCTGGACAAGCCGCTGCCCGCGCAGTACGTGGACTACGTCGCCCAGACCGTCACCGGCAACTTCGGCCGCTCGACGCAGGACCAGCTCCCGGTGATCGACATCCTGGCCGAGCGGATCCCCGTGACGCTGGAGCTGTCGGCGCTGGCCATGCTGGTCGCGATCGTCGTCGGCGTGGGCGCGGGCATCGTCGCGGCCGTGCGCCGCGGCAGGTTCGCCGACTACGTGGCCACCGGCTTCGGCCTGGCCGGGCTGTCGGTGCCGCACTTCTGGCTGGGCCTGCTCGGCATCCTGCTGTTCGCGGTGACCTGGCGGGTCCTGCCCGCCTCCGGCTACGTCCCCTTCACCGAGGACCCCGGCCAGAACCTGCAGCGCATGATCCTGCCCGCGCTCGTGCTCGGCACCGGCTTCGCGGCGATCCTCATGCGGCAGACCCGCTCGGCGATGCTGGGCGCGCTGTCGGCCGACTATGTCAGGACCGCCAGGTCGAAGGGCCTGCCGGAGGTCAAGGTCGTCGGCGCGCACGCGCTGCGCAACAGCCTGACGACCGTGGTGACCGTGCTGGGCCTGCAGCTCGGCGCGCTGATCAGCGGCGCCGTGGTGACCGAGCAGATCTTCGTCATCCCCGGCTTCGGCAAGCTCACCGTGGACGCGGTCCTGACCAGGAACTATCCCGTCATCCAGGCGGTCGTGCTGGTCACGGTCGTCGGCTACGTGGTGGTCAACCTGCTGGTCGACATCGCCTACGCCTTCCTCAACCCGCGGATCCGGCTCTCGGGAGGCGGCCATGACTGAGGTGATGAGCCGGACGCGGCTGTGGCGGCGCTTCCGGCGCAGGCCCATGCCGATGGCCGGTCTCGTGCTGGTGATCGCGTTCGTGCTGCTGGCGCTGGTAGGGCCCCTGGTCACCGGCGACCCGGCCGCGCAGGACTACATGGCCACCCTCGCTCCCCCGTCGGGCGCGCACCCGATGGGCACCGACGACCTGGGCCGGGACGCCCTGGCCAGGATCGCGCACGGCGCCCAGGTCTCGCTGCAGGCGGGCGTGCTGTCCACACTGCTGGCGATGGTCATCGGCATCCCGATCGGGCTGGTCGCCGGGTTCTACCGGCGCTGGCTGGACCCGATCGTGATGCGGCTGGTGGACGTGACGCTGGCCTTCCCGTTCCTGGTGTTCGCGGTCGGCCTGGCGGCGATCATCGGGCCGTCGCTGAAGGGCGTGGTGCTGGCACTGGGCTTCGCGCAGTTGCCCGCCGTCATCCGGATCACCCGCGGCGAGGTGCTGGCGGTCAGGGAGATGGACTACGTGGCCGCGGCCATCGCCGACGGTGCGGGCGACGGGCACATCATCTTCAGGTACGTGCTGCCGAACTGCGCCAGCCCTCTCATCGTGCAGGCCACGGTGGCGATCCCGGCGGCGATCATCGGCGAGTCCACGCTGTCGTTCCTGGGCCTGGGCGTGCAGCCGCCGACCCCGTCGTGGGGCGTGATGCTGACGACCGCGCAGCAGTACCTGAGCGACGCGCCCTGGCTGGCGATCTGGCCGGGGCTGATGATCGCGCTGGCCACGCTGGGCTTCAACCTGCTCGGCGACGGGCTGCGCGACGTACTGGATCCGAGGAGCGCCCGATGAGCCTGCTGGAGATCACCGACCTCCGCGTCGGTTTCAGGACCGAGGACGGGCTCGTCCAGGCGGTCAGGGACATCTCGCTCACCCTGGACGAGGGCGAGATCCTCGCGCTGTGCGGCGAGTCGGGCTGCGGCAAGTCGGTCACCGCGATGTCGGTGCCGAGGCTGCTGCCGCCCGACACGACCGAGCTGAGCGGCTCGATCAAGCTGGACGGCCGCGAGCTGACCACGCTGCCCGAGTCGGAGCTGCGGCGCGTGCGCGGCAAGACGGTCTCAGTCGTCTTCCAGGAGCCGATGACCTCGCTGAACCCGTCGTTCACCGTCGGCTACCAGATCGCCGAGGTGCTGCGCCGGCACGAGCGCCTGTCCAGGCAGGCCGCTGCCAGGCGGGCGGAGGAGCTGCTGGAGCTGGTCGGCATCCCGGCGCCCGGGCGCAGGATGAAGGAGTATCCGCACCAGCTCTCCGGCGGCATGCGGCAGCGGGTGATGATCGCCATCGCGGTGGCCTGCTCGCCGCGGGTGCTGATCGCCGACGAGCCCACCACGGCGCTCGACGTGACGATCCAGGCCGGCGTGCTGGACGTCTTCCGCGACCTGCGGGACCGGCTGGGCACCGCGATCATCCTCATCACGCACGACCTGGGCGTGGTGGCCGACATCGCCGACCGCGCCGTGGTCATGTACGCGGGCCGCGCGGTCGAGCAGGCCCCGGTGGCGCAGTTGTTCGCCGAGCCGCGGCACCCGTACACGCTGGGGCTGATGAAGGCGCTGCCGTCGGCGGCGGTGAACGGGCGGCTGGCGGAGATCCCCGGCATGGTGCCCTCGCCGATGTCGGACCCCGACGAGTGCGCCTTCCATGACCGCTGCCCGCGCGCCCAGGACGACTGCCGCCTGTCCAGGCCCCAGCTCGTACGCCAGGCCGACCGCCACCTGGCGGCCTGTTTCCACCCGGGAGGCGGCAAGTGATCCTGCGGATCGACAACCTGGTCAAGCACTACGGCCCGGTACGCGCCGTGGACGGCCTGTCGCTGGAGATCGGCCAGGGCGAGGTGCTCGGCCTGGTCGGCGAGTCGGGCAGCGGCAAGTCCACGGTCGGCAAGTGCGTGCTGCGGCTGACCGAGCCCACCTCGGGCTCGATCGAGCTGAACGGCACCGACATCACCCACCTGTCGCGCCGGGCCATGCGGCCGCTGCGCCGCGAGGTCCACATGGTCTTCCAGGACCCGTTCTCCTCGCTCAACCCGCGCTTCACGATCGAGCAGATCGTCGGCGAGCCGCTGCTGCGGCACAAGGTGAGCGACCGGCGCGAGACGGCCGGGCGCGTGGCGGCCATGCTGGAGAAGGTCGGGCTGCGCCAGGAGATGCGCAAGCGCTACCCGCACGAGCTGTCCGGCGGGCAGCGGCAGCGGGTGGGGCTGGCCAGGGCCCTGATTCTGGAACCCAAGCTGGTCGTGGCGGACGAGCCGGTGTCGGCGCTGGACGTGTCCGTGCAGGCGTCGGTGCTCAACCTGATCACCGACCTGCAGCGGGACATGGGCTTCTCGTGCCTGTTCATCACCCATGACCTGTCGGTCGTGGAGTTCCTGGCCGACCGGATCGCGGTCATGTATCTGGGCCGGATCGTCGAGTCGGGGCCGACGGCCGAGATCTTCGCGCAGCCGCGGCATCCGTACACGCAGGCCCTGCTGTCGGCCGCCCCGGTGGCAGATCCGGTCGCGCAGCGGGAGCGGCGCAGGATCGTGCTCGGCGGCGACGTGCCGAGCCCGGTGGACCCGCCGGCCGGCTGCCGCTTCCACACGCGGTGCCCGCTGGCGTACGACGAGTGCCGCACGTCCGAGCCCCTCTTGCGAGACCCACGTGGCGCGGCCCATCCGGCCGCCTGCCACCTGGTAACGGCGGACCGCGTCCCCGACGCGGCCGCACCCCTAGTGAAGGAGTGAGTTTGTTCACCACCAGGCCCGAGCTGAAGGGCGACTTCGGCATGGTCGCCGGTACCCACTGGCTGGCCTCGGCCACCGGCATGAGTGTGCTGGAACGCGGCGGGAACGCCTTCGACGCCGCCGTGGCCGCCGGATTCGTGCTGCAGGTCGCCGAGCCGCATCTGAACGGCCCCGGCGGCGAGGTGCCGATCCTGCTGTGGAACGAGGCCGAGCAGAAGGTCTCGGTCGTGTGCGGTCAGGGCGTGGCCCCCGCGGCGGCGACCATCGAGCGCTTCACCGAGCTCGGCCTGGACGTCGTGCCCGGCACCGGGCTGCTGGCGGCGACGGTGCCGGGGGCGTTCGGCGGCTGGATGCTGATGCTGGAGCGCTGGGGCACCTGGTCGCTGGCCGACGTGCTGGCCCCGGCGATCCACTACGCCGAGCACGGCGTGCCGGTGCTGGAGCGGATCTCGGCCACGATCGAGTCGGTGCGCACCCTGTTCGAGCAGGACTGGCCGACGTCGGCGGCGACCTGGCTGCCCGGCGGAGACGTGCCCGAGCCCGGCGCCAAGCTGGCCAACCCGGTGCTGGCCGCCACCTACCGGCGGGTGATCGCCGAGGCCGAGTCGGCCTCCGGCACCCGCGAGGGCCAGATCGAGGCCGCCAGGAAGACCTGGTACGAGGGCTTCGTCGCCGAGACGATCGCCGAGTTCAGCCGGACCACAGCCTGGCGGGACAGCTCGGGCGAGGTGCACGGCGGCCTGCTGACCGGCGACGACCTGGCCGGCTGGGCGGCCTCGGTGGAGGAGCCGGCGACCTTCGACTACCGCGGTCACACGGTGGCCAAGACGGGGCCGTGGGGCCAGGGACCGGTCTTCCTGCAGCAGCTCGCCCTGCTCGACGGGTTCGACCTGGACGCGATGGACTTCCTCGGCGCCGACTACCTGCACACGGTGACCGAGGCCGCCAAGCTGGCCTTCGCCGACCGCGAAGCCTGGTACGGCGACACCGACGTGCCCATGGCCGACCTGCTGAGCCCGGCGTACAACGCCGAGCGGCGGCGGCTGATCGGCGCGCAGGCCAGCCTGGAGCTGCGGCCGGGCGCGCCCGGCGGGCGCACGCCCCGGCTGCCCGTCTTCCCCGAGCCGGGCACGGGGAGCGACGCGCCGGGTCTGTCGGGCTCGCGCAAGCCGCAGGGGGTGGGCGAGCCGACCGTGGCACGTGACGGCATGGTCAAGGGTGACACGTGTCACATCGATGTCGTGGACCGGTGGGGCAACATGGTGTCGGCCACGCCCAGCGGCGGCTGGCTGCAGAGCTCCCCGACCATTCCCGGGCTGGGCTTCTGCCTGGGCACGCGGGCCCAGATGTTCTGGCTGCAGAAGGGCGTGGCAACGGCGCTGCGTCCTGGCGCGCGCCCGCGTACGACGCTGTCGCCGTCGTTCGCGCTCAGGGACGGCAAGCCGTGGCTGGCCTTCGGCACCCCCGGCGGCGACCAGCAGGACCAGTGGAGCGTGAACTTCTTCCTGTCGATCGTGCACGGAGGGCTGAACCTCCAGGAGGCCATCGACGCCCCCATGTTCCACTCCGAGCACTTCCCCAGCTCGTTCTTCCCGCGCGCCTCCCGTCCCGGCGTCATGCACCTCGAGGACCGCGTGGACGCGGGCGTCATCGCGGAGCTGCGGCGGCGCGGGCACGAGGTCGAAACGCCGGGCGCGTGGGCGCTCGGCCGGCTCAGCGCGGTCGCGCGCGACGGCGCCTTCCTCAAGGCCGCCGCCAACCCGCGTGGCGCCCAGGGCTACGCAGCCGGCCGATGACGGTCACCGATCTGCTCTTCCTGGTAGGAGCCGGTCTGCTGGCCGGCGTGGTGAACGCCCTGGCAGGGGGAGGAACGCTCGTCTCCTTCCCCGCGCTGCTGGCGCTGGGGCTTCCCGGCCTGACCGCCACCGTGACCAACGCGGTGGCGCTCTGGCCGGGCTACCTGGGCGGCGCGGTGGGCTACCGCAAGGAGCTGCGCGGCCAGCGCAGCAGGACGGTGAGCCTGGCGGTCACCGCGGTGCTGGGGGCGTGCGTGGGCAGCTCGTTACTGCTGCTCACGCCGGGGAAGTTGTTCGAGTCGATGGTGCCGTGGCTGGTGGCCTTCGCCAGCCTCGCGCTGCTGGCCCAGCCGTGGCTGCGCCGCCTGTTCGGGGGCGAGGCGGACGAGCCGGTCAGCCGCATGGTGTACGCCGGGGTGTTCCTCGGCGGCTGCTACGGCGCCTACTTCAACGGCGGGATGGGCGTGGTGCTGCTGACCGTGCTCGGCATGTTCCTGCACGACAACCTGCATCGCGTGAACGCCGTGCGGGCCGTGCTGTCGCTGGTCGTCAGCTCGGTCTCGGTCGTCGCCTTCTCGCTGTTCGGCCCCGTGAACTGGCGGGCCGTGGCGGTGATCGCGCCGGCCAGTCTGGCGGGCGGGCTGCTCGGCACCCGCCTGGCCAGGCTCATGCCGCCGAAGGTGCTGCGCGGCGTGGTCGTCGCCTTCGGCCTGGGTGTGGCCGCCGCCCTCGCGCTGCGCTGACCACACCCGTCTCGCCTCAGGCCACGGTGGCCTCGATGAGGTCGTCCACCACCTCGACCAGATCATTACCCCTCTCGTACGCCCTGCGCTGGCGCATGGCCCCCGACCCCTCGCGCAGCAACCGGTCGAGGCCCTCCTGGATGAAGGTCAGGTCACCGGCCTCCGCCAGCGCCGGGCGTACGTGCTCCAGCAGGCGCCCGGCCATCACCGCGGCCGGGACCAGCGTGCCGTGCCGTACGTCGAGGCTGTCGCCGCGTAACCCGTCGCGGGCGGCCCGCCAGTAGGCGGCGCGCAGCACCTCGGCAGGAATCGGCAGCCCGCGGTCCCCTCGCCGGACAGCGGTCAGCGCGGTGACGACGAGCGCCCTGATCAGCCCGATCAGGGTGAGGCTGTCGGCCACGTCGAGCGGCACGTCGGCCACCCTGATCTCCACGGTGGGCAGCCGGGGCGACGGGCGCGCGTCCCAGTAGACGGTCTTGGCGTCGAGCAGCGCGCCCGACTCCGCCAGCGCCTGGAGGGCCAGCTCGTAGTCGCCGAACGAGCGGAAGTAGGGTGGCGCGCCGGAGACCGGCCAGCGGCCCCAGCTGATCACCCGCCACGAGGCGTAGCCCGTGTCGCGGCCCACGAAGAACGGCGAGTTGGCGGCCAGCGCGATCAGCGTGGGCAGCCAGGGCCGCAGGTGGTTGCTCACGTAGACGGCGTGCTCGGGGTCGGGCACGTCCACGTGCACGTGCAGGGCGCAGATGCTGATCTCGTCCTGAAGGGCCCGATAGAGGGTCCTGCCCCGGAGATAACGGTCGTCGTCGGTGAGCGGTGAGGGCACCACGGCACCCAGGACCGGGATGCCGCTCGCGACGACGGCCAGCCCGCACGAGCGGGCCGCAAGGGCCACCTCCTTTCGCGCTGCGCGGAGCTGGAAGCCCAGCTCGCTGAGGTCGGCGGAGGGCGGTGTACGAGCCTCCACCTGGAATCTGGTGATTTCATGCACCACGTCCAGCACGTCGGTCGCCGCGGCCAGGACTTCGGCCGCTCGGGGAGCTACGTGGCGGGTGCGGGGATCAACGATGAGGTATTCCTCTTCGATCCCGATGAGCGGAACCATGCCGGCACCTCACTGGGGGAGTCCACAGTCTCCGCATCATGTTGTGCCCGTCCCACGCCCGTCGGAAAACCTTTCGACTGAGCGGTGTCAGACGGTAAATTCCACGGGGCCGTAGCGCGCGTGCTCTGCCTGCGTGGACATCGCCCAGTAACGGTCCCCGTACGACCAGTGCCACCATTCGGTGGGGTAGTTGACCAGCCCGGCGGGCTCCAGGGCGGCGGCCAGGAGCTTGCGGTGGGCGCGGGCGTCGTCGGAGATGCCGGGGGCGGCGGTGTAGCAGGCGCCGTCGCTCTGCTCGGGGTTGTCGTTGACCTGGGTGCCCATGTCGTATTCCGTACCGTCGGGCGAGCACAGGGTCAGGTCGACCGCCGCACCGGCGGTGTGGGGGGCGACCTCGACCGGGGAGACGTAGCGGCTGGCCGCGACATACGACTCCTCGGGCGTCAGCCCGGTGAGCGTGGCCCGGTATTCGTCGAAGATCCGGCGCTGCGTGGCGACCGGCCGGTAACCCTCGACGACCAGCAGGTGGTAGCCGTCGGGCAGCAGGCCCTGGGCCTGCTCCAGCCGGCGCAGCACGCCCTCCCGCAGGTGGGCGTAGGCGCCCTGCTCGTCGGCCAGCCGTGAGTCCACGCGCAGCCGCCCGCGTACGTCGGCCAGCGGCTCGCCGCATTCACGCACGGGGATCGAGGTCACACGCGGGTCGGAGATCAGCACGACGTCGTTCGAGGACTGCCACATGGGCAAGAATTCTCACACAGTGTCGGAGAAGACCTGCTCCCGGGCCTGCTCAAGGGCGGCCACCAGAGCGCCGCGCAGCACGGGGTTGCCGGCCACCCGGCTGACGACGACGCTCGGCCTGCTGGGGCACATGCGGGCCACGGCCTCCTCCACCTTGGCGGCCAGCCGCTCGCCGCCGGCCCTGCCGATGTCGCCGCTGAGCACGATGAGGCCGGGGTCGAGCACGACGGTCACGGCGGCCACGCCCAGGGCCAGCCGGGCCGCGACGGCGTCGAGGTAGTCGTCGTCGCCGCCGCGTACCAGGTCGGGCACGCTCGCGCCGGTCACGCCGCGTTCTCCGGCCAGGCCGCGCAGGGCGTCGTGGCCCACCAGGCGCTGGAACGAGCCGGTCTGCGGCCGGCGTACGTCGCTGGGCAGCGGCTGCCCGGGGACCGGCAGCCAGCCGATCTCGCCCGCGCCGCCGCTGATACCGCGGTGCAGCCGGCCGCCGAGCATGACGCCGAGCCCCTGGCCGACGCCGGCCCAGACGAGCACGAAGTCGTCGACGCCTTCGGCGGCGCCGTATCTGTGCTCGGCCAGGGCGACGAGGTTGACGTCGTTCTCTATCGTCACGGAGGCGCCGAGGGTCTCGCGCAGGCTGGCCAGCACGCCGACGTGCCAGGAGGGCAGGTCGACCGAGATGCGCACGTCGCCGGTGAGCGGGTCGACCACGCCCCTGGTGCCGATGACGAACGCGCGCAGCCGCGACAGGCTGACGTTGGCCGTGTCGCAGGCCCGCTGGACGGCCGCGTGCACCGCCTTGACGGGGTCGCGGCCGTCGGCGGGGTTGAGGGTGACCTCGACCACCACGCGGCCTGTGATGTCCGCCACAGCGACGGTGAGGCTGTCGGGCAGGACTTCGAGGCCGGCGACGTACGCGCTGGAGGGGACCACGGCATAGAGGGCGGCGTGCGGCCCCCTGCCTCCCGCCCGCTCGCCTGCCACTTCGACCAGGCCCCGTTCCTCCAATCGCGCGAGAAGCTGACCTGCCGTTACCTTGGAGAGCCCGGTACGCGCACCGAGCTCGGCCCGCGTCAGTGGGCCGTCGCCGAGGAGCAACTCGAGTGCCGCGCGGTCGTTCAGCCGGCGCAGCAGACGGGGGACTCCCGGGTCTCGGCTCATCTGCGCACCCTTCTCGTCACGATCGGCTAACGGGCGTTTCTTTTAAGAAAGTTTCTTGTTAGTTTAACACCATCGTTCGGCATATGACGATCAGCCTGGTGCGGACCGTAGGCCAGCACCCGGGAAGGGAGAACCCTGTGAGGATCGCGAAGATCACGGCCACTACGGTCACCACGGCCGCGCTGGCCCTGGGACTGGCCGCCTGTGGCGGTTCGAGCGAAGAACCCGCCACGTCCTCACCCAGCGCCGCCGCTGCCTCCGGCCCCAAGTTCGCCGGCAAGACCTTGAGCGTGTGGCGTCTTGGAGACAGCAACCCGGCCGCCGCCAAGTACATGGAGGAGCTCAACGCCGAGTTCAAGACGCAGACCGGCGCCGAGGTCAAGCTTGAGTGGATCCCGTGGCCGCAGGTCGCCGACAAGTTCGCCGCCGCCGCGACCGGCACAGGACCCGACGTGACCGAGATCGGCAACGACCAGGTCCCGATGTGGCAGAGCCAGGACGCGCTGGAGCCGATCACCGACATCGCCCGCGAGGGCGACAGGTCGCAGATCCCGCAGAACCTGTACGGCTACGAGACCGTCGACAACGAGGTCTACGCCGTGCCGTGGGGCGCGGGGGCCCGCGCGGTGCTCTACCGCAAGGACTGGTTCGACGACCTCAAGATCGAGGTCCCCAAGACCTGGGACGAGCTCGTCGCCGCGGCCAAGAAGATCCAGGGCGAGAAGAAGGGCGTCGACGGCTTCGCCTTCAACGGCGGCTCGGACGCCAACCACCTGCTCGCGGCCTTCGCCTGGTCCGAGGGCGGCGAGTACGCCGTCAAGGAGGGCGACAAGTGGGTCGGCAAGCTGACCGAACCCGGCTTCGCGGCCGGCTTCAACACCTACACCGGCCTGGTCCAGGACGGCCTGTCCAGCAAGGCCAACCTGACGCTCAACACCACGGACATCCGTAAGCGCTTCGCCAACGACAAGGTCGCGATGTACCTCACCGCCGCCTGGGACCTGCCCGGCATCGAGGAGGACTCCAAGGGCAAGCTGAAGGGCGACAAGCTCGGCTTCTTCCCGCTGCCCGCCAAGACCGGCGGCGTGGCCGCGTCCTTCTTCGGCGGCAACGACATCGCGCTGTGGGGCGGCACCCAGCAGGCCGACCTCGGCAAGGAGTACATCAAGCTGGCCACCAGCAAGACCTGGGCCGATCGCTACGCCAAGGAGGGCGGCCTGCTCCCGGTCTACCCCGACACCCTGGCCGCGATGAACGAGGACCCCGCCCAGGGCGCCTTCGCCCAGGCCTTCGCCAAGGCCAAGGCCTTCCCCGCCGACCCCAACTGGTCCGAGGCCGACGCGACCAAGGCCGTGCTGCAGAACGCGGCGCGGGAGGTCATCGAGGGCAAGAAGGACGCCACCGCCGCCCTCGCTGACGCCAACAAGGAACTCGAAGAGATCCTGAACCAGTAACGATGGCGAACCCGACAACGGTCGCCCGGGGCAGGGACTCCTCCCCTTCCCCGGGCCGCCGGCGCAACGACCGGGCCGCCCGCGCGAGCGGGCTGCCGGTCTGGAGCATCCCGTACGTGCTGCTCATCCCCGGCCTGGTGGTCATCGCGGGGCTGCTGCTGTATCCGATGGTCCAGCTCGGCATCATGGCCTTCCAGAAGGTCGGCCTGGCCCAGATCCGCGGCACCAGACCCGCCGAGTGGGTGGGCCTGGACAACTTCGACAAGGTGCTGTCCAACGACATCTTCTGGTCGGCCCTGCGCAACACCGTGGTCTTCGCCTTCGTCGCCGTCAGCCTCACGCTGATCGTGGGCACCGCGGTCGGCGTGCTGCTGCACCGGCTGGGCAGGAAGATGTCGCTGTTCGTGGTCATCGGCTGCATGTTCGCCTGGGCCGTGCCCCCGGTGGCGCAGGGCGTCATCTGGCGCTCCCTGTTCGACGCCGAGTCCGGCATCATCAACTGGGCGCTCAACCTCGTGCCCCACTGGCTGCTCTCGCCGCCGGACGGGCAGGAGAGCTGGTCGGGCACGCCCTGGCTCAACGACACCATCCCCCTCTACATCGCGCTCGTGGTGTGCGTCGTGTGGGCCGGCTTCCCGTTCATCGCGGTCTCGGTCCTCGCCGGGCTCAAGGGCATCCCCGCCGAGCTGTACGAGGCGGCCAGGGTCGACGGCTCGGGCGCCTGGCGCACGTTCAGAAAGATCACCCTGCCGCTGCTCAAGCCGGTCTTCGCGGTCCTGACGATCCTGTCGATCATCTGGGACTTCAAGGTGTTCAGCCAGCTCTACGTGCTCATGAACGGGCCGACCAACCGTGACGGCTTCAACCTGTCCATGTACGCCGTCGCCGAGGCGTTCAAGCCCCCGCAGAAGCTGGGGACGGGCGCGGCGATCTCGGTGGTGCTGACGATCATCCTGCTCATCATCACCGTCGTGTACGTCAGGCAGATCGTGAAGCAGGAGGAGATGTGACCCCGCTCGCACGCAAGAGGCTCGGCAAGATCCTCCTGAACACGGCCGGGATCCTCGTCTTCCTCTACGCCGTCTTCCCCGTCTACTGGATGGTCGCCACCGGCTTCAAGGCCAACGACCAGATCTTCACCACGGAGTTCATCCCGTTCCCGACGCACTTCACCTTCGAGCACTTCGAGCGGGTGCTGACCGAGGGCGTCGCGAACAACTCCATCTGGCTCTACATGCGCAACAGCGCCGTCGTGGCGCTCGGCACCGTGCTCATCGGGTCGGCCTTCGCGCTGCTGTCGGCCACCGCCATCGCGCGCTTCCGGTTCAAGGGCCGCGGCACCTTCCTGGTCACGCTGCTGATCGTGCAGATGCTGCCGTCGGAGGGCCTGCTCATCCCGCTCTACATGATGGTCAAGCGGGCCGGGCTGGGCGACCAGCTGATCGGCCTGATCATCACGCAGGTGGCGCTGACGCTGCCGTTCGGCGTCTGGATGCTGCGCACGTTCGTCGCCGCGGTGCCGAAGTCGCTGGAGGAGGCGGCCTGGATCGACGGCGCCGGACGCATGACGACCTTCTGGAAGGTGCTCTTCCCGCTGGTCGCGCCGGGCCTGGTGGCCACCAGCATCTTCTCGTTCATCACCGCGTGGAACGACCTGATCTTCGCCCTCTATCTGATGTCGGGGTCCGAGGGCTACACGATGCCGGTCGCCCTGCAGTACTTCTTCGGCCAGAAGGGCGTCGACTGGGGCGCGATCATGGCCGGCTCGACCCTGATGACGATCCCGGTCGTCATCTTCTTCCTGCTCGTCCAACGCCGCATGGTCTCCGGCCTGGTCGCCGGGGCCGTGAAGGGCTGACACCGTACGACGTCGTGGACGCCGTGCGCAGAACTGATGAGGAGCCATGAGTCAGAGTGATCGGGGGCTGCGCCGCCTCGCGGCCGGCACGCTGCTCGTCGCCTTCCAGGGCACCACGGCGCCCGAGTGGGTGCTGCGCGAGCTGGAGCAGGGTCTGGGCGGCGTGACGCTCTTCGGCTTCAACGTGGCCGACCCCGGCCAGGTGCTCGACCTGACCACCGCGCTGAGGGGAGCCGGTGATCCCGTCATCTCGCTCGACGAGGAGGGCGGGGACGTGACGCGGCTGGCGTACCACGTCGGCAGCCCGTACCCCGGCAACGCGGCCCTGGGGGCCGTGGACGACGTCGAGCTGACCCGCCGGGTCTACCGGGCCATCGGCTCAGAACTGGCCGCCTGCGGCATCAACCTGGACATGGCGCCCAGCGCGGACGTCAACACCGAGGCCGACAACCCGGTCATCGGCACCAGGTCGTTCGGCACCGTGCCCGACCTGGTCGCCCGGCACACGGTGGCCGCCGTCGAGGGCCTGCAGTCGGTACGGGTGGCCGCCTGCGTCAAGCACTTCCCCGGCCACGGCGCCACCCGGGTGGACTCCCACCTGGACGTGCCGGTCGTGGACGTCAGCCTGGAGGTGCTGCGGGCGCGCGAACTGGCGCCGTTCCGCGCGGCCATCGGCGCGGGGGCCAGGTCCGTGATGACCGCGCACGTGGCGGTGCCGACGCTGACAGGCGACACGCCTGCCACGCTGTCGGGGGCCGCGCTGACCGGGCTGCTCAGGGGCGAGCTCGGCTACGAGGGCGTGGTCGTCACCGACGCGCTGGACATGCGCGCGATCACCGAGAGCGTAGGGCTGGCCGGTGGCGCCGTGCTGACCCTCGCGGCCGGGGCCGATCTGCTCTGCCTGGGGCCGCTGCCGACGTACGACGACGTGCTGGCGATCATCGCCGGGATCGAGGCGGCCGTGCGCGACGGGCGGCTGCCGCTCGACCGGCTGGAGCAGGCGGCGGCGCGGGTGGCCGCGCTGCGGGCCTGGGCCGCCGGGGCGCCCGAGGAGGTCACGGCCGAGCAGAACGTCGTCGGCCTGCACGCCGCCCGCCGCGCCGTCCGCCTGAGCGGCTCGGCGGAGCCGCTGGTCGAGCCGCTGGTGATCGAGGTGGACACCCCGCCGACGATCGCCGTGGGCGACGTGCCGTGGGGGGTGGGCCCGTGGCTGCCCGACGCGGAGATCGTCCGGGTCAAGCCGGCCGCGGCCGACGTCGCCGGGCTGCTGGCCAAGGCGGTGAACCGGTCGCTGGTCGTCGTGGTCAAGGACGCCCATCGGCATCACGAGAGCAGGAACCTGCTGTCGGCGCTGGTGGCGGCCCGGCCCGATACGACCGTGATCGAGATGGGCCTGCCCGTGTGGCGGCCCGACAGCGCGGCCTACATCGCGACGTACGGCGCCGCCCGCGCCAACGCCCAGGCGGCCGTGGAGCTCCTCACCGCCTGAGCCGGGCATCTGCACACCCGGCATCCTGTTTGTGGCCCGTAGGGCGCGTCCTGAGTCCCCGTCAGCGGGTCGCCGTCGGGCGGGAGGCCCGTCGCCGGGTAGCCCGTCAGGCCAGGAGTTCCTCGCGGGCCTGGTCCAGGGCTGCCAGAACGGCGCCGCGCAGCACCGGGTTGCCCTCCGTCACCGTCGTCGTGACCACCTGGGGCCGTACCGGGCAGATCCCGGCCACGGCCTCCTCCACCCGGGACGTCAGCGCGGACCCGCCGGCGAGCCCCACCTCCCCGGCCAGCACCACCAGGCCGGGATCGAGCACCACGCACACCGCCGCCACCCCGAGCGCCAGCCGGTGCGCGATCTCGTCGAGCAGCGGCTCGCCCTCGGCGCCCGCGGCCACGGCGACCTTGACGGCCTCGGTGGCGCTGCCGGCCGCGAAGCCGTAGCCCTGGGCCAGCTCGGTCACCGCCTCGGCGCTGACCAGCGACTGCAGGCCGCCCGCCAGCGACGGCAGCCGCCCGGGCAGGGTGCGGATGTCTTCCGGCAGCGGCACGCCGGGCACCGGCAGGTAGCCGATCTCCCCCGCGCTGCCGGAACGCCCCCGGTGGAGCCGGCCGCCGAGCATGATGGCCAGGCCGAGGCCGCGGCTCGCCCACAGCAGCACGAAGTCGTCGGCGCCCTGGGCGGCCCCGTCGGCGCGCTCGGCGATGGCGGCGAGGTTGACGTCGTTCTCGATCGTCACCTCGCGCCGCAGGTCGCCGGCCAGGGCCTCGTGGATGCCCTCGTGCCAGCCGGGCAGGTCGAAGGAGAAGCGGATGTCGCCGCTGCGCGGATCGACCACGCCCGGGGTGCCGATCACCACGCCGCGCAGCCGGGAGATGCTGATCCTGGCGCCGCGGCAGGCCTTGGCGATGGCGCCGTGCACCACGGAGACCGGGTCGTCGTGCCCGTCGGGATCGACGGTGACCTCGGCGATCGTCCGGCCGTGGATGTCGGCCACGGCCGCGGAGAGCCGTTCAGGGCCGACCTCAAGGCCAGCCACGTAGGCGCTGGAGGCGATCACCGAGTAGAGGGCCGCGTTGGGCCCCCGCCCGCCGGCCTGGGCGCCCACCACCTCGACCAGGCCGCGCTCCTCCAGCCTGGCGAGAGTCTGCGAGGCCGTGACCTTGGACAGGCCGGTCAGCTCGCCGATCTGCCCGCGCGTCATGGGACCGGTGGCCAGCAGCAGGTCGAGCGCGGCCCGGTCGTTGATCTCCCTGAGCAGTCCGGGCACACCAGGGCGTCGCTCCGCGCTGTATCCCACCGTGAATCCCACCGTCAAAATCGAAAAGGTTGTTGGAAGTTTAGCGCTCCGGCTCTTGCGCGCCGCGTCAGGCGAACACGAGGATGCCTCATGACCATCCCGCGTGGCCATGCCGTCATGCTGGCGCTCGGCATCGTAGTCCTGTTCGACGTCCTGCGGGTCTTCCTGCCCTCTTTGATCACGCTGTTCGGCCGCGCGGGCGAGACGCCCGCGGAGCTGATGGGCCTGTACGCCGCCGCCTGGTTCATCCTCCCCTTCCTGGCCCTGCTCGCAAAGCCGCGCCACGCCCTGATCGCCGGCGCGGCCGGGCTGGTCGCGGCACGGCTGCTGCTCCAGGCGGGCGTGAGCCAGCTGTACGTCTCCTCCGCCGGCGTCACGGCCGGCCTGGTCTTCCTGTACGGCTGCGCCTGCGCGGTCCCCCGCAGGGCCGTGCCGGTCGGCATCATGGGCGGCATCGCGCTGTCGTCCCTCGTCCACCTGCTGCTGGACGGGGTGGACCTGGTCTGGCGGGCGGGCCCGCTGTCCTGGGCGGCCACGCTCGCGCTGTGCCTGGCCCTGTTCCTGGCGCTGCTCCCCACGCCGCCTGCGGAGGGCGCGCCCGCTCCCGCGCGGGTCTGGTTCCTCTTCGGGCCCACACTGCTGCTGGCCGGGATGGCGGCCACGTCGTGGGCCAAGCCGGAGCAGGGCCCCGAGCCGCTCGGCACGCTCGCGCTCACCTCCGGCCTGCTGGCGCTGACGCTGGTCGCGGCGACCGCGGCGGCGCTGGGCCCGGCCACGTCCCCGCTGATCGAGCTCGGGCTGGGTATCGCGCTCGTCGCGATCACGGTGGTCACCTACCTGCCGGGCGCCGGGGTTCCTGGGCTGTCGATCGGGTTCCTCGGCAGCATGCTCGCCGCGGCGGGCACCGGGCCCGCGGGGCGGCGCCAGGGCCTGGCCCTGCTGTGCGGCGGGCTCGTCTTCCTCGTCGGGACGTTCGCCTATTACGCGGCCTACGACCTCGATCTCGGCGTGCCCAACTCCGTGGTGCCCGTGGCGGTCTCCGTGCTGGTCGCCGCGGTGGCCGTGGTGCCGCGGCTGGTCCGCGACCCGCCCGTGGAGCTGCCCGCCCGCCGCCGGACCCTACCCGCCGCCCTGGCCGCCGCGCTCGTGCTGGTGCCGCTGGTGGTGGTCGTCTCCTGGCAGCCCGCGCCCGCCGTGGCCGCCCGGCGCTCGGACGACCTCACGCTGATCGCGTACAACATCAGGATGGGATTCGGGCTGGACGGGCGGCTGTCGCTCGACCGCATCGCCTCGTGGGCCGCCGCGCGGCGGCCCGACATCGTCCTGCTCAGCGAGGTGGACCGGGGCTGGCTGCTCAACGGCGGCCACGACGACCTGGACCGGATCGCGCGCGGCCTGGGCATGCGCCACTACTTCGCGCCGGCGGCCGACAACGTCTGGGGCGACGCGCTGCTCACCAACCTGCCGGTCAAGAGCGTGCGGTCGTACGGGCTGGGGCGGCACGGCTATCCCACGGGGGCGCAGGCGCAGGCCGCCGTCGTCGAGGTGAACGGCAGGGAGGTCGGCGTGGTCAACACCCACCTCCAGGCGCCCGCCGGGCAGGCCCCCGAGGTCGCCGCCATCGTGCGCGACCTGGCCGCGAGCCGGCCGGTGATCCTGGCCGGCGATCTGAACATCACGCCGGACGACCCCGAGATGCGCGTGCTGCTCGCGGCGGGGCTGTCGGACCCCCTGAAAACCCTGGGCGACCCGCCCACCTCGCCCGCCGGCAGGCCGGTGAGACGGATCGACCACGTGCTGATCAGCGCGGGTTTGACGGCCGTTTCAGCCCAGGTACCGCGGTTGCCGTATTCAGATCACCTGCCCGTTCTGACGACCTTGCGCCTAACCAGTGTTGACCAGGAGGGATAATCGAGAACATGCGCCTATCCGCTCGTGTCGACTACGCCCTTCGCGCCGCCGCCGAACTCGCCGCAGCCGGTGCGGGTCCGACCACTGTGGGCGAGCTCGCCAAGGAGCAGGACATGCCGCCCAAATACCTGGAGAACATCCTGCTCCAGATGCGCCGCGCCGGGCTCGTACGCGGCCAGCGCGGCCCCGAGGGCGGCTACGTGCTGGCCCGGCCCGCCGCCGAGATCTCCCTGGCCGACGTCATCAGGGCGGTGGACGGCCCGCTGGCCAACGTCCGCGGCGAGCGGCCCGAGCACGTCGGCTACCGGGGGCCCGCCGAGTCGCTGCAGCAGGTGTGGATCGCGCTGCGGGCGACCGAGCGGTCGATCCTGGAGGAGGTCACGCTGGAGCAGGTGGCCTCGGGAGCGCTGCCCGAGCGCATCCGTGTGCTCGCCGCCGACCCCGCTGCCTGGGACTGACCGCTCCCCTCGTCGCCTGGGGCTGACGCCTCCCCCGGCCCCTGCCCGGAACCGGCCTGTTCCCCGGCTTCCCAGGCCCGGCGGCCCGTCCTCACTTCCTCGTGTACCAGAACCTGACCTTGTCGATCACGGACGCGGGGCCGGTGGCCAGGGTGCGCACGGTCCGGCCGGTCACGTCCGCCATGACGACGTTCAGGTCGTCGCCTGAGGGGATGGTGACCAGCAGATGGCGATCGTCCAGCCAGCCGCGGAAACCGGACCCCTTCGGCAACCGGGCCTCGCCCTTCTTCGCGCCGGTCATCTCGTCGAGGAAGCAGATGTCACGCGAGCGTCCGGGGCACTCGGTGGCGAAGACCGTGCCGATCGGCGTGGTCGCGACCCCGCCGATCGCCAGCTTCCCCTTGAACTCACGCAGCCGCCCGCCCTGAAGGTCCAGCGCCCTGATCACCCCGCCGGTCGCCTGATACAGCACGCTGTCGCCTGAGCCCCACATGAACCTGGTGTCGGCCACGTCAGGAACCTTCATCACCTTGACGGCTCCCGTGATCACGTCGATCACCGCGAAGCCCTCGGCCTTGCCCTTCCGGTCGGCCAGGGTCGCGACCAGCCGCCGCCCGTCGGCGGACCAGACCGGCTCGAACAGCGTGGCGGGCTTGTCCACCGTGCGCAGCTCCCGGTCCTGGCCGGTGGCCCGGTCGCGGATCCGGATGAACTCGAAGCCGGAGCGCCGGAAGCGGGTCACCGACAGCGAGGCCACGTAGCGGCCGCCCGGCGCCACGATCGGCTCCTCCCAGGCGCCGAAGAAGCCGAAGGTCCCGGCGGCGGGGTCGCGTGTGTAGGTCGTGTAACCGACCCCGTCGCGCTCGTCGCGGTAGGAGGAGACCCAGAGGGGGTCGGCGGGGTTCTCGTGCAGCGTGATCCCGGTGCCGGGGATCTTCGCCTCGGTGGTGGACGTGAGTGCCATGTCCCCCGCGCGCGGAGTCGGCAGCGGCACCGACGCCGACCCCGAAGCCGACCCCGAAGCCGACGGCGTGGCGGCGAGCGGTCGCGGCCCCGGCTGGGATCGCGGGATCAGCAGCACCGCCGCCACGACGGCGACCAGAGCCGTGGCCACCGCCGCAGCCACCACCGGCCACCTCCTGCGCCACGCGGAAGCCTGCTCCCCGACAACCGGTGGCCAGTTCCCGAGCCGCGCAGGATCCTCCGCCCCGCCCACCAGCGGCCATCTCCTGCGCCGCGCAGGAGCCGCGGGGTCCTGCGCCCCAGCTGCCGGAAGTCCCCCGGCGCGCCGAGGGACCTGATCGCGTCCGCCGGACGGCGGCGCGGCCGACTCCTGGCCCTCGGCCAGCAACTCGCCCGGGTGGCGTGGCGCCTGCTCCGGCACGCGGTGCCCGAGCAGGGTGAGCAGCGCCTGCGCGGCCGTGGGCCTGGCCGCGGGGTCCTTGGCCAGGCAGCGGGCGGCCAGCTCACGCAGGTCGCCGTCGAGCTCGCCCAGGTCGGGCTCCTGGTGCAGGATCCGGGTGATCAGCGCGGCCAGGTCGCCGGTGCCGAACGGCGGCCGCCCGGTGGCGGCGGCCACCATGGTCGAGGCCCAGGCGAACAGGTCCGCGGCCCGGCTCACCGGCCGGTCGGCGAACTGCTCCGGCGCCATGTACGGCGGCGTCCCGACCAGCTCCCCGCCGGCCTCGGTCTCCTCCAGGGCCCGGGAGATGCCGAAGTCGATCACCCGTGGCCCGTCCCTGCTGAGCAGCACGTTGCCCGGCTTGAAGTCCCGGTGCACCACCCCGGCCTGGTGGATCGCGGCCAGCGCGGTCAGCGTCCCGATCGCCAGCCGGCGCAGCTCGGCCCCGCGCAGCGGCCCCCTGTCCATGATCACGCCGGCCAGGGAGGGGCCGTCCACGTACTCGCTCACCACGTACGGCGTGCCGTCGAGCTCACCGCTGGCCAGCACCTGCGCGGTGCAGAACGCCTTGACCCGCCGCGCGTACCCGATCTCCTGCCGGAAACGCGAGCGGGCCTCGGCGTCGGCCGGCTCCGCCCCCAGCATCTTGATCGCCACCCGCCCGCCGCCGGGCGACTCGCCCAGGTAGACGACGCCCTGCCCGCCCACGCCGAGCCGCCCGACCACGCGGTGCTCCCCCACCTGGACGGGATCGTGCGCGAGCAGCGGCCTCACGATCGCGGCACGCGGGCGAACTGGAGCAGCACCGGGCCGTCCGTCGCCAGGTCGGCCAGCACCCGCTTGACATCGCCGATGAAGTCGATGATCTGGATTTGCTGGGTTTTCTTCTTGCCGGGATCCTGCACCATCAGGTGTTTCTCGTTGAACCAGCCGAGGAAGGAGCCCTTGGCGTCGCCGAAGTCGACCGTCGCCTGCCGCGCGCCGGTCGCGAGATCCCACACGCACAGCTCCTTGCCGTTCGGGCAGACGGTGGCCAGTCGTTTTCCGGACGGCGAGAACCACTCGCCGCCGCGCGGCAGGCCCACCCAGTGCATGGTCTTGGTGACCTGGCCCGACATGTCGTAGAACTCGATCCCCGAGTTCTTGCCGTCCCAGAACCCGCGCACGACCGTGCCGTCAGGGGCGAAGTTGTAGTACAGGGAGGAGTTGTCGGTGTATTCGGTCTCGACGTGCACGGCCTTCCTGGTGGCCAGTTCGATCACCACGAAGCCGACCAGCCTGCGGTCCTTGTCCTGGTTGTAGACCGACAGCAGCAGCTTGCCGCCGTCCCTGGACCAGACGGGCGTCAACGTCTGCAGAGGCTTCTTGACGGTGCTGACGACGAAGGACTCACCGGTGGACATCCGGACGAACCTGATCTGGTCCAGCTCGGAGGTCTGGAACTTGAGCATGGGGTTGAGCGCCACCCAGTCGCCGCCGGGGGAAAGGGCGGGCTGCTCGTAGTTGCCCACCTCCTTGAACTCCCCACCGGGCGGCCTGGCGAAGCTGGAGAACTGGCCGCCGGAGCCCAGGTAGGAGACCAGCCGCATCGAGTCGTCGGCATGCTCGTGCAGGGTCACGGCGACGTCCTTCAGTTTCGTGTCGCTCAGGCCCTTCTTCTCCACATCGTCCGACGGCGCCTCGGTCTGGACCGTGGTGATCGTGGGCGTGGGGGCGGCGCCGGGCGCGGGGGTGACGGCGCTCGTCGGCGTGGCGGCGGTGGCGGCCGTGCTCCTGGTCGCGGGGCCGCCGGACAGGACCTGGAACCCCGCGGCCGACACCAGCGCTCCCGCGACGAACGCGGCGGCCAGCGCGAGCACGCTCCTGCCCCGCCGGGGCGGCGGGGCGGCCGCCACGGCGCCGCTGTCCACCCGCCCGGTCAGCAACGAGGTCTGCCCGACCAGCCGCAGCAGCACCTCGCTGGCCGCCGGCCGCGCCTCGGGATCCTGCTCCAGGCAGGCCACGATCAACCCGTGCAACTCCCCCAGCTCCGGCAGATCCGCCTGACCGCCGGTGATCCTGGCCACGGTCGCCGCCATCGACCCGCCCTCGAACGGCGAGGCTCCGCTGACCGCGAACACCATCGTCGCCGCCCACGAGAACACGTCACCCGCCGGCGTGGCCGCGCCGCCCGCCAGCCGCTCGGGAGCGGTGTACGCGGGCACCGCCACCTTCCGCGTCGACACCGACGCCTGCGCCATCGCGTGTTCCAGCCCCGCGTCGGCCACTCTGGGCCCGTCGGGGCCCAGCAGCACGTTGCCCGGCCGGATGTCGCCGTGCACCAGCCCCGCCTGGTGCAGCGCGACCAGCGCCGTGATCGTCCCGGCCGCCAGCCGGTGCAGCCCCACCCCGTCGGCCGAACCGCCGACCTCCGCCAGCGAGGGTCCGTCCACCCACTCGGCCACCAGGTACGCCTGCTCGCCCTGTACGCCCGCGTCCAGGACCTGCGCCGTGCCGACCGCCGAGACCGCCCGCAGCGGCTCCATCTCCCGCAGGAACGCCTCCGGGTCCACCTCGGCCGGTAATAATCGCACCAGGACCGGCTCCCCGGCCCTCGACCGCCCGGCGAACACCCCGGGCGCCAGCCGCCCGCTCAGCCGATATCCCGCGACCTCCGCGGGATCTCCCGCACGTAACTCAGTGATCTCCGGCATGCCCTGCACAAGCCTTCCGTCAAGGCCGTCTCCTGATCGCCATTATGGCCACGAACCCCCTCAAAACGCAGCGAATCATTGACGCAAGGCTCTGCCGGAGACGCCCCCGTGCCGGTCAAGCGGGCCCGCGGCCGTGACGGCGGACGCGCAGCCATGACAGCGGACGCGCAGCCGTGACAGCCGCGCACCCATGACAGCGGACGCGCGGCCGTGACAGCGGCTTCTTAGACTGGACAGGTGCCTGAGGGAGATGCCGTCTACCGCACCGCCGCCCGCCTGCGAGGCGCGCTCGACGGGCGGACGCTCACCCGGTCGGACTTCCGGGTCCCGCGGCACGCCACCGCCGACCTCACCGGCCGCGCGGTCGTCACCACGCTCTCGCGTGGCAAACACCTGCTCACCCGGGTCGAGGGCGGCCTGACCGTGCACACCCACCTGCGCATGGACGGAAGCTGGCTGGTCACGCCCGCAGGCCGGCGCACCGCCCCCGGCGACCGGGTACGGCTGATCCTGGCGAACGCGGAGTGGCAGGCGGTCGGCGTCAGGCTGGGAATGGTCGACCTGGTCAGGACCGACGACGAGGCACGGCTGGTGGGCCATCTGGGGCCGGATCTGCTGGGTGCGGACTGGGACCCGGAGGAGGCCGTGCGGAGATTGCGAGCGGAGCCCGGCAGGACCATCGGGGAGGCGCTGCTCGATCAGCGCAACCTGGCGGGGATCGGCACGATCTATCGCACCGAGACCCTGTTCCTGCGCGGGGTCTGGCCGTGGAAGAAGGTCGGGGAGATCGAGGATCTCGACGGGCTGGTGTCACTGGCCCAGCGGCTGCTGGACGCCAACAAAGGACTTGCGGGCACGGTGACCACAGGTGATCGCCGCCCGGCGAACGCGACGTGGGTCTACGGCAGGGCGGGGAGGCCCTGTCGCCGATGCGGCACCCGCATCAGCCGCGGGGAGATGGGGATGCGGCCACAGGAACGGCTGATCCTGTGGTGTGCGGGCTGCCAGCCGCGTTAGGCGGCCACCATGTCCTTGACTTCGGGGAACACGGAGTCGGAGATCGCCCCGGGAACCGTCTCGGAAAGGGCGAGACGCTCGTGCTCGGGCACGTCGGCGAGCACAGGGGCAGCCTGGAGCTCCGCCAGCGCGAACTGGTCGGAAACCTCACGCAGCACCTGCGAAAGCGGCACCCCGAGCGCGCCGCAAATGGACGCGAGCAGCTCGGACGAGGCCTCCTTCTGGCCACGTTCCACCTCGGACAGGTAGCCGAGCGAGACACGTGCCAGTGTCGACACCTCGCGCAGCGTGCGCCCTTGCCGCACCCGCAACCGCCTCAGCACGTCGCCGAGCAGCTGACGCAGCAGAATCATCTGTCGCTCCCTCCCCGGCGCGGATGTCTTCACCACGCCCCGCGCGATCGGTTCGTGCCGCACATTTTGCTTCTTCGCTTCGTACATACTCCTCGCCGTCATCACTGGGCGACTCCGCCCCTGGACCGCCGCTCGTGCCTCGTTGCGCGACTCATCAGGCCCGCCTGCCGGGCGCTCGGTGCTTGCAGTTGGCTCACGGACCTCACTCACAGCTCCACCGTACCCGTATCCACCGACACCGCGTCAGACCGTGCCTCGGATGTTCGCTCGGGACGTAACACGGTAATCACCCGGAATGTTCCCCTATGTTCGCCTTCAGCACACCTGACAGTAGATCGACTGCCTCGTCCACCGTCTCTACCCTGATACGTTCGCGCGACCCTTCAAGTCTCAATTCCCGGGCCCAAATCTGCCCGCCGGGCCCGGCGACGGCCGCGTAGACGGTGCCGACCGCCTTGCCGTCCTGCGGCTCGGGCCCGGCCACCCCCGTCACCGCCAGCCCGTACGTCGCCCCGCACACCCGCGCGACCCCCGCCGCCATGCCGGCCGCGACCTCGGGATGCACGGCCCCCTCGCGCTCCAGCAGCTCACCCGGCACCCCCAGCAGCTCGTGCTTGAGATCGGTGGCGTAGGAGATCACCCCGCCCCTGAACGCCTTGGAGGAGCCGGACACCGCCGTGATGGCGGCGCCGATGAGCCCGCCGGTCAGCGACTCGGCCACCGCCACGGTCTCCTGCCGCTCCACCAGCATCGCCAGTACCCCGGCCACATCCGCCATCGCTCACTCCCCGCGCGCCCGCTTGGCCACTTTACGCAGTCTCACGGCCCTGAAGACGTAGTCGACGCCCGTGCCCACGGTCACGACGACCGCTCCGCCCATCACCACCCACTTGACGGGATCGGGGATGCCGGGCAAGAGGTAGAGCACGATCGCGGCGATCTGCAGCACGGTCTTGACCTTGCCGCCGTAGCTGGCCGGGATGACCGCGTGCCGTAGCAGCACGAACCGCAGCCCCGTGATGGCCACCTCGCGGCCGAGGATGACGATCGTGACCCACCAGGGCAGCTCGCCGAGGATCGACAGGCACACCAGCGCCGCCCCGGTGAGCGCCTTGTCGGCGATCGGGTCGGCGATCTTGCCGAAGTCGGTGATGAGGCCGTAGCGCCGGGCCAGCTCGCCGTCGAGGTGGTCGGTCAGCGAGGCCACCCCGAACAGCGCCAGCGCGCCCAGGCGCCAGCCGGTGCCCGGCAGGAAGAGACAGACGACAAAGAAAGGGACGAGCACCAACCGGAGGACCGTGAGGACGTTGGCGATGTTCCACGGGCTTACCACGCGGCGCTCGTCCCTTTTCATGGACCGGCCTTGATGCGCGCGATCAGGTCAACCCCCTCGGCGTCGACCACCACCGCGCGTACGATCTGCCCCTTGACCAGGCCGATGCCCTGCACCGTGACCGAGCCGTCCACCTCGGGGCCCTGGTGCGCCGCCCTGCCCTCGTAGCCGCCGTCGCCGAGGTCGTCGTCGATCAGCACGTCGACCTCGGTGCCGATGCGCTCCTCCGCGCGCTGGGCGGTCAGCTCCTCGGCCAGTTCGGTGAGCACGCGCACGCGCTCGTCGACGACCTCCTGCTCCAGCTTGCCGGGCAACCCGGCGGCCTCCGTGCCGTCCTCGTCGGAGTAGCCGAACACACCGATCACGTCGAGCCTGGCCTGCTCAAGGAAGCCGACCAGCTCGCCGAACTCCTCCTCCGTCTCGCCGGGGAAGCCCACGATGAAGTTGGAGCGCACACCCGCCTCGGGGGCGCGCTCGCGGACCGACTCCAGCAGCCCGAGGAAGCGCTCGGGGTCGCCGAAGCGGCGCATCCGGCGCAGCACCGTGCCGCTGGCGTGCTGGAAGGACAGGTCGAAGTAGGGGACGACGCCCTCGGTGGCGGTGAGCACCTCGATCAGGCCCGGACGCAGCTCGGCCGGCTGGAGGTAGCTGACCCGCACCCGCTCGATGCCCTCGACGGCGGCCAGCTGCGGCAGCAGCTTCTCCAGCGCGCGCAGGTCGCCCAGGTCCTTTCCGTAGGAGGTGGAGTTTTCGCTCACCAGGACCAGCTCGCGCACCCCCCTGTGGGCCAGCCAGTCGGCCTCGGCCAGCAGGTCGCCGGGCTTGCGCGAGACGTAGGAGCCGCGGAAGGCGGGGATGGCGCAGAAGGTGCAGCGCCGGTCGCAGCCCGAGGCCAGCTTGAGCGAGGCCACCGGGCTCTCGTCGAGCCGTTTGCGCAGCACGCGCGGCCCGCTGGCGGGCGCCAGGCCCGTCGGCAGGTCGCCGTGACCCGGGATGCTCGTCGTGGCCGCGCTGGCACGGTCCACCGGCGAGATGGGTAGCAGGGTGCGGCGGTCGCGTGGGGTGTGCGGCTTGAGCGGCCGGCCTTCGAGCACGTCGTCGAGGCGGCCGCCGATCTCGGCGTAGTCGTCGAAGGAGATGACCGCGCTGGCCTCGGGCAGTGCCTCGGCCAGCTCGTTGCCGTAGCGCTCGGCCATGCAGCCCGCGGCGACTACCTTGACGCCCGAGTCGGCGGCGGCCAGCAGCGTGTCGATGGAGTCCTTCTTGGCCGAGTCGATGAAGCCACACGTGTTGACGACGACGACATCGGGGTCGTCGTCGCCCAGCTGCCAACCGGCAGCCTCGAGTCGCGCGGCCAGCTCCTCGGAGTCGACCTCGTTGCGTGCGCAGCCCAGAGTGATCAGCGATGCGGTTCGGCGGGATGACATGGTGAACACTACGGTATCGGGAGTTGGCCACCACCTGTTGCACGGGCTCCCCCGCGCGACCCGCGCGCTGCTACCGCGACTGCGGTTTCGGCGGCCCGAACGAGCGCCGCACCATGTCCCCGCTGCCTCCCAGACCCTTGACCTTCTTGCCGTTGACGTGCAGCGTTACGGCTCCGACGTCGGAAAGCAGCACGTTGACCTTCTCGGGCGCCTTCCAGGTGGACGTCTTGCCCGCCTTCAGCGTGCCCGAGAACAACTTCTGCCCCTTGGCGTCGTGCACGTTCACGTACGACGACCGCTTCGCCTTGATACGCACCGTCACCAGGTTCTTGGCACTGACCTTCGACGGCGCCGCCCTGGGCGCCTCGGTGATCGGCGTGTTCGGCGGGACGCTGGGCCGGGCCGAGGCCGCCCGCACGTCCCCCGTGCGCACCTGGTCGCTCGCGCCGCCCAGCACCCGCATGGTGCCGAAGACCACGACGATGGCCAGGGCCACGCCCAGCGCCATCGTCCAGTTGGGCCCCCGGCGCTCGGGCACGTTGATCTTGCGGTCCGCCTGGAACACGGCCGAGGCCCGCACCGGCTGCGGCACCCCTCCGTGTTGCTGGTCGTAGAGATGGACCGTGGCCTCCGGGTCGAGCCCCACGGCCCCGGCCACCGCCCTGACATGCCCTCTGGCGTAGAAGTCACCCCCGCACTGGCGGTAATCATCCTGCTCCATGAGATGGATGATCGCTTCGCGAATCCTGGTTGCCGCACTGACCTGCGCGACCGTTAGCCCGGCCGACTGCCTGGCCGCTGCCAGCATGGCCCCGATGCTCTGCTCCTGCACAGCGAACGCCCCCCACCACACCGACTACTCTTCGTGGTGGTACATATTCAATCAGTTATCGCCAGGCAAGCACGCATTGGGGTCATTCGCCACGCAGATCGGCCAGCAAACCAGGCAGATCGTCGGGCTTGACCAGCACCTCGCGGGCCTTGGAACCCTCGCTCGGACCGACCACGTTGCGGCTCTCCAGCAGGTCCATCAGCCGCCCCGCCTTGGCGAAGCCGACCCGCAGCTTGCGCTGCAACATCGAGGTCGAGCCGAACTGCGTGGTCACGATCAGCTCCGCCGCCTGGATCAGCACGTCGAGGTCGTCGCCGATCTCCTCGTCGATCTCCCGCTTGACCGGCGCCGCCGCGACGTCGTCGCGGTATTCGACCTGCATCTGCTCCTTGCAGTGCGAGACGATCCCGGCGATCTCCTTCTCCGAGACGAACGCGTTCTGGATGCGGATCGGCTTGCTCGCGCCCATGGGCAGGAACAACGCGTCACCCTGGCCGACCAGCTTGTCGGCGCCGGGCTGGTCGAGGATGACCCGCGAGTCGGTGAGCGAGGACACCGCGAAGGCCAGCCTGGACGGCACGTTGGCCTTGATCAGGCCGGTGACGACGTCCACAGAAGGCCGCTGGGTGGCGATCACCAGGTGGATGCCGGCCGCGCGGGCGAGCTGCGTGATGCGCACGATCGAGTCCTCGACGTCGCGCGGGGCCACCATCATCAGGTCGGCCAGCTCGTCCACGATCACCAGCAGGTACGGGTACGGCTGGTAGACCCGCTCACTGCCGGGCGGCGGCTGCAGCTTGCCCGCCCGCACGGCCTTGTTGAACTCGTCCACGTGCCGGAACCCCGAGGCGGCCAGGTCGTCGTAGCGCCGGTCCATCTCGCCCACGACCCATTCCAGGGCCTCGGCGGCCTTCTTCGGGTTGGTGATGATGGGGGTGATGAGGTGGGGGATGCCCTCGTACACGCTGAGCTCGACCCGCTTGGGGTCGACCAGCACCATGCGCACCTCGTCGGGGGTGGCCCGCATGAGGATGCTGGTGATCAGCCCGTTGACGCAGACCGACTTGCCCGCGCCGGTGGCGCCCGCGATGAGCAGGTGGGGCATCTTGGCGAGGTTGGCCACGATGGTGCGGCCCTCGACGTCCTTGCCCAGGCCGACGATCATCGGATGGTGGTCGGCCTGCGCCACCTGCGAGCGCAGCACGTCGCCGAGGGAGACGAGGTCCTTGTCGGCGTTGGGGATCTCGACGCCGATCGCCGACTTGCCGGGGATCGGCGACAGGATGCGCACGTCCGCCGACTTGACGGCGTAGGCGATGTTCTTGGTGAGCGCGGTGACCTTCTCGACCTTGACCGCGGGCCCGAGCTCGATCTCGTAGCGGGTCACGGTCGGCCCCCGGGTGAAGCCGATCACCTGCGCGTCGATGGCGAACTGCTCCATCACGCTGGTGAGCGCGTTGACCACGGTCGTGTTGGCCTTGGTCTGCGGTTTGGGCGCCGTGCCCATCTTGAGGTGCTGCAGGTCGGGCAGCCCGTACGGGCCCGCCTGCGGCGACAGCACGAGCTGCTCGACCTTGCGCGGCGCGGGCGTCGGCTGCGGCGGCTCAGGCTTGCGCTCGGCCTCGGGAACAGGCGCTTCCTCCTCGTCCGTCAGCCCCGGCACGATCTCGGGCGAGTGGTCCTGCCGCTTGTCCTTCTCGGCCAGCACCGGGGTGTCGTACGGCTTGACGATGTCGCCGACGTCCTCGCCGCTCTCGCCCTTCTTGGTCCTGACCCGCTTCTTGGCCGGCTGCCGCGGCGTCTCCTGCTCGGCGTGCCGTTCGAACAGCAGGTGCTTGAGCTCGGCCAGCCGCTCGGGGATGCGGTGCACCGGCGTGGCGGTGATCACCAGCACGCCGAACCCGGACAGGAGCAGCAGCAGCGGGATCGTCACCCACGGGGGCAGGATGCTCATCGGCGGCGCCGACACGATGAACCCGACCATGCCGCCGGCCTGCGACACCTTGTCCATGCCCTGGCCCTCGCCGGCCGGGTAGGGCGTGTCGTTGGCCACGTGGATGACGCCGAGCACGCCGACCATCAGCGCGGCCCAGCCGATCACCATGCGGCCGGTGTCGGCGTTCTGGTCGGGATGGCGCAGATAGCGCCAGGCCAGCAGGCCGAGCAGCAGCGGCAGCGCCCAGGCCAGCGAGCCGAACACGGCGTGCACGGTCGCGTTGACCACCCCGGCCACCGCGCCGTCGGAGGTGCGCCAGGTCATGGCCGCGAGCACGATCGCGCCCGCGAGCACCGTCAGGCCCACCCCGTCGCGCCGGTGCGCGGGATCGAGCTCCCTGGCGTTCTTGCCCAGCGCCCTGGCCGTGCTGCCGATGCCGTTGGCGAGCAGCATCCACAGCCCGACGATCAGCTTGCCGATCATGGTGAAGACCCAGCTGATGGGGTCCTGATGGGTCACCGATGACTTGCGGCCGGACGTGGTCGTCCTGGCCCTGGACCGGCCCGCCGGCGTGCTCCCGCGCTTGGCGGTGGTCGAGCGAGACGAGGCCGACCGCTTCGCCGGCCCCTTCGATGCGCTTTTCGGCGTACGGGTGGCCATGATGCCAAAGGTACGACGGAGACACCGCTGAACGCGCGCAGCCACGCCGGTGTCCTGGCACGAACCTCACCCGGCCCGCTCAGCCCGGCCTGCTCATTCCCGCCCCCGTACGGACGACACCGCCTCGAACGCGGACTGCATGGCCCCCACCCGGTCCGCCAGATCCTTGATCGCCTCCCGCAGCCCCTCGTCCTCCCCCTCCACCTCGGCCAGCCCCGCCAGCCGCGACTCCACCGCCCCGAGCCGGCGCGCGAAGCCCGCCAGCGCCTCGTGGTCGCGGACGAGCTGGGCGAGCAGCGCCGCCTGCTCCTTCAGCACCGTGGTCTTGCGGAACAGCTCCATGAACACCGTCACCTTGGAGCGCAGCACCCAGGGGTCGAAGGGCTTGGTGAGGTAGTCGACCGCGCCCACCGCGTATCCGCGGAAGGCCGATCCCGCGCTCGGCTCGGTGCCGGTCAGGAAGATGATGGGCACGTCGCGGGTCTGGTCGAGCCGCTTGATGTGGGTGGCGGTCTCGAACCCGTCCATGCCCGGCATGAGCACGTCGAGCAGCACGACGGCGAAGTCGTGGCGCAGCATCAGCTTCATCGCCTCGGCCCCCGACCTGGCCTTGAACAGCACCTGCTGCAGCGGCCTGAGCACGGCCTCCAGCGCGACCAGGTTCTCCTCGTTGTCGTCCACCACGAGGATCTTGACCTGCCGGTTCATCCGCCGGCCTGCCGTTCGCCCGTGAGCCACCCCCGCATCACCTCCAGGAGCTGGTCCACGTCCACGGGTTTGGGCACGTAGTCGGAGGCGCCGCACGAGATCGTCTTCTCCCGGTCGCCCGGCATGGCCTTGGCGGTGAGCGCGATGATGGGCAGGCTGGCGAAGGCGGGCATCTGGCGGACGGCGGTGAGCGTCTCGTAGCCGTCCATCTCGGGCATCATCACGTCCATGAGGACGAGGGCGATGTCGTGCTCGCGTTCGAGCGCCTCCAGCCCCTCCCTGCCGTTCTCCGCGTAGACGATCTCCATGCCGAGGCGGCCGAGCACGTGGCTCAGGGCGTAGACGTTGCGGATGTCGTCGTCCACGATGAGCACCCGCCGGCCCGCGAAGATCTCCCCGGCCGGGCTGTCCTTCAGCCGGGTGAGCGTCGCGCTCCACGAGTCCTCGCCATCGGCGGCCGGCCACTCGGCCGGGACGGTGAGCGCCTCGGGCACGGGCTCCTCGGCCCACTCCGGCTCGCCCGCGAGCGCGGCCGCCGCCCGGCCGGCCGGCACGTAGAGGGTGAAGGTGCTGCCCCTGCCGGGGCTGCTGGCGGCGTGGATCTCGCCGCCGAGCAGGCGGGCGATCTCGCTGCTGATCGACAGGCCCAGGCCGGTGCCCCCGTATTTACGGCTCGTGGTCCCGTCGGCCTGCTGGAAGGCCCCGAAGATGGCGGGCAGCTTGTCTGCGGCGATGCCGATGCCGCTGTCGCTGACCGCGAACGCGAGCATCGGGCGGCCCTCGGGGTCGGGCCTGTCCCCGGCGACGGAGACGACCATGCGCACCTCGCCGGAGGAGGTGAACTTGACCGCGTTGGACAGCAGGTTGCGCAGGATCTGCTGCAGCCGGCGCTCGTCGTTGCAGCTCGGCCTGCTGGCGCTGCAGCTCGTCCGAGCGGCCCTGGAGCTGCTGGGCCAGGCGCTGCGACTCCGACAGCAGCGCCTCGGTGCGGGCGTTGGCGATGATGGTGTTGATGGCCACGCCGATGGTGACCACGAACTGGTCGAAGAAGGCCAGGTGCACGTCGCTGAACCGGCTGAACGAGGCCAGCTCGATCACCCCGAGCACCTTGTCCTCGAACACGATGGGCAGCACCACGACGCTGGCCGGAGCGGCCTCGCCGAGCCCGGTGTGGACCTTGATGTAGCCGGCCGGCACGTCGCCGAGCAGGATGCGCTTGCGTTCCAGGGCCGCCTGCTACATGAGCCCGGGCCCCGGGGTGCCCTGGCCGGGCAGCACGTCGTGGGCGGCGCCGTAGCCGGCGATGAAGGCGAGCGAGCCGTCGAAGGAGGCGGCCTCGGCCAGGAAGAAGGCGCCGTACTGGGCGCTGACCAGCGGCGTCAGCTCGCGCAGGATCAGGTCGGCGACCTCGACCAGGTCGCGGTGCCCCTGCATGAGGCCCGCGATGCGGGCCAGGTTGCTCTCCAGCCAGTCCTTCGCGCGGGTGGTCTCGCGCAGGTTGGCGACCATGAGGTTGACGTTGTTCTCCAGCTCGGCGACCTCGCCCTTGGCCTCGACGCTGATCGAGCGGCTGAGGTCGCCCTGGGCGACGGCACTGGCCACCTCGGCGATGGCGCGCACCTGGGTGGTGAGGTTGCCGGCCAGCTGGTTGACGTTCTTGGTCAGGCGCTCCCAGGTGCCGTAGACGCCCTCGACCTCGGCCTGGCCACCCAGCCTGCCCTCGGTGCCGACCTCGCGGGCCGCCCGCGTCACCTCGCCGGAGAACAGCGCGAGCTGCTCGACCATGCGGTTGACCGCCTTGCCCATCAGCCGCAGCCCGCCGCGCAGCGGCCGGTCGTCCTCCTGCAGATCGACCCGCTTGGACAGGTCGCCGTCCGCGACCGCGTTGAGCACCCTGGTGGCCTTGGCGGCGGGGATGACGAGCGCGTCGATGAGGGTGTTGACGGCGGCCACGTTGACCGCCAGCCGCCGGTGCCTGGGCTGGGGCTGAGCCGCTCGTCGAGCCGCCCGCGCCTGGCCACCTCCGTGCGCAGGCGGGTCAGCTCGCCGCAGAGGTGCTCGTTGCGGTCGAGCACCTGGTTGAGCGTCGTCGCCAGCTCGGCCAGGAAGGGGTCGCCGGGCAGTTCGAGCCTGGCCTTGAAGTTGCCGTCACGCAGCCCGCGCAGGGCCACGAGCAGCGGGCGGAGATCCGCCGGGTGGAGCGGTCCATGTGCATTAGAGGATTCCAACTGCGTGACCATCGCGGCCTTCTTCACAACTGGAGGCATCAACGGCATCAGTCTGCCACTCTGAGAGTGACCGAACTGCCACATCGAGTGATGTTCTAGGACGCAGAGTGGACACGACCAAGGTGTCGAGCACGGCCTTCGACGGCAGTCCCCACGCACCGGCGCACGCCCGCAAGTTCGTACGCCAGGTGCTCGCCGAGTGGCGGCTGGCCCATCTGGCCGAGGACGCCGTCCTGCTGACCAGCGAGCTCGTCACGAACGCGGTGGTCCACGCCGGCACCGGAGTCGAGCTGACCTGCCGCCTCGACGTGGACGCGTGCCCGGCCAGGCTGGAGATCGAGGTCGACGACCACCACCCCGGCCGGACCATCTCCGGCGCCCCGCCGCCCGCCACCGACGAGGACGAGCAGCCGGCCACCTCCGGCCGCGGCCTGGCGCTGGCCCACCTGCTCGCCGACGCCTGGGGCGTGACGTACACGAGGACGGCCAAGCGGGTCTGGGTGCGGCTGGAGATCGGCGAGGGCTGCGAGCAGCAGGAGAGCCTGCCGGGCCCGGCGGGCCCGGTCGCCGCGCCGGTCGTGGCGCCGCTGGAGACCCTGCACGTCGGCGTGGTGGTCTGCGACCTCGACGGTGTGGTGAAGTCGTGGAACTCCGAGGCCGCCCAGTTGCTCGGCTGGGCGCCTGAGCAGGTCGTCGGCCGGTCGCTGAAGGGGCTGGTGGCCTGGCGCGGCGCGGGCCCGTACGCGCTGTCGCTGGCCGACACGCTCGGCCTCGGCCGCTGGCGGGGCGAGACGCGGATGCGGCACCGCGACGGCGGGCTCGTCCCCGTCTACGTCTCCCACCTGCGCACCCGCGGGCACGCCGGGGAGCGCAGGACGATCTGGATGATCGTGGCCGGCGACCACCGCCACGTTTTGACACCGCCGCCCCAGCCGCTGCGCAGGGAGGCGGGCCGGCGGATCAAGGACCTGATCGACCACGACATGCCGCTCGCCGACCTGCTCACCACGATCGTCCAGATCGTGCAGGTGTCCAGCGCGGGCGACGCCTCCTACGTGCTGCTGGCCGCCGACACCGGCGGCCAGTTCGGCGTGGCCGCCGGCGCGGGCGACACGGCGGGGATGGTCGGGGTGCTGGCCAAGGGCGTGTTCTGCGCCGAACGCAAGGCGCCCGCGCTGATCGACGACCTGCTCGCCGCGGACGTGGAGCTGGCCGAGCAATTGCGCGCCAGGTCGCTGGCGTGCGCGCCGTTGCTGGTGTCCGGCGAGGTGATCGGCTATCTCGTGGTCACGGCCGCGCGGCCGGCGCGCTTCGACCAGGAGCTGACGGTCAGCCTGCAGCACATCGCCGACCAGGTGGCGGTGCCGGTGCAGCGCGAGCGGCTGGCCGAGCGGGACCGGGCGCACCGGGGACGGCTGTCGTTCCTGGCCGAGGCGGGCGAGCTGCTGGCGGGCGTGCACGACGAGGAGCTGATCTCGGCGCTGACGGCGCAGCTCGTCGTGCCGAAGATCGCCATGTGGGCGGCGGTCTACCTGACCGATCTGGCGGGCATGACCAGGCTCGCCCACGTCTGGCACAGCGAGGAGAGCCGCAACTCCGCGCTGCGCAAGTCGCTGCCCGCCCTCCCCCGCACCGCGCTGCACGAGGTGGCCTGGCCGATCGGCCCCGAGACGGTGCTGGCCTTCCCGCTGCTGACGCAGGGCAGGTCGCACGGCGCGCTGGTGATCGGCCGTAAGGAGCCGACGCTGCCGCTGGAGCTGGCCGACCTGCTGGCCGATCTGTGCCGCCTGGTGGCGCTCAACCTGCACACGGCCATGCTGTACGCCAGGCAGGCGACGACTTCCCGCGTGCTGCAGCGCAGCCTGCTGCCGATGCGGGTGGCCCCCATGCCGGGTCTGGAGTCGGCGGTGGTCTACGAGCCGGCCGAGGAGGGCGCCGACGTCGGGGGCGACTTCTACGACCTGTTCACGGTGGCCGACCACTGGTGCTTCGCGCTCGGCGACGTGTGCGGCAGCGGCCCCGAGGCGGCCGCGGTCACCGGCCTGGCCAGGCACGCCGTACGCCTGCTGGCCAAGGAGCGCTACACGGTGGCCGACATCTTCGGCCGGCTCAACCAGGCGCTGCTCGACGAGGGGGACGAGGGCAGGTTCCTCAGCCTGCTGTGCGGCGAGCTGACCCCGCTGCCGCAGGGCGGCGCGCTGTGCACGATCGCCTCGGCCGGCCACCCTCCGCCCCTGCTGCTGCGGGCCAGCGGCGAGGTCCAGGCCATGGCGACCCCGCAACTGCTGCTCGGCATCGAGTCCGGCGCCAGGTTCTACGTGGAGACGTTCGAGCTGGCGCCGGAGGAGGTGCTGCTGTGCGTCACCGACGGCGTGACCGAGCGCCGCGACGGCGACCGGCTGCTCGACGACGGCGACGGGCTGGCCGAGCTGCTGTCGGGCTGCACGGGCCTCAGCGCCCACGCCGTGGCGGAACGGGTGCGCCACGCCGTCGAGACGTTCGCCGCCGGGCCGGCCCAGGACGACATGGCGCTGCTGGTGATCAAGGCGTCCGGCGCCCTGCGGCCGGTCAGATGAACCGGTACGTCGTGGTCGAGGTGCGCCGCTCGCCGGGACGCAGCACGGTGGAGGGGAACTGCGGCTGGTTGGGCGCGTCGGGGAAGTGCTGCGTCTCCAGGCACAGCCCCGCGAACGGCCCGTACGGCGTCTGCACCCCGTCGAGCATGCCACCGGCGTAGAACTGCACGCCCGGCTCGGTCGTGGTGACCTCCATGGTCAGCCCGCCGCCCTTGACCTCGATGCCGCCGCCGTCGAGCACGAAGCAGTGGTCGTAGCCGCCGTCGTAGCGCTCGCCCACCGCGTGCGGCTCGGTGAAGTCGAACGGCGTGCCCTTGACCGGCGCCGGCTCCCCCGTGGGGATCTTGTCGTCGTCCACCGGCAGGTAGTGGGCGGCGTCCATCCTGATCACGTGGTCGAGGACGTCGCCCTCGCCCTTGAGGTTGAAGTAGGAGTGGTTGGTCAGGTTGACCACGGTGGGCGCGTCGCTCTCGGCCGCGTAGTCGATCCGCAGCGCGTCGCCGTCCAGCGTGTAGGTGACCGAGGCCGTCAGCGTGCCGGGGAAGCCCTGGTCGCCGTCGGGGCTGGTCAGCGTCAGGGTCACCGACGCGTCGCTCTGGGCGGCGATCGTCCACACCCTGCTGTCGAAGCCCTCGGTGCCGCCGTGCAGGCAGTTGGGGCCGTTGTTGGCGGGCAGCCGGTATTCGGTCCCGTCGAGGGTGAAGCGGGCGTGGGCGATGCGGTTGCCGTAACGGCCGACGACCGCGCCGAAGTAGCGGCTTCGGGTCAGGTAGTCGTCGATCGTGTCCAGCCCGAGCACGACGTTGACCCCGTCGACCTCCAGCCTGCGGATGACGGCGCCGTAGCTCAGCACGTCGGCGCGCAGCCGTCCCGACGCCAGCTCCACCTGCTCGACCTGCCGGCCCGACGGCAGCGTTCCGAAGTTCATGACGGCGCTCATTTATGGGGCCCTTCCCGTGGACTCGCGGACGATGAGGTCGGTGTCGAGGGTCACTGTCGCGCCCTCTCCCCCCGACTGCAGCAGCAGGTCGACGGCCATCCTTCCCGCCGCCGCGGCCGGCATGGCCACCGTGGTCAGCTTGGGCCGGTTGAGCCGTCCCGGAAGGATGTCGTCGAACCCGATCACACTTATCTGGTCTGGTACCCCTATCTCCATCGCCGACAGCCCCTCGATGAGCCCGAGTGCGAGGAGGTCGTTGTAGGCCAGCACCGCGCTCGCCCCGCAGGCGGCCACCTCGGGGGCCACGGCCAGGCCGCCGCCCTCCGTGGGCTGGTTGGGGCCGAAGAAGACCAGGTCGAGCCCGACCGCCTCGGCGGCCGCGCCCTGCATCTCGTTGCTGGTCCACGAGCCGATCGGGCCGGACACGAGCGCGATCCTGTGGTGGCCGAGCGCGGCCAGGTGGTCGAGGGCGAGCTTGGTGCCCTGGGCGACGTTCATGAGCACGGCGGGCATGCCCTTGATGCGCCGGTTGACCACCACGAACGGCACGTCCTCCGCCAGCCGCTCGATCATCTTGTTCGACAGCCGGGGGCTGCACAGCAGGACGCCGTCCACCTGCTTGGCGAAGGTCCTGATCAGCTCTTCCTCGACCCGCGGGTCCTCGTCGGTGTCGGCCACGAAGACGTGGTAGTCACGGCCTCTGGCCTGCGCCTGGGCGGCCTTGATGAGCGGCGGGAAGAACGGGTTGGCGATGTCGGCCACGATCAGGCCCATGTTGTACGTGCGCCCCGTGGTGAGCGCCCTGGCGGCGCGGTTGGGCCGGTAGCCGAGGTCGTCGGCGGCGGCCAGCACGCGGGTCCTGGTGGCCGGATTGACCAGGTGCGGCGCGGAGAACGTCCGGGACACGGTGGAGACGTGGACACCGCAGGCGCGGGCCACGTCCTTGATCGTCGCCGCCATGGCCGTCCTCCCATGCAAACGGTTGCCAGATCAAACCTTGGCGTTCATAGCCGGCGCCGTCAAGGTTCTTGCAACCGGTTGCCCCGGCAGGCGGGTCAGCTCACCACTTCCCGCCGAGCTCGTTCAGCGTGAAGACGCCGCCCGCGCGGTGGTGCAGCGGCTCGGACAGGTCGGGCTCGCCCTGCGCCTCGATGAGGGCGGCGGCGAACGGCTCGGAGCTGTCCTTCGACTCGAACCCGATGGCCTTGGCCTCCTCCAGCGACCACCAGCGGCGCGGGCTGTCGGAGACGCCCCAGACCACGTGGTAGCCGGTCGCGCTCAGCCCGGCCTCGACCAGGCGGGTCAGGTCGTCGGGCGAGATCCAGGTGGCCAGCCCGCGCGTGTCGGCGGGGGCCTCGCTGCAGGTGCCGAGGCGGACCACGGTGACGTTCATGCCGAACCGGTCGTGGTAGAGGCTGCCGAGGGCCTCCATGACGACCTTGCTCACGCCGTAGAAGGTGTCCGGTCTGGGGAAGGCGTAGTCGGGCAGGTCCGCGCCCGACTCGGGACGGGTCTGGTAGCCGGCCGCGTGGTGGCTGCCCATGAGCAGGACGTGCTCGACCCCCTCCTTCCGCGCCGCCTCCAGCAGCACCTGGGTCCCGTTGATGTTGGCCTGCACGATGTCGGCCCAGGGGTGCTCCCTGCTCTGGCCGCCCAGGTGCAGCACGGCGTCCACGCCCTTCACGGCCTCGGCCACGGCGGCCGGGTCGGTCAGGTCGGCCGTCACCCATTCCTCGCCGGGCCCGGGCTCGACCGGCTGGATGTCGGAAAGCCGCAGCGTACGGCCCTCACGCGCGAGTCGCGGCCGGAGCAGCGTCCCGACCTTTCCCGAGGCCCCTGTCATGAGAATGCGCATGCCTCAATGATGTACACGAATCTGACTGAAATTCACATCCTTGAATATTGACCGTGAGCCATGCCACTAGTTACGTTCACAGGCACACATCCAAGTCCACGACTCATGTCCACATATGTGAACAGGAGGCGGTCTGATGTCACGTCGTCTGCTGGGAGCCGCGATGACCGCGGCTCTGGCCTTAGGAGTGACAGCCTGCGGGTCCGGGGGATCATCGTCTAGTTCCGACAACGCCTTGGAGATCTGGATCAGGCAACCACCCGATTCCGACTCCGCCAAGACCGCCGTAAAGCTGGCCGAGGGTTTTACCAAGGCCAGTGGCGTACAGACGAAAGTCGTCGCCCTTTTCGACGACTTCGAGACCAAACTGAACCAGCAGGCGGCGCAGAAAGACCTGCCCGACATCGTCATCAACGACACCGCGCAACTCGGCAACATGGTCACCCAGGGCTGGCTGGCGCCGGTCGACAAGGCCGCGCTCAAGGGCGGTGACCAGATCGCGGAGACCGCCTGGACGGCCGCCACCGGGGCCGACGGCAAGTTCTACGCGGCCCCGTTCTCGGCCCAGTCGTTCGCGCTGATCGTGCGCAAGGACTGGCGCGAGAAGGTGGGCATGGAGCCGCCCGAGACCTGGGAGGACCTGGCCAAACTGGCCGTCGCCTTCACCGAGAAGGACCCCGACGGCAACGGCCAGAAGGACACCGCCGGCTTCGTGGCCCCCGCGGGCACCAAGCGCGGCTACGCCTCCTGGTACGCCTCCTCGCTCATCTACGCCAACGGCGGCGACTTCATCAAGGCCGCAGGTGGCGGCAAGTACGCCGCCACGGTGAACGACCCCAAGACCGTGGAGGCCGTGCAGTTCCTCCAGGACCAGTTCTGCAAGACCAAGACCGTCAACCCGGGCGCCGTCAGCAACGACACCACCGTCACGCACGAGGTGTTCGAGAAGGGCCAGGGCGGCATCTACCTGGTCGGGCCGTACGTGCTGGCCAGGTTCGTCAACAGCATCGGCACCGACAAGATCGAGGTCCTGCCCGTGCCCAAGGGGCCCTCCGGCGGCCCCGGCACGCTCGGCGAGGGCGAGAACGTCTACATGATGGCCGGGTCCCCGAACCCGGACAACCAGAAGAAGTTCGCCGAATTCGCCATCTCGCCCGAGGGCCAGAAGATCGGCATGAACAAGGACGCCAACGGCGCCATCGTGCGTCTGCCGGTCAACACCACGGTCGACATGGCCGCCGAGCGGCAGGACCCGCGCTGGAAGGTGTTCCAGGAGTCGTACGCGAACGCCGTCTACGCCCCGCCGGTGCCCAACTGGGCGCCGATCCGCCAGACCTCCGCCGACACCATCAACGCGGTCTGGGCCGACTGCTCCGCCAACGTCAAGACGGCGATGGATGAGCTCAACACGAAACTCACCCAGGAACTGCAGAGCCAGAAAGCGTCATGACCTCCACACTCGCCCCGGCGTCCGGCCGGACGGTGGCTCCCGGCCACCCGCCGAAATCGGCGCGGTGGCGGGGACCGCTGATTGCCTGGCTGTTCCTGGCGCCCGCGCTGCTGCTCTTCCTGTATTTCAAGTTCATCCCGATGTTCGTGGGCCTGTGGAAGAGCCTGTTCAAGGTCCAGACGTTTCTCGGTGACGAGTGGGTCGGCTTTCAGAACTACCAGACGATCATCACCGACGACGAGTTCGGCGCGGCGATCTGGCACAGCGTCGTGCTGGCCCTCGGCACCACGCTCGGCTCGATCGTGCTGGGCCTCGGGCTGGCGCTGCTCATCGAGGGGCCGGCGCGTTACCTGTGGTTCGTCAGGACCGCGGCCTTCCTGCCGGTCGTCACCACGATGGCGGCCGTGGCCGAGGTGTGGCGCATCATGTTCCACCCGGCCGACAGCGGGATGCTCAACATCGTGATCGGCTGGGCCGGCGTCGATCCGCAGCCGTGGCTGGCCAGCGAGGACTCCTCGCTGTTGTCGATCATGCTGATGAGCATCTGGCGCGGCACCCCGTACGACATGATGATCTTCCTGGCCGGTCTGGTCGGCGTGGACCGCAGCCTGTACGAGGCCGCGGCCGTGGACGGCGCCTCCACCTGGCGGCGGCTGCGGCACATCACGCTGCCCGCGCTGCGGCCGGTGTTCTGGATCCTGTTCACGCTGGCGGCCATCCGCGGCCTGCGGGTCTTCGTCGAGGTGTACGTGCTCACGAACGGCGGCCCGAACGGCTCCTCCGAAGTGCTGATGACCTTGATCTACAAGCTCGGGTTCCAGAAGAACGAGCTGGGGGTCGCCTCGGCGGGCGGAATCGTGCTGTTCCTGGCCACGCTGGCGCTCACCGTGATCGTGCAGATGTTGCGCAGGAGGCAGGCGACATGAGGTTCGACAGCGCGCTGGGCCTGGAGTCGCGGCGCGGCCCGCTGGCCACCACCGGAAAGTTCCTGATTTATGGGGCTATGGTGGTCGTTTTCACCGGGCCGCTGGTCGGGCTGCTCATCAGCGCCTTCAACAAGACCCTCGACCCCACCTCTTTTTCCCTGTGGCCGGACGAGTTCACCCTGGAGAACTTCATCAAGGCCCAGGAGAAGAACGTCTACCTGTACCTGCTCAACTCCTTCATCGTCGTGGGCTTCGGGCTGCTGCTGCAGGTGCTGGTGAGCGTCTTCGCGGCGTACTCGCTGGCCCGCAAGAAGTTTCGCGGCATGACGTTCGTGATGCTGCTCATGCTCGCCACGATGATGCTCCCCGAGGAGATCATCGCGATCCCCCTCTCCCTCGTCCTGGCCGACATGCCGCTGCTGCACGTCAACCTCATCGGCACGTACGCCGGCATGATCCTGCCCGTCGGGGCCTGGGGGTTCTCCATCCTCGTCATGACCGAGTTCATGAAGGAGGTGCCGGTCGAACTGGAGGAGGCCGCGCGCATCGACGGCGCGGGAGAGCTGCGCATCTTCGCCACGATCATCCTGCCGCTGTGCCGCCCGGCGCTCGGCGTCATCGGCGTCTTCGGTTTCACGATGATCTGGGACCAGTACCTGCTCCCCCTGATCGTCGCGCCGCAGTCGGACATGTGGACGCTGCCCATCGCGCTGCGCTCCCTGCGCTCCGACGAGGAGGTCGGGATCGGCGTGCTGCTGGCGGCCTCGTTGCTGGCGCTGCTGCCGTCGATCATCGCGTTCCTGGCGTTCCAGCGGCAGTTCATGCGCGGTCTGACAAGCGGCGCGGTCAAGGGCTGAGCGTCCATGTATCTGGACGGCATCCCATATCCTGGATGCCCGAGCCCGCCGATGGATACGAGATGGGATGAGCATGGAGCCCCAGCTGGTCAAGTCCGCCGAGCGGACCGTACGCATCCTGGAAACTCTCGCAGATTCACACGACCACCTGACGTTGTCCGAGCTCCAGCAGCGCACCGGATTCCCGCGCAGCAGCCTGCACGCTCTCATGCGCACCCTGGTCGAGCTCAACTGGGTCGAGACCGACGCGGCCAGATCGGCGTTCGGGATCGGGCCCCACGCGCTGCTGACCGGCACCGCCTACCTCGACAAGGACCCCGCGCTGCCGTTCGCCCAGGAGAGCCTGGAAGACCTGCGCGACGAGATCGGGCAGACCGTGCACTTCGCCCGCCGCGACGGGGCCCACGTGCTCTACCTCGCGACCCGCGACTCCCGCGAGGCCGACCACATCATCCCCCGCGTCGGCCGGCGCCTGCCCGCCCACGTCACCGCGCTCGGCCAGGTGCTGCTCGCCCAGCTCACCGACGACGAGGTCGGGGCGCTGCTGCCCCAGCCGCTGACCGGACTGACCGACCACACGATCACCGACCTGACCAAGCTCACGGGCGAGCTCGACCAGGTCCGCACGCGCGGCTGGTCCTACGAACGCGAGCAGGGCACGCCCGGGGTGGCCTGCGTGGCCGTGGCCGTCGACTACCGCATCCCGGCGACGGACGCGATCAGCTGCTCGATGCCGGCCGGGCTGCCGCCTGCCGACGTGGAGCGGATCACCGAAGCGGTGATCAGACATACGCGGAAGCTGGCCGCCACTCTCCGCAGGGAGGGCATCCGCTAGCAGCGTCCTGTTCTTCCCGGCCCCTTGAGGTAGGAGGCGTTGATGCGGCTTGACGGCGTTCTGTTCTTCCCGGTCACCCCGTTCGGCTCCGACGGCCGCCTCGCCGAACCCGTCCTCGCCCGGCACGTGTCCGACGGGGTCGCGGCCGGGGCCGGCGGAGTGTTCGCCGCGTGCGGCACCGGCGAGTTCAACGCCCTCGACCTCGACGAGTACACCCGCGTCGTGGCCACCGCGGTCACCGCCACCGCCGGCCGCGTCCCCGTTCTCGCCGGCGCCGGCGGCCCGCTCCCGTCCGCGCGCGCCCTCGCCAGCGCCGCCGCCGACCAGGGCGCCGACGGCCTGCTGCTCATGCCGCCGTACCTGGTCACCGGCCCCGCCGCCGGCCTGGTGCGCTACGTCCGCGAGGTGGTGGACGCCGCCGGCCTGCCGTGCGTCATGTACCAGCGCGGCAACGCCCGCTTCACCCCCGCCGCCGTGGCCGAACTGGCCCGCCACCCCGGCGTGATCGGCTTCAAGGACGGCCTGGGCGACTTCGACCTGCTGCAACGCATCATCCTGACCGTCCGCGCGAGCGCCGGCGAGGACTTCACGTTCTTCAACGGCCTCCCGACCGCCGAGCTGACCGTCCCCGCCTACCGGGGGATCGGCGTCAACCTCTACTCCAGCGCCGTCTTCGCCTTCGCCCCCGAGATCGCCCTCGCCTTCAACAAAGCCGTCACCGGAGGCGACGAGGTCATGGTCCGGCGCCTGCTCACCGACTTCTATCTGCCGCTGGTGGAGCTGCGCGATCTCGTGCCCGGGTACGCGGTGTCGCTGGTCAAGGCGGGGGTGCGACTGCGGGGGCTGGAGGTGGGCGGGGTACGGGCGCCGTTGGCGGACCCGGTTCCCGAACACCTGCGCGCCCTGGAACGCCTCATCGCCACCGGTCTGGGGCTCGTGGACGCCTGAAGGGGTCGTGCGTACGCGCTGGGCCCCTCGTTCCCCACGATCAGCCGACAGCACTGACGACGGAGACAGGACCCCGTGACCACGGGCCATAAGGCCGCAGCCCCGTCGCTGCGGATCACGAGCCCGGTCGCCACAGGTCACGGGGCTGTCCGCCACGGCGCCACCAGCCCCGTCACCACACGCCACCACTTAGGGAGGACCTAGGGACGGACGGGAGAACTCAGGCCCGCCCTGGCCCTGCACATGTATGCCTGCCTAGCCCTGCATACGTCCATCCACCCTGCGCGGAATGGACAGCGGATTGGCTTCCTTGAGCTCGTCCGGCAGCAGCGCCTCCGGCCAGTCCTGGTAGGCCGTGGGCGCGAGCCAGCGCTCGATCGCCGTGGCCCCCACGGACGTGGAGGTGGTCGTCGCGGCGGGCCAGGGCCCACCGTGATGCATGGCCCAGCACACGGCGACCCCGGTCGGCCAGCCGTTCCAGATGAGCCGCCCGGCCTTGCGGCCCAGCACGCCGGCGACCTCCGCGGCCTCGTCGGCCTCGGTGCCGTGCACGGTCGCGGTCAGCGACCCTTCGAGCCGCTCCAGCACCGGCGGCAGGTCGGAGACGTTCCGGTACGTCACCACGATCGACGCGGGCCCGAAGCACTCCTCGCCGATGTTCGGCAGCTTGCCGGCGAACGTGTCGAGGTCGGCCGTGAAGACCTTGGGCGTGACGGCCAGGCTGCCCTCTCCCGGCTTGCCCTCGGCCAGCAGCCGCAGCTCACCCAGGCGCTCGACGCCGCCGAGGTAGCCGTCCCTGATCCGCTCGGCCAGCATGGGGCCGCCGCTGGTGCCCTCGACGGCCTCGACGATCGCCTGGCGCAGCTCGTCGTTCTCGGGCACGAACAGCAGCCCGGGGTTCGTGCAGAACTGCCCCACCCCGAGCGTCAGCGACCCGGCGAACCCCGTGGCCACCTCCTTGGCGGGCGCGGAAGGCAGCACGACCACCGGGTTGACGCTACCGAGCTCGCCGAAGAACGGGATCGGCACCTCTCGGTCGTCGATCAGCTTCTGGATGGCCTTGCCCCCGGACACGGACCCCGTGAACCCGGCCGCGACCACGCCGGGGTGCTGGACGAGGTCGGCGCCCGCCTGCATGCCCTGGACCAGCCCGAGCAGGTCCGGGTTCGGCAGCGCCTCGCGTACGATCTTGGCCACTCGCTCGGAGGTGTTGGGGTGCCCGGGATGCGCCTTGACGACCACGGGGCAGCCGGCGGCCAGGGCGGAGGCGGTGTCACCACCGGCCACCGAGAACGCGAAGGGGAAGTTGCTGGCCGCGAACACGGCCACGACGCCCTGCAGCGCGTTCTTCATCCGCCGCACGTCCGGCCTGGGCGGTGCGAGCGAAGGGTCGGCGTGATCGATGATGGCCTCCAGGTAGCCGCCATCCCTGATCACCTCGGCGAAGAGCCTGAACTGCCCCGCCGTCCGCGCCACCTCGCCGCGCAGCCGCGCCTCGCCGAGCGCGGTCTCCTGGTCGGCGAGCTGCCACAGTTCGTCCACGTGGGCGGTGAGCGCGTCGGCGACGGCCTCCAGCGCGACGGCCCGCTCAGCCGCCGGGGTCGCGCGCCAGGCCGCACCGGCCGCCGCCGCGGCAGAGACGATCAAGTCGACCCCGGCGCTGTCGGTCTCGGGCAGGGCGGCGCCCACGGTCTCGCCGGTCCTGGGGTCGTGTCCGTAGATCATCGAATGGCCCTTCGGAGTCTTGACACTTATTCAGCCCAATTCTTACAGTTGCGACAACTTGTCCACAAATCTGGCTATTGTTCACATATATGGACGGCGTTGCGAATGATCATTAGGCAGATCCACGTCACCCCCGTCGCCTTCCGGGATCCGCCTCTGCTCAACGCCGCAGGAGTCCACGAGCCGTGGGCCCTCCGTACCATTGTCGAGGTCGTCACCGATCAAGGTCTGACCGGGTTGGGCGAGACCTACGGAGACCTCGACCATCTCGGCAAGGTACGCACGTGCGCGCAGGCCCTGATCGGCCTCGACGTCCACGCCACGAACACCATGTACGCCCGCATCGCCGCATTCCTCGGCGCCCCCGAACCCGGCACCACCGCAACCGAAACCGGCACCACACCTGGCCCTTTCACTGTCGCCACCAACCCCAAGGAAAGGACCGGGAAGAGAACCGGGGCGAGGACCGGGGAAAGGACCAAGGAGAGGACCAGGGAGAGGACCAGGGAGAGGACCGTCGACCGGGTCTTCTCCCCCTTCGACGTCGCCTGCCTCGACATTCGCGGCAAAGCAGCCGGCGTCCCGGTCTCGGACCTGCTCGGCGGCAGGGTCAGGGACGCCGTGCCGTACAGCGCGTACCTCTTCTACAAGTGGGCCGGCCACCCGGACGAGCAGCAGCCCGACAGATTCGGCGCCGCACTGGACGCGGCCGGCATCGTCGAGCAGGCGAGACTCCTCATCGACGAGTACGGCTTCGAGTCCATCAAGCTCAAGGGCGGCGTTCACCCTCCCGACGAAGAGATCGCCGCGATCCGCGCCCTACACGAGGCGTTCCCCGGCGTACCACTCCGCCTCGACCCGAACGCCGCCTGGACCGTGGAGACCTCGATCCGCGTAGGCCGGGAACTCGACGGCGTCCTCCAATACCTGGAGGACCCCACGGCCGGCATTCCGGGCATGGCCGAAGTCGCCGCCGCCGTCCCCATGCCCCTGGCTACCAACATGTGCGTGGTCACCCCCGAACACTTCCCGCCCGCGATGGCCGCCACCCGCGCCATCGGCGTCCTCCTCCTGGACCACCACTATTGGGGCGGACTCGTACGTTCCGCACACATCGCCGCCATGTGCGACGCCTTCGGCCTGGCCATGTCCATGCACTCCAACTCCCACCTCGGCATCAGCCTGGCCGCCATGACCCATCTGGCCGCCGCCACGCCAAACCTCACCTTCGCCTGCGACACGCACACCCCCTGGCAGGACGGCCAGGACGTGATCCAGCCCGGCACCCTCCACTTCACGAACGGCGCCGTCCCCGTACCCACCGCCCCGGGCCTGGGCGTGGACCTCGACCGGGACGCACTGGCGGTCATGAACGAGCAGTACGAGAAGTGCGGCATCGTCGCCCGCAACGACACCTCGTACATGCAACGCTTCACCCCCACCTTCACCGCAAAGCGCCCCCGCTGGTGACCACCCCGCACCCAGCCATCAACCACCCACGCCCCTGCCCACCACCGCCCTGCCGCCAGCCACCCGCACCACCATCGCCCTGCCGCCAGCAAACTGCCCCACCACCTTGCCCTCAGCCACCCACACCACAGCCCCACCAGCGCCCTCGGCTCTCGCCACCACCCAGCCGCATTCACCGCGGCCAGCCCAACCCTTGGCTCCGCCCCCGCCTAGCCGACACGCGACCCCACTCACAGGCCCCCGCTCCAACCTCAATTCCTCCACCGCCCAGCCGCCAACCGCTACGCCACCGCGCCCCGGCCCTCACCACCACCACATGACCACTCCACCAGGGCTCTCCCCACGTCAGCCCTCGGCCACCCAACCGCCCCACAACACCCCACCCAGCCTCAGCCCTAGTCACCACCCAACTGCCGACCGACCGCCCCACTGGAACGCCCGACCCGAAAACCGCCTTCACCTTGCTGCCCACCCACCACCTCCAGCCCCGGCTACCGACCTCCCGGACAAGCTGCCCGCAAGACTGAAGCTCCGACCACCCACACTCACCACCACCGACAAGAAGACCCGCCGATCAACGGCGGCAAGGAGATGCCCTGATGAACCTCGCCTACCTCTACCCATGGGACGTGGTCGGGGACCCTTCGGCTCCAGGCCGCCTGGCGGACCTCGGCGTACAAGCGGTCGCCCTGGCAGCCAGCTATCACTCGACAAGGGCCGCCACGCCGTACCACCCCGCCCACCGGGTACTCGACGTACCGCACCCCGCCTTCTACCTCCCGATCCGCCCGTCATCCTGGGCTCGCCTCGTCCCCGCCGCCCCGACGTGGACCCCCGCAGACGCCTACCTCCAGGCCAGAGACGCCTTGAAGGCCGCCGGCCTCCAGGTGCACGCCTGGACCGTCCTCACCCACAACTCACACCTGGGCACGGCCAACCCCGACCTGGTCGTACGCAACGCCTTCGGCGACCCGTACCCCTATGCCCTGTGCCCGGCCCACGAGGACGTCATCGAGTACTGCGAACGGATGGTCCAGGAGATCCTCGAGGTAGGCGAGCCCGACGGCCTGATCCTGGAGGCCTGCGGCCCGATGGGTTTCGGCCACCAGAGCGTCCACGAGAAAACGTCCGGCGCGGACTGGACCCCAGTAGACGCCGACCTCCTTTCGCTCTGCTTCTGCACGAATTGCGCCCCCCGCTACCCCGAACCGACCGCAGCAGCCGTACGCGCCGCCATAGACCGCACCCCGCAGGCGAACCCCACCACAGAAAACGCCACAGCCTCTTCACCCACCCCCGGAACCATCGAGTCGGCCCTCGGCAACCTGACCGACGAAGTACGCGAGATCCGCGTCGCCCTCTCCACCACCCTCCGCCAACGCCTGACAACCCTCACCCGCACAATCGCCCCAAACACCCCCATAACCCTGCACGCCAACCCAGACCCGTGGGCCACCGGCGCCTTCGCCCCTCTCCCCACAGGCGAACCGGCCGCCGACGTCCTGGTCGCCAACTGCTGGGGCGACCCCGCCACAGACGCCATCCGCCTGGCCCGCCTGAAGGAACTCACCACACCAGGCCAGCGAGTAGGCGCCTACGTCCTGGCCCTCCCACCCCGCCCCGCCGACCCGAACGTCCTGCTCGACCACCTCAGGACGTACGCCAAAGCAGGAGCCTCTGAGTTCCACCTGTACCACGCGGGCCTGGCCTCCCCCCAACGCCTGACCACCCTCGCCCAAGCCCTACGCCTCCACACCTAATACCACCCGAGAGAGCACCCACGGCTGCCGACCAACACCGCACCGTCAATCACCACAGGCAGCCACACCCCGAACAGCTCCTGCTAGTCCTGGATCGCCCCTTCTTCCACATGCCGGTAGATGCCATCAACGCAATGCGCGCCCGCCGACGCACCCTGGAACTGGACCCCGACCAACTGGCCGCCACGCTGACCCGAACCCGGGCCGGCTTCCACCGCGCAGCCGCAGGCATGGCCCAAGCAGGCAACGACCTCGTCGTCGATTACGTCCTCAGCGAGCAGTGGCGCCTGCTGGACTGCCTCACCGTCTTCAGCGGCCTGGACGTCGTCTTCATCGGCGTCCGCTGCTCGGAACAGGAACTGGCACGCCGGGAGAAGGCGCGCGGCGACCGGCACTCCGGACACGCAGCAGCCCAACTCCGGCAGGTCCACTCCTACGGCGCTTATGACATCGAATGCGACACGACCACAACCAGCCCCCGCGACTGCGCCTTGACCATCAAGAAGTCCCTTGACCAACTCCCCACCCCTCGCGCCTTCGACCGCCTCAGAACCGAATTCCTGCGCTACAGGAATTAACGCGTCGGGGTGGCTCGCTCTGCTCGTCTACCTGCAGAAACGTGACCCATAGGCGTGACCCCTGCCTTTGAATCCTCTGATTCGTCTACACACGACCCAAAACCCTGGAGCCACCGGCCCCCAGAACCCGGTCCACTCCGCGCACCCGAGATCACGACCTCACCCGCATGCGTGCTCAGCTCACGAGCAACTACGGCCAGCTGTCAGGAACGAAACCACTCCACCACGCGGCCGAACCCACTCCACCCCACGGAACCTGACCCCACACACCAGCGGAACATCACCTCCGCCTCCACTCCAAAGGACACCAACCCGCGCGCCACACGAACCGCGCGTCAACGGAAATCACTTCCACCCCCACCAGATCCATCACTGATCACCAAGCCGCCCAAGTCTCGTGATGAGTTGTCGCGCCCACAACCGTCACACCTATGACAGGACACACCGAGGCGGAAGGATGACGTGATGAGCACGGACGCACGACCGACGAAGCCGAGCGCAGGCGGTCTGGGCCCGAAAGGTGCGAGCGAAAGCAGCCTGGACGCAAGGAGCCTGGCCGAGGTCGACGAACCGACGTTCTCGGGGCTGGCGGAGCGACACCGGCGGGAACTCCACGTCCACTGCTACCGGATGCTCGGTTCGTTCGAGGACGCCGAGGACACCGTACAGGAGACGTTCCTGCGCGCCTGGCGGCGGCGGGAGACCTTCGAGGGGCGGTCGACGTTCCGGGCCTGGCTGTACCGGATCGCCACCAACGCCTGCCTGGACCTGCTCGCCAAGTGCCGTCCTGAGCCTGCGACCGGCGGCGAGGTGCTGTGGCTGCAGCCCTACCCGGACCGGCTGCTCGACGAGCTGCCCGCCGGCGACGCGGACGAACCGGAAGCCGTTGCCCTCGCGCGGGAGACGATCGAGCTGGCGTACCTGGTCGCGGTCCAGCACCTCGCACCGCGCCCCCGGGCCGTGCTGATCCTGCGGGACGTACTCGGCTGGCCGGCGAAGGACGTCGCGGAGCTCCTCGGGGACTCCGTCAACTCGGTCAACAGCGCGCTGCAACGAGCCCGCGCCGGCATGCGCGAGCACCTGCCCGCCGAACGACAGGACTGGACCGGCGGCGAGGATGACGCCGGAGCGCGCGAGCTGGTGCGCCGCTACACGGACGCCAGCGTGGCGACGGACATCGACAAGCTCGCCGCACTGCTGCGCGACGACGTCCGCTGCTCGATGCCACCCACCCCGGGCCTGTACGTCGGCCGCGACGCGGTGGTGAAGGACTGGATCGAGAGCGGCTTCGAGCACCTGACCCACCTGCGCACCATCCCTACCTCTGTGAACCGTCAGCCCGCCATCGCCTTCTACGAGTGGCGACAGGGAGAGGGCGCGTACCTGCCCCTGACCATCGACGTCCTGCGCATCACCGGCGGAGCCATCACCGAGATCATCACGTTCCACGACGACCAGTTCCCGCACCTCGGCCTGCCGCAGCGCCTCCCGGTGAACGACCCGAAGTAGCCCCACCACGAACGCCCACACGGGGCCGCGCGCACACATCCCGAAACCACAAATTTCACCCAACCGGAGCGCGCAGCCCCGCAACCACGAACGCCTACACCACCGCAGCGCGAAGCCCCGTTAACCAGAAACGCCCGCATGACCGCAGCACGCATCCCATGACCGCAAACACCCGCACAACCGCAGCACACATGCCCGAAACCACCAACACCTGCACAAGCACGGCACACATCTCCAAGACCCCAAACGGCCGCACGGCCGCGGCACACATCCCCAAGATCGAAAACACCCGCACAGTCACGGCACGCATCCCAACCCGAAACGGCCCCGCCGAACACGTGACACTGAAGCCACCCCGACCCAGACCACCCGACACCCCGAAGTGGCACCTCCAAGCCGTCCTCGACAAAGGCCCGGGTTGGGGGCAAGGACCGGTTCTAACCATCACGAACCACGCCTGAACAGCAGTCATCAGGAAACCCGGTCGGCTATCAGTGACCACGCCGGTAGCCGTAGCCGGTAGCCGGTCTGAGTCGCAGACGGACGGCCGTAAGAGATGCCGACGGCCGTATCCGTCGCCCGAGCACCCGGCACCACGCTCACCGAGCCGCCACCCAGCAGAACAACATCTGCCGGGTGGCCGGCGATCCAGGGAGCACGGCTTGTGAGGCGGAGGTCGGAACGGCTCCCCCAGCGCAGCACTCACCCTGACCTCGCGGCGGGGCACCTCGTGTGAGCCCCATGCGGCCTGGATAAATTCTCCCTATGACTGATGTGCGAATCGTCTTTCGAAAGTACGGCGGCGCATTGCACTGGAACCACCCCGGTCGTGTGCTCGGCGAGGATGAGTACGGCATCTGGGTGACAGTCCCAGGTGGAACGGTCGCCCGCAAAGGCGACGGCCCACCTGTCACCTGGGAGACAACCGCGATCATGCTGTTCCCCCGAGACGCCTGGTGGACGGCCTCCTTCAACACCCCGCCCCACAAGTCGGAGGTCTACGTCGACGTCACCACCGTCCCCGAGTGGAGAGACGACGAAGTCACCATGCTCGATTTGGACCTGGACGTGATCCGCCTGCGAGACGGCCGGCTGATCCTCGACGACGAAGACGAATTCGCCGAACATCAACTCTTGCTGAACTATCCGACCGATCTGATCACCCAGGCTGAATCAACTGCACAGTGGCTGCTCGACGCGGTAGGTGAGAGAAAAGGCCCGTTCGGCGGCGCCCATCTGGACTGGCTGTCAAAAGCTGAATAAATCCAAGAAATCACACTTGTTCGGCGCTCATCCCCATAATTGTGCTACTCCTCGAGAGAACGTCCCTTTTTCACAGTAACCCAGCGGCAGAGACCAGACCGCTTTCGTAGGCTGCGATGACGAGCTGGGCCCGATCCCGAGCCTCCACCTTGGCCAGCAGCCGGGTGATGTGTGTCTTCACCGTAGCCAGACTCACCTGCAGATGAGCGGCGATCTCATTGTTCGACAATCCTCGCGCGATCAGCGTCAGCACTTCACGTTCCCGCTCGGTGACCCCGTCCAAGCCCTTGACCCGAGGCATCGCAGGAGTGCGGGTGAACTCCTCGATCAGCCGCCTCGTCACCTTCGGAGCCAGCAACGCCTCTCCGCTCGCCACCACCCGGATAGCAGCAAGCAGATCCACCGGTGGCGTATCCTTCAACAAAAATCCGCTCGCGCCCGCCCGCAGTGCATCATAAACATAAGAGTCAAGATCGAACATCGTCACCACCAGCACCCGGCAGATATCTCGAATTCGACGAGTGGCCTCGATCCCATCCATTTCCGGCATTCGTACGTCCATAAGAACCACATCCGGACGCTCCTGCACCGCGAGAGCCACGGCCTCACTTCCCGTCGCCGCCTCCCCCACGACCTCCAGGTCAGGCTCAGAGTCCACCAGCACCCTGAAACTGCCCCTGAGCAGTGCCTGGTCATCGGCCACGACCACGCGAATCATGCGACCTCCCGGTAGGGCAGTCTCGCAAACACCCGAAATCCCCGTCCGGCAACGTTTCCGGCCTCGAACGCGCCACCGTACAGCGCGACCCGCTCCCGCATCCCGATCAGGCCGTGACCGGCACCGTCAGAGGGCGTGGTGCGCCTCCCCGGGCCGTCATCCACGACCTCGATCCGGACATTCTCGCCATCCGCGACCACCGACACACGGCAACGCGTGGGCGCGGCGTGCTTGACGACATTGGTGAGCGCCTCCTGCACGATGCGGTAGACCGACAGCCCCACACCGTCAGGCAACCGCTCCCACTCCCCTGCCCCCTCATGCGGGCCATCTTTCTCCGACACACCGAGCTCGAGATCCACCTCGACCCCGGCCAGCCGAGCCTGCCCCACCAACCCCCGAATGCCTGCCGGACCAGGCGCGGGCACCCGCTCGGGCGCCTCCGTCGATCTCAGCACGCCGAGCAGGTGGCGCATCTCGACCAGCGCGCTCCTGCTGGCAGTCTCGATCACCCGCAGCGCGTCGTGCGCCTCCTCCGGCTTGGTCGCCATGACATGGTTGGCGACCCCCGCCTTGACCGCGATCAGCCCCACGCTGTGCGTGACCACGTCGTGCAGCTCGCGAGCGATCCTTAACCGCTCGTCGGCCACCGCCTGCGCTGCCAGCCGCTCCGCGTCGCGGGCCGCGAAGGACCTGCGCTCCTGCACGGCCCGGCCGACGGTCCACGCCGCTCCGAGGGATCCGATGCCGAGCAGCGGCTGGTCGAGGTGCAGCAGCCAGCCGGGCGCCTGATCGCGCGGCGCGCCGGCCATCACCAAGCCCAGCACCGTGACCAGGCTTATCACCCCGATGCCCATCGTCGGAATCACCGTGCCACGTCTGTCGGACAGGGCGACGACGTAGAGAGCATACGCCGGCGCCAGGTACGCGAAACCCATGGCGTCGGCCAGCACGGCGAAGACCGCGAGAGCGAGTGTGAGGCAGAAGACGCTCAGCGGCCACAGCCTGCGCAGGGCCAGTGGCAGCCCCAGACCGAGAGGAAGGGCGATCCGCATCCACGGGGGTATCGCCGTGGCGTGAACCGTCACCGTCAGGGCAACGAACGCGAAGCACAGCGCTGCCACCGCGTCGAGCATGATCAGCTCGCGACGGCTCCTGCGTCGGGCGAAGAAGGGATGCGTGTCGTCCACGCGTTGAAACGTAGCCGGTGAAGCGGTGCGCGCACGTCAACCCAGGGTTTGACCTTGAGATTCGAACCGTGGTCCGACGCGCCGGCGACCCGCCGTCCCGCATCCTTTACAGCGTGATCGAACTCCAACACCTCACCAAGCGCTACGGCGCCACACTCGCCGTGGACGATCTGTCCTTCGCGGTCGAGCCCGGGCATGTGACCGGGTTCCTCGGTCCCAACGGCGCGGGCAAATCGACCACGATGCGTCTGATCCTCGGACTGGACGCGCCGACCTCCGGCCAGGCCCTGGTCAACGGGCGTCGATACACCTCTCTCAGCAAGCCGATGCGCGAGGTCGGCGCCCTACTCGACGCCGGCGCCGTCCATGGCGGGCGCAGTGCCTACAACCATCTGCTGTGCCTGGCGCGCACCAACGACATCGGTCCGAAGCGGGTGACGGAGGTGCTGGAGCAGGTCGGGCTCGCGGACGTGGCCCGTAAACGGGTGGGTGGGTTCTCCCTCGGCATGAAACAGCGCCTCGGCATCGCGGTCGCGTTACTCGGCGATCCAGGGATATTGATGTTCGACGAACCGGTCAACGGCCTCGATCCCGACGGCGTGCGCTGGATCCGCGACCTGATGCGCGCGCTGGCCGCCGAGGGCAGGACGATCCTGCTCTCCAGCCATCTCATGAGCGAGATGGCACTCACCGCGGAGCGCATCGTCATCGTCGGCCGCGGCAAGCTCATCGTCGAGGCCACGGTCGCCGACCTGACGGCGCGCTACCCCTCGCTCGAAGACGCCTACATGGCCTTGACCTCCGGCAGCGTTCAATTCGGGGCGGCCCGATGAAGGCAGTTCTCTCGTCCGAATGGGTCAAGCTCCGCTCGGTGACCTCGACCTTCCACACGGTCGGCGCCGCCGCCGCGATGGTGGTCCTCGGCATCGCCTGGACCGTCTACGTGAGTGTCCTCGCCGACGAGAGGGGGATGCTCCGCGCCGCCGCTCCGGAGGAGGGCTTCCTGCCGCTCGTCCAGCTGAGTCTCGCCGTGCTCGGCGTGCTCACGATCACCTCCGAACACGCCACCGGCATGATCCGCACCAGTCTCGTCGTCGTCCCGCGACGCAGCACCCTGTTCCTGGCCAAGACCGGCATCGTCGCTCTGGCCACGTTCGCGACCGCCACATCGATTCTCCTGCTGACCTACGTGACGAGCCGCCTCATCGCCGGCGAGCGCCAGCTCGGCTTCAACGAGTCCGCCTTCACCGACGACCTGCCCGCCCTTCTCGCCTCCGGCCTGTCGGTGACCGCACTGGCGCTCGTAGGGCTCGGCCTCGGCGCCGCCATGCGATCCACGGCGGGAGCGCTCGTGTCGGTCGTCTCCTTACTGTTCGTGCTGCCCGGCGCGGTCAACTACCTGCCAGCACCGTGGAACACGCGTATCGCCACACTTCTCCTACCGAATCTCATTCCGCAGATAGCAAGCGAGCGCATGTCGTCCCGTCTCGGCGACGGTTTCCTACCGCCTTGGGCCGCGCTGGCCGTGCTCTTCGCCTATCCGCTCGTCACCCTGACCATCGGCTATTACGCACTCAAGCGGAAAGACGCATGACCATCCGCACACTTGCCACCAAACCCGGCTGCGAACGCCACGAGCCATCGTTCGCCCACCCCGGCAGCCCCACCGCATCGGCCATCAGCTCTCGCCTGCTGCGAACAGTCGCCCCCACAGCCTGTACGCAACTCGGACGCGTGCTTCCACACCGCTCGGCGAGGCTGCTAAGCGCCAACTCGGCCAACGACGCAGTCTCCGATAGGAGAGCCGCCACACGTCCGTTCACGCCCCAACCGAGCACCGACGCCCAACCGCTCTTCTCAGGCCACCTGAACATCATCCGCAGCCGCACCGACACCTACAGCACCGGCACCGGCACCGGCACCGGCACCGACCGAAGCCCCCACACCGAAGTTGGCGCTTCCGCCGACACCGACGGCAGCATTGCCACCCGAATCGGCATAGTCACCCGAACCGGCACTGGCAAGAGCAGCGGCAGCGGCAGCGGCAGCGGCAGCGGCAGCGGCAGCGGCAGCGGCAGCGGCAGCGGCAGCGGCAGCGGCAGCGGCAGCGGCAGCGGCAAATCTAACTTCGACCGGCCCGAGAACACCACCACCAACAATACGAAGAGTCATCACGATTGCCGACGGAGGAGCGCATGAGTGTTCTCGCTTCCGAGTGGGTGAAGATCCGCTCGCTCCGCTCGACCTACCTGGTTCTGGGGCTCGCGCTCAGCGCCATTGCCATAGGCCTGGCACTCGCCGTGATGGCGGCCGGCATGTACGACACGGCGTCCGCCGCTCAGCGATCCCGCGCCAGGATCGCGGACCTGGAGGAGGTGCTCGTCATGGTGCCCCAGCTCTGCATGGGCATCCTGGGCGCCCTCACCATCACCTCGGAATACACGACCGGCTTGATCAGGACCAGCCTGACCCTGGTCCCGCGCCGATGGCCGGTCCTCGCCGCCAAGTCCGTCATCGTCGGCGCGCTGGGCTTGATCGTCGGCACTCTGACGGTCTTCGGCACCTACTTCCTGGCTCGGGAGGTGCTGGGCGACCGTTTCGCGGGCGCGTACACCGCTCCTTTCCAAGACCGCCTGCCGCTTTTGCTCGCGCTCAGCCTCACGGTGCCGGTGCTCGCGCTGCTCGGGACAGCCTTCGGTGCCCTGCTCCGCTCCGCCGCAGGTGCGATAGCCCTCATTGTGGGGCTCGTCTACGTGATCCCCATGATCATCGGCAACATCCCCGAGCCGTGGAGTGAGCGCCTCGGATCACTGATGATCGGCGCGTTGCCCCGGGAGATCACAGGTGACACCATCACCACCTCGGTGTACGGCTCTCTCCTGTCCTCCATCGCCGCCGCCCTGGTCATGATCGCGTACGCGATCCTCCCCTTGATCGCCGCCACGTGGCTGGTACGCCGAAGGGACGTTTGACCATGCAACTCCCCGGGCTCCCGCCCCGCTCCGACCACTCCGGCACGGCGGATCAAGCCCTCACACGCCACAAGCCCGAAGGGTCGGCTTTCATCCGGAAGTGGGGCCTCGCCGGGCGACGAGGCGACGAGCTCGCCGCACATCGCCGACCTGGACGAACCAGGCCAAGCTGGTGGGGAAAGTACGCCGCCCTGTGGGACATCATCATCCGGACGTCGCTGTATCGCCTGCTCCGGCCGCGACCCACGACATCGGCGGGCACGCCGGAGCCGGATGACGGCCTCGTGCGCGTACGCCCGCAGGTACGGCAGGCAGGGACGCCTGCCGTACCCTCACCAAGGTCAGACTTCGACCACCACGGGGATGATCATGGGCCTGCGGCGATAGGTGTCGCTGACCCAGCGGCCCACCGTGCGACGTACGACCCGGCGGATCTCCTGCATGTCGACCACACCATCCGCGGCCTTCTCCTCGAGGGCCCTTTGGATCTGCGGAATGAACTCGTCGAACTGCATCGGATCGATGCCCGACCCTCGCGCGTGGATCTCAGGGCCGGCGGTGAGCTTGCCCGTGTTGGAGTCCACGACCACGACGACGGAGATGAATCCTTCGTCGCCCAGGATCCGGCGGTCCTTCAGCGAGGTGTCGGTGATCTCACCCACCGACGAGCCGTCCACGTAGACGTAGCCGGCGTGAACCGCGCCCACGATCTTGGCGCGTCCGTCGACCAGGTCGACCACGACGCCGTCCTCGGCGATGACGATGTGATCCTCGGGCACGCCGGTGAGGGCTGCCAGCTTGGCGTGGGCACGCAGATGGCGCCATTCGCCGTGCACCGGCATGAAGTTCGACGGACGCGTCAGGTTGAGCACGTACAGGAGCTCGCCGGCGGCCGCGTGGCCGGAGACGTGCACCTTGGCGTTGCCCTTGTGCACCACCCGGGCGCCCCACCTGGTCAGCCCGTTGATGACCTTGTTGACCGCCGTCTCGTTCCCCGGCACCAGCGACGACGCCAGCAGCACGGTGTCGCCTTCGGCGATGCGGATCGGATGGTCGCGGTTGGCCATCCTGGACAGCGCTGCCATCGGCTCGCCCTGGGATCCGGTGCAGATGAGCACCACGTCCTTGGGCGGCCACTCCTCGATGTCGCGCGAGTCGACGATCAGGTCCGGCGGCACCTTGAGGTAGCCGAGGTCGCGGGCCACGCCCATGTTGCGCACCATCGACCGGCCGACCAGGGCCACCTTGCGGCGGTGCTTGGCGGCGGCGTCCATCACCTGCTGGATGCGGTGTACGTGCGACGCGAAGCTGGCCACGATGACCCGCTGCTCGGATGTCCGGATCACCTCGTCGATGACCGGCCCGATCTCGCGCTCGCTGGTGACGAATCCCGGCACCTCGGCGTTGGTGGAGTCGGACATCAACAGGTCGACGCCCTCGGTGCCGAGCCTGGCGAAACCGCCGAGGTCGGTGAGCCGGCCGTCGCTGGGCAACTGGTCCATGCGGAAGTCGCCGGTGTGCAGGACGATGCCTGCGGGGGTCCTGATGGCGACGGCCAGCGCGTCGGGGATCGAATGGTTGACCGCGAAGAACTCGCAGTCGAACGGCCCGAACGTGTGCCGCTCACCCTCGACGACCTCGACCTTGGTCGGCTGGATCCTGTGTTCGGTCAGCTTGGCCTCGATCAGGGCAAGCGTGAGTCTGGAGCCGATGAGCGGGATATTGCGTCGCTCGCGCAGGAGGTACGGCACCGCCCCGATATGGTCCTCGTGAGCGTGCGTCAGCACCACGGCTTCGACGTCGTCGAGCCGGTCCCTGATGTACTCGAAGTCGGGCAGGATCAGATCGACACCCGGCTGGTCGGGCTCGGGGAACAGCACCCCGCAGTCAACGACCAGCAGGCGACCGTCATATTCGAAGACGGCCATGTTTCTGCCGATTTCCCCCAACCCACCGAGCGCAACGATGCGCAAGCCGCCTTCGGGCAGCATCGGCGGGGGGCCAAGCTCAGGATGCGGATGGCTCATGCCTGGCCCCCACGGTCAGATCTTGTTCTCAAAACTCCCGGTTCCTCCCCGTTCCTATGCGTCTGTCAACTTCACCCCGCCGGCTACCAGGCAAGCACGCAGCTCGGCGATTTGCTTCTCTGTCGCGTCCACGAGCGGCAGGCGTACCGGACCGGCCGGCACCCCCACCATGCTCAGTGCCGCCTTTGCCATGATCGCGCCGCCGGCGCGCAGCATGATCCCGTCCACCACGGGCGCCACCTGGCCGTGTATGGCCATCGCCTGCTCGACGTCCCCGTTCTTGTGCAGGTGGATCATGCGCGCCAGTTCCGCGCCCACCACGTGCCCGACGACGCTGACGAACCCGGCCGCGCCGAGGGACAACCAGGCCAGGTTGAGCAGGTCGTCGCCGGAGTAGAAGGCGAGATCGGTCGAGCTCATCACCTGGCTCGCGGCGAAGAGGTCGCCCTTGGCGTCCTTCACGGCCACGATACGGTCGTGCTGCGCCAGCCGGATCAAGGTCTCGGTCTTGATCGGCACGCCGCTACGACCGGGAATGTCGTACAGCATCACCGGCAGCTCGGTCGCGTCGGCGACGGCGGTGAAATGCCGGTACAGCCCCTCTTGCGGAGGCTTGTTGTAGTAAGGCGTCACCACCAGCAGACCGTGCGCGCCGGCGCGGGCTGCCTGCTTCGCGAGTTCGACGCTGTGGCGAGTGTCGTTGGTGCCGGCTCCCGCCACCACGGTCGCGCGATCACCTACCGCCTCGAGGACGGCGCTGACGATGCGCTGCTTTTCCTCATCCGAGGTGGTGGGCGACTCACCCGTCGTCCCGTTGACGATCAAGCCGTCGTTGCGCTGCTCATCCACCAGATAAGCGGCAAGACGTCGCACAGCCACATAATCGACCTCGCCGTCGGAGGTGAACGGCGTGACCATCGCGGTCAGCATACGGCCGAAGGGCGCGTCAGTGGTTCCAGTTGGCGATGCCATAGTGCGAACGCTACCTGGATTCAGAAAACCATTGGACGTCGCCACCCCGCTTTGCCTGCCTGGAGCCGCCTTTTGCCCCCTTTCGCCGGACGTTGCCGCCCAGCACCTCAACGGTAAGCGATGAAACCGACTCCCCCGACCGTCGCCGATGAGCCGGGCGACGCGGATCCGGCGGCGTATCGGAGGCGATCATGAGTCCGGAGAAGAGTGCGCCCAAGGACCAGGGCCGCTTGATCGTTCGCCGCCCGCAGCCGTCCCGGGTCGAGGACGCATTCTCGCCGCTCAAGGGCAGGGCGTTCCGGAGACGCGGCGCGAATCGCAGCACGCGGGAATCGTCGATCCAGCAACAGGCCGAGACGCCGTCGACTGTGCCGCCCGTGAACCATTGGTGTCCGCCACCGGCTGAAGTGCCCCCATGTACGCAGTCTCGGCGTCACGAACCAGCACGCCCACCGGGCCGACCACACCGCCGAAGCACCGACATCTCAGCCCAATACGGCCGTGGCACTGCGCTTCGCAAGATCCCAGGCCCGACGACTCATGAGCCTGCAAGCGCCTCGAACCCCTGCCCGGGCACGACGCTCAGCTACGGAAGTGCCACCGATAGGGGCACGCACCGGAGCCACACCTTGAACGGCCGGGACAGCTTTACGGAACTCGATGGCCTATGAGCGATGTCCTCCGACAGCCACCGCTTGGCCACCTACGACGACAGTTCGATCTGGTAGCGGATGAAACCCCGGTTCTCGGCGACCTTGTCGTACAAGTGCCGTGCGGTGCTGTTCGACTCGTGCGTGTTCCAGTACACCCGCGAGCAGCCGCGACTCCGAGCCCAATCCGCCACGGCCTCGATCAGGGCGCGGCCCACACCCTTGCCGCGGACATCTGGAGCGGTGAACAGGTCTTGCAGGTAGCAGACGTCCGTACCGGGTGTCGAGGTGTTCCCATGGGTGAGGAAGTGTGTGATGCCGACCAACCGCCCGTCGATCCTCGCCCCGAGCGCGTGCAGCGTGGCATCGGTCTGGAATTCATGCCACGCCCGGTCGTACATCTCATCTGGCTCGACCCGCTCGTAGAAGTCGATGTACGAACGGAACAAGCCTTCCCACACATTCCGGTCAGACGGGAGAAGCTTGCCGATATCGAGCATGATGCACCTCTTGGATGTTCGACGTCATGGGAGCACGGTTGCACGCGAACCCTGCGGGAGGGAGCTTCACAGGGAGGCCGGCAACGCCTTCGAGCTCGCAACTTAGGAGAAATGTCACCTCTCCTGAACAGCCACTCAACGGCGGTACCCGAGGACCACTTGTGCTCCATGCTCAGCGGCCCGCCGCGGGCGGCAAGCGGCACAGCGCACCCGACCTTTCACGAGCTCACGAGACGCAGACCGAGCACCCTGCGTTCACGAAGCGTGAGGACCGCGACTGAAGATGGCAGCGATCTGCCCGAGCAACAACCAATTGCGCAGACTGGACGGGGATCCAGTCAGCGGGGGGCCTGGACCGCCATGGGTTGGGGAGGCCGCTGAACCGGCGTTCGAGCGCCTCTTCCCGAGCCCCGAAAAGCAGGACTGACCAGGGGTTCTACACCCGGCAGACGGCACCGCCTCCTGAGGCGGACATGGAAGAGGTCGCCGATATGTGCTCGGGGGTACACACATCGACGACCTCTATCGGAGAATCGGCACCCCTTACATCGGCGTTACAGGGTTTCTCCGATAATTTTCCACCATCGCAAAGTTGGGGCTCCAGCAGTCATCGATGACGGTCGGTTACCTGTCGAATACGGCAACATGGGGCAACGCCTCACACGAACCCCCAGGGATGCACTAGTGGCCACCTCAGATCCGGTCTACCTGCGTGTCGTCGAAGACATCCGGCGACAGATCACCGACGGCACCCTTCCCCCCGGCGCGCCTATTCCTTCGCGGGCGCAGCTGACCCGTAAATACCAGGTCGGCGAGACCGCCGCCCGTCACGCGCTACGTGTGCTCGCGGGCGAAGGCCTCATCATCGGCCGAGTGGGCTCGGGCCATTACGTCAGAGAACGCCCCGATCTCACCCCGCTCTACCGATGGCGTTTTCTTGATCATCCCGCCCCGTTCGCCGCCGACCTGCAGTCCCAGGGCCGGCGCGTGACCTGGGATTGGCACAGCGAGCCGGCCGAAGCGGGCCCCGACATCGCCAGGCGGCTCCGCCTGCCCGAGTCGGCCACGCTGACCAGAACGCATTACGTCTTCCGCGGGGACGGCAAACCACTCCAACTGGCCACGTCCTACGAGTTGCGGGAGTTCGCCGCCCATTCGGACGAGGAGCGGCGGAGCCTGGTCGCGCGGATGTACGGGCACGGGATAAAGATCACTGAGATCGTCGAAAGCGTGCATACCCGCATTCCTCGCCCGGTGGAGAGCGATGCGCTCGATCTGGCGGCGGGCGTGCACGTCTTGCATGTCGAACGTACGCACTGGGCGGGCGACCGTCCGGTGGAGACCAGCGACATCGTGATTCCCGGCGATCGCTTCCGGGTGATGTACAGCATGCCTGTTTAGGGCGGGAAGCTCCGGGCGAGTGGCCCCGTCTCGCCCGGAGCTTCCGTACTGGCGAGGCGTCTGAGCCGGCGGCGGCCCGTACGCTGAACGCAGGGGCGATTCGGCGGGGTTTGCACCGCCTTGGACCTATGTACGTGTGCGGAGATGTGCGGCCTGGGCACGACTCGACTGAAGAGCAAGCGTTCCGTCGACCGGAACACGATCACGACAGGGCGGCGGATCAGGCCCGGGACGTGTTACCCGAAGACCTGCCGTACGCCGCTCACTACGAAATTCGTGCGACTGAATCGTCCCTGGGCCAGGCTCGGGCCGGGTGTCTACTCGGCGATCCGGCGGAACTGATCCTCGGAGCGGCGTCGACACCGTGGCCGGCGCGAGCGTCGACCAATGGCCACCACGTCGCGCAGAACGGCTTCCCTCTGACGCTTTCGCCTCTGCAGTCTTCTCCGTCGGCTGCCCGGACGCGGAAGTCGGCAGGTGGTTTCCCACCCGAATAGAACAGTTCCGCCCGTACGTTTCTGTTCAGCCAGGTTATACACGCGAAGAGTCTTCGTCCGTTACTCGGCTGGACGTCATCAAGTCAGCATTTCCCGTACATTGCGCGAATCAACGAGACATTGGGGCCCCAGCCGCCTCCGGCAAGCACTCGGAGAAGTGAAAAGCAGTACCCCGCCGCCGGTTACGGATTACTCTTCTGTCGGGCAGGGGCGCCATGCAGAGATCCACCCCCTTCAATTGGCCGCTCCTGCCTCCATTCGTTCACGCGTCCTGAATTCGCTGCTGCCTCTGGCCCTTCAGAGCGGCTATCCGACCACGAGTGTCTGGGCGTTCCCCGCGAACAGCAAGCTCCGCCACCCACGCGCTTGTCCGGATATTTCCGATGTCCACGAATCGGGTGTCGTCCCTCTGAAGCGCGACTCGCTCGAAGCCATGCAGTGCCCCGACTCAGCCAGTTCACCCAGGCAAACGGCGCGCAGCAAGATCATTGACTTCCACTCGGTGAGATGCAGCCACCACTGCCGCCTCCGCCCGCTTCATCAGGGGCCGACCACCGCAGGCCGGACCGTGGTCGCGTTACCGCTGGCCGGAGCCACGACCGCGCCGACGCACGCCAGGCCATGACCGTGCGGCCACGCGCCGGACCATGAAGTTGTAGTCACGTGCCGGGCCATGCCGTGCCGCCACACACCGGCCGTGACCGTACCGACGCACGCCGAGCAGGTAACCGTGCAGCCACGCGCCGAGCCGTGACCTTGTCGCCGCGCCATGCCACGGCCCTGTCGCCACAGGCCGGTCCATGGCCGGGTCGCCACCATCGACCCGGACCGTGCCGCCACACGCTGGGCCATGACCGTACCGACGCCGGACGGCACCACCGGGCCGCCTGTCGGTCGGGGGGCGCGGACCGCCTGGCCGGTTCCGCACCCGTGTGAGAGCCGCGGCCCACGCACCCACCCCCTCCCAACAGATGGGGACGTTGCGCGCATATCGTGCGATCGATCTCGGCGAATGCGCAGGTCAGAGATTGTCGGTGCGGGTTGATACAACGGTTGCGGAGGTTGCCGATGCGAGTCAAAGACCTGTCCGAGCGCGACCGACCGCGCGAACGTCTGATGGCTTCGGGTGCCGCCGCCCTGGCGGACCGAGAGCTGCTGGCTGTCCTGCTCGGCTCCGGGTTCCGCGGGGCGAGCGCCCTCGACCTGGCCAGCCAAGTGATCGAGCACTGTGGAGATCTCGACGGGCTCGGCCGTTCCGACCCACACCGGTTACTGGCGCTGCACGGCATCGGGCCGGCCAAAGCCGCGCGCGTGACGGCGGCCTTCCATCTGGCGCGCCGGGCCGGAGCCTGTCCTGAGCGTACGCGGATCACCAGCACGTCCGATCTGGCGTACGCATGCGAGCCGCTGTTGCGCGACTGCACCCATGAACGGCTGGTCCTGGTCGTCTGCGACACCGGTGGGCGGGTGCTGAAGCGCGCGGTGCTGACGGAGGGCGGGAGCGATCACACCGTGATGCCCGTACGGGAGCTCATCACGGAAGTGCTCACGGCCGGCGGGGCGATGTTCGGGCTTGCCCACAATCATCCCGGCGGGTCGCTGGAGCCGAGCATGGCCGACCTGGAGGCGACGGCCAGGCTCATCGAAGCCACAGAGACCGTCGGGCTGAGGCTCCTCGACCATCTGATCATCACGGATGGAGCCTGGAGGCGGATTCCCACCTAAATCAATTGCAGCGCACATCAGGAGGTCGGCACGCTGCAAACGGAATGATCCTGGATATAGCGTCGAACGGTGGTTTTCCAAGGGGTGCCCATGAGAATCTAATGGCGCGGGTAGGCCGTTATGGACGTCAGCCGGCCACAACTCGTCATGGCGTGGCACCATGCCCCTGGTAAGCACGGGGCCACGTCCATGGTCTTGCACGATCCCGTTGAAGCCCATTCTCGCCATATTGGAGGATATGGAGGGTTCGGGTGGACACATGAGCTGGATCAGGCAAGACGCACGGTACGTCAGCGATGGCGCCCCAAAGCGGGTCATTGCCAACGGTGTCCGGTTCGCAATTTGCGATGGCAATGGCGCAAATTGGGCGCTCGCTCGTACCTGCGCCACCGAGCGGGGACGTGTTTCCCGTTCGGTGGCGCGTGGGGGCAACAGCTTGTGTTCGTCAGGTTGCGACCCATGGCCTTCACCAAGGGTCGCAACAGAAAGTCGGAGCCACCGGTTAGGAACCCCTTCACTAAACGGTGGCTCAGGCGGCACACTGTTGTCTGCGGCCATCGCGATGACATCCCTTGAACTGCGTCTTCAAGGGACCGCGATGGCCGTCACCATTTCCAGGCCCGGCTCCAGCACGGCGTCTCTCCGGCGGATGGGCGATCGGATCGCCTGCGGGTTTCGGTGGTCCACGGGCTCGCGTCCGCGGTTCATGGCCGACGTCCGCACGTGCATCCCACAGGTAGTGCCACTTCCGCTCCGGCAGCCCACTGGGATCAACCGCCGCAGGTGCTCCGGGTGCTGCAAGTCCCCCAGGCGCCGTCGATAGACGCTGCCGGCGCCCCGGCGTAGACAACACACAAGGTCACCGGTGCTGCCTGCGCGGAGGGTCCACAGGGCCGCCCCGGAGGGTGCATAGGGCTGCCTGCGCAGACGGCATGCCGGTGCCGCTGACACTGAGGCGCTGCCGATGCGGACGACGCAGAAGGCCGCCACGGCTGCCTGCTCGGACGACACGCGGGGCTATCAGTGCTTACTGGCGCGCAGAGCTCCTGGTGCTGCCGGTGCGGAGGGTGCACAGGGCTGCCTGCGAGGACGGCGTGCAGGACTACGCGTCGGTGAGGGGGTACGCAGAACTGCTGGTGGGTGTTACCGGTGCTGCTGGCGCTGAGGTGCTGTGGGTGCGGACGGCGCACGAGATTGCCGGCGGTGCCTACGTGAGCGGTATGCCGGTGCTGGTAGCGCGGACGGCACGGAGGACCGCCGATACTGCCTGCGCGGACGGCACGCGGGCTATGCCGGTGCTGCTGGCGCGCGCGCCAGTGCGGGAGGCGCACAGGGCCGCCGATGTTGCCGAAGCGGACGACACGAACGGCGCTCAGGGCTGCCGGCGCTACCTGCTGCTGGCGCCGGTGCGAACGGCGTGCCGGGCTGCTCGTGCCGCTGCTGCCGAACGCGCCTTTGACGCCTCGCCATCTCGCGGCTCATCGTTCGCGCTCGGCAAGGCTCCCCTTCGTGACGCTGAGTCGCGAGCAGGGGTGTCTTTGAGTCGGTGACGATCCAGAGGAATAGCACCCGGGGCGACACCCCGCAGAGCCGCCGATGCTACCGGCGCAACGGTGCTCCTGGCGCTGCTGGTGCGGAACGGCACGCAGGCTGCCGGTGCTGCTGGCGTTGACAGCGCACAGGGTGCCGGGGCTGCCTGCTGCTGGCGCGCCGGTGCGAACGGCACGCGAGGTCGCCGGAGCGGACGGCATACGGGCCACGGTGCTGCTGAGGCGCTAGCGCGGACGGCACGCAGGACTGCCGGTGCTGCCGACGCGGACAGCGCACAGGGTCGCCGGGCTGCCGGCGCCGGTGCAGACGGCGTGCAGGGCCCAGGGGGCTGCCTGTTGCCCGTGCTGCTGGCGCCAGTGCAGACGACGTACAGGGCCGCTGGTGCTGCTGGTGGCAGACGTGCCCACGACGCCCTGATCTCATCGCTACTTTGCCGGTGTAGGTCGACTGGGGCGGCTGGGGTGAAGGGGTGGCTGTGGGGCGGTGAGTCAGGACTGTTGAAATGTTTATAATCCGGGCGTGCTCGATCGTACGGGTCCCGTGCCGCTCTATCAGCAGGTCGCCGGCCTGATCCGCGATCAGATCGACAGTGGGGTGCTTCGACCTGGCGATGTTCTTCCGAGTGAGGCCGCGCTTGAGGAGCACTATGGCATCGCTCGGACGACCGCGCGTCGCGTCGCCAGGGAACTGCGGGAGCGGGGGCTGGCGTACACGGTTCCGGGGGAGGGGACGTACGTCGGTCAGCCGGGCATTCCTCGCACGCCACGGAAGGTGCCTATATATCAGAGAATCGCTGGTGAAGTTGTCAAACGTATCCAGCGAGGTGAGATCACGCCAAACAGTGCCATTCCCGGCGAGAAAGTGATGATACGACAATATGGTGTGGCGAAGGTGACGGTACGGCAGGCCGTCGCGCATCTGCGGGAGCAGGGGTGGGTCTTCACCGTGCCGTATAGGGGTACGTTTGTGGCCGATCCCGAAAAGTGGCCGGGGAATCGGGGCTCTTGATTGCCCTGTGTTTGACGGGGTCGTTGGATAACCTTGTAGCGTGCCGAATCGCGAGGGCGGGACGTACCTGTATCTCCAGATCAGCGAGGTCATCAAAGCGCGCATCATCGCCGATCTTTCGCCTGGAGATCTTGTGATCAGCGAGGCGGGGATCCAGCGGGAGTTCAAGGTCGCGCGCACGACCGCGCGCAGGGCGATTCGTGTGCTGCGCAACCAAGGGCTGGTTCATACGCGGCAAGGAGAGGGGACATTTGTCAACGCTCCCGGCCAGACCGGGCCATCAGGCAGGCAGACGCCGTTCTATCGACACATTGCCGATGAGCTCAGAAAGCGGATCAGAAGTGGCGCCTTGGTGCCGAGTAAGCCGCTGCCGAGCGAGGTCGATCTGGTGCGTGAATTCCGTGCGGCACGGGAGACCGTACGGCGGGCTCTTACGTTGCTACGGGAGGAGGGATGGGCGTACAGCATTCCGCATCGTGGCAGTTTCGTCGCCCCTGTGGAGCAGTGGCCCATATCGGAGTGATGCGGCGGATATGGGGATGCGGCGACTGAAGGGGCTGCAGGCGATACAGAGGATGCGGCGTACTGGGGTCGAGGGTTACGGCTCAGCCGCTATGGGATGTCAGGCGCCCCGACAGGTGTCCGTATGTCCTCCGTATGTCCTCCGTCTGTCCTTCTGTTCTCCGTCTGTCTTACTTTCCCCGCCGGCCGGTACAGACGCCTTGGCCTGATGTAGGTGCCGCTGGCCGGATGTAGGTGCCGCTGGCCGGATGTTTGATGCCGCCGGAGATGGTGGCGGTGGTCGCGGCGAGAAGGTGGATCGGCGGTGTCGGCGCGCATCATCGCCGATGTGGGCAGGGCGGATAAGGCTGAGCGGGTCGGAAACTCGCTCGGATCTGTGGACGTCATCCCGGGCATGTGGGAGGTCATTCCGGGCGAGAGGGGTAGGCAGGCCAGTGAGTGGCGGGGTGCGCGGAGTTGAGGTGCCGGTGGATGGGGACGACGGGATGTCTCCGGAATGCGGACGAAGTGGTGTCGCCAGTGGTCGGTAGCGGACGTCTCCGACGAGTAGAGGGGTCGGGGTTACGCCTGTTCGATGGTGATACGTCTCTTGCGAACCCGGCGAGAGGATGCCGTGCTGTCCGGCGGCCAAGCCACGGTCACGTCCACGGACGAGCCGAGCAACGGGTACGCCTCCTTTCATAGCGCGGGACGTCTCACGCGAACGTGCGAGACGGTGCCGCGCCTGCCCGGCGGCTAGGCCTCCATCGAGTAGAGCAACCGGGTTACACCGGTTCCATGGCGGGACGTCTCTCGCGAACCCGACGCGACGACGTCGTCCTCCCCGGGTGGCCGAGCCTCTGACGAGCCGAGGAACGGGGTTACGCCTGTTCCATGGCAGGCTCGCTCTCAGGGGTGATCGCCAGGGTTGGGGCACGCTGCCGTCTCGGGGAGGCGGTGTCGCACCTGCACGGTGGCGGGCCTCGCCGACGAGCGTGAGGGGCGGTGTCTCAGTGCTGCGAGCGGGGCGGCGTCATGCGGGTGGGGCTGGATTTCCGTTTGGCGGCCCGCCTACGCGTGACACGACCCGGTACCACAGGCACACCACCGTGGTGTCGTGGCTCACCTCGTACCCCTGCTCCGCCCAATAGCGGCGGTGCGTCTCCCGCCAGTCCTCCACCGAGCTGTACCCCTCCCCCTCCGCCTGGGCGAACTCCCAGCTCACCTCGGCGAACGGCGTCAGTTCGACTCGGGTGATCTCGATCTCCGCGGTGCGTTCCCCGGAGGAGTTCACCAGGACGAGTCTCTCCCCGACCTGCTCCAGTTCCTCGCCTTCGGCCTCGTAGTCGAGGGGCAGGAGGCCGGCTGTGGCCGTCTTGGCGCCCGACAGTGTCAGGTCGGTGAGCCAGGTGCGGAGTTTGCCGGGAGTGCCCAGTTCGAGGACTCTGAGTCCGTCTATGCGCGGCCACATGAGGTCATCCTAGAAGTCGCCAGCCATACGACGGCGTCGTGTGGCCGTCACATGACGTGACGGCACCCGGGTGACCGCCGTACGACGTGCTGCTTGATGTCGTTCCGAAGTTCTCAGCCGGCGGCTTCGGAACGGGGCGTCAGAAGACCGGGATGATGTCCTCCGGGTCGATGAAGTCCACGGGGACTCCTTCCAGGTCCAGCTCGGGAATGGCGGGAAAGGCGATCCCCCACCGTTCGACGATGGCTCGGACGCGGGCCATCGCCACCCGCCAGTTCTCCGCCTGCTCCTCGTACGACAGCAGCCCCAGCCCCGCCTCCCGCGCATGGTCCATGAGGACGCGATGGTTGGGCAGGAAGTAAGGGGGAAGCTCCCAGAAGCCCTCCGGCGGCTCCCAGAGAATCATGCTGAGGAAGACGAAACCGGCCCTCAACTGCCGGGTGATCAAAGTACGGGTCTCGTCGGTGAGGCCGGGCCATTCGGTTTCGAGAATGGTCATGCAGATCTGCAGGTGGCGTGACTCGTCGCGGCCGATCCGCTGGAACATCTCGCCGAAGACGGGATGACTCGTGCCCGAGGCCATGCCTCTGAACAGGGTGGAGGCGGCCATCTCGCCCATCATGAAACTGGTGAAGAGAACGGGCAGCGAATACTTGCCCACGGCCGAGGTGTAGCCGGTCCAGTAGCGGCCGCCGTTGTGGTAGAGCCAGCCGATGTTGTTGTGGGCGGCCGATTCGAGGTCGTCCGCCGGTGTCCAGTCGAGCGGGCCGCCCGGCCAGAGTCTGGCGATCGTACGCTGGCAGCATTCCTCGTGGTTCATCTCGTCGCGGGTGATCGAGAAGAAGCACTTTCTGACCGGGTCCTCTTCGTGTTTCTCGAAGGCCTGGATGGTGGCGCGGGCGAACACCGCCGGCCCCGAGGCGTCGAAGTTCGCCAGGACCGCGAACCAGTACATGATGCCCAGGCGCTGCTCCCGCGTGAAGTCGTCGGGATTGAGGCCGTCCCAGGGCAGGTCGGCCGGGTTCCAGACCACGCGCTTGGATTTCTCGTATATGGCGGCGAGCTTCTCGGTCTCCACTCGCCATTCCATGGGATAGATATTGGGCTGCGGGATTTCCGGCGCCGGCCAGAATCCGCCTTCCGGGATCGTGAGGTCAGCCATTGGTGTGACACCTCCACTCCCATCCTGCGGCGCGGCGTCACGGCTTTCAAGTACGGGCGCGCTGGGTGACGGCCACGCAGACGAGCACGGCCACGGCCGCGAGCACGGTCGCCGGGCCGAAGCGCTCGCCCATCAGGAACCAGGCCCACACCAGGGTGAGGAGCGGCTGGGTGAGCTGGGTCTGGCCCGCTCTGGCGATGCCGCCTCTGGCCAGGCCCGCGTACCAGGGGATGAAACCGAGGAACATCGAGATCGCCGCCACGTACGCGAGCCCGGCGACGGCCTCGGGGGTGATGGTGATCGGGGTGGTGAGGGCCAGGACCGCCGTCACGGGGAGCGTCACAGGAAGGGAGAGCACGAGGACGTGCGAGATGACCTGCCAGCCTGGCGTCTGCCTGGTCAGGCGGGCGCCTTCGGTGTAACCGGCCGCCGCCGACAGCAGGGCCGCGACGAGGAGCAGGTCGGGCCAGGACGCGCCGCCCTGGTGCTGGATGAGGGTGAAGGCCGTGATGGCGGCGGCGCCGGCCGCGCAGGCGACCCAGAACAGCGGGCGGGGGCGTTCTGAGGCTCTCAGGACGGCGCAGGCGGCCGTGGCGGCCGGGAGCAGGCCGATGACGACGGCGGAGTGTGCGGTGCCGGCTCCGAGGGCCAGGGCCAGGCCGCTGAAGACGGGGAAGCCGAAGACGACGCCGCCGGAGATCAGCGCGTACGAGGGCCACTCGGCTCTGCGTGGGAGGAGTGGACGGCCGCTGGCTCGCAGGCAGATCAGGGCCAGTACGCCTGCCAGGGCGGCCCTGCCCACCGCGACGAGCCAGGGGTCGAAGCCCTGCATCGCGTAGACGGTGGCGGGGAAGGAGCCGGAGAAGGCCAGCACCCCCAGGAAGGCCAGAGCTGTCCCCCGCCGACGATCACGTCCACGGTCGTGATCTCGCTCCCGACCATGGTCATGGTCGCGGGACTGCGGCTGCGGCTGTGGTGGGGTCTCGGGCTCGGTGCCGGGCTGGGGCGTGGGTGGGGAGTCAGGGTGAAGGTCGGGTTGGGGGAGCGCTACTGCGCCGGTGACGATAGCGCTATCATCCGATCTCATGAACAACGATAGCAGTATCGCTCAGATCACCGCGATACTGCGCGAAGAGGCCGAACGCCTCGGGCCGGGCGCGCGGTTGCCGTCCAGTCGGGAGATCATGCGCCGGCACAACGTCAGCCCCGTCACCGTCTCCAGGGCGATCGGGCAGCTGGCCGCAGAAGGGCGGGTGGTGACGCGGCCGGGCAGCGGTGCCTTCGTGGCCCCGCCTGTGCGGCCGGCGCGGGACGCGGCCGATCTGTCCTGGCAGACCGTCGCGCTCGGGGATCGGGTGGTGGACGACGGGCCGATCACGGCCCTGCTGGGGGCGGCGCCCGAGGGGGTGGTGCCGCTGACCGGTGGATATCTGCGGCCCGGGCTGCGGCCGGACAAGCAGCTGGCCGCCGCGGCGGCGCGGGCCGTACGCAGGCCGGGCGCCTGGGCCAGGCCGCCTCTGACCGGGCTGCCTGAGCTGCGGCGCTGGTTCGCCACGCAGGCCGGCGGCGACGTGACAGGGGCCGACGCGTTGATCGTGAGCGGCGGACAGGCGGCGCTCACGAACGCGTTCAGAGCGCTGGCGGCTCCCGGTACGCCCATCCTCGTCGAGACGCCCACCTATCCGGGAGCGCTGGCCGCGGCCAGGGCGGCGGGGCTGCGGGCCACGGCGGTGCCGATGGACCGCGACGGCGTGCGGCCCGAGCTGCTGGCCGAGGCGTTCGCGATGACGGGGGCGCGGGTGTTCTTCTGCCAGCCCACCCTGCACAACCCCACCGGCGCCACCCTGCCCGTCGAACGCCGCGAGCAGGTGCTGCAGGTGGCGCGGGCGGCGGGCGCGTTCGTGGTGGAGGACGACTACGCCCGCTACCTGACCGGGCAGGCGCCCCCGTCGCTGGCGTCGATGGACCGCGACGGCACGGTGGTGCACATCGGCTCGCTGACCAAGATCCTCGCGCCGAGCCTGCGGGTGGCGGCCGTGATCGCCAGGGGGCCCGCCGCGCACCGGCTGCGTGCCGCCCAGCTCGTGGAGTCGTTCTTCGTGGCGCGGCCGTTGCAGGAGACGGCGCTGGAGTTCGTGGGGTCGCCGGCCTGGCGGCGGCATCTCACGGCCGTGCACGCCGAGATCGTGATCCGCCGCGACGCGCTCGCGGCGGCGCTCGCCGAGCACATGCCCGCGGCCGAGCCGCATCTGCTGCCGATCGGCGGCATGCATCTCTGGGTACGGCTGCCCGCCGACGTCGACGAGGGCGCCCTCGTGGAGACGGCCAGGCAGAACGGGGTACTGGTGAGTCCGGGCCGGATGTACTACCCGTCGGAGCCGCCGGGGCCGCGCATCCGGGTCACGCACATGGCCGCCGCCAACCTCGCGGAGCTGCGTGAAGGGGTCAGGCGGCTGGCTGAGGCCCTGACGATCACAAAAGTGCGGGCAGCCCAGTAGATGGCCGGGTTCGAGTCCAGTAGATCAACCCGGGAGATCGGCCAGTAGAGTGACGGCATGCCGTTGCCCACGGAGCTCGTACGAGACTTCGTGAACACCTTCGACGTCGAAGCCCAGGCGGACGAGCTGTCCTCCCCCGCCGACCTGGCCCTGTGGCTGCGCGAGCGCGGCCTGGCAGGCCCGCGCGACCGTGCCTCCGACGACGACCTGCACACCGCCCACGCCCTGCGTGAGGGCCTCAGAGCGGCACTCAGACGGCGCCCGGCCGAGCGTTCGCCCGAGCGCCTGTCCGAGCGACCGGCGCAACAAAGGCGACCGGCCGAGCTTCCCTCGCTGCCCCTCCTCGTCACCCTCGACGCCGACGGCGGCCCCCGGCTGACCCCTGCGGCCACCGGCGTGGCGGGCGGCCTGGCGCGCATCGCCGCGGCGGCAGTGGCCGCGTCGTGGGACCGGCTCAAGGTGTGCGCGGAGGAAAGCTGTCGGTGGGCGTTCATCGACTCGTCGAAGAACCGTTCCCGCTCGTGGTGTTCCATGCGTGTATGCGGCAACCGCACCAAGACGCGGGCTTACCGGGCGAGGAAGCGGGGTTCGCGTCGTCTCCAAGGCTCAAACACCGATACGGTGTAACTCGTGCCTTGTGGCATGGACGGCAGGCGAAGGAGCGGGCCGAGATGGCAGACGTAGGCGTCCGGGCGGCCCGGCGCGAGGATGTTCTCCAGGTTGCGAACACTCAGATCCGCGCCTGGCGCTACGGCTATCGGGACTTCCTCCCCGAGGGCCCACTCGAGCAGATGACCGGCGCGGCGGCGGAGAAGATGTGGCTGCGCCAGTGGGACGAGGCGATCGTCGCCCCGCCCTCCCCCATGCATCGGGTGCTGGTGGCGGTGGAGACGATCCTCGACACCGAGGGCTTTCCCGCGCTGGGCGCGGGCGGCGCCGGAGCCGCCCTCGTGACCCCGCGCGGCGGTGAGCGCGTGGTGGGGCTGGCTTCCCACGCCCCCGCGGAGGACCCCGACCTCGACCCCGGGGTGGCGGCCGAGATGCTGACGTTGCTGGTCGACCCGGACTTCGTCCGCAGGGGCCATGGCAGCCGGCTGCTCAACGCCACGGTCGACTATCTTCGTGACGACGGGTTCCGGCAGATCGTCACCTGGGTGTTCGCCGACAACTACGCGGTGCTCGGCTTCCTGGAGTCGGCGGGCTGGGGTGAGGACATGGCCGAACGCGTCCTCGACATGGGTCGTCCGATCCGGATGGTCAGACTCACCACCGACATCAGCTAGAGGTTCAAGCAGGACATGGCAACCCCTTCCCAGTGGATCGCCGGCGCTCGCCCCCGCACCCTTCCCAACGCCGTCGTGCCGGTCATGGTCGGCACGGGCGTGGCGATCGGCGAAGGCGGTTTCGTGTGGTGGCGGGCGGTGCTGGCCCTGTTCGTGGCGCTGTCGCTGCAGATCGGCGTCAACTACGCCAACGACTACAGCGACGGCGTGCGCGGCACCGACGACCAGCGGGTCGGGCCGATGCGGCTGGTGGGCTCGCGGGCGGCCACCCCGCGCGAGGTGCTGACGGCCGCGCTCGGCTCGTTCGCGCTCGCGGCGGTGCTGGGGCTCGTGCTCGTCGTCGTCACGCGGGCCTGGTGGGTGCTGCTGGTGGGCGCGGCGGCGATCGCGGCCGCCTGGTTCTACACCGGCGGCAAGCACCCGTACGGTTATCGCGGGCTCGGCGAGGTGGCCGTGTTCGTGTTCTTCGGCATCGTCCCCGTGATGGGCACGGCCTACGTGCAGACGGAGCACCTGAGCTGGGCGGCGCTGATCGCCTCGATCCCGGTGGGGCTGCTGTCGTGCTCGATGCTGGTGGTCAACAACCTGCGCGACGTCGGCACCGACGGGCAGGCGGGCAAGCGCACGCTGGCGGTGCTGCTGGGCGCCGAGCGCACCCGTACGCTCTACGTGGCCTGCCAGATCGTGCCGTTCGTGGTGGCGCTGGCGATGATCCCCATCACGCCCTGGGCGGCCCTGGTGCTGCTCGCGGCGCCGCTGGCGGTCTCCCCCATCAGGGCGGTGCTGAGCAAGGCGGTGGGCCCGGCCCTGATCGCGGTGCTGCAGCAGACGGGCAAGCTGCAACTGGCGTACGGGTTCCTCTTCGCGGTGGGTCTGGCGATCATCTTCTAGCCGTCTTCTACAGTGGGACGGTGAAGGAATTCATCGCCGGTCTGCCCAAGTGCGAGCTGCACCTGCACATCGAGGGCACGCTGGAGCCGGAGCTCAAGTTCGAGCTGGCCGCCCGCAACGGGCTGGAGCTGCCGTACGCGACCGTCGAGGAGATGCGGGCCGCCTACACCTTCGACAGCCTCTCGTCCTTCCTGACGATCTACTACGAGGGCATGCGGGTGCTGCGCACCGAGCCCGACTTCTACGACCTGGCGATGGCCTACCTGCGTAAGGCCGCCGAGCAGAACGTCCGCTATGCCGAGATCTTCTTCGACCCCCAGGCGCACACCTCGCGCGGCGTGCCGTTCGACGTGGTGATCAGGGGGCTGCGGCGGGCGCTGATGGACGCGCACGCCCAGCTCGGCGTGCGGGCCCAGCTCATCATGTGCTTCCTGCGCGACTTCCAGGCCGAGTACGCGATGGCGACGCTGCTGGAGTCGCTGCCGTACAAGGAGTGGATCGTCGGGGTCGGGCTCGACTCCGACGAGAAGGGCAACCCGCCGGCCAAGTTCGCCGCGGTCTACGAGCGGGCCAGGCAGGAGGGCTACCTGCTGACCATGCACTGCGACGTGGACCAGGACGACGCGATCGAGCACATCCGCCAGGCCGTCGAGGAGATCGGCGTCGACCGGATCGACCACGGCGTCAACATTCTTGAGGACCAGCGGCTGGTGGAGGTGGTGCTGGCTCGCGGCACGGGGCTGACCTGCTGCCCGGTGTCCAACGGCTACGTCACCGACTCGATGAAGGCCGAGGGCATCCGCAAGCTGATGGACCTGGGCGTGCGGGTGACGATCAACTCCGACGATCCGGCCTACTTCGCCGCCTACGTACAGGAGAACATCGAGGCCCTGCAGGACTCCCTCCAGCTCAGCCGCGAGGAGCTGGCGCAACTGCAGCGCAACGCCTTCGAGATCACCTGGCTGCCGCGCCACGTCAAGGACGCCTACCTGACAGAGATCGACGCCTACCTCTCGTGAGCGTCCCGCCGAACCGCTAGCCTGGAGGTCTCGAAGGCAAGGCCCCAGTGACCCCCGACGCAGCGATCGCGAGGGATCGTGGCAGATCGGCCCAGGGTGTCCACGGACATCGAGGAGTTCGAGCGGGCACTCGCTGAGTGCGTCGCCATCGCCGGACGGGCGATGCCCGGCCCGACCGCGCCCGTCTCACCCCTGACCGGGCCGACCGCGCCCGTCTCATCCCCGACCGCAGCCGAGGCGACGATCGCCGCCTCGGCGATGCCCTGCTCGCCGATGCTGAGCGTCGTGCTGTGCTCCGCGGACGGTCTGCGCACCGCGGCCGCGTCCCACGCGCGGGCCAGGCTCTTCGACGACCTGCAGACGGCCGTCGGACAGGGGCCCGTGCTCGACACGATCGGCAGCGGGCGGTCCGTGACGACCCGCGACCTGGCCGCCGACTCCCGCTGGTCGAAGTTCGCCCAGCAGGCGCCGGAGATCCGCACGGTGCACTGTGAGCCGCTGGAGTCGGAGGGGACGCTGCTCGGCGCGTTCACGCTCTACTCAGAGGACGACGGCTCCCCCGACGCCACCGTTCTCACCGCCACGCAACCGGACGCCACAGAACCGGACTCCACAGAACCGAACGCCGCCGAACCGAACGCCGGAGGACTCGCCGCCACCATGCTCGCCATGCGGGTCAGCGCCGCCCACGTCGGCGTCCTCTACCGTACGACGCTGGAAGCGGCCAGGATGCGTGAGGTGGCGGCCCAGCTCAAGGAGGCGCTCACCACGCGCGCGATCATCGACCAGGCCCTCGGCATCGTCATGGCGCAGCGCCGGTGCACCGCGCAGCACGCGTTCGAGCTGCTGCGGCACGTCTCCCAGGACCGGAACGTCAAGCTGCACCAGCTCGCCGCCTCCATCGTGGAGCAGGTCAGCGGCGAGCCGGCCCAGCGCTCCCGCTTCGAGGAGCCGCCACCGCACATCACCAGCCGCACCGTCCGCGAGCCGTCGTGACAACGGCGCACGCTAGGGACGGCGGCGCATCACCACGCGCGGGGCGATCTCGATGCCGAGCTCCCGTTCGTGCTCGACCAGCGCCCGCAGCTGCGGCCCCCACTCGGCCTCGGGCATCGGGGTGAAGCCGTGGCGCGCGTACCAGGGCGCGTTCCACGGCACGTCGCGGTACGTCGTCAGCGTCACGCCCGGCGCACCGGCCGCCCGCGCGTGGTCGATGACGGCTGTCACCAGCCGCCCGCCGATGCCCTGGCGCATGCTCTCGGGACGGACGGCGAGCTGATCGAGGTGGAGGCCGCCGTCGACCCAGCCGATCAGCGCGAACCCGTCGGGCGGCTCGCCCTCGACCAGCACGGCGCCTGGGCCGGCCGCCTCTTCGATCATGGTGGTCCCGGGCGGGAAGACGATGCCCACCTGCTCGAACAGCCGGTCGGCGGCCAGCTCTATGGAGACCAGCCCGGGAAGTTCGTCCGCTCGCGCCCATCGCACCATGGCGACACGATCTCATTTTTCCGGACGAGCTCGCCGCTCATATTAGGGTTGAAGATCGTAGGCCTGGCTGTGCGGAGCCGGGACCCTCTCCTCACCACGTGCCCACGGCCGAGTACGGACGTGGGCACGTCGTGTTGAGAGGCGAAAAGGCCGCGTCAGAGGTCGAGCAGCGGCTCAAGGCCGAGGGTCAGGCCGGGCAGCTCGCGCACCCTGCGCACGCCGAGCAGCACGCCCGGCGTGAACGCCGACCTGCTCATCGTGTCGTGCCTGATGGTGAGGATCTCGCCGTCGCCGCCGAGCAGCACCTCCTGGTGCGCGATCAGCCCGGACAGGCGCACCGCGTGGACGTGCACGCCGCCGACGTCGGCCCCGCGCGCGCCGTCAAGCGCGGTGCTGGTCGCGTCGGGCATCGCCCCGGCCCCGGCCTTGGCGCGCGCCTCGTAGATCAGCTCGGCGGTGCGCCGGGCCGTGCCGGAGGGCGCGTCAGCCTTGTTGGGGTGGTGCAGCTCGATGATCTCGGCCGACTCGAAGTAGCGGGCCGCCTGCTGGGCGAAGTGCATCATGAGCACGGCGGCGATGCCGAAGTTGGGGGCGATGAGGCAGTTGGTGCCGGGACTCGCGGCCAGCCAGCCGCGCACGGTCTCCAGGCGGCCCTCGTCGAACCCGGTCGTGCCCACCACGGGATGCACGCCGTGGCCGATCGCCCAATCGAGGTTGCCCATGACCACGTCGGGATGGGTGAAGTCGACCACCACCTCGGCGCCCTGGAGCCCCTCGATGGAGTCGTCCTTGTCGAGCGCGGCCACCAACTCCATGTCGGTGGCCGCCTCGACCGCCTTGCACACCTCGACGCCCACGCGCCCCTGGGCGCCGAGCACACCTACCCTGATCACAGGGCGAGCCTATCCCAACCGGCGCGGGCCGCCGTTCACGCGATGGCGTCGGAGAAGTCCTTGTCGCCGTACGGGCCGATCACGGCCAGCGTGAGCGGCCGGTTGAGCACGTCGCGGGCGACCTCGGAGATCTCCTCAGGGGTGACGGCCTCGATGCGGGCCAGCACCTCGTCGACCGACATCAGCTCGTCGTAGACCAGCTCGTTCTTGCCGATGCGCGACATGCGCGAGCCGGTGTCCTCAAGACCGAGCACGAGCCCGCCACGCATCTGGCCCTTGCCGCGCATGATCTCGTCGGCGGTGATGCCCTCGGTGATCACCCTGGCCACCTCGTCCCGGCAGATCTTGAGCACGTCGTCGATCTTGGACGGCAGGCAGCCCACGTAGATGCCGAACTGGCCGGTGTCGGCGTAGGCCGAGGTGTAGCTGTAGGCGGAGTAGGCCAGGCCGCGCTTCTCCCTGATCTCCTGGAAGAGCCGGGACGACATGCCGCCGCCGAGCGCCGCGTTGAGCACGCCCAGCGCGAAGCGGCGGTCGTCGGTGCGGGCCAGGCCGGTCGTGCCGAGCACCAGGTTGGCCTGCTCGGTGGGCCGGTCGAGCACCGCCAGGCGGGAGCCGGACGTGGCGCCGGGGCCGCTGGTGCGCGGCGGCGCGAACTCGGCAGGACCGGTCAGCGCCCCCGCCCGCTCATAGGCCCTGGCCACCAGCTCGACGACCTCTTCGTGCCGGATGTTGCCCGCCACGGACACCACCGTGCAACGAGGCCGGTAGTAGCGGTGGTAGTACTCGGCGATCCGCTCGCGCCCGAGGGCGTTGATCGAGTCGACCGTGCCCAGGATGGGCCGGCCGATCGGCGAGTCGCCGTAGAGGGCGGCGGCGAACTGCTCGTGCACCACGTCGGAGGGATCGTCGTCGTGCATGGCGATCTCTTCGAGGATCACACCCCGCTCGGACTCGACGTCCTCGGCGGTCACCAGCGAGCTGGTCACCACGTCCGCGAGCACGTCGACCGCGACCGGCAGGTCCTCGTCGAGGACCCGCGCGTAGTAGCAGGTGTACTCCTTCGCGGTGAAGGCGTTGATCTCACCGCCGATGCCCTCGATGCTGGCGGAAATCTCCATCGCGTCGCGCGTCGGGGTGCCCTTGAACAGCAGGTGTTCGAGGAAGTGCGTGGCCCCCATGTGCTCGGGGGCCTCGTCACGCGAGCCGATGCCGACCCACATGCCGACCGCGACGCTGCGCACGGTCGGCATGGTCTCGGTCACCACGCGCAGCCCACCCGGGAGGACGGTGCGCCTCACCACCCCGGCTCCGTCCTTGCCGGGGTGGAGCGTGGTCGTCGTCACGAGTTCCGGTCGTCCCCATCGGAGCGGGTGTTACGCACGCGCGTACGGGTGCGCCGGGGCCGCTCGGACCGCTCCTCGCCGGCCGGAGCCGCCTCGGACGGGGCCGGAGCGTCGGAGTCGTCGCCGTCGGCGCCCTTGGCCTCCTTCTCGGCGGCCTCCTTCTCGATGACCTCGACCGGCACCAGGGAGAGCTTGCCCCGGCCGTCGATCTCGGCGATCTCGACCTGGATCTTCTCGCCGACGCCCATGACGTCCTCGACGTTCTCGATCCGCTTGCCGCCGTGCAGCTTGCGGATCTGCGAGACGTGCAGCAGACCGTCCTTGCCGGGCATGAGCGAGATGAACGCGCCGAACGCGGCGATCTTCACGACCGTGCCCAGGTAGCGCTCGCCGACCTCCGGCATGTGCGGGTTGGCGATCGCGTTGATCGCCGAACGGGCGGCCTCGGCGGCGGGCCCGTCGGTGGCGCCGATGTAGATCGTGCCGTCGTCCTCGATGGTGATCTCGGCACCCGTGTCGTCCTGGATCTGGTTGATCATCTTGCCCTTCGGGCCGATGACCTCGCCGATCTTGTCGACCGGGACCTTGATGGTGATGATGCGCGGCGCGGTCGGGTTCATCTCCGCCGGAGAGTCGATCGCCTCCTGCATCACGTCGAGGATCGCCAGGCGGGCGCCCTTGGCCTGCTTGAGCGCGGCGGCCAGCACGCTGGCGGGGATGCCGTCGAGCTTGGTGTCGAGCTGCAGGGCGGTGATGACGTCCTTGGTGCCGGCGACCTTGAAGTCCATGTCGCCCATGGCGTCCTCGGCGCCGAGGATGTCGGTCAGCGTGACGTAGTTGTCACCCTCGCCGATCAGACCCATCGCGATGCCCGCGACCATCTCCTTGAGCGGCACACCGGCGTCGAGCAGCGCCATGGTGGAGGCGCAGACCGAGCCCATCGAGGTGGAGCCGTTGGAGCCGAGCGCCTCGGAGACCTGCCGGATCGCGTAGGGGAACTCCTCACGCGTGGGCAGCACCGGGATCAGCGCCCGCTCGGCCAGCGCGCCGTGACCGATCTCGCGGCGCTTGGGCGAGCCCACTCGGCCGGTCTCACCGGTGGAGTAGGGCGGGAAGTTGTAGTTGTGCATGTAGCGCTTGGTCCGCTCGGGGTTGAGCGTGTCGATGACCTGCTCCATGCGCAGCATGTTGAGGGTGGTGATGCCCATGATCTGGGTCTCACCGCGCTCGAACAGGGCCGAGCCGTGCACGCGAGGCACCACGTGGACCTCCGCCGACAGGGCGCGGATGTCCTTGGTGCCGCGGCCGTCGATGCGGATGCCCTCCTTGACGACCCGCTCGCGCATGAGCTTCTTCATCACCGAGCGGAAGGCGCCGGAGATCTCCTTCTCGCGGCCCTCGAACTCGGGCAGGAGCTTCTCGGCGGCCAGCGCCTTGACCTTCTCCAGCTCGGTCTCGCGCTCCTGCTTGCCGGCGATGGTCAGCGCGGCGGCCAGCTCGTTCTTGACCGCGGCCTCGACCGCGTTGAGCACGTCGTCCTGGTATTCCAGGAAGACCGGGTATTCGGCCGTCTCCTTGGCCGCCACCTGCGCGATGCGCGACTGCGCCTCGCACAGCACCTTGATGAAGGGCTTGGCGGCGTCGAGGCCCTGCGCGACAGTCTCCTCGGTGGGCGCGACCGCGCCCTCGGCGACCAGCTTGAGCGTGTCCTTGGTGGACTCGGCCTCGACCATCATGATCGCGACGTCGCCGTCGTCGAGCACGCGGCCCGCCACGACCATGTCGAACGTGGCCCGCTCCAGCTCGTGGTGCGTCGGGAAGGCCACCCACTGGCCGTCGATCAGCGCGACGCGCACGCCGCCGATCGGGCCGGAGAAGGGCAGGCCGGCCAGCTGCGTCGACAGGGACGCGGCGTTGATGGCGACCACGTCGTAGAGGTGGTCGGGGTTGAGCGCCATGACCGTGGCCACGACCTGGATCTCGTTGCGCAGGCCCTTGACGAACGACGGGCGCAGCGGCCGGTCGATCAGCCGGCAGGTGAGGATGGCGTCCTCGGAGGGACGGCCCTCACGGCGGAAGAACGAGCCGGGGATGCGGCCCGCGGCGTACATGCGCTCTTCGACGTCGACCGTGAGCGGGAAGAAGTCGAACTGTTCCTTCGGAGACTTCGACGCGGTGGTGGCGGAGAGCACCATCGTGTCGCTGTCGAGATAGGCGACGGCGGAGCCCGCCGCCTGGCGCGCGAGGCGACCGGTCTCGAACCGGATCGTGCGCGTGCCGAATGAGCCGTTGTCTATGACGGCTTCAGCAGTGTGGACACCCTCCACGGGGGACCTCCTTGTGGTCGGTCTCCCGCGCCCTTTTCTCACCGGCACCCTCGTTAGGTGCAGCGCCGGTCTTCGATCGAAGCGCCCGGTCAAGTGTGTTTGTTACCGGAAGCCACTACCGAGGACCGGCCCGCAGGCGTCGCGGGTCGCATGGTGCTGAGCGGACGCGGGGGCTGTGTGTCTCGGATCTTCAGTTGTACGTCAAGCGCGGGGCGGTTTTCAGCTCGCCACGCCTCCTGACCGTATGGGGTTCTACCCCAATATGAGAAGGGAGCGGCGCGAGCGCCGCTCCCTTTCAGACTATCGGCGCAGGCCGAGCCGCTCGATGAGCGTACGGTAGCGCTGGATGTCGACCTTCTGCAGGTACTTCAGCAGGCGGCGCCGGCGCCCGACGAGCAGCAGCAGACCACGACGGCTGTGGTGGTCGTGCTTGTGCGTCTTCAGGTGCTCGGTCAGCTCGCTGATGCGCTTGCTGAGCAGCGCGATCTGCACCTCGGGCGACCCGGTGTCGCCGTCGGCCGTCGCGTACTCCTCGATGATGGTCTTCTTGGCAGCGGTGTCGAGGGACACGGCTCTCCTTCGATCTACGGACACGCGCGAATGTGATGTGAAAGCGCGAACGACCGTGCGTGCCTACAGTCGCCGCGTGAAGGCCGTCATGGGCAGCGCGCAGCACCGCCGCTACAGAGCCGACATGCAAGGTTACCACCAAGCGTCCAGTGCTCGGGCGGGGTCGCGACGTGCCCGCGTACAGAGGGCTTACACGGGTCAGGGCGGGGTCAGTTCGTCAGACGGCGGGTGGCCTCCACGTCGGCGTGGATCTGGTCGATCAGCGCCTCGATCGAGTCGAAGCGGGTGTTGCCGCGCAGCCGCGCGGCGAACTCCACGGCCACGTGCACGCCGTAGAGCTCCAGGTCGTCGCGGTCGAGCGCGTACGCCTCCACCGTGCGCGGCACGCCCTCGAACGTCGGGTTGGTGCCGACCGAGATCGCCGCCGGCCAGCGCTCCCCCTCGTAGAGAGCGGGCAGGTTGGCCATCGGGACGCACTCCATCCACCCGGCGTAGACCCCGTCGGCGGGAATGGCGGTGTGCTGCGGCGTCTCGACGTTGGCGGTGGGGAAGCCGAGCTGGCGCCCGCGCTGGTAGCCGCGGACGACGACGCCCTCCACACGGTGCGGCCGGCCGAGCTGCCGCGCGGCGCCCTCCACGTCTCCGGTGGCGATCCGCTCACGGATCGAGGTGGCGGAGACGTCGTCGAGGCGGGGCACGGTCTCGACCTCGAAGTCGTATTTATCGCCCAGCGTCCTCAATATCTCCACGCCGCTGCCTTCGTCGTGGCCGAACCTGAATTGCTCCCCCACCACCACGACGACCGCCCGCAGCCGCTCGGCCAGGACGTTCCGCACGAACTCACCAGGATCCGCCGCACCCGGCAGATCCGGCACCACGTCGACCTCGTCGACGCCGAGCCCGGTCAGCAACTCGGCCCTGCGCCGCGGGCCGGTCAGCACCTGCGGCCGCGCCCCTCGCCGCCCCGCCTCGTCGGGCCGCTCGAACACGACCGCCACGGCACGCAGCCCACGCTCACGCGCGACGGCGACAGCCCGCTCGGCCACCCGACGGTGCCCGCGGTGAACCCCGTCGAACACGCCGATGGTGACGACAGACCTCTCCGAACCCTGCACGCCCCGGCCCCACATTCGCTCGTTCCCGGATCAACGCGTACAAGCCTGCCATGCGCTCCGGCATTCCCTCCAATCGAGGGGGCTATCATCGGGCATCATGCCTCGTTACGCGCTACTGATCCTGCCTGCCTTCAACCGGGTCTACGGAGAGAGCTCCGTCCGGCTGACCCGTAACGAGCTGGCCGTCTTCAGCGCGCGGGCCCTCGGCAATCAGGTGCTGAGCAGCGACGAGACGCGGATCGGCGGCGTCCCCTACGTGACGTTCGAGACCGCCGGGCCGCTGAGCGAGGCGGACGTCGCGCTGCTGTCCGACCTCTCCTCCGTCTACGCCGTCTTCGGGATGGAGGGCGAGTTGCTCAGGCCGCTGGCCATGAGTCCGCGCGACCGGCTCAGCAGCGACCTGATCACGATCCAGAAATACGCCGGCAAGACCAACGAGCACTTCACCAAGCTGCTGCTCAACGTCACGGCGCTGGCCCGCGACGAGGGGATGGGCGGGCGGTTGTCGGTGTTCGACCCGATGTGCGGGCGCGGCACCACCCTCAACCAGGCCCTCATGTACGGCTACGACGCTTACGGCATCGACGTGGACAGCAAGGACTTCGAGGCCTACACCGGCTTCTTCAAGACGTGGCTGCGCAACAAGCGGCTCAAGCACACGGCGGAGATCGTGCCGGTGCGCCGCGAGCGGGCCCTGGTCGGCCGCCGCTTCAATGCCACCTTCGGCCTGTCGAAGGAGGCGGTCAAGGCGGGCGACACGCAGCGCCTGACCGTGGTCAACGCCGACACCCTCAAGAGCCGCGACTTCTTCAGGCCGCGCTCGTTCGACATCGTGGCGACGGACGCGCCGTACGGTGTCCAGCACGGCAGCAAGGGCGGCGGCGGGCTGTCCCGCAGCCCGCTGGAGCTGCTCGGCCGGGCGGTGCCGGTCTGGGCCGAGCTGCTGCGCCCCGGCGGCGCGATGGGCATCGCCTGGAACACCTACGGGGGCAAGAGCTCCGAGCTGGCCAGGATCCTCACGGACGCGGGCCTTGAGGTGATGGACTATCCCGACTTCGAGCACTGGGTGGATCAGGCGATCGTGCGCGACATCATCGTGGCCCGCAAGCCCCACTGACCGGCGGCTGGCAATCCAGAAGAGAAGCGGCTGGCGGCTGGCGATCCACAGAAAAAGCGACCGCCGACCGGCGATCTGCGGTTGCCGACCGGCGATCCGCGGCTGGCGGCCGGCGATCGGCGATCGGCGGAACGTCTGTCAGTGGGCGCTAGCCGACGAACACGGCGAGCGGCCTGGCCGTTTTGCCCTGCTCCTCCACCAGCGCCAGCAACTCCCCCTCCGGCCCGAACACCCCGATCGGCCCCGGTCCCAGCCCGGCCGCCGGCAGCCGCCCGCCGTGCCCGATGACACGCGCCTCCTCGGCCGTGACGTCCCTGCGCGGGAACGCCGCCGCCACCGCCTCGCCGATCGGCAGGATCACGCACTCCTCGGTCAGCTGCTCGATGCTCCTGGCCAGGGACAGGTCGTACGGGCCGACACGGGTGCGCCGCAGCCGCGTCAGGTGACCACCGACCCCGAGCCCGGCGCCCAGGTCGCGGGCCAGGGCGCGGATGTAGGTGCCGCTGGAGCAGGTCACGACAGCGTCCACGTCCACCACGTCGCCTTCGGCCCTGATGTCGAGCACGGCGAACTCCCGTACGGTGACGGGCCTGGCGGCCAGCTCGACCTCCTCGCCCGCCCGCGCCATCTTGTAGGCCCGCTGGCCGTTCACCTTGATCGCGCTGACCTGCGGCGGGATCTGCATGATCTCCCCGGTCAGCGCGGCGACGCCCTTGTGGATCTCGCCGGGCGTGACCGCCGACGCCGAGGCCGTGGCGGTGACCTCGCCCTCGGCGTCGTCGGTGTTGGTGGTGACGCCGAGCCTGATCGTGGCCTCGTAGACCTTCTCGGTCAGCGTCAGGTGCCCGAGCAGCCTGGTCGCCTTCTCCACACCGACGACGAGCACGCCCGTCGCCATGGGGTCGAGCGTGCCGGCGTGGCCCACCCTGCGGGTGCCCGCGAGGCGCCGCATCTTGGCCACCACGTCGTGGGAGGTCCACTCGCCCGGCTTGTCGACGATGATCAGACCGCTCTCGGCCATCAGGAGACCTTCCTCAGCTCGTGCCGGAACTTCGCCATGGTCTCCTCCACGGTGTCGTGGGAGGTGTAGCCGGCGGCGTTGTGGTGGCCGCCGCCGCCGAGCGCCGTACACACGGCCGCCACGTCGACGCTGCCCTTGGACCTGGTGGACACCTGCCAGTCGCCCTGATCGTCCTCTTTGAGCACGACCGCGACCTCGGCCTCGTCGGTGCGGCGCACGATGTCGATGAGCCCTTCCAGCTCGGAGTACGGCAGCCCGTGCTCCGCCCGGTCGACCCGGGTCACGTACGTCCACACCAGGCCGCCCGCGGGCCCGTTCTCCAGCGTCACCCGATCGAGGGCCCCGGCCAGCACCTTGAGGTAGCCGAACGGCGAGCGGTCCCACAGCTCGCGGGCGATCTCGTCGGTACGCAGCCCGGTCGCCACGAGCCTGGCCGCCATCTGGTGCACGGCGGGCGTGGTCGAGGAGTAGCGGAAGGACCCGGTGTCGGTCACCAGGCCCGCGTACAGGCAGGTGGCGATGTCGCGGTCGAGGCGTCCGCCGAGCCGGTAGACGAGCTGCTCGGCGAGCACGGCCGTGGCCGCGGCCTGGGCGTCGATGAGGCTGAGCGTGCCGAAGCCGGCGTTGGACGGATGGTGGTCCACCACGACGAGCTCGCGCGCCATGGCGGCGTTGGTGCCGAGCACCCCGAGCCGCTCGAACGTCGAGGAGTCGAAGACGATCATCAACTCGGGCGCGGCGGGATAGGCATCCGGTGGCACGAGCATGTCCTGGCCGGGCAGGAAGCGCAGCAGCCGCGGCACCGCGAACTGCCGGTCGCCGAAGGAGGCCACCACGCGCTTGCCCATCGAGCGCAGCACGAACGCGACGGCCAGCATCGAGCCGAGCGCGTCACCGTCGGGGGTGACGTGGCAGGCCAGCGCGACCTCGTCGGCCTGCCCGATCAGGTGCAGCGCCCGGTCCCACGACGTGGCGGGGATCGGGCAGTCGTCCGCCTGCCCCGCCTCGACCCGGGCCGGGCGGCCGGCCCGGTCCCGAACGTCGGGCGTCACGCCTGCTCTTCCCTGGCGACGTCGGCGCGCTCCTCCGCTTCCTCTTCCTCGTCCGGCTTCCTGTAGGGGTCTGCCTCGCCGGCGTAGGAAGCGGTCTCGGCCCGCCGCGCCACCTCGGCGTCACGCGCCCTGGCGGCGTTGATCAGGTCGTCCAGGTGACGAGCGCTGTCGGGCAGCGGGTCGTGCTTGAACGTCAGCGTCGGGGCGAAGCGCACCCCGGTCTGGCGGCCAACCTCGGAACGGAGGATCCCCTTGGCGCTTTCGAGGGCGGCGGCGCTGTCGGCCCGCTCGGCGTCGGAGCCGAACACCGTGTAGAACACCGTCGCGTCGCGCAGGTCCGCGGTGACACGCGTGTCGGTCACGGTCACGAAACCCAGGCGCGGATCCTTGATCCGGCGCTCCAGCATCTCGGCGACGATCTGCTGGATGCGGTCCGCGAGCTTGCGCGCTCGTGCGGCATCCACCATGTTCGCTCCCCCTCACGCACGACCTGGCCGTGCAGTTGTTCAATCTTCGTCGTTGTAGAGCCGGTGCCGGGCCGACAGCAGCTCGATCTCGGGGCGGAAAGCCACCATCCGCTCGCAGGCGTCCAGCACCTCTTTGCAGTTACCCGCGGAGGCTGAGACCACCGCGACGCCGACCTCCGCTCTGCGGTGGAGGTCGAGATGGCCGGTTTCAGCCACCGCGATGCTGGGATAACGGCGCTGCAGCTCGGCGATCAGAGGCCGGATGGCAGAGCGCTTCTGCTTCAGCGATCTGACGTCGCCGAGCAGGATGTCCAGGGTGAGAGAACCCACATACATCGTTGGCAACCACCGCTTGACCTGGTGAGGTGGACGCACGCCCGGCCTGCTGCGGTGGGGACCAGGCCAGGGCGTGCGAGAGGCGCCCGGCGGATGTCCCGCCGGGCGCCCGGCCGCGTGTCACACGCGCGGCTTCTCCCGCATTTCGAACGTCTCGATCACGTCGTCGAGCCTGATGTCGTTGTAGCCGACACCGATACCGCACTCGAAGCCCTCGCGGACCTCGGTCGCGTCATCCTTGAAGCGACGCAGGGACGAGACGGTCAGGTTGTCCGCGATGACGACGCCGTCGCGGATGACCCTGGCCTTGCTGTTGCGGACGATCACGCCGGAGCGGACCAGCGAACCGGCGACGTTGCCGATCTTCGGCACCTTGAAGACCTCGCGGACTTCGGCGGTGCCCATCTGGACCTCTTCGAACTCGGGCTTGAGCATGCCCTTGAGCGCCGCTTCGATCTCCTCGATCGCCTGGTAGATGACCGAGTAGTAGCGGATGTCGACGCCCTCGCGCTCGGCCAGGTCGCGCGCCCGAGGCTCGGGGCGGACGTTGAAGCCGATGATGACCGCGTTGTCGTCGGCGACGGCCAGGTTGACGTCGTACTCGGTGATCGCGCCGACCGCGCGGTGCAGGACTCGGAGCCTGACCTCGTCGCCGACGTCGATCTTGAGCAGGGCGTCTTCCAGGGCCTCCACCGAACCGGACACGTCACCCTTGATGATGAGCTTGAGCTCGTCGACGCGGCCCTTCTCAAGGTCGCTGAACAGCTCTTCGAGGGTGCGGCGACGGCTCGACTTCGCCATGTCGGCGCTGCGCTTGCGCGCCGCGCGCTGCTGGGCGATCTGCCGGGCCATCCGGTCGTCGGTGACCACGATGAAGTTGTCACCGGCGCTCGGCACGGCCGTCAGACCCATCACCAGGACCGGACGCGACGGCGTGGCCTCTTCGACCGCGTCGCCGTTGTCGTCGAGCATCGCCCGGACGCGGCCGAAGGCCTCGCCACAGACGATGGAGTCGCCGACGCGCAGCGTGCCGCGCTGGACCAGGACGGTCGCGACGGGGCCGCGGCCCTTGTCGAGGTGTGCCTCGATCGCGATGCCCTGAGCGTCCATCGTCGGGTTGGCGCGCAGGTCGAGCTCGGCGTCCGCGGTCAGCAGGATGGCCTCGAGGAGCTGGTCGATGCCCGTGCCGTTCTTCGCCGAGATGTCGACGAACAGCGTCGAGCCGCCGTATTCCTCCGCCACCAGGCCGTATTCGGTGAGCTGGGCCCTGACCTTGTTGGGGTCGGCGCCCTCCTTGTCGACCTTGTTGACCGCGACCACGACCGGCACCTCCGCCGCCTGGGCGTGGTTGAGTGCCTCGATCGTCTGCGGCTTCACACCGTCGTCGGCCGCGACCACCAGCACCGCGATGTCGGTGGACTTGGCGCCTCGGGCACGCATGGCGGTGAACGCCTCGTGACCCGGGGTGTCGATGAAGGTGATGCGGCGCTCTTCGCCCTCGTGCTCGGCCGAGACCTGGTAAGCGCCGATGTGCTGGGTGATGCCACCCGCCTCGCGCGCCACCACATTGGTCTTGCGGATGGCGTCGAGCAGCTTGGTCTTACCGTGGTCGACGTGACCCATGACGGTCACGACCGGCGGACGCGCGGCCAGGTCGGCCTCGTCGCCCTCGTCCTCGCCGAACTCGATGTCGAAGGCCTCGAGAAGCTCGCGGTCCTCCTCCTCCGGGCTGACGACCTGGATGTTGTAGTCGAGCTCGGCGCCGAGCAGCTGCAGCGTCTCCTCGTTGACCGACTGCGTCGCGGTCACCATCTCGCCCAGGTGCAGCATGATCTGCACCAGAGAGGCGGGATTGGCGCCGATGCGGTCGGCGAAGTCGGAGAGCGAGGCGCCGCGGGGCAGCCGGATCGTCGCGCCGTTGCCGCGAGCGACCTGCACGCCGCCGATCGCCGGCGCCGACATGTTGTCGAACTCCTGGCGCCGCTGACGCTTCGACTTGCGGCCACGCGCGGGACGGCCGCCGGGACGCCCGAAGGCTCCCGCGGTGCCGCCGCCACGGCCGCGGCCACCGCCGCCGGGACGACCGCCGAAGCCGCCGCCACCACCGGGACCACCGGTGCCGGTGCGCTGGCCGGTGCCGCCGCCACCCGGGCGACCGGCGAAACCGCCACCGCCGCCACCGGGACGACCGCCACCGCCACCGCCGCCAGGACGACCGCCGCCGCCACCGCCGGGACGGCCACCGCCGCCACCGCCGCCGGGACGACCGCCACCGCCGCCGCCACCTCCGGGACCGGAGGGACGACCCTGGGGCATCATCATCGGGTTGGGCCGCGGGCCACCAGGACGGGGACCACCGGCACCAGGACCGGGACGCGGGCCGCCGGGAGGCGGACCAGGACGCGGACCGGCGCCGCCGGGCCTGCCCTCGCCGCCGCCACGACCCTGCGGCGGACGCGGCATCGCGCCGTCGCGCGGCGGACCGTCACGACGCTCACGCTGGCCGGGACCGCCACCGCCTTCGCGGTTGCCGCCCGGACGCGGCGGCCGGGACTGACCCATGCCGCTGGCGTTGGACGAGAACGGGTTGTTGCCGGGACGCGGACCACGCGGGCCGGGCTTGGGACCCGGACCAGGACGCGGGCCACCGCCGCCACCGGGACGCGGAGCCTGCTGCTGGCCACCGCCGCCGCCACCCTGGGCCCCAGGACGGGCCGCGGGGCCGGGCCTGGGCCCGGGACGCGGAGCGGGACCGGGCCGCGGGGCCGGAGCGGGACGAGCGGACGGGCCGCCCTCCTGACGGGCCGGCGCGCCGCTCTCGAAACGCGCCTGCGGAGCCCCCGACGTCTCGCCGCGGGCGGCCTCAGGCTGCTGCTGAGGCTGGTGCGGCATCGCCACCGGCGGGCGCGGCTGCGCGCCGCCACCGGCGGGGCCCGCTGCGGGGCCGGGACGCGGACCGGGCTTCGGGCCCGGACGCGGGGGGGCTGGAACCGGCGCCTGCCCGGCGCCGTTGGCGGCCTGGCCATCGGCCGGCCGCGGCGCAGCCCTTGGCGGCTGCGGCTTGTTGGACGACTGACCGCCGCCCCTTGAGGGGCCGCCCTTGGACGCCCCCAACGCTTCGGTGAGCCTGCGGACCACCGGCGCCTCGATGGTGGAGGACGCCGAACGGACGAACTCCCCCATCTCCTGGAGCTTGGCCATGACGACCTTGCTCTCTACGCCGAACTCCTTAGCGAGCTCGTATACCCGGACCTTCGCCACTGCACTCCCTTACTCGGCCCGGGAGGCTGGCTATGCCGTCCGGACCGTCGCTACCTTGACGTCTTCATCGCCGCGTGCTCATCAGGCGCTCATAGCAATCTGACTCCGCCCATCAACTCGGCGTCCTACATGACATTTCGTGGTTCTCCTTCTAGATGCGCCCGTACGGGCGACACGTCAAGCGGCCCCGGCACGCGGAACGCGCGCGGAAACGCTCGACGCCGCTCGGCGAGCTCCAGACAACTCAAGGACGGATGCAGCGATGCACCGCGGCCTGAAAGCCGTCCTCGCAGGTCGGGGACCACTTGATCCTCGACCCGCACCAGTCGGAGCAGCTCGGACTTAGCCGTGCGAACCCTGCAGCCCACACAGGTGCGCTGTGGGACCGCGTGGCCACCATATTCCAGCTTACCGTGTTGACGCATCTACGGAACCGGCGGCGTCCTCGGCTTGGGTATCGGGCCGGATGTCGATCCGCCATCCGGTCAGTCGTGCGGCGAGCCGGGCGTTCTGCCCCTCTTTGCCGATGGCCAGCGAGAGCTGGTAGTCGGGCACGGTCACCCGCGCGACGCGTCCGTCGAGATCGAGAACCTCGACATGGGAAACGCGTGCGGGAGACAGGGCATTCCCCACGAACTCGCCGGGGTCCTCCGACCAGTCGATGATGTCGATCTTCTCGCCGTGCAGCTCGGTCATCACGTTGCGCACCCGCGAGCCCATCGGCCCGATGCAGGCGCCCTTGGCGTTGACGCCGGGCCTGCGCGACCTGACCGCGATCTTCGTGCGGTGGCCGGCCTCGCGGGCGACCGCGGCGATCTCGACGGTGCCGTCGGCGATCTCCGGGACCTCCAGCGCGAACAGCTTCTTCACCAGCCCGGGGTGGGTGCGCGACAGGGTGACCGACGGGCCCTTGTGGCCCTTCTTCACCTGCACCACGTAGGCGCGGATGCGCTCGCCGTGGGTGTATTCCTCACCGGGGACCTGCTCGGCGTGGGGCAGCACGGCCTCGATCTTGCCGAGGTCGACCAGGACCACGCGCGGGTCCTTGCCCTGCTGGATCACGCCGGAGACCAGCTCGCCCTCGCGGCTGGCGAACTCGCCGAAGTTGATCTCGTCCTCGGCGTCGCGCAGCTGCTGCAGGATGACCTGCTTGGCGGTGGTCGCGGCGATCCGGCTGAAGTTGCCCGGGGTGTCGTCGAACTCCCTGACGACCTCGCCCTCGTCGTCCAGCTCCGCCGCCCAGATCGTGACGTGACCGCTGCCTCGGTCGAGCTCGGCCCGCGCCTTGGGGGCCGCGCCCTCCGTGCGGAAGTACGCGATCAGCAGCGCGTCCTCGATCGCCTTGACGACCAGGTCGAAGGAGATGTCCTTCTCCCGCTCCAGGCTGCGCAGGACGCTCATGTCGATGTCCACGACGGCTCCCCCTTAGCCTTCGTCGCCGTCGACGTCGTCGAAGCGGCGGAACTCCACCTGCACCCGTCCGCGGGTCAGGCTCTCGTAGTCAAGTCTGCGCGCCGCGCCCTCGACGTCGAGGTCGACGCCGGTGTCGTCGGCGGTCATGATGCGGCCCTCCATCACGGTGCCGTCTCGCAGCTCGGCCTTCACCAGCCGTTTCGCCGCGCGGCGCCAGTGACGCGGCTCGGTGAGCGGGCGGTCGACGCCGGGCGAGGAGACCTCGAGTGTGTAAGCGGCCTGGCCCATCGCGTCGGTGTCGTCGAGGGCCGTGGAGACGGCCTGGCTGACGTCGGCCACGTCGTCGAGGCTCACGCCGCCGTCACGATCGACGATCACCCGCAGCAGCCGTCTCTTGCCTGCCTGGGTGACGGTGACGTCCTCCAGGTCGAGACCCTCCGCGCTGACCACGGGCTCCAGGAGCTTCATCAGGTGGTCGCGGGGTGATGCGCTGCCCATATCGACCTCCCCTATTGTCATGTCTCAGCCGGGCGGACCTCGCCTCTGGCTCTCCGCCGTCTGGCCGCTCAGCCAGCGACGACAGTTGACACCCTATCCGTATGAGGGCACAGAAAGAGCGCCACTCGTCACGGCCGGACGGCGGGTCGAACGCCAGGCCGGATCACAGGCTGGATCACGGGCCTGATCCGGAGCCGGATCACGGGTCTGATCACGAGCCCGATCACGGGGCGTCGCCGGGCGGCGATCCCGGGCACTGGCCGTACGATGCTAGCGAGGTCCGCGACAGGGGTCAGAGACATGTGGAGGTTCGAGTCCGTGCGCCCGGTTCAGCTCTCCAGGCGAGCCTTGCTGGCGGGCGGGGCGGCCGCCCTCACCGCATGCAGCGCCTCCGGCCCCGATCGGCCGGCCGCGCCGGCCCCCGACTCGCCCGAGACGGTCATGCTGAAGGGCCTCATCGCGGAGAAGGAGCGCACGATCGCGCTCTACTCGTCGCTGATCTCGGGCGGGGCCGACAAGCTCGTGCCGTTCAGGGACCGCCATCAGGCCCATCTCGACGAGCTGCGCAAGCACGTGACCGTCCCGCCCACGCCGGTCGCCGCGTCCGGGCCGGTCTCGCCGTCGCCCACGTCGCCCACGTCCACCGGGAGGGCGCGTAAACCGTCGCTGGCGCGGCTGCGCGAGCTGGAGCGCAGGGCCGCGGCCGGGCGGGCGCGGGCGCTCGGCGGGCTCTCGCCCGGGGTGGCCCAGCTCGTGGCCAGCATCGGGGCCTGCGAGGCCGCCCACGTCGTCGCCCTGCCGAGGTCCCTGTGAGCGGCGACGCGGGCGACATCGACAAGTTGCGCAAGGCGCTGGCGGCGGAGCACGCGGTGCTGTTCGCCTACGGGCTGCTCGGGGCGCGCACCTCGGGCACGCTGCGGTCCAGGATGAGCGCGGCCTACGAGGCCCACCGGTCCAGGCGCGACCATTTGCGCGCGCTGATCACGGCGCGGGGCGGCCGGCCGGTCGAGCCCGACGCGTCGTACGCGCTGCCGTTCTTCCCCTCCAACGCCACCCTGGCCGCGAACCTCGCGGTGCACCTGGAAGGCGGTGTCACGGCCGCCTACCTGGAGCTGGCCGCGGCCACCGAGGAGCCGCTGCGCCGGCACGCCGCGCTGGCCATGCAGGAGGCGGTGGCCCGCTCCTACTCCTTCCGCCCGGCCCAGCCCGCGGCCTTTCCCGGCATGCCGGCGAAAGCCACGCCCGCCGCCTCACCCGCGGCCTCGCCCGGGGCATCGGCCGTCCAGGACGGGGAGTAGCGCCCTCCGGGAGCCGTGCGTCAGCGGTAGAGGACGGAGAGCAGGTCGGGGCCGAGGCGTTCGACCGCGTCGGCGTCGAGCTGGTAGTAGACGACCGAACCGCGCCGGTGCGTGTGGACGAGCTGGGCCTCCCTGAGCCGGCGCAGGTGCCTGGAGACCTGGGGCGCGGTCATGCCGAGCTGAGTGGCGAGCTCGGCGGTGGCGACCGGGTTGCGCAGGATCGCGTAGCACAGCCGCAGCCGAGTGGGGTCCTGGAGGGCGGCGAGCCTGCGCCTGGCGGTCTCCAGCGTGGGCGTGCCGGCCCCGTCGGCGCTGTACTGGATGACGACCGGATAGCCCGGATAGTGCTTGATCACGAAGTGGGGGCGGCCGTGCACGGTCGGGACGAGCAGGCAGGGGCGGTCGTCGTCCACCCGGGCGGTGGCGTTGTAGAGCTTGTCGAACACGACGCGCACCCGCCGGCCCGACGGCTGGACGGCTGACGCGGTCGGGAAGTCGGCCAGCGACAGGGCGCCCTTCCTGCGCAGGTCGCGCTCGCGCAGCGCGCCGTCGCGGTCGAGGACGCTGCGCAGGGCGGGCCATTCGGCGTCGAAGGCGGCGGCGGCGAAGGCGGCCAGGAAGCCGAGCAGCTCGGCGCGCACCCCCTCGGGGTCGGCCAGCAGCCGGGCGCCGATCTCCATCCGGCTGGAGGAGATCAGCCGGAGCCGGTGCAGCACCTCGTCGCTGAGCCGGGGCGCGAGCCCGGTGTCGTTCTTGCCGATCAGCGCCTGCACGCTCATGTCCGTGAACTCGCCGATGGGCAGCCCCGCCACCTCCTCCAGCTCGTCGTCGAGCGTGCGCCGCCCGTCAGCCGACAGCGGCAGCAGGTAGCGGGCGCGGAAGGCACCCCAGAGCGGCGCCCAGACGGCGGCCTGGGCGAGCAGCGCGGTGTCGAGGTCGGCGTGGGCCCTGGCCACCCAGGCGGCGCTGGCGGGGTGGTGGCCCGGCTCGTCGAACGCGTGGAGACAGGCGCACAACTCGGCCAGGGGCGACTGGCGCACGACGACGGATCCGGTGCCGGGCGGATCGAGGAGGAGCGTGACGGCCACCCTGCAGATTACCGCGTTCGCGGCAATCTCCTTGTGGAGCCCTCCGCGTTTGCGCAGGCTGTCGCCTCATGGCTGAGGCACTGCACGTGGTCAAGCATCCGACGGGCTTCTATTCGGCGGGCGCGACGACCGTCTTCGCGTCGAGATACGACCAGAGATTCTCCTACTGCCTGTACGTGCCGTCCGCCCACGACCCGGACGGCGCTCCCCTGCCGATGGCCGTCCTGCAGCACGGGACGGGGCGGCGCGGACCGCAGTACCGCGACAACTTCGCCGGCTGGGCCGAGGAGCACGACTGCCTGGTGCTGGCGCCGCTCTTCCCCGCCGGCATCGGCGACGACCCCCAGGACCTGCACAACTTCAAGTTCCTCCGGTACGACGGCATCCGCTTCGACCTGGCCCTGCTGGCCATGGTCGAGGAGGTCGGCGAGCGCTTCAACGTACGGACGGAGAAGTTCCTGCTGCACGGCTTCTCCGGCGGCGGGCAGTTCGTGCACCGGTTCGCCTACCTGCACCCCGACCGTCTGTCCGGATTGTCCATAGGGGCGCCGGGGCGGATAACGTACATCGATCCCGACAGCCCTTGGTGGATCGGGCTGAAGGGGTTCGAGGAGGAGTTCGGCTGCGCCCCGAGGATCGGGGAGCTGCGGGACGTGCCGGTCCAGATGGTCGTGGGCAGCGCCGACGTGGAGACCTGGGAGATCAACAACCAGGGCGACTCCAACTGGATGGACGGCGCCGACGCCCACGGCGTGACGCGGCTCGAACGGCTGACGGCGTTGCGCGACGACTTCGAGGCCCACGGCATCGGCGTGCGGTTCGACGTCGTGCCGGGCGTGGGGCACGAGCCGATGCAGGTGCTCGGCCCCGTCAAGGACTTCTTCGCATCGATCCTCACCCCCCGGGAGTCATCATGAAGATCAGACTGGTGGCCGCCGTCGCGGCGGCCGTGACGCTCAGTGGCGGCTGCGCCGTGGGCGAGAGCGCCGACGCGGGCGGCGAGTACCCGAGCAAGGCCCTGTCGATCATGGCGCCGGGCAGTCCCGGCGGCGGCTGGGACACCCGGGCGCGCGGCATCGCGAGCGCGCTCGGCGAGTGCAAGGTGGCCGACGTGGACGCCACGGTCACGAACGTGCCGGGCGCGGGCGGGACCATCGGGCTGGCGCAGTTCGCCAAGCGGAACGGCGACCCCTACCAGCTCATGGTCATGGACAGCGTCACCATGCTGGGCGGCATCGTGAACAACAAGTCGCCGGTCGACCTGTCCACGCTGACGCCGGTGGCCGGGCTGAGCCGGGGGCCGAGCGCCATCGTGGTGGCCGAGAAGTCCCCGTACGAGGACCTGAAGGCGCTGCTCGACGCGATGCAGGCCAAGCCGCACAGCGTCAAGTGGACCGGCGGCTCGCTCGGCGGCCCCGGCCAGATGACGGTGGCCGGGCTGGCCAAGGGCCGCGACATCGCCGCCAAGGAGATCAACTTCGTGCCCACCGCCGGTGGCGGCGAGTCCATGAACCTGCTGCTCAGCGGGGCCGCCACGGTCGGCATCGACACCGTGGCCGAGCTGCGACCGCAGATCGAGGCGGGCGCGCTCCGGGTGCTGGCGGTCGACTCCGAGCAGCGGGTACCCGGCATCGACGCGCCGACCATGAAGGAGCTGGGCCTGGCCGACGAGGCGGTCTCCACGCTGGCGGGCGTGCTGGCCCCGGCTGGGCTGTCGAAGGAGCAGCAGCAGGACGTGATCGGGCTGATCGACAAGGTCCGCCAGTCGTCGTGCTGGAAGCAGGTGCTCAAGCGCAACAACTGGACCGAGGACTGGAAGCCGGGCGACGAGTTCGGCAAGGTGCTGGCCGAGCAGCGGACGCAGGTCACCGCCATCCTGGGTGAGCTGGGGCTCGGCAAGTGACGCAGCGGATCGTCTCGCTCGGCTTCCTGGCGGCGGCCGTGGTCGTGCTGGCCCAGGCCTTCTCCATCCCCCAGGGCACCGGGTACCAGACGGTGGGGCCGCGTGCGTTCCCGCTGCTGGTGGGGGTGGGGCTGGCCGTGGTGTCGGTGATCGGGGTGATCCAGGCCTTCCGGCCCGGCTCCACCCCGGGCGAGGTCGCGGCGGGCTCGGTCGCGGCGGGCTCGGTCGCGTCGGGTGAGGACACGTCGGGCGAGGTCGCGCCTGGTGAGGACGCGTCGGTTGAGGACGGCGAGACGCATTGGCCGTCGGTGCTGATGCTGCTGGGGGCGCTGGCCGCGTACGCGCTGCTGCTCGTCCCCGCGGGCTACTGGCAGGCCACGACCCTGTTCTTCGTGGCCGTGGCCAGGGTCCTGGGCAGCCGGCGGCTGGTGCGCGACGTGCTCGCCGGGCTGGTGCTGGCGCTGGCCACGTACTTCCTGTTCGACCGGCTCCTCGGCATCACGCTGCCGCCGGGCCTGATCAGATTGGCGTTCTGAGATGGACGTGCTGGGCAACCTGCTCGACGGGTTCGGCCACGCGCTGAGCCTGCAGAACCTGCTGCTGGCCATGCTCGGGGTCACCGTCGGCACGCTCGTGGGCGTGCTGCCGGGGCTCGGGCCCGCCACGACGATCGCGTTGCTGCTGCCGCTGACCTTCGTGTTCGACCCCGTCGGGGCGTTCGTGATGTTCGCCGGGATCTACTACGGCGGCATGTACGGCGGCTCGACCACCGCGATCCTGCTCAACATCCCGGGCGAGACGGCCTCGATCCCGACCACGCTGGAGGGCTATCCGATGGCCCGGCGCGGCCGGGCGGGGGCGGCGCTGGCGACGGCGGCCATCGGCTCGTTCGTAGCCGGCACGATCTCCACGGTCGTCATCACGTTCCTGGCTCCCGGCATGTCGAACATCGCCAAACTGATCCAGCCGGCCGAGTACTTCTCGATCATGGTGCTCGCGTTCGTGACGGTCACCTCGCTGATGGGCGACTCGATCGTACGGGGGCTGTCGAGCCTGTTCGTCGGGCTGACGATCGGCCTGGTCGGGATCGACCAGATGACCGGCCAGCCGCGCTTCGCCTTCGGGGTGCCCGAGCTGTACGAGGGGCTGTCGGTGGTGGCGGTCGCGGTGGGGCTGTTCGCGGTGGCCGAGGCGGTCTCCACGGCGGCCGCCCGGCACCGGCCCGCGCAGGCGCCCGTCACCGTGGACGGCAGGGTCGGCATGACGCGGGAGGACTGGCGGCGGTCGTGGCGGCCGTGGTTGCGCGGGACGCTGTTCGGGCTGCCCATCGGCTCGCTGCCGGCGGGCGGGGCCGAGCTGCCCACGTTCCTGAGCTACAACGTCGAGAAGCGGCTGTCGAAGCACAAGGAGGAATTCGGGCAGGGGGCCATCGAGGGCGTGGCGGGGCCTGAGGCGGCCAACAACGCGGCGTTCTCCGGGGTGCTGGTGCCGCTGCTCACACTGGGCATCCCGACCTCGGCGACGGCCAGCATGCTGCTGATCGCGTTCCAGATCTACAACGTGCAGCCCGGGCCGCAGCTCTTCGACCAGCAGCCGGTGCTGGTGTGGACGCTGATCGCCAGCCTCTACATCGGCAACGTGATGCTGCTGGTGCTGAACCTGCCGCTGATCCGGGTGTGGGTGAAGCTGCTGAGCGTCCCGCCCGCGCTGCTGACGGCGGCGATCCTGACGTTCGCCACCCTGGGCGTCTACTCGATCTCGCAGAGCGTGTTCGAGGTGCTGATCGCGTACGGGTTCGGGCTGCTGGGGTGGGTGTTGCACCGGGCCCGGTATCCGGTGGCGCCGCTGATCCTGGGGGCGGTGCTGGGGCCGTTGATGGAGGTGCAGTTCCGGCGGGCGCTGGCCTTCAGCGAAGGGGATCCGACGGTGTTCGTGACGCGGCCGGTGTCGCTGGTGATCCTGCTCGTCGCGGTGGCGTGCCTGGTCGGGCCGGTGGTCGTACGGCGGCGGTCGAAGTCTCCCCTGCCCGTCGCCTGATCCACCTGGCCCGCCCGGCGAGCATGTGTGCCGGGCGGGCTGAGGCTGTGCCGGCTCAGGCGGTGGCGGGTCAGGTGGTGGCGGGTCAGGTGGTGGCGGGTCAGGTGGTGGCGGCGATCACGCGATCGGCGGCCTCGGCGAGGGGGATCTCCGACTTCTCGCCGGTCACCCGGTCGCGCAGCTCCACCACGCCCTGCGAGAGCCCGCGCCCGACCACCACGATCGTGGGCAGGCCGAGCAGCTCGGCGTCCTTGAACTTCACGCCGGGCGAGACCTGCGGCCGGTCGTCGACCAGGACCCGCAAGCCGCGCGACTCCAGCTCGGCCCCCAGCTCCAGGGCGGCCTCCACCTGGTTTTCCTTGCCGGTGCCGACGATGTGCACGTCGGCGGGCGCGACCTCGCGCGGCCACACCAGCCCGAGCTGGTCGTGGGCCTGCTCGGCGATGACGGCCACCGCGCGCGAGACGCCGATGCCGTAGGAGCCCATGGTGACGCGGATGGGCTTGCCGTCGGGGCCGAGCGCGTCGAGGCCGGCGGCGTCGGCGTATTTGCGGCCGAGCTGGAAGATGTGGCCGATCTCGATGCCCCGGTCGATGGACAGCTCGGCGCCGCAGCGGGGGCACGGGTCGCCGGCGCGCACCTCGGCGGCCTCGATCGTGCCGTCGGGGGTGAAGTCGCGGCCGGCGACCACGTTGACGGCGTGCTTGCCGGGCTCGTTGGCGCCGGTCACCCAGGAGGTGCCGGTGACGACGCGGGGGTCGACGAGGTAGCGGATGCCGAGCTCGCGCAGGACCTGCGGGCCGATGTAGCCGCGGACGAGACCCGGGTGCTTGGCGAAGTCGGCGGCCTCGAAGATGGCCGGCTCGCCGGGCGCCAGCGACGCCTCAAGGCGCTTGAAGTCCACCTCGCGGTCGCCGGGCACGCCGACGACCAGCGTCTCGACCTTGTCGGAGCCGGGCGTGGTCACCTTGATGACGACGTTCTTGAGCGTGTCTGCGGCGGTGACGGACAGGCCGTGGTGCTCGTTGACGTGGTTGACCAGGGACTCGATGGTCGGGGTGTCGGGCGTGTCGAGGACCCGCAGCGGCGCCGCGTCCTCGACGGGACGGGCGGCGGGCGCGGTGGTGACGACGGCCTCGGCGTTGGCCGCGTAGCCGCAGGAGTGGCAGGCCACGAACGTGTCCTCGCCGGTGGGCGTGGGGGCCAGGAACTCCTCGGAGGCCGAGCCGCCCATGGCGCCGGACGTGGCGAAGACGATCTTGTAGGAGATGCCGAGGCGGTCGAACGTGCGGATGTAGGCCTCACGGTGCTGCTCGTAGGAGCGCTTGAGCCCGTCGTCGTCGAGGTCGAAGGAGTAGGAGTCCTTCATCAGGAACTCGCGGCCGCGCAGGATGCCCGCCCGGGGCCGCGCCTCGTCGCGATATTTGGTCTGAATTTGGTAAAGGGTGACCGGATAGTCCTTGTAGGAGGAGTATTCGCTCTTGACCATGTCGGCGAAGAGCTCCTCGTGCGTGGGACCGAGCAGATAGTCGGCGCCCTTACGGTCTTGGAGACGGAAGAGCGTGTCGCCGTATTCGGTCCAGCGACCGGTCGCCTCGTAGTATTCGCGGGGCAGCAGCGCGGGGAAGAGCACTTCCTGGCCGCCCATGCGGTTCATTTCCTCGCGGACGATCCTCGCGACGTTCTCCAGCACCATCTTGCCGAGCGGGAGCCAGGAGTAGATGCCGGGGGCCACGCGGCGGACATAGCCGGCGCGGACCAGGAGCTTGTGGCTCGGGACTTCCGCGTCTGCCGGGTCGTCCCGCAGGGTGCGAAGAAACAACGACGACATGCGCAGCAACACGGCTACTCCTTGCTCGAACCTGGATGTGAAGGACTACAGGCTATCGAGTCGGAGGAGCGCCGCGCTCGGGCTTATCCCGTGTGGGGGCACGGGAGGATTCGGACGGCCCAGAAGACGGCCCAGAAGACGGCCAGAAAAACGGCGCGGAAGACGGTGCGGAAAGGATCAGGCGGCCAAGGGGAACCATCCCGCCACGAAGGCCGCAAGGCAGAACGTGAACAGCGCCGCGAACACCGCCGACATGGCCAGCGCGCGCACCCGTCCGCCCGCGTTCCTGCGCAGGAAGAACACCAGGCCCAGGGCGAGCAGCCCGACCGACACCGCGGGTCCCGGCCAGAACGACTGGTCGCCGTCGATGAAGCCGGGGGTGCAGCGGTCCACCACGTCGGTGATCAGCGCGGCTCCGATCGCGCCCGCGGCCACGTCGCCCCAGCCGTCGTCCCTGCGTGTGACGTACGCCAGCAGGCCCAGCACGACGAGCAGGCCGAGCGTCCAGTTGAGCCCGACGGCGCTGCCGCCGATGACGTCGAAGGCCTGGTCGCCGCTCAAGGCGGTCGCGCCGAGCGCGGCGACCAGCGTGGAGACCGCCGCGAGGAACGTGGTCACCAGCGCCCAGCCGAACCCGGAAGCACTCACGCCCACGGCGAGGGAGAGGGCGAGATAGACGTAAGGATCGTAGATCTGCCCGAACCATCGCGGACCGATCCCGGAAAGCAGCATTCCCAGCACTCCGACGACCAGTCCACCCAGGAAGGCCGTCACCAGGTGCCGTTCGATGGCACGTTGTCGCCGGTCGTACTCGGCGAAGTCGACGTAGTCGATGGTGGTGTTGTTCATCTCCGATTCCCTGGTCAACCCCTCACCGGCTAAATCTGGGGATAACCGCAATCAGACTATGTAACCCTACAGAAAAGGCAAATTTCGGTCATCCGCATTCCAAAACAAGCAATCGCTTGGTTATGGTGGAGCACGTGACGCTCGCCGACGATCTCCGCGCCGTGGTCCGCGACTATCTCGACGCCCGTCCCGCCGCCTCATGGCGGGCGTTCGCGGACGACGTCGGGATCGCCGGGCTGCTCGTTCCCGAGAAGTACGGCGGCGCGGGCTGCGGCCCGGCGGAGATGGCCGCGGTGGCCGAGGAGCTCGGACGCGCGCTGTCCCCTCACCCCTTCCTGCAGTCGGCGGTCATGGCCGTCGAGGCGGCCAGGGCGTGCGGGGCGGACGGGGTGCTGGCGGCGCTGGCCGGCGGGGAGACGACGGCGACCGTGGTGCTGCCGGGCGACGGCGAGCTCAGGCTGGAGGGCGGCCTGCTCACCGGGGTGGTGCCGTACGCACTGGAGGGTGAGCTGGTGCTCCTGTACGCCGGCGGATCGCTGGTCGAGGCGGTGCCGGAGGAGCGGGAGACGTACCGGACGATGGACGAGAGCCGGCCGCTGCAGCGGCTCTCCTTCCGCGACACCCCGGTCCGGCGACTGGGCGACGGCGGCTCGTGGGCCCGCGTGCGCGACCTCGGGATCGCCGCCCTGGCGGCCGAGCAGGTGGGCGGGGCGCAGCGGTGCCTGGACATGGCGGTCGAGCACGCGCTGCGGCGGCACCAGTTCGGGCGGCCGATCGGGTCGTTCCAGGCGATCAAGCACAAGCTGGCCGACCTGCTGCTCCTGGTGGAGTCGGCCAGGTCGGCGGCGGGGGCGGCGGCCGAGGACGAGGTGTCGGCGGCGGTCGCGGGGTCGTACTGCACGGAGGCGTACCTGACGGCGGCCGGGGAGAACATCCAGGTGCACGGCGGGATCGGGATCACCTGGGAGCATCCCGCGCATCGTTACTTCAAGCGGGCGACGTCGGACGCGCAGCTGTTCGGCCCGCCGCAGGCGCATCGCGCCCGCCTCGCCGCGCACGTCTTCGACGGCGCCTGAGCCGGAAGCCACAAGCCGGGGCGGCGGCAGGGAGCCGGGCCTCGATCGGCGGCGCATGAGCCGCGTCCTCGGGGTCAGCCGCCGAGGAGTTCTTCCCAGGGGTGGCGGGTGTTGGTGCGGCGGGTGGTGTCGAGGGCCTCGGTCAGGCGCCAGAAGCCGGGCCTGGCGCGTACGCCGGCCCGTCCCATCGGGTCGATCGCGCGCAGCTCGAACCGCACGCCCATCACGTCGAGCACGGCCGACCCCGCACCGGCCGGCCCTGCCCCGGTGACCAGCGAGTCGTCGTAGGCGGGGTCGCGTACCTGCTCGGCGAGCAGATCAGCCACCTCGGACGCGAAGGGGCCGTCGCGCCACTCGATGTGCCAGCCGTGGTCGGCGCCGGGCCACCAGGTCAGGTCGCGGCACGACTCGATGAAGTCGGCCTCGGCGGCCAGCGCGGCCATCACCCTGCCGAACGCTTCGTACCGGCGGGCCTCGGTGAGCGAGAGCCCGTCGCCGTGGTCGGAAGGCGTGCCGCTCTTCGGCCGCCGCAACGCGTGCTTTCGCTTCACGAGCATCACTCTGATCGCCGCCGCGCCCTTCCCGCAAGTCTTTGCCGCTGATACGCTCTACCAAGCGAGCGCTTGGTTTCCTATAACGCCGGAGGCGCGATGACGTCCCTACGGATCAGCCTGGGGTACGAACTGGAGGTCCGCGGCCGCACCCGCGAGGTCGAACAGCGGGCGTTCCAGAACGTGATCGACCAGGTCGTCCTGGGCGACAGGCTGGGCTTCGAGGCGGCCTGGTTCGTGGAGCACCACTTCACCAGGGGCTTCTCCCACTCCTCCGCCCCCGATCTGATCCTGGCCGCCATCTCCCAGCGCACCGAGCGCATCAGGCTCGGGCTCGGGGTGGTGCTGCTGCCGTTCCAGTCCCCGATCCGCACGGCCGAGCGCGTGGCCACGCTGGACGTGCTGAGCGGCGGCCGGGTGGACTTCGGCACCGGGCGCGGGGCCTCCCCGCTGGAGTACCAGGCGTTCCAGCGGCCGTTCGAGAAGTCGCGGCAGATCTGGGAGGACTCCCTGGAGGCGACGCTCGCCATCTGGGAGGCCGACGGCGAGCCGGTCAGCCGGTCGAACGAGTTCTTCGAGATCCCCGACGTGGCCGTCTATCCGCGCCCGGCCCAGCGGCCCCATCCGCCGGTGTGGGTGGCCTCGACCTCCCTGGAGGGCTACCTGGCCGCCGCCCGGCGCGGGTACAACCTGCTCGGCATGACGATGCTCAAGGGCATCGACGACGTCGCCGCCGACATCGCGAAATATCGGGAGTGTCTGGCGGAGCACGGTTTCGACCCCGCCACGCGCCGGGTCGCGCTCATGATCCCCTGGTTCGTGGCCCCCACCAGGGACGAGGCCACCGCCACGGCCGCCGACGCCGTCCTGTGGTACATCCGGCGTCAGGTCAACCTCGTCACCCCGCCCGACTACTACGACGCCCGCCACGCCACGCACCGCGTGCTCGGGCAACTGGCGGCCGGGATGCCGCCCGAGGAGTCCATGGCCACGCTGCGCGAGCACCTGATGGTGGTGGTGGACGACGTCGAGGGCTCGCGCAAGGCGCTGGCCAGGATCGCCGAGGCGGGCGCGACCGATCTGATCATCCAGGCGCAGGTGGGCGGGCTGGCGCACGAACGGGTGTGCGACTCGATCACCCTGTTCATGAAGGACGTGATGCGCTGATGGCGCGCTGGCTGACCCGCGACGACCTCGGGTCCGCCGCGGGATCCGCCACCGGCCTGCTGCTGGTCTCCCCCGACGTGTCGAGCGTCCTGCCCCTCGGTCCCGGCGACCGGGCGGCCGCCGCCGAGCTGACCGGGGCTGCGCTTCGGGAAGCGGGGGTGGGTGACCGCGACCGGGTGGTGGTGGCGCTCGCCGAGCCGGCCGGAGCGCTGTGGACCGCGGCGGCGGCGGACGTGGCCGCGGCGGCGGCGTCCGTGGGCCCGCGCGGGCGGATGCGGCTGCACCACGCCCTGTCGGCGCTCAAGGCGACCACGCTGGTCGCCACCCCGACGGGCGCGATGGACCTCCTGGCCCGCCTGCATCTGGAGTTCCTGCTGGACCCGCTGGACCTCGGCCTCAGGAACATCGTCCTGACCGGGGAGATCGCCTCCAAGCGCACGCTCGGGCACCTGGCGGGCGAGTTCGGCGCCACGGTCACGGAGGTGCTGGCCAGCCCGTTCGGCGGCGGCGCGCTGGCGTGGCGGACGGCCGAGGAGGATCCGCTCAAACCGCTCGTGGACGGCCTGCTCGGGACCGCGGCCCTGGCCAGGGACGACGCGGCCGACCCCGCCGCCGGGCTGGCGGAGCTGGTCGTCACCCCGCACGCGCACTCCACGCTCGGCGACGCCGTGCTGCGGACCGGCCTGGTGGCCGGGACGTCCGGCTCGGCCATCCCCGCGCCGGCCCACACCGTGGGCGAGCACGTGCTGGTCAGAGGCGTGTGGCTGGCGCTGCCGCGCGTCGACAGGGCGCTGTCGAAGATCGACGGCGTGACCGGGTGGGAGCTGGCCGTGAGCCGCCATGGAACGCTGGACACGGCCGTGCTGACGGTGACGTTCGGCCGGGAGAGCCTGGTCGGCAACCCCATGTGGAAGGCGCGGATCGAGCAGTCCGTACGCGCGCTCACGCCCGTCTCGATCGCCGTGGAGATCGCCCCCGAGATCTCGGAGACCGCGACGTCCGGCGCCGTCGCCGACGCACGCGGCCACCACCTGGGAAGGGACCGGAGCGCGCTCGCCTGAGAAGGGGCAGCCGATGGGATCGATGCCGGACTGGGGGACGCTCCCCCGCATGCTACGTGACCAGGCCAAACGGTACCCCGGCGCCGTCGTGGTCGCCGAGCGGGACGGCCCGCGGCTGACGCTGGCGGACCTGAGGGAGCGGGCGTCCGGCGTGGCCCGCCGCCTGATGGCGCTCGGCGTGGCCCCCGGTGACCGGGTGGCGATGTGGGGGGTGAACTCGGCGGCCTGGGTGACGCACGCGTTCGGGATCTGGGACGCGGGCGCGGTGATCGTGCCGCTGTCGGCGCGCTACAAGGGGATCGAGGCCGCCCAGCTGATCGAGAAGACGGGCGCGAAGGTACTGATCGCGGGGGCGGGGCCGGCGGATCCCCGGCCGGCGGAGCTGCTGCCCCCGCTGCCCGGCCTGCACCACGTCCTCACCTCGGGCGACCTGGGCGCGGCGCCGGATCTCCTCGGCGCCGGCGCAGAGGCGGTTTCTGCCAGGGCGGTGTCTGCCAGGGCGGTTTCCGCCGAGGCGGCCGAGGAGCGGGCGCTGTCGGTCCTGCCGGGCGACCTGTGCGAGATCATGTCCACCTCGGGCACCACCGGCACCCCCAAAGGCGTCATGATCGACCACTCCCAGGTCCTGCGCGGCTACTGGGACTGGTCGGAGATCGTCACGCTGGACGAGAACGACCGCTATCCGGTGATCGCCCCGTTCAGCCACGGGTTCGGGCTGAACGCCGGGCTCGTGGCCTGCGTGCTGCGCCGGGCCACGATGGTGCCGATCCCGGTGTTCGCGCCGGAGTCGCTGATGTCGCTGATCTCCTCCGAGCGGGTCACGGTGCTGGCCGGGCCGCCCACGCTCTTCCACCGGGTGCTGGACGAGCTGGACCGGGGCTCCTGGGACGTGTCGTCGCTGCGGGTGGCCATCTGCGGGGCGGCCGCCGTGCCGGCGAGCCTGATCACGCGGCTGGTCGAGCGGGTCGGGCTGGAACGCATGATCAACGCGTACGGGCTGATGGAGGGCACGGTCGTCTCCATGACCAGGGCCGGCGACCCGATCGAGGTGGTCGCCGCGACGACCGGCAGGCCCGTGCCGGGCATCGAGGTGAAGATCGTGGACGACGACGGCAAGGAGGTCGCGCCCGGCGAGCGCGGCGAGATCCTCCAGCGCGGCTACGGCGTGATGCGCGGCTACTGGGACGACCCCGACAGGACGGCCGAGGTCGTCGACGCCGGCGGCTGGCTGCACACCGGCGACGTCGGCGTCCTGGACGAGGCCAGCAACCTCGCGATCGTGGACCGCAAGAAGGAGCTCTACATCGTCAACGGGTTCAACGTCTCCCCCGCCGAGGTCGAATCGCTGCTGCTGCGGGAGGGCTCGCTGGCGCAGGCCGCGGTCGTGGGCGTGCCCGACCCGGTCTCGGGCGAGGCCGGGCTGGCCTACGTCGTCCCCCGGCCCGGCCAGAAACCCGACCCCGAGGCCCTGCTCGCGTGGGCGAGGGCCAACATGGCCGGCTACAAGGTGCCCAAGACGATCACCGTGCTGGACGCGCTGCCCACGAACCCGAACGGAAAGGTGGACAAGCTGGCATTACGCCCCCGATAGACGCGCCTGGCTGACAAGGTGAGGTGCTTCTCCCCACCGGCGCGGTGATGAGCGGCTACGTTGGCAAGAGCCCCGATCATGCGGTAATCGCCGGACACGGGTTCATCCGTACCGGCGACCGGGGATACATCGATCACACTGGCCGGTTGTATCTGGTGGGACGCACGTCCCGTGGTGCACGATCACCGGCATAGGGAGGCGACGTGGCGTTGCGCGTGGCGGTCATCGGGTCGGGCCCAGCAGGCATCTACACGGCCGAGGCACTGGTCAAGCAGTCGGCGGAACCGGTCGAGGTGGATGTCCTGGAGCGGCTGCCGACTCCGTACGGGCTGGTCAGATACGGCGTGGCGCCTGACCACACCTCGATCAAGTCGATCGCCAACTACCTGCGCAGGGTGCTGGAGCTGCCCGAGGTGCGCTTCCTCGGCGGCGTCACGCTCGGCGCGCACCTGTCGGTGGACGACCTGCTCGGCGCCTACGACGCGGTGGTCTACTGCACGGGAGCGATGGTCGACAGGAAGCTCGGCATCCCCGGCGAGGACCTGCCGGGCAGCGTGGCGGCGACCGACTTCGTCAACTGGTACTGCGGGCATCCCGACGTCGATCCCGGCCGGTTCACGCTCGACACCTCCGAGGTCGCGGTGATCGGGGTCGGCAACGTGGCGGTGGACGTCGTACGCGTGCTGGCCAAGACCTCGCAGGAGCTGCGCGCCACGGACGTGCCCCACGAGGTGCTCGAACGCCTGGAGGCGAGCCAGGTCAAGGCCATCCACATGATCGGCCGGCGCGGCCCCGAGCATGCCAAGTTCACCCTGAAGGAGCTGCGCGAGCTGGGCGAGCTGGCCAACGCCGACGTCTGCGTGCGGCCCGAGGAGGCCGTCGTCCTGGGCGCCGACTTCTCGCGCCAGGTGCAGGGCAACATCAAGATCCTCCAGGAGTGGGCAGGCCGCGAGCCCGTGGGCCGGCCGCGCCGGCTCGACGTGCGCTTCTGGATGCGCCCGGTCGAGATCCTCGGCGCCGACCGGGTCGAGGGGATCAAGCTGGAGCGCACCCGGCTGTCGGAGGAGGGGCGCGTGGTCGGGACCGGCGTGTACGAGACGCTGCCGGTCGGCATGGTGCTGCGCTCGGTCGGCTACCAGAGCGTGCCGTTGCCCGGGGTGCCGTTCTCCGAGGCGACCATGACCGTCCCGAACGAGGCCGGGCGGGTGCGCGAGCGCGAATACGTGGCAGGCTGGCTCAAACGCGGGCCCACCGGGGTGATCGGCACGAACAAGTCAGACGCGGCCGAGACTGTCCGCACGCTCCTGGCCGACTCCGCGGGCGGGGCGCGGGCCGAGGGGCCCGGCATCGACGCGGTGCTGGCCGAGCGGGGGGTGCGGCCGGTGACGTACGAGGAATGGCTGGCGATCGAGGCCGCCGAGGCCGAGCTCGCCCAGTCGCTCAACCGGGGCGAGCGCGTCAAGCTCGTCGGTCTGGAGGCCATGCTCCGTGCCTGCCGTCCCTGAGGGTTTCGCCGGGACCTACCGGCTGCAGCAGGCCCGATACCCCATGACCACGCCCGGCTGGCAGCCGGTGCACACCGTCTACGTGCCCGCCGACCGGTTCTCCGCGCGTACCGTCCAGGAGTGGGGCGATCACGCGCTCGCCCTGGTCAAGGCGCACCTGTCCGGGCCCGACGAGCTGACCGAGGTGTTCGGCGTGCCGGGCGCGCTGGGCGCCGCCGTGCACGAGCGGGTGCTGCGCAAGCTGTCCACCGAGCCGGTCGAGGACCTGCGCGTCGACTTCGAGGACGGCTACGGCGTGCGTCCGGGCGCCGTCGAGGACGAGCACGCGGAGCGGGCCGCCGAGGCCGTCGCCTCGATGTACGCGGCCGGGACGCTGCCGCGGCGCTGGGGTCCCCGGGTGAAGTCGTTCGCCGACGGCGATCCCGAACGGTCGGTGCGCACGTTGCGCACGCTGCTGGCCGGGGTGATCACGCGAGCGGGGGAGCTTCCGGGCGGTTTCACGGTAACTTTCCCAAAGGTCCTGATGGAGGCCTATCTCGGGCAGTTCGCGGCCGTGCTGGCGGAGCTGGAGGCCGAGTTCGGGGTGCGGCTGCGGTTCGAGATGCAGGTGGAGGCGCCGCAGACGCTGCCGTTCCTGCGCGGGGACCTGAACGAGTCGCTGGGCGGGCGGCTGGCGGCGGCGCACTTCGGCGTCTTCGACTACACCGCCGCGATCGGGCTGCCGCCGCACGAGCAGCGGCTCGACCATCCGGCCTGCGACCACGCGCGGCACGTGATGCAGACGGCGTTCGCGGAGACGGGGGTGGAGCTGTCGGACGGGTCGCTGGCGGCCTCGCCCGCCTCCGAGCTGACGAGCGACGTGCACGCCCTGTGGCGGCGGCACGCCGAGCTCGTCAGGCATTCCTTGCGGTACGGGTTCTACCAGGGCTGGGACATGCACCCGTCGCATCTGGTGAGCCGCTTCGCCACCGTCTACGCCTTCCATCTGGCCAGGTACGACGCCTACCAGGAGCGGGTGCGAGCCTGGGAGGAGCGGCGCTCGGCCGGGGGCGGCGTGATGGACGAGCCCGCCACGATCCGCACGCTGAGTGCCGCGCTGCGTCGCGCGGACGCGGCACTCCCCTGACCCCGCTGTCGCTTGCCCGGGTTCAGTCGCGTTCGACGAGGGCCCGCCACTGGCGTACCAGGCGCCAGTCGACGGGGTCCGACCAGCTGCCTCGCACCGCCGTGCCGACGTGGAAGGCGCGGATGCCGTAGTCGAGCAGGGCCGGCACGTGGACCGGCTTCAGGCCGCCGCCGGCCAGCACGATGGAGGCGTCACCGGCGTCGGCGCGCGTCTTCAGCACCCGCAGGCCGTCCCCCACGCCGCTGGGCGAGCCCGAGGTGAGCACGGTGGCCAGGTTCGGCAGCAGCCGAACCGCCCGCCAGGCTGCCTGGACGTCGGCGGCGTGGTCCACGGCGCGGTGGAACGTCCACGGCAGCGGGGAGACGGCGTGGATGAGCGCCTCGGTGGCGGCCAGGTCGACGGCTCCCCCGCCGTCGAGAAACCCGAACACGAACCCCGCCGCACCCGCCTGCGCCAATGCCTTGGCGTCGCGGCTGAGCCTGGCCAGCACGTCGGGGTCGGCGGCGAAGCCGGCGTCGCAGCGGAGCATCACCATCTGGGGCAGGGGGCATTCCGCGGCGATCGCGGCAACCGTCTCCGGGGAGGGGGACAATCCGTCGGCCGCCATGTCGGCGACGACCTCCAGCCGGTCGGCTCCGCCCTGTTCGGCGGCCACGGCGTCGCGCACGTTGAGCGCGATCACCTCGAGCAGGGATCCGGTCATGGAGGAGAGGTTATAGGGTACTTTGCGCCTTTGTGTCAGAAAGTGCCGCCTGACCTCGGATGGAGCGCGGACGGGCCTTGCTGGTAGGGGAATCGGAACGCGCACGGAAGCCGTTACGGAACGCACGAGACCTTCGCACGCGGAGAGCCCTCGGGAGGTCCCTCGCCTCGCTTTTGTCGGTGGCGTCCGGCAACCTGCTGTTCCATGACCGCGTCCCTCACGCTTTCCCCCGAGGCCCAGCGGGTGCTGCTCCACCTGACCGGGCAGGACCCCGCCTACCCCGATCCGTGGCCCGACGGCTCCCGGCTGACCGCTCGCGATCTGGGCCACCTGCTGCCCCTCGCCTACCGGACGCCGGGCAAAGGGAGCGCGGCCTTCTCGATGCGCCGCCTCGTGGAGGACGAGGTGCGGCAGCGGCAGCCGGAGTTCACCCCCGAGTCCTGCCTGGCGCTGTATGAAGCGCTCGTGGCCGGTCTGGAGAGGCGCAAGTGGGCCGATCTGTGCCTGGCGGCGGGCGCGTTGCTGCGGTGTCCCGACGGTGTGCCGACGGCCGAGCTGGCCGGGCCGGCCCGAGTCCTGACCGAGTTCATGATCGCCGCACAGCGGCTGGAGGCGCCGTGGGCACTGCTGGCCGTGGCGGCGGTGGCGGGAATGGGAGAGGTGACGCTCTTGGCGGACGAGCCGGCGGCGTCGCTCGCGGCGGCCGAACGCGACCTGGTGCTGAGCTTCGATCCGGTGGACCGGGCACTACTGTCCGAGACCGGCCCCGGCTCGTTCGGAGCGCCGCCCGAATCGCCCGACACGTGGGAACGGCTGGCGCAGCTGCCCGCCTACGCGGCCTTCGCCCGTACCGCCCTGGAGAGCGCCGGGGAGAGGCTGGCCGCGATCCACGCCGGGGAGCTGCCTTTCCGCGCCGACAAGGCGTTCGGCCGGGCCGAGGTGGAGACGCTCGGCCGGGCCGCGCGGCTGGCCCTGTTCCGCGACGAGCCGTGGCTGCCCGAGTTGCTCGGCAAGCTGCTGTCCCTGGTCGCGGTCGCCCCCACGCAGGCGAAGACGCCGCCGTCGCAGGCGCTGCTCTTCGAGATCGCCAGAGCGGCCGAGCGGTTCCCGACCCCCGAGGTGATCACGGCGCTGCGCGCGGCCCGCGCGGCGACCCGGCACGCGGGGGTGATCAAGCAGCTCGACCGCATGATCAAGCGGGCCGAGCCGGGGCTGGCCGACCGGGTCGAGGTCGCCCTGCGCATGCCGTCCCTGGGGTTCGGGCCCGGCGGGCGGATGGAGGTGGCGCTGGGCTCGCACCAGGCGGTGATCGCGCCGGGCGAGAGCGGCGAGTTCGCGCTGACCTGGCGGCAGGGCGAGCGGCCGGTCAAGAGCCTTCCCGCGGCGGTGCGCAAGGAGCACCCGGAGGAGGTCAAGCGGCTGCGTGAGCTGGTCAAGCAGGTCAACCGGCAGGTGAGCACGATGACCAGGGCGCTGGAGGCCGGGTTCGCGGCGGAGAGCACGCTGCCGTACGCGACGTGGCTGGCGCAGGTGGCCCGGCATCCCGTCGCCGAGCCGGTGGCGGCACGGCTGATCTGGGAGATCGAGCACGCCCCCGGCGAGTGGCAGGCCACGCTGGGCGCGCCGGAGGAGCCCGGCGTGCCCGAGGACGCGCAGGTGCGGTTGTGGCACCCGGCTCGCGCGACCACGGACGAGGTGTTCCGCTGGCGCGAGCGGATCACCGAGGAACGGGTCAGGCAGCCGTTCAAGCAGGCCTTCCGCGAGGTCTACCTGCTGACTCCGGCGGAGGAGGGCGCGGCCCTCTCCGAGCGCTTCGCCGGTCATGTCGTCGACTACCGCCGCCTCTACGCCCTGCTCAAGACCCGCGCCTGGCAGACCCCGATGCTCGGCCCCTGGGACGGCGGCGTCGAGGGCGAGGCCACGCGCGAGCTCGGCACACGGGTGGCGGGTGATCGGTGGCGGGTGGCGTTGCACCACGAATACCTCCACGACGACCCCGGCGAATACGCCCTCACCGGCCGGATCCGCTTCGACCGGCACGACGGCGGCGGCTGGCGGGAGGCGCCGCCGGCGGAGGTGCCGCCTCTGGTGTTCAGCGAGGCGATGCGGGACGTGGACCTGTTCGTGGCGGTGACCTCGATCGCCACCGATCCCGAGTGGGCCGACCGGGGGCAGGGCCGCCATCTCGACTACTGGCGCGAGACCTCCTTCGGCTCGCTCGCGGCCTCGGGCGAGGTGCGCCGCGACGCGCTGGCCCGCATCCTGCCGCGCCTGGCCGTGGCCGATCGCTGCACGCTCGACGGGCGGTTCCTGGTCGTTCGCGGCGACCTGCGTACGTACAAGATCCATCTGGGCAGCGGCAACGTCCTCATGGATCCGGGCGACGTCTACCTGTGCGTCGTGCCCGAGCGGAAGACCGACGCGCGGCTGTTCCTGCCGTTCGAGGACGACAGCCGATTGGCGCTCATCCTCAGCAAGGCGCTGCTGCTGGCCAGGGACACCGAGATCACCGACGAGAGCATCCTTAGACAGATCAAGGGCTGACCGCCCGGCCCGCGATGCGGGAAGGGCCGGCGCCCCCGACGGGACACCGGCCCTCGGCATGCCGAGCGCGCTCACGTGGCCGCTCACATAACCGCTGCCACGTGCGCGGACTCACGGTGGGCGAACCGGCGTCCGCCCACCGTTCTCACATGAAGCCCACTGTGCTCACGTGAAGCCCATCGTGCTCACGTGAAGCCCATCGTGCTCACATGAAGTAGTAGACGTCCACGGAGCCGTCGCTCCGGGTGGAGAAGGAGGCCTCACCCGCGCCTTGCGGCGGTGTCTTGTTGACCCACTCGGCCGCCTTGGCCGCGTTGGGAACGGTCTTGGTGTGCCAGATCTTGGTGGCCGCCTCGACCCCCGCTGCACGCTTGGCGCTGGACGCCGCCTCGCGCTTGTCGACGTCAACCGCTTGACTCATGCTTGTTACACCTCCGGAGAAGACCTGCACGGTCTTCGTTGAGAGAAGGAATACCGGCCGTTCGCCGGCCGGAGCCGGTGCGGTCGGCGACCGCACCGTTCCACCGCCCTCCGTCGCGGAAGCCCGCGGAACGGTCGCGCCTTGACGTGGCGCGACCACTGCCGCGTGGCACCGGCGTAGAGCAGGTCTACGGGGAGCGCACCAGACCGACGCCCCGGTCGGCGATGTCCACGCCGGAGGCCAGCGGGCTGACGGCGGCGTTGGCGAGAAGGCGGGCCAGCACCGTCGTCGACGTGGCCGGCAGCGGTGACTTCATCACTTCCTCCCACCACAGCGCCGCCACGCCCGCGACGTGCGGCGTCGCCATGCTGGTGCCGCTGAGCGAGCGCAGGCCGCCACCGACCCGGGCGGAGACCACGCCGACCCCGGGCGCGCTGATCTGCGGGAAGGTGTTGGAGAAGGGCGCGACGACCAGGCCGTTGCCGGTGGGCGACTGCGCCAGCGCGCCCACCGCGATGACGCCCTCGGCTGCGGCGGGCAGCGACACGGCGATCTCGAAGTCAGGCCCGGTCTGGCGCTCGCTCTCGTTCCCCGCCGCGGCGACGACAAGGGTGCCGGGGCTCACGGCCTCGCGGGCGGCGACCATCCGCATGAGCGCGTCGAAGAGCCGCAGGTTGGCCCGGTACGCCTCCAGCGCCAGCGACGTGGCGAACTTGGGCTGCCGTCCGAGGTCGACCAGGCGCTGCACCATGCCGGGGAAGTCGAACCCCAGCGACATGGAGATCACCTGCGCGCCCTGGCGCAGTGCCCACTCCATCCCGCGCAGCAGCCCTTCGGTGTCGCCGCTCCCGTCGTCGGCGAGCACCTTGCCGATCACGGCGCGGGTCACGCCGGGCGCGACGCCGATCCTGGTGCCGTCCACGGCCCGGCCGAAGATCGTGCCGGCGCAGTGGGTGCCGTGTCCCTGCTTGTCGCCGACGCCGGAGCCGCTGAAGTCCTCCTGGATGAGGGTGACGCCGGTGAACGCGGGGTGGTTGCCGTCGATGCCGGTGTCGAGGACGGCCACGATCACGTCCGCGCCCGTCCGGGTCGAGACGTCGGCGCCCACCGCCTTGACGCCCCAGGTGGCCGCGGCGGCCGCCGCCTCGGCCGTGGCACGTTCGTCGGCGCCGTCCTCGAACGGCTGGATGAGCATGGTCGGCATGACCGGCGCCACCGCCCGCACCTCCGGATCACGGGAGATGTCGCGCAGCTCGTGCTTGGCCAGTTCGAGCACCTCGACGTGCGGCTCGCCGCCGGCGAGGACGCGAGCGGGCTCCGGCCCCGGCTGCCGCGCCGACTCGAAAGGACTCGCTGTGCTCACGCCGCTCATGTCGCGCAGCACGCTGTATCTTTCACCCACCGAAATTTCTCCCCCTCGCACCCGTCCGTTTCCGGACGGGGGCCGGACGTGCCCGGCTCCACCCGGATCAGTTCCCAGCACCGGCTCGGCTCGTGCTCAAGGCACGCCCGGAATACCGCCAAGGGCACGCACAGGACTCACAAGTGGGGTGCCGGCTCGAACGGCTGGTCCGCGCGCTTCTCCTGGAGTCCACGGGTGAGGTGCTGCTGCAACTCGATGTGGCGGAACTGGTAGTACGGGCCTTCCGTACGCAGCAGGCCGAGCCGGTGGGCGTCGTCCAGGAAGTCCATCGCCCGCATGGGCAGACTGCCCTTGGCGGCCAGGCGCGGCACGGTCAGGTTGTAGGCCAGCCAGGCGTGGTGCCGGCCCACGACGAGCCCGAACAGCAGGCCGAGCAGCAACCCGCCGACGATCGCGACGGTCGTGGGGAGCCGGGCCTCCCTGGCGATGAGCCCGGCCATGAGGCCGACCACGATCCCGCTGAGCATCCGGATGACGGTCAGGGTCCGGTCCGCCCGCCAGGTCGAGCGGGGGGATCGCGCGGTCGCGGTGACGGTCGGGTGCTCGACCCAGCGGATCAGGCCGAGGACGATGACGAAGCCGATGCCCGACAGCAGCCCGATGTTCCGCGCGGTGTTCCAGGCGGCCTCGTAGTTACCGAAGTACCAGCCCACCAGCCAGCCGAGGATCGCCCCGACAAGTCCGATGATCAGCCCGGCCAGGAGCACGCGGGCCAGTTCGCCGAGCCGGCCGCGCCACTGGAGCTCGGCGTGACCGGGGGTCTCGGTGAACCAGGACCCGGTCATGACGATGACCACCAAGGCCGCCAGCAAGCCGGTCACCACGCCTACGAGCACCATCCCGTCGGTCAGTAGGAAGAAGACCAGCCCGGTCACGACGCCGATGCCGATGCCGCACCAGAGGCGCACCGTGCGGTTGGGCGTGCGGCCCGCCAGGTGCCACCAGGCCATGTCGCGGGTGTCGTCCTCGCTCACGGCCAACTGCCGGCAAACGTACGTGAGCCAGCGGCCGACCTGCTCCGGGGTCCACGCGTGCCGGGGCCTGAAGGGCTGCACCGGACCGTCGGCGGGCGTCCTGGTGCTCACCAGAGCGGGAATGAGCTGGTCGCAGAGGTGGTCCTGCAGTTCGGCCGCGCTGCCGTGCGCGTACCGCAGCAGCGGGGACGGATCCACGCGCGGGGCGATGTAGGTGGCGCGGACCAGCCACAGGCCCAGCGAGGTCGAGGTGACCTCCGCCAGAGCGGGGGCCGCGCCTGTGCGCAACGCCTCGATGACCGCCGGCCAGTTGGGATGCGGCACCGGCGGAAGGCAGGCCTGCAGATAGTCGGCGGCGACGTCGGGCCCCATAGGCTGCGGCTCGATGACCGCAGCCGCTGTCAGGACGTCGCCGATCTCCTCGACCGACTCGGCGAACTGCTCCGTCCGGCAGGTGAGGATGAGCTGGTCGTTTCCGCACATCGACCGGTTGAGCGCGGCCAGCAGATCCGCGCGGGCGTGGTCGGGCAGCTCGTCCAGGCCGTCGATGACGGGCAGGATCTCCCCCCTCGCCACCAGCGACTCAGGGATGTCGGTGCCGAGTTCCGCCGCACGCAGCGCGGGATAGTCCATGACCAGGCTCCCGGCCAGCCATTCCTGAAGCCGGGGATACGCGCGATCGTCCCAGCGGGCGGCCGACAGCAGCACCGGGACGGGCTCGTCCGGCTCGCGGGTGCGCAGAAGTTCGAGCACGAGCTGCACCGCCAGCGTCGTCTTGCCGGTGCCTGGGCCGCCGAGGATGACCAGCCGCCTGCAGCGCAGGGCACGGAAGTTACGGACCATGTCCTCGATGTGCACATCCAGGCCGGAGAAGGCGACGGTCCCCTCGGCGATGATCTCGGAGCGGTCGGCGAGTTCGCGGCGCTCGGTCGAGCGCCAGGCCAGCGGCATCGGCTCGGGGTCGGCCAGCGAACGCAGGGCGGTCTCGTCCCGCCACTGCTGCGCCACCAGGCCGGCGAGCACATCCTTCGCGGTGCTGATCTGGGCGGAGGTCGGGGCGGGCAGGGGCGCGCCGCTGCGCCGCCACCAGGACACGGACTGCAACACGTGGGTGCCCAACGCGATCACAGTGCTCGCGAAGGCGTAGATCTGGGCGGACCCGAACACCTGCCCCAGGGGCTGGCCCTTGAGATTCGTGGCGGCCATGTAGAACACCAGGGACAAGAACCCGAACAGCAGGAAGAAACCGAACGACATCCTGGCCAGGCGATTTTGTCGTCGCCAATATCGAGCAGTCATAAACTCAGTATGCGCAGGTTCCACGCGAAACCAGTGCTCGGAATTCTCCGCACAAGGTTGATTATCGGAAAACAGGGCTGCGGCTCTCCAATATCCGTCAAAGACGTGGCAGAGATACGTTCTCAAGGGCAGAAAGTGCGGCCGCCCTGCCGCGACGGCCGGGAATGACGAGGTTTCCGTCGATCACCAGCATGAAACGCTCCAGCCCAGGAACGAACACGTGCACGGCGGTGACGCCGGAAGGAAGGGCGTGCACCGTCCGGCCATAAGCGGTGAAACCCCGCGCCGCCAGCGCCGCGACGACCCTCCATAGCTGATCCCCAGGCGTCCCTGCCGTCACACCCGCCGGCGCATCGGCCGGGAAGGGCACCACGTGGGCGTCGGGCAGGGCCTGGGCGAGGTCGAACCGGGCGCACGCGTGCAGCGCGGGATGCGCCGCCGGCGCGGCCGGGTCGCGGTGTGTGCCGGCCGGGAGCCGTTCGCCGAGCGTGGTCTGGACGAGTTCGGTGAGGGCGCGCCAGGCGGCGTGGGACGGGCTCAGCGAGGTGCCGGTGCCGCGCCGGTGCGGGTGGCGGGAGGTGGGCAGCGTGTACGCCAGCATGGTCGGCACGCCGAGGTCGCTGGTGATGTCCAGCAGGTACACCGGGGATCCGGTCAGCTCCCGGGCCACCGCGTACGCCCGCGCGGGCCTGTCGGGCAGCGTCCCCGGATCGATCAGCCGGGGGCGGAACCCGGGCCCGCCCAGGAAGGCCCGTACCAGGAGCAGGGACAGGGCGTCCCGCTCGATCGTCTCGTTGAGCGCGTGCAGCAACGCCTCGGCCACGGTGACGCCGACGGCGGAGCCGCTGTTGCAGCTGTAGCGCATGAGGTCGGCGTAGTCGCAGCGGTCGCCCACCAGCTCCCGGAGCGGCGCGGAGCCCGCCTCGACGTACCAGGGAGCCGACAGAAAGAGCGGCACCAACACCCCGCCGCCGCCACTGAGGCCATCCTCGCTGCGGCCGCCACCGCTTGGACCGCCGCCATCGAGGCCGTCCCCGCTTGGACCGCCCCCGTTCAGGTGACCGCCGCTGAGACCGTCCCCGCTGAAGCCGCCACCGCTGAGGACGTCCCTGCCGAGCTTTGGCCCGCCGATGGCCCGGTAGCGAGCGCAAGCCATCCGGTGGCCGCTCATGGGGGCCAGCAGGGCCCCGCAGACGTCATCCCGCAGCGGCCCGGCGGCGACGTCGGCCGGGGCGGCCAGTTCCACAGTCTCGGGGGCGAATCCTGCCGATCCGGTCAGGTAGTGCTCGACGGCCTCGAAGAGGGCGCCCGCGCGGGCCTCGTCCCGGCTGCCCTTGCCCATCCCGCAGGCAGGCGGCGCCGCGTCCGCCTCACCCCGCAGGCCGCACCACCAGGCGGACGGGTCACGACCGGGACCCGCGTCGACGAGCTGCGCGCGCAGGCCGAGCGCGGACAGCGTGGCCGTCACCCGCCGGACGGCGACGGGGAGCGGCACCTCGCGCTCGGCCGGGCAGCGCGGCGGCGGATGACGACCCCCGCTACTGTCCGTCATCCCGGGCTGGCAGCTCGTCCAACAGTTGGAGCTCCACCGGGGTGAGCTGCTGGGCCTGCCGGTCCAACGATTCCACGGTTACGAAGTCGACCTTGTTTCCCATGGGACCGCCTCCCTTTCTCACGTCGTTTGATTGTAGTCCCGCCTTCATCCGGAAAAGAGAAAAGCATCTTGATGACATATTTAATGAGTTAACTTGACTGGCGACCGTCGAGGTGGACGGGAAGTGCGCGCCGAAATGTCGGTCAACGTGCGGCCAATTACCGTACACCCGCCTGGACGCCGCACCGCCCCGAGCCGCATCGTCGAAAGTGACACGGCTTTTACGTGAGGTGGCGGAACTGCCATGGATATAGCAACCGAGGTCCGTGAGAACCGGGTGGGCCACAGCAGGGCCGCCGCGAAGCGGTATCGCTGGAGCGACAGCGACCGCGAGGCCACCTCCCACAGGCAGCGGCAGGGAGAGGCGTTCCCCGACACGCCGGAGATGCTCGCCGCCCGCACCGCCCGCCTCGTCCAGCGCAACGGGCTCCCGGTCGAGGCGGCGCTGGAGGCCACCAGGACCGAGGCTCTCGACCGGCCCAAGATGTACGAGCGCATCCTGGGCGTGGCCAAGGACCTCCAGGCGTGGAGCTTCCTGCCCCGCGGCGCACGGGCCGCGCGGACGGTCGCCAGGATCGCGGTCCGCGAGAACGGCCGCGAGATCCCGATCGGCACCGGCTTCCTGGTCTCCCCCAGGCTGCTGCTCACCAACCATCACGTGTTCCCCGACGCCGGCGTGGCCCGCTCGGCGGTCGTGGAGTTCGACGCCCAGGTCAGCGTGGACAACACTCCCGAGGTGTCGCAGCGCTTCCTCCTGGCCCCCGACGCCTTCCTCGTCGCCGACGAGGCCCTCGACTTCGCCCTCGTCCCGGTCGTCCCTGACGCCACCGGCCGGCCGGTCGGGGAGACGTTCGGCTGGAACAGGCTCAGCGTCCAGACCGGCAAACTGGTCATCGGGGAGCCGGTGAACATCATCGGTCATCCCAGCGGCAGGCTGAAGGAGATCTCCATCCGGGAGAACCGGCTGGAGGCGCGGCTGGACGACTTCCTGCAGTACCAGACCGACACCGAGCCCGGCAGTTCCGGCTCTCCCGTCTTCAACGACCAGTGGGAGGTGACGGCGCTCCACCACAGCGGCGTGCCCAGGACGGACGGCCGCGGCCGGATCCTGCGGCGCGACGGGCAGCTCTGGCGCGAGGGCGACGGCGACGACGCCGTCGACTGGATCTCAAACGAGGGCGTACGAGTCAGCGTCATCCTCAAGCACCTGGCCGCGCTGCCGCTCGACGATGAACGGCTGACGTACCTGACCGAAATGGGCCCAGAATCCGGCCTCCAGAACCTCACCACGGTACGAACCACCGCCACCGCAACCGCAACCGCCTCGCCCTCGACAGACGGGCGATCCGCCAGCCCCTCGACAGACGGACGATCGGCTCCACTTTCAGCGGACGGGCTATCCGCCGCACCTTCGGCAGACGGGGAAACGATCCCTCCTGCGTCGGACGCACAAGCAGTCCTTCCTGCGATGGATGGACAAACGGTCCCGCCGTCGGAAGACGCGCGATCGGCCGCGCCGCCACAGGACACGCGACCGGTTTCGCCACCGCAGGACACGCGATCGGAGCCGCCGCTGATGGATCCGCGGTCGGTCCCGCCGCCGCAGGTTGGGCAACCGGTCCCGCCACCAGGCACCGGGGCATCGGTGGCGCCGCCCGGAGACGGGCGATCGGAGCCGCCGCCGGAGGCGTGGCGGTCGGTTGTGCCGTCGCAGGGCGGGCCGCCCGTCGAGGCCGGCGTACGTGCCGCGCCCCTCCGGACTCGCACCGGCCTGCCCGCTGCGCCGGGCGCGTTCGGTGGGGCGAAGCACCTGGTGTTCCTGCACGGCCGCAACCACGAGGATTGCGTTCCCGAAGAGGTGCGTCGCAACTGGGCCGCCGGGCTGAACTGCGGGCTCACCCGGGCCGGCCTGCCCACCATCGTGCCCGCCGACGCCTGCTTCCCGTTCTACGGGCGGCGGCTCGTCGACGCCATGCGGCCGCTGGAGGCGCTGCAGCGTTCGCCGAGGGTGGCCGTCGGGGATCCCGTCGAGGCGGCGGCGCCGGCGGCCGGTTCCACGCGGCGGCTGTACGAGCAGCTGATCGTCGAGGCGGCGGCCCGAGCCGGCCTGCCCCCGGCTCGGGCTCCGGGCATGGAGGGGCTGAGTGACGCCGTCCACGACGGGCTGAGCTGGCTCGCCGACACCACCGACCTGGACCGCCTGGCCATCGCCGCCGTCTTCGGAGACGTGGCCGCCTACCTCGACGACCAGCGGGTACGGGACGCGGTTCTGGACTGCGTGCTCCAGGAGCTGCCACGATCCGGCCGCATGGTGCTGGTCAGTCACAGCCTGGGCACGGTGGTCGCGATGGACCTGCTCACCCGGCTCGATCCGGCGGTGGAGGTGGAACTGCTGGTGACGGCGGGCAGCCCGCTCGGCCTGGACAGCGTGTACGAGCGGCTGATCAGCGGCGGGCCGTACCGTCCTGACCGGGTGGCCCGCTGGTTGAACGCCTGGTGCCCGACCGATTCGGTCACCATCGGCTGCCCGCTAAGTGATCGCTGGCAGGACGGGCCGGATGAGGTCCCCGTCGTCAACGCGACGGGCCGGGCTCATGACATCGACGAGTACCTCGCCCACGCCGAGGTGGCCCAGGAGATCGGCATCTCGCTGTGCGCCCCGGCCTGGACGGCGCCGCACGGCTGAGCAAGCCGACTCAAACCGCAGGCCAGCTCAGACCAGAGGCCGACCCCGCGGGATCGGGTCAGGACAGAGCCGCGCGGGATCGAGGGTCGGACCGGGCTCCTGGGAGATCGGGGCCGGTCGCAACCCGAGGGACGGGGGCCGGTCGCGACCCGAGGGACGGGGGCGGTGGCGGACTGAGGATGGGGTCGATCGCGACCCGAGGGACGGGGTCGATCGCGAGCCCAGGAATGAGGGCGGTCGCGACCGAGGAACGGAGCCGGCCGGGGCCCGGTCCCGAGGGGTGGGGCCGGGCCGCGAGCCGGGGCGGGTCAGGCGCTGATCAGTTCGGCGATGGTCAGGTCACGGAAGACCGTGATCGGCACGTCCTGCGACGAGCGCTGGAACAGCGCCCCCGAGGACCGGTGCGGCAGGTCCACCGTGCGGACGTGGCGGAAGCCGCGCCTGCGGTAGTAGTTCTGCAGCCCGGGGTTGTTCTTGGCGCAGTCGAGGCGCAGCCACGGCAGGCCGGCCCAGTACGCCGAGGCGCCCGCCCAGTCGAGCAGGGCGTCCCCGAGGCCGGAGCCCGACCAGGGGCGGGCGACGGCCAGTTTGTGGACGTAGAGCGCGGCCCCCGGGTCGTCTCCCGGCCGCCAGAACTCGGGGTCGGCGTGCTCGTCGAGGGCGATGGTGGCCACCGGCGGGGCGGATTCGTCGGGATCGAGGTATCTGAGCTCGTCGTCCAGCAGGAACAGCACCCGCTCCTCGATGAGCGGCTCGATCCTTTCCGGGCCGAACCCCCCACGGGGCCATTGCCGCAGTCCCTGCCGCCAGAGCCACTCGGAGGTGTCGGCGAGGAGGGTGAGCACGCCGGGAAGGTCCGCGGGTTCCGCTCGGCGGAGGGAGAGAGGGTGAAGCAGGGTGTGTGTGTGCATAGTAAATCCTTCACTGCGTTGGGTGTCCGCCCCAGCGCACAGCGTGATGACGCAACGGTGCGTTAGGGCGAAATAGGGCCTTATCCCGATATATATGGATAAATGGCGATTTAGGGGAGTATGCACGACTCCCCTAGGCCAGCGAGGCGGCTATTTCTCGCTGCGCCCGGCCGGCGGGATCACCCCTTCACCCACGAACTCGTCAGCGGCGATCGAGTTCGTATCTGATCAGATGTTTGTCGGCTGGCAACACCGACACGGCGACACGCACAGGCATGTCCGCCCCGTCGTAACCCACTCGGACATAGACCATCACTGGCGTGCCGAGCTCAAGCTGGAGGCGCTCGGCCTCCTCTTGGTTGGGCATGCGGGCCCAGATGTCGTCGACGACGCGCACCTGCGCATGACCCAACTCTTCCAGTACCCGGTTCGCCCCTCGCGCGATGTCTCCGGGTCTGGCGATCTCGGAATCGGCGACCATGTCACGGGGAAAGTAGGAATCGTTGGTGTTGTACGGCTGCCCGTCCACGAACCGCAGACGGCGTCTCACCACGGCCAACTCCCCGTCGGCCAACTCCAGCCTGCTGGCGATCTCCTCTACCGGAGACACCGTCAGGACCTCGATGTACTGGCTTGGCGCACGGCCTTCCTGCGCGACGGCGTAGGCGAAGGCCTCCCGCAGTTCCCCACTGGGTTGTGGCTCCAGCTCCCGCTGCGGATAGATCAGCAGCGGTCTGCGGTCTCTGACCACTGTTCCACGCCGTGGCGTGCGAGTGACGAGTCCCTCATTGACCAGCTCCCCAAGGGCCAGCCTCACAGTGTTCCTGCTCACGCCATGGTCTTCCATGAGCTGAGCCTCGGTCGGCAGCTGCGACCCGGGGCCGAGGACACCCGAGTAGATGGCTCGTCGCAGTTCCGAAGCCACCTGCTGATACAGCACCGACCTTGCCACTTTCACCCCTTTTGTTCCAACAATTTAGACGATCTGGTTCTAGCAGGCCACAACCCCTTGACCAAACCCGGTCCACCGGCCCATCATCCATTCGTTGGTACAAATCCATCTAAAGGCCGGTGAGGGGGTGAAGGCCAGTGTCGCCGGTCCGCACGGGTACGCCATACCTGCCCTGGCATGACCCTCGCGAAGCAACTCGTTTACTGCGTTACGCGTTGCGCCGCCAGGTGATCACCCACACCTGCCAGTGCAGTGGCACATCCGTGCCATCGCCATCGGTGCTGACTGAGCTGACCGCGTGCTGCGAAGACGGATCCTTTGTCGGAGACAAGGAGGGTGGCGCCACCGTCACGCAGCACATCGATGACCCGGTCGGTGCAGCTCGAAGCATCGCCGCACGTTGCCGACGACAGGGACCTTCACGTTCCCCCATCGACTCCGTGTGCGGCTCAACGGTCTAGGACTCCATCCCTCGCCGGAGTCCTGGGCCGTCGCACACGGGGAAGGAAGCGCGTCCTGGCGGGTCCCCCACGCCCGCCAGGACGCGTTCTCCTCGACAGGGATCCGCACGAACAGCCGCCTCCATCTCCCGATGGGGGCTTTTCCGTGTCAGGGGGCGCACGGGCCGCCCCGCTCCGGAACCCGGGGCGGCTGGCCCGGGTTCCGGAGCGGGGAGACCGGGTGTCACGACGGCAGGCGGGCAGGATCGTCTCACGTGACCTCGTGGCCACGTCCGTCACCCAGCACGCACGAATCACATCTGCCGCCAAGTCCAGGCCGTCCGCATCGACGACGCCTACAGCCACATCATCAACCCTTGAGGCCGAACGCGGGGGCACCTTTCGTGATGGTGGGACTGGTGGGATTTACCGGTACCAATGCAATTTGCCACGCAAGGTCAACTAGCGGGAGGACTTGCGCTCGGGCGGATGAACATGCAGGCTCCCGGCATCGGCCGGCGCCCAGTCGAGCAGCGTCACATCCCCTGTGACCTCGGTGAACGCCCCCACGACCCGCTCCCCGTGCTCCGGCGGACGCGTCGATCGCCAATTTCCGTACACCAGACAGCCGGAAACCGCCTCCAGCCGGACCATTACCACTAGGTATGGATCGAGCCGTCCCGGCACGAACGGCTGGTGGCTGACGATCCAGCTCTCCACCGTTCCCACGGGGTCGACCTTCCGCCAGCGACACCCTTCCGTACGGCAGACCGGGCAGAAGGCCCGCGGTGGGAAGCGCGGCGTGCCGCAGCCGGCACATTCCTGTACCGCGAACTCCTTCCCGGCGATCCGCTCCCACCACGGGCGGGAGTCCCGGTCGGGCTCGGGACGGTAGGCCATCACGCCCTCCTCAGGATCAGGGCGGAGGTGGCGGGCAGGATGTAGCCGGGCTGGGACGTCGAGAGCGCCACCTCCGCGCCCGGCACCTGCCGGTCCCCCGCGTCCCCCCGGAGCTGGGAGACCGCCTCGGCGACGTGGTTGAGCCCGTGGACGTATCCCTCGGACAGGAAACCCCCGTGCGTGTTGACCGGGAGGGCGCCGTCCAGGGCGGTCGCGCCCGACTCCACGTACGGCCCGCCCTCGCCCTTGGCGCAGAACCCGTAGTCCTCCAGCTGGACGATCACCGAGTAGGTGAAGCAGTCGTACAGCTCGGCCACGTCCACCTCCTCCGGGCCGAGCCCGGCCTGCGCGTACAGGCGGGGGGCCAGGGCGGCGGCCGCGGTGACCGTGGGGTCGGCGCCGGCGAGCGAGAGGTGCGAGGTGCCGCCGCCCCAGGCGGCGCCGGAGACGAGGACGGGCGGGCGGCGCAGCGAGCGGGCGCGTTCGGCCGTGGTGACGACCACGGCGCAGGCCCCGTCGGTCTCCAGGCAGCAGTCCAGCAGCCGGAACGGCTCGGCGATCCACCGGCTGGCCAGGTAGTCGTCGAGGGTGATGGGCGTACGCATGAGAGCACGCGGATTCTTGGCGGCGTTGGCCCGCTGGGTGACGGCCAGGCGGCCGAAGTGCTCGGCCTTGGTGCCGTAGCGGAGCATGTGGGCGCGGGCGTACATGGCGAACTGCTGGGGCGGGGCCACGTACCCGTACGGGGCCTGGTACTGCACCTCAGGGCTCACCGGCACGCCCCTGCCGGTGCCGCCCATGCGGAACTCCGAGCGGGCGTTGATGGCCCGGTAGCAGACGACGGTCTCGGCCAGGCCCGCGGCCACCGCCAGCGCGGCCTGGCCGACGACGGCATGGGAGACGCTGCCCCCGCCGAACTGGTCCAGGTGCCAGGCCAGGTCGCTCAGCCCCAGGGCGGGGCCGACGAGGGTGGGCGGGGCCGAGTCTCCGACGCGGTGAGTGGCCAGGCCGTCCACGTCGTCCGCGGTCAGGCCGGCGTCCTCCAGCGCGGCCAGCACGGCCCGGCAGGCCAGGGTCAGCGTGCTGACGCCGGAGTCCTTGGTGAAGGGCGTGTAGCCGACTCCCGCGACGGCCGTGACATTCCTGAATTCAAGCAAGCGCTTGGGCACATACGTCACGTTATGCACCCGTTTTCGCCCCTGTCAACGCAGGTGAGCCGGTGCGACTTGACACCTTTCGCCGCTTCCCCTTAGCGTCCAAGCAAGCGCTTGGTAAGATGAGCGCAGTCGGCGTACGAGGAGGCGGATCATGAGCACACACGCTGCCCGGCTCATCGCGCCGGACGGCTGCCGCGGCCTTCCGACGCCCTACCAGCGCAGGACTCGCAACGGAGCCGCCATGCCGACGAGCCCATCCCAGCACAGCCCGAACGGCCACCTCGACAGCCGCCGCTTCCGGCAGGTGCTGGGCAGGTTCGCGACCGGCGTGGTGGCGATCACGGCCGTCGACCCGCTGAGCGGCCGGCCGTGCGGCCTGGCCGCCAACTCCTTCACCTCGGTCTCGCTGGACCCGCCCTTGGTGGCCTTCTGCGTCGCGCACACCAGCACGAGCTGGCCCAAGGTACGCGCCGCCAAGGTCGTCACGGTCAACGTGCTGGCCGAGACCCAGCAGGACGTGTGCGCGCAGATGGCGAGCAAGGGCGGCGACAAGTTCGCCGGCCTCGCCTGGACCGGCTCCCCCGGCGGCAACCCGGTGCTCGACGGCGCGCTCGCCTGGCTCGACTGCGTGGTCGAGGCCGAGCACGTGGCGGGCGACCACATGATCGTGGTGGCCCGGGTGCACCAGCTCGACACGCTCGCCGAGGGCGGGCCACTGCTGTTCTTCCGCGGCGGGTACGGATCGTTCAACGGCGGGTTCCTTGAGCCTTCGTGAGCGGGCCAGGGCCTGGCTGGAGGAGAGCCTGCGCGGCGAGTTCGCCGACGCAAGGGGGCTCGGCGGCCCCGGGCGCGAGCACGAGGGATTCGAGCGGCGAAAGGCGTGGGAGCGCCACCTCGGCCGGCACGGCTGGACCTGCCTGGGCTGGCCCGAGAGGTACGGCGGCCGCGCCGCCTCCCTCGCCGACCAGGTCGCCTTCCACGAGGAGTACGCCAGAACCGGCGCCCCCGCCCGGGTGGGCCTCATCGGCGAAGGGCTGGTCGGCCCGACCATCCTGGAGTTCGGCACCGACGAGCAGAAAGAGCGCTTCCTGCCCCCGATCCGGCGCGGCGAGGAGCTGTGGTGCCAGGGCTACTCCGAGCCGGAGGCCGGCTCCGACCTGGCCAATGTCCAGACGCGGGCCCGGCTCGAAGCGGGCGAATGGGTGATCACCGGCCAGAAGGTGTGGACGTCGCTGGCGCACGTGGCCGACTGGTGCTTCGTCCTGTGCCGTACGGAGGAGGGCTCCCGGCGTCATCACGGGCTGTCGTACCTGCTGGTGCCCATGAACGGCCCCGGCGTCGAGGTGCGCCCGATCGTGCAGCTGACCGGCACCTCGGAGTTCAACGAGGTCTTCTTCGACGGCGCGCGCACGGCGGCGGGCAACATCCTCGGGGCGCCGGGCGACGGCTGGCGGGTGGCCATGGCCACGCTCGGCCACGAGCGCGGGGCCTCCACGCTCGGGCAGCAGCTCGGGTTCGCGCGGGAGCTGGACACGGTGATCGCGACCGCCCGGCGCACGGGCGCCGCCGCCGACCCCGTGCTGCGCGACCGGCTCGTACGCGCCTGGCTGGAGCTGCGGATCATGCGGCTGAACGCGCTCAGGACGCTGGGCTCCGACCCGGGTCCCGAGGTGTCGATCGCCAAGCTGTACTGGTCGGAGTGGCACCGCAGGCTGGGCGAGCTGGCCCAGGCCGTCCAGGGCCGGGCGGGGCTCGCCTGCGGCCCCGACGGGCTGAACGAGCTGCAGCGGCTCTACCTGTTCAGCCGGGCCGACACCATCTATGCCGGTTCCAGCGAGATCCAGCGCAACATCATCGCCGAGCGCACCCTGGGACTTCCCCGCTGATCGGAGCCGCCGATGTCACCATCCCGACCGACGCCGCCCCAGCCGAAGGCTCACGGCCTGCTGGACGGCAAGGTCACGCTCGTCACGGCCGCCGCGGGCGCCGGCATCGGCTACGCCACGGCCAGGCGCTGCGCCGAGGAGGGCGCCACGATCGTCGTCTCCGACCGGCACGAGCGCCGCCTGTCGGCCGCCGCCGACGCGCTGACCGAGCTGACGGGGGTCAAGCCGCTGGCCGTCCCCTGCGACGTGACCTCGGAGGCGCAGGTGCTGGCGCTGTTCGACGCGGTCGTGGAGGCGCACGGGCGGCTGGACGTGGTGGTCAACAACGCCGGGCTCGGCGGGACCGCGCCGCTGGCCGAGATGACCGACGAGCAGTGGCACGCGGTCATCGACGTCACGCTGCACGGCACCATGCGCTGCACCAGGGCGGCCCTGCGGCAGATGATCGCCCAGGGCTCCGGGGTCATCGTCAACAACGCCTCCGTGGTCGGCTGGCGGGCCCAGCGCGGTCAGGCGCACTACGCCGCGGCCAAGGCCGGCGTGATGGCGCTGACCAGGTGCGTCGCGATGGAGGCGGCCGAGCACGGGGTGCGGGTCAACGCCGTGGCGCCGTCGCTGGCGGTGCATCCGTTCCTGGCGAAGGTGACCAGTGAGGAGCTGCTGACGGAGCTGGCGGCCAAGGAGGCGTTCGGGCGGTCGGCGGAGCCGTGGGAGGTGGCGAACGTGATCGTCTTCCTGGCGAGCGACTACTCCTCGTACATGACGGGCGAGGTCGTCTCCGTCTCCTCGCAGCATCCGTGAACCCGCAGGAATCATCCCTGACCGGCGCGGATCGCCCCTGTCAGGGAAAGACCAGGGTGGCCGTACGGGCGATCCGGATCTAGTGTCCGGACCATGGGCACACGCTCTTCGTTCCTGCTCGATGTCCTCATGACGGAGTTCGGCGAGTCGATCAAGCGAGACCCCGCCGCGTTCAGGCGGAAGTTCAGGAAGATGGCGGCCTCCCCCTTCGCGTTCTACCGGGGCAGCGCCTGCCTGTTCTACGCGGACATGACCGGATCCTTCGCCGACGAGTCCTACCTCGACGGGCCGACCAGCCGGGTGTGGATCCACGGCGACCTGCACGCGGAGAACTTCGGCACCTACATGAACGCCTCCGGCGTCCTCGTCTTCAACGTCAACGACTTCGACGAGGCGTACGTGGGCCCCTACGTCTGGGACCTCAAGCGGTTCGCGGCCAGCCTGGCCCTGCTCGGGTACGCCAAGGCGCTGTCCGACGACTCGATCAGCGTGCTGGTGACCGACTTCGCCGGGGCGTACCTGGTCGAACTGGGCGCCATCGCGGCCGGTGGCGACGACGCGATCGGCTCGCTCACGCTCGACACCACCACCGGCGTGCTGCACCGGGTGCTGCAGCGGGCCCGGCTGAGCACCAGGGTGGCGCTGCTCGACGTCGAGACCATGATCGACGACTACGACCGGCGCTTCGCGCTCATGGAGGGGCGCGAGCCGGTGGACGAGGCGACGCGGCTGGCGGTGCTGGCGGCCTTCGACGACTACCTGGCCACGCTGCCGGCGCCGCTCGCGCCGCACGAGCAGACGATCAAGGACGTGGCGCTGCGCAAGGGCGTGGGCATCGGGTCGGCGGGGCTGCCGTCGTACAACCTGCTGCTCGAAGGGCGCTCGCAGGCGCTGGAGAACGACGTGATCCTCTACATGAAGCAGGCGGCGGCCCCCGCGGTGGCGCGCTACATCTCCGACGAGAAGGTCACCTCCTACTTCCTGCACCAGGGGCACCGCACGGCCGAGTCGCAGCGGGCGCTGCAGGCCTACGCCGATCCGTGGCTGGGATACACCTCGCTCGGCGGGGTGGGGCAGCTGGTGGCCGAGGTGTCCCCGTACTCGGCCGACCTCGACTGGGACGACGTCAACGAGCCGGCGGAGCTGCGCTCGATCGTGCAGGACCTGGGGCGGGCGGTGGCCCGCATGCACGCGGTGGCCGACGACGAGTCCAGCCACGACCTGGTGGACTTCTCGACGGAGGAGGCGATCGTGGCGGTGATCGGCGCGGACAGGTCCGGATTCGTCGCCATGCTGGTGGACTTCGCCCATCGGTACGGGGCGCGGGCCAGGGACGATCATCAGCGGTTCGTCGACCTGTTCCGCAACGGCCGCCTGCCCGGAGTGTGAGCGTCCGACCCTGACAGCCGACCGGTCGGTATGGCATGCTCCCAGAACATGACTCTGTTCTCAGTGGAAGGCAAGAACGTCGTCGTCACCGGCGGTTCGCGCGGCATCGGGCGCATGATCGCCGCCGGGTTCGTCGAGGCGGGCGCGACCGTGCACATCTCCGCCCGCAAGACGGCCGAGGTGGAGAAGACGGCCGCCGAGCTCGGCTGCTCCGCCGTGCCGGCCGACCTGTCCACGCCCGAGGGGCTGGACCGGCTGGTGTCGGCGGTGGACGGGCCGCTGCACGTGCTGGTGAACAACGCGGGGGCGACGTGGGGCGCGCCGCTGGAGGAATATCCGGAGAGCGCCTTCGACAAGCTGTGGAACATCAACGTCAAGGGGGTGTTCCAGCTGACCCAGCGGTTCCTGCCGCAGTTGCGCCAGGCCGCCGGCGCCGACGACCCGGCCCGGGTGATCAACGTCGGCTCGATCGACGGGCTCAGGGTGCCGGCCTTGGAGAGCTACGCCTACTCCGCGACGAAGTCGGCCGTCCACATGCTCACCCGCCACCTGGCCAAGCGCCTGGCCGGCGAGCACATCACGGTCAACGCCATCGCGCCGGGGCCGTTCGAGTCGAAGATGATGGCGTTCGCGCTCGACGACCCCGCCACGCGCGCGAGCATCGCCGCGAGCGTCCCGCTGGGGCGCATCGGGCGGCCTGAGGACATGGCGGGCGCGGCCATTTACCTGGCCTCGCGGGCGGGGGCGTACCTCACCGGCACGGTCATCCCGGTGGACGGCGGGATCTCCTGCTGATCAGAGCAGCTCGCGCAGCGCCCTGGCGAAGCTCGCCGCCGCCGACGGCTCGTGGCGCAGGTAAAGGGCGGGCTCGGTCAGCTCCAGCTCGATGACGGCGGGCGCGCCGCCGGGGAGCCGGACCAGATCGACCCTGGCGTAGAGAAGGACATGGGGTACGGCGGTGAGCACCTTCTCGGCGAGGTCGACCTGGTCCGGAGCCGGCGTGCGGAGCCGGGCCCGCGAGATGTCGCCGGGGCCCGCCCCGCGGGCGAGCATGGGCCTGCGGCGGACGGCGTGACTGAGGCGGCCGTTGAAGAACAGCAGCGAGGTCTCGCCCTCCGACTCCACCATGTCGAGGTACGGCTGCACCATCGGCGCGCGCCCCGCGGCCTCCAGCGCCGCGGCCAGCGCCTCGGCCTCGGCGCGGTCGGCGGTCCTGACGGTGTCGCGGGCCCCGCCGGAGACGGTCGGCTTGACGACGTATTCCGGCCAGTCGGGCAGCCCCCGCGACGACCAGTGCGTGGGCACGATCGGCACACCCAGGTCGCGCAGGTAGGTCTTGTCGGTGTTCGACTCCAGCACCGCGTACGGGTTCAGCAGCCGCGTGACGGACTCCACGCCGCGCGCCCACGCCAGGAACTCCTCCCGCCGCAGGATGTAGTCCCAGACGGAACGGACGACGACGGCGTCGTACGCGCTCCAGTCGACCGCCGGGTCGTCCCAGCGCTCGGCGCGCCCGTCGATCCCGGCCTCTTTCCAGGCGGTCAGGACCAGGTCGAGCTCGTCGTCCTCACGAAAGTTCTCAAACGTGGCATAGGCGCAGAGAGTCACGCAAAGATGCTATTACGGTGCGAGCCGGGCCTTTTCGGCCCGGCCCGCCCCCTACCCCGCACGGGCGCGCCGCCTTCCGTCAGGTCCGCGGCGCGGGAGCCGGATTAGTCGACCACGTCGTCGACGGCCACGTCGCTGCCGTTGGTGCCCGTCACGGCGTTGCCGTTGACGTTGTTGATCGCGGTGGCGCCGAGGCCGTTCACGTTGGAGTTGACGACGTTGCCGAAGTTGTTGCCCGACTGCGAGGAGCCGCGGTTGGAGCTGGTGTTGCCGGCGTTCGTGTCGGCCTGGGCGGGGGCGGACAGCAGGGTCACGCCGGCCGCGGCGGCGATGAGACCGGTCACGCAGAGCTTCTTCATCATGGTGCTTGCCCTTTCGTAGTGCTGTTTCGGGACGCCAGCGGGTCAGTGGAAGATGTACGTCACCGTGATGCCGCCGTGGGTGGCGGTCGGCGCGATGCCGTTGACGTTGTTGACGTTGGTCGAGTGTCCTGAGCCGTGGTTGCCGGCCAGGACGTCCCCGAAGTTGTTTCCCGACTGGGACGAATCGCTGTTGCCGCTCCGGTTCGCGGACCAGTTGGCGCCGGTCCACGGGCTGATCCAGTCGTCGTCAGCGTGAGCGGGGACTGCCAGTAGTGTGCCGCCGGCGACCGCTGCCAGCACGGCCGCGGCGGCGCACACCCTTCTGATCACTTCTGCTCCTTCGCCAGTTGGGGAAGAGCTCGGAGACGGCGCTCGCAGGGCCCTGAGCGCACACCGCCCCCTTGACCTTCCTTGGACCTCAGGGGATCAAGGTCAGTGCGAGCATATAGCGTTGCGTGGTCGATTAGTAGCTGTGCGTGATCAGAATATTGTTCGAAGCTTACGCTGACACGGGATGTCAGTGACCCGGCCCTAACGTCCGGCGCATGATCTACGAACTACGGCGCTACCAGATGCGCCCCGGGCGGCGTGACGTCCTCATCGAGCTGTTCGAGCGGGAGTTCATCGAGACGCAGGAGGCCACCGGCATGCGGGTCGCCGGATCCTTCCGCGAGGACGGCGAGCCGGACACCTTCCCCTGGTTGCGGGCCTTTCCCGACATGGAGTCGCGGCGGGCGGCGCTGACCGACTTCTACAGCGGCCCGACCTGGCTGGCCAACCGTGACACGGCCAACGGCACGATGGTCGACTCCGACGACGTGCTGCTGCTGCGGCCCGCCGGACCGGAGCTGCCTTTCGGTGAACGGCCTCCGGTGGGGGCGAAGGAACTGCCCTCGTCACTCTACGTAGCCACGATCCATCACGTGGCCGGAGACGGCTTCGCCGGACTCTTCGCGCGGGAGGCCCTGCCGGCGCTGGCCGAGGCGGGGGTGCGGCCGGTGGGGTGCCTGGAGAGCGAGCACGCGGAGAACACCTATCCGCGACTGCCCGTGAGGACGGGGGTGAACGTGTTCGTGTGGTTCGCCCGTTTCGAGACTCCGGAGGAGGAGCGGGAGGTGGAGCTGCCGATGCTGAAGCCGTACCTGACCGCGCCCACGGAGCGGCTGCGCCTGCGCCCCACCGCCCGGTCTTCCCTGCGCTGATCCCCCACCGCCCGCTCGTCTCTGCGCTGACCTCACACCGCCCGGCGTCCGCGCGCTGGTCCCGCGCGTCCCCTGCCGCCCCGGCGCTGAGGCCCGCACCGGTCGGCGCATCGGTCCACAGCGTCAGGGGGCGCTCCGGCTCCCGTGCTGGCCGCCGTTCAGTCCGCGACGAGGTGGCGCCAGGCGGGGATCTCGCCGCCGCCGTCCACTCGCACCTCCGCGCCGGTCACGTAGCCGGGGGCGGCCAGCCACAGGCAGGCCTGGGCCACGTCGGCCGGTGTGGCCATCCGCCCGGCCGGGATGGCCCGGCCGTCGAGATCCGCCCGGCCGCCATAGTGGTCCGCCGCGCCGTGGGCACCGGCGCCCCGAGTGCCGAGGTCCCGGGCTCCGGCATCCTGGGATCCGGCGTCCCGGGTGTCGGCGTCCCGGGTGGTGGCCAGGCCCACGACGACCGTGTTGACCCGCACCCGGGGGGCCCACTCGGCGGCCAGGCAGCGGGCCAGGTGGTGCAGGCCGGCTTTGGCGGCGCCGTACGCGGAGGTGCCGGGTGAGGGGCGGGCGCCGCTGGCGCTGCCGATCATCACCACGGCCCCGCCCGCCTCGGCGAGCAGCGGGTACGCGCACTGCGAGACCAGCAGCGGAGCCGTCAGGTTGAGCTCGATGACGCGGGCGTGCAGGCGCGGCGACGTGCCCTCCAGGGGTGCGGGGGGCGAGCCGCCCGCGTTGTTGACCACGACGTCGAGCCGGTCGAACCCCGAGATCAGCCGCTCGACGTCCGAAGGATCGCGCACGTCGGCCTGGACGAAACGGAACCCCCCGGCCGGGACGGCGCCGCGCCCGACCGCTCCGGTATCGCCGGAGTGATGGTCACGGGCGGTGGGTGGGGTTCTGGCGCAGACGGTGACCTCGGCGCCGGCCGAGGCGAAGGCGGCGGCGATGCCGGCGCCGATTCCCTTGGTGCCGCCGGTCACCAGGACGCGCTTGCCCGCGTAGTCGTAAGTCACGGTCACGAGTGCTACCGTACCAAGCAAGCGTTAGGTAAGGGGGGAGATGGGCATCACGTTGCTGGGCGGAGCGGTCGCCGAGGTGGTCGTTGACCTGCCGCCGGTGAACGCACTGGCCGTGCGGGACTGGGAGAAGCTGGCCCGCCTCGTGCGGGCGGCCGGCGAGGACCCCGCGACCCGGGTGGTCGTGCTGCGGGCCGAAGGGCGCGGGTTCAACGCCGGAGTGGACATCAAGGAGATGCGCGACAGCGAGGGGCACGCCGCGCTGGTCGGGGCCAACCGGGCCTGCTACGAGGCGTTCGCCGCCGTGTACGAGTGCGCGGTGCCGGTGATCGCGGCCGTGCACGGGCACTGCCTGGGCGGCGGCGTCGGGCTGGTGGGGAACGCGGACGTGGTGGTGGCCGGCGAGGACGCCTACTTCGGCCTGCCCGAGGTGGACAGAGGCGCGCTGGGAGCCGCCACGCACCTGTCCAGGCTGGTGCCGCAGCATCTCGTCCGAGCCATGGTCTACACGTGCAGAAACGTCACCGCCGCCGAACTGCACGCCTTCGGGTCCGTCCTGGAGGTGGTGCCGCGCGACAAGCTGCACGAGGCGGCGATGGAGGTGGCGGGGCAGATCGCGGCCAAGGACCCGTACGTGATCCGGCGCGCGAAGGAGTCGCTCAACGGCATCGACCCGATGGACGTCAACCGCAGCTACCGCTTCGAGCAGGGCTTCACCTTCGAGCTGAACCTCCTGGGCATCGGCGAGCGGCACAGGGAGCGGTTCGAGTGAGCGCATCGGCCAACGAACCGGCGGCCGATCTGGGAGCACGCCCGGGGAGCAAGGTGATGACGGCCGAGCAGGTGGCCGCGTCCGTGGAGAGCGGGATGGCGGTCGGGATCGGCGGCTGGGGCTCGCGCCGCAAGCCCATGGCTCTCGTCCAGGCCCTGCTCCGCTCCCCCGTCCGCGACCTCACCCTCATCTCGTACGGCGGCCCCGACGTCGGCATGCTCTGCGCGGCGGGAAAGGTGCGCAGGGTCGTGGCCCCGTTCGTGACCCTCGACTCCATCCCCCTCGAACCGCACTTCAGAAGGGCCCGCCAGACGGGGGCGATCGAGTTCACCGAGTACGACGAGGGCATGTTCATGTTCGGCCTGCTGGCCGGGGCGCACCGGCTGCCGTTCCTGCCGACGCGGGCCGGGATGGGCTCGGACGTGATGCGGGTCAACCCGGAGCTGCGGACCGTGCGGTCGCCGTACGCGGACGGGGAGGAGCTGGTGGCGGTGCCGGCGCTGAGGCCCGACGTGGCGCTCGTGCACGTGAACCGGGCCGACGCGCGGGGCAACGCCCAATACCTGGGCCCCGACCCGTACTTCGACGACCTCTACGCCAAGGCCGCCGGGCGCTGCTACGTCTCGTGCGAGCGGCTGGTGGACCCGGCGGACCTGCTGAAGGAGGGGCCGGTGCAGTCGTTGCTGATCAGCCGCTCGATGGTGGCGGGCGTGGTGGAGGCGCCGGGCGGCGCCGGGTTCACCTCGTGCGAGCCCGACTACGGCCGCGACGAGGCCGAGCAGCGGCGATACGTGGAGACTCCGTGGGAGGACTTCCGTGAGCAGGGCTGACGTGTGCGTGGTGGCCTGCGCGGAGGCGTTCATGGGCGACGGGGAGATCCTCGCGGCCGGGATCGGCGGGGCGGTCACGGTGCTGGCCGCGCGGCTGGCCCGGCTCACGTTCGAACCTGACCTGCTCACCCACGACGGCGTCTGCCTGCTCACCGGCGACGTGCCCGCGCTCGGCGAGGCACCGCAGGTGGTGGAGGGGTGGCTGCCCTTCCGCGAGCACCTGTGGCTGGTGCTGAACGGGCGGCGGCACGTCATGCTCGGAGCCAGCCAGATCGACCGGCACGGCAACACGAACATCTCCTGCGTCGGCGACTGGGCCAGGCCCAAGGCGCAGCTGCTCGGTGTGCGCGGCGCCCCGGGGAACACCCGCTGCGACCCGACGAGCTACTGGATCCCCCGGCACTCGACCAGGGTGTTCGTCCCCGAGGTGGACATGGTCAGCGGGCTCGGCACCGACAGGGGCGCGTTCGAGCTGCGCCGGGTGGTGACGAACCTGGCCGTGCTCGACTTCGGCGGGCCCGGCGGGGCGATGCGGCTGGTGTCGACGCATCCTGGGGTGAGCGTGGCCGACGTGGTCGCCGCGACCGGGTTCGAGCTGGCCGGCGCCGGCGACGACGTCCCCCGTACGCGGGAGCCGACCGAGGAGGAGCTGCGCGTGCTCGACCGCCTCGACCCCGGTCGCCTGCGCGACCGGGAGGTGCCGGCGTGAGGACCGCGCTGACGTCGCTGGTCGGCTGCCGGCATCCGATCGTGCAGACCGGCATGGGGTACGTCGCCGGGGCCCGGCTGGCCGCGGCCACGTCGGCGGCGGGCGGCCTGGGCGTGATCGGGTCGGCCACCATGTCGGTGCCCGAGATGACCGCGGCGATCAGGCGGGTCAAGGAGCGGACGGACGCCCCCTTCGGGGTGAACCTGCGTGCCGACGCCGACGACGCGGCGGCCAGGATCGAGGTGCTGATCAAGGAGGGCGTGCGGGTGGCGTCGTTCGCGCTGGCGCCGCGCCGCGAGCTGATCGCCCGGCTCAAGGACGCGGGCGTGGTGACGATCCCGTCGGTGGGGGCGCGCCGGCACGCGGAGAAGGTCGCGGCGTGGGGCGCCGACGCGGTGATCGTACAGGGCGGCGAGGGCGGGGGGCACACGGGGCCGGTGGCGACCACCCTGCTGCTGCCGCAGGTCGTGGACGCGGTGGACATCCCGGTGATCGCGGCGGGCGGCTTCTTCGACGGGCGCGGGCTGGTGGCGGCGCTGGCGTACGGGGCCTGCGGGATCGCCATGGGCACCCGGTTCCTGCTGACCGCCGACTCGCCGGTGCCCGACGAGGTGAAGCGGTTCTACCTGGCGGCGCGCGAGACCGTGGTGACCCGCGACGTGGACGGGGTGCCGCACCGGGTGCTGAGCACGCCGTTCGTGGCCTCGCTCGAACGTTCCCGCCTGGTCAGGGCGGTGGTGAACGGGGCCAGGTTCAAGCGGCTGTCGGGGCTGTCCTGGCGGTCGATGCTGCGCGAGGGACGGCGGATGCGGCGGGGCCGCGAGCTGACGTGGGCGCAGGTGCTGCAGGCGGCGAACACACCGGTGCTGCTGCGGGCGGCCATGGTGGAGGGCAGAGTGGACCTGGGGGTGATGGCCTCGGGGCAGGTGGTCACGGTGATCGACGACCTGCCGTCCTGCCGTGAGCTGGTCGAGCGCGTCATGGCGGAGGCGGAGGCGACACTGGCCCGCCTGCCCGCGAGCACGTCCCTCCAGGACGAGGCACCCACAGGACGGTGACGCCACGTACGACGCGGCGGCTACAGGACGGTGATGCCGCGGGCCGCGAGGATGGCGTTGGCCTGCGTCTGGTTGATCACGGCACCCGCGAACGCGCGCAGCCTGTCGTCGTCCGGCTGCCCCAGATCGGCCCCGCGCAGGTCGGCCTGCTGGAACTTGGTCAGCAGCAGCCGCGCGCCGATGAGCCGGCAGTCGCTCAGCGTGGCCTGGGTGAAGTCGCAGCCGGACAGGTCGGCGTCGTCGAAGCGCACGCCCTCGATCACCTCGCCGCGCAGCGAGCAGCCGCCGAGGTTGGCCAGCGTCAGGTTGGAGCGCGCGACCTTGAAGCCGGTGCCCCTGGAGCCGGTGAGCGAGGCACCGATCATGCGGCAGCCGGTGAAGGAGACGTCGGTCAGCAGCGCGCCGCCGAACCGGGCCGACGACAGGTCCACGTCGGTGAAGGTCGCGTCGATGAGGTCGGCGTCGCTGAACCTGATGCGCATCCCGCCGCCGCCCTTGAAGACCGCCCCGTCGAGGTCGGCCTTGCGGAAGTCGGTCTGCTCCAGCACGCACGACTCGAACCGCGCCCCGGCCAGCGAGGCGCCCCACAGGTCGGTCTCCGTCAGGTCGCACTCGCGGAAGACATGGGTCTCCCCCTGGGGAAGCCGGTCGCCCAGCGCCTTGTGTGAGAGGTCCTCGCCGTCGAAGTTCACGATCTCAGAGACTACCGGTCAGCACCTCCGCCGCGGCCTGGCCGCAGACTCGCGCGGAGCCGTACGTGGCGATGTGCACGGCCCCCAGGTCGGACCTGGCGGGCAGGCCCATCTCCACGACCACGGCGTCGGGGCGGGCGCTGAGCAGGTGGCTCAGGGCCTCCGACTGCCAGCGGTGGCGGTGCACGTCCCTGACCACCACGACCAGCGGACGGCCGGCGGCCCGGCCGATCACCCGCTCCAGCTCGGGGCCGGTGGTCCGGCCCGCCGTCAGGCGGACGGTGGAGGTGCCGGGGCGCAGCCGGGTCAGGGGCTCGCCGACGCCCCACGGGGTCTTCCTGTCGATGGCCAGGTTCATCTCCGGCGCCAGCTCCACCACGCAGGGCTCGGGGCCGAGCGGGAGCACGGCCGCGGTGGAGCGGCGGGTGAGGCGGATCGCCCGGCGGGCCGCGGTCAGGCCGACGTGGCCGTCGGCGGGGGCCGGACTGCCCGAGGAGGCGGCCCACGTGGCCAGCTCGCGGACCCTGCGAGCGGCGTCCGCCAGTCGCTCCTCGGGCAGCAGCCCGCTGGTCACCGCCGCCGCGATCGCGTCGCGGATCCCGGCCGCGGTGGCCTCGTCGGCGTGCTCACCGCCGACGCAGATGGCGTCCGCCCCGGCGGCCAGGGCTCGGGCGGAGGCGCCGCCGATCCCGTACGCGCCCGCCACGGCGGCCATCTCGATGCCGTCAGTGATGATCATTCCGTCGAAGCCGAGCTCCTCCCGCAGCAGCCCGGTGAGCACTTTGGGGCTGAGCGTGGCGGGCAGTTCGGCGTCGTACGACGGCACCAGGAGGTGGCCGGTCATGACCGCCTTGACCCCTTCGGCGATGGCCTCGCGAAAAGGGAACAGCGCGTCCTCGATCCCGCTCTCGGCGACGACCGGCACCCCGTGGTGCGAGTCCACGGAGGTGTCCCCGTGCCCGGGGAAGTGCTTGGCGCAGGCGGCCACCCCGGCCGACTGCAGCCCGCGGACGAACGCCCTGGTGTGCCGGGCGACCAGCGCGGGGTCCGCGCCGAAGGCCCGCAACCCGATGACCGGGTTGTCCGGGTTGGAGTTGACGTCGGCGGAGGGGGCGAAGTCGAGGGAGATGCCCGCCCCGGCCAGGTCCGCGCCGAGGCCGGCGGCCAGCGACTCGGTGAGGTCCACGTCGTCCACGACGCCGAGCGCGTATCCGCCGGGGCGGCTGCTGCCGGTGTCCGCCTCCAGCCTGGTGACCTCGCCGGACTCCTCGTCGGTGCCGACGAGCACCTCGGGGTTCTCCGCGCGCAGGGCGGCCGTGAGCCGGGCCACCTGGGCGGGGTCGGCGATGTTGCGCGAGAACAGCACCACGCCGGCCAGCCCCGCGCCGAGCCGGCGGCGGATCCAGTCGGGAGGGTCGTGTCCGGTGAAACCGGGGAAGAGGACGGCGTCGGCGAGGCGAAGCAGGTCACCGCTCAGGGGCATGGTCTGCAATCTAATAGGAAAGTTTCCTATTTGCTAGAGGCATTTTCTGACGTCAGCCCGTTTCCTATCATGACAGACCCGACTCATAGCGAGCCCGGCTCACGATCCGCCCGGCTCCTGACCCCCGGCCGGCCCTGGCTCGCCATCCGCCCGGCCCATGTCGAACCGGGCGTCCCCCACCCCCAGGCCCCGGTCCGTCAGGGCGATTCCGGGCCGGGCGTGGCGAGTCGTTCGATGATCGTGACGTTCGCCTGGCCGCCGCCCTCGCACATGGTGAGCAGGCCGTACCTGCCGCCGGTCCGCTCCAGCTCGTGCAGCAGCTTGACCGCCAGCACGGCGCCGGTCGCGCCGAGCGGATGGCCGAGGGCGATGGAGCCGCCGTTCGGGTTGACCCTGGCGGGGTCGGCGCCGGTCTCCTGCATCCAGGCCAGCACGACGGAGGCGAACGCCTCGTTGATCTCGATCGCGTCGAAGTCCCCGATGGACAGGCCGGTCATCCCTAGCGCGTGCACGGTGGCGGGGATGGGAGCGGAGAGCATCATGATCGGGTCGTCGCCGCGCGCCGACAAATGGTGCACGCGGGCGCGCGGCGCCAGGCCGTGCTCGCGCACCGCGCGGGGCGAGGCGACGAGCAGGGCGGCGGCGCCGTCGGAGATCTGGGAGGCCAGGGCGGCGGTCAGGCGGCCGCCGTCCGTCAGTGGCCTGAGCGCGGCCATCCGCTCGCGGGTGGTGTCCCTGCGCGGGCCCTCGTCCACGGCGACGCCTTCGAAGGGGGCGATCTCGCGCCCGAAGTGCCCGGCGTCGATGGCGTGCAGGGCCCGGCGGTGCGACTCGTACGCGTACCGTTCCATCTCCTCGCGCGAGATGCCCCAGCGCTCGGCGATCAGCTCGGCGCCGGTGAACTGGGAGACCTCCTGGGTGCCGTACCGCTGCGCCCAGCCCTTGGAACCGGAGAACGGCGTCTCGTGCCCGAGCGGCCGGCCCGCGAGCATCGCGGAGGAGATGGGGATCATGCTCATGTTCTGCACACCCCCGGCCACCACCAGGTCGTTCGTGCCGGACAGCACGGCCTGGGCGGCGAAGTGCAGCGCCTGCTGCGAGGAGCCGCACTGGCGGTCGATCGTGACGCCCGGCACCTCCTCCGGCAGGCCCGCCGCGAGCCAGCAGGTGCGCGCGACGTCGCCGGCCTGGGGGCCGATGGTGTCCACGCAGCCGAAGATCACGTCCTCGACGGCGGACGGGTCGGCGTCGGCGCGGTACATCAGCTCTTTGAGCACGTGCGCGCCGAGGTCGGCGGGGTGGGCTCCGGACAGCCCGCCGTTCCTGCGCCCGACGGGGGTGCGGACGGCGCCGACGATGTACGCCTCACTCATCCCGATATCGTAGCAAGCGCTTGGTATGTGCGGGAATGCCGTATGAGCTGGGCCGGTAAGGTGAACAAGCGATTGTCCGATGGCTCATAATGGTGTCGTGACCACGCGAAAGAACTCCGGCACCACCGCCGCCCCGGCCAAGCGCCAGCGCGCGACCTCATCGGGGTCGGCGTCCGAGCGTCGCGACCACCTCGTCAAGCTCGCTGCGGAGCTCTTCGCGCGCAAGGGCTTCCAGGCCACGACCGTACGCGAGATCGCCGACGAGGCGGGCATCCTCTCCGGAAGTCTCTACCACCACTTCGACTCCAAGGAGACGATCGTCGACGAGGTGCTGTCCACCTTCCTCGACGACCTCATCGCCCGCTACCGCGCCGCCCTCGACACCAAGGCCGACCCCCGCACCGTGCTGTCGGAGATGGTGCGCATCGGCTTCGGCACGCTGGAGCCCCACCGCGCCGCCATCACGGTGATGCAGAACGACTGGAACTACCTGCGCCAGTTCGAGCGCTTCAACTACCTGGTCAAGGCCGAGGACGAGGTCGAGCAGATCTGGGTCTCGCAGATCAAGGCGGGGCAGGCGGCCGGGCTGTTCCGGGCCGACGTCGACCCCAAGCTGACCTACCGGATGATCAGGGACACGATCTGGGTGGCGGTGCGCTGGTTCCGCCCCGGCGGCAGGCTCAACACGGCCGGCCTGGCGGAGCACTACATCACCGTGCTCTTCGACGGGCTCGCCACCGGCGAGCGCACCACCCAAAAGGGATGAGCCTCGGCAAGGCGGTGCGCCTGGCACTGCAGGAGGCGGCCGAGCCCGCCAAGGCCGAGACCATGCGCGCCTACATGAAGTCCACCATGCCCTTCCTCGGCGTCAAGGCGGTACCCCGGCGGGCGGCGCTGCGGAAGGTGTTCGGCGAACACCGGCTGGGCAGCGCTCCCGAGTGGCGGCGCGCCGTGCTGTCGCTGTGGCGCGAGGCCGAATTCCGCGAGGAGCGCTACGCCGCCGTCGAGCTGTCCGGCTATCACCTCTACCGGGAGTTCCAGACCCTCTACACCGTGCCGATGTACGAGGAGATGATCGTCACCGGCGCCTGGTGGGACCTGGTCGACGAGCTGGCCACCCATCGCGTCGGCGGGCTGCTGGCCGTCTATCCCGACTCGATGCGGCCGCTCATGCTGGAGTGGGCGCACGACGACGACCTGTGGAAGCGGCGCACGGCCATCCTGTGCCAGAACCGGTTCAAGTCGCGTACGGACACGGCTCTGTTGTACGCGTGCATCGAGCCGAGTCTTTCGGACAACGACTTCTTCGCCCGCAAGGCGATCGGCTGGGCCTTACGCGAGTTCGCCAAGACCAATCCCGGCGAGGTGATCCGCTACGTGAAGGCCAAGGGCATCTCGGGGCTCAGCCGCCGCGAGGCGCTCAAGAACCTGCCGGCCCAGTAGATCAGGCCCCTATGATCGGGCCGGCGATCAGCCCGGTGGTCAGGCCCAATGATCGGCCCCGGTGTTCAGGCCCCGGCAGGCTGTGCGCGCAGTGACAGCACGGCTTCGGCGATGCGCTCGGGCTGCTCATCGAGCATGTTGTGGCTGGCGTCCAGTTCGAGCACGCGCAGGTGCGGGCGGTCGGCGGTGAGCGCCGTCAGGTCGCGGCGGATGCCCGCGCGCAGCGCCGGCATGAGGTCGCCGGTCCGGCCGGGCAGCCCCGGCAGGTTCCTGGTGGCCAGCACGAACAGGGCCGGGCAGCGCAGGTCCGCCACCGCGGGGACGCTGTCCTGGAAGTGCGGGTCGTACCTGACCCGCGCGGCCAGCTCGGCGTCGGGGCGCGCGTAGACGCCGTCGGCCGTGTGGCGCAGCGCCCGCTGGGGGAACATCGCGACGTGCTCCTCGGGCAGCGGCTGGGCCATCGCCGCGGCCTGGGCGTCGAAGACGGCCTTCAGCTCCGCCAGCAGCGCGGTCACCTCCTCCTCCGCGAGGCCGGCGTAGTGGCGCGGCGCGGTCTCGGCCGAGCGCAGGCCGTCGAGGTTGACGATCCCCGGGCCGTCCGGGTGACGCAGGCCCCAGCGAATCGCGATCATGCCGCCGAGCGAGTGTCCGGCCACCAGGGGCGCGTCCAGGCCGAGGTGGTCGACGACGGCCTGCACGTCGTCGAGGACGGCCTCCCAGTCCCACGGGCCGTCGCCCGAGCGGCCGTGGCCGCGCAGGTCCATCGCCACGACGCGGCGACTGCCCGTCAGCGGCGGCGCGAGGGCGTCCCAGTGCAGCAGGGTGCCGCCGAGGCCGTGCAGCAGCAGCACGGGAGGCCCGTCGCCGCCGTGATCGCGGACGGCAAGGCTGACAAGGCGGTCATCGATGATCAGGTCTTGCGGTGCCACGGGATGCTCTCCTGGGGTCGGTTGAGCCGGTCGCGAATGGAGGAGGTGGTGACGCCGCCGTCGGGGTGCCGGTCGAGCTTGCCCCGCTTGACCAGGTCGTGCACGCCCTGCCGGGTGATGCCGAGCATCGCGCCCGCCGTGGCGTACGGCACCGCCGCCGCCGTGGGGTGCCCGGCCGTGCGGGCCACGGCCCGGCCGAGCGCGCTTCGCCACCACGAGTCGGGCGGGTCGAAGGGTCCGTCGCCGGGGAAGAGCACGCCGATGAGCCTGGCCGCGGTCGCGGTGGCCCGCTCCCTGTCGGCGCCCAGCAGTTGCGCGGCCCACACCTCGGCCTCCACGCGCAGCCGCGCCCTGACGGGGCTCAGCAGCTCGTCGGAGGTCAGCAGGATCTCCAGCGGGTCGAGGATGCGCGTCTCCAGCAGGCGCACCAGCTCGGCCACCAGCTCGACGTGGTCTTCCGTGGTCGTCACTTGACACAAGATAGCAAGTACTTGCGCGCCGACGTCAAGTAGTCGGAGTCACCTCGTCCACAGGGCGTCCTGGACGGCTTGGACCAGGGCCATCAGCTCCGGGGTGACCCGTTCCTTCGACCACGCCAGCGCGTACGTGATCCGCAGATCGCCCGCCTCCAGCGGCACGAAGCGCACGTCGTCCCGCCGGATCGTCCTGACCATGAGCTGCGGGATGGGCAGCAGGCCCGCCCCTGCGGCCACCAGGTCGAGGGCGGCGGCGAAGTCGTCGGCCACCAGCCGGGAGCGGCCGGGCAGCCCAGGCCACGGGCGGCTGCCCGGCGTGAGGAGCACCTGGCCGCCCAGCTCGGCCGGACTCACTCGCGGAAGGGACTCCAGGCGGTGCCCGGCGGGAACGGCCAGATGGTCGACGGTGACGTGGAACCTGGCCGCCGTGACGAACCGGGCGGGCGCCGGCGTGGCCAGGATGGCCGCCGAGACCTCGCCGTCCGCCAGCGCCCGCGCGGCCTCGTCGCGCCCGGCGGCGCGCAGCTCGACCCCGACCGCGGGGGTGCGCGTCGCCAGCCGCCTGACGATCCGGGCGGCCAGCGTCCCGACAAGGGGTGGATAAGCCAGGTGAATGGTCGGCCGAGCCAGCCGGGCAGCCTCCGCGCCGAACGCCTGGACCGAGTCGATCACCTGCTCCGCGTACGCCAGCAGCGCCTTGCCCGCGGCGGTGAGCCGCACCTCGCGGGCGCTCCGCTCGAAGAGCCTGACCCCGGTGGCACGTTCGAGCCGGGTGATGGCCTGGCTCATGGCGGGCTGGGACATCCCCACGTCGGCGGCGGCGGCCGAGAAGCTGAGCCGTTCCGCGACCCGCGCGAAGCACTGGATCTCCCGAAGCATAAGCAGCACAAATCCATGGTGCATGACGTTCCGGCAATCGGCAGCATTCCACCGACCTGAACGATCTCGAAGGAGCACCAGAACATGTCAGCACTTATCCCGTCTTCCCCCGGGCCGTTTCCCGCGTCCACCGTGCTCGGATATCCGCGGGTCGGACCGCGGCGCGAGCTGAAGCGGGCGCTGGAGTCGTACTGGGACGGGCGGGCGAGCCGGGCGGAGCTCGACCGGGTGGGCGCCGAGATCAGGGAGCGCACCTGGCACCGGCTGGCCGAGCTGGGCCTCGAAGGGCTGCCGTCGAACACGTTCTCGCTATATGACCAGGTGCTGGACACGGCGGTGCTGCTCGGCGCGGTGCCGGCCCGCTACCGCGACGCGGCCGACCCCTACTTCGCGATGGCCAGGGGCACCGACGGACTGGCGCCGCTGCGGATGACGAAGTGGTTCGACACGAACTACCACTACATCGTGCCCGAGATCGGACCGGAGACCGTGTTCAAGCTGGACGCCGCCAAGCCGTTGGCCGAAGTGCGGCAGGCGCGGGCGCTGGGGTACGAGACGCGGCCCGTGGTGGTGGGGCCGGTGACGTTCCTGCTGCTCGGCTCGGCCCTGGACCGGCTGGACGAGGTGCTGGCCTGCTACGAGGAGCTGCTGGCCGCGCTGGCGGCGGAAGGGGTCGCGTGGGTGCAGCTCGACGAGCCCGCGCTGGTGGGCGACAGGACGCCGGAGGAGCTGGCCGCCGTCAGGACCGCCTACGAACGGCTGGGCGCCCTGGGCACGCGGCCCGCGCTGTTCGTGGCGTCGTACTTCGGCGACCTCGGCGAGTCGCTGCCCGAGCTGGCCGCCACGCCGGTCGAGGCCATCGGGATCGACCTGGTCAGGGGCGGGGTGCCCGGTGTCGATCTGAGCGGCAAGACCGTGGTCGCGGGCGTGGTGTCCGGGCGGGACGTGTGGCGCACCTCGCCGGAGCGCGCGCTGGCCGCTCTGGGCGCCGTACGCGCCGCGCAGGTCGTGGTGTCCACCTCGTGCTCGCTCCAGCACGTGCCCTACTCGGTCGCGGACGAGCCTGACCTCGCGCCGGAGCTGAAGGCGCGGCTGGCGTTCGCGGAGGAGAAGGTGGCCGAGGTCGTGGCGCTGGCGCGGGCCGACTTCCGCGGCTCCCTGCCGGCCGGGCCGCCCGGACTGTCCGTGGCGCTGCCGGCGCCGGTGGTGACCGAGGGGCGTGGCTCGTACGCCGACCGCGCCGCCGCTCAAAAGGCGCACCTGCGGCTGCCCGTCCTGCCCACCACCACGATCGGCTCGTTCCCGCAGACCGGTGAGCTGCGCGCGGCCCGCGCGGCCCTGACGGCGGGGACGCTGAGCCAGGAGGAGTACGAGCGGCGGGTCGAGGCGGAGATCGAGCGGGCGATCCGGCTCCAGGAGCGGCTCGGCCTCGACGTCCTCGTGCACGGGGAGCCCGAGCGCAACGACATGGTGCAGTACTTCGCCGAGCACCTCGACGGGTTCGCGGTCACCAGGAACGGCTGGGTGCAGTCGTACGGGTCGCGCTGCACCCGCCCGCCGATCCTGCACGGCGACGTGAGCCGTCCCGGGCCGATCACGGTGCGCTGGTCCACGTACGCGCAGTCGCTCACGGACCGGCCGGTCAAGGGCATGCTCACCGGCCCGGTCACGATCGTGGCCTGGTCCTTCGTCCGGGACGACCTGCCGCTGCGCGACGTGGTGTTCCAGGTGGCCGACGCCGTCAGGGAGGAGGTCCGCGACCTGGAGGCGGCCGGGCTGTCGATCGTCCAGGTGGACGAGCCGGCGCTGCGCGAGCTGCTGCCGCTGCGGCGGGCGGCGCAGGACGACTACCTGGAGTGGGCGGTGGCGGCCTACCGGCGGGCCACGTCCGGGGCCAGCGACCGCACACAGATCCACACGCACCTGTGCTATTCGGACGCCGACCAGATCCTGGCCGCCATCGACGGCCTGGACGCCGACGTCACGACGATCGAGTCGGCCCGGTCGGGGGCGCGGATCCTGGGGACGGTGGCGGCGTTCGGGCGCGGGCTCGGCCCGGGGGTCTACGACATCCACTCGCCCCGGGTGCCCGGCGTCGAGGAGGTCGAGGAACTGCTGCGCAGAACCGTGGCGGCGCTGCCGGCGGAACGGGTCTGGGTCAACCCGGACTGCGGGCTGAAGACGCGTACGTACGAGCAGGTCGAGGCCGCACTGGCCAACGTGGTCACCGCCACCCGGCGGATCAGGGCCGAACTGGAGGCTCAGGCGTAACGCTCGACGTCCCCGCTCAGGCGTAACGCTCGGTGTGCTCGACGATTGCCGCGATGGCCAGGTCCCAGAGTTCTCGTGGCGGTTGTTGATGCCCGGCGCCGGGGAGGGGGACCAACTGCGCGCCAGGGATCTCGGCGGCGAGGGCCTGGCCATGCTCAAGAGGGAACATCGGGTCGGTGGTGCCGTGCAGGACCAGGGTGGGGGTGGTGATCTGGTCGAGCCGGGAGCCGGTCGGGGTGTCGTCGTCCAGGGTGAAATGGTTGGTCATCGAGGCGGCCATGTCCCGGGTTCGATCGACCTCCTGGGCAGCGAGCCGCCGGTAGTGCGGCTCGTCGAACCCGAGACTTCCCGCGTACGGCCGTTCCACCTCGACCCGATAGGCCACCACCGCGTCCCGGTCGGTCCAGTCGGGCTCGGGTCCGGGGTCGGTGAACGTGGCCATCACCTGCGGTCTCGGTGGTGGGAGCCTGCGATCGTGCTCGGCCGGGACGGCGGGGCTGGTTGAGGCCAGGCACAAGGTGCTCACCCGTTCGGCGTGTTCGAGAGCGATACGCTGGGCGATGCCGCCTCCCATCGACAGCCCGACCACGTGCGCGCGGCCCACCCCCAGGGCGTCCAGTATTCGCAGTGGGTCGGTGGTCAGATCGTGGGCGGTGTACGACGGTCGTCCGGGCGGTGAGCTGGTCGACCGGCCGGTGTCGCGGTGGTCATAACGCACGACCCGGCGACCCGCCTCGGCGAGCCTGCTGCAGAACTCCTCTTCCCACCAGATCATCGACTGTGCTCCGCCGGCGATCAACAACACGGTGGCGTCGGCCGGGACACCGAACACCTCGTAACACAGGTCGATCCCGTCGATGGTGACCGTTTGCTCGGTCATGGTGCGGTCCCCTTGGTCGTGGCGGGCCGGGTGCTCGTGGGCCGGCCGCCGGCGTAACGCTCGGTGTACTCCTCGACCGTCATGCCGAAGAGCACCTCGTCGTGATAGCGGCCGTTGGCGTAGTGGCTCCTGCGCCGGCGGCCCTCCTCCACGAAGCCCAGCCGGCGGTGGAGGGCGAGCGAGGCGTCGTTGTAGCCGTAGACCCAGGCCTCGGCCTTCTGGAAGCGGCGCTCGAAGAACATGTAGCGCAGGGTCAGCACGATGGCCTCGCTCGCGTAGCCCTTGCGCTGGTGCGGCGTGCCGACGGCGATGCCGTAGGAGAAGGTGCCGTGGACGCGGTCGATCGTGTGGGTGTTGACCGAGCCGACCAGCAGGTTGCCGGCCTTGGTGGCGATCGCCAAGGAGAACTCGTCGAGGTCGAGCTCCTCCTCGGCGTGCTCGATCGCCGCCTTCTTCGCCCGGGCGACCGAGGTGGGCGGGGTGAGCCGCCAGCCGCTGCGCACGGCGTCGGAGTCCTCGTCGAAGGCGTGGAAGGCCTCCCAGTCCTCCGGCTCTCTGGCACGCAGCCGGACGCGCTCGCCTACCCAGGCCGACGTTGTCATGGCAGGCAGCCAAGCAGATCGGGGCACGGTCCTGCGAGCGCTTTTCCGGCAGTGATCACCGCTGAGCGAACGTCCTGGCCAGGTGGGCGAGGGCGGCGTCGGCGTAGTGGCGGGGGCCGATGCTCAGCCCGTACGCCAGGTCCTCGATCAGCGCGCACCTGGCGTGGAACAGGATCCGCGCCCGGTCCTCCTCCGTCACCTCGAACTCGTAGAACGACACCGTCAGCTCGAAGATCTCCGGCCCCAGATCCCGATAGATCAGCGCGAAGTCGTGCGCGGGGTCCGTGATCGCGGCGTCCGTCCAGTCGATGACGCCCGTGATCGTGGCGCCGTCCGCGTCCACCAGCAGGTGCTCCGCGCCCAGGTCGTTGTGGCAGAAGCGCGTCAGCTCCGGCTCGGCCGGCGGGTGCTGCCGCAGGAAGCGCTCGACCAGCGGGCGCTGCTGTTCCGGGACGTGCCGCTCCACGTCCCGGTAGTCGAGCTCGGCGTCCTGGAGCAGCGTCGGCATGGGATAGGCGTCCCGTGGCGCCAGCTCCTCCATCCGGGCGGGCTCGGCGCCGTGGATCGCGCTGAGGAAGCCGCCCAGGGGCCTGGCCAGCTCCCGGGGCCGCAGGCCCGGGGAGCCCTCCAGGAGGTTGAGCGGGGTGCCGGCGAGCTTGCGGTAGGCGATCGCGCCGGACTCGTCGTCGGCGAAGACGACCTCGGGGACGGGCAGCGGGGACAACTCCCTGACGGCCGCCAGGCGGGCGACCTCCTGGCGGGTCTTGCGCGCATCGCTCACCCTGCTCCGCCGTACCAGCAGCTCGTCGTTGACCTCGGACACGTGGTTGTCGAGGCCGGTGCCGAGCCGCCGGACGGAACGCACCCGGTAGCCGGGCAGGTGCCGAGCCAGCAGGGCGTGAATGTCGCCGGTCACACCCCGCACCCTAAGCCGGATATATCCGGCGTGCGCGCTATTTCAGGGCACCCGACGTCAGGCCGGACTGGATCTGGCGCTGGAACACCGTGTACACGATCAGCATCGGCAGGATGGCCAGGGTGAGGGCGGCGAACATGGCCGACCAGTCCTGGTCGTAGCCGGCGGCGGTGGAGATGTCGGCGATGCCCATGGTGAGCACCCACTTCTCCCGGTCCTGGAGCAGGATCAGCGGAAGCTGGTACTGGTTCCACTGGCCCAGGATGTTGAAGATCGTGATGCTGATGATGCCCGGCCTGGCCATGGGCAGCATGATCTGGAAGAAGACCCTCGTGTGCGAGGCGCCGTCCACCATGGCGGCCTCCCCCACCGCCGTGGGCAGCGTGCGGAAGAAGGCCGACAGGAAGAAGACGGTGAAGGGCATCGAGTACGCGATGTAGACCAGCACCAGCCCCGCGTGCGTGTTCAGGCCGATGAACGGCCCGATCACCGGCAGGTTGCCCATGTTCTGCACGACGAAGAACAGCGGCGTCAGGGCCAGGTAGACGGGGAAGGCCAGACCGGAGACGAACAGGAAGTAGATCGCCCGGTTGCCCTTGAAGGGGTAGCGGGCCAGCACGTACGCCGCCATCGACCCCACGAGCATCGTCCCGAACGTGCTGAAGGCCACCACGATGATGCTGTTGAGCATGTACTGGCCGATGTGCACCTGGTCCCAGGCCCTGGCGAAGTTGTCCCAGCGCAGCGCGGACGGCAGCGACCAGGCGTCGCTGAAGATCTCGTCCTCGCTCTTGACCGAGGCCAGGAACGTCCACAGGATCGGGATCATCACGAGCAGGGTCCAGATCAGCAGCGCCAGATGGGTCAGAATGCCCAAGGGGCCGAGCCGGCGCCTGCGCTCGGAACGGGCGAGCTTGCGCGAGTTCGCCACCGTCCACGAGATCATCGTTGTCATCAGTACTCGATTCGTTCGCGCCGGGACAGGCGAAGCGAGAGGATCGCGAAGCCGACGGTGAAGAAGAACATCACCACGCCCAACGCCGAGGCGTAGCCGAAGCGGAAGTGGCCGAAGGCGCTGCGATAGATCTCGGCGGCCATGACCGTGGTCGCGCTGTCGGGGCCGCCCTGCTGCAGGGTCATCACCCAGACGATCGCGAACACGTCGAGGGCCAGGATGCCCAGGTAGACCCAGGCCACCTGGACGGTGTCCCAGAGCAGCGGCAGCGTGATGCGGAAGAACAGGCTCATCCGGCCGGCTCCGTCGATCTGCGCGGCCTCGAACATGTCCTTCGGGATGCTGGCCAGGCCGGCCGAGAACAGCACGACGTAGAAGCCGACCGCCTGCCAGACCATGACCGCCAGCACCGACCAGAACGCCACGTCCCGGTCGGACAGGAACCCGATGGGGTCCATCCCGAGCGCCATCAGGGGGCCGTTCAGCATGCCGCTGCCGTCCGGCCGGAACACCTGCTGGAACAGCACCGCGACCACGGCCACGGCCAGCACCTGCGGGAAGAAGAACACCACCCGGTAGAACTTCGACCCGCGGATGCCGCTCACGCCCGAGGGGCCGCCCACGTTCAGCAGGAACGCGAAGAACAGCGCGATGACGATCGTGATCAGCGGCAGCAGCACCAGCAGGGCGCCGTTGTGCGTGACGGCCTGCCAGAACTTGCTGTCGCCGAAGAGCCGCTGGAAGTTCTCCAGGCCGATGAACCTCGGCGTGGCCGTGACCCCGCGCCAGTCGGTCAGCGCGATGTAGAACGCCTGGAGGTACGGCGCGATCACGTAGACCAGATAGAGGATCACCGGGGCTGCCAGGAACGAGGTGATGAACAGCCCGCGGCGATACCTGTTGAACAACATCAGCGCTTGTATTTCTTGATCGAGGAGTCGTTCTTGATCTCGTCGGCCTTCTTCTGGATGCGCTCCAGGTACTTGTCCGGGGTCAGGCCGCCGGACATCAGCTCACCGGTGGCGGCGATGGCCTCGTCCTTGAGCGGGCCGTACCAGTTGAACCAGCGGTAGTAGACGGTGTTGGCGCCCGCGGCGGCGACCGCGGCCGAAGCGCTGGTGACGCCGGGCGAGATGTCGCGGCCCTCGGTGGCGCCCTTGACCACGGTCATCGTCCGGACGAGCGCGCTGAAGTCGCCGGCCGCCTTCTTCGACAGCATGGCGCGCAGGTACTCCATGCCGGCCTGCGGGTGGGGGCTCCTGGCCGAGACGATGAAGTTCTCGCCGGGCTGGGTGTGCAGGGTGCCGTAGGGCATCTTGTCGGAGCCGGTCACGTCGGGGATGGGGAACATCCCGTACGCGAAGTCCTCAGGCGTGGTCGTCTTCTGCTCGTTCTCCAGCCAGGAGCCGGAGGGCAGCATGGCCACCTTGTACTTGTTCTGGGCGGTCTGCGTCTGCACGTGGTCGAGGCCGGTGGTGCCCTGCATGAGGTATTTGGCGCCCACCTCCGCCCACGCCGTGGCCGCGGTCTTCATCGCCTCGGAGGTCCAGGCGCCGTCCTCCAGGTTGTCGATGTTGACCAGCACCTCGTTGCCGCCGACCTTGGCCGCCATGGTGAGCAGCGGCTCGTAGAGGTACTGCGGGAACTTGCCCGCGTAGGTGAAAGGCGCCATCTTGCCGGACTTCTTGATGGTCTCGCAGAGCGCCAGGAACTCGTCCCAGGTCTTCGGGATCTCCCAGCCGTTGTCCTTGAACGCCTTCTGCGAGTACCAGATGCCGTGGATGTAGTTGACGTAGCCGAGGACGCTGAACTTGCCGTCGTAGGTGCCGATGTCGATCACGGACGGGTCGATGGTGTCCCTGACCTTGACGTTCGGGTCGTCCCACGAGGGCGCGTCGAGCAGGGCGGTCAGGTCCTGCAGCTGCGAGTCCTGGGAGAGCGCGCCGAAGTCGATGAAGTTGGCGCCCGAGTTGTCGATGACCTCGGGCGGGTTGCCGCCGGCGAAGCGCGGCTGCAGCACCTTGGTGATCTCCTTGGTCGAGTTGTGCTTGATCTCGACCTTGGGGTACTTCGAGGCGAACAGCGGCTGGTGGATGTTCTTGGCGTAGTCCTGGCCGAAGCCGCCGTCGAAGATCCAGACCTCCAGCGGCTTGCCGTCGGCGACGCCGAACGGGTTGGCCGCGCTCGTCGCCGCCGGAGCCGCCGAGCTGGAGGCCGCGGGAGGCGCCGCCGGCGTGGCACACGCGGCCAGCGCCCCCGCCACGGGTACGAGCGCGGCGCCGCGCAGAAGCTCGCGCCTGGAGATATGGGGGGTGTTAGGCATGGTTGTACTCCTGATCTTCATGTACCGCGTCTGATGCGCCCTGCGTAGCGGCTCTCAAGGGCCTTGTTGTGCTCGTCGCCGCCGGTCACGTTGGCCGACAGGTAGATGGGAGGCGTCTCGCCCAGCGCGATGAGCCGGTCCACCGCCTCGGTGACCACCAGCTGCGCGAGCAACGCCGAGGTGATCGTGGAAACCGCGCCGTAGCTGCCGCCGCCGGGCAGGTCGAGAACGGCGTCCCCGTACGGCGCGCCGTTGTCGAGCACGACGTCGGCCAGGTCGAGCAGCTTGCCGCCCGACGGGTGGCGCGAGGTCATGCGGGTGCTGTGCTGGACCGAGGTGATCGCGATCAGCGGATGACCCCGTTCCTTGACGATCGTGGCCAGCTCCACGACCGTGCCGTTGACGCCCGAGCTGGACACCAGCACGAACACGTCCGCGGGCTCCACCGGCGCCAGCTCGTAGATCCGATGGGCGACGGCCGGGTCGCGCTCCAGCTCGGGAGTGAGCACGCTGGGCGGCTCGCCGCCGTAGAACACCAGGTCGCGCGGGCTGAGGCGGTTGCTCGGCACCAGGCCGCCGGCCCGCCCGGCGATCTCCATGGCGATGGCCTCGGAGTGGCCGGAGCCGAAGGCGTTGACCACGCCGCCCGCCCTGATCGAGGTCACGAACAGCGCCGCCGCGCGGCTCACCGGCTCGGACTGGCTCTCGGCGACCCGCTGAGCCAGGCCGAGGGCCTCGGATGCGTACGTCATTGGCCTCTCTCCACGCGGTGGCTCTCCACGGCGCTGATGGTGCGTTCGAACGCCTCGTTCGTGCGTTCGTAGGTGAGCTGGGCGACCGCCACGTACACGGCGTCCAGGACGAAGAGCTGCGAGTGCACGGCGGCCAGCCCGCCGAGCCGCCACGTGGTCTCCCTGCTGGCGGTGGTCAGCACCAGGTCGGCCAGCTCCGCCAGCGGGGAGCGGGCGAACGAGGTGACGGCGACGGTGGTGGCGCCGTGGCTGCCCGCCTCCGCCAGCGCCTCCATGACCTCCCGCGTACGGCCCCGGTGGCTGATGCCGATGGCCACGTCGCCCGTCTTCATCAGCGCCGCCTCCGACAGGGCTACGTGGGCGTCGCCCGCGCTCCAGCCGGGGATGCCGATGCGGCGCAGCCGCCCTTCGAGCATGCTGGCGACGTTCCCGCTGGTGGAGACGCCTACGAGGAGCACCCTCGGCGCGGCCACGATGGCCTCGGCCACGCGGGCGACGATGTCGAGGTCGAGCTGGGCGGCCGTGTCCGCGATGAGCCTGGTGTCGGCGGCGGCCATCACCTCGATGGCGGCGTCGAGCGGGTCGTCGGGGCCGATCTCGTGACCGACGCCCGCGCCCCAGCCCGCCTGGGCGGCCCGGCCGGTCTCGGTCGCCAGCGCCACGCGCAACTCCGCGTAGCCGGAGAAGCCGAAGGCCCGGCAGAACCTGGTCACGGTGGCGGGCGAGCTGCCCGCCCGTTCGGCCAGCGCGATGATGGTCGACCGCGCGGCCTCGGCGGGGTCACCGAGAATCACCTCACCGACCCTGCGCAACGCCTCCGGCAAACCGGGTAGTTCTGTTTCAACGCGCCCGAGCGCTCCTGAAGTCACGAATATTCCTTCCGAATACCCGGTCTTCTGGCGAAAATTATTCTTGCTTACCGGTCACGTCAACCCCCAGACTCGGACCGTGACTGAATCGCTAGTGGTCGGTGTCGATGCCGGTGCCACCTCCAGCCGGGTCGCCGTCCACACGCTCGACGGGACGCGGGTGGGCTACGCGCGGGCCGGGGCGGGCAATCCGAGCGCCCACGGCCTGGACAAGGCGGTGGCGGCGATCGGGAACGCGCTGGAGTCGGCGCTGCCGGCCGGCGGTGGGGGGCGCGTGGTGGCGTCGCTGGCCGGGGTGGCGGGGCTGGTGCAGGAGATGGAGCCCGAGCTGGCGAAGGTCTGGGCCCGTCACGGCATCGCCGAGGGCCCGCGGTGCATGGGCGACCTGGCGATCGCGTACGCCGCCGGCTCCGCCGAGCCGGACGGCTCGCTGCTGCTGTCCGGCACGGGCGCGGCGGCGGCCCGGCTGACCGGCTTCGAGCTGGACGCGGTCGCCGACGCGATGGGCTGGCTGCTGGGCGACGCGGGCTCCGGCTTCTGGATCGGCCGCCAGGCCGCCAAGGCGGTGATCGAGGCCCTCGACCGGGGTCTGCCCGTGGAGTCCCTGCTGCCGGGCTCGGGTCACGAGCTGGTGAGTCTCGTGGGGGCACGGTTCCTGGGCGACGAGCGGCCGGCCACGCCGCGCGCCGCGGCCGCCCGCATCGTCCGGCTGGCCCAGGCCGACCACATGCGGCTGGCCGCCCTGTCGCCGCTGGTCGGCCAGGCGGCCGAGGCGGGCGACCCGCTGGCGGAGCGGATCGTGCGGGAGGCCGCCGATCACCTGGTGGCGACCCTGCGCAGGGTGCACGTGTCGGGGCCGGTGGTGTTCGCGGGCAGCGTATTGACGAACGACGGGCCGGTGCGGCGGGCGGTGTCGGAGCTGCTCGCCGGCGAGCGGGTGGCGACGGCCGGTGACGCGGCGGGGGCGGCGTCCTGGCTGGCGGCCCGCGACCTGCTGCGGGACGCCGACGCCAGGTCCCGGCACGCCGCCTTCACCGCCGTTTCCGGCTCCCCGCCGCCGGCCCCCGAGTAACGCGAGGTGGGCCGGCGCCGCACGAGGATCACCGGGCCTTCACCGCTCACGAGACGAGTTCGATGATCAGCTTCTCCACCCGGGTACGGATCTCGTCGCGGACCTGCCGCACCATCTCGATGCCCTGGCCGGCGGGGTCGTCAAGATTCCAGTCCTCGTAACGTTTGCCGGGGAAGACGGGGCAGGCGTCGCCGCAGCCCATGGTGATCACGGCGTCGGAGGTCTCGACCGCGTCGATGGTGAGCGCCTTGGGCTGCTCGCCGGTGATGTCGATGCCCACCTCGCGCATGGCCTCGACCGCGACCGGGTTGATCCGGCCGGCGGGCGCCGACCCTGCGGAACGGACCTCGATGCGGCCTGCGGCCAGGTGGGTGAGCCAGCCGGCGGCCATCTGGGAGCGTCCGGCGTTGTGCACGCAGACGAACAGGACCGACGGCTTGCCGGTGGTGGTCTCGGGGGCGCTGTCAGGCACGGGCGGGCTCCTCTGCGGTGCGGAACAGGCGGCGGCCGGCCAGGCTGACGTAGACCAGGGCGACCAGGACGGGAACTTCGATGAGCGGGCCGACCACGCCCGCGAGGGCCTGGCCGGAGGTGACGCCGAAGACGCCGACCGCGACCGCGATGGCCAGCTCGAAGTTGTTGCCGGCGGCGGTGAAGGCGAGCGTGGTCGTCTTGTCGTACGGCAGGCCGATCGCCTTGCCGGTCAGGAAGCCGCCGCCCCACATGAGCGCGAAGTAGGCCAGCAGCGGCAGCGCGATGCGGGCCACGTCGCCGGGGCGGGAGGTGATGGTGCCGCCTTGCAGGGCGAACAGGATGACGATGGTGAACAGCAGCCCGTACAGGGCGATCGGGCCGACGCGCGGCAGGAAGCGCTGCTCGTACCAGGTACGGCCACGGGCGCGTTCGCCGAGCTTGCGTGAGGCGTAGCCCGCGAGCAGCGGGATGCCGAGGAAGACCAGCACGTAGAAGGCGATGTCCCAGGCTGAGACGTCGAGCGCGGACTGGGGCAGGCCGAGCCGGCCGGGCAGCACCTGCAGGTAGAACCAGCCCAGGGCGCCGAAGGCGATCACCTGGAAGAGGGAGTTGAGCGCGACCAGGACGGCGGCGGCCTCGCGGTTGCCGCAGGCCAGGTCGTTCCAGATGAGCACCATGGCGATGCATCGGGCCAGCCCGACGATGATCAGGCCGGTGCGGTACTCGGGCAGGTCGGGCAGGAGGATCCAGGCCAGCGCGAACATCAGCGCCGGGCCGAGCACCCAGTTCAGCACCAGCGAGGAGATCAGCAGGCGGCGGTCGCCGGTCACGGTGCCGAGCCGGTCGTAGCGGACCTTGGCCAGCACCGGGTACATCATCAGCAGCAGGCCGAGCGCGATCGGCAGCGAGATCTCGCCGATTCTGACGGCGTCCAGCACGGTGTCCAGGCCGGGCACCAGACGCCCGAGCAGCAACCCGGCGGCCATGGCCGCGATGATCCACACCGGCAGGCGGGCCCACTGGCGGGCAGGGTCAGTAGCGCCGACAGCTCGCCCAGCGTCTCGGGCACCAGCCGGTAGTAGACCCAGGAGGCGCGCCGCTCGGAGGTCAGCAGCCCGACTTCTTTGAGCACCTTCAGGTGGTGGCTGATGGTCGGCTGGGACAGCTCGAAAGCGCCGGTGATGTCGCACACGCACACCTCCCCGCCCGCACGGCTGGCCACGATGGACAGGATGCGCAGCCGCACCGGGTCGCCCAGGGCCTTGAACACGCGCGCCACCCCGGCCGCCTGCTCGGCGTCCAGCGGCTCGCGGGTCAGCGGCGGGCTGCACTCCAGGATCTCCAGCAGTTCCATCCGCCGCCCTTTCATATAGATGCTCATCGAAATAGATGCATGTCTATATTTACATCCGTCGCCACCCGCCCGCTATGTGAGCCTGCTCTCAGTCGGCAAAGTACGTACGGTCGTCTCTTCTCGTCTGTATAAGCAATGTGCTTTGTCTACTGAGACCGAACGATATGAGAGCTGTCGCCCGGCTTGGCCTATGTTGCTCACGTGCTCGACTTTGAAGGGGACACCCACGTCTACATCCAGATCGCCGACATCCTGCGGGAGCGGCTCTCCTCGCTCGCGGCGGGCAGCCCGGCGCCGAGCGAGGCCGAGATCCAGCAGGAGTTCGGGGTCGCCAGGACCACCGCCAGGCGGGCGGTCCACCTCTTGCGCGAAGAGGGGCTCATCTACACCGTCCAAGGGGAGGGCGCCTTCGTCGGCCCGCCCACCGGAGGTCCGCGACAGAAGCGGAGAACCCCGCTTTACCAGCAGATCGCGACAAAGATCAGCGATCAGATCAAGGCCGGGGAAATAGCGCCGCGACGTCCCATCCCCGGCGAATCGGCGCTGCAGAAGCAGCACGGGGTGGCGCGCGAGACCGTCCGCCGGGCCATGGCGCTGCTGCGGGAGCAGGGCTGGATCTACACCGTCGCGCAGCGCGGCAGCTACGTCTCGCCGAAGGAGTCGTGGCCGGAAGACTGACTTCGCCTACCTACCCGTATCGACACGTCTACTCTGTGAGCATGCTCGACCGTGATGGCCCGACGCCCCTGTACGTTCAGGTCGCCGAGATGCTCCACGAACGGATCGCCCGCGGCCTGCTGCGCATCGGCGAACCCGTTCCGAGCGAGGCGGCGCTGGAGGCGGAGTTCGGCATCGGGCGCACCACCGCGCGCAACGCGGCCAGGGAGCTGCGCCGGCGCGAGCTCGTCCACACCGTACCCGGCGAGGGCACGTTCGTCGGGCCGCCCGGCGTGCCGCGGGTCAAGCCCGCGCGCGGCCTGCACGCGCTCATCGCGGCCGACCTGGCCGGCCGGATCAGACGCGGCGAGCTGCGGCCGAACCGGGTGATCCCCAGCCAGAAGATCCTCATGCGGCAGTACGGGGTCGCCGGGGTCACGGCGCGGCGGGCCGTCTCCCGGCTGCGGGAGCAGCGCTGGGTCTTCACCGTGCCCCGGCGCGGCACGTACGTGTCGGACCCGGCCGAATGGCCCGAGGACGCGCCCAGCGCGCCCCTCACCGGGACCTGACCCGGCTCCAAGGTCAGCCCTTGACCGCTCCCGCCGTCATGCCGGTGCCGACCCGGCGTTGCAGGAAGAGGAAGAGCAGCAACGCGGGCAGCGCGAACAGGCTGGCCGCGGCCATCGTGGCGCCCCAGTCCGTGCCGAACACGTCCCTGAACGACGACAGCCACACCGGCAGGGTGCGCTTGTCCTGATCCTTGATGATCAGCACGTTGACGAACGCGAACTCGTTCCACGCCGTGATGAACCCGAACAGCGAGGTCGCCATCAGCCCGGGAGCGAGCAGCGGGAAGACCACCCGCCGGAACGCGGTCATCCGGCTGCAGCCGTCCACCTGCGCCGCCTCCTCCAGCTCCACCGGGATGGCGGCGAGGAACCCGCGCAGCGTCACGATCGTGAACGGAAGCGTGATCATGAAGTACACGCCGGTCAGCATGGCCAGCGAGTCCAGCAGCTCGGTGTCGCGGGCGATGATGAACACCGGCACCAGCAGCGCCTCCCACGGCGCCATCTGCGCCGCGAACACCGCCACCACGAACGCCCCCTTCCCTCGCCACGACATCCTGGTCACCGCGAACGCCGCCAGCAGCGCCACCAGCAGCGCGATCAGCACCGCCCCGACCGTGACGAGCAGGCTGTTGCGCCAGTAGGTCCAGAAGCCCGGCGCGTTCACGGCGGTGACGAAGTGGTCGAGCGTGGGACTGGCGGGCCAGAAGGTCGGGGTCTCCGACTGGATGTCCTTGGTCGGCTTGAACGCGGTCAGGAACATCCAGTAGACCGGGAAGATCGTGGTCACCAGCACGGCGACCGCCGCCGCGTTGAGCATGAACCGCTTCACGAGCGCACCATCCGACGCAGATTGCTGATCAGGGCGACGGCGAGGATGAGCACCGTCAGCATGGCCACCGCGGACCCGAGGTCGTAGCGGTGCAGGACACGGGCGATCTTGAACGCGTAGACGGGCAGAGTGGTCGTGGCGCCGTCGGGGCCGCCCTGGCTGAGCACCCAGATCTGGGGGAAGCACTTGGCCACCCAGATCACCTCAAGCGCGGCGATCAACGCGAAGAGCTGCCTGAGCATGGGGAAGGTGACCTTCCAGAACACCTGCCAGCCGGTGCCGCCGTCGATCCTGGCCGACTCGAACAGCTCCACCGGGATCGTGGTGAGCCCGGCGTACAGGGTGAGCGCGGCGAACGGAACCGACTGCCACACGACGAGGATGACGAGCACGGCGAACGTGGCCGTGCCGTCGGCGAACCAGGCGTAGCCCTGGAACTGGTCGAGGCCGAGCGTGACCAGCACCCAGTTGACCACGCCCAGCTCCGACTGGAACAGCCACTGGAAGACCGTGGTGGCCGCGATGATCGGCGTGGCCCAGGCCAGCGCCAGCGCGCTCATCAGGGCCAGCCGCAGGCCGCGGCGCAGGCGCGGGAGCATGAGGGCGACGCCCGTGCCGAGGCCCACGATGAGCACCACGTTGATCGCGGTCCACACGACCGTGCGCAGCAGCACCTGCCAGAACTCGGCGCCGGTCAGCAGCTCCGCGTAGTTCTCCAGGCCGGCGAACGCCGCCCCGCCCTTGATCAGCTCCCCCATGCGGAAGTGCTGGAACGAGATCACCGCCGCCTTGAGCACCGGATAGAGCAGGAGGAAGGCCCCGCCCGCCACCGTGGGCGCGATGAGCAGGTAGGGCCAGAGCGAGCGGTTCCTTGCCGACATTCAGGATCCGCTGTTCAGCGTGGTAGTGATCGTCTCGGACACCTTCCTGCCCTCCGCGGCCGGGTCTCCTCCGGTGAGCACGGCGGTCATGTACTGCTTGATCACCGAGGTCGCCTCGACCGCGGCCCAGTTGGGGGTGTTCGGGGTGGCCCGGCCGTTGGCGGCGCCGACGGCCATGGCGGCGGTGCCCTCGTCGCCCGCGAGCACGCCGGCCAGCGACGTACGGTTCGGCACGAAGCTCATGGCCTTGGCCAGCTCCGTCTGGAACTGCTCCCCCGCCAGCGCCTTGACCACCTCGTACGCCTGCTCCTGCCGCTGGGAGGCGGCCGGGATGATCAGGTCGGAGCCGCCGGTGAAGACCGTGCCCGGCTTGTCGGCCGTCTTGCCCGGAATGGGGAAGAAGCCGATCTTGTCCTTGAGCTTGTCGTCCACCTCCAGGACGCGGGCGGCGATGCCCGGCACGGCGATGATCTGGCCGACCTTGCCCTGCGCGAACACCTCGTGCTGGGGCGGGTTGGCCTCGTCGGCGTCCTTGGGACCCTTGCCGAGGGCCTGGAGGCGCTTGTAGTAGTCCATGCCGGCCAGCGCCTGGGGCGTGTCGAGCGCGCCCCTCCACTTGCCGCCCTCCTGGACCGCCAGGTCGCCGCCCTCGTCCCAGACGAAGCCGGCCAGGGCGTACCAGGTCTGACCGGTCAGATAGATGCCCTGATTGCCACCTTTATTGAGCTTTTCTGTAACTTCTAGCCATTCATCGCGGGTCTTCGGTGGCTCCGCGATGCCGGCCGCCTTGAACAGGTCCTTGTTGTAGACCACGACGCGGTTGGCGGCGTACCAGGGGATGCCGTACTGCTTGCCGTCGATCTTGCCCGGCTGGGCCAGTCCCGGCAGCCAGTCCTCGCCCTTCAGATCCGTCACCTTGGCGCTCAGGTCGCTCACGCCGCCGCTGGCGGAGTACTGGGCGACCTGGGTGTTGCCCACCTCGATCACGTCGGGGGCGTCGGTGCTGGCCAGCGCGGCGGTGACGCGCTCGCCGATGCCGTCCCACGCCTGGATCTGGACGTCCAGGTCGACGCCCTGGTGGGCGGCCTCGTACTCGGTCTCGAACTTCTTCAGCAGCTCCTGCGTGACGCTGCCGTCCATGATCCAGACGGTCAGCTTCACGGGACCCGCGGCCTGCTGCTGCCCGGGCTCCTCGGCGGCTCCGCAGGCGGCCAGCGCGAACACGGCGGCCAGGGCCAGGATGCGGTTTCTCATGGCGATCCTTCGGTGGGGGTGCCCGACGGGAGGTGCCCGCGCCCGCACGGAAGGCGGGCGCGGGACGGTGCCGGGAGGCGGGTCACGGGTTGGGGACGGTGTCCTTGAAGGCGGTGCCGGCCGCGCGCAGGGCGTTGACCCGGCTGGTCACGACCGAGGGCGAGACGACCTCGTTCTTGCTGTGGTAGAGGTAGTCCACCTGCTGCCGGTACGTACGGGTCCCCGAGGCTCCCTGAAGATCGATGAACCACTGGTTGAACATGATCCACATCGGCGTCTCGGGATAGTAGATGTCACCGTGGTCGGCGAAGAGACGGCCGTCCACGTAATACTTCATCCGCCCGCCCGACACCTGGATCACCAGGTCGTGCCAGCCGGCGAAGCTCGTGCGCTCCTCGGTGTGGGTGTTGACCGCCTGCCAGGGCTCGGCCTGGTAGGTCTCCCAGCTGGTGGTGTAGAGGATGTTGCCGGGCTCGCCCCAGCCGCCGTTCGGGAGGTACTCGAAGTCGAGCTCGCCGTAGTCGGGGTCCAGGTTGTAGCGCAGCGGGGTGATGGTGAAGAACGTCTGCACCACGTGCTCGCCGTCGGGGCCGCTGGTGGGGGCGTCGCTGAAGCGCACGCGGGCGGCGTAGGTGCCCTCGCGGAACTTGCGGCTCGACGTGGACAGCTCGGTCTGTACGGTGCCCGCGGCGGTGCCGTTCGTCGAGGAGTCGAGCGTCAGCAGACCGCCGGGGAACGAGACGCCGGAAGGCGACCACGTCGCGCCGGGCACGCCGGGCCCACCTGAGCTGGAGCGGACCGTCCAGCCGCGCTGGGCGAGGCGCGGGTCGCTGGAGTTGTCGTAGGTGAAGTCGTCGAACAGCTCTCCCGCGCCGCCGGGAGGATCGGTCGGGTCGGGATCGGGGTCAGGGTCGGGGTCGGTGCCCGTGGGGTTGCCCCAGGCGAGCTGCCCGTTCACGTAGACGGCGACCTTGTCCCAGTTGGCGTAGGACGTCTGGGAGCCGTAGGAGTAGTCGTCGCTCTGGGTGAACGTCTGCCAGTCCGAGCGGTAGAAGCGCAGCTGCATGTCGCTGGTGTTCTGGCCAGGCGCCAGGCTGCCCGAGGTGAAGCCCACCTCCAGGTACTGGTCGTTGCCCTGCTGGCGGACGAACTGACCGGTGATCGCGGCGCAGCCGATCACGGCCCAGGAGCAGGCGAACCGGTAGGTCTCGGCGCCGGTGAGGTAGTAGCGGATCTTGACCTGGTTGAGCGGGATCGTGGTGGTGCCGTCGTTGTGCAGGCGCAGCCAGGGCTCGGCCTGGGCGGTGGTGGCGCCGGGCGCGCTGGTGCGGTACTGCAGGCGGACCGCCTGGGCGGCGGCGGCCGGGGTGGCGACCAGGGTGGCGCCGACCAGGATGGAGGAGAGTCCTAAGGACAGCAGAAGTTTTCCGAAATTTCGGGACATGGGCGGGGTTCTCCCTTGCGGTTTGTACGGCCCCCGAATTTCGTGCATGCCGAGCAGAGGTGTTGTCGTGCTGAGGAGATGACGGGAAGAGGTGGTGACGGTGGGGGGTGACGGTGGGGGGTGACGGTGGGGGGTGACGGTGGGGGGTGACGGTGGGGGGTGACGGTGGGGGGTGACGGTGGGGGGTGACGGAGAGAGGCGGTGGCCAGGCGAGGCCAGGCGAGGAAGACGTCAGGCGCCGCGGCGGATGCGGCCCGCGTACCGCGCCTCCAGGCCGAGGTTGTGCGCGTCGCCTTCGGGGACGTTGGCCGACAGGTAGACGGGCGGCACCTCGCCGGCTTCGAGCAGGTTCCGTACGGTTCGGGTGACGACCAGCTGGGCCAGCAGGGCGGAGGTGATGGTGGAGACGGCTCCGGTCGCGCCTCCACCGGGGAGGGGCAGGACGGCGTCGCCGTACGGGGCGTGGTTGTCCAGGACGACGTCCGCCAGGTCGGTGAGCTTGCGGCCCGAGGGGTGACGGGACGTGGAGGCTTCGCCGTGGGCGCGCGAGGTGATCGCGATCAGGTCGTGACCGCGTTCCTTGACGAGGCCGGCGAGCTCGACGACGACGCCGTTCACGCCGGAGTTGGAGATGATCACGAACAGGTCGTGCGGCTGGACGGGGGCCAGGTCGAGGATGGTGCGGGCGATCGAGGGGTCGCGTTCGAGGTCGTAGCGGTCGAGCTCGGAACGGGGGGCGTCGCCGTACAGGACGATGTCGCGCAGGGCGAGGCGGTTGGTCGGGACGAGCCCGCCGGCCCGGCCGGCGATCTCCATGGCGACGGCCTCGGAGTGGCCCGAGCCGAACGCCTGGATGATGCCGCCCGCGGTGAGCGACTTGGTGAAGAGGTCGGCGGCACGGGTGATCTCCGGATCTTCCGGGATCGTCCGTACAAGGTGAGCGATGTGCTCGACGAACTCTTGCGGTTCTAGCGTCATATATCCCCTTCTGGTAGGCGGTGTCCCGCCACGGCGCGGACGGTGACGTCGAACGCCTGCTTCGTCCGCTCGTACGTCTGCTGAGCCACCGACACGTACACGACGTCGAGCACCAGCAGCTGCGAATGGATCGCGGCGAACCCCTCGGAGCGGAAGCTCGTCGCCCTGCTGGCCGTGGTCAGCACCAGCTCGGCCACCTCAGCGAGCGGCGATCTCGGCTGCGAGGTGACCGCCACGGTGATCGCGCCGTGGCTGCCCGCCTCCGCGAGCACCTCGATCACCTCGCGGGTCCTGCCGCTGTGGGAGATCCCGATCGCCACGTCGCCCTGGCCGAGCAGCGCCGCGTCGGTGAGCGCGCTGTGCGCGTCGGACCTGCTCCACGTCGGCACCCGCATGCGCTGCAGCCGGTACTCCATCTCGCTGGCCACGGCCGCGCTGCTCGACACCCCGAACAGCAGCACTCGCCCCGCCCTGGCCACGGCCTGCGCGGCCTTCTCGACCACGGCCAGGTCGAGCTGGTCGCGGGTCTCCTGGATCAGGCGGATGTCGTTGCCGGACACGACGCCCAGCACGCGTTCGAGGCTGTCGTCGGGCAGGATCTCCTGGCCGATGTCGGTCTCCCAGGTCTGCTGCGCCACCCGGCCGGTCTCGGTGGCCAGGGCCACCCGCAGCTCGGCGTAGCCCGCGAAGCCGAGGGCTCGGCAGTAGCGGGTGATGGTGGCGGTGGACGTCCCGCTCCGCTCGGCCAGCTCGACGATGGTCAGCCGGGCCGCCTCGGCGGGCGCGCCGAGAACGGCGTCGGCGACCTTGCGCAGGGCCTCCGGCATGTCGTGCTGTTCGGCCCTGATCCGGTTGAGGAGTTCCACGGGCCGATAATTATGCTCAGACAGTGGCGTCGTCAAGGCTTATCGGCAATAATTTTTGACATGCGACTGGTGCTGGGCGTCGACGCCGGGGGCACGTCCTCCCGCGCGGCACTGTTCACAATAGAGGGCGCGCCGGTGGCGCGCGGCCATTCGGGCGGGGCCAACCCGGGGACTCTGGGGCTGGACCAGGCGTCCGCCAACCTGACCACCGCCGTCGGCGCTGCCCTGGTCGGGGTCGCTCCGTCGCAGGTGGAGGCCGTCGTCGTGGGGCTGGCGGGCCATCCGGAGTCGTGCGCGAAACTGGTGGAACGGGTCGTCGGCGACCTCCTGCCCGGCACCCTCGCCCAGGCCGTGGGCGACATCGTGACCGCGTTCGCGGCGGGCACGGCGGAGGACTCGGGAACGGTACTCATCTCGGGCACTGGGGCAATCGCGGCAAAAATTACCAACCACTGCGCCTCCGCGACCGCCGACGGGTACGGCTGGCAACTCGGGGACGAGGGCTCCGCCTTCTGGCTCGGCCGCGCCGCCGCCCGCGCCACCATCCGCGCTCTGAACACGACGGCCGCCCCGGCGAGCGACCCTCCGGTCACCGGGGCGACCGCGAACAGCACTGCGGATGCCGGGGCGGCGGGTTGCGCGGCGTCCGGTGGCGGGCTCGTGGGGATGGTCGTCCGGCACCTGGTGCCCGAGGGGCTGGGCGAGGATCCGGTGTCGCAACTCGCGGCGGCGGTGTACGCCCGCCCACCGCTCGCGCTGGCCGAACTGGCCCCGCTGGTGAGCCGGGCGGCGAGCGACGGCGACCCCCCGGCCCTCTCCATCGTCGCCGCAGCGGCCTCCCGGCTGGCCAGAACCATGGCCGAGGTGTACGAACCCGGCCTGCCGATCGTCCTGGCCGGCAGCGTACTCACCACGGATGGCCCGATCCGCGAGGCGGTGCGACAGGCCATCCGGGAGACGGTCGGGGCAACGCCCGAAGCCACCGTGCCGGATGGAGCGGGACTGGTCGTGGCGGGTGATGTGGCGGGGGCGGCGGCCTGGCTGGCCGCGCGTCCGTTCCTCAGCCGGAGGGAGTCGCGAGCCCGCCACCCGCGCTTCGTCCACCCCTCCGGCTGAGGCGTCCACGGGTGGTCCCCATGGTTGATCTCCTTGCGTTCGGGATCGGGACATCCCGTACATGTCTCGCCGAGCCTCAGCATTTCCCAGGAAATCTCAACTGGTGAGCAGGGCCGCGCTTCCGTAGCTGCCGCCGAACCCCGTCACCAGCGCCACCTCGCGCCCGGCCCGCAGCTCGCGCACGGCCTGGGCCACGTTGTTCAGCCCGTGCACATAACCCTCCGAGAGCAGCCCGCCGTGCGGGTTCACCCAGGCGTGCCGGCGCTCCAGCAGGTACGGTCCCAGCTCCCCGCGCCCGGCCAGCCCGAAGTCCTCCAGTTGCCTGGGCACGAGCCACGAGTAGGCGTCGTAGAGCAGCGCCGTGTCCACGTCGGACGGCCGCAGCCCGGACGCCTCCCAGAGCATGGGCGCCACGTACGCGGAGAAGACGGCGGTGACGTCCGGCGCGCGGTCCATCGAGGAGCAGCCCGGCCCGCCGCCGCGCACCACCGCCCGCACGCGCGGCCCGTCGAGCACGCCGCTGACCAGCAGGGCGCAGGCTCCGTCGGTCTCCTGGCAGCAGTCCGCCGTGCGTAAGGGGGTGCACACGTACGGCCTGGACAGGTAGTCGGAGAGGGTCAGCGGCTCGCGGCGCAGCGCGCGGGGGTTGGTGCCGGCGTTCTCCCTGGACTGGGCGACGACGGCGTGCAGGTGCTCGGCCGTGAGCCCGGTGTCGTGCAGGTAGCGGGTGGCGGCCAGGGCGAACATCGGGATGGGCCCGGCGAGCCCGTACGTGAAGCGCTCCTGCGGGCCGGTGGAGACGGCGTTCATGCGCCGGCCCGAGCGCCCGTTGAGCGCCCGGTAGACGAGGACGTTCCTGGCCAGCCCCGCGTGGATGAGCATGGCCGCGTCGCCCAGGATCGACGCCGCCTGCGTGCCGCCGCCGGCGATGTCGTTGTGCCAGCCGAGCCGCTCGATCCCGAGGGCCCTGGCGACCTGGACGACGGGGGCGGAGTCGTTCATGTGGTAGCTGAGCACGCAGTCCACCTCGCGCGGGGCGAGGCCGGCGTCGGCGCAGGCCGCCCGGCCCGCCTCGGCCGCCAGCTCCAGCTCGGTACGCCCGGAGTTCCTGGTCAGGGGCGTCATCCCGATCCCGGCCACGGCCGCCCGGCCCGCGAACGGCTGCATGCCACCTCCTCCGGGCCCGTACGGGCGTTCTGCCACCACGCTAACCGGCCCGCGTCGGCCTGCACAAGCGCTTGTTCAACTGACTAAATACCTTCGATTCCGCGATTCCGGACGGCCGTAACCACGACTTCTCCCGCCCTCGGTCGCCTCCGGAGCACCTCAACAAAGGCCACAGACCCGGTCCCACCAGCACGTTTCACTATTTTGACCGGAAATATCACCATTCGAAGGTAACTGGAACCTTCACGGGACCTACCGCCTCTTGTAATACGGAGGTGTGATCTACCGATAGCCCATCATCATCAGGCCGAGGTGGGGCGATGGATCTACGCTATGTCCGGTACGCCATGGCGATCGCGCGCGCGGGCAGCCTGCGCCGGGCCGCCGCCGCGCTGCACATCGCACAGCCGACGCTGTCGGAGCAGTTGCGGGCGCTGGAGAAGGAGATCGGCGTCGAGCTGTTCAGCCGGTCGTCGAGCGGGGTGCAGCTCACCGAGGCAGGCGAGGCGTTCCTGGCCCAGGCCACCGTGGCGGTGGACGCCTTCGAGCGCGCCGTGGCCGCGGCCAGGAGCAAGGGCGAGACCGCCCGCCTGGGCGTGGCCGACGGGCTGGCCGACGTGGTGGCCCGCCTGCTGTCACAGGTGCACGGCGGCCGCCTTCGGGTGGCCCCCATGGGAACGGCCGAGCAGATCGTCTCGATCGCCGACGGCACCCTTCAGGCGGGACTCGGGTACGCGCCCGGCTCGCTGCCCAGGGGCGTGGCCCGCATGCTCATCAACCGCTTCCCCGTGCACGCGCTGCTGCACAGGGAGCACCACCTGGCCAAGCACGAGGCGGTGTCGCTGGCCGACCTGGCCGCCGAGCCGCTGGTCATGCCGGAATCCGACGCGGTGGCAGGAGCGCGCAGGTTCCTTGAGGGGTTCGTCCGCCATCGCCTCCACCCCCGCCTGGGCCCGTCGGCGGCCACCCACGACCTGGTCATCACCATGGTGCGGGAGGGCGCCGGCTACGCGCTGTGCGTACGCGAAGGCACCACAATTCCCGACACGCTAGTCTTTATCCCTATAAAAGAGGACGTTCCGCCACTTGAGGTGGTCTTCCTCTGGAACCGCCAGTCGGAGGTGCAGGAGCTGGTGAGCGCGGCTCGGCACCTGGCGCGATCTGGATAGCAGTATTATCTAACGATGCGCATCTCCGAGCTCAGCGCCAAGTCCGGCGTGGCCATCCCGACGATCAAGTACTACCTGCGCGAGGGCATGCTCCACCAGGGCGAGCAGACCGCCGCGACCAGGGCCGAGTACGACGAGACGCACCTGCGCAGGCTGCGCATGATCCGGGCCATGCTGGAGGTCGGCCGGCTGTCGGTGGCCTCGATCAAGAAGGTCATCGAGTCCGTCGAGGACGAGTCGTTGCCCACCCACGAGATGCTGGGCACCGCCCACTACGCGCTCAGCCCCGGCGTCGAGCCCGAGCCGGGCGAGGAGTGGGAGGCCGCCCGCGCCCAGGTGGACGCCCTGGTCGAGGAGCTGGACTGGGACGTCCACCCCGAGGCGCCTCCCCGTGACGAGCTGGCCCAGACGATCATCAGGATGCGCCAGCTCGGCGTGTCGATCGACCTGGGCCCGTACGCCGAGGCCGCGCGCAAGCTCGTCGCCGAGGTGGAGATGAAGACCATCCCGTTCGACGGCCCGCGCGACGCCGCCGTCGAGGCCCTGGTGCTCGGCACGGTCCTGTACGGCCGGGCCTTCGACGCGCTGCGCCGCATGGCCCAGGAGTCGGAGTCGGCCCGCCGCATGACCCGCTGAAGCCCGCCGACCTGACACTGAGCCCCGCCGAACCCGCCTGAGCCGCCTGACTCGCCTGACCCGCTTGAGGCCGGCTGCCCGGTCCGTTCAGAGCAGGCCGTTGGCGCGCAGGATCCGTACCGCGCCGACCGTGACGGCCCCGCGCCATTCGAGCGACCCGGCCGGTGAGAACCGTGCGTAGTCCACCGTCCACCCGCCGTCGTCCTGCTGCTCCCCCGCCAGCCGGACCAGATCGGCCGCGATCACGTCGGGCTCGAACAACTCGCGGACGGGCCGGCCGGGAAGAGGCGCGAAGTCCAGGGGCCGCAGGGACTCGTGCTCGGTGCCGCCCTCGACCGGCACCCTGCCGTCCTCGGGGATGAAGGCGCCGAGCCGCTTGAGCAGGTCGGCCGCGCGGGGCTGGGTGTCGTAGACGGAGTCGAGGAAGTGCAGGGCGAACGAGAGCACGTACGCGTGCGGCATGCCCTCCAGGTCCTGGATCGTGTCGAGGCAGTAGCGGGTGGCCTTCTCCAGCCACGGGTGCGCGGCCACGGCGGGGTCGTGGGCCGCGACGCGGTGCGCGGCAGCCGCCGACACCGCGGTGATCTGCAGCGAGGAGGTTCCGGGGTCGGCGCTCGCCCACCAGGTCGCGGTGGCGGTCGGCACCCTGACCGGCAGCGCGAACGGCAGCCCGCCGTCAGGAAGCGTCGTCTCCTCCAGCCAGTCGCACAGCGCCGCGGCGTGCGGCGAGGTGACCGGGGCGACCTCGGCGAACGCCTCGAAGGCGTGCAGGGCGGCGCCGGGCTGGCTCTCGGGGGTGCGCAGGTCGGGCTCCAGGCCCCAGCCGTAGCCGCCGTCCGGGTTGCGGTAGCCGTCCAGCGCCGCGAGGACGCCCTGCGCGCTGCCCTCCCCCATGAACAGGTCGTAGCGGCGGCGGTCGAGGACACGTGCGTGCCCGGCCATGAAGCCGGGGATCGCGGCAAGGTTCACATTCATGCCGTCATCGTGCCCAGATCGCCGCCGCCCGGTCTTGCACGTTCCGGACACGTACAGTGAGATCATGACCGAGCCGGACCCGGCGGCCTGGCGGGCCAGGTTCGGCGCGCAGCCGGTGGCCCGCCTGGCCAGGATCGCCCGCGACGGGACCCCGCGCGTGGTGCCCGTCACGTTCGCGCTGATGGGCGAGCACGTGGTGACGGCCGTCGACCACAAGCCGAAGACGACCACGAACCTCGCGCGGCTGCGCGACATCGCCGCGAACCCCGCCGTCAGCCTGCTCGCCGACCACTACGAGGACGACTGGACGCGCCTGTGGTGGGTGCGCGCCGACGGCCGCGCCTCGATCATGGCGGACGGCGAGCCCAGGGAGCGGGCGCTCGACGCGCTGGCGGCCAAGTACGCCCAGTACCGCGAGCGCCGCCCCGAGGGGCCCGTCATCCTCGTCGAGGTGAGCCGGTGGCGTGGCTGGTCGGCTAGTCCATGATCGTCACCGGCCGCTTCAGCAGCCACATCGCGGCCCGCTGCAACATCGTCCGGTGGATCTCGTTGTCGTACGACCTCGTGTCGTGCCCCAGCGCGTCGTAGAACACCCGGCCCCTGCGCACCGGCCGGGCCCAGACCAGCGGCTGGCCGTTGGCCGAGGCCAGCGGCTCGACGTCGGGCAGCACGTCGAGGTCGCTGTAGACCTCGTCCACCACGTCGAAGTCGCGCAGCCCCTCCACCACCGGATGCGTGCCGTGCACGCGTACACCCGTCCAGCCCAGCGGCGGATGGTGCGACTTCGGCCACGTCCATGAGCCGCCCAGCACGCGCGGCCAGCCCTGCCAGTCGTCGAAGCAGATCGACGCCGAGTGCATGCACAGCAGCCCGCCACCCCGGTCCAGGTGGTCGAGCAGGGTCGTGCGCGCCTGCGCGGGTAAGGCGAAGCGCCACTCGTCGCGCAGGTCGGCGAAGCGGTCCTGGTCCATCTGCCAGCGCAACGCGTTGACCGTGATGAGCTGGACCTCGGACGGCTCGCTCAGCGCGCCCGCGATGTCCTCGGTGATCTCCGACTCGATCCCCACCTCTGCCAGCACGTCGGCCAGCGCGGCCGAGGTGGCGGCGAAGTCGTGGAACAGGCCTCCTGACAGGATCAGATTTCTCGCCACTTGCCAAGCTCATCACGGTTACCGCGGCATTTCCACCCGTGGGCCGACAAGCGGGCACACGTGTGCCTGGCCCGGATCCGCGGCGCACACGATCTATAGTCGCCCCTATGGATCTCGGCATCTCGGGCAAGGTCGCCCTCGTCACCGGTGGCAGCGCGGGTCTCGGACTCGCCGCGGCCAAGAGCCTCGCGCGTGAGGGCTGCGACGTCTGTGTCAGCGCCCGTGACCCGGAGAAGCTCGCCGACGCGGTCGTGGAGCTGCAGGAGTTCGGCAAGGTCGTGCACGCCGTGCTGGCCGACGTGGAGGATCCGGCCGCCGCCAGGCGGGTGGTGGAGGAGACGCGCGAGGTGCTCGGCCCGATCGACATCCTCGTCGCCAACGCGGGCGGGCCGCCCGCAGGGCGCTTCGACGAGGTGGGGATGGACGGCTGGGACGTGGCCGTCCAGCGCAATCTGCTCGGCACCGTACGGCTGGCGCACGCGGTGCTGCCGGAGATGCGTTCGCGCGGCTGGGGGCGGATCGTCACGATCACCGGGCGGGCGGCCCGCGAGGCGCTCGATGGGCTGGCCCTGTCGAACGCTCTGCGCCCTGCCGTGGCCGGCCTCGTACGCACGCTGGCCCGTGAGGTGGGCCGCGACGGCGTGCTGGTCAACAACGTGATGCCAGGCCCCATCGAGACCGAGCGGCTGCGCGCCCTGGCCGGCGACGGCGACGCGCTGCGTCAGCGCGGCGAGCAGGTGCCGGTCGGGCGCGTCGGGCGGCCTGAGGAGATCGGGGACGTGGTGGCGTTCCTGGCCAGTGACAGGGCCTCGTTCGTGAACGGGGTCTCGCTCCTGGTGGACGGCGGCGAAGCCCACGTCATCGCCTGATGGCGAGGGAGTTACCTGACGAGCGTGGCGACGATCGTGGCCGCCCAGGTCTGGTCGTCGTCGGGCAGGTCCACGAAGTTCGCCAGGTTGGCCCGGTGGAAGCAGGCCCCCATCAGCATCGACGCGGCGGCCCCCGCGTCGACGGCCGCGTCGATCCGCCCGGCCCGCTGCTCGGCCCGCAGGATCTCGGCCAGCGCCTCGATCGGCACGTGCGGGCCCGAGCCGGCCTCGGCCAGCATCTTCCTGAACCCGGTCAGCAGCGGCGGATCGGCCAGCACGCCCCCGGCGATGGCCGCCGCCCTGGTGTAGAACTCCAGGGCCATCGCCGTGAACGCGGTCAGGTTGGCGCTCACGTCGCCCTCCCCCACGCTCAGCCGCAGCCGCGACAGGGCGGGGCCGAGCGCGGGCATCCGTTCCAGCAGCACGGCCAGGAAGAGCTCCTCTTTGCTGGCGAAGTGCTTGTAGAGCAGCGCCTCGGAGCAGCCGGCCTGGCCGGCGACGCGCCGGGTGGTGGCTCCCGCGATGCCGAACTCGTGAATCGCCTGCTCAGCGGCGTCGATGATGCGGTCGCGTGTGCCCATCCGCCCATGATATGAGCGCGTGCTCACCCATACCGGCGTACATGACATCCTTCAACTGAGGGAGACCACGGAAAGGGCGTACGGGAGATGGACAAGCCGGTCATCGTGACGGTGGACGACGACCCAGGCGTCTCGCGGGCGGTCGCCCGTGATCTGAGACGCCGCTACGGGCAGGAATACCGCATCGTCCGCGCGGAAACGGCCAGAGACGGTATCGACGCGGTGAAGGAGATGCGGCTGCGGGGTGACGAGGTGGCGGCGATCCTGGCCGACTACCGCATGCCGCAGATGAACGGGGTGCAGTTCCTGGAGGCCGCCATGGATCTGTACCCGTATGCGCGCCGGGTGCTGCTGACCGCCTATGCCGACACCGACGCGGCGATCCAGGCAATCAACGTGGTGGATTTGGACCATTATTTGCTCAAACCTTGGGACCCGCCCGAGGAGAAGTTCTATCCGGTGATCGACGGCCAGCTCGACGCCTGGTTGCGTACCGACCGGGTCGAGCGGACCGAACTGCGGGTGGTGGGCGACCGGTGGTCGGCGCAGTCGTACAAGGTGCGTGACTTCCTGGCCCGCAACCACGTCCCGTACCAGTGGCTGCTCGCCGAGGACCCGGACGGCGCGCAGCTGGTGAAGGCGGCCGGCGAGGGCTGTCACCTGCCGCTGGTGGTGACCTCCGACGGCGAGACGCTGGAGTCGCCCGACCAGGCCACGCTGGCCGCGGCGGTGGGGCTGTCCACGACGCCGGCCACCGACTTCTACGACCTGATCGTGGTGGGCGGCGGCCCTGCCGGGCTCGGCGCCGCCGTTTACGGAGCCTCGGAGGGGCTCAACACCGTGCTGGTGGAGGCGTACTCCTCGGGCGGGCAGGCAGGCCAGAGCTCCAGGATCGAGAACTACCTGGGCTTCCCCGACGGCGTCTCCGGCCAGCAGCTGGCCGACCGGGCCCGCAGGCAGGCGCAGAAGTTCGGGGCCGAGCTGCTGACCGCGCGCAAGGTGATCAGCCTGGAGCCGCGCGGGCAGGCGCGCGTGGTCGGGTTCAAGGACGGCGGCGAGATCGCGGCGCACGCGGTGATCCTGGCCACCGGCGTGACCTATCGGCGGCTGGAGGCGCCCGGCCTCGACGAGTTCGTCGGCCGGGGCGTCTTCTACGGCGCCGCGCTGACCGAGGCGCCCGCGTGCAAGGACACCGAGGTGTTCATCGTGGGGGCGGCCAACTCGGCGGGTCAGGCCGCGGTCTACCTGTCGGGATTCGCGAGCAAGGTTCATTTGTTGGTGAGGAGTGATGGATTGGAGAAGTCCATGTCTCACTACCTCATCGAGCAGATCGCCGCGATCCCCAACATCGAGGTGCACTGTGAGACCCAGGTCGCCGGCGGCGCCGGCGGCGGCCACCTGGAGCGGCTGACGCTGTCCACCAGGGGCGAGCAGCGCACGGTGGACGCGCAGTGGCTGTTCGTCTTCATCGGGGCCGAGCCGTACACGTCCTGGCTGGGCGAGACGGTCGAGCGCGACGCGCGCGGCTTCGTGCTGACGGGCCCCGACCTGGTGCAGGGAGGGCGGCGGCCGCGCAACTGGCCGCTGCGTCGTGAGCCGTACTACCTGGAGACCAACGTGCCAGGAGTGCTGGCCGCCGGCGACGTGCGCGCCGAGTCGATCAAGCGGGTGGCCTCCGCCGTCGGAGAAGGCGCGATGGCCGTCGCGCTCGTGCACCGTTATTTGGAGAAGCAGTGAGCGAGACCGAGTACGCCTGCGGCGCCGAGACCGGCCCCGGATCCAGCACCGTGCCCAACACCGTGCCCAACATCGACATCGACGAGCTGCGCAAGCTGTTCCTGTTCGAACGGCTGACCGACGACCAGCTCACCAAGCTCGCGATCAGCGGCCGGGTGCAGACCTACGCCCAGGACGAGGACGTGCTGCGGCAGGGCGAGCCGGCCGAGTGCTTCGCGGTGCTGCTCGACGGCGAGATCCAGATGATCAGCGAGACGGTCAGCGCCGGGACCGTCGCGATGCCGCGCACCTCCCAGCCGGGCGTCTACGGCGGCGCCACCGCGGCCTACCTGGGCGACCGGGCGCCGCAGACCTACCAGCACACGCTGCGCGCCACCGCTCCGTCGCGCATCTTCATGCTGCCGGCCAAGAAGTTCGCCTACATCGTGGCCGAGTGGTTCCCGATGGCGATGCACCTGCTCGACGGGCTGATGTCCGGCGGGCGGATGCAGCGGGAGATCATCGACCGGCGGCAGCGGCTGACCGCGCTCGGCACGATCACCGCCGGGCTCACGCACGAGCTGAACAACCCGGCCGCGGCGGCCGTGCGCGCGGTGAGCGAGCTGCGTACGCTGATCAAGAACTCGCGCATGCAACTGGCCGGGCTGGCCGAGGCCGGCATCGCGCCCGACAAGCTGCGCGCGCTGATCGAGGCGCAGGAGGCGTGCACGAGCAACCTGGGCAACCAGCCGCAGCGCTCGCCGATGGAGATCTCCGACGCCGAGGACGAGCTCGGCGAGGCGCTGGAGGAGCTGGGCGTCGAGGACGCGTGGGAGCTGACCCCGGCGCTCGTCACCGCCGGCTTCAGCAACGCCTATCTGCAGAAGATCCGCGCCAAGGTGGGCGAGGAGCACACCCCGTCCGCGCTGCACTGGCTGGCCGAGGCCATCGAGATCTCGCAGATGCTCAACGAGGTGACCGAGGCGACCGAGCGCATCACCACGCTCATCCGCTCGGCCAAGCAGTACTCCCAGATGGACCGGGCGCCGTTCCAGCAGGTGGACGTGCACGAGCTGCTCGACAGCACCATCGCGATCTTCCGCGGCAAGATCCCGCCCGGCATCAGCGTGGTTACCGACTACGACCGCACGCTGCCCGAGCTCCCCTGCTACGCGGGCGAGCTCAACCAGGTCTGGACCAACCTCATCCACAACGCCCTCGACGCGATGGGCGAGGAGGGCACGCTCACCATCCGCACCGCCCACGACGAGGACGAGGCGATCGTCGAGATCGGCGACACCGGTCACGGCGTCGAGGAGGCGATCAAGGACCGGATCTTCGAGCCGTTCTTCACCACCAAGACCGTGGGCGAGGGCACGGGGCTCGGCCTCGACATCTCCTACCGCATCGTGGCCGGTCGGCACGGCGGTGAGATCAAGGTCCGCTCGGTGCCGGGTGACACCTGGTTCGAGGTACGACTGCCGCTGCGGGAGGCCGCCAACACTGACTGATTCTCGACTCCGACTTGTCAGAACGCTTACTGACCGCATGTAATGGGTGACCGAAATGCGGGAAGGAGGCGGGCCGGTGGGCACGTCGGAGGCGGTCGCGGGTTCGCGTGGCCTGAGCTCGCTCCTCAAGGTGCTGGGCGGCATCGAACGCCTGGGCAACCGGTTGCCCCACCCGTTCTGGCTCTTCGTCATCCTGAGCGCGCTGCTCGCCCTGGTGAGCTGGGGGCTGGCGGCGGCCGGGGTCTCGGCCGTCAACCCGGCGTCGGGCAAGACCGTCGCGGCTCGCAACCTGCTGTCCGCCGAGGGCGTGCGGATGATGGTCGGCGACGCGATCGAGAACTACACCTCGTTCCCGCCGCTCGGCACGATCCTCGTCGTCATGCTCGGCGTCGCGGTGGCCGAGCGGTCGGGGCTGCTGGCGGCGGTGCTGCGCGGCGGGGTGTCGAAGGTGTCGCCGAAGTGGGTGACGTTCGCGCTGGCGTTCACCGGGATGGTCGCCCACGTGGCCACCGACGCCGCTTACGTGGTGCTCATCCCGCTCGGCGCGCTCGCCTTCCGCGCCGTGGGCCGCAGCCCGATCCTGGGCATCGTGGTGGCGTTCGTGTCGATCTCGGCGGGCTACGACGCGAGCCCGCTCGTCACGCCGGTGGACGCGATCCTGTCCGGGCTGACCACGGCCGCCGCCCACACCGTCGATCCGGCCTACCTGGTGACGCCGCTGGCCAACTACTACTTCTCCATCGCCTCGTCGCTGCTGCTGGCCGGAGCCATCACGGTGGTGACCGAGCGCATCCTGGCCCGCCGGGTCGAGTCGCTGCCGGTCGATCCCGACGCGGAGGAGGACGACCTCGGCTCGCTGACGCTCAGCCCCCGGGAACGCAAGGGGCTGCGCAACGCGCTGATCACGCTCGTGCTGTTCCTGGCCGCGACCGTGGCGGCCGTCCTGCCGGCCGGCTCACCGCTGCGCGGCGAGGGCGGCAGCATCGTGCAGTCGCCGCTGCTCACCTCGATCGCCGTCTTCCTCGGCCTGGCCTTCCTGGCCGTCGGCTGGGCCTACGGCCGGGCCGCGGGCACCGTCACCGGCAGCAGGGACATCCCGGGCTTCATGGCCCACGGGCTGCGCGAGATGGCGCCCATCCTGGTGCTGTTCTTCGCGATCTCGCAGTTCCTCGCGTACTTCAAGTGGACCGGCATCGGCGAGATCATCGCCGTCAACGGGGCCGGCCTGCTGCGTACGGCCGGGGTGAGCGGGCCGGTCGTCTTCCTCGGCATCCTGCTCGTGGTCACCCTGATCAACCTGGTGGTGACCAGCGGCTCGGCCCAGTGGGCGCTGGTCGGGCCGGTGTTCGTGCCGATGCTGATGCTGCTCGACATCCCGCCCGAGTACACCCAGGCCCTCTACCGCATCGCCGACTCGTGCACCAACGCGATCACGCCGATGAGCCCGTACTTCGTGATGGCGCTCGGCTTCCTGCAGCGTTACCGCCGCTCGGCCGGGATCGGCACGCTGGCCTCGATGACGATCCCGCTGGCGTTCACCCTGCTCGTCGTCTGGACGCTGCTGTTCTTCGTGTTCTGGTGGCTCGGCGTCCCGCTCGGCCCTGGAGCGCCCGTTCCCTCCTGACCCCCGCGAAAGGATTCTCGTGCTGATCATCGACTGGACCCGGCAGGCCCTGCCGGCCATGCTCGACGACCTCAGGGCCGTGGTCGAGCTGGAGACCCACAGCTACGACAAGGCCATGCTGGTCAAGGGGCTGCGGGAGATCCGCGCCAGGGCGGTCGGTCACCTCGGCACCCCGGACGACGAGATCCTGCACGAGGGCGGCCGGCACGGCGACATCCTGGAGCTGACCTACCAGGGCACCGCTCCTGGGACGGTGCTCATGCTCAGCCACTACGACACCGTCTGGCCGACCGGCACGCTGAGCGGCTGGCCGTTCGCGGTCGTGGACGGCAAGGCGACCGGTCCTGGCGTCTTCGACATGAAGACCGGGCTCGTGCAGTCCGTCTGGGCACTGCGCGGCCTGCGCGAGCTGGGGCTGCCGCATCCGAGCGTGCGGTTCCTGTTCAACGGCGACGAGGAGATCGGCAGCCCGTCCTCGCGCGAGCACATCGAGGCGGCCAGCGAGGACGCCCTGGCCACGCTGGTGTTCGAGGCGTCCATGGACGGCGCGCTCAAGACGGCGCGCAAGGGCGTGGGGTTGTTCAGCGTGAGCGTCACCGGGATCGAGGCGCACGCCGGGCTGGACCCGTACGCGGGAGCGAGCGCGATCCACGCGCTGGCCGAGATCGTCACCACCCTGGCCGGGGCCGGCTCCCGCGAGCGCGGCACCACCGTCAACGTCGGCCTGATCGGCGGCGGCACCGGCCGCAACGTCGCGGCCGGGCAGGCGACGTGCGGCGTGGACGTCCGGGTGACCGATCCGGCGGAGATGGGCCGCATCGACGACCTCTTCGCCGACCTGCGGGCCTCCGACCCCCGCGTCACCATCTCGGCCACCGGCGAGTGGAACCGCCCGCCGATGACCCCCAACCCCGCCTCGCAGCGGCTGTTCAAGGAGGCCCAGGAGGTGGCGGCCGGGTTCGGCCGGCTGGTGGACGAGGTCGCGGTCGGCGGGGCCAGCGACGGGAACTTCGTCTCGGCGCTCGGGCGCCCGGTGCTCGACGGCATGGGCGCCGTGGGCGACGGGGCGCACGCGCGGCACGAGCATGTGCTGGTGGAGCACATCCCGGAACGTACGGCGCTGACCATGGGGCTGATCACAGCGCTGGCGTAGGTTCTCGCGCGGACGAGCGGGCGTCACCGCCGAGGTGATCGTGCCAAACTATGCCTTGATGGAGTCGAATGCGCGCCATAAAGCTGCCAGGGCACAAGTGGAAGCCCACTGACCGAGGCAGGCCGCATGGCCACAAGATAGGACATCAGGGTGATAACCCACCTTAGCCTGAAAAACTTTAAAGCATGGGAGGACAGCGGACCCATCAAGCTGGGCTCCATAACCGCGTTCTTCGGCAGTAATTCATCAGGCAAGACCAGCTTTCTCCAGAGTCTGCTTCTCATGAAACAGACGATCGAGTCCGCCGACCGGGGCAGAGTGCTTGACCTCGGCGGCACTCCATCCGCTCTCGTCAACCTGGGCACCTTCGAAGACGTGATCTTCCAGCACGACAGGTCGCGAGCCATGGAGATGGCGCTGAGCTGGGCTGAGGGCAAGGACATCGAGGTCCGCGACCCCGAGGAGACGTCCCGCCGGGCTCCCATCGTGTCCAGTCGTGACCTGAGCCTGTCTGTACGCATCTCCGAGGTCGGTTCGTTCCCCGCGGTCGAGGAGGTGCGGTACGGCCTCGGCGATCTGAGTTTTTCGCTGAGCAGAATGCAGACAACACGAGAGCGCTATGAACTGACCTCGGCTGGATTTCGTTTCAAGCGGGCCACCGGCCGCGCCTGGCCACTTCCTCCCCCGGGAAAGTTCTACAGTTTTCCCGACGAGGTGCGCGCGTACTTCCGCAACGCCTCTTTCCTCTCCGACCTGGAACTGCGCTTCGAGAATCTCTTCAGCCGGGTCTTCTATCTCGGCCCCATGCGCCAAGACCCTGAACGGCAGTACATCTGGTCCGGCGGCAGGCCCGTGGACGTCGGCCGGCGCGGAGAGTTCACCGTGGACGCCCTCATCGCCTCGCAGACCGACGGCAAGGTCAACTCGCGCGGTTTCGTCACCCGCAAGGACGGCGGCCGCCGCCGCACGCCCCGGATCAGCATGGAGCAGCACGTCGCCGAATGGCTGACCGAGCTGGGCCTGATCTCGGCTTTCGAGGTCAGGGCCGTCGACGAACGCAAGACTCTCTACCGAGTCAACGTACGCCGCGGGCCCGGCAGCCCGTCCGTGCTCCTGACCGACGTCGGCTTCGGGGTCAGCCAGGTCCTGCCGGTGCTGGTACTCCTCGCCTACGCCCCCGAAGGATCGACCGTCCTGCTGGAGCAGCCCGAGATCCATCTCCATCCCGCCGTACAGGCCGCCCTGGCCGACATCATCATCGAGGCGGCCAAGGCTCGCGGGATCCAGATCATCATGGAGAGCCATTCCGAGCATCTCCTCATGCGCCTGCAGCGGAGAATCGCCGAGCAGGATCTCGACCGCGGCATCCAGCTGCTGCCCGAGGACTGCGAACTCTATTTCTGCGACTTCGTGGACGGCTCGTCCAGGGTCGAGCGACTGAGGATGGACAAGTACGGCAACATCGCCAACTGGCCCAAAGACTTCTTCGGCGACTCCCTGGGTGAAGCCGCGGCGACCACTCGTGCGGCTCGGAAGCGCGCTATTCGTGAGAGGTCTGCTTGAACCATCCCGAGCGCGTCATCATCGACACGAACGTTCTCATCGTGGCAAACGAGAGGTCCCCTCAAGCAACCGACGAATGCGTCATCGCGGCCGTCGACTTCCTGGAGCGGGTCCGCAACGAATCGGTTCTCTTACTCGACTCCGAGAACGAGATATACGACGAATACCGAAGGTACTGCTCGCACAGCGGACAGCCCGGGATGGGCGACGCGTTCTTCCTCCACCTCCACCGTTCGCAGGCCAATCCTGAGCATGTGGCGATCGCTGAGATAACGCCTGTCGAGCATTCCTACGCGGAGGTGCCGGCCACGCTGAGCGGGTTCGACAAGTCCGACCACAAATTCATCGCGGTGGCGAAGACCTGCGAAGACGAGACTCCCATCGTCAACTGCGTGGATTCCGACTGGAGCGAATCGGCCGCCCTGCTGGCCGACGAAGGCGTTCGCGTACTCGAGCTCTGTCCCACCTGTCTGAAGGCGTGCAGATCGTGATCCTCTCAGCGCGGCGGCAGCAGTCGAACATGTGATCTAAAAAACTCTGGATCATGAAGCCCGCCCGGGTTACGATCTTGCCGTCCGCCGGGGCCCTGACCTGAGGCCCCCGGGGCGCGAACGCGTCCCATGAACCCGACGGGAGATCCGACTTTGAGGCGTGCACTGATCGCGTTAGGCATGGTCACACTGAGTAGCGTCCTTGTCACGCTGCCGGCGCAGGCGGCCGTGGAGGTGGCGACGGTGAAGCTGGCCGACAGCTCCGCGGTGGCGCGGGAGGTCGCGGAGTTCTGGCTGGCCGACGACGGCGCCAACCTGCGGGCCGCCACCCCGTACACCGTCCACACGGAGATGACCGCGGAGCGCTCGACCGCGGAGATCGTCCCCGACGGCACGGCGGGATCCTTCGGGCCGGTGGCCCCGGGCGTGCCCGCGGCTCCCGACGGGACCCTGCCCACGCCCTCGGGCAAGGTGTACTTCATCGGCGACGACAACCAGCCCCACTGGTGCACCGGCACGGCCGTGCAGGGCCAGTACCACAACCTGGTCGCGACCGCGGGGCACTGCGTGTTCGACGTCGAGGCTCCGATGGGCGCGCTCGGCAAGTGGGTCTTCGTTCCCGGCCAGGCCGCCGGCACGGCGCCCTTCGGTCTGTACGTGGGCAAGGTGGGCACCGCCCCCTACCCCTTCGACGACGTGCGCGACTACGACCATGACTACGCCTTCGTCAACGTGTGGCGGGGCGTCACCTCCCCCGCGCCCGGCACGTTCACGAACATCGGCCGGTTGGTCGATGTCGTCGGCGGGCAGGGCTTCGCCTACAACCAGCCGGTCGGGCCGCCGGTCGACGTGCTCGGCTTCCCCGCCGGGGCCCATCCCGACGGCAGCCGTCCGTACACCGGTGCGACGCTCGAACGGTCGGCGGGGGCGACGTTCGCGGCGTCGGTGGGCCTTCCGCGCATGGACCAGCCGGTCGGCGCGGAGTCCCCGTTCACCGGCGAGGGGTCGATCGGGTCGGCGTGGGTGAGCGGCTACGCGGCGGACAGCGGCCTCGGCGTCCTGAACGGCATCACGATCAGCGCCTCCGACACCGACGGCGACGGCCGCTACGACACCGGGGTGTCGCCGTACTTCGGCAGCGAGGCGGCCCAGGTCTGGAGACGCGCGATGAAGAACTGGACCGGCATCATCACCCGATAACACCCCTCAGCAACGAAAAGGGGTTGCCTGCGGCACGGGCCCGGCTTCTAGGGTGGTGCGGTGACTGTTCAGGTGATCGTGCTCAACGGTGGCTCCAGTTCCGGTAAGTCGGGCATCACCCGCTGCCTCCAGGCGATCCTGCCGGAGCCGTGGCTGGCCGCCGGCGTCGACTCCTTCGTCGAGTCGATGCCGGCGTCCATGGAGGGCTCGGCGGCGGGCATCGAGTTCGGCCCTGACGGCGAGGTGAGCGTCGGGCCCGAGTTCATGCGGCTGGAGGCGGCCTGGCGGGAGGGCGTCGCCGCGATGGCCCGCGCGGGCGCCCGGATCGTCATCGACGACGTCTTCCTCGGCGGGCCGTCCTCCCAGCAGCGCTGGGAGAAGGTCCTCACCGGGCTGGAGGTGCTGTGGGTCGGCGTCCGGTGCGACGTCGCGGTGGCGGAGGGCCGCGAGGTCGCCCGCGGCGACCGGGTCCGCGGGATGGCCGCCCAGCAGGCGGAGGTGGTGCACGAGGGCGTGCACTACGACCTGGAGGTGGACACCACCCGCACCGAGGCCATGGAGTGCGCACGGGCCATCGCTGCCCGCGCCCGGTAAGAGCCACCTGGTAGCAACCACCCGGCAAGAGCCGCCCGGCCCCGGCGAGCGGTCCGCGTCGCGCGCCGGGCCCATGCCGCCGGACCTCTCGCGTGGTACGCTCCCAAGCGAGCGCTTGGTTTAGCGAGAGGCCGCCGCATGAAGTTCTCGACCTTCCACCTCTTCCACCGCTTCGACGGACAGAGCTTCAAGGACGTCTACGACTACCACCTGGAGCTCATCGAGCTGGCCGAGGAGCTGGGGTTCGACGGGGTACGGCTGGCCGAGCACCACTTCCGCGACTACGGCGTCGTCCCCAACCTGTTCACCATGCTCGCGCACGCCGCCGCCCGCACCACCGACCTGCGGCTCGGCACCGGCATCGTGGTGCTGCCGCTGCACGATCCCCTCCACGTCGCGGAGGAGGCGGCGCTGGTGGACGTGCTGTCCGGGGGGCGGCTGGACCTGGGGATCGGGCGGGGGTACCAGAGCTTCGAGTTCGAGGGGTTCGGCATCGACCTGGCCGAGGCGCGCGACCGGTTCAACGAGGCGCTGGAGGTGATCGTCGGGCTCTGGACGCAGGACTCGTACCAGCACGAGGGCAAGTTCTACAAGACCGGGACCGAGGTGTCGCTGGTGCCCAGGCCGCTGCAGAGCCCGCATCCGCCGCTGCACGTCGCGTCCGTCTCGCCGGAAACGGTCACCATGTACGCCGAGCGCGGCCTGCCCATCCTGGCCGATCCGGCGGCGCCGTTCAGGAAGGTCGTCAAGGCGGCCGAGACCTGGCGGGAGACGGCCGCGCGGGCGGGGCACCAGGAGCGGGCCGATCTCGTGGTGGCCCGCAGCGTGTACGTCGCCCCCACCCTCGAACAGGCCCGCGCCGACCAGGAGCGGTTCGAGGCGTCGTTCGACCGCTCGCGCATCTTCAACGAGCGCAGCGCCCCCATCGACCCGAAGACCGGCCGCGCGGCGCAGGGCTTCGAGTACTACCAGGACCGCTACCTCAAGGGCGGCTCGGTCTCGACCGAGTTCCGGTGGGAGCAACTGGAGGTGATCGGCGACCCGGCCCGGGTGATCGAGCAGATCTCGCTGCTCAGGGACGCCGGGTTCGGCAACCTGCTGTGCGACTTCGGCAGCACCAGGCCGATGCCGCTGGAGGACATGAAGCGGGTCATGCGCTTCTTCGCGACCGAAGTCATGCCGGCCTTTGGAGACCGATGATGATCCACAGCCTGTCGCTGTCCGACGTACTCGCCGACCACGCCCGCAGCCGCCCCGGCGTGACCGCCACGGTGGACGGCGAGGCCCGCCACACCTACGCCGAGCTGGACCTGCGGGTGACCAGGCTGGCGGCGGCGCTGTCCGGCTCCGGCGTCGCCACCGGGGACCGGGTGGTGTGGCTGGGGCAGAACTCGCACGCCGTGCTGGAGCTGCTGCTGGCCTGCTCGCGGCTGGGCGCCGTGTTCTGCCCGGCCAACTGGCGGCAGTCGCCGGACGAGCTGCGTTTCGTGCTCGACGACCTGACCCCGTCCGTGGTCGTCTACGAGCCGTCGGAGGCCACCACGGCCCTGCGCGCCGCCGGCGCGGGGACGTGGCTCCAGGCCGGCGAGGAGTACGAGCGGGCCGTCGCGGAGGCGCCGGTGCGCGAGTTCGCCCAGGTGGACGACGCCGAACCCGTCCTCGCCCTCTACACCGCGGCCTTCGCCGGGCGGCCCAGCGCCGCCCTGCTGAGCAGCGCCGCGCTCGTCGCGCACGCCACGTCCCTGCTCGTCGTACGGCAGATGGAGCCCGGCTTCACCTTCCTCAGCGACGGCCCGCTCTTCCACGTCGGCACCATGATGTTCTGCCTGGCCACGTTCCAGATCGGCGGCACGAACGTCTTCACCCCCGCCTTCGACCCCGAGGAGGTCTGCCGGCTGATCGACGCCGAGCGGGTGACGCAGGCGTTCCTGTTCGGGCCGATGATCGACGCGGTGGCCAAGGCGAACGCGGGCGGCAAGTACGACCTGTCCTCGCTGCGCTTCGTCTCCCACTCCGCCGAGTGGGACGACATGATCACCGTGGACGACTCGCCGTGGTGCCGCTCCAAGATGGGCGGGTACGGGCAGACCGAGGTGGGCGGCATGCTCACCTTCCTCGGGCTGGCGGAGGGCGGGGCCGGGTTCGCGGGGCGGCCGTCGCCGCTGGTGCAGGTGCGGTTGCTGGCTCCGGACGGCACGGAGGTTCCGGCGGGTGAGGTCGGGGAGATCTGCGCCCGCGGCAAGACCCTCTTTTCCGGATATTTCGCCCGGCCCGACTTAAATGCGGAAAAGACGGCGTACGGCTGGCATCACACCGGCGACCTCGGCCGCCGCGAGTCCGACGGCACCCTCACCTTCATCGGCCCCAAGCTGCGCATGATCAAGTCGGGCGCCGAGAACGTCTACCCGGCCGAAGTGGAACGGGCGCTCAAGACGCACCCGGCCGTCGCGGACGCCGCCGTCATCGGCGTCCCCGACCCCGACTGGCAGCAGGCGGTCAAGGCCGTCGTCGCCCTGCGGCCCGAGGCCGAGGAGGTTACCGCCGACGATCTGATCGAGCACGTACGCACGCTGCTGGCGTCGTACAAGAAGCCCAAGCACGTGGTGTTCGTGGACGCCATCCCCAAACGCGGCTTCACCCCCGACTACGACGCCCTGGACGCGGCGCACGGCGGCGGTGGCTACCCGGGCAGCGCCTGATCAGCCCCGGAGCAGCGGCGGCCCCGGGGATCAGCCCCGGGGCAGCGGCAGCCCGGCCTCCAGGTGCCGCAGTGCCCGGTCGAGCTGGGCGGGCGCGTCCATCTCCGGGTCCTTCACCCACTCGAACCAGAGGGCGAGCATCACCCCGATGATCGCCCCGGTGACGTTGCGCAGCTCTGGATCGTCCGGTTCGCGCCCTTCGCGGGCCGCCAGCCGTTCCCGCAGCGTGGTGATCACGCCGGTGACGTTCTCCATGCTCGACGCCCACAGCTCGGGCACCGAGAACATCAGCCGCTCCCGTTCCAGGCTGTCGGCGCGCTCCTCCGGCGTCTGCGCCTCGATCACCGCCGCCATCGCCATCCGTACGGCCGCGACGGGACCGGCGTCAGGCGGCACCGCGTCGAGCGCCTCCATGAGCGGCGGGAACTGGTCGACCATCACCAGGTCCTCTTTGGTCGCGAAATAGCGGAAGACGGTGCTGGGCGCCACCTCCGCCGCGTCCGCGATCTGCTCGACCGTCGTGGCGGAGTATCCCTGCTCGCGGAAGAGCCGCAGCGCCTCCTTCTGGATCAACGCCCTGGTCTTGGCCTTCTTGCGTTCGCGCAGGCCCGGTCGGTCGCTCATGATCCACATTCTCCGGGGGCGGGGCCCCGCACGTCCACTTCCGCAGGCGATCAGAGGATGGCCAGCGGGGTGAGCGGGCTGCCCGTGCCGCCCTCGATCCGCAGCGGCGCCGCCACGAACACGAACGTGCCGCGCCCCGCCGCCGCCAGCTCCTCCAGCCAGAGCATCTCGATCAGGTGGATGCCGTGCCGGTGCAGCAGGATCAGGTGCAGGTCGTCCTCGATCGGCTCGTCGGCCATGCCGCGCGCGTTCAGCCCGCCGATGGCGGCGTTGTCGGAGGCGACCGCCGCCACGTCGTGCGCCGCCAGCCAGCGGCCCGCCTCGGCCGACAGGCCGGGCTGGCCCGACCAGTACTCCTCGCGCGAGCGCTGCCACACCACCGGCCATCCGGTACGGACGACCGCCACGTCCCCCGGCGCCGGCGTGGCGATCTCCTCCAGCAGGCCCGCCTCGACGCGGTAGTCCGCCGGCAGGTGGTCGAGGCCGAGCCTGCCGGGCAGGTCGTACAGCACTCCCCTGGCCACCACCCCGCCCACGTGCTCGATGCCGCACCGGGTGGCGCCGTAGGAGCGGACCCTGGCCGCCGGGTGGCCGTTGTAGAGCTCGTCGCCCGACCACATGTGGCACAGCGCGTCCATGTGGGTCGTCGTGCCGTGCCCGGTGACGACCAGGGCGTCGTCGGCCACCCGCAGGCCCGCCCCGATCGGCCGGGCCCCGGCCGCGTAGTCGCCGCCGTCCACGGACATGAAGTGCTGCGGCAGCGGGCGGCCCGGCAGGTGCGGGACGGTCTGCGGGGCCGGCGAGGAGGTGGCGCCCCTGATCGGCATGGCCAGGCTCAGCACCTCGCCGGTGGTGGCGCTGCGCAGGGCGTCGAGGACGACGGCGGGGGTGAGGAGGTTGAGGGTCCCCCGCTGATCGTCTGGGCCGAATCGTCCCCAGTTGTTAGGCTCGGCAGCCAAGTGAGCACTTCCTTCCTGGCGGAGGTCTGATGCACTGCGATCCTCGGTTCTCCCGCGTACGCGAGGTCTTCGAACGAAACTTCGCCGTCGGCGAGGAACTGGGGGCGGCCTTCGCCGTCTACCTGGACGGCGAACCTGTCGTGGACCTGTGGGACGGCGTGGCCGACCGGCACACCGGCCGGGCCTGGGAGCGCGACACCCCTGCCTTCGCCTACTCCTGCACCAAGGCGATCACCGCCGCCGTCCTGCTGCGGCTGGTGGAGCGGGGGCTGGTGGACGTCAGGGCGCCGGTCGCGGCGTACTGGCCGGAGTTCGCGGCGGGCGGCAAGGAGACGGTCACCGTCGAGCACCTGCTCAGCCACCAGGCCGGGCTGCCGGTGGTGGCGGAGCCGGTGCCGGTCGAGGAGTTCGAGGACCAGCCGGCCATCGCGGCCCGGCTGGCCGGCCAGGAGCCCCTGTGGGAGCCGGGCTCGGCGCACGGGTATCACGCGCTGACGTACGGGTTCCTGGTGGGCGAGGTGATCAGGCGGGTGACGGGCAAGTCGGTGGGCGAGCTGGTGGCCGCCGAGATCGCCGGCCCGCTGGGGCTGGAGCTGTGGGTGGGCGCGCCGGACGCGGTGATCGCCCGCACGGCGCGGCTCAAGGCCGGCGAACGCGCCCGCCCCGAGGTCACGGAGACCCCGGCAGGCGAACGGGCCGGCGCTGCGGGAACCCCGGCGGGCGGGCGGCCCGGCACCACGGGAGCCCCGTCTGACCCGGGATCTGGCAGCACGGACACCGGCGCCACGGAGGCTCCGGCCGGCGGGCGGGCTGACGACGTGCTGGCGCGGATGGCGCGGGCGGCGCTCGACCCGCACAGTCTGATGAACCGGGCGCTCGGCAACCCCGGCATGCACCTGCTCAAGGGCGGCGCGAACCACCCGGTGATCCTGCGCGCCGGCTGGCCCGCGGCCGGAGTCGTGACCACCGCCAGAGGGCTGGCCGGGTTCTACCGCGCGCTGCTCTCCGGCGACCTGCTGCGCCAGGAGACGCTGACCGAGGCCCTGCGGCCACGGGTGAACGGCCCCGACCGGGTGCTGCTGCTCGACACCTCGTTCGGGCTCGGCTTCATGCGGCCGTCGCTCACGTTCCCGACACCGTCGCCGACCGCGTTCGGGCATTCGGGGATGGGCGGCTCCATCGGCTGGGGCGATCCCGGGCACGGCCTGGCCATCGGGTACGTGATGAACCAGATGTCCGACGCGGTCTCCGGCAACCTGCGCGCCCTGCGCCTGGTGCAGGCGGTCTACGACTCCCTGTGAGCGTGTCTGTGAGCGCATGACGGTTCAGTGCATGGTCACGCCGCCGCTCACCGACAGGGTCTGCCCGGTGATGTACGCGGCGCGTTCCGTACAGAGGTAGGCGACCAGACCCGCCACGTCGGCGGGAGCGCCGAGGCGGCGCAGCGGGATGCCCCGGGCGATCTTGTCGACCAGCCCGGGCTCGGCCTCCGACACCCTGCGCAGCATGGGGGTGTCGGTCGGGCCCGGGCAGACCACGTTGGCGGTGACGTGCGCCCTGGCGGCCTCGCGAGCCAGCGTCTTGGCCAGGCCGAAGAGCCCGGCCTTGGTCGCCGCGTACGCGCCTTCCCCGCCCGAGCCGGCCCTGGCCCCGTCGGAGGAGATGAACACCAGCCGCCCCCAGCCCCGCTCCAGCATGCCGGGCAGCAGCAGTTTGGTCAGCAGCATCGGCCCGCGCAGGTTGACCTGCCACATGAGGTCCCAGTCCGCCGGATCGCTCTCGACGAACGGCCGCACGATCGACACCCCGGCGTTGTGCACCAGGATGTCCGCCCGCCCCACCGCGCCCGCGAACTCCGCCACGGCCACCGGCGACGCCAGGTCCACGGGCAGCGCCTCGGCGTCCTGGAGGGTGGCCGCGACCTTCGCGGCGCCGGGCAGGTCCACGTCCGCCACGACGACCTTCGCCCCGAGCGCGGCCAGGTCGGCGGCGATGGCCGCGCCGATCGCGCCCGCCGCCCCGGTCACCACCGCCGTGCGCCCGTCCAGGCGCATCCCTTCCATCATCGCCACGTCTCCACCAGGCCGGCGGCGGTGGTGCGGGTGGCGAGCAGGCTGACCGTGTGCTTCAGCACGGCCCGCGCGTAGTCGTCGGGGATGCCCGCGACCGCGTCGGTGACCACCGTGACCCGATAGCCCAGATTGACCGCCTCCAGCGCCAGCCCGGGGATGCCCAGGTTGAGCGAGACGCCGAGCGCGACCACGGACGAGACGCCGAGTGAGCGCAGCGTCATGTCGAGCGAGGTGCCGGTGAACGGGGAGAAGCCGTGGTGCCGGCGGCTCTCCAGGTCGTCGTCCGCGCGCAGCTCGGGCAGGACCTCGACGGCGCCCGTGCCCTCCAGCATGTGCTCGGGGTCCTTCAGGAGAGCGACGATGAACGGGCAGTTGTCGCTGTGGGAGCCGGCCCGGTCGGGCCGGAAGGCGGCCGTGCAGTGGATCACCGGGATCTCGGCCCGCCTGGCCGCCCGGAGGACGAGGGCCGTGTTGGCGATCACGTCGCGCCGCGCGCACACCGCCACCAGATCCGGAAATTTCGTCAGATCGCCGACGACGCCTCGTTGCATCTCCATCACCAGCACCGCCACGCGCCCCACCGGCGACCTCCACCTGTTCTTAGCCGAGCGCTTGCTTGGGAAGCATAACACCGGCACACAGCGTCATCTCCCATCCACACGGGGCGAAATATCTCCGGTCGTGACAACCCGCACCCCGGGTGAGACCGTCGAATCGATGACGGCTGCCTATGGGGGTAGGACTTGGTTCCTGGTTACCGTGAAGTACGCCAGCTCGGCTCCGGCCGCACCGGCCGCGTGTTCCTCGCCACCTACCAGGCCACGGGCGCGTACGTGGCGATCAAGTACCTGAACGCCACCCTGCGCAGGGACGCCGAGTTCATGGACCGCTTCCGGTCGGACACCCACCAGCTCGTCGAGATCGACGACCCCAACGTGGTGCGCCTGTACGAATACGTCGAGACCCCCACCAGGGCGGCCGTGGTCATGGAACTGGTGGACGGCGTCTCCCTGCGCACGCTGCTGGCCGAGCACGGCAGGACCGGGCCCGAGGCGGCGCTGGCCGTGCTCAAGAGCACGCTGCTGGCCCTGGCCGCCGCGCACGAGAAGGGCGTGCCCCACCGGGACGTCAGCCCGGACAACGTCCTGGTCCAGGCCGACGGCACCAGCAAGCTGAGCGACTTCGGCGTCGTGGTGCACGCCGAGGAGCCGGGCGTGCCGGCGGGGACTCCCGCTTACATGGCGCCCGAGCTGTGGACGCAGGAACGGGCGGGGCCGCCGGCCGACGTGTACGCGGCGGCATGCGTGCTGTTCGAGGCGGTCAGGGGGCGGCCGCCGTACCGGGCGTTCAAGGAAGGGGAGGAGGGGGCGCAGGACGTCCCGGCGCTGCGGGACAAGCACCTGGTGGAGCCGGTGCCGCTGGAGGTGGTGCCGGACGCGCTGCGCGACCTGCTCAGGCGGGGGCTGGCCAAGGACCCTGCGGTCAGGTACGCCTCCGCCAGGCAGTTCGCGGCCGAGCTCGAACAGGACGCGGTCGCGAACTACGGCCCCGACTGGGAGAAGCGCGGGCGGCGGCATCTGGCGGAACTGGCCACACTGCTCGCGCTGCGTTTCCCGCTGGCCAGGACCGACCGCACCGCCCCCGCCGCGACCGGCCTGCGCGACCGGCTGCTGAGCCTGCCCAGGCTGCCACCCCAGCTGTGGGTGGCGGGCGCGGCCGTGATGACGACGGTGATCGCGATCATGCTGTCCGGCAGCGGGCTGCCCGCTGGGCCCGGGACGATCCTCATGCCGCCGCCCAAGGCCAGGACCGAGGCCGCCCCCGCCACCCCTGCCCTCACCCGGAGCCGCGCCCCCACCCCGCCCGTCCCCACCTCGTCCGCAGCCACCTCGTCCGCGGCCACCCCGGCCCGAACGCGCACCGCCTCTGCTCCCCCACTTCCCACCGGTGTCACGTCCCCGCCCGCGCCGCCGCGCCGCGACCCGGGGACCGGCGGCTCGGGGTCGGCCGCCACGGTGCGCGCCGCGACCATCCTCAACTGGAGCGGTACGACGGGCTCGATCTCGGTCGCGGCGGCCGGGACGGGGACGGTGCGGCTGCGGATCTCGTACACGCGGCGCGACGGGGACGGGGAGGCGGCCAGGACCGTCCGGCAGGAGACCCGCACGCTGCGCGGCAGCACCGCCTACACCAGCACGGTCCGGCACGATCCCGGCGAGGTCGTGTGTGGCGGGCGGGCGTACCTGGGCATTCTGGTCATGACGGAGCCGGCTGCGGGGAACGGGCCGCAGGTGAGCGAGGTGGCGGTGAACGGTCCCGCCTGCCCGGTCCCGACCACCAGCGCCTCCGCGAGCGCCTCCCCGTCCGCGAGCCGCCCGCCCGCCTCCACGCCCGGCCTGACATCCTCCTCCACTCCCACATCCGGCCTCAGCACGCGGGGCACCAGCGTGCCCGACGTCGGGACGCGCGCCACCGACGCGCCCAACCCGTCCGGCTCGTCCAGTTCATCCGGCTCGTCGCTTTCTGAGGCTCCGGGCGAGCCGCCCGAGGAGATGTCCGAGGAGGCGTCCGGTCCGGAGGCGGGGGCGTCGATCGGGGATGCGGCGCGGGAGTCGTTCCAGGGGGAGTGACCGGCCCGGGCGGGTCTTGTCGGTCAACCAAGCGTGCGCTAGCTTGGCTAGCACGATGAGCGGTGACACCTCTGCCTTCTGGGCCGCCTGCGTGCGCGGCGAGCTGGTCATCCAGCGCTGTACGGCCTGTGATCGCCGCATCCACCTCCCCGAGCCCGCCTGCCCCTGGTGCGGCGGCGGAAGCCTGGTGTTCGAGCCGGCCTCGGGCGAAGGCGTGGTGCACACGTACACGGTCGTGCACCGCTCGTTCGCCCCCGGCTACCAGGGCCGCGAGCCGTACGTCATGGCCTGGGTGGACCTGCCGGAAGGGGTGCGGGCGTTCGGCCACGTGGTGGAGTGCCCGCCCGAGCGGGTGCGCGTCGGGCTCCCGGTACGCGTGACGTTCCTCGACGACCTGCCCCATTGGAGGCCAGCGTGAAGCTCGGCAACGTCCTGATCCCCGTGGCCGACCTCGACGAGGCGATCGCCTTCTACGGGCTGCCGGTGAAGTTCCGCGACGGCGACCGGTTCGCCGCGCTCGACGGCGGCGGGGTCACCGTGGCGCTGGCCGGGCCGGAGGAGCACGTGACCGCTTCCGCGGCGCCGTCGTACAAGGTGGACGACGTCGCCGCGACGGTGAAGGAGCTGGCGGCGCGCGGGGCCGAGGTGGTGCGGGCTCCCGAGGCGGGGTCGCACGAGACGCGGGCCGTGCTGCGCGATCCCTCGGGCAACGTCTTCGTGCTTTATTCGCCCCTCTGATGTGGAGGCTCCCCCCATGGCGCGATCACCCTACGGCAACTACGGCCACGCGATCCTGACCGCCGGAGCGATGCGCACGCCCGACCGGGTGGCGCTGACGTACTGCGGCGAGCAGCGCTACACCTACGACGAGCTCAACCGCAACGTCAACCGCCGCGCCAACGCCCTGCTCGCCGCCGGGATCACGCCGGGCAGGCGGGTCGCGGCGCTGCTCAACGAGACGCTGCTGGTGGCCGAGAGCTACCTGGCGCACGCCAAGATCGGCGCGGTCACGGCGGCGCTGAACCCGTTCTGGCCGGAGGAGACGCTGCGTGACGTGGTGGCGGCGTCGGGCTGCACGGCCTTCGTGTACGACGCGACCGTGGAGTCGGTCGTGGCCCGGATCAGGCCGTCGCTGCCCGACGTGACCACCTGGATCGACGTACGGGAGCTGGCCGGCGGCTCGGACGAGGAGCCCCCGCTGGCTGGGTTCGGCGACGACCCCCTCGCGCTCTACTACACCTCGGGGACGACCGGGCTGCCCAAGGCCGTCGTGCACACGCACGCGTCCTCGCTGGCCACGGCGCAGATCTGGCTCGACGTGCCGCGCGGCCCCGACTCGGTGTTCGGGACGGGCGCGATCATCTGGGGCATCGGCTTCCCCGCCATCGTGGGGCCCGCGTTGTACGCGGGGATGCGGCTGGTGCTGGAGCAGGACTGGGGTCCGGCGAACTTCCTGCGGGTCGTCCCGCGCGAACGGGTCACGCACGTGTCGCAGATCCCCTCGTTCTACTCGGCGCTGCTGGCCTCGCCCGAGCACGAGGACGTGGACCTGTCCTCGATCGAGGTGATCATGCTGGGCGGCGAGCCGCTGACCGCGACCATGCTGGACCGGATCAAGGACCGGCTGCCGGGGGCCGGGGTGTACTCCTACTACGGGCAGACCGAGGCCCCGTACACGTGCATGGGCCGGGTGGACGACGGCTCCACGCCGCTGGGCTCCTCGGGGCGGGCCCGTACGGGCAACGCGGTGCGCGTCACCGACCACCGGGGGAACCGGGTGATCGACGAGGTCGGCGAGATCAACCTGGCCGGGCCGCACCGGATGGCCGGCTACGACGGCCTGCCCGACAGGACGGCGGAGGTGCTGCGCGGCGAGTGGTACGTGGGCGGCGACCTCGGCTCCGTCTCCGCCGACGGCGTCCTGCGCGTGCTCGGGCGCAAGGAGGACGCCATCATCAAGGGCGGCGTCTGGACCCAGCCGGCCGCGATCGAGGAGGCCGCCTCGGCGCTGGACGGGGTGGCCGAGGCCGGGGCGGTCGGGGTGCCGGAGGGGGCGCAGGAGCAGCAGGTGCTGCTGGCCGTCGTACCGCGCGCCGGGCACACCCTCGACCCGTCCAAGCTGGCGCTGGCCCTGGCCGACACGCTGCCCGCGCACCAGCGGCCCGATCACATCGTGGTCGCCGACGAGCTGCCGCACTCCCAGGACGCCTCGGGCGGGCCGGGCAAGCTGGTGCGCAGGAAGATCCGCGAGCTGCTCGGGTGAGCGCGTACGAGCACGAGGTCAAGGCGCTGATCGGCGAGGCGGGGGTGCCGGTGCCGCGCGGCGTCGTGGTTCCCCTCAGCCCCGCCGTCACGTCCGGCTCCGACACGGGCTCCGATGGCGGCTTCGCGGCGGCGGCCGGGCTGGCCGAGCCGCTGGTGCTGAAGGCGTTCGGGCCTGGGCTGCTGCACAAGTCGGAGGCCGGCGCGGTCCGGCTGGACCTGCGCTTCGACGAGCTGGGGCCGGCGGCGGCGGAGATGGCGGCCCGGCTGCGACCGGCCGGCTTTCTGGTGGAGGAGCAGGCCGAGCCGGGGGTCGAGCTGATCGTCGGTCTGGTACGGGATCCCGCGTTCGGCCCGGTGCTGCTGGCCGGCCTGGGCGGGGTGTGGACGGAGGCGCTGCGCGACACGGCGCTACGGCTGTGCCCGATCACGGAGCAGGACGCGCGGCGCATGCTGGCCTCACTGCGCGGGGCCGAACTGCTGCGCGGCTGGCGCGGCGGCCCGCCCGTGGACGTGGACGCGGTGGTCAAGCTGCTCATGACGGTCGGCGGGCCCGGCGGGCTGTGGGAACGGCTGGAGCTGGGCGAGTTCGAGCTGAACCCGGTCATCGCCGGCCCATCGGGCGTGATCGCGGTCGACGCCAGGTACGTGCCGGGCACGCCCGCGCAAAGCCTCGCAGGCGACGCCATGCCGAACACACCCGGCACAGCCCCCGAAAGCCCCGCACGCGACGCCATGCCGAACGCATCCGGCACGACGCCCGGAAACCCGCCGGACTTCCCCGGCCCCGCGACCAGGAGCCCGGCGGACGTGCCGGTCACGGACTTCCTACCCCTGTTCGAGCCCGGCGCGGTGGGCGTGGTCGGCGCGTCCACGTCGCGGCCGAACTTCGGGAACATGTTCCTCGGCTTCTACCGGGCCGCCGGTGTGCCGCTGGTGGCCGTGCATCCCACGGCCGCCGAGGTGAGCGGGGTGCCGGCCGTGCCCTCGCTGGCCGCGGCCGAGGTGGACTACGCGCTGGTGGCCGTACCCGCAGACCGTTGTGCCGAGGTGGTGCGGCAGGCGGGCGGAGTGCCGTTCGTGCAGGTGATGAGCGGCGGCTTCGGCGAGGCCGGGCGGCCGGAGCTGGAGTCGGAGCTGGTCGCGGCGGCGCGGGAGGCGGGCACGCGCCTGCTCGGGCCGAACTGCATGGGCGTCTACTGCCCGCGCGGCCGGCAGACGTTCGTCGGCGGCGGCCTGGGACCGGCGGGAACGGTCGCGCTGATCTCGCAGAGCGGCGGGCTGGCCGGCGAGGTGATCAAGGTCGGCGAGCGGCGCGGGCTGGCGTTCAGCCGGGTCGCCACCGTCGGGAACGCGGCCGACGTCACCCCCGCCGAGCTGCTGCGCTGGCTGGCGCGCGACCCCGAGACACGCGCCGTCGGCCTGTACCTGGAGGACCCGAGGAACGGAAGCGAGCTGTACGCGGCCCTGCGTGACGCGCCCGTGCCCGTGGTGCTGCTGGTCGGCGGGCGCAGCGGGCAGGGACGGCGGGCGGCGGCCTCCCACACGGGCGGGCTGGTGAGCGACCTGCGGATCTGGGAGGCGGTGGCCGAGCAGTCGGGGGTGGCGCTGGTGACGAGCCAGGACGACCTGATCGGCGTGCTCGCCTACTTCCAGGCCCACGGGACGCGCACGGTGCACGGGGACGAGGTCCTGGTGGTGGGGCCGAGCGGCGGCGCGAGCGTGCTGGCGGCGGACGCGTTCGACCGGGCCGGAGTGCGGCTCGCCCCGCTGCCCGGCGACCGCCTCGACGCGCTGCGCGGGCTCGGCGTGGTGGCGACCGGCAACCCGCTGGAGGTCCCCGTGGGCCCGATGGGCCGGGCCGGGCTGGTGGCCGAGGTGATCGACGCGCTCGGGGTCCCGTACGCGGACGTGGTGGCGCACGTGAACGTTCAGGCCTTCTTCACGTACGCGAGCGCGCACGGAGACCCGGGCGAGCCCCTGTACGCCTACACGCGGGCCCTGGCCGCGGCGCAGGCCGACCGGCCCGGCACCAGGATCAGCCTGGTCACCAGGAACGGCGACTGCGCGCCTCCGGGCGTCGAGGACGAGGTCGGGCGGATCGCGGCGGCGGCGGGGATCCCCGTCTACCGCACCATGGAGGCGGCCGCCGTGGCCGTCGCGGCAGGAGGATGTCATGGGGTTGCTTGACGGCAAGGTGGCGCTGATCACCGGCGGGGCGCGCGGCATGGGGGCGGCGCACGTGCGGCTGTTCCTGGAGGAGGGCGCGCGGGTGGTGTTCGGGGACGTGCTGGAGGAGGAGGGCAAGGCCCTGGCGGAGGAGACGGGGGCCACGTACGTGCGTCATGACGTGACGAGCGCTGTGGAGTGGGAGCGGGCGGTGGGGACGGCGGTGGAGGTGTACGGGCGCCTCGACGTGCTGGTCAACAACGCCGGGATCCTGAAATTTCGGCGTATCGCCGATATGTCGCCCGAGGACTTCGACCGGGTGATCGGCGTCAACCTCAAGGGCACCTGGCTGGGCGTCAAGTCCGTCATCGAGCCCATGAAGGCGGCCGGACGCGGCTCCATCGTGAACGTCTCCTCGATCGAGGGCTACGTCGGGGCCGAGGGGCTGTCGGCGTACTCGGCGTCGAAGTTCGGCATCAGGGGCGTCACCAAGTCGGCGGCGCGGGAGCTGGCCAGGTTCAAGATCCGGGTGAACTCGGTGCACCCCGGCGCGATCAACACCCCGATGGCCCTGGACCCGGAGATCATGGCCGAGGTGGACGGCGAGGCGTTCCTCAAGTCGATGGTGATGAAACGCTTCGCCAAGCCCGTCGAGGTGTCGCACGTGGTGGCGTTCCTGGCCTCCGACAAGGCCAGCTACTGCACAGGCACCGAGGTCACGGTGGACGGCGGGCTGCTGACGGGCGCAGGATACTAAGATCTCACCCCAAGGTAGATCTTTTACCGTTAAACCACCTAGGCAAGGACAATTCTGGCAGCATCGCTGACCTGCGGTTCCACCTTGGGAGAGACATGGGTCTCTCTTGGAACGTGCTTGACCTGGGGTTACAACACGATAACCTCACACAGCACGGAAGACGACAGGTCTCCGGTTTCGTCACACCAGTCACTGGGCCCTCCCCCTACCCAGTGCTGCGTGGCCGAATCCGGACTTGCCCGGAAGGTTTCCCCACACTTCCATGACGCCAGAGATCCAGAAGTACATCGAACTGCTCGAAAGCCAGCTCGGATACTCCGAGAAGTCGGGCTCTTACACCAAGTTCGGCCATTGGTACGGCAAGAACGTCGAGTTCGACGCCGACTACACCTCAGCGCCGTGGTGCGACATGTACCTCTCCTGGGCCGCGCACAAGCTCGGCTACGAGGACTGGATGGGGCAGTTCGCATGGACGGTCGCGCACGCGGAGTGGTTCAAGGAGCAAGGGGCGTGGGGCAAGAAACCCCAGGTCGGCGCGTTCGTCTTCTACGACTGGAGCGGCAGTAACAGCATCGACCACATCGACCACGTCGGCGTCGTGACGAAGGTCAGGGGCGATCGCATCTCCACCATCGAGGGCAACATCGACGGGGGCGTCGCCAAGCGCAAGGAACGTGACACGAGCAAGGTGGTCGGGTACGGCTACCCCCAGCGCGTCAAGGCCCGCCTCGACCGGGCCGAGGCCAGGAGGAAGAAGGCCGAGCAGCAGGCGTCCGAACCGGGTGAGAAGACCGGCACGCTGGCCCCGGACGAGCTGACCGCCATGATCCCCCGCTCCAACGCGGCCCACGCCGGACAGACTCCGCTGGACCGGCTCCGGTCCCAGACGCCCACGGGCGACGAGGCGCAGGCCAAGGGTCAGACGGAGGGCCAGACCGAGGGCCAGACGCCGGAGGAGGCGCAGGGCCGCGTCCAGCCCGCCACGCCTAACTCCGACGCGGCCTCGCCCTCGACCTCGCGCAAGACGCCCGACTCGCCCTCCGCCGACGCCTCTCCCGGCCCCTCTGACGCCTCTTCCGGCACCGATGCCACGTCCGGCACCGGCACCGTCTCCGACTCCGCCACTGCGAAGACGAGCCCGCAGAGCGGTGCGGCTCCGTCCCCCACGATGGTCAAGAAGGGCAAGCACGCCAAACCCACCACGGCGGACACGGAGGCGGCCACCTCGGACCCGCTCCCCTCCCACACGGACGCCTCCGCCACCGGGCCGCTGCCCGCCATCGACTCCCCGACGCTGATCGGCTCGGCACTGGTGGCCGCGCTGGCCCTGCTGGCCGTGGCCAAGACCCGCCGCCTGCGCCTCGGGGCCGCTGCCGCCTCCAGGACCGCCTCTGCGACCGCTGCCGCTGCCGCCTCCGGGACCGCTCCGGTCACCGCCAAGGCCGGCGCCGCCGCTGCTTCCACCGCTGCCGGTGCCGACAAGCCGGCGCGCCCGTCCCGCGTGAAGGGCCGGCGCCGCCGTCGCCGCACGACCCTGCTGCCGGTGACCGCGACGCGACGCGTGGAGACGGCGGACAGCCTGCTCGCGGCAGAGCTCAAGGAGAACGCCGACCGCCTCGCCACGTCGGCCGCCCTCGCCTCGCTGAAGGCGTCGGACGCCCTCCAGCCCACCGCATCGGACGTCTTCGCCGCGTTCCAGGACGAAACCCTCCAGCCCACCGCATCGGACGTCTTCGCCGCGTTCCAGGACGAAACCCTTCAACCCACCGCATCGGACGTCTTCGCCGCTTACCGGGGCGCCACCTTCCAGCCCGCCGCCTCCGACCTGTTCGCCGCGTTCCAAGACGACACCCTCCAGCCCACGGCCTCGGACGTCTTCGCCGCCTACCAGGACGACACCCGCCGACCCACCGCCGCCGACATCTTCGCCGCCCACGACGGCGCCTTGGACTCCGGCTCCGCCTTCCAGGACGGCACCGGCCGGCCCACCACCGCCGCCTCCCACCGGGCCGGCTCCCGGAACGACGCCTTCCACCCCCACACCGTCGAGTCCGGCATGGCCGACTCCAGTGCCGTCATCCGAGCCACCGGCCGGGGCGCCAGGCACCGGAAGCTGCCCCTGGAGACCAGGCCGTTCGACCTGTCCACGGACGCGGCCTCCCGCCAGCCGTCCGCCTCCCATCACTCCCCCGGGTCCCACCACGCCTCCGGCTCCCAGCGCCACGCCGCCCACCGCCACGGCTCCGGTCCGGGCTCGCACCGCCACGGCTCCCAGCACCACGGCACCGGCCCGTCCCCGTACACGCCGGCCTTCGACGCCGACCCGTACGAGCCGGACTTCGATCGCGACCGCTTCACCTTCACCGACGACACCGGCCCGATGGAGGTCGTCCTCGACACGGGCCCGCTGCAGCGCGTGGTCGACACCGGCTCGTTCGACCGCATCGTCATCCCCGGCGCGACCAGCACGTTCGACGCCTTCGCGCCGCCGACGGGCAGGCGCGGAGACGCCGTCGCTCCGGCCCTGGGCAGGCGCGGCAGTGACTCCCCCGACGTGCCCGGCGCGACGTACCGGGGCCGGCGGCGACGCCACGCCGCCGACGAGCCGCTCACCTTCTCCCCCGACCTCCCGCCCAGAGGCCGCCGCCACCGCCGCTCACCGGACCACCACCGGCCCGCCGACGCACCGCCGAGAAGCCGCCGCCGCCCCCTCGACGACGACCGCCAACTGACCGGCGGAGGCCGCCACCGCGCCTGAGCAGCCCGAGCAGGCTCGCCCACCCTGCGAGCAGCCTCAACGCCCACATCCATCACCCATGCCCAGAGGCGAGCGGAGACCTGCAAGGCCGGGCGGAGACCTGCGAGACCGGACCGCGGCCTGCGAGGCGAGTCAGCAGACCTGCCCGGCCCGATCAGGCGAGGCCGTCTCCCCCAACCCCGTACTCCTCGGCGAAGGCGGACAACCGGGACACCGCGTCCCTGCTGCGCGTCCACGGCCGTACGATCAGCCGTTCCACCCCGAGCGCCGCCCAGCCGGCCACCTCGTCCGGCCCGGCCAGCTCGTACGCGTGCGCCGTCACCGGCACCCCGGCCCCCAGCCGTTCGATCTGCGGTGTGATCGACTCCAGCGTGTGCGGCATGCTGATCCACCCGTCGCACAGCCGCGCCGCCCTGCGCAGCGCGGCGGGCGATTCGCCGCCCGCCAGCACGGGCAGCCGCGCCTGCACCGGCTTGGGCTCGAAGGCGACCTCGGCGAAGGAGTAGAACCGCCCGCTGTGGGCGACGACGGGCTCGCTCCAGAGCCGCCTGACCACCTCGATCGCCTCGTCCAGTCGCGCTCCTCTGGTAGTGAACGGCACTCCGGCCGCGTCCCACTCCCCCCGGTACCAACCGGCCCCGACCCCGCAGATGGCCCGTCCCGAGGAGAGCACGTCCAGGGTGGCGAACGCGCGGGCCGACACGAACGGATGCCGCAGCGCGAGGAGCTGCACGGCCGTGCCGAGCCGGACGCGGGAGGTGTGGGCGGCCAGCCAGCACAGGTACGCGGGCGCGTCGAACAGCGGCGTCTGTGGTTTGATCCCCGGGTCGGACGTGCCCGGGTAGACGGCGAGGGACAGGTCGGTGGCGAAGACGAGGTGCTCGGGCAGCCACACCGACTCGAACCCCAGCTCGTCGGCCGCCACCGCCACGTCCTTCCAGGCGGCGGGATGCAGCAGGCCGAGGGGGACGCCGAACTTCACGGGTACCTCCAGGGGTCGCCGCCGATGATCGCGGTACGCAGGCGTTCGCGATGGACGGCGGTGGTGCCGTACGCGGCCGACAGGGACCAGGCACGGGCGAGCCAGAAGCGCAGATCCAGCTCCTCCGTGTACCCGATCGCCCCGTGTACCTGCAACGCCACCCGCGCCGCCAACGTCGCGGCCTCTCCAGCAGCAGCCTTGGCCGCACTGGCGTCCCGTCCCCAGGCCAACCCGCCCCTGCCACTACCGCCGTCCCCGCCTCCACCGCTGCCCCCGCCACTGCCCCCGTCCTCGCCGCTGCCGCTGCTGGTGCCGCTGCCGCTGTCCACGGACAGCGCCGCCCGCCACACCAGCGGCGCCGCGAACTCCACCGCCACGGCCACATCGGCGAGCTGATGCTTGACCGCCTGAAACGACCCGATCGCCGCCCCGAACTGGGCCCGCACCCGCGCATACCGGACACTCTCGTCGAGCAGCTGCCGAGCCACCCCGACAAGCTGCGCCGCGGTCGCCACCGCACCCCTGGCCAGCAGGTGCTCGGCGGAACCGTCCAGTGTCTCGGACTCCTCCTCGGACTCCTCCGCGTCCACCTCGAACAACGGCCGGGCCGGATCCACGCCGTCCCTGCGTACCAGGCGGGCCGACTTCCCCCGCACCAGCCGCAACCCCTCGGGACCGGCCAGCACCAGCAGATCGGCCAGGTCGGCATCGGCGACATAAGCCTGCCCCGGAGGCAGCACCGCCACCCGAACCTCCCCCGAGGCCAGCCCGGGAATGTCAGCCAGCAGCGGCCCGGCCACCACCGCCGTGTCGGCGAACGGGCCCGGCAGGCAGGCGCGCCCGGTCTCCTCCAGCGCGGGCAGCACGTCGGCCAGCCCGAGGCCCAGCCCGTCGGCCTCGGACGGCAGCATCAACCCGAAGAACCCCAGCTCGGCGAGCTGCTCCCAGGCGGGCCGCCGCTCGGAGCGCAGCGCGGCGGGCGGGCAGTGGGCGCGCAGCACGTCGCGTACGGTCGCGCCCAGGGCGAGCTGTTCGCCGGTGAATCCGAAGTTCATCGTGGCAGCCCCAGGACCCGCTCGGCGACGATGTTGCGCTGGATCTCGTTCGTGCCCGCGTAGATGGGCCCGGCCAGCGAGAACAGGAACCCGTCCAGCCACCCCTCGGCCCGGTCCCCCAGCAGGTCGAGGGCCAGGGCGTGCATGCGCAGGTCCAGCTCGGACCAGAAGATCTTGCCCATGCTGGCCGCGGGCCCGAGCTCCTGTCCCGCCATGATCCGCCGCGCCGTCCCGAACGTGTGCAGCCGGTACGCCTCCGCCTCCACCCAGCACCTGGCGGCCCGGTCTGCCAGCACGGGATCGGCGTCACGCGCCAGCGCGACGAGCCGATCGGCGGTGGCCAGGAACCGGCCGGGGCTGCGCAGGGTCAGACCGCGCTCCGACGAGGTGGTCGCCATCGCGATCCGCCACCCCTCGCCCACCTCCCCCAGCACCATCGAGTCAGGGACGTACACGCCGTCGAACCGCAGCTCGGCGAAGCCCGGCAGACCGTCGAGCTGCGCGATCGGCCGCACCTCCACCTCGTCCATGGGAAACAGGATGTACGTCAGCCCGCGGTGCCGCGTCCCGGAGGTGCGAAAGAGCCCGAACCCGTGGCCGGCGTAGGCGGCGCGCGAGCTCCACGTCTTGTGCCCGTACAACCGCCAGCCACCGCCCGGCGCCGGCTCGGCCCGCGAGGTCAGCGCGGCCAGATCACTCCCGGCCTCCGGCTCCGACCACGCCTGCGCCCACACATCGTCCCCCCTGGCCATCCTGGGCAACCAGCGCGCCCGCTGCTCGGGCGTCCCGAACCTCATCAGGGAGGGTGCCAGCAGAAAGATCCCGTTCTGGGTAACACGCGCGGGCGCACCGGCGGCCCAGTACTCCTCCTCAAAGATCAGCCACTCGACGAGCGAGGCACCGCGCCCGCCATACTCCTCGGGCCAGGAAACAACGGACAACCGCGCCTCGGCCAGCCGCGCCTCCCAGTCCCGATGCGCCGCGAAGCCTTCTGGGGTGTCCATGGACGGCAGCGCCTCAGGCACGTGCTCCCGGAGCCATCCGCGAACCTCATCACGAAAGCCCTGTTCAGCCGGGGAGAAGTCGAGATCCACACCATCCAACCTAGCGCACGCTTGGTACGCTGGCCAGGCCACTTAGCTTGCCGTAAAAAGGCACACTCATGCCCATTGTGGAACAAAGAGCCAGCTTGTAACCATGGAGCCCTGGGCAAGGGTTCGACACAACCGTGTTTCTATCCGAATGCGGTGGCAAGGCGCCCTGGGTAGGGGACTATGCTGTGCGCAGGTGTCGCTGCGCACAGAGCCACCAACCCACCTGATCATCAGAGGGTGTTACTCCGTGCGTCAGCCTCTTCATCCAGACTGACACATCCACATCTCCGCGAATAGGTCAAGCCATGGACAACTCTGTCTTTCGGTCGAACGTCATCGACTGCACCACCATGACGCTAGCCCATCTTGCTGAGCCCACCGAGGAGGCAGAGCGCTTCGAGGTCTCATTCAACTCTTCCATATGAGTTGAACCAATTCCAGCATGAGTGCCTCCATTGTTCCGTTCCGACAATTCGTGCTGAAGATCGCGAGCAGATGCGATCTGGCGTGCGACCATTGCTATGTCTTTGAAGCCGCGGACCAATCGTGGCGATCAAAGCCGGTGGTGATGTCGGACGAGACGATCGGCCAGGTCGCGCGGCGCATCGCCGAGCACGCGCGCACGCATGCTATAGAACGTCTGCACGTGATTCTGCACGGCGGCGAGCCTTTGCTCGCCGGTGTGCCCAGAATAGAGCGGATCGCCGCGGAGTTGCGTCGGCAACTCGACGAGGTGACCGATCTCGATCTGCGGATCCACACCAACGGCGTTCTCCTCACCGATACATTCTGTCGTCTTTTTCGACGTTATGACATCAAAGTCGGCGTCTCGCTCGATGGTGACAAAGCAGCGAACGACCGGCATCGGAAATATCTGAATGGGCGCAGCAGCCACGACAAGGTGGTCAAAGCGATCAACCTGCTGCGGCGCTCATATCCGGAAATCTATGCGGGAATCCTCTGCACGATCGACGTTCGCAATGATCCGCAGGCGGTGTATCGCGCTCTGAAAGAGCTCGATCCGCCCCGCATAGACTTTCTCCTACCGCATGCGACCTGGGACGATCCCCCTTTGCGGACCCCTGGGCAGGAAACCGAATATGCCGATTGGCTGCGCGTCGTCCATGATATTTGGCGGGCGGACGACCGGCCGTTCTCGATCAGGATGTTCGACTCCATCGCGCTCATGGCCGCCGGTGGATCGAGCGGGACCGAGTCCCTGGGGCTGACACCGAGCGACCTCGTCACCATCGAGACCGACGGCTCCTACGAGCAGGCCGACTCGCTCAAGATCGCCTTCGACGGCGCTCCGGCGACCGGCCTCGACGCCGCCGGGCACTCCCTCGACGACGTGGCCGAGCATCAAGGGGTGCAGGCCAGGCAGCAGGGACTGCACTCGCTGAGCGCCACGTGCCGGAGCTGCTCGATCGTCGAAAGTTGCGGCGGTGGCCTCTTCGCCCACCGCTACCGCGCCGGCAACGGATTCGACAATCCCTCGGTCTTCTGCTCCGACCTGCGCGTCCTCATCCCCCACATTCAGAACTGGGCCCGGCCGACCCACGAGCTGACGCGGGCGACGTTCGAACGCTTCGCCGCCGCGACCGCCGGTCCGGCCGACCTGTCCCAGTTGTCCGCCGCCCAGCGGAGTCTGACCCGGATGCGGGTGTCCAAGATCGGCGCCGGCCGCGCGGGCAGCGCCGAATGGAAACTGCTGAGCCGGCTGGACCAGGAGCACCGCGCCGCCGTCGACCGGGTCTTCGACTACCCCTACGTACGCTCCTGGGCGCGCCAGGCCGTCGGCGACGACCAGCACCGGCCCTACCTCGCCTCGGTCGCGATGGCGGCGGCCCTGTTCGCCGGTGTCGCGGCCGAAGTGGCCGTTCCGGCCCGTGACGGTTTCGTGCAGCTGCCCGGCGTGGGCAGGATGAGAGTGGCCGCCGACGGCCCGATCACGGTCGTCACCGCGGGCGAGAAGTCACTGGCGATGCGCGGGGTAGACGGCCGCTGGCTCGACACCGAGGCGCCCGAATGGGAGCCGGTGCGCTCGATCGCGATGCCGGACACCGAGCTCGTGTTCGACGACGTGGACCCCTATCGTGACTGCTTCGGCGTGCCGCCCCGGCAGCGGTTGCGGCAGGAGGAGTTCCTCTCCTGGCGGTGGACGTTCGAGCTGACGGACGAGCTGCTGCGGGCGCACCCGCGGCAGTCCTCCATGCTCACGGCGGGAGTGCAGGTCATCACGCCGTTGTCGGGCGCGCGGGACGCGTCGCACTTCAGCCGTCAGGCCTTCGGCGCGGTGGGAGTCTCCGACCCCGCCGACCCTGCCACGCTCGCCGCGACGGTGACCCGAAGCTTCTACGGCGCCCAGCTCGGCGCCCTCTTCGACATGTTCGGCGTCACCATCGACGACCCGGGCGTGGAGAGCCGCCTGTACGAGGTCTACGGTGAGCTGGCGACACTCGGCTGGCAGGGCCCATCCTCCGGCCCGGGCGAGCTGATCACCGCATTCGACGCCTTGAGCGCCCGCGACCTACCGGAGCTGGCGAAGCTGCTGGTCGAGACGGCGCGAGACAGCCTGGTCGCGCGGTGACGGGGGCCGCCCATGACCACCCGATCGCTGCCACGCGAGCGCACACCGCGAACTGAAGGCCGCCGGTTCGGGCTCGCCCTTCCCACGGCGGCCCGAACGGTTTTTCGGCCGTTCCTCGTCGGCACGAACCGCCGCGCGCCCTCCCACACCGCCGCCTCTCTGGCCGCCCAGCTTCGCGAACTAGGGCTGGAGGAGGGGCAGACGATCCTGGTCCACACCTCGCTCAAGGCGATCGGCCGGATGAAGGCGGGGCCGGCCACGCTGATGGACGCGCTCCTCACCGTTCTCAAGCCGCGCAAGGGCACGGTGGTGGTGCCCACGTTCACGTCCAGCAACTCGACCACCTCCCACGCCTACCGGGAGGCGATCCGCGACCTGTCGGGCGAGGACGTCGATCGTCACCACGACAACATGCCCGCGTTCGACGCTCGCACCACCCCGTCCGTCGAATGCGGTCGGTTCTCCGAAGAGGTGCGGACCCACCGCGGTTCGGTGCGCAGCGACCATCCGCAGACGTCGTTCGCCGCGGTGGGCTCCCATGCCCGCCGACTGATGGCGGATCATCCCCGGGATCACCATCTGGGCATGCTCTCTCCCCTCGGGAAGATGGTCGAGAGCAAGGCCATGGTCCTGCTCCTCGGCGTCGGCTACGACCGGTGCTCCGCCTTCCACCTGGCCGAGTACACCTACACGGAGCAGCCGCTGACAATGCTCTACCGATGCAAGGTGACTGACGCCGGAAAAGCGTCGTGGTTTCAGTACAGCGACGTGCTTCTTGACGATTCGGACTTCGCCCTGTGCGGCACCGATATGGAGCGCTACGTAAAGGTGGTTTCGGGCATGGTGGGTGACGCGGACAGCCGGATCTTCCCCATGGCCGATGCAGTCCAATTCGCGGAGCAATGGTTTCGCGAGAAGCGCCCCCGGATAGAGAAGGGTTAGACTCAACCGCCTAGGGAGCAACTCGATTCGTACGGCCCGGCGTGCCGGCGCAATGTGCGTGTGGAGGCGCGGGTGGCCAGTATCTCCAGCTCGGGCGAGCACCATCAGCCATACTTCTTCCTCAGCTACGCGCGCACTCCGCGGATCTCCGCGAACGACCCCGACCCCAACTTGTGGGTCACCAAGTTCTACCGGGCTCTGTGCCAGGAGATCATGCAGATCAGCCGCCTGCCGGCCGGGGCCTCGCCTGGATTCATGGACCAGGAGCTGCACGTCGGGGCGGCCTGGAACGAGCGGCTGGCCAAGGAGCTGGCCATCTGCCGCGTTTTCGTCCCGCTTTACTCGCCGCGCTATTTCGACAGCGAACCGTGCGGCAAGGAATGGGCTGCATTCGACCTGCGCCGCAAGCGCCATATGGGTCAGGGACCGGATCTGCCTGAGGTCGTGGTACCCGCCTTCTGGATTCCCGTCAGGCAGGACGAGTTACCCAGGATGGCTCATCCGATACAGTTTCACGACTCCGCCCTGGGGACGCATTACGAGGAACGCGGCATCTACGGCCTGATCAAGTTGAACAGATATCGCGATCATTATAAATCCGTCGTCGACACCCTGGCCCACCGTATCGTCAATCTGGCGAAGAAGACGCCGTTGCCACCGGGGAAACCGTGTGATTTCGCCTCGCTGAAAAGTGCTTTCGTGCCCGACCGGGGCCGCAGATTCCAGATCGTGGTGCTGGCGCCGACCCGCGACGCGCTTCCGCCGCACCGCAGTCAGCGGCAGTACGGCGCCGCCGCGACCGACTGGAATCCGTACTATCCGCAGTGCGACCAGCCGATCGCCTCCCTGGCGGCGGACATCGTCCGCGATCTCGGCTTCGAGCCGGAGCTGTGGTCGTACGCCGAGCAGGGCGAGGACCTGCTGAGGCAAGACGGGCCCGCGTCACCGGGCGTCGTTCTTCTCGATCCCTGGGTCGTTCTCATGCCCGGGTACCAGGCGGCTCTGTCGTACCTGCGCCGCAGTAGCCATCCCTGGGTGGGGCTGGTGATCCCGTGGCACGAGGACGACGAGCAGCTCGCTGCGGCCACGGACCAGATCAGAGCCGGCCTGCGCGCCCTGGCCCCCACGCGGATCGAGCGGGGGCGGCTGCTGGCCAGAGAGGCGGCCAAGGGGACGCTGGCGTTCGGTCAGTTCGCGGCTGCCCTGCGGCAGGTGGTCTTCACGGTCTCCAAGCCCTACCTGCGTGACACCCCGGCCTTTCCGCCGCGACCGGAGCCGGGAGACCCGCCACCCAGACGCAGGGACCGAATCACATGGCAGCCACCAGAGAATCCGGGGGAACGTGATGACGGAAGCGCGTAACGGGCGGATCATCACCTTCTACTCCTACAAGGGCGGCACGGGACGCACGATGGCCCTGTCGAACGTGGCCTGGATCCTCGCCGCGAACGGGCACCGGGTGCTGACCGTGGACTGGGACCTGGAGTCGCCGGGGCTGCACAAGTTCTTCCGCCCGTTCCTCGACAGCGACAAGATCGTCAGCACGCCCGGTGTCATCGAGCTGATCACCGAGTACGCCTGGGCCGCCCGCAGGAACGAGTCGCGCCCGGACGACTGGCACCGCGACTACGCGCGGGTCCGGCAGCACGTGGTGTCGATCGACTGGGACGACTTCCCCGGCGACGGCTCCATCGACTTCCTGTCGGCCGGGCGGCAGAATCGCGACTACTCGTCCCTGGTGGCCCGGTTCGACTGGGACACCTTCTACGACAGCTACGGTGGCGGGCAGTTCCTCGACGCCATGCGCGACGACATGAGCGCCGAGTACGACTACGTGCTCATCGACAGCAGGACCGGCGTGAGCGACATCTCCGACATCACCACGGAGCATTTCCCCCACGTCCTCGTCACCTGCTTCACCCTGTCCGACCAGAGCATCGAGGGCGCGTCCGACGTGGCTACGCAGGTCGCCGACCGGTTCCCGGCCAGGGGGATCCGCATCCTGCCGGTGCCGATGCGGGTGGATGACGCGGAGAAGGAGAAGCTGGACGCCGGGCGCGCGTTCGCCAGGAGCAAGTTCGCGCGTTTCCCGACGGGCATGAGCCGCGACGAGGCGATCACGTACTGGGGCGCGGTGGAGATCCCGTACAAGCCGTTCTACGCGTACGAGGAGACGCTGGCGACCTTCGGCGACGCGCCCGGTTCGCCCGCCTCACTGCTGGCCGCCTACGAGCGGCTCGCGGACGTGATCACCAACGGTGAGGTGCGCGGCCTGCCCGCCATGAAGGAAGAGACCAGGAAGCACTACCGCGACCTGTTCCGGCGCCGGCGCCCGGCGACCTTCATGGACGTCTACATCAGTTACGTGCCGGAGGACCGGCTCTGGTACGACTGGATCAAGGCGATCCTCGTCGGCGTCGGCCTGCGGGTCCATCCGCACCCCCTGACCAGCCAGGACGAGGAGGGCGCCCAGAGCCCGATCGACGACTCCGCCCGCATCCTGGCGCTCCTGTCGCCCGCCTACCTCCGTTCGGCGCAGGCCCGTGAGATCTGGCAGTCCATGTCGGGCATCCAGCTCACGGAGTCGCGCGGGCAGCTCATCCCCGTCCGCATCGCCGACGTCCGGCTGCCCATGCCGTACGCCGACCCGACGCCGCTGGACCTGGTCAGCCTGGAGGAGGAGCAGGCCATGACCGCGCTCCTGCGCACCCTCGACCGGCCAGGGCAACCGACGGAGACCACCGGCACCGTGAGCAGCCCCCGCTACCCCGGGCGTCAGCCGACGGTGCTCGACCTGCCGACCAGGAACGCGACGTTCACCGGGCGCGGCGAGGTGCTGCAACGCCTGCGCGAGCAACTCGTCGGCGAAGGCGGCGGCTCCCAGACGGTCGTGACGCAGGCCGCCCTGTACGGCCTCGGCGGCGTCGGGAAGACACAGCTCGCCATCGAGTACGCCCACCGCTACATGGCCGACTACGACGTTGTCTGGTGGATCTCCGCCGAGCAGTCCGAGCTGCTGAACGGCGCCATGGCGAACCTGGCGGTCAGACTGGGCCTGCGCGTCGGTGACAACGTGGCCGAGGCCGCCCAGGCCGCCCGCGACGCACTGCGCCGGGGCGAGCCCTACAAGCGCTGGCTGCTGATCTTCGACAACGCCGACAACCCGGTCGAGCTGCGGGACTACCTTCCGGGAGGGCCGTCCGGCCATGTGCTGATCACGTCCCGGCACCAGGCATGGGAGCAGGCCGCGCTTCCGCTCCAGATCGACGTCTTCACCCGCGAGGAGAGCCTGGAGCACCTGCGGCGGCGGGTCCCGAGCATGACCGACGACGAGGCGGGCCGGGTCGCCGAGGCTCTGGGAGACCTGCCGCTGGCCATCGAGCAGGCCGGCGCGTGGTTGCAGGAGACGGGGATGGACGTCGACGAGTACGTCGAGACCCTGCACCGCCAGCCCGCGGCGACGCTGGCGCTCGGCGAGACGCTGAACTACCCGAAACCGGTGGTTTTGACGTGGAACGTCTCGTTCGACCGGCTCAGGGAGCGCTCCCCCGCCGCGGTCCGCCTGCTCGAACTGCTGTCCTATTTCGCACCGGAGCCGGTGTCCCTGTCCATGTTGTACGGCGACGAGACGGTCAAGTGCCTGCTCAAGTACGACGACACCTTACGCGACAAGATCATGATCGGCCGGCTCGTCCGTGAGCTGAGCCGGTTCGCCCTGGCCAAGGTCGACCAGCGCGACAACTCCGTCCAGGTGCACCGGCTCGTCCAGGCCGTGCTCCGTGACCGCATGACGGCAGACGAGCAGGAGGACACCATGCACGACGTGCACCGGATCCTGCTCGGAGCCCGGCCGCGCGAGGGCGACACCGACGACCCCGAGAACTGGAGCAGGTTCGACGAGATCTGGCCGCACCTCGCACCGTCCCAGGCGGACGACTGCGACGAGGAGGAGACGCGCCAGCTCCTCATCGACCGGGTTCGCTACTGGTGGAAGCGCGGCGAGTTCGACCGCGCCTTGGACATGGGGCGGCGTCTTGAGGAACGGTGGATCAACAAACTGGGCAACGTGGACCGGCAGACCCTGTTCCTGCGCTTCCAGATGGCGAACGTCATGCGTCAGCAGGGCAATTACCAGGAGGCCTGCGACCTCGACCGGGCCATCATGCAGGACCAGCTCGACGTGCTGCCGAAGCCGCACCCGCACACGCTGATGACGGCCGCGGGGCTGGCGGCGGACCTGCGGGCGCTCGGGCAGTTGCAGGAGTCGCTGCAGATGGAGCAGGAGTCCTACGACCAGACCAGGGAACTCTTCGTGGACGACCATCCACGGACCCTGACCGCGGCCAACAACCTCGCGGTCGCGTTGCGGCACGTGGGCCAGATCAACGAGGCCAGACGGCTCGACCAGGAGACGCTCGACCGCCGGCGGGCCGTCATCGGGCCCGATCACCCGTACACGTTGTCGTCCCAGCTGAGCCTCGCCCTGGACATCCGCGAGGCTGGCGAATACCTGAAGGCGGCGGAGCTCTTGCGGGACGTCCTGAACCGGTACCAGCGGGTCCTCGGCAACGACTTCGTCGACACCCTGCGCGCCGCACGCAACCTGGCGGTCGCGCTGCGCAAGGCGGGCGCTCTGACGGAGGCCAGACAGCTCACCGAGGCGACGCTCGAACGGTACGTCCAGCATTACGGGACGGACTATCCCGACACGGTGATCTGCCGGCTCAACCTCGCGGGCGACCTGGGCGACGCCGGCGACTGGGAGGGCGCGCGCCGGCTCGCAGAAGAGGTCCTGGACACCTTCGAGACCACGCTCGGGCCGACGAAGCCCTACACCCTCATCGCGGCCAACAACCTGCTCATCTACCAGCGCGAGATCGGCGACGTCGCGAGCGCCTACTCACTCGGGACACAGACCCTGAACCGGTTCACCGAGACGCTGGGCAAGGAGCACCCCTTCCGGCTCGTCTGCGCCATCAACGTGGCGAACTGCCTGGCCGACCTCGGCAAGTACGACCAGGCGGAGACCATGGAACGCGAGTTTCTGGCGGCGCTGCGCGGTGCCCCGGGACGAGGCCTGCTCCATCCGGACACCCTCGCGTGCGAGGCGAACCTGGCGATCACCCTGCGCGACCTGCGCCGCGCCGACGAGGCACGTGAGCTGCGCGAAGCGGTGCTGGTCCACCTGCGCCGAGTGCTCGGCGAGGCCCATCCGCTGATCAACGCGGTCCTCGACTGGCGGCGGGTGAGCCGCGACCTGGACCCGCTGCCGTGGTGACGAACGCCCCCTGCCCACGCTGAGCCGCCCGTGCCGAGCCGCCCGTGCTCAGCCGCCGGCGGGGGCCAGGCCCGCCAGCCACGGAAGCAGGTCGGGCAGCACCTGCAAGGCGTGGAAGTGCGCGACGCCGCGCTGAATGGCGACACTGGCGGTCGGGATGCGCTCGGCCAGCCAGCGTGAATGGCTGGCGGGCGAGAACACGTCCTCGGCGCCGTGCCACAGCAGCGTCGGCACGGTGATGTCGGCCGGGTCGAAGCCCCAGGGCGAGCAGAACGCGATGGCGTCGTCGATCCAGCCGTCCGGCGACTTGCGCAGCGCCTCGGCGTAGTTCTGCACCAGCATCAGCCGGATGGCCGTGTCGGCCACCACCTCCCTGTCGGCCTCCGTCAGGTCGTCGTAGATGGCGTTCACCAGCTGCACGGGGTCTTTCCTGATCGTCTCCGCGGCCACGACGAGCCGCGGCGTCAGCTGCGCCAGGCCCTCCATCGCCGTGAGGTATTCCTCGATGTTGCCCTTGGCCATGCCGTCGAACCAGTCGAGCCCCTCGGCGCCGTGCGGGGCCAGGCCCACCAGCACGGCCGCCCTGGTCACCCGGTCGCCCAGCAGCGCCGCGCAGGCCAGTGCGTGCGGCCCGCCGCCCGAGCGGCCGACGACGGCGAAGCGGTCGAGGCCGAGCCGGTCGGCGATGGTGGCCACGTCGGACGCGACGTCGCCCACCTGACGCCCGACCTGCCGGTCGGAATCCCCATATCCCGGGCGGTCGTAGGTGATGAGGCGAATGCCGAGGCGGTACAGCAGCCCGTTTCTCGGCAGTGGCCCTACCCTGCTGCCCGGAGTGCCGTGAAGATAGAAGACCGGGATGCCGCCCCGAATGAGACCCCGTTGCGCGACCGCGAGCCTACGACTGCCGTCGGCAGAATGCACGACGATCAAGATGCGCCCCTCCAGCCGAGGCTCCCCTGCCCCTGCCTTCAGTATGAGGAGTCGCCGACGCCCTGCAAGAGGGAACCACACCCGGTGACGCCGGGTGGTCACCCACCCGGCATCACCGGCTCCAAATCAGAGGCCGAGTGCCCGCTTGAGCGCCGCCTCGCGGGTCCGGCGGGTGCGTACGCTGAGAGTGGCGTCCGGCACCATCATCTCCGAGCCGTGGAACGCTCCCGGGTAGAGGTGGAACTCGGTGGAGACCCCCGCCTGCACCAGACGCTGCGCATAGCCGAGGCACTCGTCCCTGAACACCTCCAGCTCCCCCACGTCCACGAACGCCGGCGGGAGGCCGGACAGGTCGGTGGCGCGGGCCGGGGCCGCGTACGGCGGGACGTCGTCGGTGCCCATGCGGTCCCCGAGCAGCGCCGTCCAGCCGAAGAGGTTGGCCCCCCTGTCCCAGACCACGGCCTCGGTGAACTCGTGGCTGGAGGGCGTGGTGTTGCGGTCGTCCAGCATGGGGTAGACGAGCAGCTGGAACGCGATCTCGGGCCCGCCCCTGTCCCTGGCCAGCAGGACGGTGGCGGCCGCGAGGCCGCCGCCCGCGCTGGCGCCGCCCACCGCGAGCCGCGCGGGGTCGATGCCGAGTTCGGCCGCGTTCTTGGCGGTCCAGGCGAGGCCGGCGTAGCAGTCCTCGACGGGGGCGGGGTGCGGGTGGTCGGGGGCGAGGCGGTAGTCCACGGAGACGCCGACGACGCCGAGCCGTTCGACGTAGCCGATCATCAGGGCGTCGTCCATCTCGGGCGCACCGATGATCATGCCGCCGCCGTGGATCCAGTAGAGGGCCGGTCTGTCCTCCCCGGGCTCCGGCGGCTGGTAGATCCGCAGCCGTACGTCCGGCTGCCCTTCGGGCCCTGGGACGGTGCGGTCCTCGATCGTGACGCGCGTGTCGGGCGGGGGCGCCGCGGCCAGCATCGTGGTGATCTGGGCTCGCTGGTCAGCGAGCTCCTGGTACGACATCGTGGACCAGTCGAACGAGACCAGCGGCGTCTGCTCGATCGCGGCACGGAGCTCCGGATCGAGGTTCGGGTGGAATGCCATGCGGTTTCCCTTCCACGCGGTTGCTCCCCCGATGGTAGGCCCGCGACGTACGCCTCACCCCAGGTAAGCGGCCCTGACGACCGGATCCGCCCGGATCTCGGCGGGGGTGCCGGTGGCGATGACCTTGCCGAGGTCCAGCACCACGATGCGGTCGCAGGTGCCCATGACGAACCCCATGTCGTGCTCGACCAGCAGCACGGTCGTGTCCAGGCCGGCGACCACCTCGGCCAGGCGCTCACTCTGGCCGGCGTCCAGCCCCGAGGTGGGCTCGTCGAGCAGCAGCACCCGGGGCCGGTCGGCCAGGGCCCTGGCCAGCTCGACCAGGCGGCGCCGGCCGACGGGGAGCGCGGCGGCGTACGCGTCGCGCAGCGGGGTGAGCCCGCACAGCTCCAGCACCTCGGCCACCCGCTCCTGGCGTTCGCGTTCGAGCCGCCGCCTGGCGGGCAGGCCGACCAGGTCGGCGGCGAGCCCGCCACCGCCGCCGTGCCAGTCGAGCGCCGCGAGCACGTTGCCGGCCACGGTGAGCCGGCCGAAGACCTGGGTGCGCTGAAACGTACGACGCAGCCCCGCCCTGGCCCGCCTGACCGGCGACACCCCGGTCAGGTCGCGCCCGTCGAGCAGCACCCGTCCCTCTCCCGGCCTGCGCAGCCCCGACACCACGTCGAACAGCGTGGTCTTGCCGGCGCCGTTCGGGCCGATCACGCCGCAGACCTGCCCCTCGCCGACCTGGAACGAGACCTGGTCCAGCGCTCTGATCCCGCCGAAGGCCACCGACACGCCCCGTACGTCGAGCACCACGTCACCGCCAGGCACGCCCTGCACGTTCATCTCACCTCCAGGTAGGCGGCGGTCAGCCGCTCGCTGTCCACCTCGGAGCGCGGCCCCGTCCAGGTGACGCGGCCGAGCCGCATGAACACCACCCGGTCGGCGATGGCCAGCGCCTCCGTGGCCTTCTCCTCGACCAGCAGCAGCGCGACGCCGCGGGCGCGCAGTTCGGCGAAGACGTCGAACACCTGCCGCACCACCATCGGCGCGAGCCCGAGCGACGGCTCGTCGGCGATCAGCACCCGGGGCGGGCGCACGAGGGCGGGGGCGAGGGTGAGCAGTTGCTGCTCGCCGCCGGACAGGGCGCCGGCCAGGATGGTACGGCGGTCGGCGAGCTGGGGCAGGCGCTCGTAGACCGGCCCCGGGTCGGGCAGCCAGGTGCGCAGGTTCTCCTCGACGGTGAGGCCGGGGAAGACGCCCCTGCCCTCGGGGGCCAGCAGGATGCCGGCGCGGGCCCTGCGGTGGGCGGGCCAGGTGGTGACGTCCTGGCCGTCCAGCAGGATCCGGCCGGACTCGACCGGCAGGTGTCCGGCGGCGACGGCGCAGGCGGTGGACTTGCCGGCGCCGTTCGCGCCGAGCAGGGCGACGACCTCGCCGGGGTTGACGGTCAGGTCCACCCCGCGCAGAACGGTGCAGTCCTCGTATCCGGCGACGACTCCTTCCATGGTGAAGAGGTCTCCGGCCCGTGCCGGCCGCTCCTCCCGAAAGGCGGGCGCCTCCTGAACGGCGGCCGTCTCCCGGACGACCGCGGCTTCCCGGACGACTGGGGCCTCCCGGACGCCACCTGTCTCCCGGATGCCGACCGCCTCCCGGACGCGGGGAAGCGGGGCCGGCGGATGGCGGCGACGGTGGCGTAGTTCGGCGAGCTGGGTGAGCACCCCGTCGGGATGCTTGGCCAGGATCATCCCCCCGGCCCCGAACAGAATGGCCCCGACGTGCGCGGACACGTCCCACGTGGCCAGCAGCTCGGGCACGGCCACCGCGACGAGCCCGCCCAGCACGGCCCCGCCGACCCGCCGCACCCCCTGCAGCACCACCACGGCCAGCCAGACGAACCCGGCGAAGGCCGGCAGGTCGGTCGCGGTGATCGAGCCCTTGGAGATGGCGAACAGCACCCCGCCCAGCCCGGCGATGGCCGACGCCAGCGCGAACAGCACGATCTTGGTCCGCGGCGCGGACAGCCCGGACGTGGTGGCCGCCGCCGGAGCGGAGCGCACGGCCAGGATCGCCCGGCCCGAAGCAGAGCGTTCCAGGTTGCGGATCAGCAGCGCCACCAGGCCGATCAGGGCGAGCAGCACGATCACCCGCACCCGCGGGTCGGAGGTGTCGGCGAAGCCGAACCCGAGCGCGGGCAGCGGCCAGCCGATGGTCCCGTTGCTGAACGCGTCCACCTGGAACAGCACCTGGTCGGCCAGCAGCGCCATGGCCAGCGTGGCCAGGGTCAGCACCCGCCCGCCCAGCCGCAGCGCGGGCAGCGCCACCAGCATCCCCACGGCCGCCGCGGCCAGCACGCCGAGCAAGATCGCCACCACGAACGGCAGCCCGGACGCGAACGCCCACCCGCAGGTCAGCGCGGCCATCGAGGCGAAGGCGGCCTGGGCCAGGTTCACCATGCCGCCGATGCCGGTCACGACGACGAACGAGCAGAAGATCAACGCCAGGACGAGCCCCTGCGCCGCGACGCCCACGTAGTAGTCGGAGCCGGCGAAGGCGAAGGCCACCAGCGCGGCCACGCCCAGGGCCCACGGCAGCCGCCGGCGCCACGGCGGCAGCCCCGCGAGGTGGTCGGGCGGCGGCGCGTCCTCGGCCGCGCTGCCGGCGACCCGCTCGCGCGACCTGTTCAGCAGCACGAGCCCGGCGAACAGCAGGATCACCGGGACGGCCGTGCGCAGCCCGGTCACCTCTTCGAGGAAGTCGGTGTATCCGGCGACCAGGTTCTGCACGACGCCGAGCGCCAGCCCGGCCGCGAACGTCCAGGGGATCGAGCGCAGCCGCCCGAACACCGCCGCCGTGGCCGAGGCGAACAGCAGCACCGTGTACGCGGTCGCGTCCAGCCCCAGCACCGACACGGCCAGCACCCCCGCAAGGCCGGCCAGGCCCGAGCCGAGCATCCAGGCCAGGGCGGAGGTGGCGTCGGCATCGATGCCGCGCAGCGTGGCCAGCCGGCGTCGGTCGACGGAGGCACGCATGCGCAGCCCGTACGGCGTGTGCCGCATGAACGCCCACAACCCGGCCGCCGCCACCGCCGAGACGGCGAACGTGATCACCTGGTCGCTGTCCAGCCGCACCCCGAGCACGTCGAACGGCTGCGCCGGATGCGGGCCGACGCCGCGCGGCAGCGCGGTCGCGTCCGCGGGCGGCAGCCCCGCCACGTCCACGACGAGCAGGCCGAGCGCGGGCAGCGCGATCGTGAGCCCGATGGTGGCCACGATCTGCGCGGTCTCGCCCGCCTGGGAGAGCCCCCTGAACATGGCCTTGTGCAGCAGGTAGCCGAGGGCGGGGGCGAACAGGGTGACGGAGGCGAGCGCCGAGAGCCAGGCGGGCAGGCCGGCCTCGTTCAGCTGGTGGAAGAGCAGGGCGGTGAGGAAGCCGATGGCGCCGTGGGCGAAGTTGAACACCCCGGTGGCCGCGTACGAGAGCGTCAGGCCCGATCCCATGACCGCGAAGACGGCGCCGGTGACCAGGCCGCTGAGCACGTAGTCCAGGATCATTTCAGCGGCACGTTGTCGAAGCACTTCATGCTCTTGGCCACCTGGAAGGCGCCGTCGACCAGCTCGACCAGGGCGCCGCAGCCGTTCGGCTCGGTGTGGTCCTTCGGATACTCGATCCGGCCGAAGCCGGCGTTCTCGTAGACGTAGGAGCCGTTGGCCGTCTGGAGGAACTTCTCCCTGGTCAGGTCCCTGCCGGTGCGGTTCAGCAGGTCGAGGAAGATGTCGGCGGCCCAGTAGCCGATGGCCAGGTGCTGGGTGAGCGCGGTGCCGGGGGCGACCCGCTCGACGTCCTGCTTGAGCTGGGCGATCTCGGGGGCGGTGGACTCGAACGGCTCGAACATCGGCGCCGCGATCACGCCTTCGAGCGCCTGTGCGCTGGCCCGGTCCTTGAGGATGGCGGCGTCGTAGCTGGTGGCGTCGGTGAGCACGCCCCGGTAACCGGCCCGCTTGAGTGCCGCGTACAGGCCGACGTTGAACTTCGTGCCGGCGATCACGGAGACGACGACGTCGGGCGGCTGGCCGCCGTCCGAGGTCATGATCTTGCTGACGTACGGGAGCCAGTCGGGTGGTGGCGCGGCGGCGGGCAGCCCGGAGTTCACCCCGGCCAGGGTGAAGCCGGCGGCGGTGAACGACTGGGAGATGGTGGTGCCGCCGTACTTGCTGCCGCTGGAGTCGGTGGTCTGGACGTAGACGCTCTTGCCCTCGGCGCCGCCGAGCAGGTCGGCCATCTGCCGGCCCCACCACGTCTGGGAGCCCGCGCCCTGCTTGGGCGCCAGGCAGCCGTTGTAGCCGAAGCCGGTCTTCGTGCCGCACCACTGGGGTCCCGTCGCCCAGCCGAACCAGGGCACGCCCTGCTGTTCGAGGAAGGCGGCGCCGCCGAAGTTGGGGGCGTGCACGGGCAGGAGCGCGAAGACGCCGTCCTTCTGCACGAGCTTCTTGGCCGCCGCGTCGCCCTTGGCCGCGTCCTGGCCGTCGTCCTCGGCGCCCAAGAACTCGATCTTCCTGCCGTGCACGCCGCCCGCGGCGTTGGCCCGCTCGAACCTGGCCTTGGCCCCGATCTCGGCGTCCTTGGTGGAGTAGCCGCTGGCGCTGGTCTTGGTCAGCACGCCCCCGACCTTGATCGTGGTGTCGGTGACGCCGGCCGTGTCCTGGCCGGTCGTACCCTGTTGCTGGGCCGCGCATCCGGCGGCGGCCAGCGTGATCACCAGCGCCATCATCTGGGCCGCCACCGACATACCCCGCACCATGACGGCCTCCCGCACATTTGGCCTAGCGCTCGCTTGGTTTCGTCCGAGCGTAAATTCGCCCGCGAGGGCCGTCAACGGTCATTCGCACTCCAGCACGAACCGCCCTCGCTCCCGAGCAACCGCTTGCTCGCACCAGGCGCCCCGGCTAGCGTGTGGCACATGCTCATGCGCGCGGCCGTGCTCACCGCCTTCCACGCTCCCCTGGAAATTCGCGAGGTCGAGATCGCGGACCCGGCCGCCGGCGAGGTCCGTGTCCAGATCAAGGCGTCGGGCGTGTGCGGCTCCGACCTCAAGGCCATCGACGGCAAGAGCCCCGTGGTGAGCAAACCGCCGTTCATCCTCGGCCACGAGAGCGCCGGGGTGGTGGAGAGCGTCGGTACGGGCATCACCTCCGTCAAGCCCGGCGACCACGTCATCATCGCCATGAACGGCCCCTGCGGCCGCTGCCGCTCCTGCGGCGCCGGCCGGTTCCACCTCTGCACGGGCCCGTCCCGGCTGCCCACGATCATGGGCGGCGCCCCCAGGGTCACGCTGGACGGTGAGGAGACGCGGCGCTTCATCGGCATCGGCTCGTTCGCCGAGTACGCCGTCGTCCCCGAGCCCATGTGCGTAAAAATCGGGAAATCGGCGCCGTTCGATGCCATGTGCCTCCTGGCCTGCGGCGTCGTCACCGGCGTGGGCGCCGTACTCAACGTCGCCCAGGTCCCGCCGGGCGCCACGGTCCTCGTGGTCGGCTGCGGCGGCGTCGGGCTCAACGTGATCCAGGGCGCCGTGCTGGCGGGCGCGACCACGATCGTCGCCGCCGACGTGGCCGAGCGCAAGCTCAAGCTGGCCGAGCAGTTCGGCGCGACCCACGCGGTGCTCGCCTCCGACCTGCCACAGCAGGTGAACGAGCTGGTCAGGGGCGGCGTGGACTACGCCTTCGACGTGACCGGCGTCCCCGGCGTGCTGGCCCAGGCGTTCGCCGCCACCCAGCCGGGCGGCACCACCGTCATGGTCGGCAGCCCGCCGAAGGGCCACCCCATGGAGCTGGACACCGGCCTGCTGTTCGCCTCCCGCCGCCTGATGGGCACCCAGGGCGGTGACGCGGCCCCGCACCGCGACCTGCCGATGCTGGCCGCCCAGTACGCGCGGGGCCACCTCGACCTCAACGCCCTGATCACGGAACGCCTCCCCCTGGACCAGATCAACGACGCCGTCGCCCACGTCCGTCAGGGCACGGTCGCCCGTACGGTCATCACGTTCTGAAACCCGGGCCTTTCGCACCAGTCTCCTCCTCGTTATTCTAAAATTCCTTAGAACCATAGAGGAGACGAACGATGTCCTACCCCGACGCCCGCTACTTCGGTGAGCAAGGCGAGCACAGCGGCACCTTCACGATGGCCGACCGGACGCCCGACCTCTCGATCGGGGAGGGCGGCACGCAGGTGCACTACCTCGCCACGGGCGGCTCGACGAACGGCGCGTTCGGCCTGTACCGCTGGGAGATGGGCCCACGCCCGTCCGGCCCCGGGCCCCACTTCCACCGCACCATGACCGAGTCGTTCTACGTGCTGTCCGGCACGATCCGGCTCTTCAACGGCGCGAAGTGGGCCGACGGCAGGCCGGGCGACTTCCTGTTCCTGCCGGAGGGCGGCGTGCACGCCTTCCGCAACGAGTCGGGCGAGCCGGCCACGATGCTGATCCTGTTCACGCCGGGGGCGCCGCGCGAGGCGTACTTCGAGGAGCTCGCCGAGATCGCCAACACCGGCCGTCAGCTCTCCCCCGAGGAGTGGACCGAGCTGTACCTGCGCCACGACCAGTACATGGTCTGAGGGCGACGATGGCGACGTTCCCCGAGGAGCCGATCTACGCCCAGCTCGCCCGCATCGGCAAGGCTCTGGCCAGCCCGGTGCGGCTGCGCCTGCTGGACGTGCTCGACCAGCGCGAGCGCACGGTCGAGGAGCTGGCGCAGGCGGCGGGGATCCCGCTGAAGAACACCTCCGCCCAGCTCCAGCAGCTGCGCGCGGCCCACCTGGTGATCGGCAGGCGCGACGGCGCGCACGTCCGCTACCGGCTGGCCGGCGAGGAAGTGTCGCGCTTCCTCGGCGACTTCCAGTCGTTCGCGGACGGGCGGCTGGCGGACCTGCGCGACGCCGTACGGAGCCGGCTGGGCTCGCTGGAGGGCGTGAGCGCCGACGAGCTGGCGGCCCGGCTGGAGGATCCCGGCACGGTGGTGATCGACGTGCGATCGGCGGACGAGTACGCCGCCGGGCACGTGCCGGGGGCGGTCTCCGCGCCCATGGCGGAGCTGCCCGGCCGGCTGCGCGACCTGGCGGGGGCGGCGGAGATCGTGGCGTACTGCGGGGGGCCGTACTGCGTGGTCTCCCCCGAGGCGGTACGCCTGCTGCGCGCGCACGGCCAGGACGCCCGCCCGCTCGACGGCGGCTTCCTCGGCTGGCGCCGCGCCGGGAAACCGCTGGAACACTGAGTAACCTAATCCCTACGCTGTGCATCACGGATCGACGCGGCAGGAGGGCGGCGGGAGGAACGGTGCACGTCAGACAGGTCATCTCGCTCGGCCTGCTCGCGGCCCTGGCGCTGGGCGGCACGGCCCACGCCGGCAGCGGGCGGGGCAGGATGTTGTACGACTTCGGCGACGACGACGTGATCGTCTGGAGCCTGCCCGAGCCCGGCGCCGACCGGGTCGGGTTCGGCCGGCTGGGACAGCAGTTCGAGGCCGACCGGTCGGAGCAGCACGGGCTCTATCAGTGCGACGAGAACTTCGCCAGCACCCTGTGGCATCACGGCCGCAACACGACCACGGGCGACGTCGGCTGGGTCGCCGCCTGCGACGTCACCGACCCGGACTGACCGGCCCCGACTGATGACGCCGTTTATGGCCTGATCGCTACACCCCGGCCGTGACCGGCTGCTCCCGCCGCTCCACCACGGGCTCGTCGTCCTCCTCGTGCCCCTCCACCGACAGGTTCGGCAGGATCCGGTCCAGCCAGCGCGGGCACCACCAGTTGAGCCGGCCCAGCAGCACCATCGTGGCCGGCACCAGGAACCCCCTGATGATCGTGGCGTCCACCGCGATGGCCACCGCCAGCCCCACCCCGAACGTCTTCACCATGGCGTCCGGATAGGCGATGAACGCCACGAAGACGGCCACCATGATCAGCGCGGCCGAGGTGATGACCCGCCCGGTGGACCCCAGTCCCTCGGCCACCGCCCGCGCGTTGCCGCCGTGCCGCTGGTACGACTGCCGCACCGCGGTCAGCAGGAACACCTCGTAGTCCATCGACAGCCCGAACAGCACCGCGAACAACATCAGCGGCACGTAACTCTCGATGGGCACGGAGAAGAAGACCTCCTGCACGTACGACGAGCTGACCGGCGGGTCCATGCCCACCAGCCTGCTGCCGAGCCCGACCGAGAACACCATCGCCAGCGCCCCGAAGGCGGCGCCCAGCGAGACCAGGTTCATCACCGCCGCCTTGATCGCCACGATCGGCGCGCGGAAGGCCAGCAACAGCAGCAACGCGCTCAGCAGCACGACGACCCCGATGACCAGCGGGGTGCGCTCGGCCATCCGGTCGCCGGCGTCGGTCAGCCCGGCGACCTTGCCGCCCACATGCAGCTGGACACCCGGCACGGAGATGTCCCTGACGTCCCTGACCACCTGGGCGGAGCGGCTGTCGCTGGGGGCGTACTCGGGGATGGCCTGCAGCAGCACCGACCGGCCCGAGGTGTTGACCTTGGGCTCGCTCACGTGCGCCACGCCGTCCACGTCCTTCACCTCGCGGACGAGGTTGTCCACGATGGGGTCGCCGGCGTCGGCCACCTTCGCGGGCAGCTCGGCGACCACGATCAGCGGGCCGTTAGCGCCGGGGCCGAAGCCGGTGGCCATGAGCTCGTACGCGCGCCGCGGCTCGGAGCCCCGCGCCCCGTACCCCTCGTCGAGTGCCCCGAGCTGGAGCGCCAGGGCGGGCGCCGCGAGGGCGCCGAGGACGACGGCGCTGGCCAGCAGCACCCGCCACGGGCGGCGGGCCACCCACGAGCCGAGCCCCGCCCAGCCGGTGCCGCCGGTGGTGTGCGCGCCCGAGGCGGCGCCGCGCAGGAGGGGCACCTTGAGCGCGTTGATGCGGTGGCCGAGCAGGCCGAGCAGGGCCGGGACGAGCGTGACGGAGGTGAGCACGGCGGCCACGACCGAGATGCCGGTCACCCAGCCGAGCGTGGCCAGCAGCGGGAACCCGGCCAGCATCAGCGCGCTCAGGGCGATGATCACCGTGCCGCCCGCGAACACGACCGCTCCGCCGGAGCTCGCCACGGTCCGCCGTACGGACTCCACCACCGGCACCCCGCCCGCCAGCAGCCGGCGGTGGCGCGACAGCAGGAAGAGCGCGTAGTCGATGCCGACGCCGAGCCCGATCATCGTGGCCATGATGCCGGCCTGCTTGGGCATGTCCACGACCCAGCCGAGCAGGCCGATCACGCCGAGCCCCGAGGCGACGCTGACGAGCGCGACGAAGATCGGGATCATCGCCGCCACCAGCGTCCCGAACGCGAACACCAGCACCAGCAGCGCGCAGACCACGCCGATGATCTCGCTCGGCCCGGTCTTGATCTCCTTGTCGGCAGGCGTGGAGCTGTCGGCCGGCACCACTTCGAGCCCGGCCGCGCGGGCCGGATCCGCCGCCTTCGACAGCGTCTGCGTGGTCTCGCCGATCTTCTGGGGGTCGTTGCCCTCCAGGCGGACGGTGATGAGGCCGATCTGCAGGTTGGAGGAGATGCCGCCCCTGCGGAAGGGGGTGTCCACGTCCTTGACGTGCGGCAGGTCGCGCAGCCGGTCGATGGACTGCTCCACGGCCTCCTTGCGCTTCTTCTCGATGAGGGGGCCGTCGGCGGAGTAGAGCAGGAGTTGTACCGTTCCGCCGGTGGCGTAGCCGGAGCCGAAGCCCGTCTTCATCAGGTCGTGCGCGCGCTGCGCGTCGGTGCCGGGGATGCTGGCGTCACTGGTGGTCGGGGCGGCGAACACCAGGCTGGAGCCCATGAGGGCGGCGGCCGCGATCACCCACGACACCAGCACGATCCAGCCGTGCCGCGCGCACCAGCCGCCCAGCCGTCCCAGCAACCGCGTCATCGCTCTGCCCCCACTCGACGGCCGTCCTGTACGGTCGTACAGGACATACGATAAAACGGGATATATCCGGAAGGCCGTCTCCCATAGGAAATGAGACGATGACCACACCCGACGACACCCGCAGCCGGATCCTGGCCGCCGCCAGGGAGCTGTTCGCCGAGCGCGGTTACGCGGCCACCTCCCTCGCCGACATCGCCGCCGCCGTCGGCCTGACCAAGACCGCGGTCGCCTACCACTTCCACCCGAAGGACCGGCTGGCGCTCGAACTGCTGTCGCCGGTGGCGGGCGACATGCTCGCGCTGCTGGACGCCACGTACGACAGCCGCGCCGACTTCATCGAGGCCCTGGTCGGCTTCGCCGTGCGCTACCGGTCGGTGATCCGGCTGTTCATGGAGGACCTGGCGGCCGACGACTCGACCGCGGAGCCCGGCTCGGAGCGCGCCACGATCAAGTCCTTCAGGGACGAGATCTACGCCAGGCTGGCCGGCGACGACCCCACCCCGGAGGCCAGACTCCGCAGCTGGGCCCTGCTCGGGGCGCTGCAGTGGGGCGCGGTCAAGACCATGGACCTACCGGAGGCCCAGGTCCACGCGGCCCTCCTCAAAACAGCCCGCGCCTACTGACCCTCCCACGGCACCACGACCCGCCGCGACCCACCGCGACCCACCGCAGCACCCCGCCCCTTTCAGCACCGCTCAACGCGGACTCAACACAGGCTCAACAGCCGTGCGGCCACGATGCTCTCATCGATCCGATCTTCGGGAGGGTGGCATGCGGCACACGATCAGGACGGTCACGGCCATCGCGGCGGCCGGGGCGGTGGCGGGCGCGGTTCTCGTGGCCGGGCCGGCCGAGGCGGCCACAGAGGCGGCCACAGAGGCGGCCTCAGTGGCGGCCTCAGTGGCGGGCGCCTGCCCGCCGATCGCGGTCTCCAACCTGGATCCCGGTCACGGGGTGATGAAGGGGACGTACGCCCTCAAGGCCGGGCCGTACGCCGGAAGCAGGTGCAAGAAGGTCGGCACCGCCCGCAAGGGACAGATTCTCTACCTCCACTGCTGGAAGGAGAACCTGTACGGCACCATGTGGGTCTTCGCCCGGGTGAAGGGCGCCAACAGGTACGGGTGGATGTCGCAGGACAACTTCAAGTACGTCGTCACCGAGTTCAGGATGTGCTGACGGGACGGGAGACGCGCCCCAGGCGGAACAGGGGGCCGTCCGGGGCGCGTCAGAGACCCAGCATCTCGCGTTCCACGTGATCCAGCGCCAGCCGCACGGCCCCCATCGCCACCCCTTCGTCCCCGAACGCCGACGCCACCACCTCCGGCGCGTTCACGCACAGCTCGGCCAGGTGCCGGCGCAGGGGGTCGAGCAGCACGTCCCCCGCCCGCGCGTGAGCGCCGCCCAGCACCAGCAGGTCGGGATCGACCGTCAGGGCGAGGGCCGAGGCGCCGACGGCGAGGTGCTCGGCGTAGCGGTCGACCCGGCGCACGGCGGCGCGGTCGCCGGCCAGGGCGGCCTCGAAGACCTCGGCCGCCGAGGCGTCCTCGGCCAGTTCGCGGACGGCCCGCTCCCAGCCGACCTGCCGCAGCGTGCCGATCTCGCCGGCCGCGCCGCGGCGCCCCTGGTGCAGCCGGCCGCCGATCAGGATGCCCGCGCCCGCCCGGTGGCCGAGCAGGACGTACACGAGGTCGGAGACGTGGCGCGCGCTGCCGCGCCAGTGCTCGGCGAGCGCGGCGAGGTTGGCGTCGTTGGCGGCCAGCGCGGTGCAGCCGAACCAGCCTCCGGCCAGCCCGGCCAGGTCCACGCCCGTCCAGCCGGGCAGCGTGAGCGACAGCGAGACCCGCCCGGTGCGATCGACGATGCCGGGCGTCCCCGCCGCCACGGCCCAGATCCGCCTGCGCGCCAGGCCCGCCCCGTCGACGCACTTCAGCGCCGTACGCCCGGCCGCCTCCAGCCGCTCGTGAGCCGCCGCGCCGCCGGGGACCGGAGCCCGTTCCCAGGCGATCACCTCTCCGTCGAGATCGGCCAGCGCCGCGACGACGGCGTCTCCCCCGACCTCCACGCCCACCACGTGACCGGCGTCCGCCCTGAAGGCGAAGCGCCGCGCCGGCCGTCCCATCGCGCCCTCGTCCGGCGGCAGCTCGCGGACGTAGCCGCGCTCGCCCAGCTCGTCGAGCACGGCCTCCACGGTCTGCCTGGACAGCCCGGTGACGCGGCCGAGCCGGGTCAGCGTGGTCACGCCCTCGCGGCGCAGGGCCCGCAGCGTGACCTGGGTGTTCACCTTGCGCAGCAGGGACGCGTCACCCGGCCGGAGCTCAGTCACTTATGAGACCCTTTCCCGTAAGTCCCCTATTGACGGCTACCAGCCCGGATCCTAGCATCGATCGACATACGTAAGCTGGTGTCATAAGTGGAGGATTGCCATGGTCACGCTCGCTGTCGTCGGCGCGGGCTCGCGGGGGACCGCCTACGCCCGTCACGCCACGGAGTCCGGCCGGGCGCGGGTGGTGGCGGTGGCCGATCCGCTGGACTCCCGGCGTGACCGCTTCCCCGGCGCCGAGCAGTACGCGGACTGGCGCGAGCTGGCGGCGCTCCCCCGCCGCGCGGACGCGGTGATCATCTCCACCCAGGACCGTGACCACGTCGAACCCGCGGTGCGCTTCGCCGAGCTGGGCTACGACATCCTGCTGGAGAAGCCGATGGCGGTCTCCGAGGACGACTGCCGGGCGATCGTGGCCGCCTCGGAACGTTCCGGGGCGGTGTTCGCGGTGTGCCACGTGCTGCGCTACACCCCGTACACGCGGGCGTTGAAGACGCTGCTCGACTCCGGCCGGATCGGCGAGATCGTCAGCATCCAGCACCTGGAGCCGGTGGGCTGGTGGCACCAGGCGCACTCGTTCGTCCGGGGCAACTGGCGGCGCACCGACGAGTCCACGTTCATGCTGCTCGCGAAGTCCTGCCACGACCTCGACTGGCTGGTCCACCTCACCGGCAAGCGGGTCACGCGCGTGTCGTCGTTCGGCGGGCTCGCCCACTTCCGTCCCGAGAACCGCCCCGACGGGGCGGCCGATCGCTGCCTGGACTGCGCGGTCGAGGACACCTGCCCGTACTCCGCCAAGCGCATCTACCTGCCCCTCGCCGGCCAGGACACCTGGCCGGTCTCGGTGCTCACCGACGACGTCTCCGAGCAGGGCCTGCTGGAGGCGCTGCGCACCGGCCCTTACGGCAGATGCGTGTACGCCTGCGACAACGACGTCGTCGACCACCAGGTGGTGAACCTGGAGTTCGAGGGCGGCACGACGGCGTCGTTCACGATGACGGCCTTCACCCCGTCGCTGCACCGGCAGACACGGATCTTCGGCACCCGCGGCTCCATCGACGGCGACGGCGACCGCCTGACCGTCACCGACTTCGTCACCGGCGGCTCCGAGGTGGTCGACACCCGGCCCAGCGGTGACGCGACGGCGCGCGGCGGCCACGGGGGCGGTGACGAGGGGCTGGTGGAGGCGTTCCTGGACGCGGTGGCCAGCCGCGACCACTCCTCGGTGCTGTCCTCACCGGCCGAGAGCCTGCACAGCCACCTCATCGCCTGGGCGGCGGAACGGTCGCGGCTCGAAGGCGAGACCGTTCCCCTGTGACGCGGAGAGGAAACGGAAGGTAAGCACATACGATCCTGACGGGAAGGAGAAGTCCGCCCGCGCCGGACTCCGAGCGGGAATACTGGGCAGCCAGGGCTCTCACCCTGCTTCCCCCCACCGGCCGGCAGAAGGTCACGGTTGTGCGTACCTGGTTCGCGCCCGACGAGGCCGCGGAGTTCGCGGCGGCCAAGGCCGTGCTGCTGCGCCGCTGCCTGGTCTGGGCATGCGAGCGCGGCCGCCCCGCCGACGAGCTGCTGCTCTCCGCCGCCGTGGACTCCCGTCACCACAGCCGCGACGGCCGGATCGCCTACTGGGACGACGCCCAGATCAGGCGCTTCCTGCTGGCGTGGGTGCCGAAACACGTCGTCGCTCCGCGCGAGGTCCTCGACCTGGCGCCGGACGTCCTGCGTACGTACGTGCGCTACCTGGCCGCGACCGGCCTGCGTGACCCGCGCGGCTGCACCCCCGATGAGGCCGACGCGGCCATCACCCGGGCCGCCGTACCGTTCCGCAGGACCCTGGACGCCGGCCGTACCGACACCGACCACCACGTCCTCGAAGAGCTCCTTGAGGCCCGCTTCACCGAACCGGCCCTGAGCCTCGACGAGACCCGCGCCGCCGCGCGCCCGCCGATCGCCCTTCCGCCGCCCGCCGACCTGACGGCCGCCGCCGCCCGCAGCACCACCGTCCGGCACCTGACCGCCCTGGTCACGTGCTCGGGCGACGTCTCCGCCGTCCCCGACCTGCTCCGGGCCTGGGCGGATGTTCTGGCACCCCATGCCGCCGGCCTGATCTCCGATCCAGAGGCGTTGTGGCGGCGCGCCTTCGACGTGCTCCCCGAGCTGGGTCAGGCGGTCGGCGCCTCTCTTCCCCGCCTCTTCGGCCGGCTCCTCCCGGTCGTTCTCGACACGCTTTACGGCATGGACGACGTCCCGCTGACCTGCCTGGAGAAGGCGGTCAGGCCGGCCTGCCGGCAGGGCTTCGACGAGGACCTTCCGCGAGAGACCCGCCGCCACTGCCTGGCCCGCGACCTGGCCCGCACCCTGGAGGTCCTGTCCGATCTGGGCGCGGTGGAGCTGACCCGCGGCCCGCTCATCCCCCTCCACGCCGACCCTCACCACGAGGGCCTTTTCCGTGAGGACGACCACCCGGAGTTGCCGGCCTTCGCTCCTCTGGCCCGGCTGACCCCGCTGGCCCTGCGCGCCGTACGCGAGCGGCTCCTGGCGGACGGCCACGACGCTCCCCTGCTCGGTGAACTGTCCACCGCCAGACCCGCCGAGCTCCTGGGCGTCCTCACCCAGCACTACCCGCCCAGGGAGGCCGCCGCCGAGCTCAACGGCTGGCTGTCCCGGCCGGGCCAGGACGTCGAATGCCTCCTGCGGGCCATCAGCGCCTGCCCGTTCCGCTCCCGCGCGACCACCATGCTCGCCGTCCTGGTGGAAGCCCTCCCCGAGGGCGACGTCCTGCTCCGCGAGCTGCGCCACGACCTGATCCTCGGCCCGACGGCGCTGACGCTCCTCATGGACGTGGGCGAGATCGAGCCGATGGGGCTGGGGCAGCGGGAGCACCTGCTGCTGGGGGCCGAGAACTTCCTCACGATGCTGGAGGTCGGCGGGCCGCAGGTGCTGATCGCCCAGCTCCGAGGGTTGGCGGGCAGTAAGGCGTACCGGTTCGTGGAGTCGGTGCTGGCGTCGGGGCATCACGATGACGAAGGGCTGGAGGACCTGCGCGACCTGGTCGCCGAGCCGCTGCGCCTCACGTACTCGCCGGGGCCCGCCTAACTCCGCGTGCCCTCGTGGCCTGCGTCGTCAGCGGCGTCCGCTGCGTACCGGCCGCCTGGCGGGCGTCGCCCGCCGTGGCATCGGCGCGTTCTCCCGCTCCGCCCGCCGCCGCTTGTGCCGCCGGCCCAGGAACCAGCCGACCCCCAGCACGACCAGCCCGAGCGGGGTCTTGGACAGGTAGCGGGCCACCACCAGCTTGAGGAACTTCTTCATGCCGGCCCACTGCCCAGGAAGCCCCCCGTCACTCACCGCCTGCCATCGGCTCGCCCGCCACTCGCCGCCCTGCTGCCGGATTGCCCGCCTGTCACCCGCTGATGGTCGGTTCGCCCGGTTCTGATGGTTCGGGGGTGGACTCGCCGGGGTCGGGATCGGGGCCCGGGCCCGACTGGCCGGCCACGCCGACCGTCAGCACGATCCGGCTGCCGGCGGCGGCGCAGGTGTTCGGCGGGACGCTCTGCGCGAGCACCAGCCCGGCCCGCGACTCCTCCTCCACCAGCTGCTCCTTCGTCCGCACCCCGAAGCCCGCCGCCACCAGGGCGGCGCGGCCCGCCTCCCCCTGCCGACCGACGACCGACGGCACCGTGACGCCGTTGCGCGCGACCGTGAGGGCGACCGGGGAGCCGCCGGCGAGGCGGCGGCCCGCCTGCGGGGTGGTGGCGAGCACCTGGCCGGTCGGTTCGCGCGAGCAGGAGAAGCTCACCTCACCGGCGTGGAGTCCAGCGCCGGTCAGGGCCGACTCGGCGGCCTTGCGCCGCATGCCCACCACGGACGGTACGGCGATCCCCTTCGACACCCGCAGCGTCACCGTCGCGCCCTTGTTCACCATGGCCCCGGAGCCGGGCTCGCTGCTCAGGACCCGGCCGATCTTCTGCGCGGAGTCGACCTCGGTGACGGCGCCGAGGACGAGCCCGGCCTTCTTCAACGCCTTGCCCGCCACGCCCTTGTCCAGCCCGGTCAGCGCCGGTACGGCGATCATGGGCGGGCGGGCCGGCGGAGGTTCGGCGGTCGATTCGCGCGGTCCCCGTGTCTCCCGCGTCCTGGTCGGCGCCGGCTCGTCCGAGGGAGAGCGGGCGGTGGAGGGGTGCGAACGCGGCGGCGGCAAGGGCGCGGCGGCCTGGGAACCCGGAGGAATCGGGTCGTCGCCGCCCCGGCTGAGCGCGGGAACGACGATCGTGAGCAACACGGCGGCGGTCACCAGCAACGCGGCGCAGACCGCGACGGCCGCCCTGGGCCAGCCCCGCCCCCTCCCCGCCACCGGCGCCGGCTCGGTGACGACCGGGGGTAAGGAGACATGGGAAGATGGTTCGGCAAGCTGATATCCGCTGCCCGCCGCTCCCGTGTCCTCGGGCTCGGCCATCGGGTCCGGCGCCGCGCCGACCGACCACCGCTCCGCAAAACCCTCGGTGTCCTCCGGCGAGGCGGTCGGTGAGCGTTGCTCCGGCACCAGCGGCGGCGTCCGCAGGATGTGCGGCGGCGGCGAGCGCAGCACCTCGGCCGGTATCTCGTCCCCCGTGGCCTCCCCCAGCAGCTCGAACAGCAACTCCCTGCTGCTCGGCCGGTTGCGTGCGTCCTTGTCCAGGCAGGCTGCCACCAGCGTGCGCAGCCGTCCGTCCAGCAGCCCCAGCTCCGGCGGCGCGGTCAGGATGCGGTGCAGCACGGGCGCCACGGAGTCCTGCCCGAACGGCGCCGTGGCGTTGGCCGCGAAGCACATCGTCGCGCCCCACGAGAACACGTCCGCCGCCCCGGTGACGGCCGAGGCCGTGATCTGCTCGGGCGCCATGTACGCGGGCGTCCCGACACCCCGCCCGCTCACCGTGGCCGCCGCGTCCAGCGCCCTGGCCAGGCCGAAGTCGATGACGCGCGGCCCGTCCGACCCGAGCAGCACGTTCTGCGGCTTGAAGTCCCTGTGCACGATGCCCGCCCGGTGGATGGCGGTCAGCGCCGTGGCCGTGCTGACCGCGAGCCGTTCGAGCGCGCCGCCCCGCCTGGGCCCGGTGAGTGCTACCTCCCGGTGCAGCGAGGGCCCGTCGACGTACTCGCTCACGATGTACGGCCGCCCGTAGTCGAACCCGGCGTCGATCACCTGCGCGGTGCAGAACCTGGCCACGTGCTTGGCCAGCTCCACCTCCCGCAGAAAAGCCGCCTGCTCGTCCCCGACGGGCCCGTGCAGCAGCTTGACCGCGTACGTCTCGCCGTCCCTCGACCCGAGGAACACCGCACCTTGACCACCCTCGCCGAGGCGCCCGGAAAGTTCGTACTCCCCGAGTCTGTGGGGGTCCCCCGTTCTGAGCGGCTGTGCCGTGGGCACGAGGCCGCCTCCCCTCGCCGCGATCCCTTTCTGCCTTCCACTGAAGGCAAATGAGCGCGAACAGTCAACGGTGCCCAGGGCAATCGCTGCCTGACCGTGACACAGCTGGTCAAGGGGTGCGCGAGACCGTACCCGAATACGTCACTTCATCCTCACCGGAACGGGTCACCTTGATGTCCAACTGGTTCACGTCGGAGGTGGGGAACATGCGGACCGTACCCGGATAGCACTCCGTGCCCGTGACCCGGTCGAGGGTGAAGACCATGCCGCTGCCGTCGCGTCCGAGCCGGCCGGAGCAGTGCAGGTCGGCGCCCCAGCGGAACGAGCCCGCGCCGTCGCCGCCGAGGCGCACTTCCATGGGGAAGACGCGGTCGGCGGTGAAGTGCTGGGCCGAGCCGGTCCAGGTGCCTTCGAAGCCGGGGCCCTGCGCGCCGCGCAGCCAGAACACGAAGCCGGCCGCGGCCATCAGCAGCGCCGCCGCGGCGAGCGCGAGGTGCCAGGGGCGCACCCGCCGCCAGGCGGGAGCCGCGGTGCGATTGCGGGCGGCCGCCACCTGGGCGGTGATCACGGGGAAGCTGGTGGTGGGGTCGGGGTCGGTGATCACGCCGGGCTGGGCCTCAGCCGCCCCGAGCCCGACGACCCGGCCGGACCCGGAGGTGAGCGCGCCCAGCCCGGCCGGCTGCCGGGCCTTCGCACCGGCCGGAGCGGGCCGCGACGGCTCGGCGGGCTCACCGCGCTCACCGGGGGCGCTGACGCCGGCGGCGGGGCCGACTGCGGCCATCGCGCCCGTGGACAGCAGATCTCTCTCGCCCGCAGGCTGCCCCAGCAGGCGGCGCAGCACCTCTTCAGCGTCCGGCCGCTCGGCCGGCTCGGTGGCCAGGCACGCCTCGACGATCTCGCGCAGAGGCCCGCTCAGCGGGCCCAGGTCCGGCTTGCCGTAGAGCACCCTGGCCAGGATCTCCTGGTGGGTGTCGGCGGTGTACGCGGGCCGCCCTGAAGCGGTGTAGGCGACGGTCAGCGCCCAGGCCCACATGTCGGCGGGCGGCCCGGCCGGCTCGCCCTTCATCCGCTCCGGCGCCATGTAGGCGGGCGTGCCCATGGGCGTGTGGGCGGTGGCGGCGGCGTCGACCAGCCGCGACACGCCGAAGTCGATCACCCGGGGCCCGTCGAGGCCGAGCAGCACGTTGCCCGGTTTGAAGTCCCGGTGCACGACCCCGGCCCGGTGGATGGCTCCGAGCGCGGTGGCGGTGCCGATGGCCAGGCGCTCCAGCGAGCCGCCCCGCCGGGGCCCTTCGACCATGATGTGCTCGCGCAGCGAGGGCCCGTCGACGTATTCGCTCACCAGGTAGGGCCGGTCGCCTTCGAGGTCGGCGTCGAGCAATTGGGCCGTGCAGAACGCGGCCACCCTGCGTACGGCCTCGACCTCCCCGAGGAAGCGGCGCCGCCCGTCGGGATCGCCCGACAGGCTCGCGTGCAGCAGCTTGACCGCGACCGGCGCCTGCTGCGGGGAGTGGCCCAGGTAGACGACTCCCTGGCCACCCTGACCGAGCCTGCGTGTCAGCCGGTACGCCCCGAGCTGTCGGGGATCATCGGCACGTAGCTCGGACATATCCTTCCATTATGCCCGCTGACCTAGGTGGACGGCGTACTGATCGAGCAGCGGCGACATCGATTCAGGCCACGCCCGAACCCTTCCCCGCGCGGGTGACCTCGCCTCGCGTCCCGCGCGTCACCTTGATAACGATCTGTACGCGGTGCGATCTCACACCATCGCGGCGTACTCGTCCAGCACCGGCAGCACCACGTCGGCGGGCCCGCTGGGCAGATTGGCCACCGACTCGGTGACGCCGAGCCCGGCGTAGTAGTCCAGCTTCTCCTTGGTGGGCCGGATGGCGAACGGGATCACCTCGGCCATCGGCCGCCCGGCCCGCTCGCACGCCTCGCGCAGCGCCGGCAGCGCCGCCTTGACGCCGCGCCCGCCGATCGGCATCCATCCGTCGGCGTACTCGGCCACGTGCGCGAACAGCTTCGGCCCCGCGGCGCCGCCCACGTACACCGGAGGCATACTGGTGGGCTTCGGCCAGGACCAGGACGGCTCGAACCCGTCGAAGGAGGCCACCTCGTCGCGCCACAGCGCCCGGATGGCCAGCATGTTGCGCCGCGCGACCTCCCGGCGCTCGCCGTACGGCACCCCGTGGTCCTCGATCTCCTCCACGTTCCAGCCGAACCCGATGCCGACCGTCAGCCGCCCGCCCGACAGCCGCTCCAGAGTGGCCAGGGCCTTGGCCGTGACGATGGGGTCGCGCTGGGCGGCGAGCAGGATGCCGGTCCCGACGCGCAGGCGCTCGGTCGCGGCGGCGGCGAAGGACAGGGCGACGAGGGGGTCGTAGGTGCGCTTGTACTCCTCGGGCAGCTCTCCCCCGACCGGGTACGGCGTGCGCCGCGAGACGGGGATGTGGGTGTGCTCGGGCAGGTAGAGCGAGTAGAAGCCGCGCTCCTCCGCCGCCCTGGCCAGGTCCTGGACCGGCATGGCCAGATCCGTGGCGAACATCGTGACCCCGAGCCTCATCCGTCCTCCCGGCAGGCGAACCAAGCGATTGCTCGGTTAAGATTTCCAGAGTACCTTGCAGAAGACCATCCCGCGGAAAGAGGTTTCCGGTGAAGTTTTCTATCTTCCTGAATCCGCAAATTCCAGGCTCTGGGTACGCAGCCGAGGAGAACGCCAGGGCCAAGCGCCCGATCGGGCGCGACACGGAGTCGTACCAGAGGCTGCTGCACGAGGTACGGGAGATAGCCGTCCACGCCGACCAGATCGGGTTCGACGCGCTCATGATGACCGAGCACCACTTCCACTCCGAAGGGATGGAGTTCTCGGTCAACCCGTTGATGTTCCTCACCGACCTGGCAGCCAGGACCGAGCGGATCCTGCTCGCGCCGCTCGGACTCGTGCTGCCCGCCTGGGACCCCATCAGGGCGGCCGAGGACGTGGCCCTGCTGGACCAGTTCAGCAAGGGACGGCTGCGGCTGGGCGTGGCGCGTGGTTACCAGAACCGCTGGATGAACGTCCTGGGCCAGCGCTGGCAGGCCGCCGCCGCCCGCTCCGACGGCTCGGCCAGCGACACCCGCAACTTCGACGTCTTCGGTGAAGTCCTGAAGATCATGAAGCTGGCGTGGACCGAGGAGACACTCCGCTACAAGTCGGACGTGCTCGATTACCAGGTGCCCTACCCGTACGACGGCATCGAGGGCTGGCCCGCCCAGGAGTGGACCAGGACCTTCGGCGCGCCCGGCGAACTCGACGAGGACGGCAAGGTGCAGGCGGTGTCGGTCTGCCCGCGGCCGTACCAGAACCCCCACCCCGAGCTGTGGCAGCCGTTCACGATCTCGGACCGGTCGGTCATCAGGGCGGCGCAGGAGGACATCCTGCCGTGGATGTTCACCCCCAACCCCGACGACCACGCCGCCAAGGCCAAGCTCTACCAGGAGGAATCGGCCAAGCAGGGCCGCCACTACAAGCTGGGCGAGCACACCGGCATCCTGAAGATCGTCGGGATCGCGGACACCACCGAGGAGGCCATCAACACCTTCGGCCGCAGCATCCCCAAGGACTTCGCCGCCTTCTTCGGCCCGTTCGGCTACCTGGAGGTGCTGCGCAAGAAGGAGGACGAGAAGCACAAGCCCATCTCCCCGGAGAAGGGCGACGCCAAGCGCATGAACGACGTCGAGATGGCCCTGTTCGGCACCCCCGACGACGTCAAACGCGGCATCCAACGCATGCTGGACCGGATGCCGGACCTGGAGTGGTTCGGCCTCTACATGCAGGGCCAGCAGGGCGTGCTCCCCCTCGACACCGTCAAGCGCAACCTGGAACTGTTCGCCACCAAGGTCGCCCCGGAGTTCCGATGAGATTCTGGCTGGGAGCCTCCTTCGCCGACAGCGACCAGTTCGTGGAGCTGGCGCGGGCCGCCGAGCGGTGCGGGTTCGACACGCTGACGCTCTCCGACCACCTCTTCTACGCCGACTTCGCCTCGCCGTACCCGTACTCGAAGTCCGGCAGGCCGCGCTGGGACGCGCGTACGCACTGGCCGGACGTCTGGGTCACGATCGGCGCCATGGCGGCCGTCACCAGCACTCTGCGCTTCTCCCCGAACGTCTACATCGCGCCCGCCCGCGACCTGTTCACCGTGGCCAAGCTGGTCTCCACGGCGGCGGTGCTGTCGCACGACCGGGTGACGTTCGGCGTGGGCGTCGGATGGTGCAAGGAGGAGTTCGTCGGCACCGGCCAGGACTTCCACACGCGCGGCAAACGCCTGGACGCGATGCTGCCGGTCCTGCGCTCGCTCTGGTCGGGCGAGACGGTCACCGTGGACGGCCTGCCGCCGCTGTCGATCTCACCCACCCCCGCCGCCCCCATCCCCGTGTACGTGGGCGGCGACAGCGAGGCGGCGCTGCGGCGCGCGGCCCGGCTGGGCGACGGCTGGATCGGCAACCGCATCTACACCGAGGAGCAGTTCGACACCGTCCTCGCGGATCTGCGCGGCCGCCTCGACGCCAACGGCAGGAGCATGGACGGCTTCGAGATCATCGCGCCGCTGGCGGTGCTACCGGAGGCGGAGACGTACCGCCGCTTCGCCGACAAGGGCGTGACGGGGACGATGGCGGCGCCGTGGTGGCTGGCCACGCCGGAGGAGAAGGCCCGGTACGGCGAGGGCACGCTCGAACTCAAGATCGCCACCATGGAGCGCTTCGCCGAGGAGGTCATCGCGAAGATGTGACGCCCTCGCGACCGGGCGGGGTGAGCCGCGGCCCGACCGGCATGGCTCCGCCCAGGGGACGGTAGCCTCGTCTCGTGCTGGAAAAGATCACAGCCACCCGCTACGTGACTCCACTGCGGGAGGGCGGGTCGCTGCCCGGCGTCGTCGAGGCCGACGACCTCGGCACGTACGTCGTGAAGTTCCGCGAGGCCGGCCAGGGCCGCAGGGTGCTCGTCGCCGAGATCATCGCCGCCGAGCTGGGCCGCCGGCTGGGGCTGCGCACGCCCGAGCTCAAGCTCATCGGCCTCGACCCGCAGCTGGGCGCCAGAGAGCCGGACGAGGAGGTCCAGGACCTGCTCAAGGCCAGCACCGGGCTCAACCTGGCGGTGGACTTCCTGCCCGGCGCCCTCGGGTTCGAGCCGCTGGCCTGGGTGGCCGATCCGCTGTTCGCGGCCAGGGTGATCTGGTTCGACGGCCTGATCCACAACATCGACCGGAGCTGGCGCAACCCCAACCTGCTCGTCTGGCACCACGAGACCTGGCTGATCGACCACGGCGCCGCGCTGTGGTTCCACCACAACTGGCGCACCGCCGACCCGCAGCGGCCTTTCGACGCGAGCGACCACGTGCTCGCCCCCTACGCGGGCGACGTGGGCGCGGCGGGCGCCGAGCTGGCCGCGAAGATCACGCGGGAGCTGCTGGAGGGCGTGACGGCGCTGGTGCCGGACGAGTGGCTGGCCGGCGAGCCGGGTTTCGACTCGCCCTCCGACGTACGCGCCGCGTACGTCGACCATCTGCTGCGCCGGGCCCACGGCCCCGGTGGCTGGCTGGTCACCGGCGGGCAGGAGCGGGGCCGCAGGGCGGCGGGCCCCGGATCGGTCGGCGAGTTCTGGCGGGGAGGCGGCGACCGGTGATCAGGGATGTCTACGAGTACGCGGTGATCCGCGTGATGCCCAAGGTCGAGCGGGGCGAGCTGATCAACGCCGGCGTGCTGCTCTACTGCCAGCCGCGCGGCTACCTGTGCGCCCGGGTGGCGCTGGACCCGGCGCGGCTGCGGGCCCTCGACCCCCACGCCGACGTCGAAGGGGTGCGCCGGGCGCTCAGCGCGTACGAGCTGGCCTGCGGCGACGAGGCGGGCGCGCTGGCCGCCGAGCCGCTCGGGGGCAGGTTCCGCTGGCTGACGGCCCCGCGCAGCACGATCGTCCAGGCGGGCCCGGTGCACGCGGGGCTGACCGCCGACCCGGACACCGAGCTGGCCCGGCTGTTCGACCAGCTCGTCCGGGTCTGACCCCACCCGGTGGTGCGGTGAAGTGGGGAGATCGTTGGGTAGAAGCCGCAAAGAGGGAAGGGAGAGCCGGTCATGAGCGTGCCGTCCGGAGACGCCGAACGGTCCCTCGCCATGGGCGGCAAGCGCCCCTTCGAGCTGGGTGACCTCGTCGACGCGGGGGCCTACGTGGTGGACGACGGCGGCCGCATCATGCAGGTCAACCCGCGGGCCGAGCACTTGCTGCGGCGCGGCGCGGAAGAGCTGATCGGCCGCGACGCCCACGACCTGCTGCACCGCGGCGAGCGCGGCCAGCCGCTGCCGCGCAGCCGCTGCGAGATGCGCGGCCCGCTCCTGACGGGCGGCAGCGCGCAGGGCGTGGAGCAATGGCTGGAGCGGGGAGACGGCACCCTGATGAAGATCTCCTGGCTGGTCACCCCGTGCCAGGGCGACGACCCCCTGACCAGCGCCCTGGTGATCTTCCACGAGGCCGGTTCGGGCGAGACCGGGCCGCGGGAGCCCTCCCCCGTCCACACGCCGATGTCGGAGCGCGACCGGCTGGCCCTGCTCGCCGAGACGACCACGACGCTGACCTCCAGCCTCGACGTCGGCGAGACCCTGCGCCAGCTCGTGCGGCTGGTGGTGCCGCTGCTGGCGGACTGGGTGGTGATCGACCTGTTCACCGAGGAGGGATCGGTCTCCCGCGCGGTCGTGGTCCACTTCGAGAACGGCACCCTGACGCACCGCGCCGAGCTGGAGGAGCTGCTGCCGCCGCTGGCGCGGGAGTCGCCAATGCCCCTGGCGCGGGCGCTGCGCGGGGTCACCGCCGCGCTGGTGGGGCCCGAGGACTACCAAGGCCGCCCCGACTCCGCCATCACCGCCGCCCAGCAGCACCTGATGGAGGTGACCGGCATCCGGTCCGCGTGCATCGCCCCGATCCGCGGCGTGCGCGAGGTCGTCGGCGCGATCACCCTCGGCCGCTCCGAGCGGGCCGAGCCGTTCACCACCGACGACATGCTGCTCACCGAGGACATCGCCCGCCGCGCGGGGCTGGCGCTGGACAACGCGCGCCTGTACGAACGGCAGCGGCGGGTCGCCGAGACCATGCAGCGCCACCTGCTCCCCCAGCTGCCCACCGTGCGGGGGCTGGAGATGCGCGCCTGCTACGTGCCCGCCCCTGACGCCTCACAGGTCGGCGGCGACTGGTACGACGCCTTCCTCATGTCCGACGGCACGGCGGGGCTGGTGATCGGCGACGTGATCGGCCACGACCTCGACGCCGCCGCGGGCATGGCGCAGGTCTGCAACATGCTGCGCGCGTACGCGGGAGAGCTGGAGGAGCCGCCCAGCATGGTCATCGACCGGCTCGACCAGGCGGTGGCCCGCATGGCGGACCCGACGATGGCCACCGTCGTCTTCGCCCGCGTGGAACACGCGAACGGCGGCTGGCAGCTGCGCTGGACGAACGCGGGCCATCCGCCGCCGCTGCTGGTCGAGAGCGACGGGCGGGCCCTCTTCCTGGAGGGCGCGAGCGGGCTGCTGCTGGGCACCGGTCACCGCCTGCCCCGCGAGGACGCCGTCGTGCCGCTCTCGCCGGGCTCGACCGTGCTCTTCTACACCGACGGCCTGATCGAGTCGCCCAGCCACGCGCTCGACGACGGCATGGAACGGCTGAGCACGCAGGCCGCGGGCCTGATCGGGCAGCCGCTGACCGCCTTCTGCGACCGGTTCCTGGCCAGTGTCCGCCCGGCCGACAACGACGACGACGTCGCCCTGCTCGTCCTGCGCGTCCCCGGCTGAGCACGCCCGGCGCGTTCGTCGTACGCAGAGGAGCTTCTAGAAAAGCACGGACATGAAGGTGTCGACCTCGCGGAAGCCCACCTTGCGGTAGACCGAGCGCGCGGCGTGGTTGTAGTCGTTGACGTAGAGCGTCACGATCGGCGCGAAGCAGCTCATCGCGGCGTCGACCACGGCGGCCATGCCCGCCACCGCGTGGCCCCTCCCCCGCAGCTCGGGCGCCACCCAGACCCCCTGGATCTGGCAGGCGTGCGGCGTGACGGCCCCCACCTCGGCCTTGAACACGACCCGTCCGTCCTCGATCCGGGCGTAGGAGCGGCCGATCCTGATCAGCTCGGCCACCCGCGTGCGGTAGAGCGCTCCACCGTCACCGAGGTTGGGCGAGACGCCCACTTCCTCCGTGAACATGGCCACGCACGCCGGCAGCAGGATGTCGAACTCCTCCGGCCGCACCCTGCGCACCAGCGGGTCGGGCGGCACCGGCGACCTGTGCGAGATCGCCATGACCGGCTGCGCCCAGCGGATCGCCCGCGCCCGCCCCCAGTGCGGCTCCAGCCGCTCCCACAGCAGCGCGACGGCGTCGGCGGGGCCCACGATCGAGGAGCACCGCCGGCCCTGCTTGCGCGCGCGGTCGGCGAAGGCGTGCACGGCTTCGGGACCGGCGTTGACCGGCACCAGGTTGGCGCCGGCGTAGCAGAGTGACACGAGGCCACCGCGCGGCCCGAATCCCCACATCTGTCCGCCGAGTCTCGCCGGGTTGAGTCCGACGGCCCGCACTCGGGAGGAGACGAAGACGTTGGCGACCGGGTCGGAGTCAAGCAGCGCGAGAACTTCGTCCCGGTCGTTGTCGTCGAGCACGCGCGACGCCGATGTACGCAGCATCACACGGTCAGACTACGCGAAGGGTCACCGAATGGCTCATCTGGAACTGCCGACGGTAACCCTTTCTTGACGTCAGCCTCCGCGCAGCATGTCCAGCGCGCCCAGAATGCCGAGCAGCGCGTGCCTCTTCGGCTCCTGCGACGTCATGTGCTCGGCCGGACGGGGCTCGGCGGACGCGGCGCACCGCGTGTCCCTGGCCGGCAGGGTGCCGTCCCTCAGGTACGCCGCCAGGTGCCCGTCCACGCATGTGTTGCCCGACAGCGAGACGCCGTGGTTGCCGCCGCCCTCCAGCACCATGCGCGAGCGCGGGAAGAGCGCCGCCATCCGCTGCGCGCCCCGGTAGGGGGTCGCGGCGTCGTGCCTGGACTGCAGGAGCAGGATCGGCGGCAGCTTCGGCGACTGGCGCACCTGCACCGGCGTGCCGCCCCTGACCGGCCAGAACGCGCACGGGGCGTTGAACCAGGCGTTCGGCCAGGTGAGGAACGGCGCCTGCTGGTGCATCGCGGCCATGTCGGTCCGCCAGGTCGCCCACTGGCGCGGCCACTGCGCGTCACGGCACTGGACGCCCAGGTAGACGGCGTAGCCGTTCTCGTCGGACGCGTCGTTCTTGCCGTGCCTCTCGTAGATCTCGGTCAGGCCCTTGACCTCGCCCCTGCGGACGTACGCAGACCAGGCCTGGGCGAACAGGGGCCAGACCTTGTCGCTGTAGCCGGCCACCGTGAACGTGTCGTCGAGCTCACTCGGCCCCACGACCCCGCCGGCGGGCCGGGAGCGCAGCCGGTCGCGCATGGCGTAGTAGGCGAACGAGGTCTGCTTCGCGGTGGCGCCCAGCTTGTAGACGCCGTGGTGCTTGGCGGTCCAGGCCAGGAACTGGCGGTGGCGGTGCTCGAAGGAGCGGTCCTGCCTGAGGTTGGACTCGTACCAGACGGCCGTGGGGTCGACGATGCTGTCCATGACCAGGCGCTTGACCCGGTCAGGGAAGAGGGTGGCGTAGACGCCGCCCAGGTAGGTGCCGTACGAGTAGCCGAGGTAGCTGATCTTCTCCTCGCCCAGGGCAGCCCTGATGACGTCCATGTCCCTGGCGGAGTTCTCGGTGGTCAGGTGGGGCAGCAGCCAGGACCAGCGGTTGCCGCACGCGGTGGCGAACTCGGCGGCCCGGCGCAGCAGCACCCGCTCCTCGGCCTGCCCGTGCGGCACCGCGTCGGGCCTCGGGGGCTTGTAGAAGACGTCCGGGTCCACGCAGTGCACGGCCGGCTCGCTGCCGCCGACGCCGCGCGGGTCGAACCCGACGATGTCGTACCGTTCGGACACGTCGGCAGGCAGGGACGTCGCCACCAACTCGGTCAGCTCCCGCCCAGGGGAGCCTGGCCCGCCCGGGTTGAGCAGCAGCGTGCCCAGGTGGTTGGCGTCCCTCGCCACCTTGGCCTTGATCCGGTTCACGGCGATCTTGATGGACTGGCCCCTGGGCTGGCGGTGGTCGAGCGGCACGCGTACGGTGCCGCATTCGAGCGCCGCCGACACCGTCTTGCCCGCCACCTTCGGACAGGCACCCCAGATCACGGCCGCCTGCGCCTGCCGCCCGGCCACCGCCGCCGCGGCTTCCCTGCCGGCCACCGCCGCACCGTCCGCGCCGACCATCCCGGCGATGAGCACCGCCATACCGGCGACAACCCCAGCTACCCGCTTCACCCGGCCTCCTCCCTTGTCATAGGCCTAGCGATGCTCCCGTGCGCGGCTTGGAACGGTTCCGGGTATGGCGAAAAGCTTGCCAATTTGTAATCGATCAATGACAGGGAGTGAAAGCCAGGAATGTCGGTGGCCGCTGGCAGACTCGCCTCATGACCATGGAGACCGTCGTTCTCACCGGGGCCGCCGGCCGGGTCGGGTCCATGCTGCGCGAGCCCCTGCGCCGCCGCCTGACGCGTCTGATCTCGGTCGACCGCGTGCCGCTGTCCGCCGCAGGCACCGGCGAGGAGGTCCACCAGGCCGAGCTGAGCGAGCCCGACGACGTGGCGGCGCTGCTGCCGGGGGCCGACGCGATCGTCCATCTGTCCGGCGTGCCCGACGAGGCCCCGCTGCCCGACCTGCTCGATGCCAACGTGTCGGGCACCCACCACGTGCTGGAGGCGGCGCGCCGCACCGGGGTCAGGCGCGTGGTGCTGGCCAGTAGCAACCGCCTGACCGGCTGCTACCCGGCGAGCGAGACCGTCTCACCCGGCATGCCGCCGCGCCCCGACGGCCTCTACGGGGTGAGCAAGGTCGCGGTGGAGGCGCTGGGCCGCCTCTACGCCGACAAGTTCGGGCTGGAGGTCGTGTGCCTGCGCATCGGCAGCCTGGAGCCGGAGCCCGGCGAGCCCCGTCATCTGGCCACCTGGCTCAGCCCGCGCGACTGCGCCGGCTTCTTCTGGGCCGCGCTGACCACGCCTGGCCTCACCTTCGCCGCCCCCTACGCGGTGTCGGCCAACACCCGCCGCTACTGGGAGCTGGACGACCGTCTCGGCTATCACCCTCTTGACGACGCCGAGGCATATGCCGCCCGCATCCCTGGGGTGGCCGCCCACTTCACCGGCGACCCCCCTCAGGGCGGCGCCTTCGCCGACCCCGCCTACACCCTCCCGCACCTCTGACCCCGCTCGAGGTTCGCGCCGGAGTCATCGGCTCGCGACCGTAGGGCCGAGACGGGAGACTCACGCGACTGCGGGACTGAGGCGAGAGACCCGCGCCGGGGTCAGCCGACCGTGACCGTGGGGCCGGAGTCGTCGTCGAGGTCGACCTCGACGCCCATCTCCTCGGCCAGGCGCAGCGCCTCCTCGATCAGCGTCTCGACGATCTGCGACTCCGGTACCGTCTTGATGACCTCGCCCTTGACGAAGATCTGGCCCTTGCCGTTGCCGGAGGCCACCCCGAGGTCGGCCTCGCGGGCCTCGCCGGGCCCGTTGACGACGCAGCCCATGACGGCCACCCGCAGCGGCACCTTCAGGCCCTCAAGGCCCGCCTGGACCTGGTCGGCCAGGGTGTAGACGTCGACCTGCGCCCGCCCGCACGACGGGCAGGAGACGATCTCCAGGCCGCGCTCGCGCAGCCCGAGTGACTCCAGGATCTGGTTGCCGACCTTGACCTCCTCGACCGGAGGGGCCGAGAGGGAGACCCGGATGGTGTCGCCGATGCCCTCGGCGAGCAGGGCGCCGAACGCGACGGACGACTTGATGGTGCCCTGGAAGGCCGGGCCGGCCTCGGTGACGCCGAGGTGGAGCGGGTAGTCGCACTCAGCGGCCAGCAGGCGGTAGGCGTTGATCATCACGACCGGGTCGTTGTGCTTGACCGAGATCTTGATGTCGCGGAAGCCGTGCTCCTCGAACAGCGAGCACTCCCACAGCGCCGACTCCACCAGCGCCTCGGGCGTGGCCTTGCCGTACTTCTGCAGCAGGCGCGGGTCGAGGGAGCCGGCGTTGACGCCGATGCGGATCGGGACGCCGGCGTCGGAGGCCGCGCGGGCGATCTCGCCGACCTTGTCGTCGAACTTCTTGATGTTACCCGGGTTGACCCGGACGGCCGCGCAGCCCGCGTCGATGGCGGCGAAGACGTATTTCGGCTGGAAGTGGATGTCGGCGATCACCGGGATCTGCGACTTCTTGGCGATGATGGGCAGCGCGTCGGCGTCGTCCTGGGACGGCACGGCGACGCGGACAATCTGGCAGCCGGACGCCGTGAGCTCGGCGATCTGCTGCAGGGTGGCGTTGACGTCGGCGGTCACCGTCGTCGTCATCGACTGCACCGACACGGGGGCGTCGCCGCCCACGGGCACGCTGCCGACCATGATCTGGCGGGAGTGGCGGCGTTCGGCGAGCGGCTTGGGACGCACCGTCGGGATGCCGAGAGCTACAGAAGTCATTTCAACCCTTACTGTGACGACGCTTTCCAGTTTAGGTAGCTAGCGGGACTGCCCGGTTGTGAGTTCGGCCGCACGGGCGCGAGCCCAGGCGTCGGCCGCCAGCACCTCTTCGACGGAGTCGGCGGGGGTCACCTCGTGCTCCTCGACGACCTTGGCCACGGTGTCGACGATGGCCAGGAACGGCAGCCCGCCCCGCAGGAACGCCTCAAGGCACGCCTCGTTGGCGGCGTTGTAGACGGCGGGCGCGGTGCCGCCCTCGCCGCCGACGTGCCGGGCGAGCGCGACCGAGGGAAAGGCCACGTCGTCGAGGGGCTCGAACGTCCAGGTGTGGGCCTTGGTCCAGTCGATGGCCCGCGCCGCGCCCGGGATGCGTCTGGGGTGGCCGAGCGCAAGCGCGATCGGCAGCCGCATGTCGGGCGGGCTGGCCTGGGCCATGGTCGAGCCGTCGACGTATTCGACCATGGAGTGGATCACCGACTGCGGGTGCACGACCACCGCGATGCGGTCGAAGCCGAGGTCGAACAGCAGGTGCGCCTCGATCACCTCCAGCCCCTTGTTGACCAGGGTGGCGGAGTTGATCGTGATGGCCGGACCCATGGACCAGGTGGGGTGCGCCAGCGCCATCTCGGGCGTGACGCCTGCCATGTCCTCACGCCGCATGCCCCTGAACGGCCCGCCGCTGGCGGTGATCACGAGCCGCTTGACGGCCGAGGAGTCGTAGCCGGCGGGCCCGGCGGCCCACAGGGACTGCTGCACGGCCGAGTGCTCGGAGTCGACCGGAAGGATCTGGCCCGGCTTGACCAGCCGCTTCACCAGCGGCCCGCCGATGATCAGCGACTCCTTGTTGGCCAGCGCGAGCGTGCGGCCCGCTTCGAGCGCGACGAGGGTGGAGGTCAGCCCGAGCGCGCCGGTGATGCCGTTGAGCACCATGTCGCACGGCCATCCGGCGACCTCCGCGACCCCCTCGTGGCCGGCGAGCACGACCGGCCGGGCGCCGAGTGCGGCCAGCGCCTCCTTCAGTGCGGGCACGGCCGCGGGGTCGGCCACCGCCACGGCCTCGACCCCGAACTCCGCGGCCTGGCGCGCCAGCAGTTCGACCTTGCCGCCACCGGCCGCCAGCCCGGCGACCTTGAAGCCGCCGGGGTTGGCGGCGATGACGTCGAGGGCCTGGGTGCCGATCGAACCGGTGGAGCCGAGCACGACCACGGAGCGGAGGGTCTCTTCATGCACGTGTCCATTGTCCCCGCTGTTCGGCGTACTCGGGCACGCGGGACCCCAGACCCCAGAAATCCCCTCCTTATGTGACACGTGATAAGGGAGTTCATTTGTGACGGAATATAGCCATATCGGTATGAGCAAATCTTGAGAAATCTGGATATTGAGCCCGCTACCTTCCTAGGCCCAGGTCCGGTTTACGGAGGTTACGTAATGCAACGCAAATTCGCCCTGCTTTCCGCCGCCACGCTCACCGCCGTCGCCCTCACCGCCGCCCTGGCCCCGCCCCCCGCGAGCGCGGCTCCTGCGCAGGCCCAGCAGCGGGTGCAGGGCCAGGGGCAGGGGCAGGGGCAGGCGCGGGTGCCGGCGCCGCCGAAGCCCGCCCAGCGGGCCGCCGCCGACACGGCCACCGAGCGGCGGCAGGTCATGACGTACTGGACGGAGCGGAGGATGGAGGCCGCCAAGCCCTTGGACGCGCCGAAGCCCAAGGCCGGACTGACGGCCGACGCGCCCGAACAGGGCAGCTCTTGGACCGCTCCACCCACCCGCGGCCAGTCCGGCGCCGGCGTGGACCTCCAGGCGGCGCGGAGCGGGGGCGAGGCGTGGACCGGCGGCGGCGCGGTCGCCCGCACCACCGGCCGCATCTTCTTCACCACCCAGGGCCGCAACGCCTCCTGCTCGGGCACGGCGGTGACCAGCGCCAACAAGAGCGTGGTGCTGACCGCGGGCCACTGCGTGAAGATGAACGGCGCCTTCCACACCAACTGGGTCTTCGTCCCCGGCTACGCCGCCGGCAACCGCCCCTTCGGCACCTGGCCCGCCACCAGGCTGCTGACCACGCAGCAGTGGAACGCGAGCGAGGACATCAACTTCGACGTCGCCGCCGCCGTGGTCGCGCCCCTGGAGGGCAAGACGCTGGTGGACGCCGTGGGCGGCCAGGGCGTGGCCTTCAACCAGCAAAGACGCCGGCAGATGTACGCCTTCGGCTACCCCGCGGCGACCCCGTACGACGGCTCGAAGCTCGTCTACTGCTCGGGCCGCACCTTCGACGACTTCCTCGCCTCCAACGACCTGGGCCTGACCTGCAACATGACCGGCGGATCCAGCGGCGGCCCCTGGATGCTGAATTTCAACGAGTCGACCGGGCTCGGCACCCAGAATTCCGTCAACAGCTTCAAATACAACTTCGCCCCCAACTGGATGTTCGGCCCCTATTTCGGGAACGAGGCCCAAGCCGTCTACCAAGCAGCACAAAGCACCAACGCACTCTGAGGAATTTACCGAAAGTAGTCACAAGAACACATCTCGTAGTGCACACTCGGGGGCCATGACCTTGAGCACCCCCCTGCTTGCGGCGGCCCCGCTTCTGGCAGGGCTGATCGGCCCCGCGCTCATCGGCGCGGCCCCCGCCCGCCAGCAGAACCGCCTCCAACCTGATCAGCATCCTGTCGCTGGCGGCCACCATCGGCGTGATCACGGTCGGGGCCACGTTCGTCATCATCGGCGGCGGCATCGA